>NZ_MKUD01000073.1 GCF_001898575.1 Spirosoma sp. 48-14
TCAGATTCACGACAGTATGGCGGCCCGGTTGCTTAAAACCATTTAAATACCCACTATCAAAAGCGACTTGAATCCACTGATTATCAATATCCTACTAGTACCTACTTATTGACAAGAGATATATATTAAATGCGCATCCTACTATATGATATTAATTATGCTCCGGAACTAACAGGGGTAGGCAAATATACTGGTGAAATGGGAGCGTGGCTAGTTAGGCAAGGGCATTCTGTCCAGGTTATTACAGCCATGCCCTATTATCCAGAATGGGAAGTACATGCCGCTTATAAAGGTAAAGGTTGGTTTACTGAAACACTAGAAGGGGTCACTGTTCATCGGTGTCCCTTTTATGTTCCTAAAAAGGTTACTACAGTTAAGCGCATCTTACATGAGCTATCGTTTGTACTTAGCAGTCTACCCTATTGGATTGGCATTTTATTCGGCAAGCCATTCGACGTAGTCATTTGTGTATCGCCCCCTTTTCAGATTGGCCTCTTACCTGCTCTATACTCCTTGGTAAAGCGAATACCACTCTGGTATCATCTTCAGGATTTACAGGTCGATATGGCAAAAGAATTAGGAATGATCAAAAATCAATCGTTTCTGAATCTGCTATTCTCAATTGAGAAGTTTATTCTAAAACGCTGTGCGGTAGTGTCTACCATAAGTGAAGGCATGGTCCAAAAAGTCGCTGATAAGAATGTACTTCAAAATCCTTGCTACTTATTCCCCAACTGGGTCGATGAACAATTGGTCCGTCCACTTCCACAAGAACAATCCTTACGAACAGAGCTGGGACTAGACCAACAAGATAAGGTTATTCTGTACTCGGGCAGTCTTGGCGAAAAACAAGGCCTGGAACTGATCATTGAAGTTGCTAAATCATTTCAAACGCAATCGGAGGTAAAATTTGTGATCTGTGGGTCGGGGGGCGGCAAAACAAGGTTAGAAAATTTAGTTCATGACTATAAACTATCTAATGTTAGCTTTCATCCTTTACAGCCCTACAACAAGTTATCAGCACTTTTAGCAACGGCGGATATTCACCTGGTTCTTCAAAAGAAATCAGCATCTGATTTAGTATTACCATCCAAGCTTACCAGCATCCTGGCGGCTGGTGGCTGTGCCTTAGTATCAGCCGTACCGGGTACTACTTTGTATAAGGTTATAGATGAAAACCAGATGGGCATCCTGATCGAACCCGAATCGACACAGGCCTTACTCGATGGTATTCTATTGGCGCTTCACAAAGATTTGTCCGTTTATCGACAAAATGCCAGAACATACGCACGACAATATTTAAGCAAAGAGACTATTTTACAACAATTTGAAGTGGAACTATTAAAAGCATGTGGGGAAACTAAACAACGTGCTGAACCAGTATTATAAATACTAGTATTGGGCTATATACCTTATCAGAATCAGGTTAAATAATAGATTTCCTACCATTTGCCTCCATTTAACATGTATTTTATATATACTTGCTATTCACTTATGTCTTCCATATTATAGGCGGAACCTGTTTACACTGAAATAAAGCCACAAGCTTTTACGCTGTCAGTCAAGTTTAGTGATTTAGGGTAATTAGTTATAAGTATAAGCATTCAGATTGTGAATCCTTAAAACTTAAAATTATGCTAGGTAGCAAGCCCTTCTATAAGTATTGGTTACTAGGCACTTTTTTCGTATTTCAACTTTGTGAGGTTTATTCTCAATGTAAACCCATGTATGTCTGGACTAATTGGCAAAATTACACTCATGATCAAACCATTGGAACAATAGAATTAAAAAATAAACAAATCATGGTTAGAATGTCCTTTTCTTACCCACCATTATTTCAGTATATATCAGATTTCAGTCCATTTTTGCAATTCGACGGTATTACTACTATCCCCAATAAACATGTTCCAATGGTAACCTTAGCCTCTACTAAAGGCTCTCAATCTGTAGTTTGCTTTTCGGAACCTGTTACAAATCCTGTTCTATTGCTATCATCATTGGGTAGTGTTAATAGTAAAGTGACTTTACGATTTTCAGAACCATATATACCACTTCACAATGGTGGGGGAACTACTTTTTTTGACTCTTTCACCTTACTAGGTGCAGAAGGAAATGCTGTAGTTGAATTTCCAGGTACGTTTACCTGTATCACTATTACAGCTGATAAACCGGAGTTCTATACCCTTGTAACCTGGGGAGCGTTAGATCCTTACTTCCCAGTTTATATAGCAAATAGCTCTAACCAATGTGGCAGCCTCACCCTGACAGCATCTGGTGGGACTTCCTATCAATGGAGTGGAGGCCGAAACCCATCTAGTGCTACGAACACCGTAACGACTACTGGTGTGTATAGTGTCACGGCCACTAATCAGGCTGGATGTAAAGTCGCTACACTAAAAAACATACAGAGCATACCCAAAACAACCTTAACTTCCACCGTTAATAAAACGATATGCCAGGGGGAGTCTTATCTGGGCTACACGACTAGTGGCAGGTATGTTGATTCGCTGAAAACAATGTATGATTGCGATAGTCTGCGCACACTACAGCTTACGGTACTGGAAAAGCCTAGAATTCTGTTAGGTAATCAAAAAGAAATTTGTCAGGGGCAATCGACAACGCTTAATCCTATAATACCCTCGGGTAGCTCGTCGATTGCTTATCAATGGTCAACAGGCGAAAGTACAGCCAATATTGCTGTTACGCAGGCTGGTGTATATACGCTAACTGTAGTCAGTGGAATCTGTTCAAGTACAACCTCAACTAGTGTAACGGTTCAACCGCTTCCGAGAGCTTTGGCAGATGAGGTCAGATCTTGTGACAATCCTATACTTTCCGCTGATGGACTCGACAGCACTTTAACGTATTTATGGGAGCCATCCGGAGAGACGGCCTCAACCATACAGATTCATCAGCCCGGCACTTACAAAGTGAGACTAACGAACTCATTTGGCTGCTCGCTAACACGCACCATTCAAATTACGGGCGCCTGTCCTTCAAACGCTTTTGCCCCAGACAGCTTTACGCCCAATGGTGATCAGATCAATGATAGGTTCAGGCTTTTTGTCACCAATGGAAGTCAAATTCGGCTTACCATTTATAACCGCTGGGGTGATGTAGTTTATAGTGAAGAGAGTGCTAATCCGCAGTGGAATGGTCAACTTAAAGGCGAAGACTGCCCAATCGGAACGTATAGCTACAGTCTATTCTACAAACCTATGGGCAGCAATGAAGTCCTAGAGCATCGTGGATCAGTCCTGTTAATCCGCTAGTGACCCAAGTTTCCAATAGTTTGTTGCAACAGTTCTTTTTGCTTAAACTTTCCTGACTTGGCCTGAAAAGCCACCCTTACCCCTATTTTAACGCTAAAGCATTTTCCTGCATAGAGGCCATCTTAGGCCACTCGAAGAAAGGAAAATCGTACAATTGGCCCACTTATAGATAGACTTTACGCTATTTCCTTCGTTAGAAGAACAAGACACCCGTTTATGTTGGGTTGTCAAAAATTCAAACAATTCTTTAGTCTACGCGACACCTTCGTCGCGTATATCCTCTAAATCGAGCGCTGCTCCGTCAGCCTTGATGGTCAGAATCCAAACATCTTTTCCAGCACTTTTTGCCGCTTCTTTGGCCAGATTATGGATATACCATTTATCATTCGAATGACGTATGCAAAACATGCCACAAGGTAATTTATAGGTACTTCCTCCTGATGAATCAACCGTAACGGAAAAGCCCTGACGAATCATAGCTTCCTGCAATTGCGAAAAGCCAGCACTATCCTTGTTACGTAATTCTACTCGTACATAATAGAACCCAGGCATTTTTTCCTTTTTCATGGTGCAGGCCGTAATCATATAACTTGAAAGCAAGTTAAGTATATTGACGCCTGATTCCCAATGCCTTTATCTCTTTAATCTTTTTTTAATAATCAGAAAAATATCATATATTGCTATACGAAAGTGGATCAAGGACAATACTTGTGGAGCAACTTGGATTAAGCATATAACTGAGTGAGCCGATATAAGAAGAATTCCACATTTCGAACCCCTC
>NZ_MKUD01000074.1 GCF_001898575.1 Spirosoma sp. 48-14
AATAATCAGGTGCAAATAATTACGGTTTGCCCCACATTGGCAGCTCAGGAAGTAGAACAATTAGTTACCTTTCCCATAGAGCAAAGCATTGCTAATATTCCCGATTTAGAAGAAACCAGAAGTATTTCGAGGTTTGGTTTGTCCGTAATTACAGTTGTATTCAAGGAAAAAGTAGATATTTATTTTGCCCGACAGCTCATTAACGAAAAACTGAAAGAAGCAGAAGAAAAAATTCCGAATGGAATAGGAACGCCGGAACTGGCTCCGGTAAGTACAGGGCTTGGTCAGATATACGAATATATAATACATCCCAAAAAAGGAAGTGAAAATAAATACAATGCCAAAGACCTTCGTACAATGCAGGACTGGATTGTAGCAAGGCAACTGTATGGTACTCCCGGAATTGCAGAAGTAAATAGTTTTGGCGGCGAGCTAAAGCAATATGAAGTAGCTGTTAATCCTAGTCGCTTAAAGGCTATGGATGTAAGTATTACCGATATTTTCAACGCTCTTGAAAGAAACAACCAAAATACAGGGGGAGCATATATTGATAAGAAACCAAGTGCTTATTTTGTTAGAGGTATTGGTATGGTTACATCATTAGATGATATAAAAAACATTAGTGTAAAGAATAATCCTGGCAGTGTTCCAATTTTTATAAAAGATGTGGCGGATGTACGATTTGGTAATGCTGTAAGATATGGAGCAATGACATATAATGGAGATGTTGATGCAGTAGGTGGTGTTGTGATGATGTTAAAAGGCGAAAACGCCAATAGTGTAATTGAAAAAATAAAAGAAAAGCTTCCTACTATACAAAAGTCATTACCTGATGATATTATTATTGAGCCCTATATAGACCGTTCAGTTTTAGTTGACAAGGCAATGAGTACCGTAGAAAAAAACCTGATAGAAGGTGCATTGATTGTAATCTTTGTATTGGTACTTTTTTTAGGAAATTTTAGAGCCGGATTAATTGTAGCTTCCGCTATTCCCTTAGCAATGCTGTTTGCCTTGGCGATGATGAATGTGTTTGGTGTAAGCGCCAATTTAATGAGTTTGGGAGCCATAGATTTTGGGTTGATTGTAGATGGGGCAGTAATTGTTGTGGAAGCCACATTACATCATTTAGGCTTACGAAAATCTAAACAAAGGCTTACACAAACTGAAATGGATGAGGAAGTTTTTCTGTCTGCCTCCAAAATTCGTAGTAGCGCAGCATTTGGTGAAATCATTATACTAATTGTTTACATTCCTATTCTTACGTTAGTGGGCGTAGAAGGCAAAATGTTCCGTCCGATGGCACAGACTGTAGGTTTTGCCATTTTTGGAGCTTTGATTTTATCCTTAACATACATACCTATGATGTGTGCTTTGTTCTTATCCAAAAAGCCTTCACATAAAGAAACCTTTTCCGATAGAATGATGAATTGGTTACAAAGAAAATATCAGCCTTTGCTTGAAAAGGCGATTAGCATAAAGTATTGGTTCGTTGGTATCGCCATTGCCATATTTGCAATTAGTATTTTCTTGTTTAGCCGAATGGGAGGAGAATTTATACCCCAACTACAAGAAGGAGAATATGCGTTTGAATTTAAAATGCCTATTGAAACCTCATTATCACAAAGTATAGAAACTTCGATGCTTGCTTCGAGAATTGCCAAACAATTTGATGAAGTAAAAATGGTGGTAGGTAGAACTGGAGCTGGTGAAGTACCTACTGACCCAATGCCTCCAAGTGCAACAGATTTAATAATTATTCTTAAGCCTGAAAGTGAATGGAAATCCGGAAGGACATACGATGAATTAGGCGATGCAATAGAAGAAAAAATAGCCGTAATACCTGGCATTATTGTCGAAAAAAGCCAACCCATTCAAATGCGCTTTAACGAACTTATGACAGGGGTAAAACAAGATGTTGCAATTAAGATTTTCGGAGAAAATTTAGACACACTAGCGTTAAATGCCGATAAGGTTAGCAAAGTTATACAAACAGTAAAGGGAGTTACAGTGCCTCAGGTAGAACTGGTAAGCGGGTTACCTCAAATTAATATTGAATACGACCGAACTCGTTTAGCCAATTATGGAGTAAATGTAGAAGATGTAAATAATGTTGTAAGTACTGCTTTTGCAGGAAAAAGTGCAGGTGTGGTTTTTGAGAATGAAAGGCGATTTGATTTAGTTGTGCGTTTAGATAGTACCTATAGAGGTAGTATTGAAGATGTAAACAATATGATGATACCAACTAGCACAGGCAGTCAAATTCCTCTATCACAGGTGGCTACAATTGACTATAAATTAGGACCTGCGCAGATAAGCCGTGAAGCTGGAAAGAGAAGAATTGTAATTGGTTTTAATGTTGCAGGCAGAGATGTACAAAGTGTGGTAGAAGAAATTCAAAAAAAGTTGAACAACCAAGTAAAATTACCATCAGGGTATTATTTCACTTATGGAGGACAGTTTGAAAATTTACAGGAAGCAAGCAATAGATTACTGATAGCTGTTCCAGTTTCTTTAATATTGATATTTGTACTGCTTTACTTTACTTTCAGTTCCTTTAAACAGGCAGGATTAATTTTTACAGCCATCCCAATGAGTGCAATTGGAGGAATACTAGCTTTGTTACTTCGAGGAATGCCTTTTAGCATCAGCGCAGGTATTGGATTTATTGCATTGTTTGGCGTTGCTGTCCTAAACGGAATTGTACTGATAGGTATTTTCAATCAATTAGAAAAAGAAGGAGAAAAAGATGTATTGAAACGGGTAATCGAAGGAACTAAAATCCGTTTGAGACCAGTTTTGATGACTGCAACAGTAGCCAGTTTAGGATTTCTGCCAATGGCTTTGAGCAGTAGTGCAGGCGCAGAGGTACAAAAACCATTGGCTACAGTTGTTATCGGTGGTTTGGTAACTGCAACATTCCTTACCCTATTCGTACTGCCTCTATTGTATATCATCTTCAATTCAAAAATTAATTTAAAAAGAAAATTTAAAGTGAAACCCATTACAACTATCGTTGTGTTACTGCTATCATTGGTAGGTTTTACAGCAAACGCACAAACGAAAGATTTATCCAGTGTTGATGAAGCAATAAACATCGCGCTGAAAAATAATCAAACCATAAAGGCTTCAGATTTAGAAATTGATGCAAGTAAAGCCTTGAAAAAAACTGCCGGAGAATTACCAAAATTAGGTTTTAATGCACAATTGGGGCAGTACAACAGTACAAAATTCGACCAGTCTTTTGAAGTGGCACAAACTATTCCTTTTCCTACATTATTCGGAGCAAAAAAACAATTGATTAATGCCGAAATAAAAGGGAAAGAATTACAGAAAAATCTTACCGTACTAGAGTTAAAAACGCAGGTCAGAACTTACTATTATCAAATCCTATATTTGCAACATAACCAAAAGCAATTACAACAGTTAGATAGTCTGTACAGCGATTTTATAGAAATAGCACAGCTTCGTTATAAAACCGGCGATACAAAAAAAGTGGACATCAGTACGGCAGAAGCTAAGAAAGGGGAAATCAATTTATTGTTAAAACAGAATAAAGTGTTTTTAAATAATGCTGTTGCCAGTCTGAAAACTTTGATGAATACAAGAGAGGATTTTCTCATTGCAGAAAATGGAATTTTTCAACCTTTACAAATCAGCAATTTATTGGATAATGATGTAGTAGCAAGTCATCCCGCCATTCAATCCTTGTATCAGGATGCTGTTATTGCAGAACAGACCAAAAAGGTAGAACGTTCCCAAGGTTTACCTGATTTTACAATTGGTTTTACAAATCAATCTTTAATAGGTTTTCACACAGTAAATGGTATGGAAAAATATTTTAATTCTGGTAACCGTTTCAATTCTGTAAATATTGGCATTGCAATTCCTATCACTTATGGTGCTACCAAAGCAAGGATAAAATCTTTGGACTTCAGAAAACAGGCTTCCGAAGCCAATGCTCAGCAGCAGCAGCAAGCATTAACAACACAATTACAAAATGCTTTGCAGCAATACCAACAGGATATGCAACAGTTTAATTATTTTCAGCAAGAAGCATTGCCTAATGCCAAAGAAATAGTATCAGCGGCACAATTAGGGTATAAAACAGGAGAAATTAGCTATGTGGAATATCTTTTTGCATTGCAAACCGCAACCGACATTCAATTAAATTATCTAAAAAGTATTCAGCAGGTAAACCAGTCTGTAATCAATATTTATTCTCTCATTAATCAATAAGTAAAAAATGAAATTCAACATAAATAAAATCACAATTGTAACAGTGATAACTGTTTTAATATTTGCATTTTCCGCTTGCAATAATCAGAAAGATGGAAATGGGCAGAACCAGGAAGCAAAAGAAATTCAAAGAGAAGAAGCCGAGGAAGAAGTACCAACCATTGCCACTCTTTCAGAGGAACAATTAAAGATAGTTGGAATAAAAATAGGCACAATAGAACAAAGAGAGCTGTCTGCAACTATCAAAGCAAATGGAAATCTGAATGTTCCTAATAACAACAAAGCCAACGCTACAACTTTATATGGTGGAGTGATAAGAACATTGAAAGTTCAAATTGGGGATTATGTTAGAAAGGGTGAAATAATAGCAACTAGTGCCAATCCGCAGTTTATACAATTACAGGAAGAATATTTGAGTGTAGTAAGTAAGATAACTTTTGCAGAGCAAGAGCTATCAAGACAAAAAGAGTTAAATGAAGGAAATGCTGGCGCAAAGAAAAATTTACAAAGTGCAACAGCCGAATTGAACAGCCTTCGTACTCGAAAAGCGTCTTTACATCAACAACTACAATTAATGGGCATCAATCCCAGCACCTTATCAAACAGTAATTTGAAATCTGCTCTGACAGTAATTAGTCCTTTAAATGGCACAGTAAGTAATGTTTACGCTAAAATTGGAAGTTATGTAGATGTTTCTTCGCCGGTAATTGAAATAGTAGATAACAGCTCATTACATTTGGATTTACAAGTATTCGAAAAAGATTTACCACAAATAAAAATTTGGCAAACTATTCATTTTAGATTGACAAATAATCCAACCACAGAATATGAGGCTACGGTTTTAAATATCGGTTCATCTTTTCAAAACGAGAGTAAAACTATTGCTGTACGTTGTCGTATAAAAGGTAGTAAAATTGGTTTAATTGATGGAATGAACATAACAGGGGTTGTAAGCTTAAGCAATGTAACTACACCTGCTGTTCCCAATGATGCCATCGTAAATACTGATGGTAAATATTATATTTTCGTACAAACCGATAAAAAAGCAGAAGAGCATCACGAAGAAGGTAAAGAAGAAGAAAATCATAAAGATGCTGATAAAAATGAAAAGGAAGATAAGGCAAGTATAAATTTTGAAAAAATAGAAATATTGAAAGGGGTATCTGATATGGGGTATACCGCAATTACTTTTATCAAACAAGTTCCTGCCAATCAAAAAATCGTTGTAAAAGGAGCATTTTTTGTAAATGCAAAATTATCTAATGCAGGAGAAGACGAAGATTAACCAATAATAACTAAACGATGATAAATACAGATAAAAATCACAAGCATATTTATGATGCGCAGGGCAAGCAACTCTGCTGCACGGAGGAGAACAAAAACGATGCCCAAACAAATACAGGGCAGAGTACTGATAATGTTTGTTGCTCAACGGATGAAAAAGTTAATCAAAAGAGCAATGAACGAAGTGAAGCTGTTGATAAAAACAGCGTTATAAAAATGTTTTTACCAGGAATTATTTCTTTGGTACTATTGCTAATTGCT
>NZ_MKUD01000075.1:0-22359 GCF_001898575.1 Spirosoma sp. 48-14
GTAAAAGCAGTACAAAACTTTCATGGCGTAGACTTATCTCTCTGACAAACAAGAGCTTATATTATTAATTATATTGGAGTGCTCAGCAGTTCAGCCAAATCAAATTCAACTAAATCGCGCAACGATTCTTCACTGAAATCAAATTCACCCTGCAAGTTCACGTGCTGCCAGCTGACCGGCGAAGAGCGCCCAATCAAGTCAACCAGCAGTTGACGGGCGGGCTCCGGCGTTTTAACCACCTGTTTGGTCAGGTACAGGTAATTCCAGCAGATAATCGAGTTCTGCACTAAACGCTTGCAGGTATCCGTGCGTTGCTGTTCTTCTTTGGAAGCATACTGCATCTCGCCACTGTTGGCATAGAAAACAGCCCGCGCAAACTGATGAGCGCTTTCAAGCTTGTCTAACTGAGTATCAATGCGTTTACGTAACTCGCTGTTATCCATGTACTCCAGCAGAAACTTGGTCCGTACTAATTGGCCTAACTCGCGCAAGGCCTGATACACCGGGTGCTTCTGAGAATAGGAATTAAGCCGGCGCAGCACGGACGATGCCGTGACATGTTTCAGTTTCAGACTGACCACCAGCCGCAGGATCTGATCCCAATGCCGCTCAATCAGTTGGAGGTTGACCGGCTTACCAACCTTGAGCACATAGTTCTTCAGATCGGGCACGGCCATGTCGGGCATAGGATATAGCTTTTTGTCTTGAAATTCCTTAATGCGGGGTGCAAACTGGATCCCCAACAGATACGTCAAGGCAAAGATGACTTCGGTATAGCCATGCGTATCGGTACTATGAATATCTGATTGGACTACCTCATTATGCAGCAGACCATCCAGCACGTAACCCGCTTCGCGATCCCGCGAACTGAACGTCGTCGAGAAAAATAACCGGTGCAACTCATCCATGAAGCTATAAATGGTGATGCCCTTTTCCTGACCAAAGTACTTATAGGAGTAGTTGGCGTGGATGGAGTCGACAGCGATATGGTACTTCTGACCGTCCGATGCGGTGTGCAATTGGTCAGGCAACCGTCGAAACAACTGGCTAACCGGCAATTTGCCCATCAGGGCGACGATCTGATCATTGGCCTGCCGCAAGTTATCGACGGAGAAGTACCAGTTAATGGCGTTCTCCAACCGGTTTAAGGTTAGATTCTTGGCGGTGTAAGCCATCTTATTCACGCCGATGTTGCAGCCGTAGGCTAGTAAACCGGCAAACAGGGTGCCTTCCGAGGGACGTCCCCGGCCTGGCCGGTTCGTAAAATGTTCCAGGCAGTCGGTGAATCGGCAATGCTGATTGACGGTGTGGAGTACTTCGTAAATGGGAATGAATCGTTCTTGAGGAAACAAGTCAATGTCAAGGTTCGGAGCGGGTTCCAGCTTCGTTTCCGTGAAGCGGGGCTGCCCATTACGACGGCGTTGTACATGGAGATTGGTGCCATCATCCAGGTGACCAAACGTTTGCGTAAAGTGGTGATCCAGGTCTTCTTTTAGCTTAGCTAGCACGGTACCACAATCCGTCAGGTGTGATAAGCTGGCCTGCTTCAAAAGTCCATCCCGATCAGCCAGCCAGCTGGTCAACGGGAAGAGATACTCATCAAAGGGGCGGTACTGAAAGGAAGCGGGTAGATTCAACCGGCCAGACTTCAGGGACTCAGCTACGTGTTGAGCCAGGAGCACTTTATACAGCGATACCTTGCTGGATGCTTTCTGCAGCGCCACCCGCTCGGCTGGTCGTAGAAAATCGGTTGACAAATTGGGCCCCAACTGGCCATCGCGCTGGCGAAACTCCCTCAAGGCTGCGCCTAGTGCATCATCCGGTGCCGTCTGATAGTCAACCTGCCGCAGGATATCGGCAAAACGGCTTTGTAAGGCTCGCGATCGCTCTTCGATGATCTGGTAATGAAGGGGCCCTGACCGATATCCCTGGCGGAGACGGTCCACCTTGGGCGGCAGATGCTGGAACTGCTGAGTCGTGCTGCTTCGTAGCCACTCGACCAGCCCGGCCACTTTTTCTTCGTGGGTCCTGGAAAATGAAAAGGCGACATCTTCCAGTACGGTTAACCACTGCGCGTGCGTTTGTACACCATCCAGTACGTCGGTCAGGTCTTGCTCGGTCGTCTGATGGTGCTGAAAGAGTCGCTCTTTCTCTTCCCGTTTAACGGCGTTCAAATGGGTCTGTACGGCTGACAACAGCGTTTCGGTCAAGAGATCACCCAACGAATAATACTGATAGACGACAAAACTGATGAGCAGTAAATACTTGCGCGTGGCTGGCTCGTTGGCACCCGACTCACCGGTCGGGAAGATTTGATGATGGCGTGCCCGCAGCACGAAACCCGCATAGTACTGAATCATTTCGTCGCTGAGCATGAGTGCCTCCAGGACGGGTTGCAACAGGAAGTAGGTTTGTTTAAGCCAGCTATAGGCTTGCACATTCTCGCGGATGACCGAGGGTTTCATCACCTCCTGGGGGCGTTTGAAGCGGGTTAGCCGGTAGCGCCAGAGGGTGGCTGCCGTATCGGGTTCAGCTCCTGGTGGTTGCAGCTGATCGGATTTGCGCTGACTAGGCCCGTTGTTATCCCACTCGCCCAGAGCATCCAGTCGCTGTTGCATGGCAGGCGTTAAATACTGGTGGAGCTGATGGCTGATCTGCGTTTCGACCAATCGGAAGGCTTGAGTGACTACCCCCGCCAGGGCAGCATACGTTGGCACCTCAATCCGGTGAGCGCGTACGTAGTCGGCTGTTGAGCGAAAGACGGCTACCGGATTCATCTGTCGCCGGGCGTAGGCAGTCGCCTGCTCAAGGGTGTGGACTCGTTGGCCCTCGTCAAAAGGGGTTACCCCAAAGTTAGCCAAGATCAGACTGCGATGGCGGCCGATGGTGGCTCCATCGTAGCGGTCCAGGTCGGCCCCCACTAAGCGCCAGTGTCGACGCACATAGTCGGCGTCAGTAGCTGCAAAATACTTAGGGCTAAAGAAACGACCGGTCATCTTGAAGTAGCCTACCTGAAGGATAAAGCCCAATTGGGTATGTGGGGTTAGCAGTTCACGCCGGATGTCGTCAGCCCAGCCGGGTAGGGTAAAGAAGAACTTGCGCTGTTGGTAGGTAAACTTGGGCGGTCGGTCGAACTCCCGGCGCTGAGCCTCATCGAGGATGGTAATACTACGTGCCATGAGGCAGAAAGACGTTTCAATCAAACGATCAAAAAAACGAAATCTCAACAAGCGCTTCTCTCCGCTGCCTTACCCTACCTATTTTTGTTTCAGCTTGTTGTTTGCAAAATCAAATTTCACTTATTTGCAAACCTAACGAGTTTTGTGAAAAGTCACCATGAAATTTGGCTATATCCGCGTTTCCAAGGACGAGCAGAATCATGACCTTCAGGCTGATGCCCTGAAGCGGGAAGGCTGCGATCGGATCTATACCGAAAAGCTATCCGGAGCCGCCAAGTCTCGACCTGAATTTGATAAGATGCGCGAACAAGTGCGTAGGGGTGATGAAGTGGTGGTCTGGGATATTGATCGGCTGGGCCGTACCACCCTAGAATTGATTATGCTGGTGGATGAGTGGAATCAGAAAGGCATTCGCTTTAAGAGCGTTACCCAACCCCTGATTGACACGACCACTGCCCATGGCGAATTTATCTTTCAACTGTTTGCCATTCTATCCCAACATGAGCGTAAGCGACTCATTCTGCGTACCAAAGCTGGCCTGGAAGCCGCCCGAGCCCGGGGGCGGACGGGTGGTCGCAAGAAGGGCCTGAGTGCTCGTTATGAGCAAATTGCCCCCATGGTCCGAAGCGCGTACGGAGAAGGACGAACCATTCGGGAGATCATGCAGGCGTTTTCGATTCCTTCCTCGGCTACCGTGTATAAGATTGTCAGTGCTAGTCGACAAGCTACCGCTTCGGCGGCCCGACCCTTCAACTAATGAAACAACAGCCCTATAGCTACTTCTTTCCCCACTGGTTTGGCAAGCAGCACAAATTTGAAAAGCATAGTAAAGACGTTCAACGATTTTTTGAGTACAGCCGTGGCCAGGGCTACCGACCCTATCACGAGGAGTTTAAGGGATTTACCCGCTTTCGCTACGATGGCATGAGCTTATCCGAACAGTTAAAACGGGAATGGGTGTATGATGAATTTGTGGCCTGGGGGGAATGGAATCATGGCGGACGAAACATCGTCCACTTTACGCCGGAACTGTTAGACCTATTGGCCTATACGGATGTCGATGACGTAGAATTAAGTCGCTTACAAGCTCCTTACCCTTCCTTTTATTTATCGCTACGCTCCCTAAATATACCCTTTATAGAAGGGTCTGCTGAGATCGTGGATGGCGTATACATTGAGCAGTTCGCGATGCGGGAAATCAGTGCCAAGGCCGGTGACGAGAGTGGATTGCGCATTATTCTAGCTGGTGATTACGGACCCTTGCAACAGCAATATGGCCACCAGCTAGGCTTCTTGTATCAACAGTCCATTCGGCATTTCAGTCTGTTGCCTTATAACCAGCAGGGCATTGACCACACCGTAGGGAGTACGATTGGCTATCAAAAAGAACATTTTGCCTGGGATGTACGGCACGTAGGTATTTCGCAGGGGGAAACATTAGTTGGTATTTATAATTCGCTGATTGATCGGACTTTACCGGCCGTTATTAACTGTCTGCTGTATCTAAACTGGCCAGAACGGGACGTCAAGCAGGTTTATCCGCCGGATCTGCCTGTTCATTTGATGGACCGGTTAAAATCAGCTACAACGAAACACCGCAAAGAAATTGCCCAGAAACAAATCGATGACTCAGGCTACACGCGGATCAATTACGTAGGGGAACGATTTAGTGGTCAGCAAACTCCGGCTGGTAAGTCTGCGGATAGCTCGGTTCATAAAGTGGCTCCTCACTGGCGCCGTGGTCACTGGCGCAATCAGCGGTTCGGGGCCGGTTTAGGAGAAGTGCGCTATATCTGGATCAAACCCACTATCGTCAATAAAGAAGCCGGCACACCGCCCAAAGGACACATTTACACCTTCGATACGTAATATGAATCAAACCACTATTCCCGCGATCCTGCATCAGATGGTTACTGATCTACAGAAACCGGAATACTATTATTGGCTCTATAACAACTATTTCGACATACAGCCACCCACCGATCGGGAAATTACGCGCTGGTGGCAGGCTCCTTTATTTCTGGATTACGATTCGATCTGGAATACTGAATTTGTCAATGACGGGATGCTGTGCGACGTCATTCTAAAGAATCAATTGCCGGCCCAGCGGGAGCGTATCAAGATTGGTTATGATCAGATTTACGGAATAAGTCGTTTCATCAAGGGGCAGCATCTAAGCGAAAGCGATTCTCAACTGTATCATGACTCGTCTAAACTAAAAATGCCCCCTATTCAGTAAAGTCATGCGTCATCCCATTGAAAAATATAACCAGAACCAAGCGGAAGCCTTAGCTAGCCTACCGGAAGATCAGCGGGAGTGGATGGCTCGTATGTTTCGCATCGGGAATGCCACCTACTGTTATTATAACCGAGCGAAAGAGCTAGCGGTGTTTGATTCAGCGGATCAGAGTACCCCGCCGGCTCAGGATCTACTGGATTGGTTGGAGCAGCAACTTAGTCCTAAAACCCCAAGTCGTTCCGCGCAGGAACTCCTTCAGATCTACTTTGAGGAGTATTTAGAGGGTTTGCCCCATGACGGACTCCGCCGGGCCGAAAAAGCAGCCGGGCTTGAAAAAGCGAAAACCAGTTTTCCATTCCGACGCTACGTCTTGGAGCGACACGACATGGGCATGGATGAGTTTCTACGTCAACATTTGAGTGAGGAGGATTATGCGTTTCATGTCGAATGTGGTAAACCCTTAACCGATGACAATGAATCAGGCAGCTGAACCTCTAAAAACAGTCTTCATTCTAGGAGCGGGCGTTCCAGGTGATCAAGCCGTCGAGTCGCAGGCTGTGTATTTCGTTGGCTTCATGAATACGACTTATCAAATGACGTTCAATCCCAATGGAGCGAAGCGATTTGCGACCAAGGCTTTGGCCGAATCATTTCGTAAGACATTAAATGGATCGCACCGATTTACGGTTGTTGAACATGTCGTTTATCGTCAAATTGTGAAATAATCTATTTATTCGCTCAATGATCGGCAGCAATTTCTGCGATAATCGCCTAAACGTTAGCGAGTTATAGTATGTGCATGAAAGTTTTGTACTAGTTATACAGAATACCCCAATTCAGGACATAATCATCAATAAAAAATCTGTAATTACATTTTTCTAATTAGAAAAATGTAATTATTTTTACGCAATTGCAAATCAATAATTACAGACACTATGGCTTCTGTTAGCAATCGCCCTATAATTACCTCCGCTTGGGAGGACGTTTGTTACCCCATTTACACAACTCCTTTTACCAATCTTGTCCCTGACTACGAGTTGGTAGCTACTGATCGCCAACAACTGGTTATCGGCGAACCGGCTGGCCGAAAACCCGTCATCTTCGCCGTTCAGAGCAATGAATACAGCATTATTGACAATTCAATGCTGCGGGGAGTGGTGGACAGGCTGGTTACCGATTACAAATTGGATATACGCTGTACCCCCAACGGTGAATTCGCCATCAATGTCATTGTGCCAGGAGAGACCTTTAAGATTGGCAAGCAGACTGATACGTTAAGCCGCTCCCTTGTCTTTAACAACTCATACAATGGTAAAATGCCCTTCAAGGTACAAGGCACTGTCGTCAATACAACTACGGTCGAGAAACATCAGAAAGCGCGGATGCGGATCAGTTACTATCGCCAGGTTTGCTCCAATGGGTTAATGGGCTGGTCAGATGAGTTCATGAATCTGGATGATTACCTGAATTGGTTGTTGAAGGGTAAGCCTAAGAAGTATAAAAATGCTAAAGAAGTGAAGACCTCATTCCAGGAGGCTTACACCTATCAGGAACGCATTGGGGAGGAATCTGACTTAGTACTGTCCCGTAAGTTTCACCATAAGGGATTGAACGTAGCTCATTTCGAGCAGTATTTGGAGAAGGTTATCGGACAGTTTTTGAGTCAGAAAAATGGACTGACCTTAAAGGTGTATGAACGGATGGCTAAACAGCCGATCACTAACGAACGGGCTGAGAAACTGCTTGTTGAAGCCAAACTGCCCAAGATGTTGGCCCGTCAAGCAATGGCGCGGATGGCTGAGGAAGAACGGCTCTTATCAAGCGAATCAAACTTATGGCTGCTCTATAATGCGGCTAATTTCACCCTGTTCGGCGCACAGGCTTCTTTGTCGATCAACGACCGCTACCGACAAGATGAAGCGATTTTCCACGAATTGGCAACCTTAGCGTTAACTGAGAACTGACTAGGCATTTGTTGAATTACGTCAGGACCTCGTATCGAATCAATTTATAATTGTATTTTTCTAATTAGAAAAATACAATTATAAATTGATGATTATAGAATTTTGCTTAATTTAAACTGTATTATATTTTTAGGTTAGGCTTACTCCTCAATCAGCATTTAGTTCATAGCAACATGGTCAGGTTACGATTAGAAGGCGAAACAGCCGAAGAAGTCAAGATGATGGCAGATACGATTGAGTCGGTGTTTCCGTACTCTATTGGCTTTTCGCCTGTCCAAGAGGGCAAAAACCCCCGGTACGCCGGGCAGCAAAAGTTCTTCAGCTATGCAACTGTATATCCGGCTACCGACTCACATTTGGAGAATTCATCCACATGAGCTACGAGTTAGATACCAAAAAGTTGGCTACAATGGTACGGGCGCAACGTGCGAATCGTCCGCTCCGGGAAGTGGCCGACGAAATTAGCGACGTGAGTGCTTCTACTCTGCACCGCCTGGAAGTAGGCAAGTGTCCAGATATGGCTGTTTTCTTGCGTATATGTAGCTGGCTTAATGTGAAACCCGAACAATTCTTTAGCCATTCCGATCCAACACAAACTGTCCAACAGATAGGTCAGCATTACTCACAAGGCCAAATTATTAATTTAGTCCGGTCTGATTCGGCCCTATCTCCCGTTGTTGCCAATGTTTTATCAGCAATCATAACGGCGGCTTACGAAATTGATCGGACTTGAGTCAGAGTAAGAACTAAGTAGCCCAAAAGGAATCGGGCAAGAAATACTAAAAGATAATGACTCAGTGGTGCATAATAAGGAAAATCAGAGGCCGATAGCCTTCTTATAGTATGTGGTTAATTACGCTTGTTGTTTCAATTGTCAGCTTTTTAGCTACCCTACATCTGCCTTCTGAGGTCAGTGAGCGTGTAGCTTCTGGTCATCTACCAGTCGTCGTTGCTGATGAAACAGGAATGGTACATTTGGTCTATGGTCAGGATTCGACTATTTTCTATGCTGTAGCTACCAAAAAACATGCTTCATTTAGCCAACCGATTGCGGTTGCTATGTTATCGCAATTAGTCGCTGGGGCCAAACGAGGGCCACAGATAGCAGCAACTGAAAACTACGTTGTCATCACCGCCGTCAATCGAGCGGGTAATCTGTTCGCCTATTCGCTTGATCGGAAAAGTGGCAGATGGTCGTCTGCGGTACGAATTAATGATGTACCCGAAATAGCCAAAGAAGGGTTCCAGGCGATAGCCAGTGCGTCGCCAAGCGTATTTCACGCTACCTGGCTGGACCTGCGTGAGGACAAACGGAATAAAATCGTAATGACTACCTCCCGCGATGGGGGACGCACTTGGTCAACTAATCGGGTGGTGTATCACTCACCCAGCGGTACTGTATGTGAATGCTGCAAAGTGTCAATTGCCGCCACAGGAGACGAGGTGTATATCCAATTCCGAAACTGGCTTAATGGCTCCCGTGATTTGTACCTGGCCCATTCGGCTAATGGCGGGGCGACCTTTGCTCCGGCGCAAAAACTTGGCTCCGGCACTTGGAAATTGAATGCTTGCCCAATGGATGGGGGTGCGGTAACGCTGTCGTCAGCGGGTCAGCCACTAACTGTCTGGCGACGAGAAAATACCTTGTTTACCTGCCAACCGGGTCAAGCCGAACAAGCCATTGGTACAGGTCGAAATATAACGGCTGCAACCGGCCCGTCAGATACTGCTGTAGTTTGGGATGAAGGGGGTATAGTTTGGCTAAAGCGTAATGGAAATGATCCGATCAACCTTGGCAAAGGCCAGCTACCGAGCGTCGCGCTGACCGATCAGGTAGCCATATGCGTTTGGGAAGCCGACGGACAAGTGATGATGAAAATAGTACATCTCTGAATCAAAAAGCCCATAATACGATCTATTACGGGCTTTTTGACAGAAAGGGAAACTGATTAAGCGGCTATACTATGCGCCCCCTGTGCCATCTTGCGGCAGGCTTCGGCACACCGACGGCAGGCTTCGGCGCACTGCCGACAGTGGTCCATGTGAGCCGCATGTTTTTCGCACTCGGTGGCGCAGGCTTCGCAGATGTGGGCGCAAAGCTGACACACATCGGCCGCGTGTGCGCTACCACTGGCCATAAACGAGATGGCGGTATAGCAGATTTTAGCACAGTCACGGTCGAGCCGGATGCAGTCCACCATCATCATTACGTCCTGTTCTGAAAGGCAGGCTTCGACGCAGGCATCGCAGCTGACAGCGCAGGCCTGACAGGCTTCGATGCAATCCTGATACTGTTGAGGGGCTAAGGCAGTTGTCATACTTAAAATAAATTTGAGGTTTTGTTTCTACGTGATTAACAGGTTGTATGAAGTAAGGTTTTTCTTCCCAGACCACTCGATAGGATAATAGGAGTAAACAGCTGACCTTGACAGACAAACGAAAAGTTTTATAAGACACTCTGAAAATCTTACAACACTACCTATTCAGAATAACCCCTATGTTTGCAGCGTGAAAAACCCTGTTGTCCATCGGTCCTGGTTTACTCGTCTGCTGTGTTTGTGGCTGGCGGGGTCCGTGCTGTTTGCCAGCAGTGGTTTCGTCGTGGTGGACCACTGGTGCCTAATGAGTGGCAAGAAGGTCGAGAGCCACCTAATGCCCAAGGCGTGTTTAAAAGCCTGTTCAGAGGAAGCCGCCTGTCCGCAGGACAAATCAACCCGGACAATTCACAGAACACCCTGTTGTAAGGAAGTCGCTCGGTATGAACACTTAAAAACCGAACAATCGAACGCTGTTCACGCTATCGAGGTGAACCCGATTATCAGTGATCTTCCCTCTTTTGCCCAGTTAGCGCGGTTCCTATCCGTGTTATTACCGATTAGTGAGCCTTCCTCTGCTCCCCAACAGCCCGACGATCCGTTAATCCGATCCGGGCGTTTCCGATTAACCTCTCTCTGTAGTTGGCTTATCTGAGCCGATTCGTTCGTGCCATTACCGCTGGCAGACGCATCAGTGCGTCTTGGTCTGCGGCTTTTGGCATGTAGTCTCTCCACCTGGCATCGTCTTATTTCTGTTCGGATATACATCCGACGTAAGGTTGTCCGGTATTTCTATAAAATTCAACAAACCTACTAAAACAATGACTAAGTACACTAAACTGGTGGCATTACTGCCGCTTATCCCCCTGGCAGGTTGCATGAACATGGACAACATGAACGCAACTCAGCCAATGCTGAACATCAACTACCCAGCCGCCTACGTGGTCAATGCTGAGGGAAACAGCCTGTCGGTTATTGACTTAACCGGGCAACAGGTGAAAGAAACTATTTCGTTTGGGGACGCTTCTATGACCGGCATGAACATGAGCAACATGATTATGTGGCCGCACCATATTTACCTTTCGCCCGATGGCAGCAAACTGGGCATCGGTGTGCCGGGCATGGACCTCAGTGCCGGGCATACGGGGGGAACAACCGGAATGAATGGCCGCGTACTGGTGGTCAACCCGGTAACGGGCCAAACAGCCCAAAACCAGCAAACTCCGGTGATGAACCATAACGCCGTTTTCTCCGCCGATGGAACTGAAATCTGGACTTCCCAAATGGATATGACGGGCAAGGTACTGGTTTATAACGCCAGTACAATGGCTCTGAAAAATACCATTACGGTCGGTATGGAACCCGCCGAGGTAACGATGTCGTCCAATGGGCAATATGCGTTTGTTGCTAACGGCATGAGCAATTCAGTGTCTGTCATTAAAGTTTCTGACAAGTCGGTGGCGAAGACCATTGCCGTTGGTGAAGACCCGGTTGGTGCCTGGCCGGGCGCGGATGGCCGAATGTACGTGGATAATGAAAAAGGCCAAAGCATCAGCGTCATTGACGTAAACACGCTATCGGTGGTCGAAACCGTGAAACTGGGCTTTACACCGGGTTATGCCGCTTATCATCCCACCCGGAACGAACTCTGGGTCAGTCAGGCCGGAACGGGCAATAAAGTGGTCATTTTCGAGCGAATGAATGGAGCCTGGATGAAGATGGGCGAGGTTATGACGGGCCTGGATGCCCACGCTATTGTTTTCACCAAAGACGGAGCCACGGCCTATATCACCAATCAGGGAGCCGCAACGGTGTCTGTTCTGGACGTAGCCAAGCGCACTAAAATCAAAGACATTTCAGTTGGCAAGAAGCCCAACGGCATCGTGCTTAAGTATTAATCTAACCAATTCACATGACCAATTCCTTAACAAAATCAATGCTGGCCATTGCCCTGCTGGCTGGCTTAA
The DNA here is from genome assembly GCF_001898575.1 of Spirosoma sp. 48-14. GTDB lineage: Bacteria > Bacteroidota > Bacteroidia > Cytophagales > Spirosomataceae > Spirosoma. The sequence continues at coordinate 11,665 of NZ_MKUD01000075.1, forward strand.
TGGCCCGGCCCGCGTCGGCCCAACTGAGTATGCCCGAACCATCGCCATCGGCTACGGTGATGCAGAAAATCGGCTTTACCGACCTGACGATCAACTACTCCCGCCCGGCGGTGAAGGGCCGGGTCATCTTCGGCAAGCTGGTTCCCTACGGCGAGTTGTGGCGCACCGGCGCGTCGGATGCCACCATCCTGACCATCTCCGACCCGATGACTGTAGCCGGAAAACCGCTGCCCGCCGGGAAGTATTCGCTCTTCACCATTCCCACTCGCACTGAGTGGACGGTGATCCTGAATTCCTACACCGAAGGGCACGGCACGACGGGCTACGACGCAAAAAACGATGTGCTGCGGTTTGCCGTCAAACCTGATTCGTCGGCGCGGTTCTACGAATCGTTCACCATCGAGGTGCAGGATGTCGTGAAAAATCAGGCCAACCTGTACCTGACCTGGGCCAATACGTCAGTTCATTTCCCGCTCGTGAGCAATGCCGACGACCGGATTACGACCGAAATTTTGAAGCGCACAGCCTCGGCTACCGACGAGGAGCCGGGCGTATTTTACCAGTCGGCCCTGTATTATTTCGACGCGGGTAAAGACCCGAAACAGGCTTTGGCCTGGGCCACTAAAGCCGCCACCCTCAAACCGGCCTTCAACTACCTGCACCTCCAGGCTAAGTTGCTGGCACAAACAGGCGATTATAAAACGGCCATTGCTGTAGCCCGCAAATCGTCGGAATTAGCCGCCGAAAAGAAGTTTACCGAGTTCGTCACGCTGAACAATCAATTGATTGCCGGGTGGGAGAAGAAACTGTGACTTTATGAAAACGCTGTCTCCGACTTACAAACCAGCCCTGCGTTGGAACAGCCTGACCCGGTTTTACGACCAAATCATGGCCCTGACTATGCGGGAAGACCTTTTCCGAATGCTGTTGCTTGACCCAATACGGGATCAAAAGCCGCATTACGTACTGGATGTCGGTTGCGGTACGGGGACACAAGCTCTGCTGTTGCATCGGCTCTTTCCTGATGCCAGCGTTTTTGGTCTTGATGGTGACGAGACGGTTTTGGCAATAGCCAGGCAAAAACACGCCCACGCCGGGTGGCCCGTGACACTGGAACAGGGACTTTCGACGGCCCTCCCTTATCCCGATGGAAGCATGGACATTGTGACCTGTAGTTTATTGCTCCATCACTTGTCGGATACAGACAAAAAACAGTCAATCCGGGAGATGTGGCGGGTGCTGATACCGGGTGGCGCACTTGCCTTAGCGGATTGGGGGGAACCCGCCAACGATGCCATGCGGCTGCTGTTCTACGGGCTTCAACTCTTTGACGGTTTTGATACAACCAGGGCAAATGGACGCGGGCTTATACCAAATATGCTCTACGATGGTGGTTTTCGGCAGATTACTCAGACCGGACAAGTCAACACCCTTTTTGGAACAATGGCCTTGTACTATGCAGTCAAACCAACCTACATTAATCAAACGACAATACGATGAAAACCAAATCCCTGTTTTTTGCCCTGTTCGCCCTGCTGTTGGGCACGCCTTCGCTGTTGCTGGCCCAGTCAGCCAACTACAAAAATCCCATGAGCATCAATGCCAGTGGGCAGGTTAAAGACGGCACCGGCGCTACGGTTGGCACGGTTTCCAAAGACCGGATGATTATGGATGCTAAGGGCCAGAAAATCGCTTTCGTGGATGGGCAAGGCAACTTAGTAGATGCCAAAACGGGTAAAAAAATGGGTCGCATGGGGAAAGATGGCAAAACATACATGGATGCCAACGGCGACCTGATGTTCACCATTAAGGACAACGCCGATGAGACTTGCGACATCGTTGATGCGAACGGTAAAAAGATCGGTAACGTACACGACAGCTACAAAGGCTCGGCTTGTGCGTTGCATTGCTTTCAGGCTGGGCACACACATAAGCAATAAATCTGGATAATAAGGTCCCTTTTATACGGGCTGATTAGCTAACACATACTACGATTATGAGACAACGACACATCATCTGGGTACTGCTGCTTTTAGTTGCGTCAGTGCAATTCAGTTTTGGGCATGGCGGCCACAAAAAGAAGAAAGCTCCGATAGACTCGGCCCGACACGATTCGGCCATGACCTCTGCCCGGCCGATGACTCACGCGGGCATGGCTGCCGATAGTATGCACATGGATCAGGTGCAGGCAATGGCTCCCATGCCCGCTCCTTTAGATGACTACCCAACGTACCACCCGATGGTCGTGCATGTCCCCATCATCCTGCTGTTACTGGCCGCGTTGCTACAACTGGTTGCCCTAATCAGACCGTCCAGTCCGCTGAACTGGCTGACCTTTCTAATTGCGCTTGGTGGCACGGTAGGGGCTTATGTCGCCGGTACGTTTGTGCATCCCCATACGGATGGGTTGAGCGATGCCGCTCAGATAGCCTTAGAAACCCATGAAACCTACGCCGATTATACCCTCTGGCTGGGACTGGCCGGTACGCTGCTGAAAGGCGTAACTCTCTGGCGACCGCTGAAGTGGCTGGAAGGTGTTACGGCCCTGGTTCTCGTCGGGGCCGGTATTGCCGTAGGGCTGGCCGGGCATCAGGGCGGAGCATTGACGTACCTGTATGGCATCGGGCCGCGCGGGGCATACCTCGAACAGCATGAGGAAGGCCCGGCTGATGGCAATCGGCACGAACACAAACATCCAGAGGAAGCTAAGTAACTGAGGATGAACCGAACCTGGCATTTACGCATTCGCAAAACGCACCGCTACCTGGGGGTGTTCATTGGCATCCAGTTTTTGCTCTGGACGGTGGGCGGGCTGTATTTCAGTTGGTCGAATCTGGACGACATCCACGGCGACCACCTCAAACGCCCGGCTGTCGGATTGCCGGCTTCAATGTCGCTGGTTTCACCGTCGGTTCCACTTCGGTCTTTGCAGCAAAAAGGTGTCGATTCTATCCTGAACATAGCCCTCATTGAGGTGCTGAACCAGCCTATCTACCAGCTAAACTACCGAATGCAACATGGCAATGGTCACTCGATGGCGCATATGCAGTTAGCTAACGCAGCGACGGGACAACTCCGGGGTGAACTGACGCAGGCGGAGGCTACTGCGTTAGCCAGACAACGCTTCGTGGGGCCATCTACCGTCGAGCGAGTCGAGTACCTAACGAGCACCAACCGCCACCACGAATACCGTAAAAAACCCCTGCCTGCCTACGCCATAACGTTTCGGCAACCAGCGCACGCGACGGTTTATGTAGCGGCTCAGTTGGGGACGGTGCAGAGCGTGCGAACCGACCCCTGGCGGGTATTCGACCTATTATGGATGTTGCACACGATGGACTACGAAGGCCGCGACGATTTCAATAACAGCCTGCTACGGGCCTTTTCCGGACTTGGCCTACTGACGGTTTTGTCGGGGTTTGCGCTCTACTTTGTTTCATCGCCCCAACTTCGGCAAAAGAAAGCCAATCGCCATAAACCAATTACACTTCCGTCATGAATCGACAGAACTTTTTGAAAACACTTGGTCTGGGAGCCGTTTCGTCGGTGGTCGGCTCGTCGCTACTGACGGGTTGTAATACCCACGATATGTCGGCCATGAACATGACTCCGGGCATGGAAAATATGGGGCCATCGGTCACCGAAATTCCGTTTTCGACACCCCTTCGATTTCCCGAAACGATTACGGGAACGAGTCAGTTGACGGCCAAATCGGTTAGCGATGCCATTTTGCCCGGCAAAAACGCCCGTGTGCTGGGGTATCGGGGCGGTATGCTCGGGCCAACGATTCGGGTACAGAATGGCTCCGATGTTTCGTTACGCTTCACCAACAACTTAGACGAAGAATCGAATATCCACTGGCACGGGCTGCTGGTGCCTGCCGAGATGGACGGCCATCCGACTCAGTTAGTACAAGCGGGGGGGGCGTTCACCTATACGTTTCGGCTGAATCAGGCTGCCAACATGGCGTGGTATCACCCCCACCCCCATGAAAAAACCGGCAAACAGGCAAATCTGGGGCTTGCCGGCATGATTATCGTCGAGACCCCCGCCGAGCGCGCCCTAAACCTGCCATCGGGCAGTTACGAACTGCCTATGGTGATCCAGGACAAACGCTTAGACGGCAACGGTGCGCCTACTTATAATCCCAGTATAGACGATGTGATGATTGGCTACATGGGCGAAACTATCATCGTCAATGGTGTTGCTGGTGCCGTACAGACGGTATCGACCCGCATGTACCGGCTACGGGTGGTCAATGGCTCCAACGGGCGAATCTATAACCTGGCTCTGAGCAACAACGCCCCCTTCTGGATTATTGGCTCCGATGGTGGTCTGTTGACTGCCCCCGAACAGGTCACGGCTCTGTTGTTATCACCGGGCGAACGCGCCGATCTGCTGGTTGATTTTGGCAAAGTCGCCGTAGGAACCGACGTGTTTCTGAAAAGTAACTCCTTTACCGGGGCCACCTCGCAGGGCGGGCAGGCATTCAATATCCTCAAGTTTACGGTCAATAAAGCCGAAACCGACCCGTTTCAGATGCCCGCGACCCTCGGAACGGTTTTGCCCCTTTCAACGGCTTCAGCGACCAAAACCCGCCTGTTCGACATTGGGATTTCTATGGAAGGCATGAACGGCATGGCGATGCGCGGTATGCATACCATTGGCGGAAAAACGTACCTGAGCAGCCGGATTGACGAGTCGGTTAAACTCGGCGATACGGAAATCTGGGAGTTCGATAACAGCAAGGGCGACGAACCCCACCCCATGCACCTGCACGGAACGTTTTTCCAGGTGTTGAACCGGGTAGGTGGACGAAATGCGTTGAATGCCACCGAAAAGGGCTGGAAGGATACCGTTCTGGTTATGCCTGGTGAGCGGGTTCGCATTATCGCTCAGTTTACGAAGCCCGGCACATTCGTCTTCCACTGCCATAATCTCGAACACGAGGACGACGGCATGATGCTCAACTTCCGGGTTAGTTAACATCAAAAAAAAGTCACCTAAATCAATTTTAGTTTACCATTTTGTTTCACTTAATTTTTTAATACGGATGAAAACCAGTCGTTTCTCCGCCTTGCGGTTCGCTGTGGCGGCTTTGAGTCTCTCCCTTTTTTCGGCGGCTGCCTCGGCGCAGGACACTGCCCCCGCACTGACCGCCTACTACGGCGTAAAAGACGCACTTGTTGCTACTGATGCGGCCAAAGCCAAAGCGCAGGCAACCTCGCTGACCGCAGCCCTGAGCAAGGTCGAGGCTGCTAAACTCTCAGCCACCGATAAGAAAGCCTTAGCGATGGCCAAAACTCACGCTGCTGCCATCGGTAAATCAACCGATGTGGACGATCAGCGGGCGCAGTTCGAGATGCTCTCGACCAGCATGATTTCGCTGGCCAAAGCCACCAAACCGGCCAAGTCTTACGTGCAGTTCTGCCCAATGGCCGCCAATGGCAAAGGGGCCTCCTGGTTGAGCGATAAAAAAGAAGTTCGCAACCCATACTATGGCGATAAGATGCTGAAGTGTGGTTCGGTGAAAGAAGAAATTTAAGGGATTGCACCCGGCCAGCCTGAAACATGACCGGGTGCAAAAAATAGTCTATAATGGCCATTCAGGAACTTTATATTAAAAACATGGTTTGTGACCGCTGTGTGCGGGCAGTCCGGCAGGAGCTCGAACAACAGGGGTACGTGGTTCGCCATATAGAACTGGGCCGGGCGGCTGTGGAAGGAACCCTGATTGAGCTGGCTGTGCTGGAGGAGGGATTAGCGGCATTAGGCTTTGAGTTGCTGACCGACCGGAAAGCCCGAACCGTCAACCAGATTAAATCACTGATTATTGACCTCATTCAAAGCGGACAGATTGCGAAGCTGAATATCACGCTGTCGGACTATCTTTCCCAACAACTCAGTAAAGACTACGCACACCTTAGCCATATCTTTTCGACTACCGAACACATCACCATTGAGCGGTTTTGGATCATGCAGCGCGTTGAGCGGGCCAAAGAACTGTTGAGTTATCGGGAGTTGTCAATCAGTGAAATTGCCACGCAGTTAGGCTACAGCAGCCTATCCTATCTATCCAATCAATTCAAACAGGTAACCGGCATGACCCCAGCCACGTACCGTGACCTAAACGCTCCCGACCGCAACCCGCTGGACTGGATATAGACGGTCGAAATGATCAGTTACGGACGCGGCCCGGTCAACTACTTGACCGGGCTGCGTTGTGTGGGTTCAGGAATCTTTCTTCATCTTCATTTTACTGTGATCCATTTTACTGTGGTCCATACCCTGCATCGAGCCAGATTTTTCATTCATCTTCATGGTACTATGGTCCATTTTTTTGGTCGCCTTAGCCTGTTTTTTGGCCGCTTTTGCGGGTTTCTGGGTTTGAGCGAACCCTCCGCCAACCAACAGCAGCGAGAACGTAAAGGCAATGATTGTCTTTTTCATGGCAAATTCGTTAAAAGAAATATGTTATTTCTACCTGTTTTGAACCTTACTCTGACGCGGTTGTTCAACGGTAGACTTGTAAAATTTTTGGATTAGCTCATTTCGCAAAAAACTGTAAAGACAGGCCAAAATTTTGTAGAACAAAAGCCGGTTCGTTTCCCCATTTTTGTTTGATGAACAGGGAGAGAGGAGACATAAATAGCAGCCTGACTACTATATTGGTTAAAGGACTGACCAGCAGCGGGTTGATACAACGTGTTCGGTACGAACTTTCGGAAGCCGGGTTTCGGGTCGTCGCCATTCGTCCGGGGAGGATTACAATAAAGAAGACGGGGTTGTGGCTCAAGCTGGAGCCTCTGCTTGGTATCTGGGGAGTTTTTCTGTTGGATGAGCGGGAGCAGCAGGTAATCGAACACGCCCAAAACGTATTAGTGAATAGTCTGGCCCAATGGTCACTACCGCTTCGGAGCCTCTTAAAACACCTCAGCGAACAGACCCGTTGCCCCTATGAACAGCTTAACGATTTATTTCTGGCGACCGAAGGGATGACGTTCGGTCGGTATGTCGTGCTACAACGCTTAGACAAGGCCATTGAACGGCTCACGTACTCCAACGCAACAATAGCTGAAGTAGCCCGGCAAACTGGCTATCAGGACGAAGCCCATCTAATCAGGCACTTAGATGCCGAGCGGGGCTTGCCACCCGCTCATTTTTTGGCCCTCCGGGATGCCCGAATGGGCCAGAAACCGCACAGGTTGGTTACTGCTCCCGTTGGGATGAACTAACGACCGACAGATTTTACAAGCACTGCCCGAAATTGTGTAATGCATCCGGGTTATGAATAGCAGACCTTTGTCTATAGTTCACCCGATAATTCGTGAAACAAATGGAAACGACAAAGCAATCTGAAATTCAGTTTAAAACAAACATCAAGTGTGGCGGCTGTATCGTTACTGTAACCCCATTTTTAGATAAAACGGTTGGTGCACAGCATTGGCAGGTCGATACGGCCAGCCCTAATAAAGTGCTGACGATACAGGCAGATGGAGTGTCAGCCGAGCAGATTCAACAGGCGGTTCAGCAGGCCGGTTACAAAGCTGAATTGTTAGGTTAATAACCTTTTGGTTAAAACCGGTTGGTGTCTGATAATAAACTGGATACCAACCGGCTTTAGCCAACGGATAGACGCATTCATTTCGGTTAAAATCCCAATTATTTTATAATAAACGGGCCTTAATCTTATAACTCAGCCCGTTCGATTTTGCACTATTTTTGTGCTAAATTAGTTTTCACATTAAACAGTCATTGGTGCGGACACTTAAAAACATAGGCTTGGTAAGTTGGGGACTCTGGCTAATGCTGGTACTCGGTGGCTTCCGGCCTGTTACTGGCCGTGCCTGTCCTACCCAATCCGCCGTTCCCTGCACCTGTTGCTGCTCGGCTGGTCATTCGACCAACGCCGAAAATAGGTCGGAATCTGCCGCGTCCTGTGCTTCCGAAGCCTGCTCGTCAACGGTGAACCCGGCTGATGTTTCGGTTCGGGTATCGGTGGCCCCCGCCCAGGACGTTCTCAATGATCAACCTTCGCTGGTACTGGTCTATCATCAGTGGCTCCGCTCTCTGCTGGCAGCCAGCCATGATGCAGGTATGCGCCCGTCGCACAGCTACGATTTCCCTCCCTTCGAGCGCGATGTGTTTCTGCGTCTGCGTACTCTGCTTATCTGAATTTATCGATTTTCTTGGTAACCCATTGACTGTGCGTGGCTTTATTGGGCCATTTCGCCAGTTACTGAGTTATTCTGTTATATACTGTTTGCTTACCGCTTAACCATTCTACCCCAATGATTGAGGGCTTAATTAAATTCTCCATACGCAACCGATTCATCGTCCTGCTGATTGCAGCCGGGCTGTTCGGCTGGGGCGTGTACTCCGTCAGAACGAGCAAGATTGACGCGATTCCCGACCTGTCGGAGAATCAGGTCATCGTCTTTACCGAATGGATGGGCCGCTCTCCGCAGCTCATCGAAGATCAGATTACCTACCCGTTAGTGACGAACCTTCAGGGACTGCCACAGGTGAAATATGTGCGTGGTACGTCCATGTTCGGCATGAGCTTCGTTTATGTCATTTTCAACGACGACACGGAGGTGTATTGGGCCAGAGAGCGGGTATTGGAACGGCTCAACTATGCGGCCCGGCTGCTGCCGGGGGGCGTTTCGCCGACGCTTGGCCCCGACGGTACGGGCGTGGGGCATATTCTCTGGTACACGCTCAATGCGCCCGCTATGGATCTCGGTGAGCAGCGGGCCGTACAGGACTGGTACGTCAAATTTGGGTTACAGAACGTGCCGGGCGTGGCCGAAATCGCGTCGTTTGGTGGCTTTCAGAAGCAGTACCAGGTGACGCTTGACCCCAACAAGCTGACTTACTACGGTCTGTCGGTACCGCAGGTCATCGGGGCTATCCGGGCCAACAACAACGAAGCCGGGGGCCGCAAGTTTGAACTCAGCGGTATAGGTTACATTATCAAGACGACGGGCTATCTGCAATCGGTCGAGCAGATTCAGAATATCCCGCTCAAGACGATCAGCAGCGTTCCCGTGCGCGTAGCCGACGTAGCGACGGTGCAGATGACGGGCGAAACCCGGCTGGGCATCTTCGACCTGAACGGGCAGGGTGAGGCCGTGGGCGGCATCGTGGTGATGCGCTACGGCGAGAACGCCGACGAGGTGATTGGCGACGTCAAGAAGAAAATGGAAGAGGTAGCTAAGGGACTACCCGAAGGCGTAACGTTCAACATCGTCTATGACCGTAGCGGGCTGATTCAGGAATCAGTTGCATCGATTCAGCACACGCTGATTGAAGAAATGATTGTCGTGTCGCTGGTAGTGATTCTGTTCCTGCTGCACTGGCGGTCGGCCATCAGCATCATTATTCAGATTCCGATCACCATCGCCACGAGCTTTATTCTGCTCAACGCCTTCGATATCTCCTCCAATATCATGTCCCTGACAGGCATCGCGCTGGCTATCGGGGTGATCGTCGATAACGGCATCATTATGGCCGAAAACGCCTATAAGAACTTAGCCACCCGGCAGGCTGAATTAATGGCAGAGCGCAATCAGCAACCGCCAACGACCCAGCCTGACAATACCGATCAGGGCAAACTGAACGGACAAAAGCACCGCCCCGCTACCCCTCAACCAACCGAGATCTATGGAAATGAACGCACCTAAAAAGCATTGGGAGACCATCTACCAAACTAAGCAAGCTGTCGAGGTTAGCTGGACCCAGGAAATACCAGTCACGTCGCTGGATTTCATTCGGCAGGCACAGTTGCCTAAGTCGGCCCGTATTATCGACATCGGCGGGGGCGACAGCAAGCTCGTTGATTTTCTGCTGGATGAAGGCTACGAAGACATCAGCGTCCTTGACATCAGCGAAGTAGCCCTCAACCGGGCTAAACAACGGTTGGGCGAACGGGGGGATCGGGTAGAATGGATTGTGAGTGACATCACAACTTACGCGCCGATTCAACCCTTCAACTTTTGGCATGATCGGGCGGCATTTCACTTCCTGACTACCGCCGAACAAATTAATCGGTATATGACCACGGCCCGTGTTGGTGTGTCTCCTAATGGCTACGTCACTATTGGCACATTCTCCGAAACAGGCCCGGAAAAATGCAGCGGTTTGCCCATTCGACGCTACAGTGAACAGACCCTCACTGACGAGCTGGCTCGCGGTTTCCGCAAACTTCGGTGCATTACTGAGGACCACATTACGCCCTTCGATACGAATCAGAACTTTCTGTTCTGCTCGTTTCAGCGAGTGCATCAAAACTGATTCAAAGACCATGTGGGAAAAGATAAAGAAAAGGTTCGGATTCGGGCCTAAAAACTACGTTGAAATCCCCGACGAGGAACGGCTGGCGATCATCGAGCGGTCGAGCATTCAGGTGTCGCGGGGGGTGTTCTATTCGACCATTATCATCATTACGTCGTTTCTGCCGGTGTTTCTGCTGACCGGGCAGGAAGGAAAGTTGTTTCACCCCCTGGCCTGGACCAAAACGTTTATCCTGCTGGTTGATGCGCTATTAGTGGTGACGCTGGCCCCGGTGATGCTATCGCTGTTCATGAAGGGCCGCTTCAAGGATGACCACGCTAACCCGATTAATCGCTTCTTAGAACGGGTGTATGAACCCATCATCCGGTGGGTGATGCGCTGGGTTAAGACGACGATTGG
>NZ_MKUD01000075.1:22454-33157 GCF_001898575.1 Spirosoma sp. 48-14
TGCCGGTTACGCTACCCGACGTATCGAACGCCGAAGCTAAACGGATTTTGCAGGTGCAGGATAAGTTGATTAAGTCGGTGCCGGAAGTCGATAAGGTGTTGGGGAAAGCGGGGCGAGCATCGACAGCTACGGATAACTCACCCATCAGCATGATCGAGACCATTATCATGCTCAAACCCAAGTCCGAGTGGCGGGAAGGCATCACCAAGAAAGACCTCATCAACGAGCTGGATGCCAAACTTCAGATTCCGGGCGTGGTCAACGGCTGGACGCAGCCCATCATTAACCGAATCAATATGCTCTCTACAGGCATCCGTACCGACGTGGGCATCAAGGTACACGGACAGTCGCTCGACAGCATCTACGCCGTATCTGAGAAGGTCAAGGCGGCTTTGGAAGGTGTTTCGGGTGTAAAAGACCTCTACGTCGAACCCGTCACGGGCGGCAAATACCTGACCATTGATGCAAACCGGGAAGCCTTGGGTCGCTACGGACTGAGCGTGGACGATGTGAACGGCGTGGTTGAATCGGCCATTGGCGGTTCTCCCATCGGGCAGACCATTGAAGGTCGTCGGCGGTTCTCGATTAATGTGCGGCTGGCGCAGGACTATCGCAACAGCGTTGAGCGCATCCGGCGAATTCCGATTGCTACGGCCTCGTTCGGTACCATCCCGCTCTCGGCGGTGGCCCCGGTGAAGTTTGAAGATGGTCCCCCGATGATTACCTCCGACAATGCGCTGCTCAGGGGGGCGGTGATGTTCAACGTCCGCGACCGCGACCTGGGAGGAACGGTGCAGGAAGCCATCAATAAAGTAAGCAAAGAATTGAAACTGCCCAATGGTTATTTTCTGGAATGGAGCGGGCAGTACGAAAACCTGATTCGGGGTAAGCAAACGCTGATGATTATTGCCCCCGTGGTGCTGGTGATCATTTTTCTCTCGCTCTACCTCGCTTTTGGTTCGGCGCGGGAAGCGTTTCTGAGTTTGATTACGATTCCCTTCGCGCTGATCGGCGGGGCGTACATGGTCTATTTCTACGGGGTAAACCTGTCAGTGGCCGTGGCGGTTGGCTTTATCGCCCTATTCGGTATTGCGGTCGAAACGGGCGTGGTGATGGTGATCTACCTCAACGATGCCATGAAGCAACTTGTCGCAAAACGGGGTAATTCCCGCGACACCATCAGCCGCGACGAGTTGCGCGAATACGTTATCAACGGCGCGGCCAAACGGCTCCGACCTAAAATCATGACCGTATCGGTGGCCCTGTTTGGCTTAGTGCCGGTGCTGTGGGCATCGGGGGTGGGGAGCGATGTAATGTTGCCCATCGTGCTGCCCATGATTGGAGGGGTACTCACTTCCTCGACGCACATTCTGCTGGTGACTCCGCTGATTTTCTTACTGACGAAAGAATATGAACTTAAAAAATTTGGTAAACTGGATGTGCTGGAAGCTTCTCACTAACAGTCTGCTTGCCGCGTTGCTGGTAACGCAGGTTGGTTTGGGCCAGACGCGGCCCCAGCCAGTCCCGTCAGCCGTGCAGTCGCTGACGGGGACTGACCAGTACGTGCGGCCTTCGGCCGCTGCTCCATCCGGCCTGGTGCTGGCTTTAGACAGTGTGTTGGTTCGTATCGACCGAGACAACCCACTGCTTAAACCCTACAGCAGCCGGGCGGCAGCCGCCCGTGCCTATGCTGAAGGGGCTCGGAGTTGGATGGCTCCAATGGTAGGTGGCGGGGTTTTCATGGCCCCCTATCCAATGCAAATGGTCATGGATCAGCGGGATATGGGGTATGGTATGATTGCCATTGAACAGGATATTCCCAACCCCGTCAAACAACGGGCGAAGCAAGTATTTCAGCGGTCGAAAGCGGCTGTGGAAGAAGCTGGTCGCGGCATCACGCTCAACCGGCTCCGCTCCGATGCCAAAGGGCTTTACTTCGACTGGCTGGTGCTGGAAAAACGGCGGTCGGTGCTGGCCGAGAACCGGCAGATTCTGCAAACAATGAAAAAGCTGGCTGACATTCGTTACCCGTATCAGCAGGGCAGTCTGGGCAATATTTACAAAGCGGAAGGCCGACTGTATGAGCTTGACAACATGGTGACAATGACCGAGTCGGAGATCCAACGCAAACGCATTGGCCTGAACACGCTGATGAACCGCCCCCAAACGGAAGCGTTCGGGATTGACACCACCTACTGCCCCACCGAACCGCAGCCGGTTGTGCCATCGACGGAGGAAATCAGTCAGATCCGGTCAGATATTCTGCGCATGGATAAACAAATTCTGAGTATGCGGGCGGGTATTGAAGCGCAGCGGGCGCAGGCCCGGCCCGATTTCCGGGTTCGCTTCGACCATATGCAGCCCCTGGCTGGCACGAAGAGTATGATGCCAACCCAGATGACAATAATGGGGATGATCTCGATACCCGTTCTTCCCTGGGCCTCACGGATGTATAAGGCCGAAATCAAAGGCATGGAACAGGACATCGCGGCCATGCGCTACGAACGCGAAGGAATGCTTATTGAAACGCAGGGTATGGTGGCCCAGATGCTCACCGACATTCGGACGATGCGAACGCAGTTGGAGAATTATGAACGGCGGGTGATTCCAACAATTCGCAAGAACTACGATACCCAGCTAATTGCCTACGAGCAGAACAAAGGCGATCTGTTCGTGGTGATTGATGCTTGGGAAACACTGAACATGACCCAGATGGATTATCTGACGCGCCTACAGGAGTATTACCGCATGATTGTAAGTTATGAGCGAGAACTGGAGAAATAAGAACAGGCTGGGGCTGATGGCCTCCCTCGTCGGGCTTGTCCTGACTCTGTTGGCAGGCTGCCAGGCAGACAACGACAACAAAGAAGCAACGGCACCGGCCAACCCAAATACAGGGGTTCATAGCGGTCATACCCACGAGACCGCCGAGGAAGCTTACACCTGCCCCATGCACCCGCAGATTGTGCAGGGCAAACCCGGTTCGTGTCCCATTTGTGGCATGGATTTGGTGAAAAAAGTAACGGCCGGTGGCGACAGTCTGGCGATCAATGCCGACCTCAAAGCCCTGTTACAACCCACTAACTCGGTGGTGGTGGCCAATATTGCAACCGTGCAGCCCGAACAACGCACGGCAGCGGTATCCGTACAGGCTAACGGCATCATAACCTACGACACCCGGCGACTTTACACGATTCCAGCCCGGTTCGGCGGACGTGTCGAAAAGCTATACGTGCGCGTTAATTATCAGCCCATTCGCAAGGGCCAGAAACTACTGGAACTCTACAGCCCCGACATCGTCACGGCGCAACGTGAACTGCTCTATTTACTCGATGCGGATGCGGACAACGCTCCCCTGATTGCCGCAGCCAAACAAAAGCTTCGATTGCTTGGCGTAACCGACGGGCAGATTGATGAGCTGACCCGTACTCGTAAACCCAGTTATGCCTTGGCTGTGTACAGCCCTTATGATGGGTATGTCATCGAAGAATCGGCGGGTACACCGCCTTTGCCTGCTGCTGGCGGCATGGGTAGTGCCGGAGCCGGTAGCGGCATGGGGGGTGGAGAAGGTATGGGGGGCGGTATGTCAGACGGGGGAAGCTCTCCGGGTACGGATGAAATCACGTTTGCAACGCCAACCCCCGCGCCGGGGAGCGAGGGCGTTGTTGGCTCGTTGCTGCTACGCGAGGGGCAGTACGTCCAGACCGGGCAAACCTTGTTCCGGGTCGTAAACCCCAGCCGCCTGTGGGCCGAGTTCCGGCTCTACGCCCGCGATGCGGCTGGCATCAAACCCGGCGACGAGCTGACCATTGCCTTCGACCAGACGGGCGAGGCTCCGCGCCGGGCACGGGTCAGTTTTGTAGTGCCTTTTATTGAAGGAAACGGGCAGTTCGTTACCGTGCGGGCGTATCTGCCGGGGAGTAATTCGGTGCGGGTGGGCCAACTGGCCCGCGCTACGCTTCGGCGGTCGGGCGGGCCGGGGCTTTGGCTACCCGCTACGGCCATACTCGACTTAGGCAACGAGCGGGTCGCCTTTGTGCAACAAGAAGATGCGGCTAATACCTTCCGGCCCGTGCGGGTGCAGATCGGTCAGCAAACAGGTGGGTATGTTGCCATCACCAGCGGGCTGACGGGTGAGCAGGTCGTTGCCCGCAATGCCCAATTTTTAATCGACAGCGAAAGTTTTGTTAACGTAGCCACCACAAAATAGCCATGCTGAAACAAAAGAAATATGGTTGGGCCGGGCTGCGATCAGCCGGGCTGCGCTGGTCTTTCCTGCTGATGCTGGTGCTGAATGCCGCCTGCCAGTCGGGCGAAAAGACCGACAATGACCAGGCCGATTCCGCAGCGGTAGCCGCCAGCGACGACCATAGTGGCCATAATCACGGGCCGGACGGGGCGGAAAAAATTACGTACACCTGCCCCATGCACCCGCAAATTGTGCAGGACAAGCCCGGCTCCTGCCCCATTTGTGGCATGGATTTGGTGCCCGTAGCGAAGACCGGCGAAATAGCCACCGAGATTATGCTCAGCGAAAGCCAGATGCAGCTTGCCAACGTGATGGTTCAGCCGGTAGCATCGGGCAATATTGGCAACAGTACCGTACTGAACGCCCGGCTTGCCGCCGATCAGCAGCAAACGGATGTCATCAGCAGCCGGGTAGTGGGCCGAATCGAGCGGCTCTACGTGAAAGAGACGGGTCAGCCCATCCGCAAAGGGCAGGTATTATATGAAATATACAGCGAACCCCTGCTTACTCAGCAGCAGGAATACCTGTTAGCCCTTCGGCAGGCCGAAGAACTGAACGAGCCGCGCTATGAAGACTTCCGGCGGGCTGCCGAACAGAAACTTCGGCTGTATGGCATGACCGCTGAACAGATTACCGGGTTAGCCAAAACCCGGAACGTGCAACCGCGTATTCCATTTGTGGCACCGGCAGGTGGCACCGTTACGGAGATTGCCGCCAGTGAGGGGCAGTACGTGGGTGAAGGGGCGTTGCTGTATCGTTTGGCTAACCTGGGCCAGCTTTGGGTCGAAGCCGAGTTGTATGCGGGTGAAGCCCGGTTTGTGAAGGTTGGCGACCGGGTGCCCGTACAGGTGGTGGGCTATGAAACCAGTCCGACGATGAATGCGCGGGTGACGTTTATTAACCCCGAATACCGGGCCGGTAGTCAGGTACTGGTGATGCGGGCGGTAATGCCCAATCCAGGGGGGCGGTTCCAGCCCGGCCAGCAGGCACGGGTGTTGCTTCGGCACGGCGTACAGCGCGGGCTGACGCTGCCGGCCGATGCCGTGGTGCGGGCCGGACAGGGAGCGGTCGTGTTCGTGCAGACGGGTCAGGGACAGCCCGATGGGTCGGTTTTTCAGCCCCGCCGGGTACAGACCGGTACCGAAACGGATCAGCAGGTGTCCATTACCAACGGGCTAAATGGTGATGAACAGGTAGCAATGTCGGGGGCCTATCTGCTGTACAGCGAACTGATTCTTAAAAAGGGTATTAACCCCATTACTGCCGAAGTTGAAGAAGGTGTGAAATCGACCCCCACTCTGGAAAGCAACCCCACCGCACCAGCGGCCCGGTCCGTAGCCAATGCTGCCACTATTCCCAAAAGCCATAAAGCCCCGCACACCTTTATAAAGCAGTTGACAATTGTCTATGAAACTTCGCTGAAGTTGACCGAAGCCTTGATCGGCGCGAATTCGGAACAGGCCAAAACGCTGGCGGGAGGGGGCGGAAAAGCCTTAGCGGGTGTGGATATGATGTTGCTTTCGGGTGCAGCTCATACCGACTGGATGACCTACCTGAACACCATGAATGCTGCCTTAAAAGCCCTTAACATGACTACTGACCTGGAAAAGCAACGAACGGCTTATGCTCAGTTTGAAGAAGGATTGTACCGGAGTATCAAAGCGTTTGGCGTGACCGATAAACCCGTGTATCGTCAGTTCTGCCCAATGGCCCTGAATAACAAAGGCAGTTATTGGCTTAGCGACAAAAAGCCCATTCGCAACCCATACTTCGGCGATCAAATGTTGACCTGTGGCGAGACAAAGGAAGTTATCCCCTAATCGGGAACTATCATGAACTCCCAATTTAACCCCATTTGTACTCCATCACTATGCCTACTGACTTGCTCCCGGTGAAACCCGTGGCGGTGCATACCTCCTGGACGAAGCGCGTAAAACGTGTCCGTCAGCAATTCATTCAACTAAGTAGGCTTGTGCTGAGGAAAGGAGTCCGGGTAGGGTATCGTCTGGCGGGTTACCAGTTTCTGGATAAAGAGCAGACCGAAGCTTTCCTCCGCCCCTATAGCTTAGTAACCTACCCGGCCAATGCGCTATGCATGGAGGAGGTCGTTGACCTGATTGATCCCTCCAAAGTCTATTACCCCCAGACTCAGACCGAAACTGAACCCGTTTCGGTCTGGCGGTACAAGACCCCTGCGGCAGGGGCCGAACTGCGCCCCTACGGCAGTGTGCTGACCGAGCGAAACATACCTTGTACGGACATCAATACCGACGATTTTTACCAAAACGTACTCCATCGGCAACGTCGGCAGTCGATAACCGTACAGACCGTGATCGCTCCCTGGAGCCACTATCTGGACGGTATTATTTGGGGTGGGTATTATGATTTTGTGTTTTTGGTAGCGGCAAAACTGGCCCGCATCAAGGGCGTGCTGCCCGAAGCGGTATTTCGTAATGCAACCGTAGCGTACCCCCAATTTGGAACTGCCTACGAGCGTGATTTCATGGCTTTACTGGGTGTTGAAGCACATCAACTTATTGATACGCGCAAAACCAGCGTACAATTCAGGGAGTGTATCGTAGCTAATGCCGGCCACTGGTTCTACCCGAATCTGGCGGATATAAACGCGCTCCGAACGTATATACTACCGCAGCTTCCGGCCCCCGACACGCGCAGAAAGCGCATCTATATCAGCCGGAACTGCCGACGCCGAATCACAAACGAAGCCGCGCTAATTCAGCTACTCAACCAGTATGAATTTCAGATTATTGACGATGTACCCCGTTCTGTTACGGAACAGGCGGCCATTTATCGGGATGCTGATTTCATTGTAGGGCCACATGGCGCGTCGTTCAGCAACCTGATCTGGTGCCAGCCAGGAACGCAACTGCTGGAGCTTTTCGCACCCACCTATTACCCCGACTTTTTTCGCTATTTAGCCAACGTACTTAGTATGCGGTATGCGGCTTATTTTCAGGGAGAAGCTCATCCCGGAAATTGGACGCGGGGCCTCGAAGACGATATAACGGTGTCTATCCCGGAGATAGAGCAGTGCCTGAAAAAAATGCTGGGTACGTAAGTACCCTGTCCACCACCAACTACCGTAACGAATGCAATCTCTTTCTACCCTTGCCCGCCGATTCTGGTACGTTCTGCTGGCTTTCTTTATACTGGCTATAGTTTTTTCCATTCGCGAAGCCTACACGCAGGATGAACACGGTGATCCGTATATTTTCTGGGCGGCTGGCCTGAAATTCATGGCCGACACCCCTTTATACGAGCCAATACCGGGTGCTCAGGAATACATCTATCCGCCCGTTGCAGCGTGGCTGTTTCAGCTACTGGCTATTTTCCCTTTTCCGGTTGCCACTGGGCTATTTACTTTTTTCAATTTTGCCGCTTGGCTGGGCCTAATCGGACTAACGTACCTGTTGTTGGTACATTTTTCCCCCAACCGCTTTACGCGAACCGCCCTGCTCATCGCCGTCATCGCCACAATCCGATACTATTGGCATAACATTATTTGGGTGAACGTCAACGAGGGGGTAGCCCTGCTGAGCGTTGGTGGGCTATATAGTTACGTGCGCGGACGGGAAAACCTGGGCCTGCTGCTGCTCACACTGGCTATGTGGGTTAAAGTGATGCCGATTTTGCTGGTCGTCGTTCTGCTGATTCGTCGTCCTGTTTCTACCTTATGGAAGGTCGGTGGCTACAGCCTGCTTTTTGCGTTGCTTGTCTTTCTGCAACGGGGCGTTGCGCAGGGCATTCAGGATTATCTCGATTACTGGTATGTTGTGTTCCGGCCATTCTTACTCGAAGGACGGGTATATACCGACTGGATTGCATTTGGCATTTCCGCTACGTTATCGAAACTGTTGACGGCTCATCCCGACATTAACGGCATTCGGTATCACATCGCGGAATGGCAGTTGGCCCTAGTGAATAAAATCAGTCTGATTGTTCGCCTTGCCCTGGTGGGCATCACGTACTATTTCGCCTGGAAAACCCGTCGGCAGGCGGCCCTTCCGGTACTGCTCCTAACGTACCTGACAATACTTCTTGTGGCCGGCGTGTCGTGGGAAGGCCATCATGTTACGCTCCTTCCCGTTGTAGCAGGATTGTATCAGTACCTGACCGAACTAAGCCTGTTCAGGCTGAGAAAAGTAATGACCGTCGTAAGCATCGCCGTTGGGCTGATGACCAGCGATCTGTTGGGAGGTCGTTTGTCTGACTACGTTCAGGGCTTCAGCCTGATTACCTATCTGGTCTTATTCTTATTTGGAGTTGCGGCTGTTGTCAATGCGCGGCTTATTCAAGCCCGGAACCATGTTAACCGGTAGTCATATCCCAGTAGTGCAATGAAAGAATGCTGTAAAACAGGTGATAAGCAGCCAACACCAAGCTGGCGAACGTACCTGAACTGGCTGCTTTACGCCGTAATCGCCGGTATGCTATTGCTGGCGGCCTGGAGTCAGTTCAGCTAACCGTTTACGGGTGGTCTCCTGCTTTTTACGTGTGAAGGTATCCCATGTAAAAGATTGCCAATAAACATATAAAACCACCGGATTATGAACGAATCAATAAACAACGCCAACCGTTCTGCCGGTCAATTTAGTTGTTGCTGGCAGGTAGAGCAGACAAGGGCGGGGTTGTACTCACCGGGTAATCTTCTTTACGTAACACTTGGTATCTCCGGTTTCATCCTGGACCGATTGAGTTGGCGTCGTGCGTTGGTTATGGGTGTATCGTTAGGCTGGGCCTGGTATGGGCTTCCTGACCTAACTGACCTCTGGTTTTGCGTAGCATACGTTATGCTGTCGATGCTGCTCTATCTCGGTTTGATAAGTAGTGTTTTGCCGCAGCATGGACTTCGCCTTAACTGGATTGGGGCGAAAGGCGAAGAAAAAGCGTTCAGAGCATTTGAGGGCCTGTTTGCATTTGCTTTTTTTCATAATGGCCTGGCATTAACGCATATCAGCCAGCAAACGGCGAGTACACTCCCTGCATTTCAGTCAATGGACTCCATAATTACGATTCTGGCGATAGTGTTGATTTTCACCGGTACGGCTGTGAAGATTTGGTCTGCGTTGGTGGTGGGCCTGCCGGTGTATTACTGGAAGTATATGTTTCTGGGCCGCGCCGTTGGCGGTTTTGTCGTCAGAGGCCCTTACCGGTATTTAGCCAATCCTATGTATGGAGTCGGACAGCTTCAGGTGTACGGAATTGCCTTGTACTACCACTCATTTTATGGCCTCCTCTTCGCGGCTCTTAATCAATTGTTGGTGTTTGGTTTTTACTACGTTGTCGAGCGTCCTTTTATGAAGCGAACGTTTGGCATCAGTGCTTTGTCAGTGAATTAGCTGATTTCAGGGCTTGAAGATTGAGTGTTTTCCGTACTAACTTGTCAATCAACACCCATATGCAACCGGTTTGCTTGCTTCCAGTCTCTGCGTGTTGGCCCCGCCTGTTTGGCCTGCTGATTCTGTTTGGGCAAGTCGTGCTGTCTTCCGTGCAGGCACAGCCACGTTCTTCGTTCTGGCGCAAACTGCATCCTGATTCGCTGACGAGCCGCCCGTTGCGCTTTGTGCCGCTACCCGTATTACAGTCGGGGCCGGAAATTGGCGTGAAAGGCGGCATCACTCTCGATTACTTTTACAACGCAGGGACGGGGCGAGCTGATAAACCCCGCTTTCACAGCCGGTACTGGCAACGGCTCGACTCGCTCAATCGACGTACCCGCGATTCATACGCCTTCGTTCATGTTCTTTACAGCACCCGTCGGCAACTGGCCGCAGAGGGTGTATGGAATACCTATGGCGCGGCTGAACGGTACGTAATGCGGGGGCGGGGCGGCTACGTTGATTTTTCGGAAGATTATTGGGGCGTAGGCAATCAAACCCTGAATGAGCGCGAGTTCTACGTGTTAAGTTATCAACGTTGGTACGTGCAACATCGGTTCTGGCGACGAGTAAAAGGGCGTTTTTTCGCGGGCCTCAGCTACTATTATTCTAACACGCAAAACGTGCAGTTGAGTCAGGGCCAGCCCCTGCACGAATCGTTGCCGGGCAGTCAGGGCAGTGTGGTGTCGGCCCTGGGGCCAACCCTATTGGCTGATTACCGGGATAACCCGTTCAGCCCGACGCGGGGCTGGTACGCTGAGTGGGCCTTTCAGATGTATAGCCACAAATTCGGTAGTCAGTTCGATTACACTGAACAGTCTGTTGATTTGCGCCGGTACGTACCGCTGAATGCGAAAAATATGGTTGGTCTGCAAGCCGTTGGGCAGTTCACAACGGGAACTATTCCGCTGCGGGAGTTGCCCAAACTGGGAGGGCCAACTATGTTACGCGGCTTTGTGCAGGGCCGGTATCTTGACCGGCAGCTTTGGTCGGCCCAGGCCGAGTACCGGCGTACCCTGAACCGTTTTCTGCTAGCAGCCGCTTTTGCTGCGTTG
>NZ_MKUD01000075.1:33217-35615 GCF_001898575.1 Spirosoma sp. 48-14
GTACCGATCTGGCTATCAATTCAAACAAGACGGTTAACCTGTATATACGTATGTTGGATGCATTTTGAAATCCTCATTATTCAGATGGTCTTAACACCATCTGAAAACTTTCGTTTTACAGAATATTATTTTACATAGTATTAATATTAAAATATATAATCATAACTTTACCACATCTAAAAAATAATATTTGCCATCTATGCTTTTTTTTCCTAATTTGCTACAAAAAAAAATATACACAAAAATGATGAGATTCGTCGCCCTCACCCTCTTGTTGCTAACGCCGTTTCTTGCTCAGGCGCAGCAGCCCGTCAAGGATTATAAAGGCCATATTTTGACCAGTTCTGGTCAAATTCAACAAAATGGCATTACGGTAGGCACAGTATCAAAGGAAGGCATCATTCAGGATGCCAAAGGAAAAAAGATTGCCTTTCTGAAGGCTGACGGAACAATGGTTGATGCAAACGGCAAACTGTTGGGTCGCATGGCGAAAGATGGCATGAGCTTTTACAACGAAACCGGCGGACTCGTATTTACTCTAAAAGACAGGCCGGACGATACTTGCGACCTGATTGATGCCAAGGGGAACGTAGTAGGCAATGTTCACGACAGCCTGAAAGGTAGTGCTTGCGCCCTCCACTGCTTTCAGGCCGGGATGAAAAATAAGCCTGACCACAGTAAAATGAAGCATTGAGCTTTGCGGGTTTGCTGGGAGGAAGAATTTGCCATATGTATTCGCTAATTAACGTTGTCGAAGGCTACGTAGTAAAACTTAGTCTGCACCACGGCCGGTGGCAAACAGGTCGGCCTGTGTTTATGCAGGTCAACATTCAACAAAACAACGAAGCGGATACGGCAGAACTGGCGGATATAGTAGACGCACAGGTTACTATCACGTCCGAATATCTTGCTAAACCTTTTATACTTCTGCTGGAAGCTAGTGCCATGGGATTAGCCAAACTGTTTACGTTCCCGGAAGCAGGCACTTATCAGGCAAGGGTTCAATTTTCCCATCACCTCT
Source organism: Spirosoma sp. 48-14 (assembly GCF_001898575.1). Lineage (GTDB taxonomy): Bacteria > Bacteroidota > Bacteroidia > Cytophagales > Spirosomataceae > Spirosoma. The sequence goes on from NZ_MKUD01000075.1 coordinate 34,239, forward strand.
CAGTCCTCACAACGGTCTTTACGCTACACGTTGAAGAGGGCAAAGATGCGGCAGACCCCGTCGGTTAATCAACAACTAATCACAATCAGCCTTATACGTGAGTAGGATCACCTTAAGGTCCTAATTCTTCCCATACATTTGCTACGTAACCAATCTACGGTCGTAGCCATGCGTAATGTTTTACTTATATCGCTCCTGTATTTAAGTTCGCCTGATTTGACACAGGCTCAATCGAATGCCAGTATGCCGGGCGGTTTATTTCGTTCGGCTGAAGATTTCAGACGGAATGAATTAATGCTGGCCGTTGACTGCCGGGCGCAAAAACATAAACTACGGCTGCACGAGTTCATCGGAAAGCCTTATGTGACGATCATTCATCAGAGGCAGTCGTATCAATACGCTAAAGATAGCCTGTATGGATTTCGCGATTGTGCCGGGCAGAGCTACCGGTTTGTGTCTGAGAACGACCACTACCCCATCCTCAATCCGGGCGAACCTATATTGATTTACAAACTGGTACGGCCACCCATAGCCAAACAGCCCGGATATACAAAACTATTTTTTAGCAAAGACGCAGGTGCTCCGCTCCAGGAGCTTACGGTTGAAACCCTGAAACGGGCTTTTCCGGAAAATCATGCCTATCACGACCGACTTGATGCTCAGTTCAGCAACGGTGGTGACTTATCGGCTTATGATCCACTGCACCGTATGACTAAGATCAACTGGCTGCTAAAAGAAAGTCAGTGAGCCAAACAAACTTCTTTAGAATATTTCTAAAGAAGTTTGTTTGGCTTAGGTTGAAGCAATACTTTTGTATAGTTTTGAATCAGTCTAAATAAAACTATACAACCTATTGTACGTATCTTACCTCTGTTCATTTTTCTTCTAATGGGAATGGCAGCGATAGCCGAAGAAGGCAGACCATCTGGTGTTCTCCAGGGTTTTGTACTGGACCGCAATCATCAGCCTGCCGAGGGGGTTACCGTATCACTTAAAGGGACGATTCGTCAAGTTAGCACCAATCAGAAAGGCTTCTTCATCTTCGCAAATCTTGTGCAGGGGCAGTATGCGCTGGTTGTTTCGGGCGTGGGTCTGCAAACGCACGAGCAACCAGTTAACGTCACGGGCGAGCAAATGACTAACCTGACGATTACTATCCAGGAGACCGCGCAGGAGCTTCAGGAAGTCAAGGTGATTGCTGCCAGAGGACTACGCGAACGGGAGGTCTTGCCCGAAGTAGGCTATAACGCCATATTCGCCGGCAAGAAAACAGAAGTCATTAACCTGGGTGCCTTGGATGCCAATCTGATTACCAACAACAGTCGGCAGGTGTTCAGCAAAACGCCGGGCGTGATGGTCTGGGAGAGCGAAGGCTCA
>NZ_MKUD01000075.1:35635-39583 GCF_001898575.1 Spirosoma sp. 48-14
GTCCGAACCGTTCCTGGGAATTCAACGTCCGGCAGAACGGCGTGGACATCAGTTCCGACCCGTTCGGTTACCCGGAAGCGTATTATAATCCACCCATGCAGGCCGTTGACCGCATTGAGCTTATTCGGGGGGGCGCGTCACTGCAATATGGCCCTCAGTTTGGCGGGTTGCTCAACTACGTGCTGAAGAAACCGGCGACCGATAAACCGATTGCGGTCGAATCGCAGCAGTCGGTGGGCAGCTACGGACTGTTTTCGACCTATAATTCGGTGGGTGGCACGGCAAGACGATGGCAGTACTTTGGCTATGTCAATTACCGTCGGGCCGATGGCTGGCGCGACAATAGCCGCTACAACATTTTCAACGGCTTTGCCTCAATTAGCTATGTAGTGTCGAACCGGCTCAAAATCGGGGCGGAAGTGTCACGGGCCTATAGCGTCAATCAGCAGCCGGGTGGCCTGACCGATGCTCAGTTTGCCCAGAATGCCCGGCAAAGTGCGCGGCCACGTAACTGGTTCAACGTACCCTGGACCGTTCCGTCTGTCACCGTCGATTATGCCCTGAGCGACCGTACCCGGCTCAACCTGAAGGTACACGGGTTGTTCAGCGAGCGCAACCAGATTGGTTTTGTCAGTGCCATTACCAACGCCGACATACCCAATGCGGGCGGTCAATTAGCGAACCGGACAATCGACCGCGACACCTACCGCAACTGGGGCAGCGAACTAAGGCTTATCAGCCAATACAACGCGCTGGGCCGTCAGCATACCTTGTCGGCTGGTATTAAGTACTTCAACGGCTTCACCGACCGGCGGCAGCAGGGTAAAGGCGACATTGGCTCGGATTTTAACCTGACGCTACAGGATGCGGCCTACCCCCGCGCCCTTGCGCTACGCACCACCAACGTAGCCGCTTTTGCGGAAAACCTGTTCCGATTAAGCCCGCGCTGGAGCCTTACGCCCGGTGTGCGCATCGAAATGCTTGATAATAGCATATCGGGTCGCTACAGTTTTGCCACCAACGGGGTCGAAAATCAGGTTAGCCAAAGCCGCAGCCGGACGTTTGCTCTGGTCGGTGTGGGAACCGAATACAAGCTGGCTTCCTTTGCCACGTTTTACGGAAACTATTCGCAGGCGTATCGTCCCGTCACCTTTGGTGATCTGACACCCGCTGCCCTGACTGATTTTGTGATTGACCCGAACCTGCGCGACGCGCGTGGCTACACGCTTGATGCCGGTCTGCGGGGGGCATACCGTAAGTTCCTGACCTACGACTTGGGAGTTTATTATTTGAACTACGCTAATCGGATTGGCACCCTGACCCGCCTGAATGAAGCCAACCGCCCCTACCAATACCGGACGAATTTAGGCCAGAGCGTAAGTAAGGGCGTAGAAGCCTATGTCGAAATTGATCCGATAGTAGCATTGGCGGGCCGCTCAAAAGTGGGGTACATAAGTTTGTTTACCTCACTGGGTTTTACGGATGCCCGCTACCTGGATTTGCCTACGGCAACCGTCACGAACGGTCAACTCGTAGAAGGGAACCTACAGCGTAAATTTGTGGAGAACGCCCCGCAATTTATTGGCCGTTTTGGCTTGAACTATACCTACCGCACCTTTACGCTCACAGCCCTGCTAAACCGGGTGGGCAAAGCGTACAGCGATGCCAATAATACTGAAAACGCCACTGCCAATGCCCAAACGGGGCCAATTCCGGCGTATCAGGTAATAGACGTATCGACCTCGCTTCGGAGGAAGCGATATCTGTTTAAAGCAGGGGTTAATAACTTAACGGATGAACGCTACTTTACCCGGCGGGCTGGGGGGTATCCGGGGCCGGGTATTCTGCCCGCCGACGCACGTAATTTTTACGTGACCGTCGGCATTAAGTTGTAATGACTGTAACTCGGAGAAACATGAGTCATCCCGAATTTTGAGTCCATAAGTGGGTGAAGGCAATTCGGATCCGATAAAGCGGTGCTGAGGCTTCTCGGCACCGCTTTGCCGTTCGGTGGCAACCCAATCGTAAGAGTAGTTGCTGCCAGTGACTAAGTTCAGCCCGTAGTAAGGAGAGTAAAAAGGCGTATAACAAAGCCACGATCATCATTAACTTAAGGCGGTTTTCCCAGAACCATAAGCGAGGAGATTCTAAGGCCAACTCCGATTTGGTATAGCGGAAGGAGGTCTCAATCTGCCAACGACGGGCATAGGCAAAGACCAGTTGCCAAGCCGACTCCACCGAGTTAATGGCTTCGTTGGTCAGCAAATACCAAGGGGTACGACCCTTGCCAGGGCGAGATACAATCAAATACAGAGGCACATCTGGATAAGCGGGATGCCTTACTGGCTGATAGATAATACCTGTTTTTCGAGTACACTTGTGGACGGCATCATAGACTAACCGATGATCAACGGAGCGTTTGCCACGGGTTATTTCCCACGTCTTTATCAATTCTCCCGCCTGATTGAGTAAGCGGTATTGGGTTTGCCATCGAATCAGACCTTTCAGATTGGCCGTCAATAGCTTTCCTAATCAAGCTTGGGAGGCATAGCCCCGATCAAAGATATGGAAGACAGTCTGACCAAAACGATGGGTTAGTTCCGTCAAGATATCACTGAGCACATCTGCCCCTTGACGAGCATGTTCACCCCGTCTAGTCCACCACGCAAACTCATACAGGCAGGGGGCTCCGCTGGCCCCTGCCAATAAAATACCTACCCATTCCAGACCGGGCACACAAACCGGTTTGCCGTCAGGTGGATTGAAATAGCCGGGTCGAATACGTTTGAGTCGGCGGGCTTTACTACTGCGAACAGCCCCCAGATCTTCACTGGCCAGTGTCTCTGGTTTCTCCATCACACTTTCATCCCAGAGCACCAATACGCGTTGGCCTTGCTGATGAAGTTGCTCATAAAACGTCTGGGCTTTGGCACGAATGCTTGTCTGGATCAGGGTATGACTCCAATGAGGACTTCTGAGTAGGTTAGAGATTCGTTTAGTGCCTGCTGGAGCTTGACGGGCAGAGAGCAGATGTTCGCCTAGTTCGCTCAATAGCAGTCCCTGATTTCGATGCCGAAAGCGCAGTAAGGTAATCAGAAGTTGGCTAAAGGTGCGCACTAACCGCACATCTATCAAAGTGGTTAACTCCTCCAGGATACTGTGGGTAAACTGGGTTAAGCGCTGTTGATAAAAAAGGCCCACGGATTGTGGCCATTCTTGTTCAGAATTGGTTTGTTTTGCAGCAGTATTCATTAGAAAACCTCCTGTTTTGTAGTTTGGCGACCACAAAGTTCAGGAGGTTTTCGCTTGTTTAGTCAGACCCTAAAATTCGGGATGACTCATGTTTTTTTGTGGTAACTTTAACAAGCCTACAAGACCGTTCGTCACTTCTGATGGTTAAACGAAAACTCTACTATGCAAACACTTTACATCAAAAATATGGTTTGCTGAGGTGGGTCGGTTTAGCCGGACACTTGTGATTGAGAGTTGTGATTGAAATTAGCTTGATAATACTGCTTTTCAAAGTTGATCGGCGACATGTACCCCAAAGACGAGTGCAACCGGCGAATGTTGTAGTAGCCCTCGATATAGTTAAACAATTCATCGTGAGCATCTTGCAGGGTTTCAAAGCAACCATCTTCGAGCAATTCAGCCTTTAAACGACTCCATAAAGACTCCGCATGAGCATTCTGGTAGGGGTTCTCTTTTTCGGCCATACTTTGCTCACACTTCCACTTGTCGAGCCGCTTTCTAAACGTTTTACCAAAATACTGCCCACCTTGATCCGAATGAATAATCAAACCCGGCTGGGGGCGACGTAAAGTAGTAGCCTGATCGAAAGCTCTGATAAGCAGACTTTCCTCCATCGACTTAGTAATCAACAACTCACGATTACGGGGTATCATGGCTTGCGCTGGTTGGGAAAAAGTCAGACGCTGACACGCGCAA
>NZ_MKUD01000076.1 GCF_001898575.1 Spirosoma sp. 48-14
GCAAGAAACTTTCCAAAATGAGCTAGACTTGGGTGAAGCCACAAACCTAGAAAAATACAACGCCCTCCACAAGTATTGGCCTTGATCCTTGATTTTCAACAACTAACCAACTATAACACATAAAAAAGCCTCAAATTTAGTAAATTTGAGGCTTTTTTATGTGTTGGCGGTCCGGACGGGGCTCGAACCCGCGACCCCCTGCGTGACAGGCAGGTATTCTAACCAACTGAACTACCGAACCAACTTTTTGATTTTGGTTGACGCTGCCGTCTTCCTTAATCGTGGCACAAAAGTAGGCGTTTATGGGATTCCGTGCAAGTGGTTCGTTGAAAAAAAATGGTAAAAAAGTTACCCTGCCGTATCTATTCGTTGGGAATCAAGCGGTTTACAGCCGTAATTTTTTTGAAAAATTTTGACGAACGCCTGATTATTTTCCCGTTGCCTGCCTGATCGCAGCGACTTCGGCGGCATCGACCGGGGTGCCGTCCTGTTTAAATACTTCATGGAACCAGATTGAAGGCTCTCGACCATTCACGTAGGGTTTTTGCCAACTATCCCAGGGCAGGAATGTCTGCGTTTTACCCGCAACAAATCCCCAGTTGATCATGCCAACTTTCGCTTTTTTTGCAATAGGCAGGTGTGTCTGGAATTTACTATCAACACCCCGCGCCATGTATTCAGTACAAATGACCGGACGACCAAACGAGGCCAGCGCTGGAATAACTTTCTCCAGATCGGCTGGTTTCGAGTATTGGTGGAATGTTATGATGTCCGAATTTTCGAACTGTACTTTTTCCATCGGCGACCATTTAGAAGCATTTTGCCAGTCTTCGGGGCTTCGGTAAATCCATACCCCAGACGTAAGGGGCTGTGTGGCTCCGGCGGCCCGAGCCCACTGGAATACGTGCGGCAGCAATCGGGTGACAATGGCAATTTTACGGGCTTTAGGCAATTCGGTTTTGATAGTGTGATTTTGGCCATAGCTATTGTCGTTTCCATTGTCTGGCTCATTCCAGATGTCCCAGGCCAATATTCTACTGTCGTTTTTAAAGGCACCTACTACGCCTTTTACGTACGCTTCCAGCCGGGGATACTGCGATACATCGGAGAGGGCTTCAGCTCCCGGACTTTGCACCCAGCCTGAGTTATGAATACCAGGTGTTGGTTCGTGCTGTTTGCCAAGTTTTGGGAGTGGGTCCCAGCACGAATCAAAAAGGACCAGCATTGGTCGGATTTTATGTTTGGCACAGATACTCAAAAACTGGTCGAGTCGTTTGGTAAAGCCAGCCGCATCCTGCCAGAGTAGATCATGCAGAAATACCCGCATTGTGTTCATGCCGATGCTTTGTGCCATCGCTAATTCTTTATCAATCGTGGCCGGGTCGAAGCTTTCGGCCTGGAACATCTCGAGTTCATTGATGGCATTGGCTGGAATATAGTTGGAACCGACCAGAAAGGGCTCTTTGGCATACCAGGCGTTGGCTTTGGCGGCTGACCATCGGGCAATTGGTGCGTTGGGTTGCGCAAATGAGAGGGTGGAGATGAGGAAAAGAACTAAAAATGAAAATCGCTTCATGATCTACTAATTAGGGTTGTTTCAGAGAGTTTGCAAATGGATAATGAATAATGTGCAATGAATAATGCATAACGGTAGCCTTTTCATTAGCCATTGCACATTATCCATTTATTCTGCTGGTACAGGCATTGGCGTTTTGGGAGCAGGTTTTCCAAAATTAGGTGATCCGTCGGCATTCCAGGTAAATGGCTGGATATGGGGAGCACGTTTGTTGCCGCAGCCATCCGTTGCTGATGGGTTCGCATGGTAAATCATCCAGTCCTGTTTGCCATCAGCCGAGCGGAAAAACCCACCATGCCCTGGGGCCCAGACATCATTTTCAGGGGATTGCTGAAAAACCGGAGTGGGGCTTTTAATCCAGTTTTTAGGGTTGAGCAGATCGCCTTTGCCGCTATAGGTTAACAGACCCATACAGTAGTCAAGCCAGCAGGCATTGGCTGAATACACAATAAATAGCTTGCCATTATGCTGTAGAAATTCAGGGCCTTCATTGACGTAAATTTTAGGAACTTCTCCATTTTTCTGCCACGCCTGCGGCACATCGCCGTGCTGTTCCCAGGGGAGGTCAGGTTGAGACAGCTTAACCCTTTCGCCATCAATGGTCCACGGGTTTTTCAGTCGGGCAAGGTAAATATCCTGCCGGCCATTCGTTGGCCCCTCCCAGCCCGACCAGGCGGCATAAAGCTGCCCATTAAAATCAATGACCGACATATCGATGGCCCAGTGGTTGCCTTTGTCGCCAATTTTTCCTTTCATGGTCCATTCGCCCTGCATCGGATCAGCCGATTGGTTTTCGATGACCCATACCCGGTGGGATAAATTATTGAGCGAATCGGCAGAAAAATAGATATACCAGCGGCCGTTCAGAAAATGAATTTCGGGAGCCCATAGCTCACGGGAATAGGGCTTGCCAGCGGGTGGGGTGTAGACTACTTTACTCTCGGCTGTAGCTAGGTCGGCTATGTTCTGGGTCTTCCAGAGTGTGAGGTTGCGACCGGTTGTATTCATATAGTAATACCAGCCATCTTTTTGTAGCACCCAGGGATCGGGGCCTGAATTTTTGATGGGGTTGGTAAAGGTCCGCTGAGCCACAAGGGGATGGTTGAGCGCTAGCAGGAGCAGTAAACCAAACAGACGAGTAAGGTGCCCGCCACTAGAATAGACAGTCATGAGCATGTAGGAAGAGGTTTCTATCCATAAAGAGCAAAATGGATGCTTTTACCCCTTCCCCCTGCCGAATTAATCCTCTTTAGCGAGGTTAGCAAGCCGGGCTTCACAGGCCTCGTCGGTACACTGGCCGTAAAAAACCAATGAGTGGGATACAACCTGAAACTGAAGGGCTTTTCCGACGTGTGTTTTGATAAGGTGCAGCCGTGGATCACAGAACTCTTTTACCCGATGGCAGAGCGTGCATACCAGATGAGCATGTTGCTGTCGCCCCAGCGATTTTTCGTAGCGATATTTTGCATTGTCATCATCGCCAAACTGATGCCTGATGATCAAACCGCACTCAATCAATACATCCAGCGTATTATAGACGGTTGCCCGACTGACCCGGTACGATTTTGCCTGCATGGACTTGAATAGATCTTCGGCATCGAAATGATCATTGCGGGAATATACCTCATCCAGAATGGCAAATCGTTCACCCGATCGACGTAACCCTTTAGCCAGAAGCCAGTCTTCGAATTTAATACGGGCAGTGGCAAGTAGTGTAGAAGAAGTTTGCATACATCAGAACAGTTTAAAGAAAGGAACCGGGCAATGACCAGTTCCTTTACTATCGCTTTTAACCTATGAAACGTAGTTATCCATATTCCGTTTATTGCCAGTACGAACGTCCGTCCATACCAGATACAGGGCCATCAGTTGGACTGAAGGCGTAGAAGTTGATGCAGGTTCATACGGTGAAGCGCCTGCTGTAAACCTGCCTGAAAACGAGTGTATTCGGTTTTTGATAAACTAAGCTGTATGTCTGGATGCCCGGTTTTAATGATCAGATAGGGCTGTCCATCGGGAAGGAGAACGCTGCTCTGGTCGAAGTGTACCGAGTCGATAGTTTGACAGAGTCCAATAAACTCCTCATGCTTGAACCCCAACACCAGATTATTGTAAATCAGGCCAATACGCTGGCAGTGCTGGCACTGAGTAATATAGAAAGCCGTTTCTTCAAGCAGTATGAGTGGTTTACAGGTAGTCATAGCCAGTTGGTTTAATCGGAAATAGTGCCTGTGTCCGGCAAAGGATTGAGTCGCGCATCTCAAGGCTGAAACATAACCGGCGCACAGGGCTTAAGCTCTTTGATGTCAAACAAGGCAAATTTCTTATTTAGACTAATTTTAAACAAACTTAAGTCGATAGACGATTCCCTGCAAGGATTTATGCCGGAATTTCTCAGGAAATTTTATGAAGACTGTTTTTTGAACTACTGTAGAGCGCTGCTGGCAGACAATGGCAGCGCAGTATCCGGGCCTTCTTAGTGCCGGTATCCAATGGTTATCAGAGCTCCTGTCGCCGTTTCCCTAAAAGGCTGGCACCTGGCAAAGGAGTCGTCGGCAGCGATTCACTAGCTGATGCTGGTGGAACTAGCCCTGGTGTTGTGCGCTTGCTGCCGAATATATGATTGAACGATCGGGTATATAATAAGCTGATACCACCACCCGTCGTAATGGTACTGGCCAGATTATACTGACTTAAAATACTCTGCTGATTGCGGTTGTATACCTTGGCACGCAGATGCCCATCGGCCGTAATAAAATACTCCAGCGTCCATTCACCAAGCAAACTGGCTGCATTATATTGGCTCTGGCCGTAGGTAAAGCCACCATCGCGGCTGATCCGTAGCCGGTCATTGAGCAGTCGATACGAAAACCGCAACTGTAGGTTATTAAGTAGATTATCGTTTTGGGTACTGGTGCTGGTAAATCCACCAAAGGATACGCCTATATCGAGGTTTTCATTCAGGTTTGAGGCCAGCCTACTGATCTGATTTGAAATCAACTCACTCACGCTGTTCGCAACCCCAGAGTTTACCTGCCCCTGATCGAACAGGCTGGTCCCTTCAGGCAATAACTGATTGAATAGAAGAACACTACTTACCTGCCGGGTTAGCTCCTGATCGTTGCTCTGTAGTCGGGATTCAAAGGCCGTGACTGCCTGCCGATAGGTTGACGATGAAGGGTATTCCTTAATATCAAGATCATAACCGATGGTAGGAGTCCCCAGTTCACCATTGAGTTTAATAACCAGATCGACCGGATATCGCCGGGTTTGTTCGGCTGATGTGGTTGCCGCTGACTGGTTGACAAGCAGGGGTGCCAGCGATGTATATTGAGTGTAAGCTGCTGTCACATCCAGCAATGCCCCATAGGGATCGCCAGTCCAGGTGATCCGGCTGTTCGGACGGATCTCGAACCGTTTGTTAATGATGTTCTGGAAGGTAAAGGTGTAATCGCCTTTCAGAATTTCATAATTCCCCGTCATGGTGAAGTCGCCTTTCGTATCGACTTTCATGGCCACCCGCCCCTGACCATAAGCCTTGATAATATCGCCCGTCTGGCGGTCTAGCTGGATTTCACAATAGGCATCGGGAGTAATATCGAAGTTGAAATCCATCTGGATGCGCGACAGGTCGATTTCGTTTTCTGATTCCGTTGCAGTCTGGCTGGTGGGTTTACCCGGTGTTTTACTGCTCAGGTTGACAAACCGAATCTGGTCATCGGCATCGACCGATGTTGCGCCATCGAGCGGGATATAAATCTTGGTTCCTTTATTGCTGGTTGCCGTAGACCGGATTGTGAGGTTGTCAGTTGGGCCATAGAGTTCGGCATGGCCTGTTACGACAGCTTGTCCGTAAAAGGCGTCATTATCTTTAGCCGTGGTGTTCATAATGCGGAAATTCTTCAGATCTGCATCGAACCCGAGAGTAAAGTAGCGAAAGTAGTCATGATATACTCCCCCACGTAAGGTAGCTGTGTTACCCTGTGGATCGCGGAGCATCAACTGCCGGGTTATGATCTCGTTTTCACCGAAATAGATTTTGTCATCGAAGGCAAAATCTGCTTTTAGGTAATCGAATCGGCCGTGCCCACCCTGAATCGCTACTTCGCCTTTTAGAACTGGGGCGGCTGGTTTACCCGTTACGGCAATTGTTCCGCTGGCAATGCCACCCAGATTCGAGAAAAGCCCGGTTGTAAAAGGTTCCAATAAAACCAGATCAGCGTTGTTGACACTCGCTTTAACCGCCAATGGGTCCGTTTTAAGCTGTGGATTATACGTTCCGATTAGGGTGACTACGTTGGCCCCGTTCCGGTTGATGCTGGCTGTTACATTCACTCGCTGGGTCTGTGGGTCCCAGTCGCCCTGGCCGCGAACATCACCAATCAGGGCATTGTCGTACGAAAATGCACGTACCGACAGGGCACTTTCAATAATGGGCGTTCGGTAGATATTCCGTATCGCCATCGACCCATTCAGACTGCCACCCAATTTTGTATTCAGAACCGAGTTTAGAGAGGCCAACAGAAAATTCTGGGCCTCGATGGCTAAGTGCTCAACCGAATCGGTCGAAATTTTACCTGATGCCTGAACCAGTTGGGCCTCATTGACCAGCGACAGGTTACGAATGGTATATTCATTTCCCACTTTCCGAATCAGGCTTTCCGGATTTAGTATCCAGTTGCCATTTAGCACGCGAAGTTTCGACTGGCGGAAGGTCAGGTCAATGGCGTCGCCTTTAAATCGAAGTTCGCCGTTTAAGTCAGCGTGATTGGTGTAAGAGCCACTACTATCGGCCTGGTCAATATCACTCGTGAAGTCGATGTGGTCTACATCCCACGAGGCTTCAACCTGTAGGTTTTGAGTGGGCAGCAGCGAACTGAAGACTTGTCGCTTTGACGAAATAACGGCCGATGCCAGTACTTCTTCGTTTAGCTTAAATTTTGACGTTGTTAGATCCAGATCGCTCGGCCCAAAGCTAATGCTACCAAAGTGCAGCGAATCGGTCTTGACGGTGGCTGTCAGAAAGGAGGTATTGTCTTCGGTAAAGCGGCCTTCCAGTCGTGTTGACGGGGCTATGTAAACGGGTGATCCCAGAAAAGTCAGTAAGGGCGAACTGTTTTTGGTGATCAACTGATAATCGACTCCATAGCGGGTTTGGGCAACTCCCGCACGACGACTGGCCAGCCGGGCTTCCGCTATGCGTTTCTGGGCATAGTATGCCTTCATGCCCGCTGCGTCGCCTGCAAAGTGCAGCGTATATTCACGTACAAGACGCTTCAGATCATCAATCGTACGCTGCGGTTCGAAATTCCCCTGAAGGCGTGTGGTCAGAAAATCGGAGTCGAGGTCAAAATAGCGCTGGCTGCCCATTGAATCGACGGTTCCTCTGGCGTGTTGTTCAATCGACGAGGTTAGATTCAGTTTCTCAATAGCCAGATTTCGACCATTTCGACTCAGCATCGTATTGTTAAAAATAGCACTGCCAACAATGTCATCGAGTTTACTGCCTTCCAGTTGTACATCTACATTACTCTGAACAACCAGGGAATCGTTGAGGTAGCCTAATGCCCGTAAATCGGCCCGCTGGATATCCCCTTTGAAGTCGAAGTGATTTCGTGGGCCGCTAAGATTAAATTCACCGTCAAGGTCGAAGGATAAATTGGGATCGTGAATATGCAACTGACCCTGAAATAAGGCTTTTTGCAAATTGCCACGAGCCGCTACCTGCTGATAGGCATATCGTTGCCAGCTAAACTGGCTAAACTTGCCGTCGAAATCGATGGTTGCCCGCTTGAAATCAGTGCCCCGTCCGGTAATGCGTCCTTCGCCCGTAAGTTTACCAAACTCATCAGGTTGATCAATCAATTGTCCCAGATCGAGATTTTCGCTACGCAGGTTGGCTGTGTAGGTTGTCTGATCAGATTTGTCGGCCAGTTTGAGGGCCAGGTCGCCCGTTACCAAGCCAATCGCTGTGCGGAATGTACCTTTGGTTTTGAAGTTATCAAAGGCGCCGACAAACGTAGCGTCGAAAGATGCTGTGCCGAGTTTCTGAATGGTATGATTGAAGGACGTATCCGGATAATACTGCCGAATGTCGGCCATGTTCACGACCGAAGGGGTAAAGGCAAAATTGACCGTTGTGTGATCGATGTCGGGCAGGCCTTTCCAGGCGATATCTCCTGCCAGCCGACTTCGGCCATTCGGTCCAAAGCGAAGATCAGTCTTCTGCAACTGGAAGTCAATGACAGTTCCCGTAAAGTTGCCCGTCAGATACCAGGTTTCTTTCAGGCCACGCAGGTAATCGGAGAAAAAGCCCAGATCGGCCGACTGAACTTTGCTATCCCGAAAACGGGCCTGCATTAGTACCCGGCTATTAAAATCACCAAACGCCGATGGTTTGTCGTATAAAAAGGTCAATTCATTGCGAATGACAGAGTTACCAATATGTGCATACAATTCGGCAAGCTCCATTTTGGTATTGCAATACAGAAAGCGTGTGTCGAGTCGACGGATTTTGATGCGCGAGTCACGGTCAATACCCGACAGCCCTTTGGCTTCGAAGGCAATGGTATCGCCCAGCACTAAAAAATCACTGACTTCCGCGTTGAGCTTCTGGAGTGTGAAGTGGTTATAATCGAAGCTATTCCGGTCATGCATGAATGGCTCACGGGGATCTTCGAGGGTATATTTGCCATCGACCAGATGAATATGGCCGACAGTGAAGGGGACATTCTGGTTGGGGATACTTGGCTTGGTTGGGTCGGAGGTCAGCTCTTCGATTCGAGCAATAAAATCGTCGAGGTTCGTGTCGCCATTGGTTTTGTTCTTGATCATCCGTACGTCAGGACGATACAGGACGACTTCATCCAGATGGATGTTATGGGCTGATGAGTCGATCAGATTTCGGAGATTGTAGTCGGCGTCGAGTCGGCCAACTACGATCATAGGGCGACCCTGCCGATCCTGAATAGTGAGGTGTTCGAGGGTTAATGAATCGAACCATTTGATCGAAACACCGTCAATGGTGACAGGAAAAAGCAGTTTACTGGAAAGCCACTCCGCCCCTTCTTTAGCCAGACGCGTCTGTACGGCCGGTATTTGCAGTCCCAGCAATATTCCCAACGCCAACACAACTACCGTAACAAACAGGTAGAGCAGTGTTTTCAGGAATATGGAAAAAAACTGACGCATCCGGCGCTGGAAAGCCTAAGATAGAAAGAAAATTAAACAGTGTTTGGTTTCTAGTTTATGATTTACTGGCACATAAAGAGAACGACAAATGCGCCAGTCAGCTGTATACCAAAGCCGTAAACCACAAACTCAACCCTAATTTGATACCTATTTGATGGAACGGTTTAACGACAACTTCCATTGTTTATTCTGGGAGAAATCATTATCCATTAGTTTTGTACGGTGAACATTTTAGCTATTGAGTCTTCCTGCGACGAAACATCGGCCTCTGTTTTGGTCAACGGACATATTCGGTCGAACGTAATTGCTACGCAGTTAATTCACGAGCAATACGGCGGAGTAGTGCCTGAATTGGCTTCCCGAGCACATCAGCAGCACATTCTACCCGTAGTGGAACGGGCATTAGCCGACGCAAATTTATCGAAAAAAGCCTTATCTGCCGTCGCTTTTACACGCGGACCGGGTTTATTAGGTTCGTTGCTGGTGGGCGCTTCGTTTGCCAAGGCGCTTGCCCTGGGGCTGAACATCCCACTTATTGAAGTAAACCACATGCAGGCCCATGTGTTGGCGCATTTTATTGAAAATCCTAAACCGGCTTTTCCATTCCTGTGCCTTACGGTGAGCGGAGGTCATACCCAGATCGTTCGGGTCGATGGGCCGCTCAATATGACCGTGATCGGGCAGACGATGGATGATGCTGTAGGCGAGGCATTTGATAAATCGGCCAAGCTGCTTGGGCTGCCGTATCCAGGTGGGCCATTGGTTGATAAATATGCAAAAGCCGGGAATCCTCTGGCATTTCGATTCCCAATGAGCGAAATGCCCAATCTGGATTTTTCATTTAGTGGTATTAAAACAGCTATTCTGTACTTCCTTCGCGATCGCACAAAGGCCAATCCCGGATTTATTGAGGAGAACATGGCGGATATTTGCGCCAGCATTCAGCATACACTGGTGCAGATGCTACTCACTAAACTGAAGCGGGCTGCCCGCGAAACGGGTATCCGGGAAATTGCGATTGCGGGTGGTGTATCGGCGAATAGCGGCCTCCGAACCGCTTTAACTCAATTGGGTGAATCGCTGGGCTGGAAGGTCTATATTCCCCGGTTTGAGTATTGTACCGATAATGCTGCCATGATTGCCATTGCCGCACAATTTAAGTATGAGCAGGGCGACTTTACGGCGCAAACCGTTAGCCCGATGCCGAGGATGGAGTTGTAAAAGATTACTGTAAACTGCTATGACTATTTCTGAACTCTATATCTATCCAATAAAATCACTCGGTGGCATTGCTGTAAACGAGGTGGTAGTTGAAGAAAAAGGGCTTCGATACGACCGACGATTTATGCTGGTTACGCCAGCCGGTGAGTTTTTAACCCAGCGGGCTAATCCACAGATGGCCCTGATGGATGTAGCCATTGAAGGTGATGCGTTGCAGGTATGGCATCGCCAGCGACCAGACGATGTACTGATGCTGCCCCTTATGGTATCTGATCCGACGGAGTCTATGCTGGTTACTATCTGGGATAGTAAAGATGTTCCGGCTGTAACAGTAAGCCCGGAAGCCGATACCTGGTTTACCAATGTTCTGGGCCAGCCATGCCGGTTGGTTTTTATGCCTGAAACAACCCACCGGGCCGTCGATACGGAGTATGCCCTAAATGACGATGCGGTTAGTTTTGCCGATGGATACCCATACTTGCTTATCGGTCAGTCGTCGCTCGATTACTTAAATACCCGGCTCGCTACGCCTATGTCAATGCGCCGGTTTCGGCCGAACTTTATTGTGAACGGTAGTTTGCCGAACGAAGAAGATAGCTGGGCCGAGTTTCGCATCGGCAATCTGAATTTTTATGGCGTGAAACCCTGCGCTCGTTGCGTATTGACGACCATCGATCCCGAAACAGGTGAGCAGGGGAAAGAACCATTACGAACATTAGCAACCTATCGGCAATGGAAACATAAGCTTTTGTTTGGTCAGAATATGCTGGTTAAATCGACCGGAGCGGCTGTTGTCGGAACTGTTCGGGTAGGGCAATCAGTGGAGGTTATTCAGTATCAGGAGCCCTGGCTAGCTCCGCCCATCGATCAGACGTTGCTGTAATTGTAGACAATTAAAATAAAGTAGACTTTCCTTTGCTGACCTATATCCGCAACATTTACTACATGAGCTTTCCGGTGGTCATCGGGGCTGTGCTGTCGAACCGAATGGCAGCCCGGTTATCGGATGTCGAACCAATTCACTGGGCTACTCCCGTTGTGCTGGCGTTAGTCGTTTTTATTATTTATACGGCAGATCGGTTGCTGGATGTGCGAAAATACGCGTTAGGGGCCTCCAGGCTACCCCTATCGGCCCGGCATCAATTTCATCGGCACTATGCTCCCCTGTTAGGGTGGGCCGTGATTGGAGCGGCTGTACTAGTGATTATTCTGGCTTTTTTTCTGCCCGTCAGTGTCGTTAAGTTTGGTATTGTACTCGGGGCTATTTGTGTAGCGTATGTTGGCGCCGTATTTCGGTTGCCGTCAAAGCATACGGCTTTATTGTTGAAAGAACCTCTTGTGGCAACACTCTATACTGCTGGCGTTTGGGGTAGCGTCTGGGTTCAACGGCCCGTGATCAGCTCGATCGACACAGCTGAATGTCTGATGTTTTTGGGGATTGCCTTTCAGAATCTGTTGCTATTTGCGATCATGGAACAGGAGGAGTCGCCTAGCCAGCCGATGTTTTCACTGGCAACGGAATGGGGAATTGACCGATGCGACATTATTCTTCGCTGGTTAACGTTTGGGATTATCGCCACCGGATTAATCCTTTGTTTCCTGACAAAAGATCGGTTTGCGCAGCGATCAGCTATTATGCTCGCCCTGATGAGTTTGACTTTATACGGTATTCAGCGGTATCCCGACTATTTTCTGAAGCATGAGCGCTATCGATGGCTCGGCGATGGTGTATTCTGGATGCCTGCTCTGGTGCTGTGAAATAGAGTGAAGCGTGAAAAATGGGCTGACGTGCCTTATTTTTCACGCTTCATTGCTCAGTCTTCACTTTGTTTTATGCATATTGAACACCTAGCGATGTGGGTTCGTGATCTGGAAACGATGCGGACCTTTTATGAAACCTATTTTGGCGCAACGGCCAACGATAAATATAGCAATCCCCGCAAAGCGTTTTCATCCTATTTTTTGACCTTCCCCGGTGGCAGCGCCCGACTCGAACTGATGCTTATGCCTGGCATAATCGATCTGGCAGCAGATGGTTTGAGTCAATACCTGGGCCTGACACACCTGGCTATGTCGGTAGGGAGTAAAGAAGCAGTTGATAGGTTAACCGAGCGGCTTCGACGGGATGGCTATACAATTGTCGGAGAACCCCGCCTGACAGGTGATGGCTATTACGAAAGCATTGTGCTGGACCCCGAAAGTAATCAAATCGAAATAACGGTTTGACAAGTGTAGATGCGCTGATTACTTTAGTGCCATCGACTTCACATGGACTGTTTCTTTAACAACCCGTCTGTTCAGGATATCGAGGATGATCTGAGTCATGTATTCGCGTTTATTAAAGACAATGTCATGCCGATTTTCAGGAAGTAAAAACTGCTTCACCTTGGCATTGACCAAATGCTGCTGAGCAAACGATATATTGGTAGGGTACACCAGTTCGTCGAGTTGGCCATGAAGCATGGTAATGCTGGCACGAATTTTAGGCCAGTCGGGCAGAATAGCTTCCAGGGCTTTCCGGTGAGCCAGTTTCTCATCATTGGCCAGCCGAAGCAGTGGCGGCACCCCCCAACGGATGAGAGGGCTGTCGGCAAAGTAACTAATAGGATATGTTCGCTCAAGGCCCGGTCCTAGTGCCGACGAAACGAATACGACATGATCGACCCAATCGGGATTGTTCATCGCGAGCCGCGCAGAAACCGAACCCCCATATGATGAACCTACAATCATCAGATAAGGTGCTTTTTTGTAGCGGTCAATTAGGGGTTGAAGGTATTCGGCTTGCCGGATAATAGACGTTTCAACACGGCCAAAATCAGAAAACCCATAGCCTGGTCGGTCAACGGCTACAAGCTGAGCCCGATTTAACAGCATGGTGTCTTTAAAGAAATCCGAGAAAAACGAGAGTGAGCTAGGAGCGCCGTGCACAAACAGAACCACCGGTAGCGCAGAATCGCCGGGTTGGGTTGGGGTTTCAATAAAACGAATCGTCCGAGGAGGCTCCTCGGTGCCATCTGGATTTTTTAACCCTGCAACCTGATACGAATGAACAACCGGACGAATGCGTTGACCTTTAAATTCATCCACTATTTCCTGATTTGTCAGTCGGGATTCGAAAAACCAGGCACCACTAACCACACAAGCGGCCAAAACGAATAGCGTTAATAAACCCCAGCAAAATATTCGTAAGAACCGTTTCATAACCTAAATTGTGTGAATAGTACCCCCGCAAATTTTTATCCAGCCGAATCGTGGATGGCTAAAAATTTGAGTAAATGGTTGGGCTACCGATTGCCACCTGTGGTATCGGGTGGTGTAGTCGGCTCTACTTCCGATGGAGTTTGTAACAAGAGCGAATCCCCTGATGCCCCCGACGTATCGGTCGAGTCAGATTCTTCGCTGCTGGCTTCATCATCGGAAGGCCCACAGTTTAAATAGTTTTTAGTAATACCGTCTGCTTTCGGGAAGGGGCCCTGTAAGTTTTTAAACTTCGGATCGGCATACACTTTTTCCAGAAACCGTCCTACCAGCGGTAAGGCGGTTTTGGCACCTTCGCCCAAATCCGTTGAGCGGAAGTGGATACTTCGATCATCACCACCAACCCAGGCCCCAACCACCAGATTGTTTGATACACCAACAAACCAACCATCCGAGTTGTTCGATGTGGTGCCGGTTTTGCCGCCCATTTCATTGTGATTTTTAAATAAATCGAACGACCACAGGTTTTGCGATGTCCCCCCCGACTCCTGTAAACCGCCTTGCAGCATGTACCGCATCAGGAAAGCCGTTTCGGGACTGATGGCCCGTTTGTGCTGGCTCGTGAATGTTTCGATTACATTGCCATCCCGGTCTTCGATGCGCTGAACAATCACCGGCTCTGTCGTTTCGCCATCATTGACGAACGTACAATAGGCACTCACCAGCTCGTATAACGATACATCCGACGAGCCCAGGCCAATAGACGGCACAGCCTGTAGGCGACTTTTGATACCCATCCGATGGGCGTACTCAGCAACCCGCTCCGGGCCAACCTGATCGGTTAGCTGGGCAGTGATTGAGTTTACCGACCGAGCCAGTGCCTTTCGCAACGTCATGTTTGAATAGGTATAATATCCAGTCGAATTGCGTGGTTCCCAGATTTTATCTTCGCCATTCTCCCGATATTCCTTGCGGAACGGTCGGTCCTGAACCCGGTCGCAGGGGCTTAGGTTAATCAAGGTATCGTCGATGGCGGTCGTATAGACGAACGGCTTGAAGGTTGACCCAGGCTGCCGTTTGGCCTGTTTCACATGGTCGTATTTGAAGTAGTCATAATCCAGACCGCCTACCCAGGCCCGGATATAGCCCGTGCGCGGGTCCATAGCCACCATACCGGCCTGCAAAAAATGCTTATAGTAGGCAATGGAGTCGTAAGGCGTCATTTCGGTTGAATCGTAGCCTCGTTTGTTGGTCCAGCTGAATACCCGCATTTTGTACTTCACATTTTTCATGTAGTACATAATAGAGTCGGGATAGAGAGGAAGAAAACGTCGGCTGAGCGATTTGTAACGCTCGGTACGCCGGGCAACAGAGTCGATAAAGCCGGGAAGTTCATTACCATCTTCATCCGTCCAGGGATTGCGACCGCGCCAGTGGTTGTCGAACGTACGCTGCAACTGCTTCATTTTCTCACTGGTTGCCTCTTCTGCATACTTCTGCATCCGCGAATCGACGGTCGTTATGATGCGCAGGCCATCGGTATACACATCATACCCATTTTCCTCACCCCATTTTTTAACGAAATCCTGAACGGCATTCTTGAGGTAGCTGGCTGGGCCCGAATACGGATTTTCGGGCGTAAAATCGGTTTCCAGGGGTAGGGCGCTGATGGAGTCGGCCTGGTGTTTGGTAAGAAATTTATACTTTGCCATCTGCGCCAGTACCACATTCCTCCGTTCACGCGAGCGGTCGGGGTGCCGCAACGGGTTATAGCTGGTTGTCGCTTTCTGTAAGCCGACCAGTACAGCGCCTTCCTGAACGTTGAGGCTATCGGGCACTTTGTTAAAAAACGTTCGGGCGGCCGTTTTTAAACCAAACGCATTACTACCGAAATCAACCGTGTTGAAGTAGTACGTAATGATTTCATCTTTGGTGAAATTTCGTTCCAGTTTCAGCGCCATCAGCCATTCTTTCGACTTATAAATGACTTTGCGAATCAGTGGAATCCGGGTTAGAAGCCCTGTTTCCGTTTTTCGCCGGGTTTTAAACAGGTTCTTCGCCAGCTGCTGTGTAATCGTAGACCCCCCTCCTTCTCGGCCCAGACTAATGACTGCCCGGCCGATCGCACGTGGGTCAATACCACCATGGTCGTAGAATCGGGCATCTTCAGTTGCGACCAGCGCATTGATGAGCGATTTGGGAATGTTTTCGTAATTGATCGGGGTCCGGTTTTCAGCGTAAAATTTACCGATCATCACCCCATCCTGGGAGTAAATTTCCGACGATTGATTAAGCTTAGGATTCTTCAGTTCTTCAACACTAGGCATGGAGCCCGTGAGGTAGAGGAAGTTATAGTTCAGGATGAACACATAAATACCCAGAGCCAGAAATGCCCAGAGAAAACCTTTAACGCTGCCTTTGAGGTAAGGATAATACCAGGAGTCAGGATCAATGTACTGATGGATAAACGTACGTAAGCGATTTCGGTATTCCTGATACGTATTTATCCACGAACTAACTCGCTCTTCACCGGCTATTCTGACGATTTGTCGGCCTACTCCACGTCTGACGCTGCCCAGCTTACTCTGGCGTTGTCGAATCCGTTGTCGAAATGCACCAAAAGCGTGCCGAACGGCGCGGAATCGCTCCCTATATTGACTCATGCGTTGTGTTGAAGAAAACTCTCTATAACTAGTATTTACAGCCCGAGACCAATTGGCCTGCTGCTGACAGAAAAAACGGTCGATGTAAACCCTCGCGGCACTATCCAGACCGAACCCCAAAGATAACGTATTTTCGGCCGATGTGATATACAAAAACCGGGCTGTATCCACAACCCGGTTCCTTTTTAGTCTGTTATCGTTTGGGGGCCGTTTGGCCTTTCTAGCTTTGCGTTATTTTTTTTCAAATGTCATGGCCACGCCGTTCATGCAGTAACGAAGACCGGTTGGTTTAGGCCCATCGTTGAAAACGTGTCCAAGATGCCCACCACATACCGAGCAGGTTACTTCCGTGCGCACCATGCCATAACTTCTATCGACCGATTCTTTTACTGCATTTTTCGAAATAGGTGCGTAGAAGCTTGGCCAGCCGGTACCCGACTCAAACTTGGTATCGGACGAGAAAAGAGGACTATGGCAGCCAGCACAATAAAAGACACCATGCCGATGTTCCTCCACCAGTGGACTTGTACCGGCTCGTTCGGTACCATGTTCACGCAGAACGGCATACTGATCGGACGTCAGGATTTTCTTCCATTCGGCATCGGTTTTAACCACTTTCTTAGGCGGCTCTTCTTGCTGGGAAACCGGGTGGCTAAGATGAATGGCCGACACGAAGCAGGCGGATAATACGAATAACAAAAGCGTTTTCATGAATTGTTCTGATTAAGCGTTATACCCAGATATACGTTTCTGTTGAACGTTAGGATTTGGATTGATAGCCCATTCCCCGAGAAATCAGTCTTACCAAACGACTACGGAAACAGATTACTGCCAAAACGGGTTTGGGGATACTACTTCCCATACACCACGTTGGTCTGTTACCGTAAAACAAGATAATGTATGGACTCGTTCAGGCGTTTACGGGCGACAAGGCAAGCAGTGTAGACGTCGTAGGGATGGGGCTTCCTCCCCGTTTTTCGACCGTAACGGCAAAGGCTTCGGCTCTGGTAACGGTACGATTGAGTCGCTGAATCAGCTCTGTGCCGTTTGTGGCGTCAAATACACCAGCGTCGACTGGTTTTCCATCAACCATCGACCAGAGTTGATATTGTTTATCGGCCGGTAAACTGGGTAAAGACCGAACATCTACCGCCACCTGATGGGTCTGCGTATTCCAGAAAACAATCATATCGCCCTGAGGGGCTTTCTCATTGCCGCGCAATTCGATCGTTCGTAAACCGGGTTGGCGAAGCAACGCCAACGTCTGTTCTGTGCGGGACTGGTTATCCCGGATTTGGCGCATTTCAAGCTGCAGTGCGTCGTTTGCCGTGCGAGTAGCCGCCAGTGTTTTCTGGTTGGTACGTAATTCGGACAGCAGGTAAAAGGAAAATAGCAGCAGAAGCAATCCCATTGAAGCAGCTACGATCCAGGTAACCCGGTACGTTGGGCCATTGGTAGGCAACTCACGAATAATGGGTTCTCGTTCTATTTCTTTCGGTTGCCCGAATTCCAGTTCTTTCAGTAGTTTATCCTTGACCGAAGCCGGTGGTTCGACACTATGTAGCAGGGCATAGTTTTCAAGGGCTTCAGCGAGTTGATCGATTTCTTGACGAATCTCAGGATAGATAGACGAAAGGCACTCCACCTCGCGTCGTTCCTGGTCGCTTACCGCGCCCATTACGTACGATTCCAGGATGCCTGACGCTATATATTCCGTTATGTTCATGATCTAGTTACGTTCATTATTTAAATAGTTGTTTCAGCTCCTGTAAGGCCGCACGTATTCGCGTTTTTACAGTTCCTAAAGGCAGGTTCAGTTTTTCAGCAGCTTCTTCATGCGTATAGCCCGAAAAATAAACCAGGTCGATCAGCTGCTTGCGCTCGGGGCGCAATTGGCTGACAACCTCCTGAATACCTATAAATTCTGGGTTAGGCTGTTCGGTATTATACTGCCTGTCAACTATATGTACGTTCTCTTCATCCGTTCGGATTGCTGCCGAAGGCTGGGTTTTGCGTGCTCGCAGGGAATCGATAGCGCTGTTGCGGGCAATGTTCAGCATCCAGGTAAACAAACGCCCTTTGCTGGCATCGTACGCATCCAGGTTTTTCCAGATTTTAACGAAGATGTCCTGAAGAAGATCAGCCGCTTGTTCGTCGTCGCGGACAATGCGCAATACGACGCCATATAGCGCGGGAGAGTACTGATCGTAAAGCCACTGAAAAGCCTGCTGATCGCGTTGAGTGAGTTTCTCGATCAGGACGCTTTCTGACACTAAAGAGGACTGGCGTTTCACGCAGAGAGTATTAATTGGGTCAAATATATAAGAATTTTAAAAAATGAACGGACATATAAACGTCAATATCATTTTATTAACGGCACGAATAAGCTTGTTGTTTTTAGAAAACGGGAAAAATAACAGCAAAAAGGGACTAGAGAAGCAATGGAAACCAGAATAGCTAGCATTCATCACTCCCGTCATCCCGTTTCTACTGCTTTACTATCTTATTTAAATGAAGATGCACCCGTTTTAGACATGAGTACGTTATCGATACCATAAACCATCCCATTTGCCTGTCTGCTGCCACTACCCTCAACATGGACTGTGTTGCCTTGTTCGTCGGTGAGTATTAGTTTACCGTTGGCATCCATGGCTGCCGTAAGCGTTTCACCCGAAAGGGTTTTTAACTGGGCCTTGCCATTACCTGCTTTAATTTGCTGGCTTAGTTCATCCGAATTGAGACCCCCACTGACGATATGGTAAGACAATAATTGTTTCAGCGCATCCCGATGGCTACCATCCAGTAAACCTGCCTGAATGCTGGAGGATAGTTTCTTAAACGCGCTGTTGGTCGGTGCAAAAAGCGTATAAGGTCCACTGCCTCTCAGCATCTCGTAGAGATCCGACGACTGAAGGGCGTTTTGCAGCGTTATGTAATTGGGTGAGGAACCAATAAAATCCCCTACGCTTGAATTACGAACGGTACTTCCTGCTTTTACAGCTGGCGTTGCGGTAGTTCGGGCGCCTTTTACGGCTTCCACTGTACCTGCATTTGAATCCGTTTGATTCATGCCACTGCGGTTACTAGTAGCAGGAGTTGACGTTGTCGTATTCCCCGAATTTGTCATGGTGTTGGGGTTGCTTCCGGCACCTGTAGGGGCATTGGTAACGTTGTTACTGTTATAATTGGTCGTATTGCTGTTGTTAATAGCCGTACCGTCGCTGGCTGAGCTTTGCCGATATTGTGCATCCTGGGCTGTGGTGTTACCCGTGCCGTTTGTACTGTTCTGGTTCATCGATCGGCGAGCCTGACGCATGGCCCGTTTTTGATTACGGGTAGCTGATTTTGAGGGTGTTGAGTCGGACGCAACGGCTCCCTGCGGTATGGAACTTGACGAGACGGTTCCGGTGGGCGTTGTTTGGGCCCAGGTCGAAGAAGAAGCCAGTGCGATGCCAATCGCTACCAGGCTCAACGTTTTATTGATTTTCATAACGTTAGTTGTTTGGCCCAGATGTTCTTCAGATCCTGTCGTGTTCAGGATAGGTGCTTTTGACTTTCTGAAGTGCCAAAATCCCAAGCAGTACATGAAGGCTAGTTGGTCATATCATTTGTTCAGGTTTAACTCGATCGCTTCCAAAAAGTTTGTTGTGAAATAGGCATTGTTTGCCTAAAGGCGGGTAGATTTGCCTACGTCTCAACAAACCACAATTCAAACGTATATGCAGTCTATTCTTCCCCTACCCACCCAGCCCGTCAAGCCAGGAACCAGTACAGGGCAGCATTTCTGGCACTCCACAACGGACCGGAGCGAAAAGACGATTGACTCGTATTCGCCAGCCGATGGTCAGCTCATTGCCCGTGTGCATCTATCTACCCGAACGGATTACGATAAGGTAGTCGAAACGGCCCAGGCCGCGTTTGCACAGTGGCGCCTGGTTCCGGCACCGCGTCGGGGCGAGATTGTGCGGCAGATGGGTGAACAGTTCCGGCGGTACAAGCGCGAACTTGGTACGCTTGTGAGCTATGAAATGGGTAAATCGTTGCAGGAAGGACTGGGAGAGGTTCAGGAAATTATTGACATCTGCGATTTTGCCGTGGGGCAGTCGCGTCAGTTATATGGTCTGTCGATGCATTCCGAACGGCCAGCCCACCGGATGATGGAGCAATGGCATCCGCTCGGTATTGTAGGCATCATTTCAGCCTTTAATTTTCCTGTAGCCGTTTGGTCATGGAATGCGATGATTGCCTGGGTATGCGGTGATGTTTGCATCTGGAAACCTTCGGAAAAAACACCGCTGACGGCGCTGGCCTGCCAGCAGATTATTGGTGAAGTTTTACGCAATAACGATGTACCCGAAGGTGTATCATGCCTTATTACGGGTGGCCGCGATGCAGGAGAATGGCTGGCCCGCGACCCGCGCGTAGCCCTGGTATCGGCTACTGGAAGTACACGTATGGGCAAAGCCGTTGCCGAAACGGTAGCAGGTCGATTGGGTAAATGCCTGCTCGAACTGGGGGGCAACAACGCCATCATCGTTTCGGAACATGCTGATCTGGATCTGGCAATTCCCGCCATCGTTTTCGGAGCAGTCGGTACGGCTGGTCAGCGCTGCACTACCACCCGCCGGATTATTGTACAGGAGCGTATCTACGACGACGTAAAAAATCGACTGAATAAGGCGTACACGCAGTTGCGTATAGGAAACCCGTTAGACGAAACCTTCCATGTTGGGCCCGTGATCGATCAGGCAGCGGTGAAAGCGTATCAGACGGCCGTAAACGATATTCGTGAGTCGGGTGGCCGATTTGTGGTAGAACCGGGCGTGTTGGATGGCCCAGGTTTTGAATCGGGCTGCTACGTAAAGCCCTGTATTGCCGAAGCCGAAAATCACTGGCCTATTGTGCAGCAAGAAACCTTTGCCCCTATTCTATACCTACTAAAATACGGCACTTTAGACGAAGCTATTGGACTGCAAAATACTGTACCTCAAGGCTTATCGTCGGCCATTTTTACACTAAACCTACGCGAAGCAGAGCGGTTCCTGTCCATTGCGGGGTCCGATTGTGGCATTGCCAACGTAAATATCGGCACCTCGGGTGCAGAGATTGGAGGGGCTTTTGGAGGAGAAAAAGAAACCGGTGGAGGCCGTGAATCGGGCTCCGACGCCTGGAAAGCCTATATGCGTCGGCAGACCAACACCATCAACTACGGTATAACCATGCCGTTAGCTCAGGGTATCACATTTGAACTGTAATAGTACTTTCGGCAGGATGTACAGGATTAGCATACAACCCTACTGTACATCCTGCCGAATAGAGACTTTTAACGCATTGGGAAGTCTCATTGGGCATGATTACGATTCAAATCGACGAAAAAGACGTCACCTTATTAGCGGTTTCATTTCCTGAAGATCCGGTCGGGAATGACCTGATTCGGCAGGTTCCGGGCCGGCGCTGGAGCTATTCCCGTCGGTGTTGGATAGTACCCAATACCCGCTACTCGGTTGTGAAAATCGGTCAATTATTTGGTAAAGCGTATTGCCGTTTCGACGAACGTGTTGTTCGCTTATACAAGCCCGAAGCAACGCCTGCGGAGATTGAGAAGGCCACCAATCCCCCTTGGCCTCCGGCTGAATCGCTACGATTTTACAGGCACACTCAGACAGAGAAACTTCGCCGAGCTGGTTTCTGGCATAAGCCACCCATCCGTCAGTTCGATAAGCATCCGGTTATTCTGGCTGTTTGCAACGCTTTGCAGATCCGTGGGTATAGCTATAAAACCATAAAGAATTATAAGCAGGCGTTGATTAGCCTGATTCGTTATTATCAGCCAAACTCTGTCGACTCGTTGATCAAAGCTCAATATCAGAACTACTTGTTATTTCTTGTCGAAAAGCGACGGTACAACCCTTCGACCCTCAACGTTCATATCAATGCCTGGAAGTTCTATTGCGAAAAAGTCTTGCAGCGGGAAAAAGAATTTTACGACATCAGCTACCCTCGGCAGGCTCATAAATTGCCTACTGTGTATAGTGTGGCGGAGGTAAAAACTATTTTTCGTGCAACGACCAGTCTGAAATACAGGACTTTATTCAAGCTCGTTTACGCAACTGGCCTGCGTTTGAGCGAAGTGGCATGTATCCGCCTGACAGACATTGACCGTGTTCGACGATTGATTACAGTTAGAGGAGGAAAAGGTAAAAAAGACCGGGTGGTTATGTTAACGGAAAAAATGGATTTGCTCCTTGCCGAGTATCAGACAGCGTATAACCCACAGGTGTTTTTATTTGAGAACGCTGAAAATCACGAGCCAATAGCCAACCGTACTATTCAGTTCGTCTACAGCAATGCCGTACATGCGGCTGGCATTCAGAAGCGTGGTGGAATCCACTCACTAAGACATTCATTTGCAACACATTTGTTGGAGTCGGGTACTGATATTCGCTACATTCAGGAATTGCTGGGTCATGCGAGTATTCTAACCACCATGCGTTATACGCATGTGACTTCCCATACAATCAGCACACTCAAAAGTCCATTGGATGATCTGTAGGTACATGCCGGTGGAGCAATGGACGGAGTTGAGTGAGGCTGTAAAAGCGACTTTTTAGAACGTAGCCTTGCGTATACCGTTTGACTGCCCGCCGAAGTCGGACTACATTGCCTTGTTTGGTGATTCGGTAGAAAACACCCTTTTCATCGAAGAAGTAGTTTGGGTACCCCTCAATATCCCAGGTTCGCGCTATTGACTGATATATATACCGTTTAATCACTTCATTGATAAAAATATGGAAAGACCTTCAGGCAATTTACTGATTTGTTTAGATTTGTTCACTACAGAACTAAAAACAACTGATTTTCAGAGCAAAGTAGTTCCGCAGTTTTGCGTACAATACTATGTTGGGTGAACATACAAGCTGAAAAATAACGTAGTGGCTGTGTCTCGGTCGACAGGAGAAACGCCCCGGTTGGGCAGGCTGACAAAAGCAAGTGTGCCACCTAGCGGTCGACAGGGCAATCGCCCCGCGACAACGTAGTGAAAGGTTTGGCGCGGCTCGGAAACGTAGTAAAAGAGCTTCGCGCTCGGCTTTCATCGGTTGTGTGCATTGTTGATCCGCTCCGCGTAGTTTCCCTGTCTTGCGACAGGGAGCGCGTCCCGGTGGGAAGGCTTAGCAGCCCAACCAAACGGGTGTGTAAAGGTTCAGGTGGCTGTTGTTCAGGGACGTAGCGTGCTCACCATCAACACCCGTTGGCGTTGGGTGGACTCAACAGCGAAAACAACGTAGTGGCCGTGTCTCGGTCGACAGGGTCATCGTCCCGCGACAGAACGGTTTTGGTTCGCCAGTCGGGTTGCGGTCGACACCAGAAGCGCCCCGGTCGGACAGGCTGATAAAAGCGAGTTGGGCACGTAGCGGTCGACAGGGCAAGCGCTCCGCGACAACGTAGTGAAAAGGCTTGGCGCGGGTCTGCAACGTAGTAAAAAAAGGCTTTGCGCTCGGCTTTAATCGGTTTTCGTGCCGCCCCGGCGTACCGGTTGTTGATTGGCTCCGCGCTGTCCCCGTTCCGGCGACATGGAGCCCGTCCCGAGGGAAAGTTGGGGCAGCCCAACCAAACGAGGGTGTAAAGGTTGAAGCAGTTCATGTTCAGTTATATTACTCGCTCATCCATCAGCCCTCGCGGTCGTTGGGTGGACACAACAGCCAAAATGAAAAGTGTGTTTGCCAGCGTCCGGTCGACAGGGCGTACGTCTTGACAGGGTAGGCTGTTTGGCTCGTTTGGCTCGTTTGGCGGTTTCGGTCGACAAAATAAACACCGGCATGGGGGCGCTTTTGGGTCACCTGCGACACCGGAAACGCCCCGACAGGCCAGTTTTGGGCTTCGCGCTCGGCGTGAAAACCAAAACCAGCCTGTCGGGGCGGGTCACGCTTGGCTTCGGGCTCGGTTTAATCGGTTAGTGCGTTGTTGTGCGCTCCGCGCGGGGTAGCTCTCCGGTGACAGGGAGCCCGTCCCGAGGGCAAGCGGGGCAGCCCAACCAAATGAGGGTGTAAAGGTTGGAAGTTGATTTTGTTCAGTAACGTAGCTTGCTCATCCATCAACCCTCATGGTCGTTGGGTGAACAGCCAAACAGTGAGTGCTTCAAAGTCCAGCTTACGGGCGACAGGTAGCACGTCCCGTAACAGGGCGGTTTTGGCTCGTTGGTCGGCTTCGGTCGACACGAGCCACTCTCGGTTAGGTAGGTTTAACTTTCATTTCCGCATCTCGTTTGACAACGGGAACGCTCAGTTTAGGAGACATTAAATTAGATTTTTGCAGTGAATTGTAATCCGGCCGAGTTTTATCCCTTTAGTGGTTACACATGGACATGGTTGCTGGTGCAAGCAGCAATCGCTTTAGTTCTTATTGTACTGGGACTTATTATTTATCTACAGTTTAGAAATCGCCAACAAAAGGGTTTGCCTATCAGTGTTACCAGACGAGTTGTTACGTTTGTCCTCGCATCTCTGGGAATTCTGGCGGCAGCTTATTGTGTTCGAGTACTCCCAAAAAATTATGGGTACGTAACCCTACCTCAAAACTATCAAGAACGACATACTAAGGTCATTTCCATTGATTTCAATCCCAAAGGCTCCCATTTGTACAAGTGCGTAGTCAAGCATAAAATGGAGATTGATTATAAAGAGATTATTCTTGAAACAAATGTATACAATGAAGAAATTGCCCAGCACTTGAGAGACAACAAATCTGGTAAAGGCACTTATTGGATTTATTACAATCCTAAAAAGCCTAACATTTATTTGGTGGACTTCCGAGACACAGTGGATAAACAGAAGTCAGTTTGTGAGGAGGCTCGTTAGTCAGTTCCGCGTAGGGTCGCTTTCCGTCGACAGGGAGCCCGTCCCGAGGGCAAGTTGGGGCAGCCCAACCAAATGAGGGTGTAAAGGTTGGGAGTTATTCGTGTTCAGGCACGTAGCGTCATCATCCATCAACCCTCATGGTCGTTGGGTGCAAGCCAAAAGCATTAAAAAGTGTGTTTGTGAGCTTCGTGCGACAGGCTGCACGTCCCGAGACAGGTCGGTTTGGGCTCATTGTTCGGCTTCGGTCGACACAAGAATCGCCTGAATTAACGGACTTAGAGGCTTCCATTTTGGGCTCTCCTGCGATAAAGGAAACGCCCCAGTTAGGCAAAAAAATGGCTTGTAAATGTCAAATAACTTAAGGCATAACAAACGATGGTTGATTAGTCGGCTCAAGACATCCGGCAGTGAGCGCCGATACGTCTTTAGCCAATCCTATGCCCAAGACCGACAAAAAGTTAAAGCAAAAGACTTGGAGGAGTTGCCCAAATTTGAAGGCATGGGCCAATCCGTGAAATTCTACAACGGCAAAATTAACACCTCGCTGTTGAAGCGTTTTCTGGAAACCAAAGTCGGTTCGGACTGGGCTCAGGTCTACGAAGAAATTCAGCAACGTATTCCCACCAAGTTGAAAGAGTACCACCAAGTCATTTATTGGTACGTAGCCGACAAAGTTGCCATTAACGACTCGAAAGTTTTTGACCTGAGAGAGCAGAAATTTATCAACTTTGAGTCATTATTTGTCGTTGGGACGGTTCACAAAGATTTCATTGTGAGTCCTTTGGATAACAAGTTGTATCGCTATGGCGAGTTTGGCAAGCAATTAAAAGTGGCTACGTAGCCTTGTGATACGCTCTGCGTCTGTCACCCTGTCTGGCGACAGGGAGCACGTCCCGAGGTGAGGTTTGCAGCCCAACCAAATGAGGGTGTAAAGGTTGTGACTCCGTTCGCTGTCTGGAGTGGTTTCCTCATCCATCAACCCTCATGGTCGATTCCTATGAACAAAACAAGCTCTAATGCCTAAAAATTATACAATTTTCTCCCAAACGGGTTGGTAGACCG
>NZ_MKUD01000077.1 GCF_001898575.1 Spirosoma sp. 48-14
CAATATCGGGCTGATGCCATTTCAGCGCACCCGTTGCGGCATCCAGGGCATGAAGCCCCGACATTCTACCTGAACTACCACGAATGGTGGCATAAACAATCCCACCGACCACCGTTGGCGAAGCCTGCCAGGGATATACATCATCATGCTGATACGCCCATTTTCGGGAACCCGTTGCGGCATCGAGGGCGTATAAGTGATGTTCGCCCCCATAATACAGCAGCCCATTAACCACCATCGGCGCAGCAAAGGGCTGAAGTAGGTTAATGGATGACGGATTAGACTCCCACTTTTTTGTTCCCGTTTCGGCATCCAGAGCGTAAAGCTTTTTGTCCCAACTGGCAAAATAAACTACATCATTCACAACAGTCGGTGTTCCATTCACAGCATCGCCCGTAGTGAACTGCCATTTTTTTGCTCCAGTCAGCGCATCGATGGCGTACAGGTTGCCATCTACACTGCCGATATAGACCGTACCGTTGTTGACGGGCTTCGCTACTAATACACTCGCCGTATACGCCTGCGTGCTACCATCCTCCGCTGTAACGGTGTATGTAACAGTTTTCGAGAAATCCTGGGCTATACCCGAGGCTGGCGAAACCGTGGCTTTGTCGGAGAGCGTAATAGTTGGGACCAATTTCGTTACGTCCGTTCCCGAGGTAACAGTGGCGGAAATGGTTTTAGCCGTCGCGTCAATGGTAGCCGTTAAGGCTGGGTTCAATCCGTTGAAAGCGAAGGCTGTAATGGCTTTAGCCGAGCTTTTGGTTGTGCCACTACCGGGCGTGGGTGTAGGTGTAGTCTCTTCTTTTTTGCAGGAAACAACCCACAATAGCAATAGACAAAACAGCGTGGAAAGAAGCGGAAATGAGGGTTTCATGGCTTGTGCAGAGTTGAAACTGGATAGATGAAACCTGTAGCTTATATGCTGGCAGACGACCTTATCTAGTTGACTGGCTCAAAGTTGGGGTATTTGGGCACGCTCGTCAATCGCATGATATGGCGATGCCGGAAAGAGGAAATCCTCTTGGTGTTCAATTGTTTACAACTCGCTAAAAGTACTGAACAAATACAGCCTGTCGCCATCTGAAGATCGCGCCAGGCTGTAAGTAAGCATGAATGAGGAAAGCCTTACCGAGTCAGGTATTTAGCCACCGCTTCGGTAACGGAATGCACGTGAAGTTTTTCGTAAATACGTCGGATGTGTGTTCGGACGGTATCGATACTAATAGCCGCTTCGGCCGCTACCATTTTGTAGCTGTTACCAGCCGCCAGCAGTGCCAGAACGGTTGCTTCGCGGGGTGTAAGCTGATCTAGTTCATGAGGAGCGGTGGAACGATGCAGGGATTTCATTACACGGCGGGCAATTCCTGGCGACATCGGGGCACCCCCTTCATACACTTCCTGAATAGCCTCCAGAATACGTACAGGGGGTGTTTTTTTCAGTAGATAGCCCGTTGCTCCCGCCCGAATGGCCTCAAAAACGCGGTCGCTATCGTCAAATACGGTTAGTATAAGTACATCGGTATCTGGGAATTGCCGATGTAGCTTTAATGTGGCTTCAATGCCCGAAATTTCGGGAAGGTCAATATCCATCAGCACCACATCAGGGCGATGGGCCACCATCTGTTGTTCCAGATTGAGGCAATCGCCATAAGCACCCGTTAGTTCAAAATTGTCGGTGGTTTGGACCAACAGCGAGAGGGCATCACGCAACGGCTGGTTGTCTTCATATATACTGATGCGGATGGCCATAAGCAGCGGGAAGAGAAGGTGTTAATCCGTAAAAGTAATGGGTTTGAAGGTTCCGTAAAATCCCATATCTATGCGATGGGCCAAACGTTCATTCCAGTAAAATTTGTAGCGTCAATGTACTTCCCAGCCCTGGTACAGATTGAATCGTAAGGGTTCCACCCAGTTTTTCGGCCCGGGCGTGCATATTTTTGATACCATTGCCGCCCAGCAAATTTCGGCCAACGATTTGCCGGGTATTAAATCCAGCGCCATCGTCCTGAATAGTCAGTATCAGCGTCTGTCCATGCCGTTGTAGCCGTACCCAAACCTGGCTGGCTGAGGCATACTTCGCAATGTTGGTAAGGGCTTCTTTATAAATCAGGAAAAAGTCGCGCCGGTGCTCAAGCGGTAGATGAGCCTGTTTCACCGCTTCGTCGATGTCTTGATGCAACGTAATATCCTGAGTCCCCAGCAGATCGGTAGCGACATCGCGCATTCGCACAATAATCTGGGCCATCGAATCATTTTCGGGGTTGATGGCCCAGACAATATCACTCATGGACTCCATCACCTGCCGGGCCGTTTCACCAATTTTATCAACTAATAACCGAGCATGTTGCGGGTCTTTCTGTGCCACATTCAGTACGGTCTGGCTCAACATACTAATCGAGCCGAGGTAGCTGCCCATGTCGTCGTGCAGATCGCGGGCGATGTTCTCGCGCACACTCAGCATACGTACCTGCTGATGCAGTCGATACAGATAACTGAAGTATATGGCAGTGCCCAGTATGACAAATGCAGCGAAATAAATAAACGGTAGAAACCACCATCTTTGCCAGAGTAGGGGCTCAATTTCTATTTGTATGTGTTTGACTTTCAGTAAGTTGTTTTTGGTGTAAACCAATAGATGGTACGTTCCGCCAGGCAATTGGTAGTACTTTGCGTTAATAGCCTGTCGATAGGTTGTCCAGGCTGAATCAAGATCGGCTAATTTGTAGATATACTGGGTTGTATCGGCTTTAGTGGAGTGGGTTAGGTTAATGACCAACTCATTTGATGGTCCGGGCGAAAATGTAGTATCCTTGACAAGGGCACCATTAATAGTTACTATCAATGACTGAGCCCTTACTGTTCCTAATCTGAACAAACTTAGAAAACTCAAACAAACAGTAACATATCGGATGCTGTCCATATATGTTAACGGGTTTCCGTTAAATTAGTCAAAATGGGTTCATTCGGCAATTTGGGTTTAGCTATCCATAAGCCATAACTGACGAATGAATAGGAAATCAGGCTAATCATTGGCCCGATACCAAACCACACAAAATAACTAATCGTATTTTTTTCGGCCAGCAACGAAGGATGGTCAAAATCTGAGGCAAAAATCAGGTGGATAAATGAAAATAAAGCATTGATACCGATGGCGAGCCCGATCCAGAAGGCCGAATAATCCGTACTGCCTGCTTTGCTAAACCGATACAGAAAATAATAGGCCATGATAACAATGATGGCTTTTTCGACCGGGTAAATATTCACCGGGAAGTTGGTACGAATGTTTTCCAGCCATATCATATCAACCCCAACAAAAATGCAATAGGCGAGTATGATCCATTGGACTATTTTCCAAAAAACGGTCACCGATACCATCGCATCGTACACCCTGTAAACCAGGTAGATATACAATGGTGAGGCCAGGTAAAATATAAAAATATTTTTAATCAGAAAGGCAGTCGTGTACGTAATAAACGTAAACCCAAAATTGAAGATTATGTACCAGGCAACTCTCCGCCGGATCGTGTCGTGTACAGCCCAGCGGAGAATGACCAAAACCAATGGTAACAAAATATACCAAGACGATATAATCTGTAGCCACTTTAACAGATGATTAGCTATCATACGAATTACTCTACGTATTTATTTTCTCAATCAGCCCGTAATTCCCGTATGCGGGGGGTCGGTTGGATCACCACTATCGCTGGTGGTAACGCAATAGGTTCCTGCATTACTATTGACGATCCTATCCTGCGAATCAACTGCTGTAATGACCAATTGAATCTCCAGTCCCCGATTGACAGAATTGTTATGACCCAGCGCAAAATTAATCCAGACTCCACCCTCATCTTCGCTAATGCGGTTTAGTAGGTCGGTTAATGTAGCCTTCTTTATAAAATACCCTTTGTTACGCAGCGTATCGCCAGAATCTGGCACTTGTTGATATCGTCTGCCTACTTTCTTATATAATGGAGTATCTAATAAGGTTGTCTGGAAATCTTTTAACAAGTGTGCTTTAAGACTTCCAGTAATCACTGCAACATCCTGGATTTCGATGGGGGTTGGCATGGTTTTTACAAGTTTATAATATCTTGTCGGCAAATAAACATTTTTCGGATAAATAACCACACTGGCTATGAATAAAATAATGATTGTCATTAAGTTCGATGACGGGGTAGTAATTCCGGATGGGGTTGATACCAATTACCCAAACATATTTCTGGGAGATGATTTTTATGAGGCCCAAAGACTGTACGAACAATTGCCTACTGGGTCTGTATCAGACCTTACCACATTCGTGTGGTATTATAAAAATATATTTACCGCTTTCTTCGCAACGCGCCAACTACCCTTACCTGCCTTAGTTTGCCTTTACTGCCTGGCCGATAAGCTGGCCTATCTGACTAATAGCCCTTTAGATGCCCCAAACTTTTTAACCTACTTTGCATTTGAGTATGAGCTAAAACGAGAAACGTTTCGGGATGATTTAGATGATTTGGCAGCACTGGTCATGCAAAACCCTATAGCACACTGGTGGTACGAAAACCCATTGACTTTATGTGCCGACGTACATAGCGAAGTAACCGATAGGTGCCTCAATTCCAATGATTATTACAATCAATTAGGGTTTCAATCATTTCCATATCGGGGTGAGGGGGTAACTATTATCGATTCAGAAGATTATGGCAGCACCCCTCAGCACACTTATTTACCATCGCTGACGGTTAAGTTATTGAATGAACAGACTGACGCCACTACTATCTCAAATGATCACTTCTATAAAACTCTTGGCGTTCTTTTTGCCGTTTCTCCAACTCACCGACAAACGAGCCAACCTGAACTTCACGGAATTGTTCCCCAAGCTAGTTTAGGCATACTGGCATTCCCATACGCACGTACAGTTAATGTCGTTATAGCTGAATTTTTAGACAAATTTTGGGCTAATTTCACCACAAGGACGGTGATACCAGCCACCTTGAAAGCCGGTCAACAGCGAATCAGCGTCCTATTGTTTGAGCGGCAGGCAACCCTGCAAATCGAACATGGTAATGATGATAGCTATTTTTCGTTTCCCCTGGAGGTCTTTCCTGATATGCGAAAAGCGATGATTGCGTGTTGGGAAAAAGGGATCATTGTTATTCAGCCTGCCGGCCAACAAGGCAATGCTAGTAGTATTCCGAACTTAGATACTGCGCTTCGGCGTCTTAAAAGAGCATCTAGGCATTCTGCAACCTATACAGACTTCAGTAAACCCTTTTTACCGCATTCTGATTATACAGGCAGTGCTTCCATTATGGTTGGTGCGCTGGACAAAACCAGTCATATCAAAGCCCAGGCAAACTATGGAACAATAATCGATGTCTACCTTTGGGGCGAATGCATTGAGTCGTTAGGTTCAGATGGCCACTTTTTACCCTATGATTTCACCTCCGCTGCCTCAGCAATTGCGGCTGGTATTGTTGGAGCATTGCAAAGTGCGGCCATGGCTAGCAACAAGGTATTGACTACCCCTCAAATCAAGTCCGTGTTCAACAAAACATTTCGGGGAGGGCGTACTGCTGGGTATCAGGGTGTTCCTTTCAACTCAACGTCAGTTCCTCTTCAGGAGCTATGGGAGCAATGTGCCCAGCAATTAGGTAGTATATCGCCGTCATCACACTAATCTGTTACATTAACCACCTTTGCTTACGGCTAAAAGTCCATCATTTACCCCATAAATACCGCTACCGGCGGAACGCTCGTTAAGAATGCTAGATTAAAGTGGTACGTTAGACCTACACAGTTATCCGTATGTTCTTCCGGTTGGCGCTCTTCCTGACTTTTTGCTGCTGGCTCTCCTGTATTGGGGTTGCCCAGTAGGTAGAAACGGTGCGGGTGAAAACCAGGCCGGGGCCTTACCTGTGCTTCGATCAGTTTACGGTCAATAACGAAGCCTTCAAACTGGCCTACGAAAAGAGTATGCAGTTGCAGGATAGCCAGGGTTACTGATGGTTTTTAAGTGATCCTAATCCTACCCAGCAACTCATTCGCTACGACGGTACCTATTACAATCGTTTGGCTCAGAAGAGTGGCTGGATATTAAAGAAAATGAGAATCACGAACTATGGAGCTTTAATAAAAAAGGTCTGTGCCGATTCGATCCAATCACCGAAACGTTTCACTACGTCAAAACGCCCTGGTCGAACAACCTGGGAGGACAGGTGTGGGTAATGGGAAAAAACGGGAAGAACTGGTTCACGTACCATGATTCTTCTTTTGTAAAGCGTCCGACCAAACCTTTTATTGACTAAAAAACGATGCTACCATTTTAAGGTACTTTACAAAAACAGGTGGTTCACTAGTTGAGGATATAGGATTTATGTAGTGCCAATGGGCTAATGGGTCATTACTCTACATGATGAAACTTGAAGCCAAGGTTTAGGCAAATTTTATGGTATAGTCTTTGCCTAACCAATATTTAAATCATCAATGGTCGATAAATTCACGATCACAAGTGAGCGACAAAATCCGTTCCTTACCGAACAAGTCGACAAAC
The DNA here is from genome assembly GCF_001898575.1 of Spirosoma sp. 48-14. Taxonomy (GTDB): domain Bacteria; phylum Bacteroidota; class Bacteroidia; order Cytophagales; family Spirosomataceae; genus Spirosoma. Next base: position 6,539 of record NZ_MKUD01000077.1, read on the forward strand.
TGGGTTAACAAATCAATGCGTTCCTGGGCGTTAGAATTTCCCTGCTCCAGCGGCCCGGTTTTTATCCAGCCTATCAAACAGAATCGGTAGGCCAACTCCATGACTACAGACCGTCAGGGTAAGGATGTTGATGTTTTGGCTACCAAATTTTCAGTTGGTTCGATCAATACTGATACGACACTTTTTAGCTGCTACAAAGCTCATCAGTATGCTAGCGATCAGCCGATAATCCAGTTCATAGTGGGCAAAGAAAGCCGAACGCGGCCATTTACCCTATAAAAAAAGAAACTCCCCCCGCAACGCAGGAGGAGTTTTCTCAACCTAATCTAATCTGATGAAGTGTAATTGTCGTTGAGTAGTGCCAGACCCACAAAGGTTGTCAATGCCTTTCGGGTATGTGGTTCTTCAAAAAATCTTAGGAGCGAGGACGGCCTCCACGTCCGCTAGTGCCGCTCCGGCTTCCACCATTACCTGATGGCGACGACTGCTGTTGCCCATCACTATTATCGTTTCCACCTTCATTGCCTTTCAGGTCGTCGTTTTCAATTGATTTCCGCCGTTTCTGTGGTTGGTCGAAGCTCATTTTGCCAAGTTTATAGCTAAATGTCATACGAACACCGGCGTTGTAGAAGCTCGTCTGCGAACTCTGCGTCAGAATTGGCGATGCCAGTTCGGCACGCTGGATAAACGGATGGTTGAAGATGTTTTCGGCGGCCAATCCTAAGCTGGCCTTCTTATTATTGAATTCTTTCCGCAGTCCCAGACTGTAGAAGTACATGCTGCTCTGATAACCCTGCAACTGAACCTGTTTGCCTCGTCCACCACCAAAGAGCTGGAAGCCCCAGCCATTGGCCAGCGAAATGCTGCTCATGATCCGGCCACCGATTACCCAACCTGCGTTCGAAGCCGAATAAATTGGGTTGGCGTTGTTGTTCGTCAGATTGACATGGTACAGATCGATGCCACCACCCAATTGCAGCTTTTTAAACAGCATCCCGTTACCAAACAGGTTCAGGCCAGCCGCATCTTCGTGCCCAACGTTCTGATAGCTGGTACGAATTACCTGTTGCAGTACAGGGTTCGTTGGGTCACCAATCGATTGCTGCGATACATCCCGAACGGCCGTGATTTCGTTGTTGGTCCGGCGGGCAAAGAGCGACGCATTCAGGTATAAGCCTTTAATGTTGGCGCTGGTGCTGAATTCTATATTGTCGGTCAACTCCGGTGAAAGGTAGGGGTTACCAATCGTGATGTTGGTCGGGTTAGCCGCGTTGATGTTTGGGTTCAGAAATTGAATACCAGGACGTTGAATCCGGCGGTTATAGGCAAGTTTGATGATTTTGCCCCCTTTCAGGCTTTTCGAAATATTAATGCTCGGTACAATGTTGCCATAGTTCGGGATGGTGGCTGCCGGAGTTACCGTTTCGTTGCTGAACCGGGCGTTGATGAATGTGTACTCATACCGGGCCCCCGCCTTGATGGTAAATTTGCTCTTGGTCGTCAGGGTATACGACAGATAGGTAGCCGCTATGTTCTGATTGTAGAACAGAGCATTAGCCGGGCGCGACGTGTCGAGTTGATAACCACCCGATTCGCCCGTAGCGAAATAGTACTGATAGTCGCTGTTGGCCTGCCGGAAAATACCTTTACCGCCGAATTCGATCAATTGATTGGTTTTGATCGGCGTCTGGTAGTCGACCTGGAGCGTCGATTCCTGGTTGTAGCTGGTGTTGTCATTCTTTTGACGGCCCGTAACCGTATGGAAATCGGTACCACCAAGCAAGTCGGCTACGAAATCGTTGGTCCGGTTGTTCCGGCTGTAAAGCGCCAGCATACTGAATTCCTGCTGAGGCTTATACGTTTTGGTATAGGTAACGTTGGCATCGACTGTACCCGACAGATCGGTTGTTTTTACATTCCGGTTCGTGACGATGGGGAAATAACTGCTCGGCGCCGTTGTTTGCGTCAGCAGGTTGGTTTGGTTAGTAATACCATTACGGGCACCGTATCGAATGCTGGCCGTAAGCGATGTATTCTTGTCGATGTCGTAATCCCAGCCCAACTGAAAGTTGCCGTTCAGACGCTGATTCAGCGTATTGGCACTCTGGAGTGTCCGGGTAGGTGCTGAGTAGGTGTTGGTTGCCGGATCGTAAGAGCGGGTCGTCTGGTCGTTCAGGAACGATCCTTTGATGTTGTATTCTGCCCGGCCGAAACCTCCCAGCGAGAAGCCCATTTTGCCGGTCCGGTAATTGCCGTGTAATCCCAGCATACTGCCCCGGTTGCCAGCGCCACCGTTCGCATCCAGGGTCATACCTTGTAGGGTGTTCTTCTTTGTAACGATATTGATAATACCTGCTGATCCTTCCGCGTCATATTTGGCAGATGGCGAGGTAATTACTTCAACGGTCTTGATCTGATCGGCCGGGATTTGCTTCAACGCATCGGCTACACTGCTGGCAACAATGGTGCTGGGTTTGTTGTTGATCAGCACCCGTACGTTGCTGCTCCCGCGCAACTGGACATTCCCATCCAGATCGACCGACAGCATCGGTACTTTACGCATAATGTCGGTTGCATCGCCACCTTTGGCAGCCAGGTCTTTATCCGCGTTATACACCAGCCGGTCTACTTTCTCTTCAACCATCGCTGCCTGACCAACGACGTTTACTTCAGCCAGCGTTTTGACATCGGCCGAAAGTTTAATGGTACCTACATTAACGGTGCCGCCTTTGGCAATGGTCAGTATAGCACTGCGTTTGTCTTTATACCCAATGAAGGAGTAGAGCAGCCGGTATTTGCCGGGAGCTATCCGGTTCAGTGTAAACTGCCCTTTGGCATCGGCCGTTGTTCCGTCGATGGGTTTATTGGTCGATGTACTGAGCAACGCAACCGTAGCAAATTCAACGGGTTGATTGGTAGTCGAGTCCATCAGAACACCCGTAATTTTTCCGTTACCCCGGGCAATGGGGTCAGCTTCCGAAGGAGTAGCGCCGGGTTGAGGAGGAATTCCTTCGGGCGAGATGGTTGACGGTGCTGAATCGGGGGGGGCTGTAAAACTGTCGGGAGTTGTTGATTTGGGCGTTGCTCCAAATGGATCGGGGGGCGTGGCCGCAGGAACAGTTAAGTTGCTGGGCTGCGTGCTTTGTGGCGTTGTAGGGTTGGTGCTTCCCGGTACGGTTGTCACCTGCCCAAACGCAGTTGTTGCACTAGCAATAAGTATAGAAAAAATCAGCGTTTTCATAACGGTTAAAATTGACGCGTCAAATGTCCAATGAATGAATTGTCCTGAGAAATCAAATTAGCGGAATGCCCGTTTTTGGCTGTCGAAGAGGATAAATAGCCGGGCGAAGAATATGAATGCACCTGCATCTGTCAAAACTCATTTTCTCTTAAAACGTTTGGAAAACAGTTCATAAGCTATTTCGAGATTCGAGCTTTGATAGCCTGATGATACCCGACAAGCACCTTTGGGCGTGAACGGATTTGGCTCTAACTGCGATTTGTAGGATTTGATTTTTCAGGAAGTCGATGCGTCAGGAAATGAGCGAACGGTCGACAAAAAGGCAATCGATACGGTGATGGCTTGGTCCTAAACCAGTACATTTGTCGGTAAAGTAGTAACTTGCTTAACGCGCTATCAACGTTTTATGACGCGGCTTCTATTGGTTTTAGCCTTTTTCTGCCCTATTTTTTACCTGTTTACGTATAATTCCGGTTACGGCTACGATGCTTATGAGTACCTGGTGATTGCGCGTTCGCTCAGCGAAGGGTATCAATTGTACGACTTTATTCCATCAAAATCGTATCTGCTGTATTCGTCTACGAGTGTACTGCTGAATCTATTGGGAGGTTATAACCACGTTACCGTTTCTGCACTCATTACGCTACTGGCAATAGGTGTATTGATTTCGGCCTGGCGAGCCGGTCGCTTGTTTGGTGAACGAGCTGCTTTACTGACCGTAGTGCTGACCGCAATTGGCTGCTTTTTCATGGAAATGAATTTCCTGGAGCCCGAAAGCTGGGTGGCTATCTGTGGACTGAATGCCTTTACGGTGGCTGTAGGCAACAACGGCAGACCGAACTGGCGCTGGCTGGCCGCTGGCTTTTGGCTGGGAATCGGTATGTGTTTCAAAAGTGTAGCGGCTTTTTACGTAGTGGGTTTTGGCGCATATATTCTATTGCTGTGCCTGACAGGACGCATCACCTTCTGGCCGATGGTCATTCGGGGAATGCTGGTATTGCTGGGTTTTGCATTACCGTTACTACTCTCCATCCTCTACTTCTACGCAACCAATCGACTGGATGCGCATCTGGAATGGACCTATATTTATCCGTTCAGTGGCTACCCGGCCCATACCTTATTTCTGGCTAAGTTTTTTATCAAGCTGAGCTGGTTGATTCTGCTCTTGCTGCTCTCGGTTATATTGGTTGTACAACGTCCCTATCGGATCATTTATCAGAAAACTCCGGCCATCTGGCTGGTGCTGTTATTAGCCGCCTTTGCCTGTGTACCCATGCTGAAAACCCAGGCCAGTCATTACTTTTTTCAGGCGGCTGTCTTCTTTTCGCTGCACCTGGGATTTCTGGCCGATCAATGGCTGGAGTTGTACGAAGCCCGTCATCGCAACATACCCTACCGACTTATTTTTATGGGTGCTGGTGGAGTAGGGGTGCTTCTGCTCGTGAGTTTACTACTGTACCGTCCCGATGCCCTCAAACGGTTTACGTCCATCGCTGATTATGCGGGTGAAGAACAGGCGGGTGCGTTTATTCGGGAACGAGCAGGTAATGGTCATGTGTTACTCTTCGACAACGCTATGAGTTTATACTATCTGTCGGACCGGGAGCCGAATGTGCCGTTTATTTTTACCGAAATGCAGACAACCCATTACATCGAATCACATCCAGATACGTATGGGAAGGCACTGGCCGACACGAGTTTAAAACTGGTTATTTTTGGCAATCGATCCAGTCTGATCGACGATAGTACAGCCATCAATAAACCGACCAACGCATATGCTATTCGCCAATTGCAGGCTGGTTTACAACAACATTTCGTGAAGGTGAAAGACCCTCGATTTCCACTAACCTATTGGGTAAGGAAGTAAACACTGCGCAGTTGGCTTCTTTTCGATTATCTTTGTTTTATGTTGCTATCCGTTCTGATTCCTGCTTACAACGAGTTTAAAAATATAGATACACTCATTGAGAAAGTTCAGGCTGTTCCGTTAACGAAAGAAATTATCATTGTCGACGACGGCTCTACCGATGGCACCCGCGACCGGCTGAATACCTATCGTTCTGTGCCAAACATGACGATTGTTTTTCATGAACACAATCAGGGGAAAGGCGCTGCGATCCGTACGGCTATCCAGCATATGACGGGCGATATTGCTATTGTGCAGGATGCCGATCTGGAATACGAACCGCAGGATTATCTGGCACTGGTACAGCCTATTGTCGAAGGGAAAGAGCAGGTTGTGTATGGGTCACGATTCCTGAAGTCCGAAAACCGCCACTCCTACATGAGCTTTTACATCGGCGGGCAAGTGGTAACGATGCTCACGAATATCCTTTATAATCAGCGGTTAACTGACGAGCCCACCTGCTATAAAGTATTCAAGGCTGATTTTCTGCGATCAATTCCGCTCGACTGTACCCGTTTCGAGTTTTGCCCCGAAGTAACGGCCAAAGTGGCCAAACGGGGTATAAAAATCAAAGAGTTGCCGATCAGCTATTACCCTCGCTCCATTGCCGAAGGCAAGAAGATTTCCTGGTTCGATGGCATCGAAGCTATCTGGGTACTCCTCAAATACCGATTTGTGAACTAGCCTGCTTTAAACAAAAGAGGCTTTACGATGATGTCAGATGGAAGCAGCATCTGACATCATCGTAATAACAACTGCCTATTCCTGACCCCGTTCCTTTACAATACTCAGAAATGTTTTTGGAACCGGCGCATCGAAGCGCATGGCTTCGCCCGTGATGGGGTGGGTAAACGCTAATGTTTCGGCGTGTAAGCCCAGCCGCCCAATGGGGTCGGTTTGAGCACCGTATTTGGTATCACCGGCAATGGGATGTCCAATGTCGCTCATATGCACCCGTATCTGATTTTTACGACCTGTTTCCAGTTCGAGTTCAACCAGTGCGTAGCCATTGGCAGCTTTGGCCACCCGGTAGTTGGTAACCGATAGTTGCCCATTATCGGGGTTTTGACTGGAGTACACAATCAGCGCTTTACTCTCGCGGAGGTACGATGTGATGGTGCCTTCGGGCGGCTTGGGCACTCCCTCGACCAGCGCTACGTACGTCCGTTGTTTGGTAGTGGAATTCCAGGATTCCTGCATCAACTGTTGCACGTTTTCACTACGGGCAAACATCATGACTCCCGATGTTTCGCGGTCGAGCCGATGGATGATGAAGATTTTGTTTTTGGGGTTTTCTTTCTTGACGTAATCGCTCAGGATGCCATAGGCAGTACGATCCCGTTCTTTGGCCGTAGCCATCGAAAGCAGCCCCGCCTGTTTGTTAATGACGATAATATCCGGGTCTTCATACAACAGGGTTAGTCCGCGATATTGCGAAGTTTCGGGAGCCCGGTTGGCAGCCACAGTTACAACCTGTTCAGGCTGAAGGGGGTGATTAAACTGCGTATAGACTTTGCCGTCAATCAGAATCTGTTTGTTCCGAAGCAGCGACTTAATATTGTTCCGGTTTTTATGTGGCAATTTAGCGATCAGAAACGCCATCAACTCAGCTGGTTCTGATACGATTAACTGTAGATCGGCTCGTTTGCCCCCCGGCCGACGAGGTGGTTCAGTATTCTCCATCCTGCAAAGGTACGCTTTCGCGCTGAACTGTTAGTCGCTTGACTGGATGGTATTTAGAGTCAAGTGATAAAGTTGTGGATCTTCTTTGAGTAAGCATAAAACAAATGCACAGATCAATAACAGGTAATCAATTAAAACCATCGTTGTGCTTACTAATGCAACCCTGTCTTTGGGGTCTGCTTTTTTATGGAGCTGGGGGATGAAAAAACGGTAGAGGTGTCCCGGCATCGGAATAGAACTAACTATCTTCCAGATTAGACGTTACATGACTGTTGACTGTTCTGACTCCTCCTGGTAGACCGTTTCTGGAGGAGCTGTTTCAGGAAACGACCAGCATAACTCTATCCAGTATACGTTGATGCCTACAGTTTTTATTGACACCAACGTATACTGGACAGGGCTATGCTGGTAGAATCAAACAACATTTAACGAGGGAGCCTTGACCTTCGGCTGTTTTTGGCCTGGTACAAAACTTTCCATGAATGACTTTATCACAACTCTGTATTTGGCACCAATCGGTATTTTAAGCTCATTTAACAGGCTCACGTAGCGACTATCAATCCGTTTGATTTTTGACGTATTGACGATAAACGACTTATGTACGCGGATAAACCCTTTGTTTCGGAGTTCACTGGCTAATTGAGACAATCGTATATTGCTGATGACGTACGATTTTTCTAAATGTACTTTGCAATACACACCATAGCCCTCAAGGTAAATAATATCGTCAAGGGAAAAATATTCGATTTTTCGCCCGATTTTGAAAAAGTGTGATTTTTCAGTTTGTACTATATTTTGATCTGGCAGTTGAATACGATTGGACTGTCGATTTAATGCATTAAACGCCCGATTAATTGATACGATAAGTCGTTCATACGAAAAGCCCCTTTTTAAAAAGTCTACAACGCCTAATTCATAACAACTAACAGCTTCTTCAACTGTATCGGAAATGACAATAATACAGACCTGTAAATTCGACATTGTTCTGATTAAATCTAAACCAGAGATATCGGATAGGGGCAGACTTACGAAAATGATATCATAGGGGAATTTGGTGAAATTTAATAGCCCGTCGATTCCCGACAGACTGACATGACAGTGGGCAAACAACTGTGACTTCTTAAGCAGACCCGCCAATTGTTCGGCATAAACAGGGTCTTTTTCAATTAATAGGCTTGTGTACATGGTGGAGGGTATCAGAAAGAAGGTTGATGTAAAGGGATTCAGTTAATTTGGGTTCGTTCAATGTCAACTCAAATGGATTCTTGTCTTGATAGCTTCGGTAAATCGTGTGTTTTATACACATTTGAAGCAGGTAATGAATATGTCATTGGATGTGAATACTTGCTGAGCAGGTAGCGCAGATATGACTAGTTACGTAAGTAGTGCCTACGTAAAAACGCTTCCCCATTGGCAAATGGAAATGCCGGGCTCAATACAGTAATTAACAGGTATGCATAAAGAAGCTAGTGCACGCATAGACACCTTGTGGTGATTGGTTTACCAGCGTACGAATCATGGCTTTGGCATACGGCTAAAGCCATGATTTGCTCAATAACCAGAAACGATATCTGGTTTTACAGGTACTGAACAGGCTTAAAAAAAGAGTCGTTAATGTGCCTTTGAACCAATTGCTATGAATTGGTTCAAAGACCGTACTACAAATGATAGGCTCACCCTGCTTAGTCGGGTCGTTCGCAAAAAAAACAGTAGACCGTTTCTAACTGACCGATTCATGATGTGCGTATGGGTTATAGAAAAAGAGGAAGATTTATTCAAAAGTAGGCTTGACCGTTTAACCTTAGCTTTCTGCCGTAATAGGGTTCTGGAACGCCCCAAACCGCTATTTCGAGGGCTAAGTTTGGCATGTTTGGGCCATAACGCAAGGGGTTTGAGGGGCAAATTGACAAAATGGAGCATTCTGGTACGAAATGGCAAAAAAAGCATGTTTTATAAGTTAAATATTGTTGCCAAATGTAAAATACATACATTACTATTGGTTATTTTTGGGGTATTAGTAAGTAACTATATTGTTATTTTGTAGACATTATATTACCTTGGATTTATCGGAAACTGCTCTGGAAATATACGTACCAGAGGCTACGGAATGTACTCAGGATATTCACTCGTTGAACCTGCCCTATGAAGGCAGGGGGTATATAGCCTGATAAAACTACCCGCTGCCCGCTTGTTTTTTGCTCATAAGCTTTTGAAAGTACCTGCATATGAAATTTACTACATTACTTTGCACAGACAATGGAACAATTTTACTTGCCCCGTAGCTTTACGCTTAACATGGATCAACAAAATAGTGTCGTAATAGAAAGCCTCGATGGCCTGAATCGAAGGCCGTGCAGTAGTACCCATCGAGGGCTATGGCCAGGTATGTAGAGTGGGGCGAGTTCTTAACGTATAGTGACCTGGGTATGAGCGGTATACTAAGCCTACTATGACTGACATCATACGTATCCATGATTTTACACAGTAATAACCTGGCCTCTAAGGCCCAACTTCGCGGCACACTTACTCAAACGAGGTATACTATACCGATGGCTAATTTGTTAAGCCAGTTGATGCCCTTGCTTCCCTTATTTGCCCTCTTTTAGGGTCTATCTGACAGATGTGACGAACGGCTGCATTAGGCGCACATCTGTCAAGAAGATTTCAAATTCCAGTTCTCTAGTACTCTTTTTCCGTAACTCAAGTACTCTTTTTCCGTAACTCAAACCCATATATGAAGCTTTCTTCTGGAAGTGAGCCGAACCTCATTAAAAAATTTTGGTCATTTAAAATACTTCTTAACTGGACTTTCGCCTGCACCTTCTATAGTTTAGTATTTAATGGCCTTTTTCATGCCATGGCAGGCCATTTTAATATACATGATAGCAGATGGTTGCAATGGTTTATTTTAAACGTGAGTTGCACACCAATTGCCATTCTTACAGTTGGGTTTGTAGTCTTTGAGAAATGGAATACGATTTGGGCAAGACCCCTCAGAGCTGTTACAGTAGAAGATAAAAAGGCGGTGGTTATTGTTCAAATAAAAATTTTAGCAGCCCTCTATATTTTGGTCTGTTTATTGGCAGTAGGTGTAAATGTACTTTTTAATATAAAGTCGAATTGGCATATTTTTATTTACACAGCTGTTGGGTTCAGTATGCCTGGAATTGCGTTTTATTGGTTTAATTATTATTTGCTCGCAAAAAATAAGCTCATTGCATTTACTATTAAGCCTGAATTTGAGAATATAGTTGATAAAAATGAACAGGAAAAAATCAATAATTTAGAAGAAAAAAACGCATTGCCTGCGATTGAAAAAGCTGATATTATTGAATCGCCGAATAATGCTATACCTATAATTAATCCTCAACAGGAATTTATAAAGTTCATCGAATATGATCGTGAAGTACTTCAGTTATTACCCGATCAGATTTATGCGGTTCAATCACAGGGAAATTATGTATTGGTTTTCTGGCATAACAAAGGGGAAAAATTAGAGAAAACGCTTCTGCGTATCAATATAGGCCTGATCGAAGATTTGCTGATGCCTAACCCTTTATTTATGCGAACGCACCGCAGCTTTATTGTTAATCTGCAGAAGGTTCGGCATATTGAGGGAAATACCCGAAAACTGCATTTGCAAATCGCCCTGCTCGACTATAGTATATTGGTCGCCCGAACGAAAATCGATGAATTCAGACGTAGAATGGAGTCTGTTAGTTGATTGTAGGGCGGGTGGAAACCCGCGATTCTGATAGCACAGGTTTCCATGCACCTTACAATGACCATCCCTTTCCAATTGCGTTAGTGGCTGCGGCTCTTGCAGACACTTAGCCTGTCTCGTTCTCACAGGCATAAGCTGTGGGCTTTCTGTCCGCATCGGGTTTTAGCTATACCGTGCTGGGTTTGATTGCCCCTGGTCCTTAGTAGGGCATGTTTGGCATAAGCCGCTCTCCTGTATGGGGCCGGGGAAGATATACTGGAACCTACCAATCCTGCCTTACTGGGAATTGGGTGTACATGCCGGAAAACGTTTATGGCACTGTACTAAATGCCGTGTAAGGTAAGTTTTATGCTGTTTTTCTGTCATTCCGACGAAGGAGGAATCTTCGGACGAGGGAGACGATGCAGTACTTATCCGAAGATCCCTCCTTCGTCGGAATGACAGAAACGTTTATTTTCTTCCTCTAAGTTACATCTTTCGGGTAAGTAGATACGCTCAGCCGAGTTGGGTTGGGTAGGCTAGCCCTGCCCGGTGGTGTGATCCGTTTGGTCGTATGCGTCACTACTATGATCGTATGATGCTATACAGTTGGCACGGTTGGGCTTATGGGTAATTGGGTGGTAAACCATACATTTATTAGTAATACGAATTGTGAAAAAAGTAAAGCAATAACCGTGACAGTGTCAGCCAGAGAAGGTTCTGTCTGATTGCGTTCATTTATGATTTATAGGGTTTTAAATAGTATAACTGACACTAGAGGCATGTAAGTCCGTTCGTTTGTTATATTTTTTAGGTTTTAAAGGCAAGTTTTTCGTCTCTACATTATTTACTTATTCTGACGTTTTTTTGTTTATTCTATTGCGTATTTCATTTAAAAATAATTACATGAAATTACTATAAACAAACTCCCCCCTGTTCGTGGCACCTGTTTTGTATGTTTATTGAACAGAATGCGAGTGGATTATTTTCAGAAAAAGAATTCTTTTTTGAGTTACTGACCGGATTCAGAAAAGAAGACAGCCTGCAAAAGTAGTGCTTTGATAGGCAAATTTCGTTACAAATAGTTGCTCGTTTCTAACCATTTCAACGCTGTTTCTGGCCGGTAACCGATTCGTAAATCGAGCTGGCTGAAATGCGAAGACGAACAAACACCTAATCAGTTATAGCCTATGATCGATGTATACATTACTGGTTTCCCTGCAAGTGCTTATTGCTCAGATTTCTTGCCTGTTCGTAAGTGATCGACGGGGCAATCTGTATCGTTAACCTCCCGCTTTCTGCCTCTTAAGCTTTATCCTAAAACTAAAAAATCAATCATCTATTGTTTAATTAAATCGAATCTGACTATTCCTTTACTAACTAATGACCTTAACCCCGTATGATTTGTGGCCGAATAAAGATGGAGTTTGTCTTTTATTCGCCTTTGCTGGCAGGGATAAATATCCGTATGATTTGCTATTGAGAGACTTGCAAACCAGGCTCTTTTGGAAACCCCAATTGAATACAAACCGACTTGATTGTTTCATTGTGTACGTTATGCCTTGAAATGGTTATGAACCAACGATAACAAAACCACATCGCAACCTGAAAAGCTCCTCTCATAACCTAACCCAATTACTTGATACGCGTACACGAACCTATTGACGGGCGGCAGTGGCCGTCTTGTGATTGAGCGTTGCTTAACCATAAGATGTTTCGGCCAGGGCTTACCGGGCAATAGTAGGCTACAGTATGCCTGGGCCAATCCATTTCGATTCGGAAAGGGATGCCTACTCAGCCGGTAGTCAGCGTATACAACAGCCACCCTCCGGTGGACAGGGAGCTTATTGCCTATACAGTCGATCACTTCATCAACAACAAAATCGTATAACCCAATCGCTAACCCTTAAAACGTATCACACGCTTATGACAGATAGTTCCTGATTGCATGGATTGCAGCAACGTAGGACAGCCTATTTGAACGCCCTACGAGATGACTGCCCGGTTACAACGAATTGGTACGGCTACCCAGTGAAACGTATGGCCGCTGAGTATAGGCGTACCCAATTCAACCAGCATAGTGTACCTATCGCTATTCGTATATATATGTACGTTAGTCGATAGGGATATTGTAAACCATTCATTTCGACTGATTCAATGGTCTTATTACAATCAATTTCAATCAATGAAAACAACTACCTTATTTAAAGTATTTATCGCTTCTCTTGTCATCATTGCCGCCTTTTCAACAGGTTCCTATGCTCAGTTAAAAGTGGGAAGTAACCCTAACACTATCGGTTCATCGAGCAACCTTGAGGTAGAAGCCGCAAATGGCAGCAAAACTGTAATCGATAAAAACACGGGCACTGTAAATATCAATGGTGTCGTAAGCGTTGGCACAAGCTTATCATTGGCTGGGGCTGATGATTATACGTTGAAGATTGATGCCAATGGGAATGTAAAAAAAGCCCCCACTGAAACATCCATTATAAGCACTACTGGGGCAGCGCAGTTGATCGGTACCTTAGGGGCAGACCGAAACATGTATCGAAAATGTTTTACTGGCACAACGTTACCATCTGTTGTAAGTACAGGCGCCTACAGTTTTACTAATGTGGTACCAATCGGTAGCCAGAATGGTATTCCAAGAAGCAAAGTGTCCAATATTTTTGGATCTGTGGCTGAGTTAAATGTAGGCACATCACAATATCGGTATTTCCCTTTTGGATACCAGGGGCAGGGAGTAGGGACTTACTGCCAGGCATCAGTTGACGAGTTTGGTAATATATATGTTTCTTGGAGTGGGTTCACCGGATTTGGAGGAGGAATCAAGGAAATTGTTCAGGTATGCGTAGAGTATGGGGTAGCAAAAAATCAGGATACCAATAATGGTAATCCCTAAAGGATTGACACAGTATAGTTGAAATCCTACTCCTAAAATACACATAACAATGAAAAGTAATCTGAAACAAATAATAAGCCTCTGGCTCTACTATTGGCTTCTAAGCAGCGTAGTAGCCCTTGCTCAAGGCGTAAGGTTGCGATACCTTTTCCTTGAGCGCCTTTCAGTAGTAAGACGAAGAAGGTCAGTGTTTTATCGAGGCTGGACAGCCTCACTTTAATCTAATCCAAACTATGAAAAAAACTACATTTTTCAAGGGCTTATTAGCCTTTGTAGCACTCGTATTCATGTGTAACACGGGCGCTTTTGCGCAGTTGAAAGTGGGGAACAACCCAACCACTATAAATGGCGGTTCGGTACTGGAAATGGAAAGTACCGACAAGGGGATGTTGCTGCCACGAGTGGCGCTTACATCCGCTAATGTCTGGGGCCTTTCTGGAACGCCGGTAGCCGGTATGCTGGTGTACAACACAGCTAGTGCCGGGACGGGGGCGAACGTCGTGAATGCCAATACCATTTATACCTGGAATGGCACCAACTGGGAACGGCTTCAGAAAGGTTCGGATACGTACAACGGGTCCAGCAGCTTCGTGGTGGGTGAAATCAGAACATCGCGCATGGTTGTTCCTGCCAGTGTTTTCACAGGAGCTCCAGCTACTATCCTCTACATGACTGGAAAAGCCTCAAACAGTACATCCACAACGACTCGTGCAGCAGGGTTTCCAAATGCGACTAACAGTCCAACACCCATCATAATCAATGGATTACGTCTTGACTTTATACGGTCGCCTATATCTGCAACCGACGTAGCCCCCAAGCTTTATAACACCACAGTTAACCCGATATTATATACAGTATCTACTCTATCTACAACTAACGCGTATATTACTGGGGCTGGTACCACAATAGCCCCCAATGCGTACTCTTTCAATATAGATGGAGATGACAATCTATCTACGTCCAATAACGGATCTTCTGAATATGTCAATGCTATGCTGACATTCTCCAATGGGGAATGGTATAACTGCACTTGGTATGCGACTACCGATGGGCTTAATTATTACCTGTTTGTTACGGCCCAACGGCTGAACTAAGCGCCTAGGTCGGTATGGGCTTAGTGCTCGTCGTTGTCTCAAAATAGATGGTCAATGAGCGCGTATCACAGACTAAGCAGGTAGGTGCAAAGTGTTTTTAACAACTTTTAAAATTGCTTAAAAAACATGTCAATATTTCATAAACTATCAATCCAGAACAGGTGGGCATTTATGCTGATGCTGTTTTGTGGACTGATAATTCAGGATGCCTTTTCACAATCGGGCAACTTCGTACCGTCGGGGGGCGAGGCTGTGAACTATGGCACCATCAGTCTCGGTACATCTACTGCCTGGAGTACGGCCCGTACGGCTACCCCAGGCTATTTTGCGGCCTCTGGAACCGCTACCTATACCAATGCTTCCGATGCCAATAATATCAACGGCTACGTGAAGCATTACGTAAAGGCGGCTAATCAGGGTTTTACGTTTCCAGTTGGTTCGGGTACGGACCTGCGCACGCTCACCACGAGTGGTGCCATCCCAAACGGCATCAGCCTGGCGACTGCCTGGATTGTCGGCGATCCATCGGGCAACCTGGACC
This sequence comes from Spirosoma sp. 48-14, assembly GCF_001898575.1. Lineage (GTDB taxonomy): Bacteria > Bacteroidota > Bacteroidia > Cytophagales > Spirosomataceae > Spirosoma. The sequence goes on from NZ_MKUD01000077.1 coordinate 21,609, forward strand.
CAACAGCACCTAATGCCGGGGCCCATAATATTGCTTCGCTGGGCAGTGGCATCACGGCCGTTAGTTCAGTCGGGCAGTGGGACTGGATCGATAACAACGCCGGGGGCGGAGTTACGGTTACGGTAAGTATCCCCGATGTGTCGGGCTTTGCGAACAGTGCAGCGAGACTCCGGCTTGTGGGCTGGAACGGCAGTCAGTGGGTAAACCTGTCGGGGAATACGGGGGCATCGGGAGTGACCGAAAACTCAACCCTGAGCGGAACCATGATACCCGGTATTACCGCTATCGGGATTGGCTTAGGCCTCCCGGTGGGCGCGGGTACCATCGATTGTACGCAGACGAAGTTTCAGCCAGCGCCTGTGCAGGGTACACCCAGCCAAACGGTACTCGTAACCACCATCAATGTCACCAGCCCCGGCACGTTTACGCTGGCGCTAGCGGGTTCGGGCATGAGTCTGGCCAGTGGGGTGACCAGTTTGAGTGCCAGCCAGACGGGTCTGCAAACATTCTACATACCTGTCAATTACGATGGCACAACGGCCCTGACCAGCAGTACGCTAACGGCAGGCGCGGGTAGCTGCGTTGTGTCGCTGGCCCCGGCTACGGGTACCATCGACTGTTCGCAAACCCAGCTTAGCCCAGCCCCCGTTCAGGGAACGCCCGGTCAAACGGTACTGATCGTAACGGTCAATGTCACCACAGCGGGCACCTTCCCCGTAACGGTGAGCGGATCGGGCATGAGTTTATCCAATGGAGTTACATCGGTCAGTACTACCACAACGGGTACGCAGAAGCTCTACATCCTGCTCAATTACGACGGGTCTACCCTCGGAACCCTGAATTTTACCATTGGTTCGGCAGGGAGCTGCTCGGCCAATCTGACGAGCGCCCCCAAGCAGACCGTTTCGAACGTCTGGACGCTAGCTTGTGTGCCTACCGTTGGCCCCGCGCTGAAATAAGGAACGATGGTTTTTATTGACACGAGCGGATACGCCCTACGGCTTATCCGTAAACAGGGTATTCGTATGGGATACCAGCCGATACGATGTTGCCTGTCGGGTCAATACGCCACTCATCGTTCAATGAGCTAAACAATCAAAAATAGATCGATGTGAAGAAGCTATATATCATTCCATTACGGGCTATTGGGTGGTTGCTATGCTGGCTGTGTATGGGGATGACTGTCTACGCGCAAACACCCGTAGTAGACCTGACTACCCACCAGCCAAGTACGGCCCCACCATCGGGAGCGACGTTGGAGTGGCACAATGGGTTACCGATCAGTGCGGCCAATCTTATTACGGGGTCGCAGGTAACATCAGCCACGCCCGGCATCTATTATGCCGTATACAACAATGGGGGGGCGCCCGCCTGTTACAGTCAGCCCTCATCCCTTCGGGTGCTTACCAACACCTGTCCGGCCACCAGTGTCGATTTATCGACCGCAGTCGATGCCACCAGTGTGCCCGCCAGTGCCACGGTAACTTATCATAGTGGGGCTACACCATCGGCCGGTAACCAATTGTCGAGTACAACGGTAGCCACCGGAAGCACGGCAACGACCTACTATGCCGCCTACAGGACGTTCGATGCCAGCACAAGTTCGTACTGCTACAGCAATGTATCGCCGATTGTGGTGGTGCAAACCGTATGCTGTCTGGCTACGGTAGCGCCCGCGCTGAGTACTACGCAGGTCAGTAACGTATGTCCGGCAACGACCGTTAATTTGTCGAACATCGTAGCGACCAATCAGCCTGCTAGCACCACGCTGACCTGGCATTCGGGTACACCGGCAACGGCGGGCAACCAGCTAGCGAACGTGAGTTCACTACCGGCAGGCACCTACTACGCTGCCATCTACGATCCGGTCAACAACTGCTATAGTGGCACAGCGGTAACGCCCGTAACGGCTACCCTGACGAGCTGCCCCTTACCACTTCAGGCAAAAGTGTGGTTGCAGGGGGCTTTGTTTGGCGTAACGGCTGCCAATGGCATCATGCGGGATGACCTTCGGGCCGGTAACCGCCTGCCCGCCAGCAGCCCATACGCCAGCTGGAATCCCCTAACGGCCACCCAACCCATTAGTAATACAGCCGCTGTGTTTGGGGTAACGGGGAACGATGCCATTGTCGACTGGGTGTTTGTCGAACTCCGAAGCCCATCCAATTTCAGCCTTGTGGTCGACAGCCGGTCGGCGCTGGTGCAACGGGATGGCGACATTGTGGATGTCGATGGCGTAACGCCCATCCAGTTCAGTCAGACAACGGCCGGGAATTACTATGTCGCTGTCCGGCATCGCAACCACCTGGGCGTGATGACGGCCACCGCCCTTCCGCTGTCGCTAACGGGCACTGTCGTGGATTTTCGGAGTGCCTCCACGGCCACCTACCGGATCAGTACGGCCTTGACCAATCAGGCGCAGGTAAATGTCCCCCAGGGAACGGCCATGTGGGCGGGGAATGCTCTACAGGATAAAACGGTGATTTACCAGGGCACCAACAACGACGTATCCTCGATATCCTTACAGGTAAAGGGACCGGCCAATATTACGGGTTCACCCACGTATGTCCTGAATGGCTACAACACGGGGGATGTGAACCTGGATGGGAAAACGATTTTCCAGGGGACGGGCGCTGATGTGAACTTCATTTATCTGAATGTAACCAGCAATCACCCCGGCAATATCTCGGGAACCAACATCTTCATAATACGTGAACAACTCCCATAACTGGTTGGCTGGGGCTCCTTGTCAGGGGCTCCACCAACTAACTATCTGCTAAAAGACATGAACGAATTCTCTAGACTGAAACGGTATCTTAGCTGGATAATGGGAGCGGTGGCATTCCTCACTATAAAGGGAGTGCAGGCTCAAACATCGTCTAATACCGTTAAATATGAGGTGACCTACAATGTGGCCACTCAGACGTACACGGCCTGGGCTGTACCCGATTATTCGACCCCAAACAGTAACAATACAGGATCGAGTGAATTGGTTTCGACGGCCCAGTTTACCCTAAAAGTGCCCATTGGCTTTACCATTCAGAACATTACCAATGCCAGTGGCACGCAATCATGGGACAATGCACCGGTAAAATATGGGCAGGGTTTACCACTACCCTTAACGGGCGGTGGTTCGATTACGCAGGATTATGGCGCGGGTGTACTAGACCCCAACTATGCGTATTACGTAATTGGTAAATCGCCAACCGAATCGAATTTGGGCTCATTTGTGGCGGGTACTCCGGTGGCTTTATTTACCTTCCAGGGTAATGGCTGCTTTGGCCCCATTATGCCCATGGCACCCGGCGATGCCTTTATTCAGGCGGCTCTGGATACGTATGGATTCAATGTGCCGAATAGTTTTTACTCGAAGTCGGGACAACCGGGGGGATCTGGGAGCCAGATACCACTGGAGCAGTACGTTGGTAACACGCCCAATGCATCTGCTAGTTGTTCGGTTCCCCCAACGGTAGGCATCACCTCCCCAGCGACGAACGGCACGGCTACCACCAGTCCAACGGTATCGGGCACCGCCACACCCGGCAGTGTAGTAACGCTGACCGGACCCGGTAATCAAACCCTGTGTACCACGACAGCTTCCGCTTCGGGTACCTATAGTTGTCCGGTAAGTGTACCGGCAGGCCCCAACAGCATCACAGCCGTAGCTTGTAACGCGGGTGGTTGTTCAACCCCAGCGGTAAGCAACTTCACGGCGGTGGGCCCGCCCAGCTTGACGGTGGTTCAGCCCCCGGTGGGCGGTACGACCCAGCCTATTACGGGTACGGCGACGCCAGGTAGTACGGTAGCTATTACGGGTCCGGGTAACACCACTCTGTGTACCACGACGGCCAGTGTATCCGGCACCTTCAGTTGTCCAGTGAGTGTGACGACGGGGGTAACGCCGGTGACGGTAACGGCCTCGGG
>NZ_MKUD01000078.1:0-1287 GCF_001898575.1 Spirosoma sp. 48-14
GGCTGCTGATGCAGTTGCAGGAGGTGAACGGCTCGACGGCCATCGGGGCGGTTGTGGTGACCATCACGGTCCCAACTGGCTACAGTGTGAGCTTCGACCAGACGTTAACGAGCATTCCGGTGTCGGGGGTGGGCTTGGTGAGTGTGTCCAATGGGAAGTGGACGTTGAGCGGCAGTGTGGGCAGTCAGCAGTTGCGGCTCAGTCTGAACGGCGGGGAGTCGATTGGAGGTCGCAGCACGATGGATGTTGGCTTCTGGGTAAGTCGAACCAGTGCCAACGGTGGCAGTCGTTCCAACATCACCATTAGTGTAGCTGACGACAGCAGTGGGAGTTACGATGTGAACCGGCTCAACAACATCTACGCCCGCGTCATCACGGCTCAGTAAAGTCGCCTTTGTCTGTCTGCTTTTAGCCTGTGCGTCTTTATCTGTTCTAATGATCAGGTAAAGACGCAGTAAGTAGTTGATTTTTCGGGAAAGGCTTAATAAGGGCCTTTTTGGGGCCTGTTTTTTTGTGTATTTGTAGAGGATGTCCAAAATGAGCAAAAGAATGTCTGAAATGGGTTAACAGCGGGGGGCCGATAATGAAGAGTTTTGAGGTAGTCAATACAGGCTATCTACTCACAAGAATTTCGTCTTCGATGCATCATTTCTACCCCCGATCAACGACTCGTTTTAGCCATCCTCTGGCTGTGATTGTTGACCTCTGTCGAGCCAAACGTAGCCGTCCGGGAGGGCTGTGGCTCCTGGCGTTCTTGCTGTTTTTATCGAACCGGGGTCTGGCCCAGGACTGGAACCAGATCATCAAAACAGTAGCCTCGGATCGGCGCACATATACATCATTAGGCCGGGGGACTGGGGATTTCTTTGGTAATTCGGTCGCCATTGACGGGGACTATGCAGTAGTCGGTGCTTACAGCGATAGTGAAGACGCTGGGAGTAATCGGTTTTTAGGTTCGGCTATCTTGTTTAAGCGGGTGAATGGCACCTGGACCCAAATCAAAAAGCTGGTGGCCAGCGATCGGGCAGCCAATGATCAGTTTGGCTTTTCGGTGGCTATTAGTGGCGGTTTGATTGTGGTGGGGGCTGTTGCGGAATCCGAAGATGCCTCGGGGGGCAACACGCTCTCTGGCGCGGGTTCCGCCTATGTATTCAGTCAGAACCAGGGGGGCATCGACAACTGGGGGCAGGTCAGAAAGATCGTCGCCACCGACCGGGGCGCTGGCGATCGATTTGGCTGTTCAGTGGCCATTAGTGGGAGCGTAATTGTGGTGGGGGCTAATCAGGA
>NZ_MKUD01000078.1:1356-2365 GCF_001898575.1 Spirosoma sp. 48-14
ATAACTGGGGGCAGGTGAAAAAGATTGTCGCCACTGACCGGGGGGCTTCTGATAGTTTTGGCTTTTCGGTGGCCATCAGTGGCGGTTTGGTTGTGGTGGGGGCTAATCTGGAAGACGAAGATGCTTTGGGGGGCAACACGCTCTCGGCTGCGGGTTCGGCCTATGTGTTCAGCCAGAACCAGGGCGGCACCGATAACTGGGGGCAGGTTAAAAAGATTGTCGCCACCGACCGGGGAGCCTCTGATAGTTTTGGTCGTTCGGTGGGCATCAGTGGCGGTTTGGTTGTAGTAGGGGCTAATCAGGAAGACGAAGATGCGTCGGGAAGCAATACGCTCTTTAACGCGGGTTCAGTCTACGTGTTCAGCCAGAACCAGGGAGGAGCTGATAACTGGGGACAGGTGAAAAAGATTGTCGCCACCGACCGGGGAGCCTCTGATAATTTTGGCTATTCGGTGGCCATCAGTGGGAGCCTGATTGTAGTGGGTGCTTATCGGGAAGACGAAGATGCGTCGGGTACGAATACGGTCACGGATGCGGGTTCGGCCTATGTGTTCAGCCAGAACCAGGGGGGAGCCGACAACTGGGGACAGGTGAAAAAGGTTGTCGCCACCGACCGGGGAACTTCTGATAATTTTGGCTATTCGGTGGCCATCAGTGGCAGCCAGCTTGTAGTGGGGGCGTATGCGGATGACGAAGATGCCTCGGGGGGCAATACGCTCACGGATGCGGGGTCGGCCTACGTGTTCAGCCAGAACCAGGGGGGAGCCGACAACTGGGGACAGACCCAGAAAGTGGTTCTGGGTGATTATGTGGGCAATCAGCTTTATGGCTCCTCGGTGGCCATCGATGGGGAGTATGCCGTAGTAGGAGCCCCTCAGGACTATCTCGATGCAAACAGTGGCCAGGTTTTGCTAAGGGCCGGTTCCGCCTATGTACTCAAACGGCAAAACGGTATCTGGACCCAGATCAAAAAGCTAGTGGCATCTGACCGGGCTTCTGACGATTTTTT
>NZ_MKUD01000078.1:2404-33412 GCF_001898575.1 Spirosoma sp. 48-14
AGGGGCTTATCAGGAAGACGAAGATGCCTCGGGGGGCAATACGCTCTCTAACGCGGGTTCAGTCTACGTGTTCAGCCAGAACCAGGGGGGCACCGACAACTGGAGTCAGGTGAAAAAGATTGTCGCCACCGACCGGGGGGCTGGGGATCAATTTGGCTTTTCGGTGGGCATCAGTGGCGGTTTGATTGTGGTGGGGGCAAATCAGGAAGACGAAGATGCCTCGGGGGGCAATACGCTCTCTGCTGCGGGATCGGCGTATGTGTTTAGTCAGAACCAGGGGGGCACTAATAACTGGGGACAGGTCAAAAAGATTGTCGCCAGCGATCGGGCTGCTAACGATTTTTTTGGTTATTCAGTGGGCATCAGTGGCGGTTTGATTGTGGTGGGGGCAAATCAGGAAGACGAAGATGCCTCGGGGGGCAATACGCTTTCATCAGCGGGCTCAGCCTATGTGTTTAGCCAGAACCAGGGGGGCACCGACAACTGGGGACAGGTGAAAAAGATTGTCGCCACCGACCGGGGAGCTGACGATGCTTTGGGCCGTTCGGTGGCCATCAGTGGCAGTTTAATTGTGGTAGGAGCTTATCAGGAAGACGAAGATGCCTCACGGGGCAATACGCTCTCTAACGCGGGTTCGGCCTATGTGTTCAGCCAGAACCAGGGCGGCACCGACAACTGGGGGCAGGTCAAAAAGATTGTCGCCAGCGACCGGGGAGCTTCTGATAATTTTGGCTGGTCGGTCGCCATCAGTGGCAGCCAGCTTGTGGTGGGCGCCCCTTCAGAAGCCGAAGATGCGTTGGGTACTAATACACTCTTCTCGGCCGGTTCAGCCTATGTGTTCAGCCAGAACCAGGGCGGCACCGACAACTGGGGACAAGTCAAAAAAATTGTCGCCAGCGACCGGGGGGCTTCTGATAATTTTGGCCGTTCAGTGGCCATTAGTGGCAACCAGCTTGTGGTAGGGGCTTATCTGGAAGACGAAGATGCCTTGGGTACGAATACGCTTACCAATTCAGGTTCGGCTTATTTCTTTGGACCGACGGGGGTGATCACCCTTGCCGGGTTTGCCGCTGCACCCAACCCGGTCTGCGCTGGTAGTGTGACCACCTTTACCGCTACGATGGGCAATGTGATAGGCCCCTATACCTATACACTCACCAACGGTCTAAGCACCACCACCGTAACCACCAGTAACAGCGCCTTCAGTCAAAGCTGGACAGCTGCCGGGTCGGGCACGCAGAGCTTTACCCTGACCATAAGTGCCAACAGCCAAAAAGCCACCGCCAGCACCACCCTGACCGTAAATGTCCTACCTTCCCTGACGGTCACAGCCACGCCCAGCCTGACGATCACGTCGGGCAACACGGTTACGCTGACCGCTTCGTCCGGGTCGCCGGCCGGGGCTACTTCCTACACCTGGACGGGCAATGTGCAGTCGGCCACCTTCACGGCTGCGCCCACCCTCACAGCGACTTATTCGGTTACGGCGCTGTCTGCCTCGGGCTGTACGAGCATCACCAATGTGACAGTTACGGTAAACAGTACCGGTTGTACCCCAGTGGCCTCCACTACAGAATCCATGACCTGGACCGGGTCGGTCAGTTCGGATTGGGCTAATGCCTGCAACTGGAACCCTAACGGCGTTCCTGGTCCGGGCAACCCGGTGGTGATCAACAACGTGACCAACATCCCGGTTGTGGGCAGTGGTACAGTGGCGAAGTTTAAAGCAATATCTATAAACGCAGGGGCCAGGCTGAGCATCGGTGCGGGTGGTTCCGTAGGAATCGGGCCAGTGCCATAAGCGTTACGGTGATCAATTAGGGCCTGATTAGCCCTATAGACAAGGCGTATGGATTGGCACTCGAAGGAGCCACAACTACCTTTATTGACTCCGGTACGTTTCTGATAACGAGTACGGCCAGCCTGCCCAGGTCAACACCAACGAAATTACTTATGTCAACATAAGTTAAAAAATAGGCTCTATTCGGGGCCTATTTTTTGCTAAAAAGTGGCCCATGTCCAAAATGAGCAAAAGAATGTCTGAAATGGGTTAACAGCGAGGGGGGGATAATGAAGAGCTTTGGGGGTAGCCAACAAGGGCTATCTACTCACAAGATTTTCGTCTTCGATGCATCATTTCTACCCCCGATCAACGACTCGTTTTAGCCAATCTCTGGCAGTGATTGTTGACTTCTGTCGAGCCAAACGTAGCCGTCCGGGAGGGCTGTGGCTCCTGGCGTTCTTGCTGTTTTTATCGAACCGGGGTCTGGCCCAGGACTGGAACCAGATCATCAAAACAGCAGCTTCAGACCGACGCACGCTTACCTCACTTGGTCGGGCGACTAATGATCAGTTTGGTTATTCGGTCGCTATTGATGGTGATTATGCAGTAGTCGGTGCCAATGGGGAATCCGAGGATGCCGGAGGAATGAACACACTGTCGAGTGCGGGTTCAGCCATCGTTTTCAAACGGGTGAACGGCACCTGGACCCAGATCAAAAAGCTGGTAGCCTCCGACCGGGCTGCTGCTGACTATTTTGGTTATTCGGTGGCCATCAGTGGGAGCCTCATCGTGGTAGGGGCCAATCTGGAGAATGATGGTACGCTCTCGAATATGGGGGCTGCTTATGTGTTCAGCCAGAACCAGGGCGGAGCCGATAACTGGGGGCAGGTCAAAAAGCTGGTGTCCTCCGACCGGTCTACATTTGATTTTTTTGGCACTTCGGTTGCCGTTAGTGGCAGTACGATTATAGTGGGAGCCATTGGGGAGAGCCTGGATGCTGCAGGCGCTAATAATATGAACGGAACGGGGGCAGTCTACATGTTCAGTCAGGACCAAGGGGGAACTAACAACTGGGGTCAGGTCAAAAAGCTCGTGGCCTCCGACCGGAGCCCCAATGCCCGTTTTGGCTGGTCAGTAGCGATTAGTGGGAATACCATCGTGGTGGGCGCCAACTTGGAAGACAAGGATGCGTCGGGAAGTAATCCGCTCACGGATGCGGGCTCGGCCTATGTGTTCAGTCAGAATCAGGGGGGAGTTAATAACTGGGGACAGGTCAAAAAGATTGTCGCCACCGACCGCGCTGCTGCTGACTTTTTTGGTTATTCGGTGGCCATCAGTGGGAGTCTGATCGTGGTGGGGGCTCCTCAGAACGATCTGAATTCTACAAGTGGCAATCCAGGTTCAGCCTATGTGTTCAGCCAGAATCAGGGGGGCGCCGACAACTGGGGACAGGTCAAAAAGATTGTCGCCAGTGACCGGGCAGCCAATGACTATTTTGGTACTTCAGTTTCCATAAGTGGGAATACCATCGTGGTGGGGGCTAACAAGAACGATCTGGATGCATCGGGTAGTAATACGCTCACGGATGCAGGTTCGGCCTATGTGTTTAGTCAGAATCAGGGGGGAGCCGAAAACTGGGGACAGGTCAAAAAGATTGTCGCCAGTGACCGGGCAGCCAATGACTATTTTGGTTATTCGGTGGCCATCAGTGGCAGTCGTATTATGGTGGGGGCCTACCAGGAGGACGAAGATGAATCCGGTAACTATTCGCGCACTTCTGCGGGCTCGGCTTATGTGTTCAATCAGAACCAGGGCGGCACCGACAACTGGGGACAGGAGCAGAAAGTGGTTCTGAGTGATTACTTCGGTTCTCAGTACTACGGCTTTTCGGTGGCTATCGATGGGGCGTATGCGGTGGTGGGGGCCTATCAGGATTACACCGATGCCAGCAGTGGTCAGTCCGTACTCAACGCGGGATCGGCCTATGTGCTCAAACGGCAAAACGGTACCTGGACCCAGATCAAAAAGCTAGTGGCTAGTGACCGGGTGTCAAATAGTTATTTTGGCTATTCGGTGGCCATCAGTGGGAATACTATTGTGGTGGGGGCTAGTCAGAATAGTCAGGACGCAGCAGGTCTTAATATGCTCCTTGCTTCGGGAGCGGCCTACGTATTCAGTCAGAACCAGGGGGGCACCGATAATTGGGGAGAGGTCAAAAAGCTGGTGGCTTCAGATCGGTCAATTCTTGCTCTGTTTGGTACGTCGGTGGGTATCAGCGGCAGTACCATTGTGGTGGGCGCTATGTGGGATAGCCGGGATGCATCAGGGGGGAATTCCCTCACTAATGCTGGCTCTGCCTACGTATTCAGTCAGGACCAGGGGGGAACTAACAACTGGGGGCAGGTCAAAAAACTAGTTGCCAGCGACCGGGGTACCAATAGCTATTTTGGTTTTTCCGTAACAATCAATGGTAACATTATCGGGGTGGGTGCCTACGGAGAATCTAAAGATGCTTCGGGAGAGAATACGCTCACTTTAGCGGGATCGGTTTACCTGTTCAGCCAGAATCAGGGAGGTGCCGACAACTGGGGACAGGTCAAAAAACTCGTCGCCAATGACCGGGTCGCAAGTAGCTGGTTTGGCAATTCGGTCGCCATCAATGGTAGCACCCTTGTAGTGGGAGCTAGTCAGAATAGTCAGGACGCAGCAGGGGGCAATACGCTTACTAATGCCGGTTCGGCTTACGTATTCAGTCAGAACCAGGGCGGCACCGACAACTGGGGACAAGTCAAAAAAATCGTCGCCAGCGACCGGGCAGCTAATGACAACTTTGGCAATTCGGTTTCCATCAGTGGGAATACCATCGTGGTAGGGGCCGTTGCTGGATCTGGCGATGCATCGGGCGGCAATACGCTCCCGAATGCGGGTACAGCCTATGTATTCAGTCAGAACCAGGGCGGTTCCGACAACTGGGGACAGGTCCAGAAACTAGTGGCCTCCGACCGGGGGACGGGCGATAAGTTTGGCCAGTCGGTGGGCATTAGTGGTGGGCAAATTGTGGTGGGGGCCTCGCTGGATGACGAAGATGCGGCAGGAGCCAACTCCCTTTCCAATACGGGTTCGGCCTATTTCTTCGCATCTTCGGGAGTGACCCTGACGGGCTTCAGCGCTAATCCCGCTACGGCCTGTGCGGGTACTGTTACCAGCTTCTCGGCCAGTATCGGCAACCTGACCGGCAGCTACAGCTTCACCCTTACCAACGGCACCAGCTCCACCAGCGGAACCGGCAGCACCCCAACCCTGACCCAGAGCCTGACCGCTACTGGCAGTGGTACCCAGATCTTCACCCTCATCGTCAGCATTAATGGCAGCCCGATCACAGCGACAACGTCCCTGCTAGTCAACGCAGCACCCGTGGCTAGTATTCTTAAACCCGCCAGTTCAACCTTAACCTGTACCACCACCAGCCTCAGCCTGACGGCCACCGGGGGCAGCACCTACCTGTGGGAGGATGCCAGCACCAATGCCGTGCGCACTCTGACCACGGCGGGTACCTATTCAGTGAAGGTGACCGACGCCAACAGTTGTACCGCAGCGGCCACCACCACCATCACCAGCAACACGGTGCTGAGCCTGTCAGTGGGTTCTAATCTACCCCAGGCCAATGTGGGGGTGGTCGTTAGCCTGACGGCCAGCGGAGCCACCACTTACCAGTGGACGGCTCCCTCGACGGTTGTGTTGACCAGCCCCAGCACGGCTTCGGCCCTGTCGGTGAGTCTGACCACGGCCGGTGAGCAGCGTTTCACGGTGGTGGGCACTTCGGGGGTATGTTCCCAGACTTCGGTGGTGAGTGTGACAGCGCTGGCTGGTCCCGACCTGTCGGCCATCATCACTATGCCTAGTGGGAACTTCTCATCGGAGGAGACCAAGGGGCTGCTGATGCAGTTGCAGGAGGTGAACGGCTCGACGGCCAGCGGGGCCGTTGTGGTGACCATCACGGTCCCGACGGGCTACAGTGTAAGCTTCGACAATACGTTAACCAGTATTCAGGTCTCGGGGGGAAGTCTGGTGAGTGTGGCCAATGGGAAGTGGACGTTGAGTGGCAGTGTGGGTAGTCAGCAGTTACGGATCAGTCTGAACGGAGGGGAGTCGATCGGAGGTCACAGCACGATGGATGTTGGCTTCTGGGTAAGTCGAACCAGTGCCAACGGTGGCAGTCGTTCCAACATCACCATTAGTGTGGCTGACGACAGCAGTGGGAGTTACGATGTGAACCGGCTCAACAACATCTACGCCCGCGTCATCACGGCTCAGTAAAACCCAGGCAGGGCACAGAACCGCTAATTCTATGCCCTGCCTGGGGTTATCTTCTTTACTTAATTTGAGTTTATGCGAAACATTTCATCCTCTTCTAAAGGAAAGCATTGTCAGTTCGATCCGCACGCCATTCTGTATATCACCGGCGAGGTCAACTATTGTTATCTCCACATGGTAGACGGACAAGTAATCCTTATGGCCCGCACGCTGAAATGGTATGCACAACGGTGGCCTCACTTCCTCCGGGTTCATAAGCAGGCGCTGGTTAATCCGATGTATGCCTGTCAAATCACGCTGGCACCCCACCTGCGGTTGCCCTCGTATGTGGTCATGAGCAATCAGAGCCGACTCCCCATCTCCCGACGGCGCTTATCGCTGGTACGCCATCAGTTAAGTACCGTTTCATGTTCGACGACTAGCCAGCAATAACTGGTGCTGGCTGCGCTGGGTTGCTTATAGTCCAACCGTATCGCGCTTGATTCCTACCCGGATTGTACCCGATCACCAGATGGGGACGAATCGGTAGCTAGTTACAACATCTGGGGAACCTGGTAAAGCCATTTATTGACACGCCGAAGCTCTAGAGCGTATTTTTTGCGGTAAAAGGCTTTTTTCTGTTCGTTGGGTAATGGTAAGGCTCCGTCTGGGGCCTTTTTTTGTGTATTTGTAGAGGATGGCCAAACGGCGGATTTATACCAAGCCAGGAGACGGTCTGGGAGTTGACTGGAGCAGGCCAGAGGGTACCAGTAAGTCGCCCGATTTTGTATCTATCAGCCCATTCTGTTCGTCTTCGATATTCGTGGCCTGGGTATAAATATCGCCTGCGATCGGGTACTGTTGTAACGCCTGTTTGAAGAGCCGGATGGTTTCCGCCCGATCGCTGGAAGTTGCCGGGCCTCCGTAGTTTGCAAAACCAAAACCGCCCCATTCACTCACCAGCAAAGGGACTTGCCGACGGTAAAAGAATGGATCCCCAACCACCAGCGGAAAGGCGGCTACCCCGGTAAGTTCACCGGCACTAAGTCGATCAAGCAGCGTATGCCAGTACGTCAGGTCGGGTGTATACAGGTGTGCGGTCAACAGATCTGACTTAAGCCGACCTTCAAACGAAATATGATGCCAGCCATCGTTATCGACAATAAGGAATTGCGGATAAGCCAGCTTCATGTAATGATACATGTCCATGATGTATTGCCGGGCTTCGGTATTGCTGGCTATATCCTGAGCCCCCCAGTCCTCATTGTAAAGACTCCAGATCACCACCGACGGATGCGAACTGATAAGCGACACCATGCGGAGCAGTTCGGCCCGGTGGTTCTGGCGGCTGCGAGCTGTTGAGCTATGTGGACTGGGAACTTCTACCCACAGTAAAAGCCCTAATTTATCGGCCAGGTTATAAATGCGTGGGTCAACCCCGGCAATGTGCACCCGCACCAGATTACAACCCAGTTCTTTCATGGCCAGCATATGCTGTTTCATCTCCTCGTAGGTAGCTGTGCCGGGTTGATATAGAATGCCATCCAGGTAGATAGATTCGTTGTTCAAGTAAATTTTTCGGCCTCTGGCTTCAACCTTGCGGAGGCCAAACAGACTTTCTATCTGGGCACTATACCCGTTGGAGTCAATCAGTTGGGCAATCAATTTATAACGTCGGGGAGAAGCGGGCGACCATAACCCGGCACCCTCTATATCCAGTACCAGCCGCTGCTGCTTCTGACCAGCTTCGAGCCGGAGAGGGAATTCGGCGCTGGCCATCGGCTCGGTGGCTTGCAGGTCGTAAACGGTTAGCCGTACCTGATAATCGCCCGGATCATGAATGCGGGTAGTAATACTGAATCGGACCAGGCGGTCTTCTACTTCGCTCACCACCCCGACTCGCGAGCGCAATCGATTCCGTTCGACGGTTTCCAGCCAGATACTACGTACGGCACCCGTGTAGGTTTGATACCAGATTCCCCCGCGCTTATACACATGCGACTCCTGTTTCCCCCGTGGAATTTCGGCATCCATCGTATCGGCAATCCGAACCGTCAGGCGGTTGTTTGGCCGAAGGTGTTCTTCCGGCAATTCGTAGGAAAATGACGTATACTCACCGAAGTGTACGTCTTCATTTTCGATGGTCCGTAGTAAAAAGCCGTTGAGCCAGACTCGGGTTTCATAGCCACAGGCGCCAAACGTCAGTTGAATCATGGAGCGGGAGTGGGGCTCGGTTCGGGTAGGCAACGTGAACTCACGTTCATACCAGGCGATAACCTTATCATTCCAGGAAGCCGGAACACTTAAGCCTTTTGCCTGCGCCAGGTGATCTTCAATGGAGCCGGGCCAGTGCGCTATTCCGTCGTATTGATGCCCCACGTACCATTGGTCGAGTATGCCACGATCGTCGGGGTCTAGCGCAAACTGCCAGTCGCCGTCGAGCAATATGTAATTATTAGGCCGTAGCACCGCTCGGGGAAGTAGATTTTCTTCTTCGGGACCAACGACCGTTTCGGGGCGGCTGGCCGAAAAACTCGTGTTCGGATGTTTGGCTTCCATGTACTAGCGACTACCTGTGATGAGGTGAGGGGTCAAGTTTGCGGTAAAACCAGTTTGCCAGGACAAGGTTGGCCGCAGCCCTTACTAGTGAGGGAGTGGTTGCAGAAGAGGAGTTGTAATTAACCGATTGATAAGTGCCCGACTACTAATAGGGCGCTCGTTTACGGATGAACGTTCACTTTGGGGGCATACGCTAAATGAATTTGGAAGCACGGCCTTCCCTGTTCTATCTTCACCAACAATTTTCGAAACAATCATTGAGTTGGATAGGTTTAAATCTAGTTTATATACCCGTTTTGAAGTTCGCTTAGCCTCAGCGTTTTAACCAATAAACTTTCATGATTCTTATCGTTGATGACAGGCCAGAGAATATAATACCCCTGAAAAAAATTCTGGAACTGCATCGTTTTTCGGTCGACACCGCCGAATCGGGTGAAGAAGCCCTCAAAAAAATACTGAAAACGGACTACTCAGTCATCATACTGGACGTTCAGATGCCCGGAATGGATGGCTTCGAGGTAGCCAATGCCATTTCGGGCTTTAGTAAAGCCCGGGATTCATCGATCATTTTTCTGTCGGCAGTAAATACGGAAAAGCGATTCATCACCAAAGGGTATACATCGGGGGGGATAGACTACCTCACCAAGCCCGTAGATCCAGATATTCTGGTTCTGAAAGTGAAAACGCTGGATAAGCTCTATCAGCAACAGCATGAGTTACGGGCCACGCAGGATTCGCTACGTAAAGAAGTTAATGTACGTAGGCAGGCTCAGGAAGAACTTGCCAAACGAATGCAGGAATTACAGGCTGTACTGGCTTCGTTACCGCAGATGGCCTTTGCCATTAAACCCGATGGAATTGTTGAGTACGTTAATGAGCACTGGTTTCGCTACTCGACCGATGCGAATACCTTTCCAACGATGCATCCCGATGATGCAGGTGTTTGTGACGACTGGCATCAGGCGTTGGAGCAGGGCGAGGAATTTACCCGTGAAGTTCGGTTGCAGGAGCTAGGGACACAATCGTATCGGTATCATCTTTTGCGGATTATTCCAATTGTACGCGATGGCGGTCGGGTTCGATGGATTGGCACCTTTACTGATATTCATCCACAGAAACAGGCGGCCGAATTGCTGGAGCAACAGGTCAATCTGCGGACAAGTGAACTGCTACTGAAAAACACCGAGCTGGAGCAGACAAACCACGAATTACAACAGTTTACGTGGGTCGTTTCGCATGATCTGAAAGAGCCACTACGAAAAATTCAATTACTGAACGACACCATCCGGGAGCGGTTCCTGAAAGATAACCCCGAAGCTGTGCTGTACCTGGATCGGTCGATTCGCTCGTCGGCCCGAATGGCTGAATTGATCAAAGACCTGCTTACCTATTCGCAGCTTTCAGAACCGGAGCCGTTTCAACCGACCGATCTGAATGGCTTGATTCAGGAACTACTGCTGGACTTCGATGACCAGATTAACCGAAAAGGAGCCACGATTTCCATTGATCCACTACCTGTGCTGGATGCCATTCCGATGCGACTCCGGCAGGTTTTTCAAAACTTACTGAGCAATGCGCTCAAGTTTACAAAACCCGACCAGCCCCCCATCATTCATATCCGGTCAGAGCGGGTGGCAACAAAAGATATCGACGCAGACCCATCGCCCGAAGGGCCCTTTTGCCGAATCACGTTTACCGATAACGGCATTGGGTTTGATGAAAAATTCCTGAAACGCATCTTCATTATTTTTCAGCGGTTACACAATCGAACTGCTTATGAAGGAACCGGGATTGGACTGGCTATCGCAAAAAAGAATATAGATAAACATCATGGTCTGATTTCGGCGCGTAGCCGGGTCGATGAGGGGGCCAGTTTTATCCTGATTCTACCCATAAACCAAGTATGATGCTACAGTATGATATAGGATGTAGAATATATGATGTATGGTAGTTAAAGTTAAGGTTTCTAGAAGCATACATCCTACATCATATATCCTACATCCTACATATCCAAAATAGCTTTCCTCTCTTATGCCACGTTACTCAAGTTCAAATTCGGTCGTTCGACAGTTGCAGATTGTCTTTTCGTTTTCGACACTGTTGCTCCTGATCAGCCTGATTGCATCGTTTTACAGCATTCAGCAGCTGATCGAAAATTCGAAGCTGGTGAATCATACCAATGAGGTACTGATTGAATCGGAGAACATCATTTCGTTTATGAAAGATGCTGAGACCGGGCAGCGCGGCTACCTCGTTACGCTTGATCCACTCTTTTTACAGCCGTACAGTGGTAGTTATGAGAAAGTAGCGAATAGCTATAACCGTGTACTGCAATTGACGGGCGATAATTCGCCCCAGCAGAAAAATCTGGCAGAGGTTAAACGTTTGTACGAGGCCAAGTTTGTCCAGATGCAACGGGTGATCGATTTGGTTAGGGGGCATAAGGCGTTTGCCTCAGACACCATCAACCGTCATCGGGAAATGATTCGGGGGAAGCAGATTATGGATACGCTGCGGGCAACCATCAATACCATAAAAGTCCAGGAGCAGAGTATCCTCAAGCGTCGAATCGAACAACAGGATATTTACATTACCTATACGCCATTTCTGCTGGTGATTGCGGCCATTATTTCGATGCTGATCACCAGTTTCACCTACGTGCGCATTAAACAGGATCTTGACGATCGGATTGCCCACCAGAAAAAGGCGGAAGAAAAGTATATTGAAACCAATCAGCGAATTGCCGTTCTGGAAGATATTACCCACGATATTGCTGAAGGGGATTATGCCGTACGGAGCGACGATACCAAAGACGATGACCTGGGCCGTATCGGTAGTGCACTCAACCTGATGGCCAGTGCCTTGGAACGAACATTTATTGATCTGCAGAATCGTACCTGGCTACAGACGGGTTCCGTACGAATAAGTGATGCCATCCGGGGGCAGCGTGATTTGTCAACGCTAAGTACCAACCTGATCAATACCCTTGCCGAATACCTGAACGCCCCCGTTGGAACCGTTTATTTAACCGAAAACGATCGGCTGTACATGCTGTCGGGGAGCTATGCCGTGCAAGGGGCGCCCCGAAGCGTTGTGGCAGGTAATGGATTGGTAGGACAGGCTATTCAGGGTAAAAAAACGGTAATTGTACGGGATTTGCCAGCAGATTATAGTCGTGTAAGCTCGTCGGTAGGCGAAAGTCGCCCCACGTCGCTGGTTATTGTGCCGCTTTTGTTTGCCGATGTCTGCGTGGGCGCTGTTGAGTTGGGCTTTTTTCGTGACCCCAGACCGCTGGATATCGAGTTCCTGGAAATGAATCAGGAGTCAATCGCTATTGGTGTCAATGCGGCACTTGATTACGTTAAGCTTCAGGCACTGTTCGAAGAGACGCAGGCGCAGTCTGAAGAATTGCAGTCGCAACACTCCGAACTCGAAAATCTGAATGCCGAACTGGAGGCTCAGGCGCAACGGTTACAGGCTTCGGAAGAGGAACTTCGGGTGCAGCAGGAAGAATTGCAGCAGACCAATACCGAACTGGAAGAGCGTGGCTTATTGCTGGAGGAAAAAAATGATGAGATCCAGCGAAAGGCCGACGAACTGGAACTGACGACCCGATACAAGTCGGAATTCCTGGCGAATATGTCGCATGAATTGCGAACACCGCTCAACTCCATCTTGCTGCTGAGCCGATTGCTGGCCGAAAATCATGAAGAAACGCTTACGGCGGAGCAGATCGAATATGCCAAAGTCATCCAATCGTCGGGGAATGGACTGCTTGGCCTGATCGACGAAATTCTGGATTTGTCGAAGATTGAAGCCGGGCAGATGAAGCTCGATTATCAGGAAGTGCCGATTGCTGAGCTTACCGACGAACTCCAGTCGCTGTTTGCCTTGCTGGCCAAAGAAAAAGGACTTGATTTTTCGATTCGTGTGGCCCCCGATAGTCCGGCACAGATCACGACCGATCGGATGAGGCTGGGGCAGATTCTGAAAAACCTGTTATCGAACGCACTTAAATTCACCGCTGCCGGTAGTGTTAGCCTGACGATCAACCGGCAACCAGGCAATGCAAACCGGCTTCTGTTTGTTGTGAACGATACGGGTATCGGTATCCCGGCCGAAAAACAGCCGCTCATTTTTGAAGCATTCCAGCAGGCTGATGGCTCAACAAAGCGTAAGTATGGCGGAACGGGGCTGGGGCTGTCGATCAGCCGTGAGCTGGTTAAGCTACTGGGGGGCGAAATTACACTGGTTAGTCAGGTAAACGAAGGTAGTACGTTTACCGTCAACGTGCCAATCCTTCAGAATGAAGAGCAAACGCTTCCTGAACCTGTGTCTGCTCCGGCCGAACCAGCACCACTGCCTCCAGCGACGCCCCCAACTCCTGAAGTAAAATACATTAGTTCTGTAATCCCGGAAGCCATTCCTGATGATCGGAACAATCTTACCGAAAAGGATAAAACTATACTGATCGTCGAGGACGATGCGAATTTCGCCAAGTCGCTGCTGGAGTATTCTCGTAAGAAGGGCTACAAGGGTATTGTAGCCGTTCGGGGGGATGAAGGGCTTAAGCTGGCTGGCCTGTATAAACCTGTAGGTATTCTGCTCGATATTGAACTCCCAATTATGAGTGGCTGGCAAGTCATGGATGCCCTGAAGGCTGACCCACAAACCCGTCATATACCAGTGCATATTATGTCGTCGCACCGGCTCAAGAACGAAAGCCTGATGAAAGGGGCTATCGATTTTGTTGATAAGCCTATGGCTTTTGAACAGATGCATGAGGTGTTTAAAAAGATCGAATATGTACTCAGCCGCGACTCGAAGAAGGTACTGATTATTGAAGATAACCCGAAACATGCCAAAGCGCTGGCGTACTTTCTGGAAACGTTCAATATCAACTCGGAGTTGAAGAGCACTGTGAAGGATGGTATCGATGCCCTAAAACGAAATGAGATCGACTGTGTCATTCTCGACATGGGGATTCCTGATCATAAAGCCTACGAAACGCTGGAAGAGGCTAAGAAAACCCCAGGTCTGGAAACACTGCCGATCATTATTTTCACCGGCAAAAGCCTGTCGATGGCCGAAGAACTGAAGATCAAGAAATACGCCGACTCGATCGTTGTCAAAACGGCCCATTCGTACCAGCGTATGCTTGACGAAGTATCGTTGTTTCTGCACCTGATGGAAGAAGCCAAGCAAAGTAATGCGAAAGGGAAAACGAAGAAATTGGGAGCATTGGGACAGGTTCTGAACGAAAAAACCGTACTGGTCGTCGATGATGATGTACGCAATATTTTCTCACTGTCGAAAGCGCTTGAGCAGTTCAATATGACAGTGGTGGCAGCGCTTGATGGCAAAGAAGCATTACAGAAACTGGAGGAAAATCCGGCTATTGATGTGGTATTACTGGACATGATGATGCCCCATATGGATGGCTACGAGACGGCTCGAAAAATCCGTGAGAATTACCAGTGGCGCAACCTGCCTGTGATTGCTGTAACGGCTAAAGCGATGATCGGCGATCGGGAAAAATGCATTCAGGCCGGAGCTTCCGACTACATTACCAAACCAGTAGATATTGATCAACTGGTGTCCTTATTACGCGTGTGGCTCTATGAGCGCATTTAATTGAATTCTGCTTGCGGTTTTTTCTATTTTGCTGGCAGGCTGACCAGCAAGTAAAGAGCCGAAAACCATCTATTAGTTTCGCCCATGGCTAAAAAACGAGTCCTGATTATAGACGATGATTCGCGGAATATTTTTGCGCTGACAGCGACGCTTCGGGCCAAATCGTTCGATTGCCTTTCCTGTTTGAATGCACTGGATGCGTTAGCTATTCTGCAAACGGATGAGGTAATCGACGCTGTTCTGATCGATATGATGATGCCCGAAATGGACGGTTACGAAGCCATTCCCCGCATCAAAGCCATCGATCAACGAAAAAATACGCCCATAATAGCGGTAACGGCGCAGGCTATGGTTGGGGATCGGGAAAAATGCCTTCGGGCAGGTGCTTCGGATTATATTGCCAAACCGATCGATGTTGATCGGTTGTTACGGATATTAAACTAGATGCCGCCGGGGCTAAGGAAAATAGAACCAGGGTATGGTTATGATTGAGGATGAGCAAATGGACCTGTTGCTGACGGACCTGTTTGAACGCTACGGGTATGATTTTACCCATTACGCCAGAGCTTCACTGAAACGACGGATCAATCGGGTTTGGTCGCTTGATAAGTTTCCTAGTTTTGCTGAACTGCGGTATCGCATACGGAACGATAGTGAGTATATAAAACGGTTTGTGGAAGAACTGACCGTAAACGTGACCGAAATGTTTCGGGACCCGTTTTTTTACAGAGCACTCCGAACCGACGTGTTGCCAACGCTGGCCGCAAAACCGTTTATTCGTATCTGGCATGCAGGCTGTTCAACGGGCGAAGAGGTTTTTTCGATGGCCATTCTACTTAAAGAGGCCGGATTGCTGCATAAATCGCTGCTGTATGCCACCGATATAAATCCTGATGTGCTGGCGTCGGCCCGGAAGGGGATTGTCGCTTTATCGCAGATGAAGCAGTACTCCGAAAATTATGTGTTATCGGGTGGAGTCGCTGATTTTTCGATGTATTACACGGCGCAGTATAGCTACGCTAAGTTTCTGGATGAACTGGCTGAGCGTATGGTTTTTTCGACGCATAACCTCGTTTCGGATCGGTCGTTCAATGAATTCGATCTGATTCTTTGCCGGAATGTGTTGATCTATTTCGACAAGGCACTTCAGCAACGCGTGCTTTCCTTGTTCGATGAAAGTTTGGGGTTACTGAGTTACCTGGCACTTGGCGCCAAGGAAACGCTCCGGTTCTCTACGCTGGAGACCAAATACAGACCGTTGAATGGCGAAAAAATATGGCGGAAAATAGTATAATCACAGCCAAAAAAGCGGTTGTCATTGGTGGATCGACGGGTAGCATCGATGTGTTGCTACAGGTACTACCGGTTTTATCAGTCCCATTGACGTATATATGCATCATTGTATTGCATCGTCGTAACACTGCCGATTCAACACTGGCGCACCTGCTTTCGTTAAAAACCACTATCCCGGTTCGGGAAGTAGAGGATAAGGAACCAGTCAGGCCCGGAATTATCTATCTGGCCCCTGCCGATTACCATGTCCTGATCGAGCGTGATCGAACGTTTGCTCTCGATGATTCTGAGAAAGTGAACTACAGCCGACCCTCAATCGACGTCACGTTTGAGTCTGCCGCTGAGGTGTTTGGCCCTTCCCTGATCGGTGTTTTGTTGTCGGGGGCAAACGCCGATGGAACTGCTGGTCTGAAAGCAATCA
Organism: Spirosoma sp. 48-14; assembly: GCF_001898575.1. Taxonomy (GTDB): domain Bacteria; phylum Bacteroidota; class Bacteroidia; order Cytophagales; family Spirosomataceae; genus Spirosoma. Next base: position 18,388 of record NZ_MKUD01000078.1, read on the forward strand.
AAAAAAAGGGCGGTTTGCTAGTGACCCAACTGCCCGCAACCGCCCAGGCAGCTATGATGCCCCAGCAGGCCATACTCAACACGCAGGTCGATTATATACTGGATATACAGGGAATCAGTTCGTTGCTGAATAACCTGAACTTATAAAGTATGGTAGTAAGCGCAAAGCTGATGGACTTTTTCCCGGCTACGTTTGAGTCGCATTTTGACAGAGCTTTCGCTGATGTTGTATAGCTGAGCTATTTCGTCGATTCGTAACCCCTGTTCATATTTTAGCTGCAGGATCTTCTGTTCTTTTTCGGGTAACTGCGCCATTACCTGATTGAGTAACTGTAGCGACTGCTCCTTTGCCTGTGCTTCATACGATTCGCTGGATGGTGTATCGAACTCATCGTCGAGCGGAGAAAAGTTTAAACGCTTTGCTAAACGCAGTTGATCCGAACAGTAGTTGTAGGCAATGGAATATAACCAGGTTGAAAAGCTAGACCGTTCGTGGAATGTATCCAGCTTCTTAAACATCTTAATAAATATATCATGGGTGTAGTCGTGAGCACTTTCTTCGTCTTTAGTCATCGACAAACAATGCCGATATACTTTATTAACATACCGATTGTATAAGGTTTCAAAGCATTGATTGGGCTGCTCTGGTAAATACTGTTTGATGAGCGCTTCATCGGTTAGGAAACTGGCCATGATTGATTTGGGTAGAAGTTGGTTTCAGTAGTTTGGTGCATCAAAATTGTTGGATAAAGAATCGTGTAGTTACATCTATTCGATAAATGGTAGGAATTTCGGGTTTTTAAGTAACTATTGGTTTATTTTTAAAGGCAGACTATTTGGGCTGGTCTGAATAAACCATTACTTGTCCGGCATACCTATCTTTTTTGTCAGACACTTTGGTTGAAATTGACTACGTTAGATACCCGCTAGTGTTGATTTTTATTTTACTTTTTGAGTAATAAATGAAACTTATGATTTAGAAAAATAATTAACTTGCATACTTAAAAGCAGCTTTTACAAACGATCTGTTCGCCAATCCGATACGTAAGCAATGACTAATGTAGCCAGAGAACTTCGGGTAACAGGAGCAGGTGGGGGCGATCCCACAGAACGCTATCAATTGCTGGATATACAATTTCTTACCGAATTGTATGGCGACGATAAAGAGTATGCGGCCTGTATGCTCGAGACGTTTGTTGATTCGGTTCTGCCAGAGTTTGCGGTAATTCATGAGCAGATTCAGGCCCAACGCTGGGCAGACGTTCACCCAGCAATCCATAAATTACGGCCTACCGTATTAATGGTTGGGCTAACTCATTTGGAGGCATCCCTGATTCTGCTTGAAAGTCTGCTTTTCAAACAAGACCAGGCAGATCGTATCAACGCTATCTGGCAGGACTTTTACACAACATTACAAAGCCAACACCCGCTTCTGGAGGCCGAATGGCAACGCTACCTGACCACTCCTAACCTATGATCCTGAAATGTATAATTGTTGATGATGAACGAATGGCCCGTCTGTCGCTCCAGCATCTTTGCGAACAGCATGAGTCTTTGGAAGTTGTAGCGGTTTGCGAGAATGCAACGCAGGCCTTAACCGTATTGGCCGAACAGCCAATCGACCTGATCTGGCTGGATGTTGAAATGCCCGACCTTTCGGGTTTTGATTTATTGGATCGGCTTCCGGTTTTGCCACAGGTGATTTTAACAACGATCAAAACGGAATACGCTTTCGATGCCTTTCAGTATCAGGTAACTGATTACCTGAAAAAGCCTATTACGCAAACCCGGTTTAAGGTAGCCGTCGAAAAAGTGATTACGGCTATGCGGAAGAATGAGCAGGTGAGAATGGTCAACAATAAGGCAATCTTTGTAAAGAATGATGGTCGTTATGTGCGGGTTCCTTACGATTCAATTCTTTACGTTGAAAATACGGGTGATTATGTCAAAATTCTGACTGGGCAACAGGCATTTATTGTATACACGACTATGAAATCATTGGAAGAAAAACTAGGGACTCAGTTTCTGCGTGTACACAGGTCCTACATCATCAACCTCGATAAGATAGTTGATATTGAGGAAACAAATCTGGTGGTGGCCTCTAAAGTTATCCCCATCAGCCGGGCCAACAAACCCGAACTGATGAGTCGTCTGAATTTACTTTAAAAGCTGAAAAATGGATAATGAATAATGTACAATGAATAAATCTACTGCTTACAGTATCCATTGTACATTATTCATTTTTCATTATCCATTCATTAGTTGCTTTTCTTGGCTTTTACGGCTTCTACGTTTTTCTTTCGATTTTCCAGCTCGGTCAGGGCAGTTTGCTGATCTGTTTTGTTGGTTTCACTATCTTTCTGTAGTTGTTCCAGCTCTTTGGCGTTTTCCTCAAGCCGTTTTTGGAGCCGCTCTTTTTCTTTCGCATTTTGTTCAATGGAACGCTGAAGCTGTTCGCCTTTGCGAACCATTCGCTGGTGATTCTTTTGCGCTTCGTCAAAGCTGCCTTCGGCGGTTCGTACCTCCTGCCCATACAGGCTGTTATCGGCAAAGGCCTTCAATAAACTTTCGGCGGCTGAATAACCCGAATCACCAGCCTTTACAAAATTGCCATTGCCCCGGTCGAAACCTGCAAAGATCGTGGCCGACGTGCGGGACGATTTAACAGTACTGATCAGGTTGATGGGTTCCGATGAAATGGCTGAAATGCTGGCATTGGGAACCCGATACGTACCCCGTGACGAACTTACCCGGCCATATTTCTGGAGTTCGGTCTCCCAGTCTTTTTCTATTTGCTTTCCATCGCCCTGTAGGGTTAAGTAAAGGCCAGCTATCGTGGCTTTGTCGACGGTGGTTTCTCCTGCATAGACGGTCTGCGCATAGGTTGAGCCTGAATAGATGAGCAGGAAAGCCAGGACGATGGAGCGTAAAATGGTGTTCATTGGTTTTAGTGGTTAATGTGTTACGAATCAGATTGCCCGACTTTATGGGTAATCAACAGGCGTTTGTCGCCGTTTTGCAGGGTTGTTGCCAGAATGTAGACAGAACCGCCCTCACGTAAAGATAATTTTTTCCGCAACTCAGCTACGGTTTGAGGGAAGTTTCGAACGGTGAGGTTCGCTTTCCCGTCGGGTACGACTTGTTTTAGTGCTTTAGCATCTGGTTTTAAAATCGATTGAAGTTTAAAAATTCGGCCCGGAAAATCTCGAATCAGTGCATGGCTGGTATACAAATGGCTGTGTGGGGCTAGTTTCTGCAGGCCGTAGCGGTGACCAGCCAGTCGGAAAGCCCCCGCTTTCAATACGGCGGCATTGGGTTCATACAGGTATGATTGGGGATCGCCCAGCGATATGGCAGCATCTCGTTCCTCCTGCTCGTTAAATGTAAATACGATGGATTCATGGCTCGTTAAGTTGATCGCGTTAATTGAACCAGGATTTGGGATAGCGGATGACTGGCTCAGAACAAACAGGATTTCCTTTACTTCGCCCTGTACCGCCACAATATGTACGTCCTTGACCAGGCCCGCCATCTGTCGGACGGCCAGATTGATGTCAAGTAACGGTGATACTTTCACTAAAATTTGATTGGCGTGCTGGAACAGCTTCATTAAGGTGGACGGATTTGACAGATCGGGTTCGCAGTCTTCCAGCCGAACGACTTTACCACCCTGCTCATTTCGGCGATGAGGATCAAGGTAAAGCCAGTCGACAGACCCGTTCAGGAACCCAGGTTTCTCCAGTAAAGTGAGTCCGTTACCTTGTTCAACCTGTACGTTCGTTGCGCCTAGCAAAGGCAGGTTGTAGGCAGCCAGTTCCGCCAGTTCAGGTTGTTGCTCAACGTACGTGACCTGCTCCACGCGTTTGGCAAAGGCCCAGGTGTCAACGCCCATACCGCCCGTCAGGTCGACCAGTCGTTTCCCCTGCACTAGCGACGCTTTGTAGTGCGCTGTCCGCTCCGACGAAGCCTGTTCGACGGATAAAGGTGGTGGGAAAATCAATGCTTCATGGGCATACCAGGTAGGTAGTTTATCGCGGGCTTTCTGGCGGGCACTTAGTTGGGCGGCCAGCTTTTTGATGTCTATGTCGGCAGGGTGAGCCCGCAAAAGTAACGACCGTACATCGGCGGTAAGATGGGCCTGAATAAAGGCTTGTTCGGTATGAGTAAGTTGAATCAAGGAATGTCTTTAATCGTTTTTTAATCTTTCTTTAATTTATTTTTAATTTTACAAACCTGCCCTTTTCGTCAGGCGTATCGATACACTGATTATTCCAACCTTTTATGCAACGCATAAGCCCGCTCCGAACATTAACTCAGTATAAGTCAGCTTATTTACGTCACGATCTGCCATCTGGTTTATCGGTTTTTCTAGTCGCCTTACCCTTATGCTTGGGGATTGCATTGGCATCGGGCGCCCCACTATTTTCGGGGTTGGTAGCAGGTATGGTTGGCGGAATCGTCATTGGGTTCCTGTCTGGATCAGAAGTCAGTGTAAGTGGCCCGGCGGCTGGTCTGGCGGTGATTGTGGCCGATGCCATTGCAAAAATAGGCTCTTACGAGGCTTTTTTGGTGGCAGTTGTATTGGCCGGAGTCATACAATTTGTTCTTGGCCTGATCAAAGCGGGTCGATTCAGTAGTTTCTTTCCCGACAGTGTGATCAAGGGAATGCTGGTGGCTATCGGCATTGTTATTATTCTGAAGCAAATTCCACATGCATTAGGTCGGGATAACGACTATGAAGGGGAGTTCGAGTTTCAGCAGTTGGCCGATGGGGAAAACACACTGTCAGAAATTTACCGGGCTATCGAAACGGCAAGTCCTGGTGCAGTTGTCATTAGTCTGATTTCGTTAGTATTTCTGATCGGCTGGGACAAGATCGTAGGGAAAAGCAAACGGGCATTTCTGAAAAATTTTCCTGCGCCGTTGATTGTGGTGTGTGGTGGAGTAGCCCTTAATGAATTTTATCGGGTTGCGGTTCCGGGGTGGTATCTGGGCGACACCGCTCATCAGCACATGGTCCAAATTCCAACGATTAAACCGGGGCAGAGTTTGTTCTCTATTTTCGATTTTCCTGATTTCTCCATCCTGGCCAATCCACAGGTGTATGGTATTGCCGCAACGATTGCGCTGGTAGCCAGTCTGGAAACGTTACTGAACCTCGAAGCATCTGACCGGCTCGACCCCGCCAAACGCATTTCTTCGCCCGATCAGGAGCTGATTGCGCAGGGGGTTGGGAATATGCTATCGGGACTGATTGGGGGGCTGCCCGTTACGTCGGTGGTGGTGCGAACTTCGGCCAACGTGTATGGCGGTGCCAAAACCCGAATATCAACGATTTTGCATGGTTCGTTTTTGCTGATAGCCGTATTTCTGGGCGGAGCCTTACTCAACCTGATTCCTCTCTCGTGCCTGGCGGCTGTGTTAATCACGGTCGGCTATAAATTAGCGAAACCAGCGATTTTTCAGAAAGTATACCGGGATGGATGGAGCCAGTTTGTCCCGTTCATTGTGACGGTGGTAGGAATCATCTTTACTGACCTGCTTATTGGTATTGCGTTAGGTTCGGTGGTGGGTATTCTGTTTGTGCTCTATACCAATGTGCAGACCAGTTTCCGGGTCGATCGCGATGGACGGAAAGTAACGATTGAGTTTGAGAAAGATTTGTATTTCCTTAGCAAGCCACAGTTGAAGGAAGTATTGGGAACCCTGCAGTCGGGCGATGAAGTAATCATCGATGGGGCCAATGCCCCGTTTATTGATCACGATATTTACAATATGCTTCAGGACTACAGCGAAATCGCTAAAGTACAGGGTATTGGATACGAGCTTCGAAATGTCGTGCTTAATCGTCGGAAGCGCCAGCGGACGAGCAGCCTTGTGCCCCAATAGTCAGTCACTAAAGCAAAAAGAACGACATAGCCCGGACTGTTTTATCGCTCTTACGGAAGCGGTATGAGTAAGTTATGGCCGAAACCGGTTTACTTACTATCAGTAGCCGGACGAATAATCGAAACCCGGCTACACGTAGTTTCATGCATTCGCACGTAAATACCAGGGTTATTATTTTGTTGTTGCTGCTGTCATTGAGCAGCTATGGGCAAACCGTATCGCAGAAATCCACGAAAGCCGGAGGTGTTGAATTCTGGTTAACCGATCCTGCAAGGTCGATTCTTTTTAAAAAACAGCCCTCCGTAAGCCTTGCCGGTAGTAAAAAAACTGCGGCTACGATTCATGTAGACCCAGCTCAGACGTACCAGACCATCGATGGCTTCGGCTATACCCTTACTGGAGGGAGTGCTATGCTCATTCAGCGGATGGACGCCAGCGCTCGGGCAACGCTGTTGAACGAGTTGTTTGGGACTACCGGAAAAAGCATTGGTACGAGTTATTTGCGAGTTAGTATTGGGGCATCGGACCTCGACGATCATGTGTTTTCGTACGATGATTTACCGGAGGGCCAGACCGATCCCACGCTGGCTAAGTTCAGCCTGGCACCCGACCGTGACTATTTAATTCCTGTACTCAAACAAATTCTGGCGATCAATCCGAGTATCAAAATTCTTGGGTCGCCCTGGTCGCCCCCTACCTGGATGAAAACCAATGGTAATTCGAAAGGGGGGAGCCTGAAAACCGACTACTATGATGCCTATGCCCGCTATTTTGTCAAATACATTCAGGGTATGGCCAAAGAAGGTATTCGGATTGATGCTATAACCATTCAGAACGAGCCTCTGCATCCGGGAAACAACCCCAGTATGCTGATGCTACCTGCCGAACAGGCCATCTTCATCAAAAAAAGTCTCGGGCCTGCTTTTAAAACGGCTAAAATCAAAACGAAAATTATCCTGTACGATCACAATGCCGATCGGCCCGATTATCCAATAACGATATTGAATGATGCGGATGCCCGAAAATACGTGGATGGGTCGGCTTTTCACCTGTATGCTGGTCCCATCAGTGCGCTATCGGAGGTTCACAAGGCCTATCCCGATAAGAACCTCTATTTCACCGAACAGTGGATTGGAGCGCCCGGTAATCTGAAAGGGGATCTGGTCTGGCATGTACGCGAACTGATCATTGGAGGAACCCGGAATTGGTGCCGGACGGTGTTGCAATGGAACCTCGCGGCCGATCCAAAACAGAATCCGCATACGCCGGGTGGTTGTACGGAATGCCTGGGCGCCGTGACCATCGATGGGAACAGGGTAACGCGAAATCCGGCCTATTACAATGTAGCCGTGGCTGCGAAATTTGTCCGGCCGGGTTCCGTTCGAATCGCTTCTGATGAGGTAAAGTCACTACCCAATGTAGCCTTTAAAACCCCTGATGGGCTTACTGTGTTGATTGTGTTGAACGACAGTTCCGCTACACAGCAGTTTACGGTTGACTCAGGTAATAGCCAGTTTAAGTCAAGTTTGTCGGCTGGGGCCGTTGGCACGTACATCTGGTAAAGCTAAAAAGAAAGTCAGATAACAGATCGGAGAGTTCGTTTGAAAATAGTTTTAACTATTATTTTCATTTTTTCAAACCGCAAGGGCGCAATAGCCGCAAAGAGCCTACTTAGATTCTTTGCGGCTATTGCGCCCTTGCGGTTTGAAAAAAATCATACAGTCCAGATTTTTGTTAGACCAGCTTCTTTCCCTAGCAGTGGGTCGGTTTTGGGCAATGGAACGGTTGCAATGGCTTTATCGACCTGGGGTCGCTCTCCGGGAAGTCCTTTATTAAGATCCCAGCTTCGTCCATCCGGATACGCCCCAACAATACCGAGTTGGGTACTCTCCAGATTTTTATGGCCAACACCCGCCGGAATGACCAGTATATCGCCCGCCTGGACCTGAACTTTCTGGCCTTGTTCGCCACCCAGATGCAGTAGCGCACTACCCGAATAAACGCCCAGGACCTCATGTGTGGTACTATGAAAGTGATGAAACGAATACACCCCGTTTCGCCACGAATTGGTCCAGTTATTCCCGGCGAATCGCTTTTCGAGCCACTCCGCACCTGCATTGCCGCGCTCTGTAAAGGCCTTTCGGTACACCAGAAGGGGGAATTTGCTGTTTGGAATTTTACCGTCGTCGGCAAATACAAATGTTTCAGGTTGCATGGCTTTCTGGTCGTCGGGTTGAGTCAGAGACGATCGTAAAGAGGCTAATCCCAATACAGATAAAAATGTTTGACGGTTCATCGACTAATTGTCATTATCGGCATAAAGGACTAAGCGGATGGTGAGTGCGGCTTGTCGATCAGATTCGTTGGGCCTACGGCTTCAATTTCTGGAGGTCCGGCGGGGTAATATCGGAACGACGTATTCGCAATCAGGGCAGGATAGGGCTTAAAGGTTATCCAGCGCAGGGGCCATTTTCGAATCCATAAAGCACTGTTCACTAAGGCTGTGAACCAACCTGCTGGGCGCTCATAGCCAAATGCTGTCCGTAGTTTATCGGAGATAAGCGCGGCAAAAGTGGGTTGTACCAGCCCATGCAAAAAGCCGGGAAACCAGCCCTGAACAATACGGACAGTGGCATTGGCAATTTTTTGGTTGCTCTCTGTAAACCGGAAATGGCGGGCTTCGTACTCGGCTACAAACGTCTGTAAGTCGGCCAGATTATCAGGTAAGTCAGTTAATTGCATGCGTCGCCCCACTTCGCGGAAAAAGTAAAACAAGGCTTGTTCTTCCGAAGAAGTCAGCTTCCGCCAGCCATAGTTTCGGAGCCAGTCGATGGGGTAGAAAACGAATGTGGCCAGCACAAACAGAAAATCTGCGTTATCGATGCGGTAATGGCCGTGGATTTTATTCATGTGGGCAATGGCCCGTAACCCCTTTTCGCTGTCGTACCCCGATTCTAAGAACTCCGAAATCAGCCGACTGGTATCGTCATACCGTTTTTGTCCATGATGCTCAAACTCGCCTGTCCGAGCCAGTAAGCCCGATACCCTGGGGCTGGCGTAGGTATGAAACAAGGCCAGTTCGAGGGCACGGGCTATATCGAATGGAAATTCGTAAGCGGTTAGCAGGTGAACAACTCGCTGGTGATCGCGGACGGGATCGAGTGTCGACAACTCCCGCTGGACCGCCGGATTGCGGAACAGACCAAGTCGTTTTTTATAGATTGCAGGCATAAAAACTCAGCGTCATAATTAGGCTATCAGAAAGATACTGAGAAGCGGTAACTTAACCGATTAAAAAAAAGCTATAAAAAGTTGGCTCGTAAGTAATTACGTAAAAAACAGGTCTTTGGTAAGTAACAGATGAATACATGCCAACCTCTTATCCTGAAGCCCCATGCAATCCGTATATCGATCAGTTTCTCTAAAGATAGCGCTCCTGGCCTGGGTGCTGGTGGCGGTTACAGACCGCAGTTTTGCAGATGGCGATGGACCACCCACCCTGGAGATTGGCGCTTCGGCTCCTGATTTTAATTTGCCCGGTGTCGATGGTAAACAGTATACATTGAAAAGTTTTGCTCCTGCGAAGGTGCTGGTCATTGTATTTACCTGCAATCATTGCCCAACTGCACAGGCCTACGAAGATCGACTAAAAGCACTTACCGCAGATTACAAAAGTAAAGGCGTATCGGTGGTGGCTATTTCGCCAAATTATCCAGCGGCTGTTTCATTGGACGAAATGGGGTATACCGACATGGGCGATAGTTTTGCCGAGATGAAGCTTCGAAGTAAGGACAAAAAATACAATTTTCCGTATTTGTTCGATGGAGAAACCGAAAAAATATCGCGGCAGTACGGGCCCGTTGCTACTCCGCATGCGTTTGTGTTTGATGCCCAGCGAAAACTCCAGTATACAGGTCGCTTAGATGGCTCCGAGAAGCCGGGTTCGGCTAATGCGGAGGATATTCGGGTGGCTCTGGATGCTGTACTGGCAGGCAAACCTGTAGCCATTGCCAAAACCAAAACCTTTGGCTGTTCCATAAAATGGATGGAAAAGAGCGACTGGGCTAAAAAAGCCCCATCGGTATGGGCCAAAGAACCCGTCGACCTGAGCCTGATTGGTGAAGATAGCCTAAAAGCCCTGCTAGCCAATAAAACAGACAAAGTGCGGCTCATTAATGTATGGGCAACCTGGTGTGGCCCTTGTATCACCGAACTGCCTGAGTTTGTGAACATGAACCGGATGTACCGCAACCGGGAGTTTGAGTTTATCACCCTGAGTGCCGATGTACCCGACAAAAAGGATAAAGCGCTAGCTACACTAAAACGCCTACAGGCATCCAGCAAAAATTATTTGTTCAACTCCACCGATAAATACAAGCTCATCGAAACCCTCGATCCGCAGTGGCAGGGCGCTTTGCCCTACACACTGCTGATTGAGCCTGGCGGAAAAGTAGTCTATCGGCATCAGGGCAGCATTGACCCTGCCGAAATGAAGAGAAAGATTGTCGAAAAAATTGGCCGGTATTATTAGGTAACGCGTCCGTCCGGATGCATTACACAACGGGTAATTTCCAGCCGTTGTGATAATGGGCAGCAATCAGGGCGTTGGCCTGAGGGTCATTTTTAAATCCTTTTGCAGCAGCGTCCCAGTACACCTTGCGTCCGGTTTTATAGGCAATGTTGCCCATGTGTGCGTTGATAGCCGCAATGCTGCCTGTTTCGATGCCGCATTTCAGCATGGCCGGATCATTGGCTTTTATGGCCTGTACAAAGTTTTTGGTGTGTTCATTGAGGTAATCACCATTACGGGCCTGTTTGGGAATATCTTCGACCTTGTACACTTTGATGCCATTCTTTGTTTCGGTTTCGGGCAATAACTCCCAGCCATCCCGGTTGAGTACCAGCGTGGCATTGTTGCCGATGAACGCAATGCCTTCTGTTCGGCCATAGTTTCCACCGTCGATGCCCGTAGCATGTTCCCAGAGCATGTTGAAGCCATCATACTCGTACACCGTTTGCAGGGTATCGGGTGTTTCGGATGCATCGTCGGGGTAGGCGAGTTTTCCACCCGAAGCCATGACGGATTTAGGCGCTTTGGCATTCATGGCGTAGAGGGCAATATCGATTTCGTGAACGCCCCAGTCGGTCATTAGGCCACCGGCATAATCCCAGAACCAGCGGAAGTTAAAGTGAAATCGGTTCGGATTGAACGGACGTTTGGGAGCTGGCCCAAGCCACATATCGTAATCGACACCCGCCGGAGGAGCACTGTCGGGCCGAACCGGAACCGGGTTCATCCAGCCCTGATACGCCCATACCTTTACCAGTCGGATGTTGCCCAGCTTGCCCGAGCGAATGTATTCAATGGCTTTGGCATAATGTGAGCCACTCCGTTGCCATTGCCCGATCTGCACTAGTTTGTTGGATTTTTTGGCCGCTGCGAGCATTAGATTACATTCTTCGATGCTGTTGGCCAAAGGTTTTTCGCAGTAGACATGCTTGCCCGCCGATAAAGAGTCGGTCATAGCCATGCAATGCCAGTGATCGGGCGTACCAATAATCACGGCATCGAGGTCTTTGTTCTCCAGCATTTTCCGGTAGTCTTTGAACAACTGCGGACGTTTGTGCTGCATGGTTTCGACATCGGCCGCCCGTTTGTCGAGCACACTCTGATCCACATCGGCCAGGGCTATACATTCAACATCGCTCTGGAGTAAGTGGGAACGAAGGTCTGACCAGCCCATGCCGTTGCAACCGATCACACCAATCTGGAGCTTTTCGTTTGCAGCAACCTGACGACGCTGGCTGGCAATGGCTTCAACGGATGGGAGGCTAATCAGCCCGGCTCCCGTTGCAGCGGCTGAGTTTCGTAAAAAATCACGGCGTGTTGTGTTCATCTATTGACATGAGTTTAGGAACGTACTGACTGATCTATTGTCAAAAGCAACGGCAATCATTTCCCTAATCACATCTTGCCGATGGATTTGTTAGCAACCGTACCGATTTATGGTTTAAGCCCTATTTCTTGATTGATTAGGGGTAATATGAAGGCTAGTCTAGACCTGAAGGTCAAACAAACCAGGCGTTGATGGCTTCGGAGAGTTCGCTGTAATCCGAGGGAGTATCGGAAGCCCAGGCAACAATCCCGTCGGGTCGAATCAATACAGCCTGTACGCCCAGTTGATCTGTTGCCCGATCCGAAATGTAGGTCAATGAGTGGCTATGCGCACTTGCCAACGTTTTGAGAGATGCATTGCCCCCGAAATCGATCAGAATACCCTGACCACTGTGCATCAGGTCGCCAATCGTCGCCCCATTTTCAAAGGTAAAATTGGGAACGCTGTGGCCGATCAGGGGGTGATTGCCGCCAAGATCATACTGAGTATGAACTCCCCACACGCGTCCTGCCATATAGGTGGCCACATCGGACGTTTTCATCAGATCGCGGAAAATAGCATTGAGCGCACGGGCACCTGGGGTTGGTTTCATGATTGCAACTTGCGCACGTGACCAGTCCAGAACCTGCGCCCCAATAGGCTGTCGTTCAGTATTGTAACTGTTCAGCAAGCCTTGTGGCGCTCGGTTCTGGATAGTGGCAGCCAGTTTCCAGCCCAGGTTCATGGCATCGCCCAACCCAAGATTAAGACCCTGGCCTCCCAGGGGCGAGTGAATGTGTGCAGCATCACCAGCTAATAAAACCCGACCGTTTCGATACGTTGTGGCTTGCCGGGTTCGGTCGGTCCAGGTGGTTGCCCTGTGTAACGCGTTAAGGGTAACGTCCGTATTCGAGATTCGGCGCAACACATCCTGTACATGTTCCCTTGTGACGGACATTCCTGAATCATGAAATGCACCACCATCAAAGTCCTGAATGACCACATAACCGGGTTGCGATTGTAGGTACATACCCGTTGGTGTCAGGTTTCGGCCCGGTTTTAGTTTCTCGGGATCAGCAATGTCGATCTGGGTCGTGTAACCCGTAAATTCCGGCTCGGTACCAGCGAACACAAAGCCGCCCAACTTGCGGACAATACTACGGCTACCATCGCAGCCCACCAGCCATGTACTTCGGAATGCTTGCTCACCAGACTGAACGATTACCTCATCTTCGGTTTGTTCAAATTCAGTAACCGCAAGCCCACGCTTAATAGTTACGCCCAGGGCTAATGCCCGGTGAGTCAGTACTGTTTCGAGTTCATCCATTTCAGAAATCAGACTGGCTGCGGTTGAACCAGGCAGACGATAGGACCATTGTGACGCATCAATATCCCCGTCATAAAATGCAATGCCAGCGAAGTGCCCTACCTGCCGACGAGCGCCCTGCCCAGCATGTTGGTGGGGATTTCTAAGCCGTTTGTGGATAGCGAGCTCCTGCAATAACCCACGGCGGTACAGGGCTTCAATACTGGGAGCGGATAGGCCCCGAATACCAAAAGGAAGTTGTTTCAGGGGCGAGTGCGGATCCTCTGCCTTTTCCAGTATCAGGACAGAGCAGTTGGCCAGGGCCAGTTCGCAGGCAAGGAATAGACCTACCGGGCCTGCACCGGAAATAAGGACATCGTATGTGGACTCTTTTTGTGGGTATTTCATGCGTTCAGCTGTCTCGATTATCGAGCGTGTATGACAGCACAAAATTCAGGTCTGCTCGTTTGTCAGGCTTGTATAAACGCGACAAAATCACCGTTTACAGCTTGTTTGTCTTGCCGGGCTTTTCGGGCGAAGGCTGCTGGAGTAGTTCCGCTATAACGTTTGAATTCACGGCTTAAATGAGATTGGTCTGTATACCCCAGCTCATAGGCCAGACCAGCCAGGTTAACGGCTGGATCGAGCCATAACTGATTGCGGACCTGCTCGAAACGGATAAGCCCCGACACGTCTTTGACCGCATAACCCGATGATTGTTTGAACTTCCGTTCCAACGTCCGAACGGTTGCATGCGCTGCTTCGGCTACCTGACTCACGGGTAGCGTGCCGTTGGCCGCTCGCATAGCAGATCCCGCTTTGGCAACCATACGATCAGTAGCAATACCCATTCTGGCATTCAGAAAAAACTGCGTTAGCTGATCCAGCGCATTCATGACCTTGCCAGCCTGAATCAACGCTGCCAGCGATGGGTGAAGTTGAGCAATAGGGTGCTCAAACATCCGTACGCTATCTTTGCCCGCAGGCAGGCCAAGTAAATCGAACACAGTCCAGGGAAAGCACCGGATTGCCAGGATTTCCAGCCGATTTTTTGCATAGAAAACAGCAGGCTGATTGAGCAGCCCCACCATAAACGGTGACGGCAATGGGTGTATGTCGCCATCGTACGAAATACTACAGCCGCTTCCGAAGTGAAAGATGATTTCAGCATAGCCATCTGGTACGACCTTGAACCCCGATAGTTGCTCGCCAAAGTCTCGTTGATTGTACCAAAAGCACTTTATTGTATCCCGTAGCGCTTCGGGTGGTTCAAATTCCAGGTGTTGCATGCAGAAAAGTAATGGATTTTGATAATCTATGGGCAATAAAAAAAGACGCATATCAGCGTAAAAACTGAGTAATACCTCTTTTTATTGGTAGGAAGTAGAGAAGTAATAATAGTGGGTCCATGTGATTGATTGTCAATACATCGGATTTACCATATTATACATCAGAGACTAATGGAATGATCAGAATGGTCGTTCTTCATGGCAGGGTAGGGTGGATTGCAGCGACTCATTAAGCTACTGCTTAAGTACTTTTATTGTCTGCTGTTGATCTAAAGCACTTACCTGGATAAAATAGAGACCGCTTCCCCGACCGAGGGCAACCGAGGTTTGCTCAACTTCGCCAGCTTGTTCAATTTGAAAACTGCTTACCTGACGACCTTGGCTGTCGAAACTGCGTAACCAGATTGATTGTCCCATGGCGCCCTTGACTTCAAGTTGAGCCTGATCATCCATGGTAGGGTTACTTAGCACCCGAATTTGTAAGATATTGGTCAAGTCAGGATTTACACCAATTCGCCCCTCTGCCAGATTAGTATTCAAAAAGAAGCCACTGTAAACCGTTGTGGCACCTGCGGTGGCGCCTACAGTGATACCCGAGGTGCCTGAGTTGAGGGGAGTGCCTGAAATCAGACCAGTCGTGGGATTAATACTAAGTCCTGCGGGTAA
>NZ_MKUD01000079.1:0-14023 GCF_001898575.1 Spirosoma sp. 48-14
CAGAGGTGAAGAAGTTGCGGAACAATGTCTTTTCATTTATGCAGGTACAAGAACGAACCTATCTAATGCCCTTTGTTCAGGATGTTTATGAGTTGAGAAATCGAACAGAGGGCTTGGAGGAAACTAGCGTAGACATTCTGAATCTAATGGAAATATTCATTGATTTACTGTTGGCAGGCTTAGGATTAAGTGATCAGGAGCAAGAAAAATATAAAGCCAAAGCTGCCCAATTGTTTGCTCAGAAGAAAGCAAGTCGTAAACAGAGTGTTGGATGATAACGAAGGTTCTACCGCCGACAAAAAACCGGGAGATCAACTACGATAACAAAGGGAGTTGTGAGCGATTGGTGAATTATTTTGAGCACGAGGGGAAAGAGTTGGATCAGGAAGCCTTCTATTTTTCCCAAGAAGATGACGGTCTGACTAAGGAAGAAGTAGTGCGGCAAATAGACGGAAATGTGAAGGGATTAAAGCGGGAGGATACCAAATTTGTGTCCATGGTTATATCGCCATCAAGTGATGAGTTGGCTCACATAAGGGATAACTCAGAAGATTTAAAAGAATATACCCGCCAGGTAATGGACAATTACGCAAGACACTTTAAACTCAAGAAAGGGAATGATCTAGAAGGGAAAGATTTAGTTTGGTATGGAATCGTGCATAAAACCCGAAAATACAAATGGAATGATAAAGGGGTAAGGGAAGGGGATGTTAGGCGGGGTGACCAAAAATCGGGAATACAAACCCATGTCCATATTGTTGTTTCAACGCGGGATAAGGAAAAGAAAGTCACCCTAAACCCTAGAACTAGCAGGGCTCGATTCAATATCGTTGAGTTTCAAAGAAGCAGTGCTGAGTTGTTTCAAAAACAATTCAAGTACGAAAAACAAACCCACTATCACAAAGATAAACCTCTTAAGGAGCGAACCCATATAGATCAAATTCGCTATTTTGAAAAGCGCATCAATCAATTAGCGGAAAAGTACGATTTAAACGAAAAGACGGTAACTAACCTACGAAATAAAGCCCTTGAAACCGGCTATTCGAAAGAGTTGTATCAAGCGATGAAAGAATACACCAAACGTCTTAATAGGGGAGAGGGGAGGAAAGATGAACTACCAGAATTTGAAAATCTTCGTAAAGCAGACAGACAGGAAACTCGGGTTTTTGCCAGAAATCAGGTCAATCAACCAATAAGGACAAAATCAATAAGTTTTGCAGTTGAGTCAGTACTTAAAGGTGCCAATGTCAATAAAGATGACGACAGAGAAATTTTAAAGGATTTGTCGAATAGGAGGAGAGGTAGCTTAGAGATTTAATTCATAATCACCCAATTAAAAGTAATGTCACAGTTTTATTATTCTCTAATTACAAATTTATAATTAGAAAAATAACTCAAGTATAAAACTTGATAGAGAGCATGCCCAACAAATAGAGCAACGCTTACTGTTGAGCCTAAAATGCCGAAAAAAGTAATTTTGTTTGAATATAAGTCTCACAAACTCAGCTAAAATGTAAGATTTTTGGTTTGATTCATGAGATAACTTTATGAGACTTTATTTCATAATGAAAGACTTTACTTGGGCTATATCTGTCTCCATCTCAAGAATAGGGCGTTTAAAGAGACACATAGAGATTAATTGATCTGTTATAAGACTATCAAATTTTTAGTTTTGTTGTAGCTGGTCGAAAAATATTCATCGTTTCAACGCTCAGATTCAAACTGCAACGGTCGGTGCACTAGGTTAGGGGTATGGAAAGTTATGGTTGGGTTTCTTTCCGTAAACAGGTATGATATAGTCGAACGAGCGATTCCTATTGAATTTCACACGAATACTAAATTAATCGTAACTTTACGATGAAAACCAATTTTGTGTTTGTAAGTGATAATTTATAAGACTGTGCTATGAAGCTTTTCAGCCTACTTCCAATAAGCTTACTATTTATAACCGCCATTTTGTTAGGCAATGATCCCGACAAAAAGACGGAACTGAATGGTTCTTTAGTGACCTACATCAATGGCATCAAACAAGATTTTTCAAAAATCCCGCAAGACCGCAAAGCCGAATTGGACAAAATAGCGGAGTTTATTCAACTCAAAGTAAACGCCAAAGAACCTGTCCAATTAACCTACATCTGTACGCACAATTCCCGACGCAGCCATTTTGGCCAATTGTGGGCAGCCACAGCCGCTGCTTACTATGGCGTGCCCAGGGTGAAAACCTTCTCAGGCGGAACCGAAATCAGCGCATTCAATGAACGAGCGATTGCGGCTTGCAAACGAGCGGGATTCGATATTGCCAAGGTGTCGGAAGGGCCCAATCCGATCTATGCCGTCAATTACGCGTCTGGCGTAGAACCCATCAAAGCGTTCTCCAAAAAATACGATGACACCAGCAATCCCCAAAGCAATTTCATAGCGATCATGACCTGTTCACAAGCAGACAAGGCTTGTCCCATTGTGAAAGGCGCAGCGGTACGGGTAGCAACGCCTTATTACGATCCGAAAGCCTTTGATGGTACTCCTCAGGAAACCGCGAAATATGACGAGCGGTGCAAGCAAATCGCCACGGAAACTTTTTACGTTTTCTCCAAGGTGAAGGTGGCGATTTGATCGACAAAAAATTTATTCATCGTAATATTGCAATGAATAAAAAACCTGCTACCTTTGGGGCATGGGACTGACCAAAACCGAAATATTCACCGAAGAGCAAAACCGCATCGCGGATCTGGCGAAAGCATTTGCGCATCCTGCACGGGTGGCCATTCTGCAATTGCTGATTTCCAAGAAAGCCTGCGTTTGTGGTGACCTGGTGGACGAGCTGGATTTGGCCCAGGCGACCGTATCCCAGCATTTGAAAGAACTGAAACGCATCGGCATCATTCAGGGCGAAATCAACCCACCCCGCGTGTGCTACTGCATCAACCCCCCCGTTTGGGAGGAAGCCCAACGCGCATTCGGAGCCTTGTTTGACACGTTTGTGCCTGTGACCTGCTGCTAGTCAACGGCAGGTGTTTTTTTGCCTGAATCAATCGTAATATTACAATATACCAATAGGAAAGCATATGGAAACCGCCGAGCAAATCAAAGAAGTCGTGCGCCAGAAATACGGTGCGATTGCTGAACAACCGACCGTCGGCCCGGCCGATGCCAATGGCTGCTGTGGCCCCACCTCCTGCTGTGGGCCTGAAACAGTCGCTAACGTGCCCATTAATATGGCCGTGGGTTATGACGAGCTGAACGGCTACGTGGCCGAAGCCGATTTGGGATTGGGTTGCGGCCTGCCCACGCAATTCGCGCAAATCAAGCTAGGTGATACGGTGGTGGATCTGGGATCGGGCGCAGGCAATGACTGCTTTGTGGCCCGTGCCGAAACCGGCGAAACGGGCCGCGTGATCGGCCTGGACATGACCCCGGCCATGATCGACCGTGCCCGCAAAAACACCAAGACGCTCGGATTTACCAACGTCGAGTTTGTCTATGGCGACATCGAGGACATGCCCTTGCCGAGCAATCTGGCCGATGTGGTGGTGAGCAATTGCGTGATGAATCTGGTCCCCGACAAACAAAAAGCCGTGGCCGAAACCTTCCGCATTTTAAAGCCCGGTGGTCATTTCAGCATCTCCGATATCGTGCTGAAAGGGGAGCTGCCCGCAGGCTTGCAACAGGACGCCGAACTCTATGTGGGTTGCGTCTCTGGCGCCATCCAGAAGAGCGACTATTTGCAGCTCATCCAGGAGAACGGTTTTACCAACATCACCGTGCAGAAAGAGCGGGAAATCGCCTTGCCGGATGATGTGCTGAAAAACTATCTGTCGGACGACGAAATCGCCGATTACCGCCAACAGGACAAAGGTATCTACAGCGTCACGGTGTTTGCTCAAAAGCCCGAAGAAGCGGCCAAAGCGGCTTGCTGCCCTCCCGGTTGCTGCAACTAATCCAATCAATCAGCCATGAAAAAAATCCTAGTGCTTTGCACGGGCAATTCCGCCCGCTCTCAATTGGCCCAAGGCTACCTGCAATATTTTGCCGGTGATCGGGCGGAAATTCTCAGTGCCGGAGTGAACCCCAAAGGGGTGAATCCGCTGGCCATTCAAGTGATGGCCGAAGACGGCATCGATATTTCGCATCACACCTCGAATCATGCCGACGAATACGTGCATATTCCCTTCGATTACGTCATCACCGTCTGCGACAACGCCCGCGAGCAATGCCCGTTTTTCCCCACCGTGGGCGAACGCATTCACCAGAGCTTTCCCGATCCTGGCCACACGCCAGGAGAAGACGCATTGACTTCCTTCCGTCGGGTGCGGGATCTGATCAAAACCTACAGTCAGGAATTTATCGCCAGCCGTTTGGGTGAAGCTGTCCCGCAATAAATGATGGCCATGCAGATCGAACCCGCACAACTGGCCGATACTGAGGCCGTTATTGCCCTGCTAGAGCAAGGGCACCTATTGACTGAGGATTTGCCTACCGGGCTTCCTGGTTTTGTCATTGCGAAATACGAGGAAATCCCCGTTGGGGTGGCTGGTTTGGAACGCTTCGGCCCGGTGGGCCTGCTGCGTTCGGTGGCCGTCGATCCGCACTACCAGGGCAAGCAAATTGCCGCCCAACTGGTTGGCCGATTGCTGGAAGCCGCCCAGGCATCCAGCCTGCAAGAAGTGTATCTCATTACCAATACAGCCGACCGATATTTCGAGCGGCATGGCTTCCAAACCGTCAACCGTCAGGAGGTGCCTGCGGCCATCCAACAGACGCAGCAATTCAGCGATTTATGCCCGTCATCGGCCATCGTTATGAAACGCCCGCTAATTCAGGATCAATTATGAGTACCCCCCGTCTTTCGTTTCTCGACCGCTTTTTGACCCTATGGATTTTCCTGGCCATGCTGATCGGCGTGGGCATCGGGTATTTTTTCCCGCAGTCCCAGAACTTCATCAATGGGTTTAATTCCGGCTCGACCAATGTGCCGCTCGCCGTTGGCCTGGTGCTGATGATGTATCCGCCTTTGGCAAAGGTGCGGTATGACGAGTTGCCCAAGGTATTTGCCAATACTAAAATTCTTGGGCTTTCACTCGTGCAAAACTGGATCGTCGGCCCTTTACTCATGTTCGGTCTGGCGGTCATTTTTCTGCCTGACAAACCCGAATACATGACCGGCCTTATTATGATCGGCATTGCCCGCTGCATTGCGATGGTGATCGTCTGGAATGATTTGGCGGGCGGTGATCGACTGTATGCAGCCGGTTTGGTGGCCTTCAACAGCATTTTCCAGGTGCTGTTCTATTCGGTCTATGCCTGGTTGTTCATTACTGTGCTACCGCCCCTGTTTGGCCTGCATGGTTACGAGGTGAATATCACCATCGGCGAAGTGGCCAAAAGTGTATTCATTTATTTGGGCGTGCCCTTCCTGGCAGGCATGTTTTCGCGGATTATCCTGACGCGTTTGAAAAGCCGCCAATGGTACGAGCAGACGTTTTTGCCTGCCATCAGCCCCATTACGCTCATCGCGTTGCTGTTTACCATCGTGGTCATGTTCAGCCTGAAAGGACAGCTCATCGTGTCCATTCCGCTCGATGTGCTGCGCATCGCCATTCCGCTGACGATCTATTTTGCCATCATGTTCTTTTCGGCCTTCTACCTCTCGAAACGGGCCGGTGCCGATTATGCCAAATCCACTTCGCTCGCCTTCACCGCAGCGGGCAATAATTTCGAGTTGGGCATCGCCGTTGCCATTGCCGTTTTCGGCATCAATTCGGGTGCAGCCTTTGCGGCCGTGGTCGGTCCGCTGATCGAAGTGCCGGTGCTGATCCTGATGGTCAATTTTGCCCTTCACTACAAAAAAACGCTTCAAAAGCACGCATGAAAATTGCCCTGTTTTCCGACATTCACGCCAATTTGCCTGCTTTGGAAGCAGTATTGGCCGACATCGACAGCCGCCAGCCTGACGCGGTCTATTGTTTGGGCGACCTGGTTGGCTACAATATTTGGCCAAACGAGGTGATTGCTACGATCCGCAAACGCGGTATTCCGACGATTGCCGGGAATTATGATTATGGCATCGGTCGCAGCTCCGACGACTGCGGATGCGCTTACAAAGAAGAGCAGGAGAAGGCCAATGGCAAAGTCTCCATTGCCTATACCAACAAAGCCGTGGGCGATACCGAGCGGCAATATCTGCGCACGCTGCCAACCCATATTCGGGTCGAATTCGAGCTAGGCAATGACCCCGAACATCTTTGGCAGCAACAAACGCCGTTTACGCTGTTGCTGGTGCATGGCAGCCCCCGGCGCGTGAATGAATATTTGTTCGAGGATCGGGGCGACCGGAGTTTGGGACGCGTGATCGAGGGGGCCGGGGCCGATGTGCTATGCTTCGGCCATACGCACAAGCCCTTTAATAAAGTGGTCAGCGCGGAGCCGGAAGAAGAAGCCAGCTATTTCCGTCATGCCATCAATATCGGTTCGGTCGGCAAGCCCAAGGACGGCGATCCGAGGGCCGGTTATGTGCTGCTGAGCATTGATGAAACCGCCCGCCCTGGTTCACGCGACGGCGTTTCCGTTGAATTCGTGCGCGTCGCTTATGACGTGGAGAAAGCGGCCCAGGCCGTAGAACAAAGCGAATTGCCGGATGCCTATGCACAAGCATTGCGCATCGCTCGATAATTGCCCTGTTCGACTGATCCTAAATTTCCCAGCGTATGAGAAAGATTCTATGTTGGTTTGCCGGTGCCGGGATGCTGTGTTTAAGTGCAGTTCCCGGCCATGCACAGACGCAGGGCAATTTCCTGGTGGAGTACACACGGGAGGGCGCATGGCGATATACTAGCGTCAGGGAAACACCCTACCAGAGCAACGGGCGCGTGATTCAGCACCAGTTAACCGCGCTGGGTAAGAAGCTCAATCATTTGTCAGTTGTTGATGCCCCGGTCTATTCGCAGCTCCAAGGCGAATTGCACGGGTACTTGCAACGGCTTGAAAACGACTCCCCCGATTATGGCCGCGCCGAGGTGTATCATTCCGTTTTACTGCGCCTGATGCAGTTCGAGGAGTCGATTAAAGAAAGCCTGATCGACAACAGGCACCGTGACCCGCGCCCAATAGACGCCGATGCTGCAAAACAGGATGAAGGTCAGCAAGCCGCCGTGCTACCTTATGCGTTGCTCTTTCGTAGGCAGGATCACCGCTCTAAGCTGGTGCATATCGTTACCAGTGGGAAAGTCACGATTCTAAAGCATGGCCCAACTTACTGCCTGGTGCGGTGCGGCCCCCACGAGGGATATTTGCACAAAGGAATGATCGTTGCATTACCATGATGCAATTGTGCGTTTTACATAATTGCGGATTACTTTTACGAAGAATTGGGGTCTCACAACTAAGTGATACTCAAGCCGTTAAATGGGTATGATTTCAACCGATCTTCTCGAAAACTTTAAGCCCACTTTGGCAACGGCCATTGGCCAACTTCAAGCGGTATTGCATTCGGTTAAAGAAAGCAGCGATCCCGAACGGGAATTAATCCAACTCAAAGCGGCTCAGGCACTTTTATCGAAAAGCGTTTTGCTGCTGCTGGATGATGTTTACCGAAAAGCAATGGCCGAGAAAATTGCTTTCGCGCACCATCATTGCCCCGGTGATTGTGGACAAGAAAATTTGATTGAACGATTACGGCGCATGTTTCCCGATATACCATTGGAGGACGTACCCCAGCGGTTGAAAGAAGCCGAAGCGGTCGAACAGTTCATGAAGAAAATTTTATTAGAAAAAAGTTTGGAGAACCCCCATCCCTCCATCTGAACTTTCGCGCTCACTTAAAATCAATTCATTATGTCTAAACGCACAGTGTTTGCTTCTGTCGCCACCATGTTGGCGGTTGGAGGTATGGCCTATGGCCTAAGCAGCTTCACCAGCCGGAGCGAAACGTGTCCGCTGGAAGGTACGCCCGCTTGCCCGAAGGCAATGTCGGCGCAGGCCGTAGCATCGACCCACGCTAAAACGGTGGCCGATGCGGAATTACCCCCATGCTGCCGGGCAAAGAAAGGCATCTAACGTGTAGAAGGCCCCGAAAGGGGCTTTCTGCTTCTCTGCGTTGTTCACAAGCACACGTCGCTTGCAAATAAACTTTATGGCTTTTCCTGCAAAAAGAAACCGCTGTATGTGATTCAAGTATTTAAGAATTTGCTTAAATAAGCAAATTACTTACCTTTGTTCTGAAATGGAAAATTCCTCAAACTGTGTTCGCGTCTTTGCCGATCAAGAACAGATTCGCCAATGTACCGAGAAAATAAAATATGCCGGGCCAGTCTTTGACCGATTGGCTCAGGTGTTGGATTTGGCAGGCAATGCCAACCGGCTTAAAATTATTTATTTGTTGCGGGAAGAAAGCAATTTGTGCGTTTGCGATTTGAGCGACATTTTGGGCATGACTATTCCCGCTGTTTCTCAGCATTTGCGTAAGCTCAAAGATGCGCAGTTGATCCAAGCCCGGAAAGTCGGCCAGACTGTTTTTTATTCATTGCGGACAGAATCAACCGGCATCTTACATTCGCTGTTAGAACATCTTGAAACGATGCAAACCGCCCCTTGCTAACTGTTTAATTTGGGGCCATAACGATCGCAAAGCTATGAAACTCGCAGGATTGACCGGGCTACTGACCGCCTTTGTTTCTTCTCTCTGTTGCACAGTCCCTTTGCTCACATTGCTGGTGGGTGCCACTGGCTCGGCTGGTGGGTGGGCTTGGCTGGAACCTTTGCGGCCTTACAGTATCGCGCTCACGGTGGGCGCGTTGGGTTGGGCCTGGTACGAACAATTAAAACCCAAAAAAACGATGGAATGTAATTGTGAAACGAAGAAAACATCCTTTTGGCAAACGAAGCCAATTTTGGGCGTAATAACAGCAATTGCATTGCTGCTGTTGGCTTTCCCTTCTTACTCAAACTGGCTGTACCAGGAAAAGAATCAAGCGACCTTGCAACCCGCGCAGGGAGGCACGCAACAAGTGGCCTATGTCACTATCAAGGGCATGTCCTGTGAAGGCTGCGAACATCACATCAAGCAGGAAGTCACCAAGATCAAGGGCGTATCGGCGGTGGATGTGTCGTACCAAAAAGGGGCTGCTACCGTGAAATACGATAGCAAAAAAACCTCTCTGGCTGACATCAAAAAAGCGGTGGATGCCACCGGATACAAAGTCACCAGCACAAAAACGCTTTAAGGAATGACTGTCACACTCGGATCTGTGATTACATGCCCAAATTGTGGCCACCAAGCAGCGGAGATCATGCCGACCGATGCTTGCACCTATTTTTATGAATGCACCTCCTGCCAGACCCTTTTAAAGCCGTTGGCGGGGGATTGTTGTGTCTTCTGTTCCTATGGGTCGGCGAAGTGCCCGCCGACCCAAGAGCAAAAGAGTTGCTGCGCCTGATATGGCTATTGTCAAATCACTTTTCGTGTTCATTTTGGCCGGATTCTGTGAGATCGGGGGCGGATACCTCGTTTGGCTTTGGATGAAAGAGGGAAAACCGCTCTGGTATGGCGTTATCGGCGGCATCATGTTGGCCTGCTATGGCATCGTGGCGACGTTTCAGCCCACTGGATTTGGCCGCGTGTATGCCACATACGGCGGTTTCTTTATTGTCATGGCTCTGCTGTGGGCATGGAAGGTGGATGGATTCCGACCAGACAGATATGATATTATCGGCGCATTGATTGCGCTGATCGGGGTTTGCGTCATCTACTACGCACCCCGACATTAATCAAAACAGCCTACCGAACGGCAGGCTGTTCAAGTTTGTCGAGTTCCATCACCAGATAGACCATTTCCTTTGTTTCGGCGGAATCCCCCATTTCCAGGGAAATAGGGCCTTCTTCAGGCTGAAAGGTCAGGTGAAACACCAGCCAGGGGCAGCATACCCGCTCGAATTTGATAAATTCAGCCAGGTCGCCAATGATAGCATTATCGGACTTTTCAAACACCAGCTCGTAGCTATTCGGATGCTCAACGGCGCGTGACACCTTTTTAAAAAGCGTCTGGTGCAATTCATTCATGCGCTTGATCTGGTCTTTGTCTGTAAGCTTGCAGGCGAGCGCGATTTTTTTCTTTAAAACGGCTTGGGTTTCCATCGTCTTTGTTGTTTTTGTCTGAGCCAGGCAGGACAATACGAGCAGCCAGGCCAACCCGGTAAGCATGAGTGATTTCATGGTTTTTCTGGTAAATTTAAACGGTGGAGTATAGTCCACTGTCAAGCGTTTCACCGATAAAATTATGCTCATCGGCATCATTGCCCAGGAATCAGGCTTTTCCCGCGATACGATCCGGTATTACGAAAAAATCGGTCTGCTGCGACTGCCCAAACGAGCCAGGCGGGAAAACAACTACAAGGAATATTCCCCGGCTATTTTATCGCGGCTTCGGGCAATCAAGGAATTAAAGAAAATCGGCTACACGCTGGCAGAAATTCAGCAGGTCATCGCCTCCTACGAAACGGGCGGGATGGATTGCATCGCAGGCAAAGGCCAGGTGCTGGAAAAAGTGCGACTGATTGAGGAACAGATCGTTCAATTGCAAACCCTCAGACTGCAATTGTTGGAAGCGGTTGCCGATTGCCCCGACCATTGCAAAATTGCTGCCATTTTAGATGATACTCTGATGGTTCGATAGAAGGCCGCTAGCAATGACCGCAGCAGGCCGCAACATCGTTCGATTTCTCGAAACTCTCCTGCCCTTCTTTGAAGGAGAACCAGGCTAGCCCCAGCATACCAGCTGCATCAATGTAGGGTAGATGCAGCAACTCATACAGCACACTCGATGCCAACAACACCACCGACATATAGACACAAACCATTGTGCATTTGCCATCAGTAATAATAGAGGCTGAACTGAGCTGTTCGCCTGTGCGAATCTTCCACCTGGCAAGCACTCGCATAATGGCAATGGAGAGCAGAGATACCACGATTCCGGCCACGGTCGTTTCCGGCTTTTGATTCTCCCAAATACTGACGCCCGCGCCGATCATCAAACCTGCCACCAGTACATACAAGCAGACGCCCGTGATTTGAAGAGCCAGCTTTTCAAAGCGGCCCCGATCTTTGTTGCCGAACCGACGCAAACGGGCGATCATGGCTAGGATACCCAAGCCGGAAATGACTTCGATAAAACTATCCGCGCCAAAGCCTGCCAAGGTCAAGGCTTCGTCTTGTGCGCCGAAATACAATGAAACCAAGCCTTCGCCGATATTGTACACGACGGTAAAGAGGGCCAATCCCGTGGCAATGTTCCACCGTTTATCAACGGGAGGATTAAGTGTCGTTTCCATAGATTCTTGTATTTGTAACCCGGAAGGCAGGGAAATAATTTATCCGCCTTCTTTGATCGTTGTTCCTATATAAACGAGCGTTTATACAGGAACACTTCTTTTTAAAGGACATTGACCTTGTCTCAAGAAAGGCTACTTTTCTTGAGACAACTTTGTACACTGCTGGCTTAAACGACGAATTATTTACTTTTCCGCAGAACTACCCACCCCTTTTTCATTTAAGACTGTCAAATGAAGAGCTAACTGCTTCAGTTTTAGGAATATGAGAAAGATCAGGAAATCCTATAACTAAGGTCATCTTATTGAATCCTCGCACGTCTGACCTTTGATACAGATCATTGTCTAATCCAGTGATCTTGCTTGGTACGCTAAATGGGTGAAGCCCACGGATACAACGAGCGAGTCGCTTTGGGCAACTATAACCAACTTTTAACAATACCATCATGAAATTACTAGCACTCGTTTTTCTTTTTGTCTGCCTGGTTACCAGCCCCTTTTATACGTATGCGCAAGGTGCCAATTATAAACAACCGATGACGATCAATGCCACTGGGCAGGTGAAAGACGCTACGGGAGCAACGATTGGACTCGTCACCAAAGACAAGATGATACAGGATGCGAAAGGTCACAAAATGGCCTTTGTGGACGGGCAGGGCAACTTAGTCGATGCCAAAACGAACAAAAAGATGGGGCATATGGGAAAAGATGGGAAAACCTATATGGATGCCAGTGGCGATCTGATGTTCACCATCAAAAATAATCCGGATAAAACCTGTGACATTTTTGATGCTAAGGGCAAAAAAATCGGGAATGTGCATGAAAGCTACAAAGGAACAGCCTGCGCACTGCACTGCTTTGAGAATCAGCATACCCATATGAATAAGCAGTAACGGTATGAACTCTATACTTTACAAGGTTAAGGCCCAGTCGCTAAAGCCCTTTATTGCTTTGGTGACCGGGCCTAACTTTAAGAAAAATAGTTCATTGAACGGGATAAAATTGACCGTAAAGGCGTAATAGCTATTCCTGTTTGGGGTTAAGACTCCGCTTTAGGAGTTGCGCGTTCAGTGCTACAATCACTGTACTTGCACTCATTAATACGGCACCCAAGGCCGGACTAAGCACAAAGTTGGGATACAGCACCCCAGCCGCCAGCGGAACGGCAATCACATTGTAACCCGTCGCCCAGAATAAGTTCTGAATCATCTTGCGGTAGGTAGCCTTTCCAAAATCAACCAGGTTGGTAATATCGGTGGGTTTGCTGTTGACTAAGATAATGTCGGCAGTCTCAGCGGCAACATCGGTGCCGGAACCTACGGCGATGCCTACGTTGGCCTGCGCTAAGGCGGGAGCATCATTAACCCCGTCGCCGGTCATGGCTACGAATTGGCCTTTTGCCTGTAAATCCTTTACGATCGTTACTTTCTCGTCGGGCAGCACCTCGGCGAATACCCCGTCCAAACCCAGTTCTTTAGCAACGGTATCGGCTACTTTCTGGTTATCACCAGTGGCCATATACACCTTTATACCCGACTCCTGCAAGCGTCGAACGGCTTCTTTAGAATCATCGCGTATACGGTCAGCTAAGGCTACGTAACCCATAAGTTGATCGTTTATCAGAACGAAGATTACCGTTTCGGCATCGCTGCCGGTTGCATCCGGGGGCAGTTTGATCTCTTTCTCTTTCAGATAGCCAGGGCTGACAACCACAACCGATTTTCCGTTCACGGTAGCCGTAACGCCTTTACCCGTAATGGATTGAAAGTTGCTGATGGATGGCAAATCCAGTTTCCTTTTTTGGGCCTCACGAACAATGCCCTGGGCAATCGGGTGTTGTGACTGTTGTTCCAGAGCGGCTGTCATACCTAACAAGGTTGTCTCGTCCATGTCTGCCGACAACACCTTGACGCGTGTAACGCCAAACTCGCCTTCGGTCAGCGTACCGGTTTTGTCGAAAACCATGGCGGTAATTTTGCGGGCTTCCTCAAAGGCAGTCCGGTTGCGAATAAGTAGTCCCTTTTGGGCTGAAATGGCTGTGGAGATGGCTACTACCAGCGGAATAGCAACGCCCAAGGCGTGGGGGCAGGCTGTCACCATTACCGTAACCATCCGCTCGACAGCAAAAGCGACGTCTTTACCCAGCCAGAGCCAGGTTACAAGGGTAATTAGCCCCACCGACAGGGATACAATGGTTAGCCAGCCCGCTGCGCGATCAGCCAGTGTCTGGGTTTGTGATTTGGCATTCTGAGCCTCCTCAACCAGTTTAACCACTTTGTTGAGGTAGCTGTCTTCCCCCCGATGGGTGACCTTAATTTTGAGCGACCCTTCTCCGTTAACCGCCCCGGCGATAACCGTATCGCGCAGCGCTTTCTGTACGGGCACACTTTCACCCGTTAACATACTCTCATTGACCGCACTATCCCCCTCAACTACCTCACCATCCGTCGGAATACGTTCTCCGGGTCGAACCAACACTACGTCGCCAATAGCCAGTGACGTGACGTTTACGTCGCTGATGGTATCTCCATTCACCTTGTGGGCATCAGAAGGCAACATCTGTACGATCAACTCCAATGAGTGTGAGGCTCCCGCTACTGATTTCATCTCGAAATAATGTCCCAGCAGCATGATATCAATCAGCGTGGCCAGCTCAAAGAAGAAATCCATACCACTCAACCACCCCACCGATACGACGACGCTA
>NZ_MKUD01000079.1:14091-26581 GCF_001898575.1 Spirosoma sp. 48-14
CCAGCCGCCGTAGCCATAAATGATGGACGCAAGCACCAGCACCACCCCATTCCGAAAGGGGAAGTCAAGGGTGTAGCCCGTCAGGTCGCGAAACATCATTGACAGGAGGACAACCGGCACCGACAGGGCGAGACAAATCCAGAACCGGCGTAAAAAATCGGCGATCATGGCTCCATGATCATGCCCCCCGTGTCCCCCATGACCGCCTTGCTTACCATGTCCCATCTTAGAATGATCCATCTGGGCGTGATCCATCGACTCATGTTCCATCCCTATGCCGCCCTGATGTTGCTGGGGACTGTCGGGTCCACTGTGGCCATCGTGCCCAATATGTTGCAGTGCTTTCTGTTCAGCGGGTGATTCGGCAGCAGACCCTACGCGGTTTGCATTTGGTTCGTGGTCATGGGTGGGATTGGCAGGCAACCCGCTTGCCTGATGGTCGGTATGTATAGGGGCTGGCTCATCACGGGCTTCCATCACATGAAACGATCCGACCGTCGAAACCAGTTGCTGTATGTCGGCAGCGGAAGGATGATGCTCAACCGTAAGCAACGCTTCGGGTGGGTCAACGGTTAGCCGGGCGTCGATGATGCCCGGCTGACCAATCAAACGCTTTTGGATGGCTTCGGCCTGCTCGGTGGTCGTTAAGCCGTGTATCATATACCGGTGCTGATGCGTCATATTCCTGGATCCGTTAGCATTCGTTGTGTATTCTGAAAGCGCAAAACACGCTAGCTCATCAACTTAACTCGCTGGACGTTAAAAAAGGCCATACTACAAAAATTCTGCAAGGCAAGGCCCGAATTTTGCAAGCCTCTGCATCACTCATACCCATAGCTTTGTTTGTTATCGTATTGAGTACACTGCAATTACTTCCACCAGTGCGTGACGGGGTAAGTAGTCAGGTCGGCATTCAACCGGCCGGCGACCCCGTGAGATATTGCCCGATAGAAATGGAGCCAACAATAATGAAAGCGATTCAGCCGGACGATCAGAACGCCGGTAACGCGGAACACCAGGCAGGTTTGCTACGAATTCGGGGCATGGTGTGCGCCCGGTGCATCGACGTCGTTCAACGTGAACTAACTCAGGCTGGTTTCGATGTCCTTACAGTTCAGTTAGGAAAGGTCACACTTCGAGACGCTTTAACGTCGAATGACATTGAGCGCATCCAGACTGTTTTATCGAAGCAGGGATTTAGTCTTCTGGAGGATCAACAGAAAATGACCGTTCACCAGCGAGCCAAAACCTTTGTTGATTCTTATTTCGCCCAGGCGACTGACCTTAGCGAAAGCAACATCGGATCCGCACCGGCGGGGGTGCGGCCTTCCGACCGGCAGAACCGCCGACTATCAACCCAGATTCAGGACGCGCTAGGTCTAGATTATGACACCATCAGCAGTCAGTTTACAAAAACAGAGGGCATCACGCTGGAACGGTATATTATCCTCCGGCGAATCGACAAGGTGAAAGAATGGCTGGTGTACTCAGATGAGACCCTCACTGAGATTGCTCACCGCACGGGTTACAGCAGTGTGCAACACCTTTCCAACCGGTTTCGGCAGCAGACCGGCTTGACTCCTTCCTATTTCCGTCAGGTACGTCAACAGAAGCAAGTATTGCAGCAGGGGACTCTGTAAGCAGCAACCAATAGGCCGGTGGTGGTTCATCTTTGGGCATCCCCTAAAATCTCACAAGCGGCCGGGGTAATTGTATAACGAAATGGGTGGTAGGCGGGGCGACCTTTGCCCTATAAATTGACGAAACCATGATGACCCAACCCATTACTGCTCCTGCAAAATCCGCAACTACGGGTGAGCTAACCCGCCAAACGTTTCCAGTACTGGAGATGACCTGCGCAGCTTGTGCCGTCAGTGTCGAGTCCATGCTTAGCCATACACCCGGCATTGCGAAAGCGGCCGTCAACTACGCCAACCAGTCGGCTTCGGTCGAGTATGATGCTAAACTGATTACCCCGTCCGGGATGCAGCAGGTACTGCAATCCATTGGCTACGACTTAGTGGTCGACGTTGACGATCCTCAGCAGGTACAACAGGAAGCGCAACAGCGACAGTACGAATCATTAAGAAAACGAACCTTGTGGGCCGGAATTCTATCCGTTCCGGTGGTTGTGCTGGGTATGTTCTTTATGGACCTCCCGTACGTCAACTGGATTATGATGGCTCTGTCGGCTCCGGTCGTGTTCTGGCTGGGTCGGTCCTACTTTGTGAATGCCTGGAAGCAGGCCCGGTATGGCAAAACAAACATGGATACGCTGGTGGCGCTGTCAACAGGCATCGCCTTTCTGTTTAGTGCCTTCAACACACTAAATCCTCAGTTCTGGCATAGCCGGGGTTTGCACCCGCACGTTTATTTTGAAGCCGCTGCGGTAGTGATCGCATTCATCTCGCTGGGCAAGCTGCTCGAAGAACGGGCCAAATCAAATACCTCGTCGGCTATCAAGAAGCTGATGGGTTTGCAACCAAAGACCGTACGAATTGTCGAGGACGGAGCCGGGCCGCATTCGGTCGAACGCGACATCCCCATCGCACAAGTGCGCGTCGGTCAGCTCATCGTCGTACGACCGGGTGAGCGGATTCCAGTTGATGGGGTTGTTGAATTCGGGGAATCGTATGTAGATGAAAGTATGATTTCGGGCGAAGCGGTTCCAGTAGTCAAACGAACCGGAGAAACCGTCTTTGCTGGGACTATCAATCAAAAAGGGTCGTTCCGCTTCAGGGCCCAAAAGGTGGGTGGTGAAACTGTGCTGGCGCAAATTATCCGCATGGTGCAGGAAGCACAGGGCAGCAAAGCCCCAGTGCAGAAATTAGTCGATAAGATTGCCGGTATCTTCGTACCCGTAGTGATCGGCATCGCTCTACTAACGTTCGGAGCCTGGATGTTCTTCGGTGGTGAAAACGCCCGCGACGGCGGACCGTTCACCCACGCGCTGTTAACCTCTGTGACCGTGCTGGTCATTGCGTGTCCCTGTGCGCTGGGGCTGGCTACTCCTACAGCCATCATGGTCGGCGTCGGTAAAGGAGCCGATAACAACATCCTCATCAAAGACGCGGAAAGCCTGGAACTCGGCTACAAAGTCAATGCCGTTGTGCTGGACAAAACCGGCACCATTACCGAAGGTAAACCCACCGTAACGGATCTGGCTTGGCAAGTAAGCGACGATGAGGTGGCCCATGTAATGCCGGTCCTCTATGCCCTGGAAGCCCAATCTGAACACCCGCTGGCCGATGCCGTCGTTGAGCAGTTGCGTAGCAGAAAGGTAACCGGAACAACCCTGGACGAATTCGAGAGTTTGACTGGTAGGGGGGTTGTAGGCCGGGTTGGAGCCATAACCTACCTGGTTGGCAACGCCCGATTGCTGGCAGAACGGGCGGTTACGGTTAGCCCCGCCATTAAACAGGTAGCCGAAAGCTGGCAGGAAGCGGCCAAGACGGTGGTATATTTCGCTGACCAAAAACGCATTCTGGCCGTGATAGCCATTGCCGATCCGGTTAAACAAACCGCCTGCGAAGCGATTCATACCCTCAACGAGCAAGGCATTGCTGTTTACATGATGACCGGCGACAATGCCCAGACGGCCGGGGCGGTTGCCAAAGCGGTTGGGCTAAAGGACTTTCGAGCGGAGGCCCTACCCGCCGATAAAGCGGAATTCGTCAAACAGCTACAGGCACAGGGCAAAGTCGTCGCCATGATCGGCGATGGTATCAACGATTCACAGGCACTGGCGCAGGCTGATGTCAGCATCGCGATGGGACGCGGCTCCGATATCGCGATGGATGTAGCAAAAATGACACTTATCACCTCCGACCTGAATAGTGTACCCAAGGCTTTGCAACTATCCCGTAAAACCGTGCAGACCATCCGGCAAAATTTATTCTGGGCCTTCATCTATAACCTGATTGGGATTCCCATTGCAGCCGGGTTGTTATACCCCGTGAACGGCTTTTTGTTGAACCCGATGATTGCTGGGGCTGCGATGGCGCTTAGCTCCGTGTCAGTGGTTACGAATAGCCTGCGGCTACGGGCGACTAAGTTGTGATGAATGAAGGGAACAGTTTAACAAGACATAAACCAAGTAATAACAACGAACATGGAAACGCTGAATTTCAAGACAAACATTAAGTGTAGTGGTTGCGTGGCAACCGTAACGCCTTTTCTCAATGACATCGAACAACTCGATGGCTGGAATGTAGACACCGCCAGTCCGGATAAGATTCTAACCGTGCAGACAACGGACAACCGCATTGGTGAGGAGGTCCGAAAAGCGGTTGAACGGGCAGGCTATAAAGCAGACCCAATACCACGGCCCTGATTTCTAAAATTTTGTAACGGTATGGTCTTAATCTTATAAGCTGGTCCACTATCCGGTGGGGCAGCTTATTTGTTTTACTGATACTCAACAAATCTATTTATGGAAACACATAATCAACAGACCGACCAGGTTCGGTCAATGCAGCAGGGCCACACGATGGCTGGGCAAAACCACTACGGCAAATTAGCCATCATGGGAGTCTTGTCCTTTTTCTCCATGTACATCCTCATGTACTCGATGGTGGACCGTTTTGAAAATGTAATTCCGAACGTCAATCAGTTGTACATGGCTGGCCTGATGACAATGCCAATGCTTATTATCGAAGTACTATTGATGTCGTCCATGTATACAAATAAACAGCGGAATGTTCTAATCGTCGCGATTAGTACCCTAGCATTGGTCGGCTTTTTTTTTCTCATTCGTGTTCAAACGGCGGTTGGCGATAAGCAGTTTGCCAAGTCGATGATTCCGCACCATGCCGCAGCCATTCTGATGGCTAGGGCGGCCAAACTCAGCGATCCCGAACTGCAAAAGTTACAGCAGGATATCATTTCAGCACAGGAAAAAGAAATCAGGCAAATGAAGAACAAAATCGCTGAACTGGATAAGTAAAGAGGATTGAGAGAACAGGCCTGTTAATTATAAACGGCTCTGCTATAAGGTAGAGCTTTTTGTTTTATTAAGTTATAATTCGAAAGCACTGATTATGAAACGTTTTTTTCTCATCACCTATCTTGTTCTGGTGTTTACGGCCAGCTACGGACAACATCAACAGCACACAATGCCCGATGCCAATCGGTCGGCTGAGCAACCTCACAATCCTGACAAGTCTAACTTCCCAGCTGTCAAAACAAGTTTGCCCGTGTCGCGGCCACAGGCGTTGGCGAACGTAAAGCCGACAGGGAAACGGGTACCGTATGATCTGGTCATTGATGAGCAGATGGTTAATATTACGGGCAAACCCAAAAAGGCCATGACCATAAACGGTGGGATTCCCGGACCCACCATGCGGTTTACAGAAGGTGATGTAGCCGTTATTCGGGTTCATAACAAACTGAAAACAGAAACCTCGCTGCACTGGCACGGCATCCTGCTCCCCAACAAACAGGATGGTGTTTCGTATTTGAATACCCCCCCTATTCATGCGGGCGACACCTACACGTTTGAGTACCCCCTCGTTCAGTCAGGTACGTACTGGTTTCACTCCCACACGCGCTATCAGGAGCAGATTGGCGTATACGGCTCGATTGCCATTCAACCTCAGCAGCCCACTCACAAAGTAGATCATGATTTGGTGTTACTCCTGTCGGATTGGACGGATGAAAATCCGGCCCATATCCTGAAAAACCTGAAACGGCGCAACGAATGGTACTCGATCAAAAAAAACAATGTCCAATCGCTCAACCGCATTATTCAGCACAAGGCCGTGGGGGCGTACCTGCGGCAGTCGATGATGAAAATGGCACCGATGGATATTTCCGACGTTTACTACGACCGGTTCCTGGTAAATGGAAAAGACACG
This sequence comes from Spirosoma sp. 48-14, assembly GCF_001898575.1. Taxonomy (GTDB): domain Bacteria; phylum Bacteroidota; class Bacteroidia; order Cytophagales; family Spirosomataceae; genus Spirosoma. The sequence continues at coordinate 19,947 of NZ_MKUD01000079.1, forward strand.
GTTCGATACCCGGAAATCAAAGCAGGTCAAACCGTTCGGCTTCGGGTTATCAACGCCAGTGCGTCCACCTATTTTCACGTTAATTATGCCGGTGGTCCCATGAAGTTGATCGCTGCCGATGGTCTGGATGTGCAACCGGTGGACGTTGACAGGCGGCTAATTGCCATTGCTGAGACCTACGACTTTATTGTCACTGTCCCAAACGGTGGCGCTTTTGAAGTACGGGCGACGGCACAAGACGGTTCTGGTTACGCAACGGCTTTGCTGGGAAAGGGTAAGGCGAAGTACGCCCCCACTGTCCCCCGCCCCGATCTGTATAAATTAACCGCCAACATGAGTCGAATGGGGGGGATGGGCATGGGTACGATGAACATGGGCAAAACCGACACAACTGCTCAGACTAACTCCGACATGAACGGCCCCATGCTGCACGATATGGCCGGGATGAATCATGGGGCTAGCCAACAACCCGTAAATCCAGCAAAACCGGGCACCAAAGAACCAATCATGGGGAACATGGACCATAGTCAGATGCAGACGGGACAGACTAAGCCAGCACAGGCCGTACCCGGCAAACCGAAAAAGCAGGATCCGATGGCTGGGATGGACCACAGCCAGATGGATATGGGTGATAAGCCGTCTGCCAAGCAGGCGATTCCGGCAAAAAAAGCCTCAAAGCCGTCAAAAGCGGTTGGATCAATGGCTGGGATGGATCATAGTGCCATGAACATGGGTGGCATGAAAACGGCCAAAGATGGTAAGATGGACATGACGGGGATGGACCATGGACAGATGGGCCACTCCTCCATGCCCGCGTCGGTGGACCGGGGCATGGACCATAGTAACATGGCCATGAAAATGGATTCGATGCCCACTACGAAAACGGACGGCAAAAAGCCGGATGACATGGTTGGCATGGATCACAGTAAAATGAACATGGACAATAAAACTGGCGATAAGGCCGGGATGAAAGGAATGAGCAGTGGGGGCGGGGGTATGGAAGGGATGAACATGATGGACGAGCAGAATACCATCGACTACAGCATTCTCAGGTCTTCCGAACCGATTGTCTTTCCGGCGAATCGCCCTATCCGCGAAATACCGCTCACCCTGTCGGGCAATATGTTCCGCTACATCTGGGGCTTTAACGGACAGCCACTCTCGCGAGCCGACATGATTCAAATCCGTCGGGGCGAAATTGTGCGTGTCCGTATGACGAACAATACCATGATGATGCACCCGATTCACCTGCATGGTCATTACTTCCGCGTACTGAACGGGCAGGGTCAGTATTCACCCCTGAAGCATACGGTGAACGTATCGCCCATGGAAAACGTCACGATTGAGTTTATGGCTGATGACGAGAAAGACTGGTTTTTTCACTGTCATCTGCTGTATCATATGCTCAGCGGAATGGCCCGCGTGGTTAGCTATGGCGACAAACCGGACTCATCCATCGCTGCTATTCAAAAACTTCACCTGCGCGACATGCGCGACAATCAGCCGTTTGTCTGGGGCTTCCTGCAACCTGGTTATCCGATCAACTACTTTAATCTAAATGTCTCTACTAACAAAAACGCCATCGTTGCCGGGGGTGACCACGACTGGCGCACAAATCGGTTCGAGTTCGATTTGGATTATGAACGCTACCTCGGCGATTGGTTTCGGGTATTTGCTGGAATAGATGGAGGTAACGAGGAATTCCTGCGCCGGATACGGCCCGAAGAAGGACAGCCAACTGGGGATCAACGCATCATCCGGGCGGTGGCGGGTATTCGGTATATGTTGCCGTTTTTGATTCAGTCAGAGGTTAAACTCGACACACGTGGCAACGTCCGTTTTCAACTCAATGGGCAGCAGATGTTGTTTCCCCGCTTAGATTTCCAGTATCAGACTCAGTGGTTGATTGGAGGCTACCTGCGCGCGCACGTTGAGTTGCAATACACAGTCAGCAAGAACCTCTTTCTACACACCGATTATGACACACGTTACCGCACTGTTGGGGGCGGGCTGGGGTATAACTTCTGATTATAAAAAGGGTTTGCCGGTCGGCAAACCCTTTTTACTTCACTATTAACTCCCTTACTGAAATGGTTAACCTAACTCCAATCATGTTCGTAATACCAGTTATTACACTGATAATCAGAATTATTATTATACATTTATTGGTAGTGGCTTAATCGCGTTGATCAACCCTTCAGACTTGCTTCAAGCCGCTTTAATTCGCCAATCTCTTTAGTCTGCACCTTGATAACGTTATTGGCCATTGCCTTCATTCTCTCCGTCTTTCCTTCCTTCAAAGATGCACGGGCCATATCAACGCCCTGCTGGTGATGCTGGGCCATCATACTGGCAAAGTCGTGGTCAATATTGCCGTTCATGGAGTGGGTGCCGCTATGCATCATTTTCATTCCTTCTTGTCCTAACTTGGACGAAGATGATTGAGGTTTGTGGCTACTCATAAACTGCGTCAATTCTCCTATCTCTTTTTGATTAGCTGCTTTAATCTGGGTAGCCATTTTTCTTACCTGAGCATTTTTACCCTGCTTAATCTCTAAATCAGCCATTTCTACGGCTGATTGATGATGCATCTTAAGCATCATGGCGAAGTCATGATCGGGATCGCCGGTCATTTTCATGCTCATCATCTGATTCATGCCCGATTGCATGGACTTCATCATGGCATTGCCAGGATTCTGAGCCAGCGTTGGTTGAGTGAGCAGGAGTGCCACACCCAGTCCCGCTGCAATGAATTTATTCGTTTTCATCCGTTTTCGTTAGTTAGAGATAAATGATACATTACAACTCCTCAATAGGGCTTGTTGGTGATAAGCCAATCCTGAAACTGACTAATTTCGGCCTTTTGCTCAGCAATGATTTTCTGAGCCATCTGACGCATGCTCTCAACCGTACCGTAGTTTAATTCAGTCTGTGCCATATCGAGAGCACTCTGATGGTGATCGATCATGAGCGCAACAAAGTCTACATCGGACCGGCCCGTCAGGATACGGGTATCCTGCGCTTTCATCATTTTATCCATATCCTGCATAGCCATCATATCGAAGGACTGACCAGCCGCTGATGCCATTGGCTGGTGGCTGCTAAGAAACTGGGCAAATTGGGCTTTTTCTGCCGTCTGGGAAGTAACAATGTTTTGTGCCATAGTTTTTATAGGTTGATCAGTACCACTCTTGAGTTCCTGATTAGCCATGTCAATGGCACCCTGGTGGTGCATTTGCATCATCATCGCGAAGTCATGATCGGCATCTCCTGTCATTTTCATAGCATTCATCTGCGTCATGTTCGCATGCATGATCTGCTGATAAACATTGGCATCATGTTCCTGTGGTGTTATACCCTCACTATTTTTAGTACAGGCGGTCATAGCTCCCACTATCAGTACGAAGAAGCCAGCTAGTTTAAATACGTTACTTTTCATTGCGTTGAGATATGCGTTTGTTCCTCTACATAACTTGTGGTTATTGACCTGAGTTTTTACAAGATTACCCCTTTATACTTATAGAATTTACGGATCCAAATAGCATATTGTCATTCGATTTAGTTGCAGTCACTTGTTTATCTGCCTTTCATCCATCAACTTAGTCACCTGACTTGTTGCTTTACCCCCTATCATGCTTGCTGACTCCTTTACCCGCCTGATTGACGACTACAAACAAAACCCGAATCTGATTTACCAAAGTTGGTTTCTGCACAATGAAGACCGCCTGAAAGCCTTTCGCTCGATTCGGCGTGGCGTCTTACAAGTCATCAGTGACATTAAAGACGGTTCGTTTCCCAACGATTTCAAAGGCAGTTCTCTTGAGTTTGTGCTTACCTGCATTACCGAGCAGAAACAGGTATTTGAAGGCGCGTCGCACCCTTTCTACTGGAAACCAAAGCTGCGTATTCCAGATATTTATGAGAATCAGGACCACAAGCGATACTTTGGCCAGTTTCTGGAATGCTGCCTGAAGGCCACCAAACCCGAAACCATCGTCAACGAAATTCACAAACTGGATGCGTATAAGATCAAAGGCCTAGGGCCCGCCGTAGCCAGTATTCTTTATTTCTTGCACCCAACCTGGGTCCCCCCTTTTAATACGGCGATCATTAATGGCTATAACCGACTCTTTAATGAGCGTCGGAAACTAGGATCGTGGTCGGAATACCTAGCCATCCGCGAAAAGATGCTGACGGTAAACAACGAGTACCGGTCTGTGCTGTCAAACGACCTGGGTGCCCTGGCGGGTTTGTTATTCGAGGTGGGAGCGGGTAACCTGCTGGTGCCGGGACTGGCCGATCAACCGGCCGTTGATCGGGAAAAGCTTCAGAAACAAATAGAAAAACGCCACAAAGGTGTGGTAGATGAACAACAGGAAGAACATACGCATAGCGAGATGCAGTATCACCTGCTAACCATTGGTCGAGCTCTGGGGTACGACGTGGCCGCTGCCCGAAATGACATGTCCCGTCACTATAACGGACATTCGTTTTCCTTCCTGAGTTTACCTGCTCTTCCTCCCCTACCTGTCTCGGCTGAAACGAGCCAGACGATCGGCCTAATTGACATTGTCTGGTTAGAAAAAGGCACCGGTCGAATTATTTGTGCCTTCGAAGTAGAGAAAAGTACCTCTATTTACTCTGGCATTTTACGATTGACGGATTTAGTCTGCTCGCTACCCGATCATGCCACTACGCTCTATTTAGTTGTCCCTGACAGCCGTCGGAAAGAAGTTGAAATTCAGTTAACCCGTCCATCAATTAAGCAAACGAATACCCCTATTCGCTACATGCTCATGTCTGAGCTTCGGACCCATTGTGATGCGCTATGCAAATTTGGTGATAGCTACCGGGTGTTGGAGAAGATTGCCCGCTCTGTGTAAATCGATAATTGAGTGATTATTTCAGCACACCTTTCTTGTGTTAAATAACATCATTTATCTTTTAGATACATGCGGCCCACCGCTGTGGTCGGAAATTTGCCGATAGTGTCTAGCCACCTCTTTGTTTGGTTATACCCAACAGTCTCACAAAAACGCTCCCACTTGAGACGAGGGGGTATCAATAATTCGGGCGTTTCGAGAAACCGTGTTTAGCCTAAGGTTTTGTACTTTAGCTAACATACAAGAGATTATTGAACAAAATTAGTCTCGCCAACCTTCGGGTTTAACCGGCGTTTGATTCTCATTGGATTCACAGATGGCCGTGAATGGACGAGTCGTCAGGGACTTATATAGAATCTGTACCGTGGGAGTATTGGGTGGGGACGGCTCAGGATTGGGTTGACGGCCATTGAGCGCATAAAATAACTCGGCACCGGGCAAACCCGAAGCACCTGCCGGGTCGCTGGCGCCTAAAGGCAATTTAGTGGCATCCGTTCGGTCTAACCAATAGCGAGTCGATGAGACAGCCGACGCAGTGAAATAACCCACCACCCCTTCTTGTGCATCAGCCCTATTGTGAATATTACCACCTAATGCCGCTGGCGGAGAATCGGCCAGACTGCCCGTTTTCTGGGTTTGTTCTTCGAACTGTTTAAAGTATTGATAGGCTTGGGGGTTGAGCGCCGTCTGCCGAATCTCCACCAAACAAGAGGCATGTTGATAATAAGGAATTTGAGCAACCTTTCGCCCTGTTAGCAACGAGCCATTGGTATAGGTATCGGCAAAGACATTGAGTTGATGGCTGTGGATGACAGCCCAACACTGGCTACGGCATGAATAATCATAGACAAAATAGCGTTCCAGACCAATGGTTGTGGCCGGGGGGTAAAAACAGTCTTCCAATAGGGAATCCCCGGCAACGAAAATGGGAGCTCCGTTAGCGGAATACCTCGATAAGACCGTATTGATTGAATAGACCCCCATGGCACACGAACGGCACCAGTCTTGTTTTTCCCAGAGTGTCCACTCCCAACGGTAGTAATTAGACTGACCGGCTGGGTCCTGGGCGTCGAGGAAAAAGTCATGAGCCGCTCTGTAGCTACCACCGATCGCTTCCCCGGGTGCCAGACTTTCCGGATTGAACTGCGCGTAGATTCGCTGAATTGGAGGGACTGACAGCATGATTTGCTGATTAGATTGATAGTGGCTACCATCGGGCAAAACAAAGCGTAGTTGGTAGGCATGACCAATTTGGCCTTTAAAATCGGCGGGCAGCTGGTAACTGCCCGCCTGAGTTTCGTGACAGGGGATAATCTGAGCCGAATCCACTACCACTTCCACCTTCGCTTTGGTCATGGGAGTCGTGCCAAATCGACCAGTGAGCGGATCGGCTTTAGAGCGGTTAATCCGAATAAGTTGGGGTTCTGCTCGATTGGTAATCGTGCCCTCGACGACGATAATATCGACCGTGCCCCGCAGCAGTAGCTCTTCGGGGTCCACACAGGCGAGAGGGAGTAGACCAAGTAAGCAGCCAAGAAGAAGCTGCCAGGTAGCGGAACGCATAAACCAGGGATCAACTAACAGCTAAACTAGAGAAAGCCATGAGCAGGAGTCATCTACCAGCCTAAGCTGGTCAAGCGCATAAGCAAGTCTTTCTAGCAGTAGTTAGTTGCTGGCTTGGGAGAGGAAGTACAACGAATGGTAATAGGCAAATACTTTTACATTTTCTCACAAAATGCTGCCTTTTCTGAA
>NZ_MKUD01000079.1:26624-51401 GCF_001898575.1 Spirosoma sp. 48-14
TACCATGGTTAGTTTAGCCATAGATCGGTGAAGTAGGCTATGAAGACTTCATCGATCTATGCCTAGACCAGCGCAAGAGGCTTCTAAAGTAAAGCTAAGCGAAGCCCGTTGAAGGCAGTACGTTGGGTCGCATTGCAGAATCGTACACAAATCCTCACCTGGCTACTATTTTGCAAGGATAGAGGATTTACAGACCGTCAGAGACTTTTCAGTCAAACGGTCGGTTGATTGAACCAGAACAGGCAGGCTTGATCTGCCATTCTGTTTGCCTTAAAGAACGCTTCACAATGCCGTTCGCGTAATCAAATTTCATACTTACCCCTTAGTTAACGGGTTTTATGAAATTTGGTAGTGCTATTATCAGCCTATGAGGAATTATGTACGATTCTGCAAACGTACCCTACGTTGCTGCCTATATCCCTTCGCATTAGTGTTCACTAAACTTAATCGGTAAGTTATACTTGACATTCACCGCATGGCCCGCCTGCTTACCGGGGTTCCAAGCGGGCATGCTCTGCACCAACCGTACCGCTTCTGTTGCCTCCCAGGATCCCTGACGATTCAAGGCCATTGCCTCTTCAATTGCCCCTTGATCCGTGACCGTAAAGCTAACAAACACTTTACCGGTCAGCTTCCGGCTCGAGGTGTCCTTTAGCTGGCGCACCTTGGCTTTCATAAACGACTCATAGGCTCTCATGCCACCCACAAATTCGGGGGGCTGTTCGACAATCGTAAATAGCTCGCGCTGGTGAGCCGACTCGGTTTGTGCCTGAGCTGAGCCCAAGAGCGTACTCAACAATATAACCAGCAGCGCATTGGCTGCCAGCCGATTCCGATGAAAAAGTGATTTGTTGTTCATAAGTAAAGAGTTTGGTAAATCTATCTCAGTTTAGCAGGTAGAGCTATGGATCATGACTTGTGCTCCTCTTCTGATACCGTACGTTCGTTCCTTGAGCTGCGGTGAGCGGTAGGCCATGGGCCGGCATTCCGGAGCAGGACCAATGGACTGATAGTAAAATCAACAAAAACACTCATTTGACTACACGGATCGGATGTTCTTTCTCATCTGAAGTAGGATAGTTTTTGTGAGACGGTTGGCAATAACCTAAAAAAAGGCGGCTGACCTCTACTGACAACTTTCGAATCACTTCGATTTTGATAGTAGGGTTGTTGAGTTTGGCCATACGGCTCAAAAGCAACCGCTTCTAAGACTATTTACAAAGATAGCTGTCTCAACCCAGGCAGGCCAATGCCCGACTCATTTTAGAAGTTGGCCAGCGTTGACTATAAGTCAGCATTACCACAAAAACTGGTTAGTTACGCCAAATGCCGACTCGTTTAATACCTCAGGTTGCACACTGGTCAGCCTTGCATAAACCCAGTTAGTATGTGAGGTTGGATTGATCCACTGGTTGTAGGGTAGCTTATACAACTGGCGCGAGCTAACTCGGCAGATATAGGCTGTTTCCAGCAACCATTCAGGACCTACTTCATCGGCTTTCTTGACGCGTAGCTCCAAACCGGTGATGTCTCCAAATGAATCATCAAACTCCAGCCTGTAATAGTCTTGGCTACCTTGTTCCCGGTCATCGACATTGGGTAAGTCTAAAACTCGCCAGGCACTGGCCCCGTGCGTGCCTAAAATTCGTGCTTCAACATCGGCATTGGTACCCGCCTTGGGCTTGCGGGGAGTTTGCAACATGATTGTGTATTTGGCCATAAGCGTAAAGGTGAAAAAGTTAGTAGTCGTCTGTTTCCTGTCTGGAATCCTGCTGCCGGGAAACAGGGCAATACTACTTAACCTATAGCTTATGTTCAATCGGATAAAGATATGAGCCACATTAAGAATGGCTCGAAGGTCTGCTGGTTCGGCAGTATATACAAACGTAGGCTACTGACTAAAACCACTGTATCACAAAATGCTCCTAATTGAGACGAAGAACCAGTAGTTGTAAACTGTAAATCTAGTTTGGAATCGATAATTTACGCCCCGGTGCGATAAGAATCCCGGTTAAAGTTAAGTAATAGACTAGCGCAGATTACCGCCTATCAAATTATGTTCGTTCTCTGGCTGAATTAGTCCTTTTACAATGGCTTCGCACTCAACCCGTATGCGTTCAAAATTTAAATCAGCATCGACGTCCGTATAAAAAACGGGTAGCTTACGGTTCGTCCCTTCGGCAAAGGTATAAGTAGGCAGCTTTAACCGAGTATGAAAAACGGGCTCAACCGCTTCGGCTGTAATGCCCACAAATTCGCCGGTTTCCATTCGGTTAACTTCATGAGGTTTAAACAATGCTTTGTCCTGAAGAGAAAAACTTACGCCTTGGCTGTGGGAGCCAGACTTTGAATCTATACCGTTGGGATTACTTCGGTTCTGGCTTTCATTCCGTTGAAGCATTTCCTCTTTCCCAAACAGCTTACTCACATACTCGCCCGTTTCGATATTGGGATTCTTACCAAATAACTGGGTGTTTAAGTTGGATATAATCGCATAAGCTTCTTCCTTCCCGTATGCTTTAATCATTTGACTTATATCCTGTGCCATATAAATAGTAGCTACTTTATTGCTTCTCGCCGTTGCGGGTAGATCGGATAAATTCGGTATGTAGCACTGAGGCCCCTCATCCAGCAGAACCATACTATGTAATTTATCCGGATTATTTAGCTGTTTTAGCGAAGCCGTAATGAGTAAGGAAACAACCGGTGAAAGAGCTTCAATAATATCCTGTTTGGTACCGATGCAAAGCAGCTTAGGGTATTGGGGATCATTCAAGTTGATGTCAAAATCATCGCCCGACAGTACCCAGGCTATTTCCTTGGTATTCATTCGCCCCAGCGCATTTTGTAAGGTACCATATTGACCCGCTAACTGAGGTTCTGCTTTAGTTCGAATGGCTGTACTGACGCTAGCCACAATCGTTTTGGTCTCATAGTTGGTTTCTAATAACCCGATCAACTGGTATACATCATGACCCAGGATCATATTGAGTACGTGCGGGAGTGTGCAGTAATTCGGATAATGAATCTTCATGTACCAGATGACGCCCGCAAGTATGGAAATAGCAGAAGTATCCCAAAAGTCTTTTTCTCGAATAGCTTTTCGGTTAAGTGTACAATAGAACGCAGCTGCAAATTCATAGGCGTACGCCTGAAAGTATAACAGTTCGGGTAGGAGTGGATTAATCCGGTGGCTTCTGGAAAGGTCGACAAAATTGACGATGGCTAGATCGACCTGACATTCAGAACGGCTGTAGTGATTATAGGCATACTCGGTGAGAGAGGGAAACTTAAAATCAAAAAGCACACCCGTGTAATTCTTATAGGCAGCTTGAGCGATAATCTGGTGTGCGACCGAAGCCGTTTTGCCTGAGCCATTGGAACCAATAATTCCCACGCCCCGAGCCGGATTCGGAATGTTTACCCATGTTCCATTGGCTCCCCGAAAACTGAATGAATCTGGGTTATCGATCTGCTTTTTATCCGTTGGTATTTTATACTTCGTTTGATCACCTTTTATGGAGTGAGTTAAAAATGGGGTTGAGAGAATCACCAAAAGCAGCCCCACCAATTCCGCGTAATAGCTATAGTGAAAGAGCTCAAATGTAAACAGCAGTAGACAACCTAATAAAAAACAACCTCCTAAAAGCAGTAAGACAATCCGGCCTACACTAAATAAGCTCTTTTGCTTTTTTCGATCTAGTTCGGCCTGTAAAGAGGTTTCAGGCAGTAAGAAGCAGCAGGCGTACAGGAAAATAAACCCTACACGGAGAACAAAGCCAGTTTTAAAAACCTGTTGCAATACAAAAGGGATAAATAGGAGCGGGTTATATTGAACCATCCCCTCCAGGCCAAGCAAAGCCAGTAGTAGAAGAGTTAGACTCCAGACTCCAATTTTAAGTTGATTAATATGCATAACCGGAGGGAAATGTAAACTAGTCTGTAATAAGATTACCTGAATGGCGATTTACAGGGACAGATCCTAAATGGGTCAGTTAATGTCACGTCCGTATGACAGGCCTAATTTCCACTGGCCATTCTCTTTGACGAATAGCTGATTAAATGTCTTGGAAAAGCCATCGCTATAGAATGCTCTTGCACTGACCATCGCTGAATCGACACCTTGATTGTGCTGCGATATCACCTCGACCTTTTTTAATCTTCCAATGCGCGTTTCCCTGGCAAACGTCTGTTCCATAATACCCGGCGTTTTACTGAATTCATGGATAAGCGGTTTAGAACAGTATTTAAAGACAGCCTGATTCAATACTGTTTTATCGCCAAGAAAGTATTTATTAGCCTCCTGGTAAACCGTCAGTAACACCTGCTTTGGCTCCATTGAGGTTGGGCTTAAGGTAGGCAACATGGCTTTATGTTTCTTAGCTGAAACATGTACGATGAGTTCAGCCACCATGACCGAAAACCCCAGTAATGCCAATGCAATAAACGTAATGAGGGGTAACCTGCTCTTTAGAGTGATTTTATTTTCCATGCATTTGGTGTTTGGGTTGAGTCTTTTTCTAACAAAAAAACAGAATCTAAATACGTCTCATCGGCATAGATGAGCACACCCTTAACTCGTACCCGACTCGAATCTTTTCCGTAGTCAGCCCGGTAAAAGTTGAACTTCCTGTACTGATAATTTTTGGTCAGCAGGGGTGACAGTTGCAGAAGTGAAGGCGTCGCATCGAATACATACCTGGACGCCAGCTCCCATTTTTGCGCATTAATGCAGCTCAGGTAAACTTCACAAATATGCTCAGGTGTATTCGGATTAGACGAGCACCCCATACTCATTAAACTGATGAGCAGAATAGACAGACAGGGTTTCATAACTTAATGGCTGCTAAGGCATACCGTTGGAAACTTCGTTCTCGCGCCCCATCGACATATTTTTGTTCAGCAGTCCGCTGAACCGCTTCAAACATTAATTCGTCGCCCTTCTGACGGAGCTCAGCCGCTTTTACGTAAAGATCGATGGCCCCTTTTTGATTGGCGATCCGTTCACCGGTCGTCATGCGAAGACTGGTTGCGGCCGAAGATGTACCAAAGGCCGCAGCGCCGGTCGATGGATCTTGCGAAAAAGCTCCATAATTCACGCCTGAACTTCCTTGAAAGGAAGCCATCGCCGTTTTAAGAGCATCAGCCTGCGCACGGGCAATCATATTCTGGACCTGGAGTTCCATCATTTTTTGGTCAGGTCCTTTAAACAAATCGCCAATCGCCTGTAGAAGCCCCCCCGTTCCTGTCCCTCCTGATTGAAGTTGTAGCATATTCTGCATCGCACCATCATTCCAGGTATTGTCAAATGAAAAAGGATCATTGAAGACATCGCCATTCGCTAAGGAGCCGGTGCTAAAAAGGCCTTTATTGGCGACCATCAGGGGCGTACCTTTGATGTCACCTTTTACGGCCAGATTCATAGCGAAAGCTTTTTTCTCGATCTCCTCGGCCATTTTATAATAGACGAGCGCCTGCTGGATCTTGCGTTTCTGCATAACGGTCTGTAGGCCATAGGTCCGATTCAGCGTATTCCGCTTTACTTCAAAATATTCCCCCAAATCCGCGACCTCAGCCTGACTTTCGGCGGTTCTACCCGTTTGGATGTAATCGTACAATTTCATGCCATCTGTTTCCTTCAAGTCCTGATTACTTTGAACAATACTGAAAATATAGGCCTGATCCCATAAAAGCGGCTGGATGTATTCATTGTAAGGAACCTTTGAATACCCACCGAAGGTATCCAGTTTGCCAACGTCCGAAAATTTATTGAATCGGGCAGCAATGTTGAGAAACTCGTCTGCTGTCCGTAACAGGTTTTCAATTTCAATCTCTGTTTCAAGCAAGGCACTGGTATTCTGTCGGGTACCATTGTTAATGGTATTCCCTTTTTGTAATTCACCAAGTTGTTTTTTTGCCTTATCAACCAGATTCTTAAGTTCAATTAATCGTTGAATGGCTGTCACGTCGATGGCGATTTGCGCGTTGACGGATCTGGTGATCAACATGCAGAAAGAAAGTACACCTGCTAAAATGATTTTCCGTTTCATGATCTTGATTTCTATTTAGTTGATTTGAAAAAAACCTGGTAGCCATCCTGAATTTCTACCTGTTGTATTGAGCGTTGGCGGCTGCCAGATGTAACGGCGTTGGCAATTCCACGAGCTGCTGAAGACCCAAGCGAACCTACTACACCCAACGCCGAACTATAGGGTATATACGTCGAAGCGCTACTGACAGCATCGTTAACAGTTGAGCCGCCGACCTGACGCATATTGTCATTGACATAATCATAATTGTAGGTAATACCTGTCTGATAATCGGTATCAACACACATCAAATCAACGGGTAACTTCTGACCCGCTATCATACGGGCCGGTACCTGAAATTGAATTCGCCCGGAGCCTAAGTAAGCCACCGCCGTTAAAATGGTATTACGGGGTATATATACACTTTGAAAGGTTACAGCTTCCGTGGTACGAAAGCGAACTTTTCCGCCCGTTCGTATCATTTGCTTGCCGTAAACAGCCGCAGGAATATAGCGTACTCCGTCAACCTCTTTGCTGGAGCTGACCACCGATGGTGTAGCTGAAGGACGCGATTCAGAAGCAGTAACTGATTCTGCCGAGGTGACATGAACTGTATTAAACGGATCGTCATTCAGGGCAACATCCCTTGACTGTTGGCGCTTAGGATAATGTTTTCGAGCAGCTATTCTTACTTTAGAAGGAGTGGCTACTGATGAATCTTTTTTGATTGCCTGAACAGGGATGGGCAGAGTTGTCTTTAGTTGAGCTGTATCAAGGAGTTTTTTCGACGGGAGTTGACCGACCGGTTTGTAATTCCATTTACGGGCTATATAGTTTACATCAGGATTTGCTGATTGCCCATTCAGGTTGTTGTTATTGATTTCAGCCTCAACGGAACTAACCATACTCGATTTTCCTGTACTGGTTTTTACGGTTTTATACAGATTTGGGTCATCTGGAGTTACTCGCAGTCCTCTTAGCCCCAAACTGACCGTTCGTAAACCGAACAAAGCACCGGCGATTAAAACGAGTGCCAACAGGATAAGCAAGGTCATCTTGTTTTTTGCCGCTATTGCGCGGGCCTTTTGAACCCGTTGGTCCGGATAATCCCCTAACGAGCTATCTGCCGTTGGAGGATTCGGTTTCATCTCGGGTCGTTTTCGAATCCCCAGAATGCCTAATAGTTTGGCTTGGAGTGTCATATTGGAAACAGGTTGGAGTTACAACAAGGGGGCTTTCATGATTTTTTGAGCAGGTACTTCCAGAGTGACGACCCTGGCACCTACTTTTTCCCGGAAGATGATTTCCAGATAGCCATCTTCCGTGGTGGAGTAGAGCGGAAGGGAATAATAAAACGCTTCCGTCCGCCCCGCTTCAATTCGGGCGGGTTCTAGCCGATCATCCGGTTTCATTTCCTCAAATTGTGGAGCGACCTTGTTGCGCAGTCGACGGGGTAATTTTTCCTTGTAGGTGAACGAAACGATGTCCAGTACGTAGGCAACTGTGGTCGTATTGTGAAAAGCAATCTTTAAATAGGTGCGTTCGGCATCGTTAAAAAGCTGTACACATTCCAGATCAATCCCGTCCTTCTCTTCCCGAATATGGGTATTTGGCTTGATTACCTTCATCCGGGTAAGCTTCGAACTCGCCGGAGCTACCGTTGATGAAAGCTGATTAGACCTGGTATTTCCCTCATCCAATACCCGGTAATCATAAAAGCTTTTTGATGGGTTTCGCTCGTATCGAATGTAACCGGTAAACAGCTTGGACCCCGCTTGAATTAATAAGGTAGTCGGTGTCGCATTGGGCGCTAACGCTTTTAAAAAAAGCATACGTTCGTTTTCCACCTTACCCACGTAGGCTTTCGTTCCCAGGTTTACCAAGCTAATTGGCTCGTCAAAAATGACGTAGCTCGTTCCTTCGACAGAGACAGTGATCGTGTCTAAATGCTGCGCTGTGGCCGGAAGCAGGATGGACCAAAACGCCAGTGTCCATAGGATATTCATCAGGGTTCTCGTTTTGGGTTGTATTCAATGAAATTGAACTCTTTAATCTGTAATCCGAATGGATTATCCTCGGAGCGGTACGTCTGAATCAGATTGAACTTGGCTGCGATCGGGACGTATTGAACTTCGTCGGGATAAAGTACCTTCTGCTGCGTGTAGACAATACCCGTATACGGTTGGGAGGACACATTGACTGTGACGCTATCAATTTGCAGTTCCGTTCGAATCGAATAACGGTTATAATTCTCCAGGACTTTGCCTTCCCGAAACGTCTGATAAATGGCTAATCCATCCTGCCGGTTAATTAGCTTAAAGGCCAGATCGATGCGGTCTTTAAAGGTTTCCGCATCATGGCTGAACATCAGGCGCATAAAGTTTTTTATGTGATTTCGGGCTTCATACACCGAAGGAGTAGCGGTGGGCGATTCAACCGCAGCCGTCGTACCTTTATCTGAAACGACGTATACTGTTTGGCGAGCTTCCTTTAAACTAGTCGAATAGGTCCATCCCCAAAAGGCATTGGAAATAAATAAAAGTAAGACTGTAACGATTGTAATCCATTTCAGAGCCGTAAATGCCTTACTAAAATTGACGGCCACACCGAGTTTATTCGTTTCTGTTACCATGATTGCTCGTTTAGGCTGTTTGATCACTGCTTTCTAGCATTTTTTGGCGTTCACGCTGCTGCTGTTTTCGTTTGTCACGATCCTGACGATAATCATTCAGAGCTTTGTTGGCCGCTCCACCCGCCATCATGGCCGCTGAACCCGCAGCACCCTGTGCTGCACGTAGAAATGACGCTGATGCCGCACTGCCAATAAAGAAGGAGGTTAACAGGGGGACACTTAAGTACATGAGAATAACAGCTCCATTAATGACTAAGACGTCAAGGACGGCTGAGGCTTCGGAGAGCGTTGTTCCTGTTGGAATATCGAATTCCTGAATAAAACCGGCCATGATGGCATCCAGAATGGACAGGGTTAAACCCCAAAGTGATGTAGAGATAAAGATGCGCAGCCAGTGGCCAATGGTTCCACCAAAGCCTGGAATAGTGGCTATGGTAAAGGCAACCGGCCCACAGGCTAAGGTAAAGGCCAAGAGCATACTTTTTATCCGCTCAACAAACAGCCGGACTATCATCGCTAAGCCATTTTCAACGGCCAGAATCAACCAGGTAAAAAACGACGTGGCATCGTCGAAGGGCACTTTGACGTTCGGAAAGGAAAATTCAGACGTATGTTTCTTTAAATAACCCGTCTCTGAGAGTGTGTTTAAAGACTTTAAAATATCTGTACTGCTATCAATTCCTGTTAAGCTTGTGAACCACAGGGTAGCGTCATAAATGGCATAAACTAAAGGGGAGTAAGCGGCCAGGCAAATCCATATGGCTATCACTTTGATGATAGCTGATGGATCAAACCGCATATCGCCAAAATACATTTTGGCCAGCGAAATCACCACGTGTAGAAAGAGCATGAGTGGAATGAACGTAAGGCATTTCGTAGCCATCCCGTCAATAATTTTCTGAGCCGCGCGAAAGAAAATTTCGCCTATGTTGTAGGAAGCCTGAAGCAGAATTAATCCGGCCATGTTCATAGTTTTCCCGTTTTTTTAAGTTCGACAAATTGTTGGATAGCCGCGTAAATGTCCCCGTATTCAGCTGTGAGCTGTCGCAATGTTTCTCGTTCCTGGGGCTTTGAGGTGGAAACGGCCTGGACGGCAAATGGAGCTTCTAAGCGGAATACCTTACCGTATTCACCTTGCTTTAAAAAGATTTCCCGGTAGTGCTTGTCAAGTTGTAGCGAGAGCACTTTATCTTTTTCGTGCTGGGTGAAGGCCAGCTCTTTGGAAAGCACATCAATTTCTTCCGTATCGGTGTGGCGTAGAATGTATTTGGTCGATGCATTTACTTTGATGGCCTTACCGATCGGAGAGGTGATGATTTCATTAATACCCTGGGTAATAATGGTCATACTGCCGTTGTTCTTCCGAATCGTGCGGTACATCAATTCAATAAAGTCGGTCATGGTGTCCGAAAGCATTGACCAAGCTTCGTCCATATAGATCCATTTATTGATTTTGGGATAGCGTGCTAGCTGATCGGCAGCTAATTCGGTAATGAGCATGCCCACAACGGGGTAAAGAATAGGGTTCGTTTTGATTTTTTTCATGTCGAAAATAATCAGCTTCTGTTCCGCTAAATCCTCGTACTCATCCGAGTTTAAGACCTCCTTATAGTGCCCGATGGCGAAGGGTTTTAGGCACAATAAGAACTCGTCAAAATGAAAAGATCCGGCCTGCTTCTGATACTCCCGATCCGCACTGCTTGAATCCATATAGTCTATTATGTATTCATAAAAGCCTGCTAAAGAAGGTACCGTAATCGCTGAATCTGTAGCTAAGGACTGCTTGTTGTAGTGTACGTAATAGAGTAAAAGCAACTCGTTTAGGACAGACCGTTCTGACTGCCGAACGGTGCCGTTCTGCCCTTTCCAAATAACAGTTAATAAATTCGTTAGAAAATTATTTTTATCGCCATTCAGAACGAACGTTCCATCTGGATTTCGCTCCACTAAAAAGGGGTTGAATTTTAGCGGTCGCTCGGGGTCGTACTCAAAATATTTGCCGCCGAGCGCAATAGATGCACTGAGGTAGGTGCCGCCCACATCAATGATGATTTGTGGTTCGCCCCGGTCAAATCGTTGCAGGATAAACCAGGCCATCGTAAAGGATTTACCACTCCCCGTCGGCCCGATTACCAGGGCATTTTGATTCTCTAATTCGGTATTAAACAGATTGACTAAAACTGGAACCCCAAAGCGATCACACAGTAAATCACCTTTCACATCCGAAGTGTATTTGGTCAAAAAATTTAGATAGGCGGCCCCATTATCGCCCGTCATCGTCAGCCACCGGTAGTTTTGGTCGGAGTTGCCGGGTGCGTTGGCAATGAATAGATTAGCCGTATCCATGCTTTCAATAAAACAGTCCGATGAACCCATTTCCCGGAAAGCAGCCACGGTACGCTGGATATGACGTTCCAGCTCTGAGGTGTTTCCCCCATAGAGAATGACGCTAACGGAAGTCGAAACAATGTTTTTATTTTCACTACGGACTTCTTCAGTAAAGTCAAGGATTTCTTCCCGCTTGATTCGATTATCCTGCGTCATCATAAAGTCGAGGTTCTGAATGACCTTTGCCGTTGTGTCCATGTCGGATAAGATCTTTTCTTTATTCATGATCTTTATCGACACGCTTAGTACATGCGGGAAGTAGAGGTAATTGGTCAGTGGATACAACCAGGGCGACATTATGTTTCTGGCATTGCGCGCGAAGGGCTCCAGCGGACTACCCTGACCAGACATCGTGATCACATTCACCCGCTTTTCACCAATGGCCGCATGGGTTGAAGAAGGGGAGAACGTTCTTAACGCATCGGTTGGCTGATAATCCTTGTCAAACTCCAGGTTATAATATTGCAGATAGAGGTTTTGCAAACCTTCATCATCCAGGCGATTGAACGAAATACCATCAAACGAAGCCAGCGTGGTCGTAAAATCGGCCGCTACCTGCTCAATTGCAGCTTGTCGGTCCTCAATTCGGTCAAACGGATTTTTCGTTAAACTCCGACCTAGGGCAAATAAGGTGTTGGCTGCATTGCGATCCCGTTCGAGTTCGGGTCCTATGCTGATCAGCAGATAGCCATCATGGAGTAATAGTTGTCGTTCGGAAAAATGCTCGATGGTTCGGCGCTGAAAGTAGGTTTTGTCACGGGTTGAAACCTGATACTCCTTGAAATAATAGGCGTCAAGCTTTTGAACAATAGTTCCTTCTGGTAGTACTTTCAATGCGCCGAAAAGAAGGGTATTCAAATAATCGTACTGCTTAGCGGACAGCTTTTCGGCCTCAATACCATTGACTGAAAATCCAACTGCCACCCGGCCATCTTTTAAAATAAGTTGGTTCGATTCTACCGAAAAGATGGGTATAATCTCATCAACTGTTTTTGTGTTGTTGTCGACGCTGAACATGGGGTTGGTTGCGTTTATCAAGGAAACTTAACTTTTTCATCCAAATCCGTCTGGGCTGAAAGAAGTGATAGGAGAGCAAACTGACGATGTATGAAGGGTGCTTGTTTTTTAGCCCATAGCGGACAATTCCTATGTATATGCCCATAGCTACAATGCCCGCAATGTTATACCAGACCGATATGGGAATAAACATGCGGAGGATGCCAATAAAGATCATGATCCCAAAAAATAAGGCCAGTGTGACGCCTAAATCGCGGATTTCAATGCCAAGAATCAGCGTCTTTTGTTCCAGTGATTTCCGTACTTCCATCGCTAGCTTATCTAGGCTCAAAACCACCTGCTGAACTGCCCCCAACCGATGAGGTGATATCTTCTACAATGGTGTTAAAGCCGTACCAGAGAATTGCTCCTACGACAAGCATTAGTAAGTTTCGGGCCGCATTGGGGGAGTTGGAAATAAAACCCGCTACGGTTCGAATCAGGCCGACTACCATGAGTATGATAAAAAGTGCATTGGCTGCCGTTTGGATAATCTTGGCAATGTTTTTTACCGAACCCGATACTCCTGACTGTGCGTAAGCCTCGGGACCCAGGATAATCAGCCCAAAGGCAATGATAAAAAAGGCTACCGATCGCGTTACTTGCTGCGTACTTCTTTGTTCTGAGAGTAACATAACGTGTTGTGTTTCAGGTGAATTAATTGATTAAGAAATCGAATGAAATTTTTATTTGGCTGATATTCAGTGATTAATAGTAAGGATCTGCATCAATGGTTAGGGCCGAACTGGCTTTTTTGTTA
Organism: Spirosoma sp. 48-14; assembly: GCF_001898575.1. Taxonomy (GTDB): domain Bacteria; phylum Bacteroidota; class Bacteroidia; order Cytophagales; family Spirosomataceae; genus Spirosoma. The sequence goes on from NZ_MKUD01000079.1 coordinate 39,490, forward strand.
TCCCTAGACGAGTGATAAAAGCCCTTGAATTTTTCGATGAGATATAGCTGAGTAAGTGGCCGGAAACTGAAAGGAAAAGGGCGGTAAACAGCACTGTACATACGCTGTCGATCAAAGCATCACCCATTGATTCTAGCACATCTATATAGGTGCTTTGCCATAGGAATCGATTGAGTAGGGGGCAGCTTGTTAGCCTTTTAGCATTCAGGATAAATAAACGGAGCATCATGCGTTTAGCTATGGTTTAGAGTTAGGATTGCGTTGTCTCCTTACGCTTGGGGCCAAAGTTTTTTAGGTTGGCCCTAAGTTTTTTTGCTTTCTCTTCGTCAAACTGACTTACCCCTTTTAGGGCCGTATTGATGGTTGCCAGCGGGCCTGATTCAATGGACTTTGCGGGTTGATTGACTCCAGTATATCCAGCGTCGTGGGCGTGTGAATTGGACTGCGGTTCTTCTTTTTTTACCCCGCCGTTTTGGAACTTGCCGGTGATTGACGTGGCTACAGGTTCCTGCTTTGATAAAGCCTGGGTTTTCGCGCTTGGGTCATGTTCGTTATTTTTATCGAGTTGAAAGCGGTTAATCACTCGTTTACTGCCTTCATTGTAGGCCAGCGCGGAAACGTGCAGTAACTGCTTTTCACGCAAGCCGGTAATTTGGTATAGGCTACCACGCTGGCTGGTTGCCTGTAAATAGCTTGTCTGATTTCCTTTAAGAAGAGCCCAGGCGATGCCTGTGAACCAGAGTATAGCCCAAAAAACACCAAACCCATCGTAAGGATCTCCAATTGAAAAACTATAAAGATTGTGGAAGAAATTTATACCAAAATAAAAATAGAAAATGACTGGTATAGTTGCGATGGCAACAGGCCAATAAACTCCTATTTTATTCTTTATGGTCATATTAAATATTATATTAATACAATTAAACTGAAATTTTTGACATATTTAGCCCATTCTTTAGCAAGTATAGCAAAAACTTCCTTAGAATTGTATGCTAATTTTTTATACCATAATAAAAATATTTTTTTACTTTAAAAATGGTAGAAAAAAGTAGCATTATTGAATGTTCCTACATTAATCCTAAGTAAGCTGTATGACGACCTTTGATGAGTATAAGAAGCGAATAGACCTGAGCGAATATGCCCAGCGTCAGGGATGGGAGATTGACCGTGATAAATCAACGAACTCGGCAACGGTCCTGGATAAAAAGGTTCTCGGCGAGACGCAGGATACGATTGTTGTGTATAAAGGAAAAGATCATGATTACTTTTATACACCCAACCACGACCGGGAGAAAGGAGACGTTATTAGCTTTGAGCGGATTAAAAATGGAACGGATTGGAAGGAAATAAATGACAAATTAGCCCGCTATGTGGGAGATGTCGATCAGCAGCGCATAGTACCTCAAGTAGTGAATACGCATTCGCATAACCAGGCTTTTCAGCATAACTTCAAGTTCCAGACGATCACGGAGACGGACTATCTGGAAAGTCGAGGGATAAGTAAAGCCACTATTTATGCTGAGGAGTTTAAGGACCGGATTTTTAACAAGGAATTTAGTTACAAAGAGTTTTTGGAGCGGGGCGTCAATCAGCTAAGTAAGTTGACACCAATACCAGAGGCTGAGAAAAAAGCCATTCAAGAAATTGGCCTGGAGAAATACTATTCAAAACCATTTTTTGACCAGCTTAAAACGATCCAGGGCCACGTAAAAGACACCGGCCAGTTGCCCGACAACTATTTAGAATCGTTGCGGAATACGTATGGTTATAAAGCACCGGAAGGTGCTACTGACCGAGTAATCGTGAATACATCGTTCCCCTTACGGAATGAAGAGCATGTTATTGCGGCCATCAATCGAAACAGTGAATATAACCGTATTGAGCAGTCGAAAGAAAACGCAGTGTGGTCATCCAGGACAGATTATGACAAAAGACCGGTTAACACAGTAGTCATTCATGAAAGCCCAATAGATTCACTGTCTTACCACCAACTAAATCCACCCGCAGCAGATGAAAAACGATTGTATATCGCTACCGCCGGTAATATTTCCAGAGAGCAACCGGTGCTCATTGAAAAGCTGTTGAAGGAAAGCCAAGCCGACAAACTGATTCTGGCGAATGATAATGATCCGGGGGGGATCAGACAGAATATAAACCTGGCCGGTCGATTGAATATGTCACCGGAAAGCGAAAGCATCCATGCTCAGCTAAATGTGCATGAACGAACAGACGGCCGATTGCTGATCACGCTTGTTCATCAGAATCAGCAGGAAGGACAGCAGCGACTCACCCAACTGGCGGAACGGTTCACAACGGCCATTAATAAAACGATTCCAGAGGGTGCTGAGAAAGAAGCCAAAGCCACAATCATTCAAAATGGTACACGTTCCTCCGAGCTGGAGATAGCTTTTACTGCCAACCGTGAAAATCTAATTCGAGTGGAAAAGGCCTTACTTCAGGAACGTGGTCTTACCAATTACATGCAAGTCCAGCGGCCTACTGAAAAGGACTATAATGAAGATTTAAAGCGGGCTACCCCATTCATTGTAGCCTACCAGGAACCTAATGGACGGGAGAATATTGCCGGGCGCTATAAGAAAGAAGTAGAAGCTTATGCCGCAGTTGCTGAAAAAGCCCAGGAAAAGCCGCAAACTCAGGTGTCAGCCTATATGGAAATCAAAACACCAGAGGGGGCCAAAAAAGTAGAATTAGCCCATTATGATCAGGAGAGTCAAAAAGTGGTTGCTACGCCGGAATTTGGCAAGCGAGTGGAAGAGCAGCAGAAACAACAAGAAATTCAAGACCGTACTCAACAAATAACCCTAGCCTCAGCAAAAGCGAATACTGGTGATATTAAAGTGGTTGATGGTGATGGCAATACAGTAGCTAGGACAGAATACACAGTTGAAGTATCGACTAATGGTCAGACAAAACTGCGAAAAGAATCACAGTATGATCAGGATAAATTAACCAGGGAGGGCACCTCAGGTAAAGAATTGCAAACGGCTATGAATAAAGAAGTCGCTAGTGCCACAGGAGCGGGTAAAGGGAATTTGGATGGAGCCGATTTAAAGGATACAAAGCAGGATATAAGCCAGGAGCAGGAAGCCAAACGCGGTCTGTCAATGTAAATCCATTCATCATAGCTCCATGAAAACCACCAATGAAACCATAGTAAATTATGTAAGGCGCAAAGGGCTAAAGCACAAAATAGTTGCTGAATCAATGGACATGAAAGCAACAACCTGGTATAAAAACCGTCAGGTCTGCTTCAAAAATGTATCCATCGAGGAAATTTCCAAATTAGCCCGTTTCTTGAAAATATCGCCTTATAAAGCCTTTGAGCTGACGTATAACCATTTTTATCAAGCCAGAAATCAGCAAGTTAAACCATAAGCTAATTGTACCCAAAAATTGTAGACCCACGGAAACGTGGGTTTTTTATTAATCAGTTAAAACAAGAAAAGAACGACGGGGAAAAAAAGGGGATTATGTTTACATATTTCATAATATGAGTTTATCTACATTGTAAAATATGAAATAAATGAGTAAATTTACTTCATAGTCAATCAGTTAAACGGCTAAATACTTAATCTTATGAAAACGAAATTCACCCCTAAATCGACCGTTTCAACCACTGCTAATTCGTCAGAAAGTGTAGATATCTACCAGAAAATCACCAATCTGTTTATTGAAAAAATTGAAGAAGGTGTTAATCCCTGGAACAAAACGTGGTCAACAGCGGGTCTCGCTCCACAAAACTATTTTACCAAAACTACCTATCAGGGGATTAATTTATTCTTGCTGGCATTGACCCCGTATGACGTTCCTTTTTTCTGTACGTTTAATCAGGTCAAAGCGCAGGGCGGTAAGATTCGTGCAGGGGCTAAAAGTTTGCCGGTTGTATATTGGAATGTCGTAGACAGTAAAACCGAAACCGTGACCCGCGATGGGAAGGAGGAACCAAAGAAAAACTCGTTTATTAAATACTATAACGTCTTTAATGTCCGTGATGTAGAGGGAATAGACTTTGTGATTCCTCAGCTTACAGTGGCTCAGCAGAAGAATCGGACCATTGCCGTTTGTGAAAACTTGGTCGCTTCTATGCCGAAGGCACCACTGATCCGCCATACGAATAAAAACGCTGCCTATTACGTACCTTCTGCAGATTACGTGAATATGCCAGACCTGGAGCAGTTTACTTGTTCGGCTGAATACTATAAAGTATTATTTCATGAACTGACCCATGCAACTGGTCATCAAAGCCGATTAAACCGGGAGGGAGTTACCCAGCTTTGTCGCTTTGGATCGACCAACTACAGTAAAGAGGAATTAGTGGCGGAGCTGGGCGCATCGTTTCTATCCACCTTTACCGGGATTGCATCGCCGGAGCTGTTAGATAATGCAGCGGCTTACCTAAAGGGGTGGTTACGCCCCCTGAAAGAGGATAAGAAATTTATCTTTTGGGCCGCTAAGGAAGCGCAGAAGGCCGTTCAATTCATTGCCCCAAACTTGACTGACTGGCAACCTACTGAGGAAGAATAAGCAGCATTAAACGAGCCCGCAATCATCTGAATTGCGGGCTTATCCGTAAAAACCTGTAAAATTGTCCGGCTACGCCGGATTGTTTAGAAACTCATGAAAAAGGAAGCACCTGTTTTTTATCTGGAGAAAACGACCTTTGTAATCAATGGTGTCAGTACCATCGGAGGAAACCAAAGGTTGTTTGTGGATGGCGTCGAAATTCTGCCAGAAAAAAGCCAGAAACTATATAATCACAGCCCCGATGGCTTTAGTTGGGGGTACAGCGGTTCCGGACCTGCTCAGAGCGCGCTGGCGATTTGTTTAGCGATTTTTAAGAACCAGCACGTAGCAGAAGGGCTCTACCAATCCTTTAAAGAAACGTTTGTCAGCCGCTGGCAACCCGTTGGAGCGCCTTTTCAGAAAGAAATCGATATAACGGATTTCCTCATCGATCACCGGGATCGGTTGCAAATTGCTCTAGAAAGGGAACAGAATGATCAGCAATGGTTGGAAGCAGAGATTGAGGAAATCATGTTCCCAATGGTGAAAGATTCAGTTGATGAAAAAAGGCCTGATTTGGCTTTACATCCGATTAGAGTTGAGCAAGTGCAGTCTTTACGATTTTGGCAGGTGGGTGATTTAGTAACCATCATTCACCCAAGTGAAGAAGGTATAAGAGCCTTAGTGTATGAGGTTTATGACCGGCCTGAAGATACTTACGGAATTAGTCTGCTTGCGGAAGATGGTCGTAATCTAGGGGGCTGGGAGCCTGAAACCTGGAAATTTCTGGAATTTAATCAGTCAACTGATTTAGCGTATAGTTTTGAAAATGTAGGTAAACTTAAACGTGATTTTCAAAGGGGTTTATTCACCCCTTATTTTGGTAGGATTTAACATGCGACACCCAATTGAAAAATACAATCAGCAACAAGCTGAAGCTCTAGCAAGTTTGCCCGAGGACCAGCGAGACTATATGGCACGAATGTTTAGAATTGGGAATGCGTCCTATGCCTATTATAATCAAGTTAAAGAGCTCACGGTATTTGGTAAGGAGAGTGAAAGTGATCAGCCAAAGGGTGATTTATTGGATTGGTTGGAACAGCATCTCGGTGTATCTGAGGGAGACCGAGTACAGACGGAAAGTCGATCGGCCCGTGAATTGCTGGATGTCTATTTTGAAGAATACTTGGCAGGATTGCCTCACGATGGACTCCGACGAATAGAAAAGGAGGGTGGTCTTGATAAAGCGAAAAATAGCTATCCGTTCCGTCGTTACGTTCTGGAACGACACGACCTGGGTATGGACGAGTTTCTGCGGCAAAATCTGAGCGAAGAAGACTATGCGTTTCATGTAGAATGTGGTAAACCACTGTCCGATGAAACATAAATTACCTTGTCGATTGAATAATATGGCTTGGTCAGAAGCTTCGCAGGTAAACAACGAATAGCATGGAATCTAAAATAATAACTGCCTTTAATGTTTATAAAGGTGCGTTAACTGAACTAGCTAGTACTTTAAAGAGTCGCGTGAAAGCGAGTTCATCGCTGAAGGCCTTAAAAGAGGAGCTAGGCTTAACAGGTAATATGTACTACCAGCGATTGAATTACCCGCAGAATATTCCCGCCAACGAAATTGCTGCCTTCTCAAAGCTGCTTAACGACGATACCCTGATTCAACTTTATGACAAGACTCAGGCATTAGCTCAACAACTTTCCGAGGTAATTGCCGAATATATAAAAGAGGCTGATTTGACTATTACGTTCATCTGCAAAAAGTTAGACACGGATCCTTCAAGTTTTTATCGAAAGCAGAAAGACCCTCGCTTGTGGAGTAAAGAGGAGGTTGAAAAAATCACACAAATTGTAGAAACAATTAAAAACTTGTAAATCAATTTTTCAAGGGCTTTAAACAACTGCGTTAATATGGCATTCTGGCCATGCCCAAGTACGACAATTTAAAAGAAATACTTGCGTCTTGAATACGGGGGCTATCATTTTAAATGAATTAAGGCTATTAGTAATATACTTCCATGCCTGCCAATATATTCCGTTATCAGCTACCCAAAAAAGCAATCAAATCCGATTGTCCGAGTTGCGGTCCTAAACACCACAAAACGTTAAGTCGGTATATAGACACGCAAACCGGCGAACCCTTACCTGAAATGTATGGCCGGTGCGATAGGGAAAGCAATTGTGGTTATCATCTAAATCCATACCACAAAGGAGAGTCTGGAACGTCCTATTTTGAGGAGATGAAGGCCCAGACTCAGGTTGGGCCAATCCCTAAATCTTGGTTTACCTTTGCAGCTCGTCAGAAGCATGCTGGCGTATTGAAACAGGATATCATTGCTCATCTTTTGCAACTGGAAGGTGCCAGGCTCGAGCAAGCAGAAAGAGTTGTGGATTTCCTTTTTGAAAAATCTTCGACCTTTAACCGACCCATTGAACCAAAAAAATCTATCTCGACAGCTCAAGCCAGTCAGCTTTGCACTATTCCGGAGGATGTATTTAAACAGTCACTGGATCATTATGAACGCAATCAGTTTGCCCAACTATTAAGTCGTCATTTTGGAAATATAGTTGCCGATGAACTGTTAAAGCGTTTTAATATTGGCACATCTGGACGTTGGCCAGGTGCCTGTGTGTTTTGGTATATCGATGAGTGGCATCGAATACGTGGAGGGCAGATCAAACTGTTTGATGATACATTTCACACGGTCAAATACGTCATTAAAGCGGGCGAAAAACGTAGCCGAACCACCTGGGTCCATTCATCGTATGCACGTCGTTGTGATGAATTAAATAAGCCCTATCCAGCCTGGCTGACGGCTTATCTAGATGAGGAAAATGACGTGCAAAAATCCCCCTGCCTATTTGGTTTACCGCAACTTTTAAACGCCGATATAAGTCAACCAATTGCAATTGTTGAAGCACCCAAAACCGCAGTCATCTGTACTCCTTATTTCCCGGGATTTATCTGGATGGCCGTGGGAGCTTTATCGTATTTGAATACTGAACGATTGGCTCCACTGCGTGGACGGCGAATCGTTTTATACCCTGACCTGTCCAAAGATGGAAGTGCATTTGATCGCTGGAATCGGGTAGCGGGTGAACTATTGGCTCAGGGGTTTGATATCACCGTTTCGACTTATTTGGAAGATAATGCGACGGATGATGAACGAGTTGCCGGAGCGGACTTAGCTGATTTCTTACTTGAACAATGGCAAGACTACTCCTCCCAGTGGATTGAGTAAATCGGAAGTTTTTTCTGAACGGTGGTCGGGTAGGAGGGTAGAGGGGCTGGAAACGGCCCTTTGTGCGTTCAATAAATCCGTTTAATTAAATGGTTCAGTGACATGTAAAAGGATAAGGATTAATTGAAGACTGAGTTTTGAAAACAACGCAAACCTCTGTCAACTATTAAGCTTTTTTATTCATTCAAAGTTTTCAGTCAAGTATTATGTACTTGTGGCTGTAGAATGGTTAGCCAAAAGGCCACTTTTGATTAAGCGGCCTTTTGTTATATTATCTTTCGAATTCACAAATGTTCCCCACTTCTAGTTCATTAAGTATTAATTCAAAAACTTCTGTTGGCGATTTCCTAAGCAACTTGGCTATACCAATAATATCTTGAACAGTGAAGGTTTCAGGGTGCACAATCAATTTTTCTACATCTGTAACGGAGAGCATGGTTGAAATCTGATTCATGATCGTTATGGTTAGATAAAGAACTAAACCAAGATCTACATAAAACCCCAATTATGAATGGGAGGATGGCTAAACAGGTATAAACTTGTGCTATACAGGTCTAGATGCGTGATGAATCCTGTACACTCAAATAGGCTACATATAAATGATTTAATTATGAGTCGTTTTAGTTGCGGAGTGAACACTACATCCATTTCTTAGCTGGCTCTACAGTGTTTAATCTCCTTGATTACTCATAAATCAACCGGTTAGGAAGATCAGTTAAAACTCGAAATTTCAACTTATTTGATTACTCAATGTCGATTTCCAAAGAACCAGTATATGCTCCACAAGAAACGATTCTTAGCCAAATAGGATCAGTTAAGCTGGTCGTAAAATCAGAGGCTGATGCAGAGTCTATTGTCTTATTAAAAAATGCTGTTTACGGCACAAGCGGTATTCGTTATCAACAAACTGGCCAAGACCAAAAACTAAACCAACTGTCCAACCCTTTTTTCTTTCATCTATATATTTCTGACATCCTTCAAGGTTTTTATTGCCTCGATCATCGGCTTGTTACCTATCCATTTGGTAGTATGAATGCCTTTTATGGGCGCTATTTTGCCATCCATGAATCAGCCCAGGGAAAGGGATATGGTCGATTTTTAAAAACTTCGGCTGTCAATTACATTACGGAGACAATTCATGCACCTTATCTGTTGTACTCGTTCATCGAAGAGAAAAACACACGTTCCCTCTCCTTGTCAAACCAAACAAATTTTGCAAGTGTTGCACAACTTAAAACGTTTGTCTTCCGTAGCCTAAATCCAAAAGCAGATGTGCGACTGAAAAGGGCCTCATCAGCAGAACTTCCCAAAATCAAATCTTTTCTGGCGACCTATTACGCTGATTATGGATTGGTAAACTTTGATAAAATAGGCTACCAAGGAAATTACTTTACACTGACAGTAGGGGAGCAAGTTGTAGGAGGGGTACAAGCCAATCCCGTTACTTGGAATTTTTTACAAATGCCCAACTGGACCGGCTGGTTCCTCATGAATATCCTACCAAGAATACCCTACCTAAAAAAACTATTTCAACCAGACTATTCGTTTTTAGCACTGGAAGGTATTTACCTGGCTACCGGGCAAGAGGGTTTGTTCCCAATTCTCATCGAAAGTGTACTAGCTTTTTTCAACTTAAACAGCGCTCTTTTCGAGGTTGACTGTCAGGATAAGCGATTAACAGCCATGCTCGCCCGGATGGGCTTACTCAGCGGCTATCAGGCCGATGTTACCACACATGCCATGGTTAAAGCCTGCGGCTTATCCGCTAACCAATTAGCTCAGCTACAGGTATCTCCGGTTTATTGCTCTTCTTTCGACTTTACGTAATTAGTGGAAACTTCGAACTCAACGCAGCTAACAGAATTATTGGAACAAGCAAGGCAACACTTGTCCCAACCTTTTGCGCATAAGCAACGCAAATTGCTTACCTATCTCAATATTGCTTATATCACACTGGCCATATTTTTTCTGTCCTTTGAAAAAATAGAAACTGGAAACTTTGTCCCTCATGTCGCACTGGCCTATGTTTATTTATTCGTCGGTGCTGCGAATTTCTTTTCTGCCCTTTACAACTATTGGATTTTAGCTGGAAAAACTAAAATTACCCTAGTGGGTCAACAGATTGATTTAGACCCTGAAAGTAAGTTTGATATTGCCTCCCGTTGGGTAAGTATCGTTTCCATTATGTTTCTGGCTTTCCTAAACATGATCGGATTCGAAAACCCTTCTAATGATTCAATCTTGGTCGATTTTGCCTTTGGCCATTCTTTAATTGTTCTAGCTGCTATCCTTCTTGGCCGCAAAGCTGCCTTTGTCTGGTTTTTGATTGTCCTAGGTACTCTTTTTCTAAAAGCGTATAGTATAGGCTTTACTTATCAATATAATTACTTGACTAAGGCCGAATCAACTCGTTACGAAAAAGCCCTTGAACGGAATGAAAACTGGGCTTTACAACGAAAAGCTACTTTGCAACGGGAAGGCTTAAACCCACCCAAAGTAGTCCGGTATCTGAATGAATGGATTGTCTTTATCTTGATTGCCTTCTTCACGGCTTATTTCTTTACGGGTATTTCGCTGGATATGATAAAAATCATTCCGTCCGTTACCCAACGGTTAGCAAATGCCATCGATACGGTTAAAGAGCAGGAGCTGGAACGGGAGCGGGAAAAGAATTTACAAGAAGAGCAGAAAATGCGTCTTGAACAGGAAACCCTGCATGCTGAGCTTAACTTTTTAAAATCTCAGTTGAATCCCCATTTTCTCTATAACACCTTATACTATTTGTATGTAAAGAGCCGCGAATACTCTGACGATTTAGCTGATTCACTTTTAAAGGTGTCTGACATTATGCGTTATAGTTTGCGGGAGGATTCAAAATTCGTGCTGGTTCAGGAAGAAATCACGTATTTAAAAGATTTCATCGCCTTACACCAGATGCGATATAAAAATAAGCTTCAAATAGAATTTAACGTCCAAGGCCCTACCGATCAGAAGTTCATAATTCCCTTTATATTAATCAGTTTAGTCGAAAACGCGTTTAAACATGGACGGATGACAAATATGGATTTCCCGCTTACTATTAATCTGAACTGCTATACAGACCGAATCGAGTTTTATATGCGGAATCAGAAAGGTCATAAGCCGACTGTAGATTCAACGCATGTAGGTTTAGCGAACATTCAGCGCCGACTTGATTTGACGTACCCTTCCTCCTATACCTTTAAAATCGAACAAGATGAGGATTCCTTTTCTTGTTGGTTATCGATCCTAGCGTAAGTACCTAATTTTTATTGCCATGACCTGTATCGTAATTGATGACGAGGAATTTGCTATCCAGTATCTTGAGGATTTGATCCATAAAGTGCCGTACCTTGAGTTAAAAGGCTCATTTTCTGACCCTTCCGAAGCCATTGTCTATTTGAAGGCAAATCCAGTAGATCTCATCTTCGTCGATGCCGAAATGCCAAATCATGCTATTAATGGAATTGATTTTATTAAAATCGTTGGACAATTTCAGAAATATGTCCTGACGACAGCATACCCTCAATACGCACTACAAGGCTACGATTTAGATGTCATTGATTTTCTGCACAAACCATTTGGCTTTGATCGTTTTTTAAAAGCTGTACAAAAAGCCCAAACTAGCCTAGAGCCTTCAGCGAAACCGAGTCCGGCTCTGCCTAGAGAATCTTTTATTTATGTGAAGTCAGAAGGTAACTTGATCGCCGTGTACTTTGACGAAATCTGTTGGATTGAAACAGCTCCAGAGCGCAACTACATTCATATTTTTACGCAAAATGACCGTCTAACCTCCCATTTATCACTTAGTGACATTGAGTCCCAATTACCTCATACTTTCTTTTCTAGAATTCATAAATCCTTCATTGCTGCCAGGACTAAAATACGAGTGGTTAATAAGGATAAAAACACCGTCAGTATTCTTCGACAAGGAGAATTGAAGGAATTACCTGTAGGAGAATCATACCGGAAATCCTTATATCAACTGATTGATAGAAAAGTCGTTCGAAAAGATGGTAAATGAATTGGTGTAGAGAAATTCTATTAATATTCTGCTTTATAGCGTATGCTACTGATTGAGTTGGACAGTTATTAAAATCACCGGAAAGCGCCCTC
>NZ_MKUD01000080.1 GCF_001898575.1 Spirosoma sp. 48-14
TGGTGCCCTGGGGGAGAACAACAAAGCCTTGGAGTACGATCTGAAAGCCTTAGCCATTCGGGAAGCGGTGTTGCCTGCTACCCATCCTGATCTGGCCAGTTCGTACAGCAATATTGCCGTTAGCTATGGCGCCCTGGGGGAGAATAAAAAACGCCTGGAGTACGATCTGAAAGCCTTAGCCATTCGGGAAGCGGTGTTACCTGCCAACCACCCCGATCTGGCTCTTTCGTATAATAATATCGCCGTTACGTATTATTATAATGAAGATTTGGATAGGGCACTGACCTATATGCATCGAGCTGTAACCTTGCGGGAACAGGTGCTGCCCGCCAATCATCCTGATTTGCTCAGTTCTCGAGAAAGCCTGATTTTTCTTGAGAAGGCCGTGCAAAAGCGAAATAACACAGCCGATTGAGGAGGTTCTCAACCGGCTGGATAGTTACTGGGGCGGCTTTCCAGCCGCGTTACATTACTTCACTACTTTCAAGGTTCCCTGCATCAAGGATGAGTGGCCGGGGAATGAGCAGACAAACTGGTAATCGCCTGCTTCGGAGGGAGCCAGGAAGTAGATGGTTTCGGAGGTTTCGGGCTGGAGGATGTTGGTGTGATACAATACGTTGGGCGAATTGGGCACGTAGTTCATCTTTGGGCCGTTCAGGTTCAGCCGTAGCGCTGCTTCACCCACGGCGTTGGCGGCACCGGGTTTGGTAATCACGCAGTTGTGCAGCATATCGTCGTTGTTGTTGAACACGAGTTTGATGCGGCTACCAGCTTTTACTTCCAGCTTATCAACATCGAATTTCAGGCCCGGTTTGGTGCCGATGGTAATGGTCTGGTCGGGGCCATTGGTCCAGTCGGCGGGCATGGCTATGGTACGTTTGGCGTTTACGGCTTTTACGTTTTTGGCAGCTGTAGTAGCGGCTTTTTTCTCCGTTGCCATCATCTCGGCATGTTCGTGTTTGGCCATAGCCACAGCGCGGGCAGGCAGGTTCAGCTTTTCGCCCGGAGCAATGGCGTTGAGGGTGTAATAACCAACCGAATGCAGCAGGGGCGCATTGGTCGATGCCGATCGAACGCCTTCGGCTTTCACTTCGTGGATATACCCTTCACGCAACGCGGTATCGGCTACAATACGGGCGCTGAGTCCGTCGGGAGCCACTACAACACCCCGAATCGGCACAGGCCGAGCATCCTCAATCGGACTGCCGTAGGTGCGGTGGTAGCGATAGGTGAAGCTATTGAGGCTGTAACTTTCGGGGTTCTCGGCCGTTTTACGGTCGACGGGTAATGTGAAGGCTACTTCGAAGCCATCGGGTTTCGACGTAATGGTTTTGATCTCAAACGGAACTTTACCCGTCCAGACCAGCCGCTGAACGCCATAAGGCTCTTTTCCGGTAGCGGCCCAGCCCCGGCTGGTCATACCCACAAACAGGGAACCGTCCTGCCCCCAGGTTGTGCGAAGAATGCCCGACGAAAATCCTTCTCGAAACGGGAAACAGGCTCCCTGCCACTCGCCCCCCACTTTTTCCATCGCCACTCGCATGATTTTGCTGTGACCCTGATCGCCTACAAACAACTGGCCTTCGAAGGGCCCAAATGCCCCTTTGGTAGTGTCCTGCCGGAAATCGGAGGTTGAAATGCCCATCAGCGTATGGGGAAACCAGACCGACGGTACTTTCAGGTTTTTAACGGTTTTCGCCACTTCAAACATGGGTTTACCTGTGCTGGGCACATCGTCGGGTTTTAGGGCCAGGGGAGAACCCGGTTCGCTGCTCCATCGCAGACCGGCAGGATTACCGGCAAATGACCCTTTTTCCAGATGTGTCATCCGGCCCGATCCAACCCAGTCACCCTGGTTTTCGGTGTAGAAAATGCTGCCATCGGTCAATAAACCAAATCCGGCTGGTGAACGTAGACCGGTGGCCCAGGGGGTCATTTCAACCTGACCGGAGGGCGTTTCACGTAATTTCAGCATCCAGCCGCGCCATTTCGCCAGACTGGCACCGTAGCCAATCCAGTCGAGGTTGAGGGTGATGATCATGTCGCCATCGGGCAGCAGAACCGGGCCGTAGCTGTACTCGTGGTAGTTGCCCGAAAGGGGCCATTTATAAAACGAGCTATACTCATCCGCCACGTCGTCGCCGTCTTTGTCGACCAGCTTGGTTACTTCGCCCCGTTGGGTACAGAGAAAATACCCTTTAGGGTGCCACATCAGACCCAGCGGCTCGTGCAGGCCCGATGCGAACTTCTTGTAGGTAGGCATGCGGCTACCCTGCATATAAGGATTGCTGATGATCCAAACATCGCCCCGACGGGTACAGGCTGCCAGCCGCCCATCGGGTAGCGGAGCCAGGCCACCTATTTCAAGCTTAATGTCTTCAGGGATGGGTAAGGTGATAATCCGGTAATAATCCTCTTCACTCGCCGGACGTTGAGCAAAAGTGAAAGAGTGAAAGAGTGAAAGAGTGAATAAGAGCGTAACTAAGCTCGCCAACTTCCTCATTCTACATGGTACATTATTCATTTTACATTAATTTTTAAGCAATTCGTAATCCGTTCTGGGTTGGGCGTTCGGTCTGGAGCAGGGTTACGGTGCCATCGTCGGCAACGGCTCCCAAAACCAGACATTCACTCATAAACGTGGCAATCTGTTTGGGTGGAAAATTAACAACCGCGACTACCTGTTTCCCGATCAATTCGTCGGCCTGATAGAGCTTTGTTAACTGGGCCGATGTTCGTTTCACCCCAAGATCACCAAAGTCGAGCGTTAATTTATAAGCCGGTTTTCGGGCCTGTGGGAATGCTTCAACAGCTACGACGGTAGCCGTCCGAATCTCCACTTTCTCGAAGTCCTGCCAGGTTAAATCGTTGTTATTCATTATTATTTATCTCAGTGAATCTTCGTTTAACTCCGTGTTTCTCTGTGAAATAATAAATTGTAACACAGAGAAACACGGTGTTAAACGAAGATTCACTGAGGTTTTTAGAATACAATAGAATATTGTACGCTTCCCTCGCCATTTTTCATGTCCACAGGCAGTAGTAGCTCCTGCTTTCCGTTGCTCTGACGTGTTTTGACTTTGGCTTTTGGATCGACACGGATGTAATAGCTCCGGTCGTTGACGGCGTACAAGCCTTTACCGACTTCTTCGACCGATGACGCAGCCGCAATCCGGCAATAAGGCGTTCCGGTTGGTGAGCCCGTCAGGGTTAGCGTCCGAACCAGCGCGTCGCCTTCCGAACGAATCGCATCGGTAACGGTGGCGCCAGCCAGCCTATACTGGAGCGTAGGTTTGCCCTGTTTGTCGATGGTAAGTCCTTTATACTGTAAGGTATTTTCGCTGACGCTATCGGGCCAGGCAGCCGATTCGTTGTCTAATACCATCAAAGGTGTTTGACCCGGCAGAAGAACAACGGCTCCCAGCGGACTTAGCAGTTGAGGTTCTCCCCGTTCATACCACATTTCGGTGGTGTTGGCAAAATCACCCTTCCAGACCTGCAACAGCGCCATCTGGTTCAGATCGACAGTGTAGTGGATACCCGTTGGCGAACCGACCGACATGCTGTGGGTGCGTTTGGTTTTCTCACCTGGCATCTGTACGAACGACCGAATGCGCTGCACCTGATTCATTGGATCGCTATAATCGGGGTTTACGCTGATAACGGCTATCGCATCGGGCTCAGGTAAAGACGACTGCGCATGAAGGGGTTGCGGTCGTGTACCTGCCTGCGAGACGAACAATCCTATACCCGGCCGGAACCAGGAACGAGAGAAATAGATCTTAACATCGTGCGGTCCGGCCGTCAGCGAAACCTTACCCGGATTAGGCATACCCAGTTCGAGGTGATTGATGGGAATAACTTCCTTGCCGTCGATCCAGAGAGCGGCCAAACCGCCCTGATTGAGGTCGAACTGATAATCGCCCGTTTGTAACGCATTCAGTTTGCCCGTAAAAAAGATACTGTACTGGCGCGACTGGCCATACGACACTTCATACGTCAGCTGGCTGGTGGTGTCCTGTTTGAGTACTTTCCGACGCGTGGCATCCTGTGGGTCCTGAATATAGCCGCCTTCGACAATGGTATAGCTCAGCGGACCGCTCCACTGGGCAACCATCCGGGGCGACATTACCCGGTAACCCACCTTGCGAAGCGCCAGTGTCCCTTTCCGGGTCATGACCGTAAACGGACCTAGTTTACCATTGGCCAGGGTTTGGCTTTCGCGGAGGGTTACGCCGTTCAGGGCTAATTTCTCCAGCGATGAAAAGCCTTTCGGCCCTTTGGTTTTGTACCAGACATCGACCGTTTGCCACAGACCGGGCGCTTTTAGCAGTCGTGCGGATTCCCGCGAATCGGCAAAGCTGATCTGCTGACCAGTTGGTAGGGTCAAAACAGCATCTGCACCGGCAGAGAGCAGGACTTCGAACCGTAACCGAAAATCATCGGTGGGAGTCAGTAGCGTAAGCGGCTCGTTTGAACCTACCAGCACATTGCTACCGGATTGGGTGCGTATCGACGAGGCATCGGCCGTTGGCAATACAGAACCAACGAGTTGCCAGCTATTGGGTCGGGCCAGTTGTGCAAGCGATAAGGCCGGTAAATCACCCTGGGCGTGAAGGTTTTTCGATACCAGACAGACAGTTAACACGAGCGCTGTCTGGCGTACGATGGAGGAAAAAAATGTAAGCATACTGGAGCAAAAGACGTAAGGGCACCGATTGTACCCATCAAAATTACGTAAAGTAGAGGGTTTATTGATGACGTTGGCTAAAAGAGATCACGTATGTGCCGAAATTCTCGTTACATTTGATTAGCTGCCTGACAGTCAACCCATATCCTCTTTAAATACCATGCTACGGATTCTAGGACTAATGGCCTGCCTGCTGGTTGGCATGGTCGTGAGGGCGCAACCTGCGAGCGATCAGGAAGGGCAGGCCGAATGGAATCGACTGAAACGCCAGCCCATCACCGAACAAACCTTCCGGGCCGCCTGCGATCTGATGCAGAAAACGGGTCGTACCAATATCAATCGGAGCTACGAAATGCTGGCCGAGTACGTGCCCATGGTGAAAAAAACGGGCAACCGGGCGTGGGTGCATATCTTACTCATGGGGTGGGCGCGGGCCAAATCGTCCATGATCTTTTCGAAAGAGGCAGAGGATCTCTACCGACAGGCTCGGGAAAATGCAGGCCCACATACCCGATTTTTGCGGGAAGCCCTGGTGGCTACGGCTGTTATGTATGGCGAATGGGGTAAAGAAGCAGCGTTTAAGCGGTATCTTGATTTGGGCGAGCAGGAGTGCCGACGCGCCAACGACAGGGAGAATCTTTCCTTTATTTATACCTTTCGGGCCAATGCCAATCCAGGTGGCACGACTGCTATGCGCGATTGCTTCGAGAAGGCCATTCGGTTGGCGTCAGGCCTGCGGGATAAAAACGCGCTGTTTACCGCCCGGTACAATTACGCCGTTCGGTATTACCAATACAATCCACAAAAGCAGGTCACCGAATTTGAATCGTTGCTGGAACTGGCAAAAGATTCGAGCCTGAATCGATACCCCCGAAAATTATACGAGCGCACTGCCTTTACTTTCCGTAATGCCGGGCCGAGTGTGTACTACCAGCTTATGCAGATCAACCTATTGCTGGCCGATTACGATAACGCCTGGAAGTTTGCCGAACTATTTTATGATGCAACCGTCAAACCGAATCCGCTCAGCATACAGGCGGGTTATTTTAATGCCGAAGTTGCTGTTGTCAAGATCTACCAGCGCGATTTTGCCGCTGCTCGCAATTACCTGGCAAAAAGCAAGGCGATTTTTGGCGTGCCCGAAGCTGAGATACCCTACAGTGGCTATTTTCTGGCGGCAGGGTTATTAGCAGAGCATACTGGCCACTATGCCAGAGCCCTTAATTATTATGAATTGGTACAGGAGAAAGAGGGCGAAGGCGAGGGATTAAGTGTCATTCCATTCTCTATCTCCTACGCGCATGTATTGACCCTGAATGGTCGATTTGCACAGGCCGATCAGGTATTCAATCAATATCGACCCAAACTGAAAAATCGGGAGTACACGGCTTCTGGGCTTTATTTTTACCAATACTACGCCGATCTTCTGAAAGCGAAGGGCGATTATCCCGCTTATGCACAGGCGCAGGAGACGTTTTATGCCATTAAAGATTCGCTGACTAATCTGAACCAATACCGATCGGTTCAGGAGATTCTGGCAAAGGTTCGCATCCGGGATAAGGAACAACAGATTATTCGCCTGAACGAAGCCAGTGAAGCCCGCGACCGCGAAATTCGTCGAGAACGGATTTTCTATACGATACTGATTACCCTGGCGGGGCTGGCGATTCTGTTTCTGATCCTTTATCTGCGCAATCGGCAAATCCGCAGTCGCCAGAAGGAGGCCCTGCAGCAAAGTCGGATGGAACAACTCGAAAAAGAGCGCCATATCGAACTGATGCGCGGTATTATGGACGCAGAAGAAACCGAACGACGCAAAATCGCTGATCAATTGCACGATGAAGTGAGTGCCATGCTGGCCCTGGCTACTCTAAACGTTTCGTCGACGCTCGAAAAAGGAGTCCCTGACGAGCGATCCGAGAAGAAACTCCATAAAACTCAGGAAGTGCTGCTGTCGGTTTCGACCACCATTCGGGAGCTAAGCCATCGACTAACACCACTAGCTATTGAAAAATATGGTTTCGCCAAAGCCATTACTGACCTTGGCGAAACGGTGAATACCTCCGAAAAGCTGAAGCTCGATATGATTGTTGTCGGTTTTGACGAGCCGACCGACTACCCGCTGTCGTTTATGAATGAGCTGTACCGGATTGTTCAGGAGTTACTGCATAACATTCTGAAACACGCACAGGCTACTCAGGCTACCATCGAAGTAATCGACCATGAGAAAACCGTGTCGATCATTGCTGAAGATGATGGCGTTGGTTTTGCCGATAATGGGACCAGTAAAGGAAAAGGGTTGACCGATATGAAAACCAAAATCGCCTACCTGAACGGCCAGATGGAAATCAGACAAAAACAGGATAGCGGCACCCTGATCGTAATCGAAATTCCCTTCAACCAACTTGCTACGGCCTCTCGTTAGCGTGACCTGCTAGCCCCCTCAAAACCGATACCCCAGGCCTACACCAAAAGCTCTTACGCCATAATAGGGTCCGACCAGTTTCGCTTCGATGAGTGGGACAGCAATCGTCGCCGTAGTCGTATAGCCGGGAAGGGTTGTGTTTTCAATGTCGCTGTGGAGCTTGGTAATGTCAGCTGGTTTCAGATTTTTCCAGAGCGGGTCTTCACCGACGAAATCGGCTGTTACGTTGGTGCCGTAGAAAGGGCCCAACAACCATAAATCCAGTGTAACCCGATTGCCGATCAGCCACTGATGCCCTAAGAGGATACCCGCTCCAAATGCATTGAATTTAGCGTTCATATGCGCGTGGTGAAGAATGCCATCGCTGGGTGTGTACGTGTAGTCCTGGCTGATGTCCATGTTGATGTAGCGGGCAAACGGAGCAATGTACCAGCCTCTGGGAGCCTGACCGCTGAAGTAGAATCGGTATTCGAGCGTACCCGTGTATTTATTAAACAATGTTCGGTTAATGGCCCGGACGGCATCGTCATTTTCACCGTACTGATCCATCAGCGCCTGTTTGAACGGTAGTGGTGCATCGATTGACGCCCCGGCCGTGACGGTGATGGTACTACGGGGCGTCAGAACGCGCTCATACTGAATCTGATAATTCTTAAAAACAGCGCCCGATAGATTGACTTTTACAACGGTAGGAGTGACCAGTTGCGCCTGAGCGATGCGTCCGATGAGCAGCAAACTAACCAGACTGATAAAAATTTGTGGATGTTTCATGGCGTTCGAGTAAAAAGAAAACCCTTAGGCGTTATGCCGGATTCCGTTCTGGATACAGTGGTTAAAATTCAGGAAGTTTATTGCTCCCGGAAATAGTTAGGGCTAACTAAATTGCTGTATGGGATGAGTGACTTTGAAAGCTGTTGAGAGAAAAGAGCCTCTTTATTTTTACCCAAATTCTGATGAGTAGCCTGCCTTCTGTAAGGCCTTTCTTTTTCCAGAGACGGCTTAAACTTTCTGTGTAAGCAGGCCGTTTAGCTGTGGAAATGATTAATACATCCTGTCAACAAAAACTACCATCATGAAATCGACCTTAGTGCTGGTCTCCAGTATAGTCGTAACCTTTGCCGGATCAGCGATTGCTCTACCGGGCCATCCTGTAACGACCAAGCCGAATGCTGTTAAGAAGAGTGTTTCGACGCGGTCTGTCAGGCCACCCGATAATGCCGGTATTAAGCTGGGGAATGGATTCCGGGCAACGCTTTTTGCTGATAATCTGGGTAAAGCGCGTCACGTAATCGTGAGCAATACCGGAACCGTGTTCGTTAAGCTGGAAAAGCTCAACAACGGCAAGGGCATTGTTCAGCTCAACGATTCGAATGGAGATGGCGTAGCCGATCTGACGACGATGTTCGGGACAAATACGGGTACTGGAATGGACATCTACAACGGCTACCTGTATGCCTCGTCCGATACGTCGGTATACCGCTACAAACTGACAAACGGTAAGGTGATGGAAACCACGCCGGCCGAACCCATTGTTACAGGCCTGACTTTGCAACGCCAGCACGCCAGCAAATCCCTCACTATTTCGCCCGATGGCAAGCTCTTTGTCAACTTCGGTGCCCCTTCGAATGCCTGTCAGGAGAAGGATCGGCAAAAAGGCTCAATGGGCATGGACCCTTGTCCTATTCTGGAAGAGTATGGCGGTATCTGGCAGTTCGACGCCAACAAACTCAATCAGCATAAAGCCGATGGGAAACGCTATGCCACCGGAATCCGTAATGCCGTTGCACTCGACTGGAATAAGGCGACTAACACCCTCTACGCCTTACAGCACGGCCGCGACAACCTCAACAATTGGGGCGGTGTATTTACCGACGAAGTAAGTGCTGAACTGCCTTCCGAAGAGTTTCTGATGGTAAAAGAAGGCTCGGACTTTGGCTGGCCTTACTGCTACAACGATCACGTCAAGAATAAAAAGCTCCTGGCTCCCGAATACGGTGGCGATGGCACGAAACAGGATCGCTGCGCTGGTAAAGACAAGCCCATCATGGCATTCCCTGGTCACTGGGCGCCGAACGATCTGCTGTTTTATACCGGCTCACAGTTTCCAGCCCGCTACAAAAACGGCGCGTTCGTTTGTTTCCACGGTTCCTGGAACCGCGCTCCGTTGAAACAGGGTGGTTATTTCGTTGCTTTTATTCCGTTCGGAAGCGATGGCCGCCCTTCGGGTAAATACGAAGTATTCGCGGAGAATTTTGCGGGTGTAGCTGAACAGGGTACGCCCGGTACCAACGTCAATGCCGGTAAACTCGACCTGGCTAGTCCCGGTGATGCCGTAGCGCGTCCGGTTGGTTTAGGGCAGGGTCCCGATGGTTCACTCTATATTACCGATTCGGTGAAAGGCAAAGTCTGGCGGGTCATGTACTCGGCGAAGAAATAACGAACCGGTACGCCAAACGACCTGATTAGCGACAATTAAACGGAATTGTGCGTTAGTCAGGTCGTTTGGCGTTAGTATATTGGTTGCCTAATCGTTTTCATTAATCCCACCAGCCGATATGAGTGACGAATCTCCTGAATTGCCTAAGCCGGAAGAGTCCAAGCCTAAAGAAACAACGCCATCGTCCGACCAGAGCCATCTGCCTGAGTCTGTGCCTCCACATGAGCAGACGTTTGGTTCTGAACCTCCTGCTGATGAAAAGGCCAATCCACTGGATTTGCTCAAACCGGCTCCGGGGTATATCGTTACGCCCATACTGATCTGGCTGAATGTGGGCATCTTTCTGCTGATGGCGGTGACGGGCGTTAACATACTCCGGCCTGCCGGAGATGCCCTTATTCGGTGGGGGGCTAACTATACGCCTTTAACCCTCGACGGCCAGCCCTGGCGATTATTGAGCAGTTGCTTTCTGCATATTGGGATCATTCACCTGTTGTTCAATATGTATGCCCTGACACAGATTGGATTCGTTATTGAAGGGATACTGGGTAGTCGTAAGTTCATCATCGTGTATTTGATGGCTGGCTTACTGGGTAGCGTTGTGAGCCTCTGGTGGCATGATGTTGTTCTGGGAGCTGGGGCTTCGGGCGCTATTTTCGGGCTTTACGGGGTGTTCTTCGCGCTGTTGACTACCGATTGGCTTGAGGCTGAAACCCGTCGTTCGCTGTTGCGGAGCGTGCTGGTTTTCATGGGCTATAACCTCCTGTTTGGCTTACAGTCTGGGATCGATAATGCAGCGCATATAGGAGGCCTGGTGGGAGGGGTATTGTTTGGATATGCCTACTATTTTGCCGCCTTGCATCCCAGTCGGCGAGGTAGCCCTATCTGGTGGCCTTTGCTTGTTCCGACGGCTATAATTCTCGTTGTGACGGGCGTTGTCTACAAAACCACAGCGAATCCATTTGGCGATTATGAACGGCTCATGAACCAATTCGGAGCATTGGAAAAAGAAGCCATGTCCGTTTTTCAGTTACCCCGAAATACACCGGCAGCGGGTGTAGCCAAAGCGATAAATGAGCGGGGAATTACGGCCTGGAAACAGGCTATAATGGTACTCAATGAAGCTGACAAGCTCGAGTTGCCCGATGAGTATCGCCAACGTAATGCATTGCTGCGTCAATACAGTACACTGCGAATCAATAGTTTTACTCTTCTCGGGCGCTCGCTCACCGACACAACGCATATTTACGATAAGCAGATTGAAGACTACGACCGACGGCTGCAAACGGTTCTCAACGAATTGAAAAAGAAACCCTAAGCACTGCTAGCCAATTCTGCGCTTAGATAGGTAGTTTAGTCAGCTCAATCTCCATGAATTGCTGGAATCGTTCGTGCAGGCCCCGGTAATAAGCGAGATATTTCTGACCTGCCTCCGTTACGATGGCCCCCCCGCCTTTTTCGCCCCCCGTTTGGGTCGATACCAGGGGCGTTTCGGCCTGTGTGTTCATTGAATGGACTAAATCCCAGGCACGTTTGTACGACATCTTCATGGCCTTGGCGGCCTGATTGATCGAGCCGGTTTGCTGGATGTGCTCCAGCAATTCGAACCGACCGATACCCATAAATCGCTCGACCGAATCAGCCGATGTTGTTTCGAGCCAGATGCGGCCATTTATGCGAAGATTCATAGTCGTCAGGGGCGAATGAAAGCACAAAAATACGCGAGAGTTGAATCGGTCGGTGCATCTATGTGTGTTATCGGCCATTGTAACTAACGAGCTAACCAATCAAGCAGTCTGGCAATTCAGGATCTGAATCTGTAAATCGGTTTTACAGCGTAGAGGCATTTAAATTCGTAATATTTCATAATAAGTAATAAATATTTATTGTTTATAAATAAATATTTATTATGTTTGCGCTGTGGATTGAACTTCCAAGACCAGTATGAAAAGAGCGTCAACCCTATTTCTTCAGGCCGTCATCGTGCTGATTGGCCTTGTGGCACTTGTCAGTTTGATTCGATTTCCCTTAACTGAGGGAAGAGCCAGGAACTTAGATTTGTTCAGCATTTACGCTGATCCGTTAATCTTGTATGGTTACGCAGCCTCAAGCGCTTTTTTTGTTGCGCTGTATAAGGCATTCAAATTACTTGGCTACATCGGTCAGGATAAAGTGTTCTCGCCAAATTCGGTTGGCGCGTTGAAGAGCATAAAGCATTGTGCTATCGTATTGGGTAGTTTAATTGTGCTGGCAGGCGTATACGTAAAAATAAATCATCATAAAGACGACGATCCGGCGGGTTTTCTTGCCATGTGTATCGTGGCTACGTTTGGCGCTACCGTAATGGCAACGGCTGCAGCCATAGTTGAAAAAATCCTGCAGAATGCTGTAGATATGAAATCTGAAAATGACTTAACCATTTAAGCAATGCCAATCATTGTAAATCTTGACGTGATGATGGCAAAGCGGAAAATTTCGCTGAATGAACTGTCTGAACGAGTTGATTTGACATTATCTAATCTGTCTATCTTAAAGACGGGCAAGGCGAAAGCCATTCGGTTTAGCACCTTAGACGCCATTTGTAAAGCCTTAGACTGCCAGCCAGGCGACATCCTGGAGTATGTAAATGATACGGCTAATCGTATAAAAAACGACTGATGAGCCGCAAACCGTTTCCTATTTGGCCATGCGCACCACGCCCAGTCGCCGGAAGGTACTTTTTAGTCGAACCAACTCCTTATTTTTCAGACTGATGGAATCTTTGGCCTGTCGGCTCAAGCTGCGGGCCATGCTATCGGATAGGAACCAGCCTAGCGGATACTTATCGTTGTAGGCCAGACGCAGAGTTAAGTAGCTGGTTTTTGGGTTAGCAAATCGGTCCATAAACGAGCCGAACATCCGATCGCGGGTGTTGGAGCCGTTATCCCAGGCGTTGAAAAAGGCTAATAGAGGCACCTGCACTTCCTGCAATACCGACTTCTTATGAGGCAGTTGGCTATCTGTACTGCTGTTTTTGATGAATAGAATGTAGGGTATCACAATAACATGGTCGACTGTATCCAGCTTTCGAATCGACGGCACCAGATTATTGAGTAATTGAATGCAGGTTTCAACCCCCGAATTGTCGAAATAACCACCATCGACTACATGGCCACCATAAGGTTGACGTTTGTCATTCTTATCGACCGAATCCCGCTGAATAAGAGCCCCATTGGTGACCAGCGGAAAACGACTACAAAGTGATGCGGCTGTTTTAAGTGGGACATCCGAACCCAGTACATCCAGCGTCGATACCACATCGGTAAAGTAGTGTGGGTTGAGTTTTAGATTTGAGGTGATAATTTTCTGTCCCGATTCGGCCATCGTTCCATTGAGCAGCAGCGAAGGGAGGTTATAGTTGTAGCCGGTTTGGGTTTGGTAGAGCGCCGTCAGCGAAGAGTCCAGCGTATTGACAGTCAGATTATTTCGGTACGAAAAAGCCCACGAGTCTTCGAGCCACTTGGCCCGTTCCAGCGACGAAATGGGAAATGGAATTACCCGTTGAACCGCATCGGGAAATAGAAGAGCTGCCGAAACGGGCGACAGGTAATCATCGCGGATAACCTTCCGAAATTGCTCAAACCGACCTACACGCTGGGTTTCGATGAAATCGCGGAGGAACGCTGTATAGAAAACGGTTCCCACTCCTCCTCCCGATACCCCACTGAGTGCATACACGTGACGGCTAAAGCCCGGAATAATCGAGTCGAGCCGGATCAGCGTTTCGGCGGTCCAGTTCAGGGCCCGGATACCACCCCCTTCGGCAGCAACCAGCACCAACGGAATCGTATCCCGATCCTCCTGTTTACGCGCGTCGACCCATTGCCGGAAATGGGCTTCAACCGTTGGCCGTCGGGTAGTGTCTAGCACCGAACGACCTCCCATCCGGCGAACCGCCGTATTGTCGTTGAACACGCTGGCCAGCACCAAATAAGCAACGGCCAGTAGCACCAGTGGGCGATATCGATAGTCGTTCAGGTAAACCAGCAGACTGCCCCAAAACGTAATGACGGTAATACCGAAAATAATGACCGCCGTAGGCCGAAGTTGTCGGGCAATGCCGAGTTCGACGGGTAAACTAAATAAAATAAGCAGACAACTCATGAGGCCAACGTTGGCGATCAGGACGAAGCGGCTAAACCGATGCTGCCAGAGTACCTGAATGTCGTGCTTTAGTGTTGTGTAGGCGTCGGACGTTTCCCAATGATCGGGTAAGGCAAAAACCGGAATAGTCCGTTCGGCTGTCAGAAACAGGAACAACAACACAATGCTCTCCAGAAGAAGTAGATACGGGTGCCCCTGGTCAGACTGATGAAAGGCATAGGCCAGTATGAGTGTGGGTACTATTCCGCCTATTTTGGGAAGCCAGCGGAGGAGCCAGATGCATTCGTCAGTGAGTTGCAAACCAACCGGCGAAATGTATAAAATCAATCGGGTGCTGGCATATACCACCCAACTCCAGATAAACGCGCTAAACAGAATGAATTGAAAAAGTTGGCTGAATATCCCAGTATAAATTACTGCATTGATCATGTCGGTGGCCTGGTCGGGACCTGTCAGGATATACAGTGCCAGCAACAGCGTAAGCAGAACCACAAACGCGTTCCGTTGTGTCTGGTAGAAAGCCACTATATAGTTCCGGGCGTGGTGCCAGAGCGATTGTTGGTACGGTTGGGGTTTCATGGCTGGTTAGTACTCTATAAGTAAAGAACTAGTTAGCGAAAAATCTCCTGTATATCTGGTTGTTTTGCGTTGCTGGTCGTACCTTTCGGGCGATAGTTCTCTCGCCCTGTTCGCCTTATATCGCACTGTCTGTCTGCGACCTCGGCGACCGTTTCCGCTATCGTAACGGCTATGGACAATGTGGAATTACTCTCCCGAATTCAGTTTGCCTTTACCATTGCGTTTCATTATATCTACCCACCCCTAAGCATTGGGTTAGGCGTTTGCCTGGTAGTAATGGAAGGGCTTTACCTGAAAACTAAAGACAAAGTTTACGAAGAGCTGACCCGGTTCTGGGTTCGCATTTTTGCCCTGATTTTTGGTATTGGCGTGGCTACTGGCATTGTCATGGAATTTGAATTTGGCACCAACTGGGCCGTCTATTCCCGCTATGTCGGTGATATTTTCGGTTCGGCACTGGCAGCCGAAGGCATCTTTGCCTTTGCCCTGGAATCGGCCTTTCTGGGTGTTCTGTTGTTTGGCTGGAACCGGGTAAGTCCACGAGTGCATTTTATGGCTACAGTGCTGGTGGCCCTTGGTTCCATTTTTTCGGCGCTCTGGATTGTGGTGGCCAACTCCTGGCAGCAGACCCCGTCGGGGTATCGCATTGAGGGCGAAGGTATGCAGGCCCGCGCCATCGTGACCAACTTCTGGGATATGGTCTTGAATCCGTCGTCGCTTGAGCGGTATTCGCATGTTCTGATCGGAGCGCTGCTGTCTGGTTCGTTTCTGGTGCTGAGTGTGAGTGCCTGGTACATTCTCAAAAAGAACTATACGGCACACGCTCAGGCGGCTTTTCGCATTGCCCTCTGGGTAGCTGGTATAGCGGCTTTAGGGCAGTTGTTCACTGGGCACAAATCGGCGGAGGTAGTCACGAAATACCAACCGGCTAAACTGGCTACGATGGAGGGGCACTTCGAAAAATCGGCTCCGGCCGATATGTATTTGTTCGGTTGGGTGAATGCCAGCGAGCAGAAAACAACCGGGCTGAAAATACCGGGTGGTCTCTCATTTCTGGTGCACCAGGATTTCAAGGCTCCTATTCCCGGCTTGAATAGCTTCAAACCCGAAGACCGTCCGACAGCGATCAATTTCGTCTTTCAGACCTACCACCTGATGGTTGCTATCGGTATGACGTTGATTGGATTAACCTGGTTTGGCCTGTTTATGCTGTATCGAAAGAAACTGTTTGAAACGCGCTGGCTCATGCAGCTTTTTGTATGGTCGGTATTGCTCCCTCAAATAGCCAATCAAGTAGGCTGGTATACGGCTGAAGTCGGTCGGCAGCCCTGGGTAGTGTACGGCCTGCTTCGCACATCGGATGCTTTATCACAGGCCGTAAAAGCCGAGCATGTACTGGCATCACTCATTTTGTTTACGCTGGTTTACGTCTTGCTGTTTGGCCTGTTTCTGTACCTTCTGAACAAGAAAATACAACACGGTCTCGATGTATCGAACAACGGTGAAACCTCGTCACGTATGAACCCGTCATTTTTACCAATGATTGAATGATTGACTTGTTGAATGATTGAATAGCTGCCGCACACTAGTCAATTATTCAACAAGTCAATCATTCAAAATTAAACCTATGGATACCGTTCTTGGAATTGATCTGCCTACCTGGTGGTTTCTGCTGATTGGCGCCCTGATCAGTGGGTATGGAATTTTGGATGGCTTTGACTTGGGTGCGGGTGCCCTGCATCTGTTTTTTCGGAAAGAACAGAGTCGCCGGATTG
Source organism: Spirosoma sp. 48-14 (assembly GCF_001898575.1). Classification (GTDB taxonomy): domain Bacteria; phylum Bacteroidota; class Bacteroidia; order Cytophagales; family Spirosomataceae; genus Spirosoma. The sequence goes on from NZ_MKUD01000080.1 coordinate 16,050, forward strand.
CGCTCAACGCGATTGGGCCAGTCTGGGACGGTAATGAAGTTTGGCTGGTTATTGGAGCCGGAGCTTTATTTGCCGCCTTTCCGCTGGTCTACGGCACCATTCTATCGGTATTTTATCTCCCGTTTATTCTGTTTTTGGTAGCCCTGATTTTTCGGGCCATTTCCATCGAATTTCGGAGTAAGGAACCCATGCCTTGGTGGCACCAGCTCTGGGATGTTAGCTACTGCCTATCAAGTATTATTATTTCGCTCCTGCTTGGGCTTGTGCTGGGGAACCTGATTCAGGGATTGCCTTTAAATGCTAGGCATGAGTTTGTTGGACGGTTGCGCGACTTTTTTAATCCCTACGCCGGACTGATCGCCATTACCGTACTATCCCTGTTTATGATGCACGGGGCCATGTACCTGCTGATGAAAACCGAAGATCGGCTCTACGCCCGACTGACGATCATCGCCAACAACACCAGCAAATTTTTCATTCTGTGCTTCATCGCTACCTCCAATGCGACGTTGATCTATGTGCCGCATATGACCAGTATTTTCAAAGCACATCCTGAGCTATTTGTGTTGCCAATGGCTGCCGTGCTGATTGTGCTCAACATTCGTCGGAGCATCGAAAAACGGCAATATCGCCGTGGGTTTATTTCCTCTTCAATTACTACAGCCCTGCTGCTCATTCTGTTTGCGATGGGATTGTATCCGAACCTGGTCTTATCGAACGTTGATCCGAAAGGCAACATCAGTATTTACGAAGCCGCATCGTCTGATAGCTCGTTACGAACGATGCTTTTGTTTGCTGCCATTGGTATGCCGCTGGTAGCCACCTATACCGTATTTATGTTCTGGACTTTCCGGGGGAAAGTGAAGCTGGAAGAGCATAGCTATTGACCTAGCTCACTATCCGCTCTCCTCGTCGTAGGGCATTCACCAGGTTGTGCGCCCGGCGGGTGGGTTCTGGGATACGGTAGCCTCCATCGCATTGAAGGGTCAGCGAAATGGCTGTTGGGAGGTCGATCAGATGGCCGGGCGATACATAGACCGGGTTGACTTTGTTTTTTGTTCGCAGAGCAGCTCCGATCACTTCGCCATAGTGCTTCATGGGCGACCACGCACCACGTTCGGGTGCTGGTTCGTCGTACTTACCCACCAGCACCGATTTGCCACAGCCAAAGGTTGGGCGATCCAGAAAAAGACCAGCGTGAGAGGCAATACCAATTCGGCGGGGATGAGCCGTACCATGCCCGTCGAACATGACCACATCGGGTTCGGTTTGTAAAGTTTGCCAGGCTTTCAGCAGGGCGGGTATTTCCCGGAACGAGAGCAGACCGGGAATGTAGGGAAAGGGAGCCGTCCCCACAACACCCGCTTCGTCGATGGTTTCCAGCGTGTCGAGCCGCAGCACGACTATGCCAGCATAAACGGTTTCTTCAAACTTATTGAACGAAATGTCGCATCCGGCAATGGTTTTGGAGGGCACAGACAGCGGTTCAATCCGTATCTGCGAACGCAATTGCTGTTGTAGGGCGACGGCTTCGGTAGGCGTTACACTCCAGTCATGAAGGGGTTGGTAGGTAGCCATGCTGGGTAAGTTTGTGTAACTAGATAACGCTGAAAAACGCCAAAGGTTATTTTTCTGACAGGATTTGCAGGATGTATAAGCATACCTAGGGCCTTGAATTGTGTAAATCCTGTCAGAAAAAAAGCTAGTTAGTTTGGTCCCGAATTCGCTTTTTGACGAAGTCAAGCTGGCTATCGGTACGGTTTAATACATCGGCAAGAGTAATTGAAACGGGATAGTCGGGGATGGTGCCACGCCCTCTGGTGGCGACGTTCCCAACTGCATTATCATAATATAACAAAGGCGTACCAACCTGGATTTTCGAATGGGGTAATTCGAGGTGAATAAAACTGCCGCCATTGCCACCTTCATAAACCCCACCCGCTTCTTCCCCAACAAATACACCGATCTTATTGGCGTGGGCAACGGCCAGAAATTCGGATGTGGTTGATGCACTTCGGCCATCGAGTAAGATATAAACATTGCCTCGAAACCGATTCGGCTTTGGGGTATATCGCCTTGGGCCACGACCTACATCGCCCTGTTTCAGCGTGAACGTTCCGTCAGACTCCGGAATAAGTTCGTTTTTAACATTTTTCCGATCAATTTCCGATAAGTCCGAAAATTGAAGAAACTCCGAACTGTCAGTCACGCTATGTTGTCGGTCATAATACGCGATGGCCGAATCGGATTTCATCAGGTAAGTAAATAATTCAATACCCTGGCTATCCCAGCCACCGGGATTGGCCCGAACATCAACGATCAGATGCCGGGTTTTCTTCTGTTCCATTGTCGCCATGTACCGATCCATGAACTGCCTGAATTTTTCTATGGCTTCGTCACTGGTTTTAGCGCCTTCGCCCCCAAAACTATCAATGCGTAACAGGGCCGTTTGGGGTGAGTCTTTTGGGAACGACAATCGCCAGGGATGTTTAGGACGCTTTTTGTTATACCATGCCAGCATCTGCTTATTGACCGGATTCTTTTTATACCCTTTTAAGGTTTCCCGAAACGGTTGAGCGGGCGCATCTACCTGAACCGTATCGCCTGTCAGGTTGCGGAAGGTCAAATGATAGGTATCAGGGTGATCCACAAACCAGTAATAGAATAACGTAAACAATTGCCCTTGAAAAGCTGCCTGTTTCGATGTTTGATTATAGCCATCGGCCCAATAATAGCGGTAAACCTGCTCTCGGATACGTTCTATCGATTGGCCATTGATACGAATCAGTTCAAAGCCAGGTTTGATGGTTTGGTCGGCTGTTCCGTTAAATAACACGTAGGAACGTCCCTGGACTGGTAGCATGAAAAAAGGCATCGTTTTCCAGTGGCTGTTAAACAGACGTTGCCAGTCTTTCGTCGGAAGTGCGTGGGTATGAGCACAGCGAATATCGGCAACGAGCGATTCAATCATTCGAAAGAAATCGTAGAAAGGCATCGGGTGGATTAAGGTTCCGGCCAGACTGTCGAGTTTTGCCTGCATGATCGGTTTGGGGGTATAGCGATACAAACCCGGATGTGTTTCTTCGAGCAAACGACGGAAATATCGGAAGTCAGCTTGTATATCGGCAGGCTGGAGAATTTTAGCCAGGAGGGTATCCGTTACGGGTTGAGCCGTTAGCGGACAGGTGAAGATAAGTACTAGAAAGGCGGTATATGTATGTTTCACGGAGCGCTCTGTTTTTCGACCAAAACAGCGCCAAACGCGGAGCTAAATCTTCTCAAATCCCGATTTGAGAAGCCTTTTTCTTTTGCTGCACCATGTATTCACCCGGCGATGTACCCGTTAGCTGCTTGAACGTCCGCTGAAAGGTAGCCTGTGAGTTAAATCCCGACTCAAAGGCAATGCCTGTTAACGTCAGGTGTTCATTAGTCGGATCGAGCACCCGCCGTTTTACTTCCTCAACGCGATACTCGTTAATGAACCCGTTGAAGTTTTTGCGGATATGCTGGTTCAAAACCGCCGAAATCAATTTGGGTGGAAGTTGCAGATGCTGCCCTAATTTATCGACGCTTAAGTCAGGGTCCAGATACAGCTTTTCCTGCTCCATGGCTTTATCCAGTGCGGTCGTAACCTGCTCAATGGTTTCGGGTGGTAAGTCTGAACCCGTTGTTTTGGAAGGAAGATTAGCTGAGGGTATTGGTTCTGATCGCGTATGGAGGTAGCCTTTGAAACCCAGCCAGTAAATGAGAACAGCAATCGGAATGTAAATCGGATACCAGCCGAAACGATCCAGCAGGGGGCCTCGCCATGCCGGAACAATGTATGGAACCAGATGAATGAACCAAATGGCCTGAAAAATCAGAAATACGCTCACAAATTGCCCAAGCCAGCGTACAGTCTGGTGCCCCTGTTGGTTTTGGTGAGAAGCCTGATAGTGATTCAAAAACCGTTTGGTTATAGCCAGATAGATGGTAGCCGAAAGCCATCGTGGAATATCAACATAGGTGTTGTATTCGTCCATTATATGGCCCCAGCGTGGTCCTTCATTTTTGGGAATGAAGCCGAGTAATGACCCGATGACAAATGTCCATCCGATGAGTGGGGCACCTATATCCAGAATCGTCGTGTAAAAATGACGTTTTTCTTCCTTGCCGAGCCGAAAGCCAGGATCAAGCACTGATCGGGTATAGAAGTAGATAAGCGGGCCAATGGACATGGCCAGGAAAAACGGAAGCAACTCAATCGCCAGGCTTAGCCACTGACTGGTAATTGGTACGCCTACAGCAAAACTCATGAGGGTCAACGATCCAATCAATGCGGCCAGTAATCGATTCGATAACCGGTTGCCTTTCGAATTAATCCATAATAACGTAGCTAAAATGGCTCCCTGAACACTGCCCAGCAGTAAGATGAGGTCGAAGGGAGAGATCGTCATAGCGTCTAATCCTCAATTTTCACACGAATGCGATGGGGAGCAGGCTGGTTGCCACCAAAATATAACCCTGTGTTGTAAGCAAACGACTTATCGTGTGTGAAAGGTACGGTTTTTCCGCCAAGTACCTGGTATACTTTACGGTCGTAATCGATTTTAATGACCATTCGGGTCGGGGTATTTATTTTAGCTTCGGCTACCTTGAAATCAATGCGCTGGCCCTCTACGTAAATATAGGCTCCCAGATCAATACAGTTTCGTTGCTTATTCCAGCGCCAGCCTACGCGAGCACCATCGACCTGATGCGGTGGAACGCCGTCCAGCGATTGGTCTTTTGAGCCAACGAAACCCAAACCAATCACTTTGTTCCAGTCGTCCGCATCCGCATTGCCAATGTCGTAAATACACGAACTGTCGAACGTAACCGTTGCCGATACTTCACTAGGGCTAATCAGTAAACCAACTTTACGTTTTGGATTGGGTTCGTGTTCACCTGCTTCGATCACGACCCAGTCCGGGTCCGACAGCAGGAAATCGGGAACGCAGGCGCTCATCAACAAGCTGAGCAAAGGCAGTAGAAGTCTGGTAGCCCTTGCGGAAAACGTTACCGATGAATCAAAAGAAAACATACTAGCTGGATTAACTATATTGATCTATTGTGTAAATAACGCTATAATTGTTGGCAAGCGTATGCCGTACAGTCAAGTAGATATACGTGTGCATACCTTTTTCTATCAACAGGTTAGAAGCAACCTTTCGACTTTGGAAGCCTCTTTGGTTTTGAATTCATTACACGTTTATGCAACCGGATTATCCTTCCCGTTCACAACTACAATCGGGTAGCTGGCGCTTAGGCATACCAACCTACATTTATGCCGTTGTGTTCTCATCATTTTGTGTCATTATGGGTCTGCTCTGGGACATCATGTGGCACATGAGTATTGGCCGCGACGGACTATTTGCTCCTCCGCACCTGGTAATCTATCTGGGCGCCGTAGTGGGAGGCTTGTTCTCCGCTTACAAAATCCTGAATCTTACCCTGACCCGCAACCACCCCGGACGATCGGAAGCCGTACCTTTTTGGGGTGTTTTCTACGGACCTCTGGGGGCCATGTTTTGCGTATGGGGCGCTTTGGCCATGTTGACATCAGCTCCTTTCGATGATTGGTGGCATAACACGTATGGTCTTGATGTACAGATCTTAACCCCTCCACATACGATTCTGGCCATTGGTATCATGACCATGCAGCTAGGGGCTATGATCGGTGTATTAGCACTACAAAATCAATACCGAAAATCAATACACACGCTTCAGGGCGGAAATCCGACCAGTCGACAGAGCACTCGGTTGCAGTGGTTGTTTGCCGGTGCGGCTGCCCTGCTGCTTTGTATGATCTTTACGCTTGCGTCGGAGTCGATGGGCATGCGCGAAACGCACCAATCCGGGTATTATGCCACAGCGGCTATCGTTTTTCCATTTTTTTTGCTGGCTATGGGCCGGGCCTCGCTATTGCGCTGGCCAATTACAGCTGTTACGGGTATCTACATGCTCGCGTTGGTGTTGCCTAGCTGGGTAATTCAGTTTTTTCCGGCGACTCCCCGACTTGGTCCGGTTCTGAATCCGATTACGCACTATCAGCCGTTTCATTTTCCTATGTTGTTAATTGTGCCGGGCTTCGTTCTGGACTGGTTAATGCATCGGCTTGATGCGCCCCAAAATGATCGTCGAAAGATGAACGACTGGCTTCTGGCGGCCATCTATGCGGTGACCTTCATGGTCGTCCTGCTGATTGTTCAGTGGCCGTTTGGCGAGTTTCTGACCAAGTCTTCCTGGGCACGAAATGGCTTTTTTCTGTCGTATTCCTGGACGTATGATAGCCCACCCGATTGGGAGTATCGGTACGGTTATGCCCCCTGGAATAGACAGACGCTAACTGATTTTGCGATAGGCTTTGGGAAAACATTGATCTACGCATTTCTGTCGGCCCGGATTGGCTTAGTGTGGGGTAACTGGATGAAGCGGGTAGCTCGATAGCGTAAAGATCGACGGGGCGAATGAGTTGACATAGTTCATAATGGGCAAAATAGATATAAGGTGACAAGACTAACATCAATTTGGGTACTCTTTCTGATTTCTTTGCTATCGCTGTCGGCCTCGGCTCATGTAGGAAGTTCGGGAGTAATTGTGCAAAAGCAGGTCGGTAAATACCAGTTATTGATTCAGATTAATCCGCCCGATGTGGTACCGGGTACCGCCATTGTTACGGTCTATGTCGAGCAGGGGCGCATCAGTACGATTGGTGCCCGTCCCATCTACTTTCGGTCAGGCGATAAAGGGGCCCCTACGCATGACGAATTAAAACGGGTTGATCAAAACCGATACGAAGGGGATTTGTGGCTGATGGATTCTGGTTCATCGAGTATTGAGTTAAGTATTGATGGCCCGGATGGCAAGCAACAGGTTATTGTGCCGGTAATGGCTATCGCAACCGCTTTGCGTGACATGCCTTCGGGAACAGGTTACGGATTAGCGCTCATGGGGTTGCTACTGGTGGTCATGCTGATTACCATAGTAGGTGCCAGTAATGCAGATGGTATTGTGGTACCCGGCCAGCCCGTACCTACTCAGTTAGGTCGTCGGCGCTGGATTGGCATGGTAGCGGGTTTACTGGTTATTGGATTGATATTAACCGGATGGAGAGCCTGGTGGACTAGTACGGCTGAAAATTATCGCGATGTGCAGCTGTATCGGCCAATGCCTATTAAAACCAGCGTTCGGGTAGCGAATGCGCAACGGCAGTTAACCATTCAGTTCGATACAGTGAGTGGTGGCCCGAGTCGGCGCGTACGTCGACTGTTCAGTTACATGCTACCCGACCACGGTAAACTGATGCATACCTTTCTGGTTCGAATCCCTGGTCTGGATGCTTTCGCGCATTTGCATCCCGCTCGGCAGGATACCCTGAGTTATGAGACAGCTCTGCCTCCATTGCCAGGCGGTAAGTACTTACTTTATTCAGATGTTGTTTTTCGAAGCGGCTTTACGGAAACACTGACCGATACCATTGACGTGCCTTCGTTGAAAATCAGCGCCGAAGCAGCCGCAGCCGCTAAGCCAACCGACCCGGATGATAGTTGGCTGGTCACAGAGCCGATGGGTGTGAAAGCCAATGCCGTAAACTTACCTCACTTAGACAACGACATGGTTGTATGTGGTAAGCCCAGTGCTACCTGTATGTTAGCCGATGGCTCCTCAATGCTATGGATGGATAAACCCGATAAAGTACTGGAAGCCGGAAAACTGTATACCCTGAAATTTGCTTTGGCAGATGCCCAGGGGAAAACAGCTACTCTGGAGCCATATCTTGGTATGGGCGGCCATGCTGTAATCTTACGGTCCGACGGCACTGTTTATATTCATTTGCATCCGGTTGGTACGTATTCGATGGCCGCCGAAAATTCGATGGTAACCCGCATTGCCGATACGTCCCGTACATTTCATTATCCTGATGCTGTCCAATTTCGTGATAGTATCGATAAGTATGTTGCCCGCCTGAAAACGATGCCTGAAGACGAAAAAAATAAGCTATTAGCGGCTGGTATGCCTGCTATGGGGCACGCCATGAAAACGGCAAACATGGTTGAGTTCCCTTATTCGTTTCCTCGGGCTGGCCATTATCGTATTTGGGTACAGGTAAAACGGAACGGCCAGGTACTAACTGGCGTATTTGACACGCAGGTAAATGAACCATTGCTGTAAAAAATAGCTGCCGTAACCTGTTCAAAATCAGATTTTGATCCACTCCGGCGATCTTTTTCTGAATTTTTTTTGGGAGCAAGGCTTGACAAACGAAGAAAATCACCTAAATTTGCATCCACAATTCGCCGAAAGGCAATTACGCGAAAGTAGCTCAGCTGGTAGAGCGCGACCTTGCCAAGGTCGAGGTCGCGGGTTCGAACCCCGTCTTTCGCTCCACAAAGAGGCACCGGACCCGGTGCTTTTTTTGTAAAGTGCCACTTTTAGTGGAAAGAATGCCGGGATGGCGGAACAGGTAGACGCGCCGGACTTAAAATCCTGTGGGCCTTACGGCCCGTGCGGGTTCGATTCCCGCTCCTGGTACAAAATGAAAATGGGTTACGCTATTGTAAGCGTAACCCATTTTCATGGATCAAGGCCAATACTTGTGGAGGGCGTTGTATTTTTCTAGGTTTGTGGCTTCACCCAAGTCTAGCTCATTTTGGAAAGTTTCTTGCCT
>NZ_MKUD01000081.1:0-93591 GCF_001898575.1 Spirosoma sp. 48-14
CAGGGACCGCTGGTGCTGATGCGCCGGAAATACCGGCTGGTGGTAGAGGTGCCCGGTGAATAGTCTTTCTGAATGGCCCCGCCAATATCGGTCCAGGGGCCGGAGGGTGAGCTGGCTATTTGCCACTGGTAACTGGCTCCAATCGGTTCCTGTGATGTAGAGACGCCATCGGCATAGAGGGTAGGCATCGCTTCGGAGGCAATCTGGATGTCGGGGGCGGTCAGGGGTTGGGTCAATCCGTTCTGGCAGATGGTCTGGCTGGCGGGGGAGACCACGGCTGGGGTGGATGGATAGGTGCCACACAGGCGGACGATGGCCAGGGTTAAATCCTGAGAGGGCGTGTAGCCGGTATTGGTGGTAACGGGGTAGTTCAGATCCGCATGGCCGCCCAGATAGACCAGCCCGTTTTCAACCTGAATACCCCCAAAAAAGCCGATCGTCGTGCCGATATTTACCTGAGCGTCAAAAAAGCGGGAATACAGCCGATTGCCCGTGGCGGCATCCAGTTTCTCGTAAAGGCCACCTGTTTGAGTGTAAAACGTGGTTATGTATTGCCGCGTTGATGCGATATGTACCTCATTATTAGCGACTGCAAATTCGAGGAAGTAGCCGCGGGGTGTGATGAGGGGTATGACGACAGGTGTAATATCAAGAACGGCGGAAACAACCCGTTGCCCGGCGGCATTATACCGGGCATAGGTGTATAAAGTAAAATCGATACTAGCACCACCGCTACCATTCGTCGTCGGGAAATTGACTGAGGTCGTAGTGCCAATCAGGTAGGCTTCTCCGTTGACGATTTGTATGCGGTGCCCACTATCTGCGATAGCCCCTCCCAGGCGGGTAGCGAAGGTGGCTCCTACGCCTGGACTCACCCTCATATAAACCATATCTGTATTAATGTTACTTTCTACACCTCCACTTGTACTCCCATCCGTTACCGGAAAATCGGCAGAGCCCGTACTGCCCACGATATAGAACTGTCCGTTGACAATCTCAAAATCGGCTGCCGTTTCATTGCCCGTTCCGCCAATATAGCTGGCATATTCAACCGCCCCCGTCGCGGCATCCAGCCGGACCGGAATCATATCGAACGTGGGGAAACCATACTGTGTCTTATTGGTGCTCCCATCCGTTACCGGGAAATCGGATGACAATGAATTAACAATCAGATACGCTTTCCCACCAACCACTTCTAGTTTTTGAACAGGAATTTCATTGTTCGATCCCGCCAGATATTCCGACACCAGGATCGTTCCGGTGGCGCTCAGTTTAGTAAAGGTTGTGTTATAGGCAGGCCCAAGATGAACGCTCCCGTTGGTAACCGGGAAATTGGTTGATCGGGTCTGACCTAATAGATAGATCTCTCCGTTCACTACGTCCAGAGCAAGTCCCACATCAATCCCATTCCCCGATAGATAGGTGGAGAAGGCAATGCCACCAGCGGTATTGAGCCGGGTGACAAACATATCGGTGTTGCCCGAATAGGTACTGCCATTGGTAACAGGGAAATTGGCCGACGTTGTCTGTCCATACAAGTATACCTCCCCATTCACCACTTTCATCTGGGCCTGAGTAATTATCCGCCCCCCTGGTAAAGTGGTTGTATATACTGTGTTCCCAGCAGCATCCAGCTTCGTAATAATCCACTGTTCTATATCAGTCCGATTACCAAGCATATACGTTTCACCATTCACCACCTGCATGGCAGCATATGATTCTTTCGTGACAGGTATACCGAGCTTTCGAGAGAACTGAACGTACTGCGCCTGGCTAACTAGTGGTAGTACATTCAGAATGATCGCTAGTAAAGCGAAAGCTTTCCAATACTTCCAGAAGGATTTGAGATTGGTCTTTATCCAACTCAATTCTGTTTTGTTTCTCAGATCCGTAGCCGGCTTTGAGCATGGGTGAGCGTAAACGAATAGACTTGTAGTGCTAGGCATAGACATCAGGACTTACCGGCAGCATGTCTACTTTTAAGAGGTTTTTTACACAAACGTTATCTTAAAAGTGAAGACGCTAACCTTATTGTTTGATAAGTGCTAAGTCCAGAGCAATAGGCACGCTAGAAATAGTAATCAGAAATAGAAATGGTGACGTTTTAGTTATTTTGGTGGACGTTTTTTTTATTTGTTAACCATGAAAAATAAAAGAAAACAATTTGTAACCATTAAAAGGTACCTGTTTTTGATTTTTTTCATGCCAAAGCGTTTGATCGATCTAGTATTTAGACTCGGCTTCTTTACAACAAAACAAACAACATATTACCATGCTAATCCCTAATAATAAGCCACGTGACTAGCTCTGTTATCACACAGAGCTGTTCATTTCTTTTCAATAAGGCATAAGAAGTTTACTGGCTGAATGCCGAGTTTCAGAAATCGAAGAGCGAATAGTATAGCTGAAAGTAATTGTAAATTCACAAAATAAAAAAGTTGCTGCTCAATGTAACACGAGTCTTTTACTGGTGATAGTAGAATATTTTAGGCGACCTCAACAACAGTTGTACTTTTATTATTCTACACACTATATGTATAAACAAGTTAAAGGCTATAGGCAGCATGAATAAAAGTGATAAAGCAGCGTATACCAGTTAAGCACAGTTACACATAATGCGAAACTATAGTTTATCAACAAATTCATTTACCTTACTATAGCAATCAATACAGTATGAGCTTTATGGATTTTATTCAAATTATCTATAGGTAAAGGGACAAATAACAACGCCTTTTATCCATAAAACACGGAAACACTATACATAAGTAGGGCAATAAACTATATTTCAACTAAATTAATAAGATCCCATAGATCATTAATCAACCCTTGGCAATATCATACAGCTACTCAACGGGTAATACATAAGTGCATTGTAATAACTTCTTAAAGTTCTGTTAAAGTAGGCAAGTATGTACACAGCAGCATTTACTAAAATATATAAAATTCTTATATACAGATAATTAACTACAGAAAAGTAAAAATTTCATAATCAACCATAACCCAGCAGTTCATCTGAATAAATAAATAAAAAACGTTCTCCATGGCTGTCGTTTATATGGCTCATTATCAAATGATTTACGTTAAGCCGTATTGTCACATTGATACAAACTTATTTATCCAATTCCAAGAATATAAATCCAGGTCATATTATACATTTTACAGCAAAGGTCTACTGTATTTATGTATCTATTTGTCTAATAACCCAGAACGGCTTGTTGTATATAAGGTTATAAATAAAATTATATCAATTTGTCTATTTATAAACCAAATAATAGGCGAAGCTTTTTCAATAAATATACTTATAGTGACGACTAGAAAAAAATCACTCATAGATACTAATAACGTTACTGAAGTTCTTTATTAACTATATGTTTTCTTGATTAGCAGGTTAACAGTTTCTTTTCATGAACATGGCAAAAAAAACCGCTATAGATCTCACTATAAATACAAAAAAGCCACTACTCAATATGGTAGCGGCTTTCTAAATAGTATTAGTATATCTACATGGTACAATGATAGGCAAAATCTGTACCTTGTTAGGCCTAATTTTATACATTGGTGACAATACCCTAAAAAATGGTGAAGTTTTCAAAAGTTTACCAGTTACAGCGCCCACGTAAAACAAAAAAATATGATTAGTTTTTTATATTAATTCCCGTTGATACTGAAAGGAGATTATTAAATAAAATCCTTAACATTCACAACTATTAGTATATTGTAAATAATAAATTTAAACCGATCGACCGTACTCCGAAAACCAAAATATGCGTAGTGCTGTTGACGAAGAGCTCTATCATTTACGACTAGTGAAACATCCATCTTCATGTAGAGGCAATGGCTCGATTAAGCCATTGCCTCTACATGAAGATGGGCTAATTCAGACTCAATAAAAGCCCTCCGACGGCGGGCGATACGCAATGATGCATAGTCGTCCATAACCACATAGCTATTTTCACGATAGCGGGGAGCTAACTGTAGGCTACGGGCATAGGTTGGATTGATCAATGTATGCTTATGGATTCGTATAAACGAAGGCCAACGTCCTTCATACCATTTTAATGTGCGCGACATCATGACGATTTCGCCTGTTATAAGATAAATACGACAATAGTTGGCGTCACCAATAAGGTAAAGAATTTTTGTAGAACCAACCCGGAAATGGCTCCCTTTGCTGGAAGTATATGATCTCATGACAATTAACAGTATATACTAAATTACTCGGAACTGATCTTGCTTATTAGCTAGCTATTTTGCTTCATTCCAGCCCATTCAGTGTTCAGACGTAGATAGATACTGAACCATTTTCCACACTGCTACAGCTTTGACAGACGCTTGAGGGTTCTATTAGCAGGCTTCAGAAATAAAAATCCCCCTTGCCAGCTGACTATAAATAATATACATCGTGTGGCTATGGCTTGCTTGGGTCTGATCCAAATGAGCATGAGCTATTGGTTAAGAGTAAACGCGCAGTTGAAAAGACTGGCAAATAGACGCCAATGTATGGAGGCCCGTTCAGGTTAGGAACCAATGTGTACTATCCGAAAAAGGAGTGAGACAAGCCTGAAAAGACCGTCAGATTAGGCCGCTACCAACATTGCAGAAATCGTAGACCTGGCTACCCCTACAGTTAGTATAGTTATTTTAGTAGGGCTGGTAAAAGTATGGAGGCTAGCTGGTTGGCCAACATAACCACCGTTGCCAATCGAAATACAATCAAACTTTGTAGAGGTCATCATCTTTGGCGAATAGCCTTTTAAGCCGTGTTCAGGTATACAATGCTATCCAAAACTACCAGCCTAACCACGTATGTTGGCAATAAAGGGTGTGGACAAAAATGTAGACAAAAGCGTAACTGCCTTATAATCAAAGCCCAAAAATATCGATCATTTCCCCTACCCTATACTCTGCCGGTTACGTTATATCCCCAAATACCTTGATGCTCGGGTATACAACATATGTTTTAGCGACAAACCCAGAGTAATATCAACCCTGATTTAGCCTGATCAGGGTATGCAAATGGCTGCTTAACTCGTTATCGCTCACCAATGTACTGAAGCGAGAGTTAAAGGTTCACATAGTAGGCAATTCACTACAAGTGCGTTCTGTGACCCGATAAGTAAACATATTGACTTTTTATCACCCGGGTTGGCCAACACAGAATACTCAACAAACAACTTTACGCCAATATTAATATAACTAAACCAATAAATTATATTTTTTTTACAAGTTATACATTTACTTTTTCATCAACACAAACAATAACATATTATTATATTAAACTTTTTTGTATTCATAAAGCAGTTTAAAGAATACTATTTTGCATCAAAAAGTAACATAAAGGTCTATCTAGAATGAAACGATTCGAAACACCTGACAAACGCCACCATACCGACTTAGTTGCTTCTCTTTACAGGCAATATGCCAATAAGGTATTCCAGCAATGCATATCCATAACCAGGGATAATGAATTGTCCAGAGATATTACGCAGGATGTATTCCTCAAAGTATTTACTAAACTTGACTCATTCAATCATCAGGCTCATTTCTCTACCTGGCTCTATACCATCACCTTTAACCAGTGCATGAATCACTTACGAGAACAAAAGCGGTTCAAGATGACCCAACTCTCTCAGGAACTAATCGAAACCCTGGTGGATACAACCAACTGGATTGACAACGCAACCGATTTATTTGAACAGGCCCTATTGAGTCTGCACGCTGACGAAGCCAATCTGCTACGCTTGAAGTACCAGAAAGGGTTATCGATTCTCCAGCTCAGTCAGCAATACCGCCTAACACCCAATGCCGTAAAGATGCGCCTGCTACGAGGGCGGCAGAAGGTGATCATCTATATCAAAAGCCTAAATTAGACTCATAGCCAATTTCGCCCAAGCCTTCAGGTAAGCCTACCCACTTATCACACTATAGTCCTATTACCAGTCATGATCCAACGAATGTATATCTACTCGCTCAATCGCCTGCCAACCCTGTTTCTCTTTTCCCTTTTGGCATTCCTCTTAATCTCTGGCCCAACAATGGCTCAGTTGGCTCCCTACACTACCACGGGCCTCTATTCTTTTACTACCGTACCAGCGGGTGGCCCCTTTATGGTGCAGATTATTGCAGAAGGTGCCGATGGAGCAACCGACCCCGACGGTCTAGGTAAAGGGAGAAGTGGGGCCAGCGTAGCGGGCAGCTTTACCCTGCTAACAGGCGATATGGTCACTAGTATTGTAGGCCAGGTGGTGGGGGCGGAGGTCTGGATGGTCCGGGGCAAACGTTGGTCCCTATAAGATGCCTAGAACCTGCTTGGTGGTTTTCCTGTTTCGACAGTTCTCCTCAGTCAGGCGTGTTTGTACTAGGTGGCTATCCAGTTCGCCCTCTAGAGCCGATTCTAAAAGTGCCGCGGTGGCGTATTCCTTACGTAAAGGGGTGGGCAAACCGTTTTCGCCTGTGATAGGCTTGCCTTCATGAAGACCCTTGATAGCGGCCTGTTTTGAGCCCTCAAACCGCGACGGCGGACTATTCGAACTCGTTGGTCATGATGGTGAAACCGGGCGGTCGGGGCCGTTATAGTTTTGATCCCATTATTTACCTGAGACACCGTTTAGTGAGCAGCCTTTATAGTAACTAATTATAAATTTTTGTCTATATTTATTTATCCTATTTTGATAAAAAAATAATTTTAAAGTTATCCATAATACAAAAAGACCCGAATAGTAATATTAATTTCATTGAGTATAAATTCTTATTACTTAAATGGTTCCTCAGGTGTTTATTTACTAGTTATATCCTACTATTGATCGTAAACTTTGTTACAAAAGCATTGTCTACAACAACAAAACGTTTGAATGTGTAATGTGCTGCTATCCTAGTACCATCAATATGTTTGATGTATAGTATTCAGCAATTAACACCTGTGTAGAAAAGTACATTGTTAAAAAGTCCCAGGCATACAGATATGTCGTGAACTT
This sequence comes from Spirosoma sp. 48-14, assembly GCF_001898575.1. GTDB lineage: Bacteria > Bacteroidota > Bacteroidia > Cytophagales > Spirosomataceae > Spirosoma. The sequence goes on from NZ_MKUD01000081.1 coordinate 6,975, forward strand.
TTACATGGTAAGTATATAAGTTTAGTATATCGGCATAAACTCTAACCCTTTATTGTTCTGACTTATGACCAACAGTTTTGCTTTATCCTTTACTACTCTATCCTATCTGTTAACAAAGTTAATGCATACACGTTTGGCTAAAGTCACGTTCGACATCATGGCTCATGACATCTTTAGCCCGGTCTACGCGTTCAGTTTAGCCTTCAATAATAGAAGCCTACTGTGGGCCATTGACCTCAGTAATGCAGACGATTTTATTTGGGTAGCCACCAGTATTTATAAGTCCAAATCGTCTGCTGGCCGTTCAGTTACTTTTCAAATGAAGGAATGGGTGAAGATGTATGGTAGGTTTCAGGAAAGCAAAACCTCTCTGAGCCAACACCCTCCGAGTTGATCGCGCCAATGTCTTGCCCATTAGTCTACCCTCAGTAGCGACATCGGAATACCAGATGACCGTTTCCGGCACTATCATCGATGTTGTTTCACAGACTGGTAATGTTTAAGGAGGCATAACTACCTGTTCGATTCAGTATGGCTTTGTCATCCCTCAGGACAATACTGTGGCCATCACTATAGCCAATTCTCTTTATCACTTCCTGACCAGTAGTCTTTTTTGGTAGCAGATTAAATCATACCAAGATCGAGAATGCATTTTATGTTTATACGTATATGCATTATGGTTATTTTTTTTAAGTAAATCAATTGAAATAGTAACTACACCCAACTTTATAATTAAGGAGGGGTCTAGGTAACAGAAGAATAAGAGTTATCAATTTGATTAACTACCTTATTATAAAGTAACGCCTGAATTTGTTGATTAATAATTCGAATAACTTCTAATTTCTTTTTATTGCTTAATCTTTCTGTTTTGTGTGCATGTATAATACATTCAACAAATAAAACAATAGCATTTATAAGGGTTAGAACCTAATAGGACTCTTTATTAGCCAAAATATGTGATATAATTTACTTTTCATAAGCCATATTGACTATCATATGACTTAAAACTTGAATCAGGAAATAAAACCGTGTTTTTACGATAGGGTACCTGAAAAGGTACACTAGAAAATTTATTTTTTGTAAATATTAAAAAGTGCATTTGCCGTTTGAAGTGAACACTATGGAAGTTTGTGGTGCAATAAAGTATAAATACTTAGTCCTATTGCTGATTAGTTTGTTGCCTATCGGCGTGTTACGAGCAGATCCGTTTCTTCAAAAGGTCGAAAAAGCGACTCCCTCAAGACGAGTTGAGCTTGTGCTTAATTATTTTGATACCTGCCGGGCAGTTACACAGAATAAAATCAGAGCCTTTGATCTATTAAAAAGACTGAATGAGTTTGCCAGTTTAAAGGGGGATAACCAGCTAAAAGAGTATATACAGTTTTTGCAAGACACGCAGGATAAACACAGCAATACCTTAACCAATCGACAAAAGGCTGAACTATTTGAGTTGGTAGCGCAAAAGGTAAAGGATGAAGGCAAAGACCAAATCGTCGGGGTTTGCCGGCATTTTGCTGGTCTTTATTATTATTTGAACGAAGAATACGGGAAAGCATTCGATGAGTTGATTGCAGCAGATAACATTTTTCGCGCGATTGGCTATCGACATGTGCCGGGTATTCATCGGTATCTGAACTCGCTGGCTCTGTGCTATTATCAGTTCAGAGAATATGATAAAACAATTAAACTGCTGCAGAATGTCCCTCCTTTTTCATCATTGAGCGACGTTGACGCCATTCAAACGCCCAATACAATGGCTTTGTGTTTTCTACATCGCCATAGTCAGATGACTTCAGAGGACGCCCAAAAAGCCGAAAAATATTTTAAACAAGCGCTGAAGATTGCACAAGCACAACAGAATCAAACCTGGGTGGGCCTCATTAACGGAAATCTGTCACTAATTTATGAAGATCAAAAACGATGGACAGAGGCTATACAGGTGCTGCGTTACGAATATGAAGCAAGGTTAAACGACTCAGAAGAGCTACCCGAGTTTGCCGCTATTACCCTTTCTCGCCTTTATTTAGAGAAGGGTCAACTGGATAGTTGCAAGTATTTTTTAGACCAATCGAAAAAATTTTATCAGCACAATTTAACATCCAATACATTTATCACGAAGCTCGATGATGACTTGTTTGTGAAAAAATATTGTGATGTAGTTCGTAAGTATTCTTATTTAATGAACGATACAAAGACTGCCTATCGCTATTTGGATAGCATGTTAGTATTGACAAATCGGATGAATAAACGCCAAAAATCAGATCAGATATCACTGGTTGAAAAACGGCTTATGATCCACCAGCACCAAACGGAAGTTAAAACGCTCGAAGCTGAGCGTCAGAAACAGCGCATACTGTTCTGGGTTGCAGTTGTCATTTTATCGCTTATCGCTGCCTTGTTTTGGCGCTTGTTTCAACTCAGTATGCTGAGACGTAGGCAGGAAACAATCATCAGCGCTGAGCAGAAACGGTCATTGCAACTTGAAAAACAGCTCGTTGAAGAGGAGCTACAACGTGCCAAACAAGATTTACTAGTTTTTGTGGAGAATTTGCGTGAACGAAATGACTTCATTGATTCAGTAACTGCCAAATTACAGGGCTCTCCGGCAAATCACTTGCAGGAAATTGAACAGTCGCATCCGAACGCCCCACTTGTTCAACAACTTTTTAATTCCAGCTTGCTGACGAGCAAGGATTGGGAGGAGTTTCGACGGCGTTTCGAGCGCGTCTATCCTGATTTCTTTGCCATGATCCATATTCAATTTTCTCCCCTAACTCCTGCTGAAGAGCGGCTTTTAGCGTTGGCGAAACTCAATATTGATATTCGGCACATGAGTCGTATATTAGGTATTTCGCCTGGTTCAGTACGAAAGGCGAAGTACAGGTTGAAGAAGCGCCTGGATACTAGCCAACAATCCCTCCTGGCAGATTTATTGGACTAATTAAACTGATCAAGTAATAGCAATTGTACGCTGTTCATTACGATCGTGCATTTATGTAGCACCTATATTATATATAAGATTATTTATTTGTAAGTAGGCGATTAAGCAATGTACGTTTTTAGACTATTAATAAGTGAATGAAATTAATCTATTTCTTCTGTATTAACTGATCGTTATTAGGGAATACACCTTTGATTTACAGGCTATTGTAGATTGTCTACATTTTTGTCCTCATCTATTTTCTTGCATTGTCTAGGCTTTTGGCAAATTTTGATCAATGCTATTGAATTCTTCAGCAAGGTAAGCAATCCAGAGTGACTCAGTATGTGAAATAGGCCGACGAGTGCCTGGTGCGTATACCATTTTCTTTTACTTTCTGATTCTATCTATACCAATTTATCTTCTTTAAGGTAATCGCTTACAGAGGATAAATTGGTATCTGTACTAATGCCATGAAACTACCTGCTTTATCCAAATATTTTAATCACATTCCGTTTTACCTAGTACTAACTGTTATAGCCCTTTTGGCTTATTCAGATATCATCGTTACTAGTTTATTCAGGCGGTAATCATAATACCCGATTTAGTTGTAAATCAGCCACTGCCTAACGTTACTGGCTTTCTTAGCTCTAACGTTCTGGTTGTTTTTTCTAACTACGACAAGGGCTACATTCAGATTACCTGTAAATCAATTAGCGTTTTTTGAAGCTCGACTTCCGTTTCTATCCGGTACACAGTTGGAGCCATTCTCAATACTCCTTTCATATAGCAGTTCGCTAACTGTACTGATCGCACCATTTTTTAAAATAGTTTGATTACGTAGCCATCAAAGGCAACTATGTAAATGCAGTTCTTTATGCTAAGTGTATTGGTACTTGATGATGAACCTAACGATCAAATCTCAGTAAAAAAAATACTGGAAGAGCTAGGCTATACCGATATAAACTGTGTGACTTCGCTTGAGGAAGCGCGAACGTTTATGAAGAAGCGGCTGCCATCATTACTTATTGCTGATGTTATATTGAAAGATAGTACATCGCTAGAACTGGTATATGACCCTTCTATTCCTGATATACCGACCATTTTTATGACTGTTACGCAGGATATAAATATATATAATACTATTAAAGATAATTTTAGATTTGGTTTTCTAATAAAGCCCCTTAGTCCAATATTACTGCAGGCAACGATCAACTTACTGTTTTCCAGCTATAAAAGCAACTACTTAGAGGCTTATAAAAACAAAATACTATATATAAATCAAGGCAGGAAAATGCATAAGATAGAAGGAGATGAGATTTTGTGGCTTGAATCAGAAGGTAATTATACTACAATTGTCATAAGTAATGGAAAAAAATATACAATAAAGAAATCATTAAAACGAACCGTTGAAAAATTAAATAATCATTTTACAAGATGCCATCAACGTTTTTACGTAAACCTAAAAAAGGTAGATGGAGTTATTAGTGAAAATTTACTTATCAACGGATACGAGATTCCAATCGGGATTACCTATAAGAATACATTTATGAATAATTTAAATATTTTAGATAATACTGATAAATAAATCTTTACTGTTTTATAAAATTACCTCTGTGCAAAGTGGAGGTATAAGTACTTTTCTGAACTAAATCCAGCCAAGTTGGGCCTGGATGCACCTAAGCATAGTTTGGCTAAACAGGTGGTAGCAACGTAAACTAGTGAACCCCAAAATTTTAGGTAAAATCAATTGGTTGTAAAAAACAGGGGTAGGTCATAAGCTACCTAAGACTATACGTTTACGGAACTAGTATATAAACAATACTTTTTTAGGATATTGTTTATACTTAATTGGTTAATAGCCAGCACAGATTCACGAATTCGTTGTAATCTACAAGGCTATCAGTTTATCAACGATCAGAAATTGGTTTCAGGAAATTTCGTCTACAGAATTAGCCAATATCTTCCTGAAAAGTAGTAATTGTTTTAGTAATTAAATTCCTAATGAATACACTCAGCACTTTAATCAACTGTGAAAAGGTTGACGATTCAAAAAGGTATCGTTTTAATCCCGTAGAAGATGGATACTGTCAAACAACATCATCAGGGAATATTGTTCTCCACCGTCGATTAGTTACTAAAGTTTTAGGGATTAATTTCCGGAGGACACATTTAAAAATAATAGAACAGATAACCGATAACCAACAGCTATACGCTCTACTATTACGCCCAGCTGTTGAGCCACAAATTGAGGGCATTTCTATTACCCGATACAAATACAGTGCTGTATTAAAACTTAATAGTTTACTAGATAAGCTTCAATTAGATTACAAGGTATTTTTATATTCATTTATTAGTGAGGATGTTCTATTGAACGATGGCGTTGTTGGTATTCGTTTAAGGCTACATGACGTTGTGCCATTGCGGGATCAATCACTGCCACTCCTTAAGCCTAAAAACAATATAAAATATTATAATAAAACAAACAAAAATGGCTTATTATATCCTCAAATAAAACCTACCGATACAAAGTCTTTTGAATTGAAGCGTATTGAAGAGCTAGAGAATGAAAATCGTCAGCTTAAAATAATGTATGCAGATTTAAGCTTACAAAATGAAATTATGAAAAAAGCATTGGATTGCAAAACAGATCCTCAATGATGTTTTGATATTGGCCCGTGACTAATACTGTACGTCGTCAAAGGGAAGTGGACAAAAAGGGTGAAAATGGAAAGAGACAGTTTTCTAAATTGTTTCATTCAAACCACCTTGGCAATGTTCAAATCCGCTAAATCAGTATCGCCTAAGCGTTTAGCCATTATTGATGCGGGAATAAAGTCGTAATGTTTGTATCTTGCTCTTACTATGGCAAGCCAAAAATAAATCGAATATGAACTGCTACGCCGACGCTGTGTCGCGCTGGATATAGTGCTCCCCAAAACCTGGACAGGTAGTATAACTTGAACTATCAAGCACTTATCTACAAAATGTTCAAATATGACCAAGCCAATCTGGCGCATTCACGATACCGCTTTCAAAACCAAGGTCGTCCTCGAAGGACTCAAAACGCTACCCCAACTCGCCAGCGAATTTGGCATTCACGCCCAGTAGATTACCGAACGCTCCGGCGTCCCGGTGGAAACGACAAGCCCTCGACAAATTTCCGTTGCACTTCGAGAGCGGCTCGATCAATCCTACTCTTTCCGAGTAACAACGCGAGGAGATCGAAGCTCCTCTTTTCCAGCAGATTGGCCAGCTAAAAGTCGAAAACGATTGGCTCAAAAAAAATTACGGACGAGTTGAGGCTGGATCGTCGCATCCTGATCAACCCTGCTGATGAGCAGTTTTCCGTCGCCCAGCAGTGTAGCCTGTCAGGCCTGGCTCGCTCCAGCTATTATTACCGGCCAGTCGGCGAGACTAGGGAGAACCTAGCCCTAATAGAGCGCATCGATAAGCTGTTTACTGCCCGTCCAGAGAACACCCTACTGGCCGTTTTTTGCGTGGATGCGCTGGAAGAGGCCCTTTCAAGATGGGGTAAACCTCAGATTTTTAATACGGATCAGGGGAGCCAGTTTACCAGCCACGACTTTCTCAAACCGCTGATAAGTAATGAGATCTCAGTGAGTATGGATTCCAAAGGTCGCGCTCTGGATAATATTTTCATCGAATGATTTTGTCGGACCATTAAATACGAACATCTTTACTTACGCGCCTACACGGATGGGCGTCATCTGCATCAGGGCTTAACGGAGTCCTTTCGCTTCTATAATCATGACCGCAAACACCAGTCGTTGGGTTATCAAACTCCGGCCATGTGGTATGAAGCAGGTATAGGAGGGGAAGAAAAAGTACAATTTTGGAGCTTTACCTAACAAGCTTTAAAACGTTGAAATCCTGTCCAACTATTGGGGAGCACCAAACTGACTAAAAAATACAATTCCCCACACGCCTGCATTTCGATAAAAAGCAACCATGCGGGGAATACGAATTTGTTGTTTAGAGGTTCAAGCCAACGGTCAGTACGGCGCTTCGGCCATCGGAAGGCCACACACCAGGGCCCGGATAGAAGGTCGGTCGCTTGGTAAAGTACTGCGTATTAAGCAGGTTATTGATGCTTCCGCGCACTGTTACAAGCTTTTTGATATGCCAGGTGCCATTTAGGTCCCATAAACTGTAAGCGGGTACAGGGCCGATGGCTCCATTGGCCGAAGCGGTCGGCGTATTCAATGCATCGGAGAACGTCTGCGCTACATAACTATACTGGAGTGTCAGACTGGCCGTACCATAACGGGCTGTAAGACCATTGCGCGTTGTCCAGCGAGGGGCCGATTCCACCTGATTGCCCGTTACGGTCCGGTTCTCGGTTCCGGCCGAAACCCGGCCATTAATGTACCGGGCATAATTATAGGCCGTTGAGCTAAAGCCACTGATCAACAGGTTGGTCGTGCGGAGAAGCTGTGTTTCAACCAGCGCTTCAACACCAGTACTCCGACTATCCCCGATGTTAGTCCGGTAGATATAGTTGGTTCCATCGGTATTTGTCAGTAACAACGTCCCCAATCGGTTTCGGTAGAGTAGGTCAAAAACGGTCAGGTTTACATGCATCCCCTGCCAGCGCCCCGTCAAACCGATTTCGGCATTGTAGCCATAGGCGTCCTTCAGGTGCTTGTCGATCTGCTCATACGTAGAAGCCGGAATGATATCTTTGAAGACCACAGGTCGATAAGCCTGCGACCAACCTCCATATACCTTTACGGCATCACTGAGCCGATATTCGGCGTTGATACCCAGCAGAGCAAAATGATGGCTAATGTCGGTTGGCAAATTAGACGCGTCGTAGTAACTGATTATGCCACGCATTTCCGTTTTTCCATGCTCAATCCGAATACCCGGAGCAATCATGAGCCGATTGGTCAGGTAAAACTGGTTTTCGGCAAAAGCAGCAATATTCTTCGTCTGGTAATGCAAGTCGCGCTTAAACGGGCTGGTAAGGGTCAGGTCAAAATCACTCCCTGTTGTTCCAACCCCCAATTGCCGACGGTGTAAATCGGTACTCATTAACTGCACACCAGCAGCCAGAGCTCCGTTCATGCTCCCCAGTTTATACTGATGTACTAATCGGGCTTCGGTCGTATAGCTATTGAAGTTATCGATATCGACCTGGCGAGCCCGATACTGCCCCGTTACCCGATTGATCGTGTCGGGAACCGTAGCGAAAGCATCCAGTTGAACACTATTACGATTGCCCAGCACGGCCGACGTAGTCCACAAAAGCCGGGTTCGATCCGAAATGCGCCAGTCAAGTTTTAACGATGGAATGTAAATATCCGGGTTGAAATAGTTCCGGCTACGGGTCGACTGACGCGGGTCCTGTGCGAACATGGCATCAGTCAGCGGACCAGGAATAGTATAAATGTAGGCAGATCGACCTAGCTCGGCCGTCAGACTGAGCCGCTGTGTCGCCTGGAACTGGATTCGGCCCAACTGAGCCTGAGCATCGGTACCGCTGTTTTGACGGTAGCCATCCGAATGACGCCGATAGTAATAGGCGTAATACGTCCATTTACCTACCCGCCCACCAATGGCATTAAAGGTGCTCCGCAGCCCATACGATCCAACGGAATTAATGGTCTGGAAACCGAATCGGCGCGTTGTATCGGCCTGTTTGGTAATATAATTAAGCATCCCGCCAAACTGCGCCCCGTATTGCAGTGAAGCTGTTCCGCGTACGAGCTCAACTCGTTCGATTCCTTCCATAGGTGGAGAATAATGGCTTGCCGGATAGCCATACATATCGGAATTTGTAATGACCCCATTCTGGCGAATATTATTTTCCCAGGAACGGTGGGGATCGAGTCCTCGTGTAGCAATATTGATCTGATTCCCAGTACCATCCATGTCATAGACAAATACCCCCGGAATCCGGGCGAAGATCTGCCGGGGGTTTTTCTCCGCGACATTGGCATCGATTTCGGTTATGCGGATGGCCTCACTACGCTTTCCTCCCATCAGGTAGGTTCCGTGCACGTTTGGTAAGGCTTGTACAACGATGGAGCGGTTGCCCGTTACGGTAACAGGATTTAATAGACGAGCCGAGTCGACTGTCGATTTTTGTTGCTGAGCAAACAATGAAGCCGACACCAGTACCATCCCAACAACCAGACATGTTATAGGGATAAGCGAGGTGGACAGACTCTTTCTAATTGAAAAATGTTTCATGAATTAATATCTTATTTAAATAGCTAATTATCAGAGGAAAGACATTTGGCAGCTAGTACAAAAGCAGTGCCAGCTCTGATAAAAGCACGTTACGCTGATTGCTTTAGAAAATTGGCGATGGATGACTTACGGTAGTGCTAGCATGTAAACTCCTATAGCCTAGCCGATTAGCCAGCTCTATAGTTTGCCTTACTGACACCCGTAAATTCGAAGGGCATACCATCATGATACTGATTTAGTCAGGCGGTTGTAACCAAGACGATTTCAGGGGCAAAAACACCTAGCTCCCGAGTAAAAACTCTGCTGCACATCCGCCAGATAGCGATTGACGGACATACTTGTGCCCCCCAATCATGAAGCGTTGGGATCTACTTGAAAACAACCCGAAAATCGAAATCAGGCTTGAGGAGGGGGCGAAACAGGTGACCGATCTACCTGGTACCGGGCAGCCGTAACATTCGGAAAGTGTAGCACACACATCAACGAACGAACCACTGGGCGATCGAGTTGACAGAAAAAAGGAGGAAGGTAAGTAGTTAGTCGTTCGCTGATCAGTTTAAGCAGTTTACCCAAAGGCGATTGGGAGTCATTCTGGTCATTGCTAAGTTGCTGCCATTGTTCAGCCAGCTCAAAAAATCGTTCTCTGGCATTCTGGTTCGTTTTGAGCAGCGTATACAAGGTATCATTCGCATACCGCTGCTGAACGATGTTATAAAACGTATCTCCATCCTGAATGAGCCCCTCTTGCCCGTCCGGGTTTTCCCAGGCTGCGGTGTAGGGTAAGGATATTGGCAATTTGACCAGTTTAAACTCATCGGTTACCGATCGCTGCGAGGCTTCCTGATAGCTTTGTTCAAACGTTAACACAGCCAAAGGCAGCCCTAACCAGTGATAGAGCAGCAGGATCAAAAAACCGATGGCTGGTAACGATTTCACAGATAGTACTTAATTCGCCGGTAATTTCGTCATTTTCACCGGATAATGCATGGATCTCCTCTAAATCCTGTACGTTCCTCCCCACCGACAGGGCCTAATGGATGAACGAAACGAATGCTTTCTATAAATGCCTTTAGCCTTCGGTTATGGCCCTAAAACCTGTATTGGGGCCATTAAGGCAACCTCACCCACTTCATTCATCAGCCATAAACACTAGTCCATCCGGTCTTATAGCCACTTCATCCACTTTTATTTTTAAGGCTTCGTAGCATGACTGACCTTTGTTATGTCAGAATAAAGCTATGAAAACGAACATCTTCTTAACCGCTCTTCTTTTTTGGGTTGGCAGTTTGCTAACCCCAGCCCAGGCCCAGTTCCCAATGATGGGTGGCTCAACCCAATCTAAGGCATTGCCCGGTACGGCTGGTGACCAAAGCCCGAAAGGGAGTGCTAAAATTATCGGCTCGGTAGTAGACTCAACCCAGGCTAAAGCTGTTGAATTTGCCAGTGTTGCCCTCTACAACAAGTCTACTGGCAAAGCCATCGATGGTACCGTTGCCGATGAAAAAGGGAAATTTGCCCTTACCAAACTGGTTGCTGGCGACTATCAGGTGTTGGTCAGTTTCGTCGGGTTCCGCAATAAAACAATTTCTAACCTGACCCTGACCAACGGCCAAACGCTGGATCTGGGAGTTATCAAACTATCGTCCAGCATCAAAACACTGGAAGAAGTAACGGTAGTCGGCCAGGCTGCCGTGATCGAAGAAAAAGTAGATCGGCTGGTGTATAACGCCGATAAAGACATTACGGCCAAAGGTGGTGATGCCACCGACATTCTGCGTAAGGTGCCAATGCTGACTGTAGACCTGGACGGTAACGTGTCGCTCCGGGGTAGCCAGAACATCAAAGTGTTGATCAACAACAAGCCTTCTACGATTGTTGCCAGCAGTGTTTCGGACGCTCTGAAACAAATTCCAGCCGATCAGATCAAAACGGTTGAGGTCATCACCAGTCCATCCGCCAAGTACGATGCCGAAGGTTCGGGTGGTATCATCAACATCATCACCAAAAAGAATAGTCTGCAAGGGTTAAATCTCAACATCGACTCGGGAGTTGGTAACCGGGGTTCTTTGCTATCCCTGAATGGTAACTATCGGAAAGGGAAAGCCGGATTTACGCTAGGTGGCTTTGGTAGGGCTATGTACAATACCATCACGAAAACCAATCTTGACCAGACCAGCCAGTCGGGCGGTGTAACGACCCTTACCCGCCAAAGTGGCGATGGTCACAGCTCAGGTCTTTTTGGGCAGTACAACTTAGGCTTCGACTATGATCTGGCTAAAAATCAAAGTATTACGGCTGGTGTGCGGTACGGAGTTCGTAACTTCTCCAACCAACAAGACCTGGTTACCCAACTGTTCAACAACGGTTCACTCAACTCAACAACCAACCGGAACGTCGACGCCAAAAATTTGTCGGGTACCGTCGATGCGAACATCGATTATCTGCACACCTTCAAACCTCAGCAGGAATGGAGTATTTCGACTCTCTACAGCCGTAACGACCTGACCAACAACTTCGACGCAAATCTGTTCGGTAGCACTGGTGATCTATCAGGCCGTCAGCGGAATCTGAATAAAAACGTGAACCAGGAATTTACGCTGCAAACGGACTATCAAACCCCGATCAAGAAAAATCAACTGCTGGAGTTCGGTGGCAAAGCCATTTTCCGGGAAGTCAACAGCGACTATAAGTACCTGTTTGCTGGTCCTTCAGGGCAATTCACTACAGAATCGAACAACACGCTGGGCGAACTAACCTACCATCAGAACATTGCCGCAGGGTATACCTCGTATACCTACACCACCAAAAACCGCTATACGCTGAAAGGTGGGGTACGTTATGAGCACACGTTTATTGATGCCAGCACCCGCGAAGGCGGCAGCCTGGGTGTAGGCGACTACGGTGTACTGGTACCCAGCGTAAATGCCTCCAAGACCTTCAAAGGGACGACCCTTAAACTTGGGTTTAATCGCCGGATTCAGCGCCCTGGTTTGCAACAGCTGAACCCCAATTTCAATGCTGCGAACCCACAGGTCATTACACTTGGTAACCCTAAACTGAAGCCCGAACTGACCAACAACGCTGAACTGGGTGTGAGCAAAACCATTGGCAAAACATTTATCAACGCCACGTTCTTCGGTCGCATTACCAACAACGCCATCACGCAGGTTAGCTCGCCATCCGACTCCATAAAAGGCGCCATTGTCACAACCTATCAGAACATCGGTCGTCAGCATGCCTATGGAACCAACCTGTTTGCCAACGTAGCCGCTACCTCCAAAATCAACATTGGCTTATTCCTGAATGCTTTTTATACAAGCCTGACGGGGCAGTCTACAGGACTGGACGGAGCTTCGTCCGAAATTACCAACAGTGGTATGAACATCGGTGGGGGTACATTTATGAACGCTACCTTCAAGAATGGCTGGGGGGCTCAGGCATTTGGCTTCCTGCAGGGATCGCAGGTTCAATTGCAGGGTCGTCAGGGTGGCTTCGGTTTCTACACAATTGGTGTCAAGAAGGAGTTCAGCAACAAAAAAGCCAGTCTGGGTTTAGCGGCCGAAAACTTCCTCAGCAACCGCTTCAATATCCATACGACGCTAAACTCTCCTTTATTCAGCCAGGTCAACGATGTGTATATGTATAACCGGGGTGTTCGCCTTACCTTCACGCTCAAAATTGGCAAAATGACGATGGACGCTCCACGCAAGAAAGCCAAATCGGTCAATAACGACGACGTAAAAAGCGATGGAAATGGTCAGACACAATCAAGTGGCACGCCAGGAGGAGGTCAGTCTCGCCCGTAACTGTTGAAAATCCCGCATAAATGTTACTATTTGCCAACTAAAAGTTTAACCTAATTCAGCAACATGAAAACCAACAAATTCCTGGCTTTAGGCTTCGCCCTTTGTCTTTCCGGCCTTGCGCAGGCTCAGACCGTCGACGAGCTGGTCGATAAACACGTAGCCGCGCTGGGTGGCCTGGATAAACTAAGCAACGTCAAAACGCTGTATATCGAACGGTCGATGGCTATTAACGGCATGGAAATTCCCAGCAAGTCAACCATTGTGGTTGGCAAATCCATGCGGACCGAAACGTCGGTAATGGGCAACTCGATGATTCAGGTTGTAGACGGCACCACCGGCTGGATGGTGCGCCCAGCCATGATGGGTGGTACCGGCGATCCGGAAGATATGCCCGCCGATCAGTTGAAAAGCTCAAAAGGCCAGCTTGACCCTTTCGGCGCTCTGGTCAATTATAAAACCAAAGGCAATCAGGTCGAACTGGTTGGCAAAGAGAAAGTAGATGGTAAAGATGCCTATCACCTGAAGGTAACGACTAAAGAAGGGCAAACTGTCGACGAATTTCTGGATGCGAATACCTACCTGGTCAGCAAGGTCAAAATGGCGATGAATGGACAAAATGCTGAAATTGCCTTTTCGGATTATAAAGACAAGGACGGCATTAAGTTCGCTAATACGATGGAAATGGCTTCGCCACAAGGTGCGCTAACGTTCACGACGGAAAAAATAACTGTTAATGGCCCGGTAGACGAAAGCATTTTCAAAAAGCCGGCAAAATAGACCGAGCTATGCTTTCATAGCTGAACCACTCTCCATAAAAAAACCGCCAGATGCCTGGCGGTTTTTTTATGGAGAGTGGTTCAATACAAAATCGCTCTTATGGGTTAGATTATCTATTTACCCTTTTGACTCAAAAAAGTGCTTCTAGGTAACAAAAACGCTGGCACTAAAAGTACCAGCGTTTAAATCTAACCCATAAGAGCTTGCAGCCGAGTTCACACCCAACTACAATCGATAACAAATTAGGTAAAAATCTAAATAACTAGTAACAAAGTAGACAATTTTACTAATCAATACCTCTAATTTGCTATGTATATCAATGCATTCATGTTTAATACAATTTTGCTATCCACTGCACCCAATAAAGCTTTATAGCCATTAATCTTTGTGCTACTTATGTAAATTTCATAGAGTTAAGAAGATAATACCCTCAACATGCTACCAACCGTTGGTGCATGTTTCTTTTTTATACCAATCCATATGTGAAGCAATCTGAGAACTAGTCGACGACGTATATCATACAATACATTAGTTAAATAGAGGAATCTTAGAAACGCCTGGCCATATTGAGTCGGGCGTTTTTGCTAATGATGGTCGAATGGGTTCAAAAACAAAGCCCCTGTCAGTTGACAGGGGACTGTTAGCATTTAACCTATGATAAATCTAAAAAAGAGAGAGGATCACCTAATTCCTCATTCGCTTACCGATCTGTGATAAATTTCCGTTAATTTTCCGAAAAAGCAATCGGTTGCATGAAAAGAATTAAGAGGATAGTCTCTTCCGTCTTTTTTCGTATAATTGCACATATTCCTGATAACTCTTCACTATTCTTAAACAGAGAGTAGTGTATTTTACGTTGAACTGATCGTTTTAACATGTTCTGAAGCTTAAAATCGGCCGATTTCAACCGATTGCAACCTATTGGCATATACCCACCGCAACAATGCAAAAGGATGTAACGATTTATGATATTGCTAAACTCCTGGAGTTGTCACCTGCTACGGTAAGCAGGGCATTGAATGACCATCCCGCTATTAGCTCTTCAACCAAGATTCTCATTACCAGTAAGGCAAAAGAAATGGGCTATCGTTCCAATCTGTTTGCCAGCAATCTGCGCCGTCAGCGCACCAACACCATTGGTGTAATCGTACCTCGTCTCGATAGCGCATTTATGTCGACCGTTCTGGCTGGTATGGAGAAAATAGCTAACAAGAATAATTACAACCTGATTATCAGCCAGTCGCTGGAATCGGTCAAGAAAGAGTTGGCTAATGCCAAAACGATGTTCGACAGCCGTGTCGATGGTTTACTGGTTTCTTTAGCCGCTGATACGGACGATCTGGAGCATTTTAATACATTCTTCCGCAAAGGTATCCCGATGATTCTGTTCGACCGGGTGATGCCGCAGAAGAATTGCACCAATATTGTCATCGACAATGTAAAGGCGGGTTATGATGCAACGATGCACCTCATCGATCAGGGATGCAAGCAGGTAATGCACATAACGGGCAACATCAAGCGAAACGTATATGCCGATCGGCTCAAAGGCTATAAAATGGCCCTGGTCGACTGTGGGCTTCCGATTTCCGACGAACTTATTCGACTAACAGATTTAACCCGTCAGGCTGGCCTGGATATGGCTACTCATATTCGCCAGATGGCCTCTCCGCCCGACGGCCTTTTTATTGCCAGTGACTTTTGCGCAGCCAGTTGCATGGGTGCGCTGCGTCAGTATGGATTTGCCATTCCAGCCGATATTGCCGTAGTAGGCTTCAATAACGATCCAGTATCTCAGGTTGTGGAGCCGAACCTCTCGACGATTCACTACCCTGGGCAGGAAATGGGTGAAATTGCGGCCCAAACACTAATCAATCACCTCAATGGCCTGATCCATCTGAGCACAACCAACAGTATTCTATTGAACTACGAACTGATTATCAGGCAGTCGTCTCAGCGAACTAAAGCACTATAAGAGCCTGCAAAGGTACTTGCTGTTATTCTTACCGTACAATTCCTTACCTATTCTTAGTCTATGATTAGTCCAACCAAACTCATTATCGCTACGGCTGGCCTGGCACTCTGGGCCAGCCAATCCGGTGTTTGCCAGAATCCGACATCCAGCGCCGTTAAGCCGAAACCACTCGTAACGGACATTTACACAGCCGACCCATCGGCCCATGTGTTCAACGGCAAAATTTATATTTATCCGTCGCACGATATTGAAGCCAACGTGCCCCAGGATGATGAAGGGGGCCATTTCAACATGCGCGACTACCACGTTTTTTCGATGGATAAAATTGGCGGAAAAGTGACCGATCATGGCGTTGCGCTCGACATTAAGGACGTTCCCTGGGCCGGTCGGCAGATGTGGGCTCCTGATGCTGCCTATAAAAATGGTACGTATTACCTCTATTTTCCTGTAAAAGACAAAAAGGACGCTTTTCGCATTGGCGTAGCCACCAGCAAATCGCCCACGGGCCCGTTTAAGGCCGAACCAGCTCCCATTCCTGGTAGTTACAGCATCGACCCAGCCGTATTTACCGATACTGATGGCAAATCGTATATGTACCTCGGCGGCATTTGGGGAGGGCAATTACAACGCTGGCACACAGGAAAGTATGACAGTAGCCTGAAAACGGACCTGAAAAAAGATAAAGAACCCGCCTTAAGTGCTAAAGTGGCCCGGATGAGTAAAGACATGCTTAAGTTCGATGAACCGCTCAAAGATCTGGTGATCGTCGACAAAGTGGGTAAGCCCTTACTTGGTGGCGACCATGATCGACGGTTCTTCGAGGGTGGCTGGATGCATAAATACAAGGGGACCTATTATTTCTCGTATTCGACGGGCGATACGCACTTGCTGGTATATGCCACTAGTAAATCGCCATACGGCCCGTTCACCTATCAGGGTGTGCTGATGAAACCCGTTACGGGCTGGACTACGCACCACTCTATCATAGAGTTTCAGGGGAAATGGTACATTTTTTACCACGATGTAGAACTATCTGGCAAAACACATCTGCGTAACATCAAGGTTCGTGAGCTGAAACGGAACCCGGATGGATCGCTGGAAACTATTACGCCGTAAATTGAGTTCCCAGCATTTTTTTGTCTTTCCGACGAAGGAGAAATCTTGAGATTCTTCTTTCGTTGGAAGGACAAAAAAACTTTTCAGTACAGTGTGCTAAAACAGATTAATCAGTCTGATCAAACACCGATTATTTCCTTGATATACCTTCCTCTTCTTTTCTTTTATCAGGCATTACACAGCGATTCAGCCGTACACCCTGCGAATTTATAGCCGTTAACAGCAGCATTTCCTTATTTTTTCCGGTCAACAAAGCCGATGTGCGGGCGTCGCCCCGAATCACTAATCCGCTCTCGGCCGGACTCAGGGGTTTAAAATGACCACGCCCATCGCCCAGTAGAACAACCCCCACGGAGGCATCTTCGCGACCCATATTTACTTCGTTCGGATAAAAGTTTCCGGTCAATACAGCATCTAGTCGACTATCGTGATTGACATCATGGACAACAATGCCAAAAACGGGAGCCGCCTGAGCGATGTGAGGCAAGGCATGAACGGCAAACTTCCCCTGACCCAGATTTTCGATATACGCACTTTGCAGATAAGTGGCCTTAGCTTCATACGCCCCACTCCTATCGTCGTCCGTAAACAACTGATCGAACCTGACAGCCGCATAATCCGCAAAACGTTGGTATTTCCGTCGGAACTGAATAACCTGTTGATTTAAGGCATCGCGCGGTACAGCCGGGTAACACACCCCATTGATGTAGTAGCCCATCAGCGGGTCCATAGTACCATCGTTGTTAAAATCCTTCGCCATGATAGTGACAGGTTCCTGCTCCGAAGCGCGATAGAGCGTATTCAGCCCCTCATTACCCGCTATGTAATCCAGATCGCCATCCTGATCGAAATCGCCCTGGGCGAGGCTGTTCCACCAGCCCGATGAGTTGGGCAGTTGAATCGGTGCCGATGCCTGAAAGGAGCCTTTACTATTTTTATAGATCGTAAGAGGCATCCACTCGCCTGCCAATATGAGATCGGCCCAGCCGTCCCGGTCGTAATCGGACCAAAGCGCCGAACAGACCATACCTGCCTGCATCAGCGATGGACTGAGTTGCTGAGTCACATCCACAAAGCGACAGCCATTTGCCGACCGATCGTTCCGAAGCAGATAGCTCCGGGCGGGCAGCGGGTACTTACCGGGTATCTGACGGCCGCCTACAAACAGGTCCTGGTCCCCATCGTGGTCGAAATCGGCAGCGACGACACAGGAGCCGCTACCCGATACGTCTGGTAAGGTTCCGGCAGGGGCTGGAGTAAAATCGCCTTTGCCATTGTTGAGAAACAATTGATTCTGATAAAACGCCTTTTCGGTCGCTGGGCGTTCATTTCCTCCATACACTACGTATAAATCCAGATCCGCATCCCCATCGGCATCAAAAAATAAGGCGCTGGTTGCCTCCTGATCGGCGGTAGCAGGAAACGGACGCTTTACAAATCCACCACTTGCCGTTTGCCAGAACAGACAGGATGGGCTGCCCCGGTACGAGCCGCCCATAAAACAATCGTCCAGGCCGTCGGCATTGACATCGCCAACCGCCAGCGCAAAACCAGACCGTGAAAGCATTTTATGCATAGCCGCCGTTTGTTTGAAATCGACAAAGTCCGACTCAGTATGGGCAAAATCAATGGGATATAGGTCCGTTACATCCGTAAATAGTGGTTTTTTCGTTTCGTCAAACATAGGCTCATTGCCCGGAGATGCCTGATTCTGTGAAAGCGTAAGGACCTGGTCGGCTGGCAGATTTCGTTTTGTCTCTACTCGTCCGTCGGGCCATTCGATGCGCAGCGAATCAATTTTAGTGCTTTTTCCCAGCCCAATATGAAGTCGGGAGTCGACCGACGACAAATACCCTCTGACGATCGTCGCTTCAC
The DNA here is from genome assembly GCF_001898575.1 of Spirosoma sp. 48-14. Classification (GTDB taxonomy): domain Bacteria; phylum Bacteroidota; class Bacteroidia; order Cytophagales; family Spirosomataceae; genus Spirosoma. The sequence continues at coordinate 25,660 of NZ_MKUD01000081.1, forward strand.
TGTACTGCATCGTTCCTCCAGACCAGAGTGTTACCTTAGTGCCAACACCCTGACGATTTGTGGGACTTCCCTGCAAGGAAATGGTCAGGTAATGATCGGTCGGATTCTGTTCCCAGCTCTGATTTCGGTAAATGAAAGCTTCGCCATCCACATTGTTCACGACCAGATCCAGATCACCATCGTTGTCGAAATCGGCATAAGCGGCTCCATTCGCATAAGATTCGTCATGTAATCCCCAGTTTTTGGAAACATCCTCGAAGCTTCCGTCTTCTTTATTGCGGAAGGCGTAATGAGCCAACGGAATCTCAGGAACCTTGTCGAGCATCTCCAGTCGTTTTTTCGTGTTGTATTCGGTGGTACCAAAGCCCGAAAAGTCTTCGGTAAAATTGATGAAATCGCGGTCGGTAACATTTTTCCGATAGCCATTCGTAACGTATATATCCTTCCGTCCATCGTTATCGAAATCGGCCAGCAAGGTTGCCCAGCTCCAGTCGGTTTGCGCCACACCGGCCATCAGCCCCACTTCCGAAAAAAGCGGAACATTTGTTCCCTTCTGTCCTCTGCCCTCTGCCCTTTGCCCTATCCCCAGATTCATCTGAAGTGAGTTGCGCATGTACTGCATCTGATGGCCAAACTGGGGCGAAATGCTCATCTGCTTGCGATCATAGTCCTGTCCGCCCAGCATCATTTTAAGCCGGTCATTCTCCTTGGGTAGCATATCCAGTTGCATCAGATCGGGGAACCCATCATTGTTCAGATCGGCCGCATCGACGCCCATCCCGTACATACTGGTATGCGCCGTCGCCTGCTTGATTACATTGGAAAAATGCCCTTCCCCATCGTTTAGATACAGGATGTCGCTGCTGGTGAAGTCGTCGGAGCAGTAAATATCAGGATAGCCATCTTTGTTAAAATCGCTGATAACCAAGCCCAAACCTAATCCATCGTAGGTTATTCCAGCTTCCTTCGAAACGTCTTTAAAGACTGGATGCCCTTTGGTGCCTACTCCATCGTTACGATACAGTTTACCTGTGCTCGGGTGTGATCCATCCGCTACAACCGGGCGAACATGAGCCGGGTTCTGAAAATCGGGGGCGGTATTGAGTAGGAAAACATCCAGATCGCCATCCCGGTCGTAATCAAAAAAAGCCGACTGCGTTGTGAACGCGGGATCGGCCAGCCCATAATCAGCGGCCATTTCCTTGAAAACAGGCTTACCGTTTTTTAAACCCTGGTTGATAAACAGCAGATTTTCGGTGTGCTTTAAGGCTGGGTGACTGGCAACAGAGATGTACATATCCAGCCAGCCATCCTGATTCACATCGACCATCGCTACGCCCGAACACCAGCGATTGGTCGTTAAACCAGCCGATTGGGTAATATCCTCAAACGAAAAAGCCTTTTCTCCCTGTTTGCCCTGATTCAGATAGAGCTGACAACTCACCTGATTCCCTGTAAAAACCAGGTCCACCAGCCCGTCGTTGTTCACGTCACCAACGCCTACGCCACCGCCATTGTAAAAGTTAGTAAAGGTAAACCCATTTAAGCGTTCAGTGGGCGTCAGCGAGTTGTTGAACGTAACGTGTGTATGATCGCTGGAAAGCCGCTCAAATCGCGTTGGTGTCGATTGATGACAGGCTGGCAAACTACTGATCAATAAACCGATTCCGATCGTCCAAAACGGTACAAGTCTCATAGAAAGCATTTTGAGTAAAATAGACCACGGATTATTATGATCGTTATGATCTGCGTAAATCATAATTATCATAATAATCCGTGGTCTATTTGGAACCAGCAATGTACTAATAACCAGGATTCTGGCCTTTCAGGCCGATGTTCGGATTGTTGTCAATTTCCTGCTGGGGAATGGGCAGCAGTTCGTGTTTACCTTTCTGGAAATAGGCAATGGGCTCCGTTTTCAGTTTACCCAGCTTCCGCCAGCGCAGAATATCGCGGTTCCGAATTTCTTCACCATTCAGTTCGATACGCCGTTCGTGTACAATAGCCGTGAATACCTGATCTTTGGTCGATACGGGGTAGTTGGCCGTTGGGTAGGCTGGCATAGATACACTTGGTCGGCTCCGAATCATGTTCAGATACGAAACCGCACTGGTCAGATTGCCCAGTTCGTTTTCACACTCAGCCATCGACAGCAACGTTTCGGCATAGCGCATAATCCGCTGATTAATACCGCCCGTTGTTGACGTACCGGCTTTATACATCAGCGTAAATTTCCGCCAGCTAACTTTTTGCACTTTACCATCCACCGTTGAGCTATTCCCGTTCTGGATTTCGTCGGTCAGGATTGTCTGATCTTTGTTATACTTATCGCCAGTCGTATACACCGATTTTGCATACCGAGGATCCATCTTTGCATCCCCTTTGCTGGGCCGTTCGAACTCAGCTAGCAGACTGTTTGATGGAATGATGTTGCGCCAGCCTATGCCCGAGTACTCCTGCGTCCGAACGGTTTCTTCGGCCCCTGCTGTGCCATCGCCATCGCCGTTCCAGTTGAAATTACCGCCCGATGGCAGGAAGTTCACTTCCCAGATCGACTCTTTGTTGAACTCACCTTCCTCCGTAAAATTATCATTATACTCATCCACCAGACCATAATTACCCGAGGTTATTATTTTCTGAAGTTCGGTTTTGGCATTGGTGTAGTCGCCCTGTTGCATATAAACCCGCGCCAGGAGCATCTGAGCCGCTCCTTTGGTGGCCCGTCCCTGGTTGGCCGCGTCGTAGGTAGCAGGCAGTGCATCCTGAGCCGCTTTCAGGTCAGCAATGATGAATGCGTACACATCGCCCTCTGAAGCACGCGGTAACGAACCCGCTACCGACGTAACGTAGTTTTTATAGAGTGGAACCCCACCCCACATACTCACCAGTTCGAAATAAGCCCAGGCCCGCAGAAACTTGGATTCGCCCACGGCCTGAGTAGCGACACTGGCTGTTAGACCCTTGGCAGCAGCCGCTTTGTCTACCACCACATTGGCCCGGTGAATAATCCGGTAAGCGCCCGTCCAGACCGAACTTACCAGCGAATTGTCGGTGCTATGAACGCCTAGCAATAATTGGTTACGCGGTGTTTCGAGTTGTCCCCCGCCTGCCGCCACATCGTCGGAGCGAAGATCATGGGTAAAAAACCACTCACGAGCGACCAGGTTTGTCGATTGAAGGGCAGCATAAACCCCATTGACCGCACTCCTGATCTGGACATCATTTTGAAAATAACTGTCGGTCGTAACTGCGTTGGGATTTAGCTGGTCGAGGCTTTTTTCATTACACCCAACCGCCAGGCCCAGCAATAAAACACCGATTGAGAAATAGTGCCTTTTCATAGAAAACGTATGCGTTAAAGTCGTTAAAGTCGGTTAGAACGTAATCTGAAGACCTGCCAGCAGGGTACGCGCCTGCGGGTAGTTTGCGTAGTCGATACCATTTCGCAGTAAAGTGCCATTGCGCGAACCAATTTCCGGATCATAGCCCGTGTATTTGGTAAATGTCAGCAAGTTCTGAGTCGATACATACACCCGAACTTTGTTCACCACACCACTCGTCAGACTGCCCAATGCCTTGGCAGGAATGGAATAGCCAACGGTCAGGTTTTTGATACGCATATACGAACCATCTTCAATGAACCGATCCGAAGTCCGGCTGTTGTTGTTCGGATCTCCCGCTACGGCCCGTGGCACGTCGGTATTGGTATTGGTTGGTGTCCAGGCGTTTAACACAGCAGGCCCCGCATTGAACAGCCGTAGCATACCCTGCGTTACAACTTTCGTTCCGTTGTAAATTTTGTTGCCGTACGTTCCCTGCAAATACAAGGTAAAGTCGAAGTTTTTGTAGGTTCCCGTAAAATTGGCTCCGTAGTTGAACTTCGGCAGGTAGCTTCCCAGGTAGGTGCGGTCGTTAGCATCGATTTTACCATCGCCGTTCAGGTCCTTGAAGCGGATATCGCCAGCCGATGTGTTTTTGGCCGGATTATCGGCATCGCGCGAAGCAGGTCGGTTCTGAATAGGGGCACTGTATACTTCGTCGACTGATTTGAAAATACCATCGACTACGTAGCCATAGAACGACTGAATCGGTTGACCAGCTTCGGTTTTGGTAATATCGGCCCCACCATAGTCAGCATTCGACCCTGCGTAGATCGCTGCGGTCGGTGTGGCCAGACTCAGTACCCGGTTGCGGGTAATACCGATATTGGCCGACACATTTCCACGGAAATCACCTTTGGCATAGTTATAGCCCGCCTGGAATTCGTAGCCCCAGTTTTTCATACTGCCAATGTTAGCCACCGGCGCATTGCTATAGCCAATCGAGTTTGGAATGGGTACGCCCAGAATAAGCCCGTCGGTGACTCGGTTATATACCTCGGCGGTAAACGTAATTTTATTATTGAACAGCCCCAGATCGACCCCACCGTTGACCATATCGGTTGTTTCCCACTGCAATTCGGTGTTGCCCAATGCGTTAAAAAACGACCCCAGACTGGTCGATGAGCCAAATGGGTACTGGGTTGCATCAGCCGATACAAGCGATTGCCAGGCATAGTTAGGTATGCCGTTGAAACCTGTCTTACCATAGCTAACCCGCAGCTTGAGTTCCGACAGATTCGGCATATTCTTCATGAAGTTTTCCTGATTGATACGCCAGCCAACCGAAGCCGATGGGAAGTTACCCCACTTTTTGCCTGGTGCAAATAAGGAAGATCCATCCCGCCGAATCGACGCACTCAGTAAATACTTGCCTGCATAATCGTAATTGATACGGCCCACATACGAAATCAGATCGATTTCAGACCGGGAGCTACTAACGGATGGATTGCTTATCCCCTGAATCACGTCCAGATCATTGTTGGGGCGGTTGCCCGATCCTGTCATACCCGTTAAGAGTACTTTCTGGGTCTCAGCTACAGCCACAGCCGTAATGTTGTGCTTCCCAAACGTTTTATCGAACGAAAGCTGATTGGTAATCGTCTGGGTGATATTCGTGTTACGTGTTTGCGAAACCGTAGATGATACCCGCTGGATATACCCATCATTATAGATTGGATTGAACGTACTGCCATTCGAGAAGCCCAGATCGACCCCATAGTTAAATCGGTATCTAAGGAAGCTCGTTAGCCGAACATCTGCATAAACCGTAGCAAACGCCTTCAGAAACTTCGTTCGGGTAACGTCCATCGCTGGTGCCCGCAGTGGGTTTTCAGGGTCTGACCCATCGGCCGCCGTTGGCGCACTATATCCTCCTACTTTCGTTGGGTCTGTTGTTGGCCAGTAGGGCATCATCCGAAGAGCGTGCATCAGTTGCGACCGATCGCCGGTGGTTTCGCCCCGCTGGTTGCTGTAGGCAGCCGTTAGTGTCTGACCAATCGACAGGAATTTAGACACCTGATGGTCGGAGTTGAGCCGTAGCGAACCGCGCTCGAAGTCGGTTCCGATCATAATCCCATCCTGTTTGAAATAGCTACCCGATGCAAAGAACCGGGATACCGCATTACCACCCGATAGGGAAAGCTGGTGCTGAGCAATGGGGGCATTGCGGAAAAGTTCGTTTTGCCAGTTAGTTTCCGTCTGTGCAAAGGTTTGTGTAGCGCCGTCGTAAATAGGCGTATTCAGGTTACTCAACCGTGACGGAAGAGCAATACCAGCGTTGGAGGTCAGCGCTTTAGCATACTGCACATACTGATCCCGATTCAGCACATCAATTTTATGCGATGCACTCTGCGTACCCACATATGAGTCCAGTGTGATGCGAATTTTGCTGTCCCGGCCACCTTTCTTGGTCGTAATCAGGATAACCCCATTAGCCGCCCGTGACCCATAAATAGCCGCCGAACTGGCATCTTTCAATACTTCCAGCGACTCAATATCATTGGTATTGAAGCTATTCAGATCGCCGGTGGGTACGCCATCGATCACATATAATGGGCCCGACCCGTAGCTGATTGACCCGATACCGCGAATTTGCACGATGGGCGAACTCCCCGGTCCACCATTATTTACAACGGATACGCCTGGAACCCGCCCCTGGAGGGCGGAAGCTACGTTAGGAACAGGTAAAGCGGTAAGTTCTTTAGGCGTTACGGTTGATACGGCGCCCGTCAGTGAGGAGCGTTTCTGCGTACCGTAGCCAACTACAACTACCTCTTCGAGCGCACCGGCATCCGCTTCCAGCGATACATTGACTACACTTTGATTACCTACTGTAATTTCCTGTTTTTTATAACCAATGTAACTGAAAACGAGTACCGCACTTCCGTTCGGAACGTCGATACGATAGATACCTCGTGTATCGCTGGCCGTACCGCGTGTGGTGCCCTTGATCTGAATATTTACGCCCACTAACGGGCTTCCTTTTTCATCCAGTACAGTACCTGTAACCGGTTGATCGGCAGGTCTGGCCCAGGTCATCGTAATCAGGCAATTGATTAAAACGACCAGTGCAAAACCCTGCCTCATGATTTTAATCACTAACGCATGGAATTGTAGGTGGTTTGACATAATTTTAAGGGTTTGTCGGTTTAGCAACGGCAAAAAAATCCCTGCATCCGTTTTGCGGACGTCTTTCTAGCGATTGTACAGGGGGATTACTTAGCGAGTCAGTAATGTTAGCGCATTACTGACTTTTTTATGCGTATACATTATGCTACGGCATAGGCAAACAAAGGGGTTAGAATGGTTGAACAGTGTATATAGTCTACAAATCAGAATGAGTACGTATTCTACTAGTTACCAAAATCTTTAAAAGTAGTTTTGTAACTATACGTAGCCGAAAATCACTTCTTATTTATTTACCTATGGGCGTAGTATGTTACAAATTTGATAAACTATCAATTACTTATATTGACTACTCTAATCGGCTTTTACGTGTATGCTGACGAAATCAGGTATCATTTTTCTTAGCACAAATATCATAATAAATTTATCATTTGCAATCGGTTGCATAATTTTTATAATTAATAGTATATGATAAATAAAAGACGTACTGATGATTAAAACGCAGTTAAAGCCAACGAGGGTAAGACTCCCACTAATCAGGAGCCCTACCCTCGTTGGCTTTACGTGTGGCTGTTCAGAAACTAACTCACTGCAAAATCGAGGTTTTCGGTGATCCGCTTTCCCTGGCTGGTCAGTGTGTCCATGTACAATCGGATGCGGTCCTGCGCTTCTGCTAAATCCATATTATTCAGATTGATATTCAGCAGATCGATAAACCAGGGCGCTTTTTCAGGGCTTAGTACATAAACCGTCGCGATTTCCTTGGCAATTGGCAACGTTGTGGTTTTCGATGCGTCGAATACGTCTTTATTGCTGGCTTCCAGCAACTTATCGTATTCCTGCTCCAGCAAGGTGTTGAACAGGGCTTCGGAGAACGTATCCCCCGCTTTAACACCAACGTCAGGATCGTCTTCGGTCAGAACAGCGCCTTTGTGCAGCCACTCCCACAGAATACTCAGTCGAATTTCGCCCGTCGCCATATCTTCCATCAGATACAGAATATCGTCGTTACCAAAGAAATCGGCGGCTTTCAGGGCGGCTGCCTGCATCCCCTGCCCGAAGGCATTGCCGTATTGCAGGGCCACACTCAGCAGGTTACGCGCTCCGCGAATATCACGGGGGGCTGGTTCGATCAGGATCAATCCGTCTGCATCAGCCTGGGTGTAGGTGAGTGGCGGAAACGAACGGCCAAGCAGGTTGGCTTCGCCCACTTTTTCCCAGACGGGCCGGACGATGTGTACCATTTTCCAGTGAGCGACCCATTTGCCGCTGGCTCCTTCGCGCTGTTCACGTTCGGCACCGGCCACAGCCTTTGCCATGCTAGCGGATACACCTGCTTCGGAGCCCACCGGAATGTTCGGCTCCATACCGCCCTGCCAAAGCGCAAAATGGCCGTTAAGATCCGGCGTATTGACGGCCCGGCGAACGCGGTCTTCGTAATTTCGCATATAGCCGTAGGTCATCGTGATCGCTTCGATATTCGGATTGACAAAGGTGCTATCCCAGGCCATCGCATCCGACACGCTGTTGATATAATCCCAACGGCCCGTGTTGAAGCCAACAAAATGTTTTCCCAGAGCTGCCCGAATTTCCATCAACTGGTGGGTAGCTTCCAATTGCTCGACCAGTACGTATACTCGGATAGTGCCAACGGGCAAACCGATATGGGTTTCGAGGGCGCTAAGTAGTTCATTCCACACACCTGCTTCTTCAGCCGTCTGGATTTTAGGCAGGTACATCACAATAGAAGACCCGGCCTGTTGCAACGCCTGATAATTGTTCACGACATACAGCGTAGCATCGACTATTGAAGCGGCCATTGCAACACCATCCCCATCCCGGATATGGCGATCATCGAGGTGAAGGCCCCGCGCCCGAAAGATTTTAGTAGTGAAATTGAGCTGTTCTTCCCAGTTTGTAATCGTTTTTCGACCCAGAAATGACTCAGCCCATTTGTTCATTTCGGCGGCAACCTGTTCGGCTACTTTTAGAAAAATCGGGTCTTTATGAATGGCCAGTTTCAGGTTCCGCTGGTTATCGAGCGACATGGTGGTAATCTGACCCAGCGCGTCTTCGCCATCGAACATCCAGCCATCTGCCCCCGACAGCAACGCATACGCCACATTCCGAATGCTACTCTCGACGGGTGCGTTGGGTTTGGCTGCCGGGCCGGTTCCCTGTATCCATTGCCGTTGTAAATCGGCCGGAACCGCAGCTCCTTCGAACTTACCATCACGGGCATCCTGTACCTTTATAGATGTACCGGGAATCAGGCTTTCGGGGTCCAGAAAGCTGATCCGGGTTTTTGATTCCTGACGGGCGGCCCGGCGTTTCATCCGACTATCCATCACCTCCTTAATACGCTTGTTAAACGGTGCCAGGGCCGAAAGGGCATCGATTGCCTCATGGGTGTATACGTCGGAATAAGTCTCGTTCAGGTTGTCGCGAATAGAAATCAATTGAGTTAGCATAGCCAAAAATGTAAAATGGATGAAAGACGAATAGGAATCAGTTTCACCCCTAAATCCCCTAAAGGGGACTTTACTCGTACTTAAACGAAGTCCCCTTTAGGGGATTTAGGGGTGAACAAGCCAGAATTAATAGGATGCTACCGAATTAGGCGTTGTACCCTGTCCCAGTACAAACACACTCATTGAAATAGGGCCGTGTGCACCCAACACCAATGCCTGTTCAATGTCGGCGGTTTTCGAGGGGCCACCAATAAAGGCGGCAAAGCCGTAGTCGCCCGCTCCAATTTTTGCATAGGCTTCGTGGAGCGTAGGAACGATTCGTTCGGCAGGGATGACCACAGCCAGATGCTGACAGATATAGGGAACAATACGCTGTCCCATGCGCTGTTCGGGCAACCAGACGGCGCCATTTTCGGCAACGGCCAGTTCGGCCTCAATTACGGCTACGTCAACATCATCGAACGTATGGGGGTCAATATCTATTGATAAGCGTTCAAACGAATCGCTCAGTTCAGGCAGTGATGTAATGATGCGTTGGGCTGTATCAAACTGTTCGGCGATCCGGTGTTTGATTTCGGCAAAACTCTTGACTCGAAAAGCTTTACCGCCGATTCCGGTAAACACCTCGCAATAGGTCGCAACAACATCCTGATTCCCCCCTTTAAAGGCACTCATATCAGGCAATGGGCTGGCCGAAGGCTGGTTTTTTAACACATCTGCCAATATGCGTTCTCTCGTACTCATAGTGTTCGTTTGGACCTATTTAACCTCATCTTTTCCATGCTTTGCATACCACTCCCCGAACGACTCTTTCGGGCTGTCGGGCATGTCGCGTTGCCTGTACCAGGGGTTGAACTTGTTGTTGACCGCAAATGGGATGTTGTTCAGTACCCAGCGTCCAGCTTTACCAATAGTAGAATAGGAAGTGGGCGACGACAATGTCCAGGCCATTGCTTTGATTCCCAACACCTTGGTATTGGCCGCATAACCTTCCTGCACAATTACCTGCCGCCATTTATACAATTGCTCGTGAATATTGATCTTGACCGGGCAAACGTTTGAACAGGAACCGCAGAGGGTTGAGGCAAAGGGCAAATCGGCATGTTTACGCATATCCAGATTCGGAGCCAAAATAGCCCCAATTGGCCCGGCAACGGTATTGTGGTAGCTAAGTCCCCCGCTTTTCCGGTATACGGGGCACGTATTCATGCAACTTCCGCAGCGGATACATTTCAGTGAATCCCGGAAATCGGGACGGCCCAACTGCCGACTACGGCCCATATCAACCAGAATCAGGTGCATTTCCTGTCCTTTACGCGGCTTTTTGAAATGGCTCGAATAAATCGTAATCGGTTGGCCGGTAGCACTACGGGCCAGCAATCGCAGGAAAATGCCGAGGTGTTTCTTCTGCGGGATAATCTTTTCGATCCCCATTGACGCAATCTGTACCTCCGACAAATGAGCGCCCATATCGGCATTGCCTTCGTTGGTACAAACGACATATTCGCCCGTTTCGGCGACGGCAAAATTGACACCCGTAAGCGCAGCCCGGCGCGTTACGAACACATTGCGCAGGTGTCGGCGGGCGAAGCGGGTGAGCGTCGTCGGGTCCGATACGCCTTTCTCGGTGCCCAGATGCTCATGAAAAATCTCACCGATTTCCTCTTTGCGTTTATGAATGCAGGGCAGCACAATGTGGCTGGGCGGCTCATTGTCCAACTGCTGTATGTATTCGCCCAGATCGGAATTGATTACGTCGATGCCGCGCTCGATGAGGTACTCGTTCAGATGGCATTCTTCCGTGAGCATGGATTTGCTCTTGACCATCTGCTCGATGCCTTTTTCTTTCAGAATCGAGTATACAATGGCGTTGTGTTCCTCGGCATCGGCCGCCCAATGAACTTTGATCCCATTCTTTGTTACGTTGGCTTCAAATTCCAGCAGGTAGTCGTGGAGGTTCGATAGCACGTTGTTTTTGATCTGCGAGGCTGCTTCGCGTAAGGCTTCCCATTCCGGTATGTTTTTGGCCGCCATATCGCGCTTTTGCCGAATCCACCAGAGGGCGCCATCGTGCCAGTCGACCCGTTCTTCGTCTTTAATAAACTCTTCGGCCAGGGCTGCGTGGTCTTTTTCTACTTTTTCCATTACCGGGTCGCGTTTAAAATTTCAGCAATGTGTACCGCTTTTACAGCGCTCTTGTTCCGTTGTAAAATACCTTCCATATGCATCAGGCAGGATAGGTCGACCGAGGTGATATACTCGGCCCCGTGCCGGACGTGGTCCGATACCCGATCTTTCCCCATCTTGACCGAAACGGCTTCTTCGGCTACACAGAACGTACCCCCAAACCCACAGCACTCGTCGGGCCGCTCCAGCGAGACCAGTTCTAGTCCATCCACCATGTTTAATAGTCGAACAGGCTTAGAAAAAGGGGCTGCATTGAGTTCGCTCATCTGGGCCAGATGCAGACCACGTAATCCGTGACAGCTTTGGTGAATGCCTACTTTATGAGGAAAATGGGCCGCCAGCTTATCGACTTTTAATACATCGGTCAGAAACTCCACCAGTTCATACGTTTTTGACCGCACCCGCTCCGCTTTGACCGGATCTTCGGTCGAGTGCAGATGATCTTTTACGTGCAACACACAACTGGCCGAAGGCGCAACGATGTAATCAAACTCCGCAAAGTTTTCCAGAAACAGGTTGTTGCATTCCTGCGTCAGATGCTCGAACCCGGAGTTTGCCATCGGCTGGCCACAACAGGTCTGACGCGGTGGATAAACCACCTTTACCCCCAATTTCTGGAGCAATTGCAGGGTAGCAATAGCCGCGTTGGGATAAAACTGATTGACGTAACAAGGGATAAAAAGTCCGACGGTCATTGGCATGTAAGGCTTACTTCATTTCTTGTCCAAAGAAGCAGGCCAAATAGATTTTACTACTGAATGGATAATTACTTTTAGAGCTAATCAGTATCGTATTTGGCAAGGGGGTCTTCTGCGTCTATGTACTCACAGACACGGGAATAGCTATCCAGTTAGTGTTCCAGAAAATCCAGGTCTTTCCCAAATGTTTCTTCCATTTTCCATAGTCCAAGATAGGCGATGGAAATGGTCAGTAAGCCGAGTAAAGCTGCCCCGTTAATGATACCTAACTCACCTTTGAATAACAGAAATAACGGCGTCATAATGTTGATGCTTCCCCGGACAAAATTGGGTACAGTCGTTGCAACGGTAGCGCGGAGGTTGGTGCCAAACTGTTCGGCGGCAATGGTAACAAACAAAGCCCAGTACCCTACACCAACGCCTAAACCCACACAGATGGCATAAAACACAGCGGCCGACTGAAAGGGTACGTACAGATAGACCGCCACCAACGTAGCCGTCAGCAGCAGAAACATCGCCAGTACCTTCTTCCGACTGTTCATATACTGGCTGAATATGCCACTAGACAGGTCGCCAATCGACAGGCCAATGTATTCCCACATAACCGCTTTCCCGGCCACGATAGGTTCACTCAGATGTAAGGCTTTTCCAAATTCGGGGGAGAACGTCATCAGGATACCAGCCACGAACCAGACCGGAAGGCCGATCAGAATACAGCGGACGTACTTGCTAAACTGGCCCCAGGACGAAAACAACTTCATGAAATTCCCCCTCGACACCGTTTCCCGTTCTTTGACGCTGGTAAAGATTCCCGATTCAATCACGCTGACCCGCATCAACAGCAGCAACAGTCCTAAGCCTCCCCCAATGAAATAGGCATTTCGCCAGGCAAACATATCGGCAATAAAGTAAGCCAGTACGGCCCCCAACAGCCCGACCGATGCCACCAGCGATGTACCATATCCTCGAATTTCCTTTGGAAGAATTTCGGCCACCAGTGTGATACCGGCTCCCAGTTCGCCAGCCAGACCAATACCGGCTATGAACCGAAGCAGCGCATACTGATCGACCGAGGTAACGACGCCATTAGCAATATTGGCTAACGAGTAAATCAGGATGGAGCCAAACAAGACCGACAGACGCCCGCGTTTATCGCCCAGAATCCCCCAAATAATACCCCCGACGAGCAGACCCGCCATCTGCATATTGATGAGGTAAATACCTGTTGGAAGCATGTCAGCATCAGCAACGCCCAAATCCTTCAGGCTTTGCACCCGTACGATACTGAACAGCAGCAAGTCGTAGATGTCGACGAAGTAACCCAATGCCGCTACGATGACGGGGATTTGCAGCAACTGGCGAATCAGCGACTTATGGCTCGCGGTTGTCGGTTTATTCTTGTAAACAGGCTCAATCATGTTTCGTTTGCGTTTACTTTTCGACAGGATTAACAGGATGGACAGGATTGGCTATCGCTATCCTGTGTCTGTAAGGACACCGACACAGAATATTACAGAAAATAAAAAATCCTGTCCATCCTGTTAATCCTGTCGAAAAAAACCTTAACTCATTCCCCCAAAGCACATGTATTTGATTTCGGTGAAATAGTCCATGCCGTATTTGGAGCCTTCCCGCCCGATACCCGATTCTTTAACACCGCCAAAGGGGGCCACTTCGGTCGAAATCATGCCTTCGTTGATACCCACCATGCCATAATCCAGCGCTTCGGCCACTCGCCAGCAACGGTTAATGTCTTTACTATAGAAATAAGCCGCCAGTCCATAAGGGGTATCATTGGCCTGCCGAATCACCTCCTGTTCGTCAGTAAACCGAAAGATGGGCGCTACAGGACCAAACACTTCATCCTGAGCAATAATCATATCGGCAGTGGCGTCGGTCAGGATCGTTGGCTGGAAAAATAATCCGTCCAGTTCATGCCCACCGATGCGTACATGCGCCCCTTTAGCCAGCGCATCGGCTACATGACGCTTCACTTTATCGAGCCCTTTTTCGTTGATCAGCGGCCCAATCTGCGACTGAGCATCCAGGCCATTTCCTACCTGTAAGGCTCCTACCGCCTTCGACAGTTTTTCGACAAACGCATCGTAGACGGCCTCATGCACATACAATCGGTTGACACATACGCAGGTCTGGCCGCTGTTGCGAAACTTCGAAGCCATTGCCCCTTTCACGGCGGCATCCAGGTCAGCATCCTCAAAGACAATAAAAGGCGCATTACCCCCGAGTTCGAGTGAGATTTTTTTCAGATTCGACGCACACTGCTTCATCAGGAGCTTACCTGTAGCTGTTGAGCCAGTAAACGATAGCTTACGTATTTTGCTGTTTTCACAAAGTTCCAGACCAACCTCTGCGTTTTTCGAGGTGGTGATCGTGTTGTACACACCCGGTGGAAACCCTGCTTTTTCGGCCAGTTCAGACACCGCCAAGGCTGTCAAGGGCGTTTCGGACGGGGGCTTCACAATGACCGGGCAGCCAGCCGCCAGCGCCGGACCAACCTTGCGGGTAATCATCGCCAACGGAAAATTCCAGGGGGTAATGGTCGCCACAACACCAATAGACTGTTTGATCGTCACCAGCCGTTTGTCTTTGGTATTAGCCGGAATCACATCGCCATACGTTCGACGGGCTTCTTCGGCAAACCACTCGATGAATGATGCGCCATAGTCCACTTCGCCCCGGCTTTCGGTGATTACCTTACCGCACTCCATGGTCATGAGCCGAGCCAGTTCGTCTTTATTTTCCAGAATCAGCGCGAACCATTTCTTGAGCATCGACGACCGTTCTTTAGCCGTCAGATCACGAAAGGCAGGCCAGGCCGCGTGAGCCGCTTCAATGGCCTTCTGCACATCGTTCTGGTCCATGTCGGTCACGGACGCAATCACCTCACCCGTAGCTGGGTTCGTCACATCGAACGTATCCCCACTAGCGGCATTCACCCATTGCCCGTTCACATACCCCTGCGTTCGGATAAGTGAATTGGGCACCATACGATCTTCGGAAGTGATCATCGAGTTTATCGTTAAAAAGTGATTACCTGACGGATGGCCTCTCCTTTCGCCAGCCGTTCGAAACCTTCGTTTATATCGTCCAGCCGTATCTTGTGCGTCATTAGTTTATCGACGGGTAGCCGACCGGCCTGGTAGAGTGAAATGTAAGCCGGAATATCCCGAGCCGGAACACAACTACCGATGTAGGAACCCTGTAGCGTACGTTCGTCGGCCACCAGTTTGGTTGGTGACAATTGTAGCATCTTACTGGGGTGAGGTAAACCTGCCGTAACGGTCTTGCCACCGCGTCCGGTTGCGTTATAGGTAAATTCCAGTGCAGGAACCACCCCGGCAAACTCAAATCCAATATCGACACCGCCACGTGTGAGATCTCTCACCTGCTCGACCGCATTCGCTTCCGATGAATCAACAACATGATGGGCACCCAGTTCGAGGGCTTTGGCGAGTTTGTCTTTGTTGACATCGGCCACGATGATTTTACTGGCACCACCCGCCAACGCACCCAGCAGGGCAGCAAAGCCGATTCCGCCCATACCCGTAATGAGTACGGTTTGGCCAAGCGTTAGTTTGGCCGTATTGATTACCGCTCCCACACCCGTCATGATGGCGCACCCGAACAAGGCGGCAATATCGAAGGGTAAGGTTGAGTCGATTCTGACAATAGATTTCCGCGATACCACGCTGTATTCGGCAAAACCTGACACGCCCATGTGGTGATGAACCGGATGGTACTGCTGGTCTTGAAGGCGCATGCCTCCATTCATCAATTCTCCCTTGTTGTTGGCAGCCAATCCATTTTCGCAAAGCGCCGGGCGTCCGGTCATACAAGGCATACAATGACCACAAATGGGCAGAAAGGAAAACACGATATGATCGCCAACGGCCAGATCATGTACACCAGGCCCCAGCTCGACTACCTCACCAGCCGCTTCGTGGCCAAGCGCCATCGGCATCTGTCGTGGGCGGTTCCCATCAATGACCGACAGATCGGAATGACACAGACCGGCGGCTCTGATTTTCACCAGCACTTCCCCCTCCTGCGGGGCCTGTAAGTCAAGTTCCTGAATAGTAAGCGGTTTGCTGGTGGTGTAGGGGCGTTCTTTGCCCATTTCGTGTAATACGGCTGCCCTAATTTTCATATACTAGTCGTTAGTTGTGCTAAGAGATGCTGTTACACAGAGATTCGCCGAGTAAAGAGAGATTCGCTGAGACCTTTGTGTAGCTCTGTGTTTCCTTGGTGAATCTCTGTGTAACGACCTTATTTCTCAATTCAGTTAGTCAATAGTGTAGTTGTTATGTGCTAGCTAGTAACGACTCCGTTTTCAAAAACGCTTCGATATTCTGGCCGACTTTCTCCATCAGCAGCGTTCGGGCCTCGATACTGGCCCAGGTTACATGGGGTGTCAGAGCGAGTCGTTCTTTATGCTTTACGTGCAAAAGCGGGTTTTCGGGCAGAATGGGCTCTTTGGTAAACACGTCGATACCGGCGGCCGCAATTAGTCCTTCGTCCAGCGCTCGGGCTAAGTCGGCTTCGTTGACAATGCCCCCCCGACCCACGTTGAGCAGAATGGCCGATTTTTTCATACGCGCCAATCGGTCATAATTGATAAAATTGGCCGTGTTTTCATTCAAAGGGGCGTGGATAGAAACAATGTCGCAGGTATGTAAAAACTCATCTAATTCAAGTCGCAGATAAGGCTGCTGGGTATTCTGTCCAGACGTAGAGTAATACACGACTTCGCAGCCGAACGCATACGCAATTTTGGCTACTTGCCGACCAATATTACCCAGGCCCACAATGCCAAACCGCTTTCCGGCCAGCTCCCAGAAACCCGATCCGAAATGAGTGAATATGTCCGTTTTAGCGTATTCACCGTCTTTTACATAGTGGTCGAAATACGGCACATTGACCAGCAGATGCAGCAAAATGGCAAATGTGCCCTGGGTAACGCTCTGTGTCGAGTAATCCATGGCGTTCTTTACCGGAATACCTCGCTTTTCGGCAGCTTCTTTATCGACATTGTTGGTGCCGGTAGCGGCAATGCAGATCAGCTTTAGTTTCGGCGCCTGCTCAATAATGGTTTTATCCAGCACTACCTTATTCGAGACAACAATATCGGCGTTCCTGATTCGCTCCAGCGTTTGATCGGGCTGAGTGGTTTCGTAGTAGGTCACCCGACCAAATTTTTCCAGCAGATTCAGATTGGGGATATCACCAATGGTTTTCGTATCCAGAAACACTAATTCCATAAGAAGGGGATCGTAAACGGTACTGGGGTAAAGACTGCGAATGGGTTGGAAATACAGAGCAGAGCACTCTCACGGAATCGTCCGCACCTTAACCACTACTTTTTTGACCCCGTCGTACCCGTCTACTTTGTTGGCGGGATTATGCGCTTCTTTGGGCGTAACGATGTAGAAGATACCGGGTTCGGCGACGTAGAATTTGCCCTGATCGGATGAGTAAAACATAATGTCTTTAGTGGGGCTATATGCCTCGACCAGATTCGATTTTACTTTCTCGACCGGGATGATGCCAATTTGTTCTTTGCCCTTTACCACGAAATGAATGTCGCTGTAGTTCTGGTGGGCTTCGAACTTGTCGTTGGAGATTTCGCGCGGTGGGCCTTCCGAAATGGTAGCATAGACAGCCTCATCATCGATGGGGTATTTGCCAGGGCGAAGCCGGGTGAAATCGGTATTTTTCAGAAACGCAAACGCTTTGTCCCAGGCGGCTTTATTGCCGTGGTATTGCCGGGCAAACTCTTCCTTGTTGATCACCTCGGCGGGTTTGGCAGGCAGTCCGCCGAGCCAGTCCATTTTAGCAAACCATTGGTCGGCCTTTTTTCCGGTCCAGCTTTCGGCCGACTGTGCGCGTACCGCCACAGTCATCAATACGACCATACCAACCAGTAAAGCCAGCGAGCGGTTAATGTGCAATTTTCTCATTACGAAGCGATTAAACGGTTTTCTGTAGCTGGTTTACGCATGTCAGTGTCTGTAAGGACTGGCATGCGTAAGCAGTTGTTTGCGTTAGTCATTTTACAGCTTTTAGCCAGTTAGGGTGAGGTCAGATTTTCAAATATACCCTTGATGAGGTTTCTCAAAACCGAGCCAGACAACCCGTTCGGTTTTGAGAAACCTCACAAGTCAGGTTGTAAGAACCTGACCTCACAAGCTCAAACAACTTCTAAACCAACTACCGTGAACTAATTTTTATTCACCTTTTTCACCTGACCAAGACCAAACTGGTCACCGGCGGCAACAGGCTTACCACCACTAAAGTGAATTTCAACCATTTTCTCACTTTGCACATCATTATGATCCTGATCTTCCAGCGAAGCGATGATCTTGCGGGTTTTTACATCGATCACATCGCCCGTTGCCGGATACGCATATTTCCCATCCAGGCTGAATGTGATCCAGCCGGGCATGTCTTTCAGGGCAATGCTTGTTTTCTGAACGGGCGGCATTACGGTATTGTCGAATACGTGTAGCCGGTAGTTATGCCCATCGCACAACCAAAGCTCCTTCTCATCAGGTGTTAGGCCAATACCGTGGCTGGGGCAACTATGTCGTTTTACTTCGCCCATATTCCAGCCTTCGACCACGACCCGATGCAGGAATTTACCCGTTACTAAATCGGCCACCTCGAAACCCAGCAATCCGTTGACGTTCACGTACACGAGCGTCTGCGAACCGTTGACCGTAAAAGGACGAATATCGGCGCTGAAAGGTCCAACCTGGCGAGAAACGGTATGCGTTTTGGTATCAGCTACATTAAGCATGGTCGATTTCAAGCCTGCCAGATACACCTCTTTACCATCGGGACCGTAAATCGTATTGTGCGAGCCCGAATTGGTCACAATCTTGGTAATCACATCGCCCGTTTTGGCGTCGATGACGTTCCAGTGGGCTTTTTCGAGCGATGGCGCATAAATAATTTTACCATCGGGCGATATCGAAATGCGGTCCACTCCACCTTCGTAATCTTTTTCCCAAAGTGTTTTTTCGGTAACCAGATCAATACATTGAATGGCCTCCAGCGTGCTGATATAAATACAATTGTATGCCAGACTCACATCGACGCCCTTCACATTCGATGGGACACCTTTTTTCGACGAACCTGTGGGAGATGGCATGTCTTTTCGTAACAAACCACCGGGTGTACTAATGAATTTGACAAACTTGTGATTATTGTCGATATCGAACACCTGGATACCGTGCCCACCATAACCCAGATAATTTCGAATACCTGGCGTAACCACGTAAAGCAGGCGCTGTACTTTCGGAGCGGGCTTCGTAGGTTTTGTGGGATTAGTGCCCAGCTTATCTTTCGAAGCGGTGATCCAGGCCGTTGCCGATATAAAAAGTATACTACACAGAAGCAGCGATAAAATGGTTTTTGTCGTCTTCATACAAGAAAGGTTTAAAGGCTAATTGGGTTGATGTGTTTTTATTGTTCGGATAAACATTTCAGTTTTCAGGTGGGCTGGCCTGCACCGTGATCTGAGAGGACACAGACCACGGTGCAGGCTATACAATCGCGGACGAGCGCTTATCTAAACCTTATTTTTAATCATAGCCCGGATTCTGTGGGAAAATGGTACGATCGTTAATTAACTGAATCTGTGCCAGGGGAATAGGAAATACGACATTACGTGCTTTCATTCCATATTTACCCATTACGTTAAGCGCCTGCCCTGTTCTAACCAGATCAAACCAGCGATGCCCTTCAAACGCCAGTTCCCGACGACGTTCCAGCACAATCTGATCGCGGAGGTCTGTCTGCGTTATTCCGGTAGCCAGCGCATCGATACCCGCCCGTGTACGCACCTGATTCAAATAAGGCAGCGCCTGCGCCGTTTTACCGTTTTCGTTGAGCGCTTCGGCATACATCAGCAGCACATCGGCGTACCGAATCACTTTCCAGTTAGCGGGGCTATCGTTGGCCGTACTGATTTTAACAATGTATTTGCGGGTGTAAGCCGACATGTTGTTGGACGAAACCAGGAGCGGGATAAATTTCCCTGTCGCATCGGTATACCCACGACTAGCGGTTATATCTTTCCGTTTGTCCTTTGCCTCAAACAGATCGAACAGCACCTGGTTGGGCGTATTCTGATCATCGACCGAGCCAGCAATTCCATAGAACGCAATCATCGACGTAACCTTGGGTGTAAATCGGTTAGTGTAAATACTGCCTTCGCCCCCTAAACCCTGCTCGTATTCGATGTCGAAAATGTACTCGCTGTGGTGCTCATTTTTGGTATAATCCCACAGGTCGGCCCAGTTGGGTAGCAACGAGTAGCCCATGGTAGTTACCTCCTGAAGTTTGGCTTCCGCTTTGGTAAAGTCCTTCCGGGTCAGATACACTTTTCCCAGCAACGCTCTGGCCGCGCCTTTAGTAGCCCGGCCCACTTCCGAACCGGCATAACTAGCGGGCAGCTTACTTTCGGCATCGAGCAGGTCTTTGATAATGACTTCATCGTAGATTTTATCGACCTTCTCGCGTGGGGTTTTGTACGACTCATCAATGCTCAGGGTTTTGGTCACCATCGGCACATCGCCAAAAATCCGAACCAGGTCGAAGTAGGCCAGCGCCCGCAGAAATTCAGCCTCACCAATGTGCCGGTTTTTGTTGGTGATCGACGCGTCGGCGGTAGCAATACGCTCCAGAATGGTGTTGGCCCGCGTAATAGCTTTGTAGTAATTCCGCCAGGTGGTTATCAGCAGCGGGTCGTCGTTGGCCAGGGTGAAATTATCAATGGCTCCTGCCGTACCTTTCACCAGCTCATCCCAAACGTCGTCGCCCCGGATATCGCCAAAGTAGTACATATTGGCGTACTGATCCTGATAAATCCCATAGACACCAATAATAGCATCCTGATAGTCTTTGTCGGTTTTATACAGCACATCGACCGTGACGGTATCGACGGGCAGAATTTCGATAAAATCCTTTCGGCAGGCGGTCGTCAGCAACATGACCAGCGCCACCAGAGAAATTGTCTTTTTCATTGGAAAAGAAAGGGTTAAAAGCCAATGTTTATGCCGAACAGAATACTTTTTGCCGTTGGGTAATCGTACCGCTCGTTACCGGGCGTAAGCGGGCTATCGGTCCGGCTCACATCGGGGTTAAACCCAACGAACTTCGTGAAGAGGAAGGGATTGTTAGCGGTTACCGACAGGCGCACTGAGCTGAGTTTGGCCTTTTTCGCGATCAGTTCGGGAAGGGTGTAGCCCAACACGATGTTGTTGATCCGCAGATACGAACCATCGTCCAGCCAGCGTTGGCTGTAGGTCCCCCGAAAATTACCCGTTGGCACATCGTTGGGCCGTACCGAATAGCCATCGCCCGGTTCCGACTCCGATTTCCAGTAGTTGTTCATAAAAGCATACTGCCGGAACCGGGCACGGTCGTTGGCCAGTTGCTCCCGCGACAATGCCAGTACGCTGTTCCCCTGTACGCCTTGCAAACTCACGCTCAGGCTCAGATTCTTATACGAAAAGCTGTTGGTCATGCCGTAGTAAAAATCGGGGTAAGGCGAACCCATGATGGTTTTGTCGAAACTGTTAATGATTCCGTCGGGAACGCCGTTTGGCCCGCTGACATCCACAAACCGAACATCGCCCACGCGCGAGGCATCACGACCACCAGGGTTCCAGATCGGTCCTTTGTCCAGTTCCGCTTTGGTTTTGAAAATACCATCGGTCAGCCACCCGTAGAACATCCCAATCGGTTGGCCAATCATGGTGATGTTTCCGCCCTGGCTTGCAATAATGGGGTCGCCAGAGGGGCCCAGGCGGGTCACTTTATTTTTATACATCGAGAAGTTCAGGGCTGTCTGCCATTTGAAAGCACCCTGGGTATTCACCGTGTTCAGGGTAATTTCCCAGCCTGTATTCTGCACTTCGCCAATGTTCTGGAGCGCGGTATTAAAACCCGTGATGTCGGGAATATTTACGTTGAGCAGCAGATCGGTGTTTTTCGACCGGAAATGGTCCAGCGTCAGTGCCAGCCGGTTATTGAGGAAACTAACATCGACACCCACGTTGATCTGCTGCTGCGTTTCCCAGGTCAGATTCGGATTGGCGAGTCGGCCCGGTGAGAACCCACCTACGCCTGTTCCACCCAGTACATACTTTTCGTAGTTGATCGTAGCCAGGTGGTCGTAATTGCCGATGTTGTTGTTTCCGGTTTTCCCGTAGCTGGTCCGCAATTTCAATTCGTTGATGGCGCGAATATCTTTCATGAAAGCCTCATCCGAAATACGCCAGGCCAGTGCAACCGATGGAAACACACCGTACTTATTTTCTGCGCCAAAGCGCGAAGAACCATCCGTCCGCAACGAAGCCGTTGCGTAGTACTTGCTGTTGTAGTTATAATTGATCCGTCCTAAATACGACAGCAGCGACCATTCCGCTACGTTCGACGAACCGCCCGTCAGAATCCCACTCACGGCACTCAACGTAGGCACCAGATTGTTGGGATAGCGATTGCTGGTCAGTGTGTTGGATTCGAAGGTTTCCTTTTGGGTCGTGTAGCCTAATAACCCCGTGAAGTTGTGCTTACCAACGCTCTTGGTATAGTTCACGGTAGTTTCCGTAATCCAGTTGAGCCGTTGCGATGCGTTGTCGGTACCACTGGCCAGTTCGTTGAGGAAAGCCGCCATCTGGGGTTTGAAGTAGCTCCCTTTGATACTCATCAGGTTGATACCCAGCATCACATTCACCTTCAAATTGGGCAGGATGGCGTATTCCATGAACGTATTCCCCAGAAAACCGATGCCTTTTTGCCGGGCCTTTATTTCGTTGGCTAGCGCCAGCGGATTCTTACTGGTCACCACCGCATCCAGGCCATTGCCAAACGGATAATAACTGCCATCCGGATTGTATAAGGACTGATAAGTCGGAATGACCAGCGCATTGTAGAGTGGGTTGTTGGTAATATCCGAGTAAGTCGCTACGTCTTCAGCACCGACACCGCCCACGTTGAATTTATCGGTATACGAGGGATTCAGGTTCACTTTCAACGTAAGCCGGGGGGCCAGTTTGGCGTCGATATTAGCCCGGACCGAGTAGCGTTTGAAGTTGGTGTTCAGAATAATCCCGTCCTGATTGAAGTATTCGCCACTCACAGCATACCGGATATTTTCGGTGCCACCCGACGCATTTAATTGATATTGCTGCTGAGGGCCTGTACGCAATATGGCATCGAGCGGGTCTTCGTTCGTGGTGATCTTTCCTGACAGTACATCCAGAATCGTTTGCGGAACAGGCGCCTTCCACTTGAGCGGATCGCCCGACACATCGTTTCCTTCGTCCAGGTTTCGGTTGCGAACACCATCAAAATAGTGCTGTGCTTCTTCCAGGCCCGATTGCAGCTTGGGCCGCTTGGCTATTTTCTGAAAACCGAACTGGTAACTGAAGCTGATTGCTGCCTTGCCCGATTTACCCCGTTTGGTATTGATAATCACAACGCCATTGGCCCCCCGCGATCCGTAGATAGCCGTTGCCGACGCATCTTTCAGCACGTCGATGGTTTCCACATCGTTTGGGTTCAGGGTCTGGATGCTGGAAATCGGGAAACCATCGACTACATACAGCGGACCAGCACCCGCCGAAATACTACCAATGCCCCGAATTCGGATTTGCGGAGCAGCACCGGGTTCGCCCGAAACAGGTTTCACCTGAACCCCGGCAATTTTACCCATCAGCGCCTGATCGACCCGCGGAACGGCCACCTCCTGAATGGATTTGCTACCGATAGAGGCCACAGAGCCTGTCAGGTCTTTTTTCTCGATAGACCCGTATCCGATGACGACAATTTCGCTCAGGGTTTTGTTATCGGTTTCCAGCGTAATGTTCAGGCTAGTGCGATTACCCACCACAATCTCCTGCGAAGCATAGCCGACAAAGCTGAAAATCAGCGTGGCCGACGCATTCGGAACGTCGATTCTATACCGTCCGTCAACGTCGGTAGTCGTTCCTTTCTGAGTCCCTTTCAACAGAATACTGACACCGGGCAAGCCCTCCCCTTTTTCATCTGACACTTTTCCCTGAACCGAAACATCGGCCGCCCGCACTTTTTCGACGGTGATTTCAGCCGATGCGGTCAATAAGGGCAGTTGTGTTGTTGATTCCGACTCCTGGTACCGCTCGGTTATCGGTGTAGCAACCGGAAATCGGGCGTTGGTGGCCTCCACCTTTCCCGACGACTCCTTCGCCGTAATCACATAACTACCGTTTCTGATTTTCCGGTAGCGCAGGCCCAATGGCTTCAGAATCGTGCTCAGATTATCGTCTATTTTGGCATTGAGGTCAACGGCATCGGCCGCAACGGTCAACCCTTCTACATGACGATCCAGATACAGGATGTCGGTAGCATACTGATCCTGTAAGTTCTTCAATACATCTTTTAATCGTTTCGTTGAGGCTTTGGCATATACCTCTTTTGGCTGAAGTTGTTCAGCGCGCGCCAGGGTTTGGGAAAAGCCAGGATGTAGTCCTCCCATCACTACTCCCAAAAGGAGTAGAATACGTACTGATTTTTCCATATGGTACAGGGTTTATGTAGTTTGTGCTGCTAGGTTATGGTAAGAGGCTTGTACGCTGCGACAAAAAACCAGGATCTGTTAGTGGAATAGTCCGACGGGTGAAGTCATAGGCCTACTGCCTTAACCCGTCTTAGAGGATAGACGGGAAAGTGCATTAAAAACACTTAGTCATTTTTTAATTATTTTTTTGAAAAATTGAATTATACCCGATTTTCAACTAAAATGACACATGGGCTATCGGTTTTGAAAAACCTCCCTGTGTCAGATGCTCGCATCTGACAACACAGAGAAGACTCAGCTTTGTAGCTGTGATGCCATTGTGGTGTCGGTTACTTATAACCGACACAGGGAGGTTTCTCAAAATCTCATCTATATCGGTTTTTGAGAAACCTCCTTGTGTCAGATGTGAGCATCTGACACCACAGAAATACCCGATTGCACTAGTTTCGCAAATCGGGTTGTGCCTGTTCAGCGACGATAATATCGCGGGCCACATCGGGGCGGAGTTTTTCCCAGTGGAAGCGGAGTTGATTATTTTCGGCCCAGGTGTGGCCTTTCTGTTCGGTCAGATGGACCAACGGCATGTCGTTGTACAGTGGACGCGTAATGGCAATGACCTCATCCCAATAACGGAGGGCTTCTTTCAAGTGCTGAATGGCGGCCTGTTTCTGTACTTCCTGCCCGGTAGTCCGGTAGGTTTGCAAGGCAACCGCGCCTTTCAACTTTTCGGCAAAATGTAGTCCCAGATTGGACCACACCTTTACATCGGCCACCTCATACAAAAGCGACCGACTCGATAAGGTATTAATCGACCTGACCAGTTGTAAGGCTTTCTGGCAATCCGTTTCAAGCATACTGACCAACACAGGCGGGGTTATTTTTTCTGACCCGAATGCTGCGCCTGTATTTTTTGCTTTCACATAATCGGCCACCGATACATAGTTTGGATCGAGTGTTGGTTGGGTAATCTGCTGATTGACGGAGATATAGGCCACATTTTTAGCCGCATCGAAAGCCATCATGCCTTCACTATACAGCGAAAAATCCCAGGTAAAGTCGAAGTCGGCTGCCAGTCGAAGCGGGGTCGATGAGGCCAATGCATAGGCTTCCAGCAACGAAGCGGCCGACGAGCCATACCGTCGGACAAATTCGGCCTTGAAGAGGGCATCGGGCGTGGCGGGGTTGTAAAGCAATCGTCCCCAGAGTTTATAAAACAGCCATTGCCGCTCAAACGCAAACTTCCAGTCGACGGGACCGCCGGGGGTGGTGAAGTAATCTTTGGCCGGAATGTACGTCTCTGAGCCAAGGAAATAGCCGCCCACATACGGTTGATTATTCTCGGCAATATGCGCCCGCACAAACGAAGGCGCACCCCAGCGCAGACAGAAAAAATCCTCATTACGGGCCGTCCAGGTGATTTTGTAGGCCGTGGGCAATGGCTTGAAATAGGTGTCGTATAACTTCCCGCCATGCACTTTCACCAGTTTAGGCGTTGAGTGCGCGTGCGACCAATTGTATTTCAGATCAGCCCAGACAGGCCCTTCGATAAACGGTAGATCCCCTTCGCTTTCAATCGATTTTCGGGTCAGTTTTTCGGTATCGATGCTGGTAACGCCCAGCGAACCCGTCGTGCTTGAGAACGGAATCCGGTGGATTAGTTTGGTTTTCCGTCCGGCCAACCGCATCCCTTCAATGATGGTCGACTTCATCCATTCTTCGCGCTGCTGGGGTGTCATGCCGCCCATGGCTTCGCCCAATGTCAGGCCAAAGCCGGTCAGTTCAGGATACTCCTGCAACACTTGGGTAACACACTCACGCGTGTAGCGTTTAACAATCGCCGACGTGTCGCCATCGATAAAATGGTGGTGTTCCAGATTATTGAGCTTTGGATTGACGTTGTACGCTTTCGAAAATTCAGGACTCGTAAAGATGTTGAAAGGCACCAGGTACGTATCAATAGCCCGTTCGTGCGCCATCCGAAAAATAGCGTGAAACAACGCTTGCCATTCGGCCAGTTGCTGATCGTTGAAAGGGATAGCCGCCGGAAAATTCGTCGGCCGAATCATAAAGGTGTATGGATGCAGATTCCAAAGACTCAGCGCATTGAACCGATTGGCGGCCATCATATCCAGAAACGCTTTCCAGTACAACGTATCGCGGCAGGTGTCGTAATGCAGGTCAAGGGCATAGCTATGGCGATACGTATCCCAGGGCAGGTCGAACTTTATGGCCCGCAATGGCAAATGGGGCTTTTCGCTGCTGGACGTGATTTTCGCTAACGATGTTCCGTTCTGAATGGCTTCGACCAACGACAGACATCCATAGATTAATCCTCGTGCATCGCCACCTGTAACAAGTAGCTGACGCCCCTGACGGTCTACTCTATACGTTTCAGATCCGAGTGTGGTGTTGACGGGTTCAAGCCGAATGGCATAATCGGCATCCCCAGCCTTCTCCCTGAGTATGGTATAGTGTTTCGACGTAAGTGCTTTCGCAAGCTGACTAGCGGCATACCGACTCTGCGGTGATGGTTGTGTTTGTTGAATAACTACCCGTTGGGCCAATGCCGTGAACGAACAGGCCAGTGAAAGCAGGAGCAGCGTCAGGTGCTTGTGGCTCATAGCTAGGTCATTTTTGACTTACCTGCTTACTCTTCACATACCGGACAACGTCGATGAACGGAGCCACCCAGATGTCGCCCAGGTTTTGCTTCAGATACCGCAATAGCTTGTTATGCTCTGGCAAAGCCACATTCAACGAATGTCCTCCACCCACACCATGAAACAGAAATACCAGCAATGAACCACTTGCCTGCGCTTTTTTGACCAGTTCGATTAACTGCTCGCCCGACTGCCCATTGATGGCGTAGGAGCCAACATCGGCCAGGTTGATTTCGGTAATCGGTTTCATTTCGCTGGTTGTACCCCTGGCCGCTACAAAATCGGCTTCAGCGGTTTTGTAGTAATCCACGTCGCCAATTTTGGTATCGCCACAGGGATACGCAAAGGTTCGGGCTTTTTGTCCGTCGAGCGTGTTGAGCAGGACGTTGGTCATTTTCATCTCGTCCGTCATCCGCTTAACGGTGTATTTGCTCAGATCGTAATTGGGATTGACCCATTCACGGCCCGGTCGGTCGCCCGCGCAGGGGTGAAACAATGTATGATTTGCCAGCTCATGTCCTTTATCAGACGCTGATTTCCAGCGGTTCAGGTTGTTGACAAACCCCGGAAAGTATCCCGACAGATAGAATGTTCCTTTCAGACCCAGCGAATCCAGAACCGGAATCACATTATCCAGATGAACCTGTAAAGCATCGTCGTAGGTTAGGACCACGGCACATTTTTTACCATTCCAGACGCCCTTCTGCTGAGCATTGGCAGATATGTACACAAACAGGTACAGATATAATAACGCTACTTTTTTCATGTAATTTTTCATTAATACTGATGAGAAACGAACGTTAGCCAACTTTAAACTAAATGAAGCTAGTATGACGATGTATTTACTGGAAGTATAAAAAAAACAAATTTTTTATGAAGGAGAAACGCTGACTGCAACTAAGGGCCCAAATCTGCCCTATTAAGTAACCAAAACAACTTCAAAAAAACAATTAAACAATTAGTCAATCAAAATTCAACTAAATTGCTC
Source organism: Spirosoma sp. 48-14 (assembly GCF_001898575.1). GTDB lineage: Bacteria > Bacteroidota > Bacteroidia > Cytophagales > Spirosomataceae > Spirosoma. Next base: position 53,756 of record NZ_MKUD01000081.1, read on the forward strand.
ACGGATAAAAACAGTTACATCCCATCACTATCAATGAAAAGACTCATACCTTTGTTTTTTTTACTAGTCAGTAATCTCGTATCAGCCCAGAACAACTACATTGCTACTTCTCCTTCCTCAGATACACCCAGTACGAACAATACAATAGTAGGTATACAGGCTGGCAACTCGACTATAACAGGTCTTTATAATACTTTCTTAGGCTTTCAGGCTGGGGCTAAAACGACAGGCGGCTGGAGTAACGTTTTTGCCGGTTCACTCTCGGGTAATGCCAACACAACAGGCAGCAATAATATTTTTATTGGTATGCAGGCTGGCCTTTATAATACAACGGGCAATAATAATTCCTTTCTGGGCTTTGAAGCTGGTTATAACAATACAACTGGCGAAAACAATTCATTTGTAGGATCTAAAGCTGGTATTTCGAATAGTACTGGCTTTGGCAATACATTCATGGGCACCCAGACAGGTTTGTCGAATACAATAGGATATGGCAATTCCTTTTTCGGTAACGCAGCAGGTTTGTATAATACTTCTGGAAGCCAGAATACCTTTATCGGCCAAAATGCAGGGCTTAATAGTACGACGGGAAGTTACAATTCTTTTATCGGCTTTGCGACTGGTGGGTTTAACTCAACTGGCCGCGAAAATTCATTTATGGGCTCATTTGCAGGTTACACCAACACAACAGGAAGCGAAAATTCGTTTATGGGCTATGGAGCTGGCGGTAAAAATACATCAGGGGGGCGCAATTCATTTTATGGGTGGGGAGCAGGTGAGGGAAATACTACAGGTATACAAAATACCCTATTAGGATATCGAGCTGGCTATAATACCTCAACGGGCAATAATAACATCATCATTGGTCCAAATTCTGGTACGACCATAACAACCAGTGATGATAATGTGCTGATGGGATATAACGCTCAAGCGGGTGATGGTAGCGGAAATCACAATGTCATTATTGGAGGAGAAGCCGGTGGAGGACTCTGGGCCGGAGGAAACAATACACTCATTGGACATTATAGCAGCGCAGAATCGATGGCTTTGCACAATGCAACGGCTATTGGTGCCAATGCTCATGTAGCAGTTAGTAATGCTGTCGTGTTAGGCCGCAATGCTAATGTCGGAATTGGCACATCCGCCCCTACCGCCCGGCTGGAAGTAGTCAGTGAAGCTGTCGATGCCAGCGGCCTACGGCTAACGAATCTGACCAGTCAAAGCAAACCCGTCAAAGCCACGGATCAATTTCTAACCGTCAACGAAAAGGGGGATGTGGTCAAAGCAGGCTATCAACTCCGTATTACTCATGCCGATGAATGGAGTGATAAGGTGTTCAGCCCATCGTACCACCTTCGCCCATTATCTGTTGTTGCCGATTATATTCACCAACACGGCCATTTACCCAATGTTCCTTCCGCCCAACAGATAATTGATAACGGTGTTGGCCTAGTTCAAATGAACGCTACCTTGCTGGAAAAAGTAGAGGAATTAACACTCTACAGCATACAACTTGAGAAAACGAACCAGCAACAGCAACAGGAGCTACAGAAGCTGAAACAAAAGCAGGAAGCCCTGGAGCAAAAACTGGATCAGCTATTAAAACAGAAGTGATTCGCTGCCTTTCCGGCTGGGCAAGTTACGACGCTTGCCCTTTACCGCTTTTTAGTAGTCTTCGGTTTTGTTGACGAAGCAGCCGACATCATTTGGAGGGCCGAATAATTGCGGGGAACCATCCGCCATTCGCGTTTCGATTTTTCATACACAAACAGATTCGTTTCAGGCTGTAAGACGACTAACTCCCCTTTCTTTTCGTTGAGCGATACCAGTTCAACATCGGCAGGGATATTATACGTCAGTTGGTAAACCTCCTGCATATTCTTGTACATTGATCGGTAAATCTCAGCCATTTTTTTCAGTTCCGGGCCGTCTTTTGAGCCCGCTTTTACCCGCCAGCTTGCTTTCCAGACAACCCCAAGCGATTGGTACGCGATTTGATCCACAGTATATTCTTTTTTTATGGACTGATAGGGAGCTCGTTCGAAATGAACCGTAAACCCAATCTTGTTGATACTTGTAAAAATCTGGTTGGCAAATCCCTGTCGAGTTGTTTCAAAAAGCGGAAATACACTCGAATGGAAGCAGTCAGCCAGCAGGGTGGTATCGTGGGTTTCTACAGCCCGGATGTAATCGGTCAGGACTTCATCGATTGTCCGGTTCGCTGTTTTTCGTTGGGCATAACTAACTGATAGGCCTAATAAACAAGTAGATAGAAGCAAAAGCAGTAAGGTTTTCATCGCTCAGATTTTGTTTTGGTGAACGATACAAAGTTGGCCGTTGCCCCTGGCGGCTGAAATAGCGAAAAGCCTGTATTCCAGTTACAGGAATACCTATATTTCAGCGTATAGATGAAAACCTGTATTCTCCTTACGCTATGCTCATCATCCATTCTCCAATACGATATCAACCTAAGAGCAGTCGCATTCATTAAGTGGCTTTCAATGAGCCTACTTTGGCCATAGGATAAGTAAACAGACGATCACTAATCCTAAAAAATACAACCTATCTGCCCAAAATGCGTTGTATTAAGACACCTTGTCGCATGATACCTTAATTCTGTAAAGCCATGGATAAGCGTCTTTTTCTCTCATTAGCCGTTTTGGCTGGTTTACAAATGGGCTGCCAGTCTCGGGGCGATGAACCCGTTCAGCCCGACCAGCAACTAGCCTCAGCAGCCGCCCGGCAATCGTCGGACCCACTTACACCTGATTCGATAGCGGCTTACCGGCCTGCCTTTGGCGATGCTAATACGGTTCGTCAGTTTCCATACAGCAACGCCTATCAACTCAACACAGCGCTCCGGTTAACCCGTGTTCTGTACAATGGTCGGCCTATTCGTAACTATCTGTACAACGATCAGGGACGTTTGGCCGAACGAACTGATTATTACACCGATGGAACGCATATCTATAAAAAGTTCACGTATAGTTACGAAGCGGGTAAACCAACTAAAATTGTCTCGGAGATCAACAAGGAGGTTAATGCCTTGACGAGCTATCCACGGAAGAACGAGCTGCGGCCCAGCACCGTAAGCACACTGGCCGATAGTGCTGGCTGGATTCAAAAAACAACCGCTATCGAATTTCTGGACGGGTATCAGAAGCCCGGCACAACGGTATCTCGTTTAGGATTCAGCCAGGCTGGTCTGCTGATCTGGGATGAAAAAACAGACCAGAAAGGTGTTCTGAGTCAGTACACGCTGTACCGTCGCGATGAATCGGGCAATGTTATCCTTCGCCGAACAGGCCTGCTTAACAACCGATGGGAAGCCGTTCGCTATAGCTACGACCAAAACCCAAATCCGTTTCGCACGACCGGCGATATTCAACCGCTCGACTTTGGCGATCTGAATGGCCTTGACTTGATAGCAGTTAACAACACCGTTACAGCCTCTTCAACAAACTCCGAAGGAAGCCGTGTCCAGTGGCAGTACGATTACAGCTATCGTTCAGATGGGTATCCGTCCCGCGTTGCTATTTACCGGGATGAACGCCAGGTTAGTACAGTAGAGTTTGTGTATAACCAGTAAAACACCTACTCCCCTAACACAGATTTGGGTTTACTGCTCCATTGTAAGCAGCTTTTTTTGACAAGATCGTATTCAGGAATTGACGGAAAGCCCTACGGTCAAATCGGTTGGGTTACAGGCCAGGTAATTTTGATAGTCCGCTCTCAAAATTACCTGGCCGCTTCTTGCTCTATCCCAACGTTGGCCAACCGCTTACCGACACAGGGGTTGTTTACGGTAAAGCAAACGCCACGTACCGATCCCCCGATTTCGTTTTAAGTTTGCCACCCCCGCAGGCAATCACCACATATTGCTTGCCATTAACCGCATAGGTACTGGGCGAAGCATACCCGGCAGCAGGCAGTTTGGCCCGCCAAAGTTCACGGCCCGTTTTGCGGTCGAAAGCCCGAATTAGCTCGTCGCGCGAGGAGGCAATGAAGAGCAACCCGCCCGCCGTGACGGCCGGAGCCCCGTAGTTGTCGGTGCCCGTCGGGGGTACGCCCTTCGCTACTAATTCAGGGTACTCCCCCAGCGGGACTTGCCAACGGTGCTCACCCGTATTCATATCAATTGCCGTCAGCGTGCCCCAGGGCGGGCGACTCACGGGGTACCCGGCCCGGTCGTACCAGCGGGTAAATCCGGTATGGTGGTAGGGTGATGTATTCAGGTCTTCCTTGCTAGCCACAGACGTTGTTTTGCCGAACAGGAAATCTACGATGGCTCTGCGTTCGGCTTCTTTCAGATGGGTAAAGGCAGGCATCATGCCCTGGCCTTTGGCCAGAACCTGAGCCACCGACGTCTCGTTGCGTTTTTGGGAAATGCGGATCAGGGCCGGATAGCTGCCGTCGTGGCTCCCTTCGCGGTCCTGACCGTGGCAGGAGGCACAATGTGTCTGGTAGAGCTGGCTACCCGTACGGTCGACGACTGCGGCTGATGTCGGACTGGCAGGGGTCGGAACGAGTCCCATAGTGACCGGAATTTGCTTGGCCGGAACGTACATAATGCCGGCTTCATCTACTGCGGCCCCGCCCCACTGTGCCCCACCATCGGTGCCGGGAAAAAACACGGTCCGGTTAGGGCTCAGAGGAAGCGGAATAAACTCTTTTCCCGATTGCCAGCGCCGGAGCTGGGCTACGATCGTATCGCGGTCGGTAACAAAGTCGTTAATATCGCTTTCTGAAAACGATTGTCGGGTAAAAGGCGCGGGTTTGAGGGGAATTGGCTGGGTGGGCCAGGCCTTTTCTCCCGGAACAGTAGACGCAGGCATGGGTCGCTCTTCAATCGGAAACAGCGGTTTACCTGTGACACGGTCGAACACAAACAGGAAGCCTTGTTTGGATAATACCGAAACAGCATCCACCTTTTTGCCATCGTGAACAACGGTGAATAGATTAGGCGGAGCCGGAATATCACGATCCCAGATGTCGTGGTGGATCGTCTGAAAATGCCAGAGTCGCTTGCCTGTAGTCGCGTCGAGAGCGATCAGACTGTTGCCGAACAGGTTCTGCCCGGGCCGGGTGCTGCCGTACAAATCGAAGGCTGCCGTTCCTGTGGGCACGTAGACGATGCCACGCTGCCGGTCGATGGCCATACCCATCCAGTTGTTAGCGCCACCGAAGTTGCGGTAGCCGTCTTTCGGCCAGGTGTCGGCCCCGTACTCGCCGGGGTGCGGAATGGTGTGAAATGTCCAGACGATCCGCCCCGTATGCAGGTCATAGGCACGCACGTCGCCGGGCAAGGCCGGGGCAATTTCCGACACCCGGTGCCCCATGATGAGCAGATTTTTATAGACTACACCCGGCGTGTTGCTCACTACGTACTCGTCGGCTCCGGGACGGGCAAGCCCTTCTTTCAGGTTGATTTTTCCGCCTTTGCCAAAACTGGCGACTGGTTTTCCGGTTCGGGCATCAAGGGCGTAGAGCAGCGAGCCATAGGCGAAGTAAATCCGGGCCTGCCGTCCATCAGTCCAGTACGTAACACCCCGGCTGTTCATAGCGAAGGTATCGTCGGTAAAATTCGTTTTCCAAAGCTGTTTGCCCGTGGCCGCATCGAGGGCAAAGGCCTGCGAGCCTGCCGAAACCCCATACAGCACACCATCAATGATGAGCGGGTTGCACTGAATTTGGGTATTGTTTTTAAGTGTATCGACCCCACCCGATGCATATTCCCAGGCAACCTTTAACCCAGCCACATTGCCAGGATTCAGTTGGGTAAGCGGTGAAAAATGGTTGCGATCGGGCCCGCCGTTGTATTCAGGCCAGTCGGTGGTAGCGGGCTTTTCGGTCAGGCTGAGTAGACCAACAGATAGCAGTAAGGTGAGGTAGGAGAAGCGCTTCATGAGTCGGTTTAGCAGAACGTATACATGAACACAAAATGACCAAAAGTTGCAGTAAACTTTCGGTGTATGTAGCTCAGTAACAGCAAAACTCAGTCAGCATTACTTTTTACTGACTTCGCTACCTACCGTTTCTCTATTTTCTACGTCAAGCCCCACGTTGCTTCAGGTATTAGTACGGTGGTTAACATCCAGCGAACCCAGGTCAGAGTCGGGTCAAACGGCTATTTAGTAATCGGTTTCGAACCTCTGTGAATAAGAAGGTTCGAAACGACGTGGTCATGGTTAAAAACCGACGCTGGCGGTGAAACTCGTAAAACACATCAGACACAATGTATTCGGCTTTTTCTTCAGACAGAACCGTTCGAAACGCATAACTACATAGTGAGACGTAATACCGTTGGAACAATAGCGTAATCCCCAGATCTGGATCTACGTCAAATGCCATCCGAATTATCGAATCCGTTTCCGAATTCAGGCTACTCCCTAACCAATCGGTGATACAATTTTCCGGCTCATCAGTCGGTTTCTCCCCGGTGCAAGGCATCAGTGGGCCGCTTATTTCCCGAACGAATACAACAGTAATCCATAGCCGACCCCAGCCGGATCGGCGGTATTGGCAAGCTGAAACGCCATATACTTACCATCTGACGATACAACCGGATTCGATGCCTTACCGCCTTCGTAATCATTGAAGTTGGTGAGCCGGACAAAATCTTTTCCGGTGCCATCGAGTTTCAGCTTCCAGATGTCGATGTTCGAAGGGCCGCGCTTTCCACCCAGCCAATCACACTGGCGATCGGCTTCAACCAGCGTATGCTTTCCATCGGGAAAAATGCCTTCGCATTCGTTATAGGTTTGGGGTTTCTGCGAATGGTTGACCACCTGATTTGTTTTCAGATCGAGGGTCATGACCGATGCGTTGATATTGATCTGTTTGCCAGCCTCATCCCGTACCGGCTCATACCGCACAAAGGTCATTTTGGTGTCATTATCAAAAAAATCCTGTGCTTCATACGGGTAGCCATCTCCTTCGTAAACAACCTTTTTGTTGACTAATTTGGGCGTTCCACCAGACAGGTCGACCTCGCAGACCACCAGCCGGGAGGCTTTTTCGGGTAAGTCGGGGGCCTGATCGTGCACCTGCGAATACGCGATTTTCATACTCTTCTTCGAGATAGCCATACCCTCGCTCATGTGTACGCCCAGCTTCACGGGTTTTGAACCTGGCTCTTTGCTCAGGAACCAGAGTTCATTATCGCGGGATCGGCTGACGCGGATATCTTCGAATTTCTCAGGCCCAATCAGAATGTAATCGCCAGAGGCCAGGTGCATGACCCGTAAAAAAACCGCTGCAGGCACATTGCAGGTCAGGCATTTCACCTGCCGGGTTGCCAGATCGAGCACCATCGCATCGCCAAAGCTTTTAGCCATAAACGCAATCCGCTTGTTATCAGGCGAAAAATCGGCCCGCTCCCCAAACCGGGTTAGGACCTGAATATTTTTCGGCAACTGATCGAGCGGACTGCCTGCTTTCCGCTTTTTTAAGGGTTCATCTGCCAAAGCTTGTTTAGCTGGATGGCCGGGCAAGCGTCGATTGAGTAAACCTGGATTCTCGGTGGGCAAAGCCGCGAAGAAATAACTGGCCAGAAGGATAAGGGATACGTTCATCTATCTGAAGGGTTAAAGAGTGAGGACGCGTTTTAACGGATCAATTGCACGATGCGATAGGGCGTTTCCTTATTAAAATCAGGATAAATTTTACCTCTGCCCTGTTTATCCATGATCTCGATGTAGTACATAAAATCCCATTTAGGATTGATCTGATCTGCCAGTACGCTTACCGTATAGTTGTTTTTAGCACTACCCGAGGGCTGCATCGCCAACGTTTGATAAGGCAATTCCTGATTCACATTCCGATACCGCAGCTTTACCCATTTGATACCCGCCGGAGCACTGACGGTTATACTAACGGGAATTGGTTTACCCACAGGAACGGGTGCTACAGGCTTGTGAACGACCTGGAAGAGATCGGGCAGGGCAGCATCGGTAGGCGGTTTGTAGGGCAAGGGTTTGCCAGCAGCCGTTGTTCGGGCCGTACTGGCTTCGGCCTGTAAGGTGTTGCGTTTCTGTTCCAGACTTGCCAGCCCTTTTTCCAGAGCCGCCAGTTCATCCCGCCAATGTCCGCAGAGATCAGCCACGCAGACGCCCATCGCCAGGTTATCGGTATACACATCTCCAGCAGCCGTCACTAGCTGCCGCCAGGCATTGACAGCCTCCCGCTCTTTAGCAATCGACTCGTCCAAAGCCGCTTTGTTCTGCGTCCGCTCAAAAATCCGGTAGTTGACCGCAGCCAGAATCCGCTTCGAATGGTACAGCGACAGATTCGACAGAATTTTTAAATCCGTCAAGGTCGACACCAGTTCCTTGCTTCGCGTAGAGCCTGCGGCCTTTTCGGCCTGGGCAATTAATTGATTCAACGTTTCGGACGTTTGCCGAAACCAGTGGCTATTGGCCGATGGCAACACGCGTGCAGTTTCGCCCCCTTCGGTTCGGAATTTGGCTTCTTCATCGAAACTGGCAAACTGGGCCATATCGCTCAATTCGGCTTTGGCAAACGAAGGCAGATCGCCCAATCGCTGTTTTTCGGCCCAGCCACGGGTAGTTGGAAAACTGCTGTAGGGGTAGCTGGACGTAATGATGCGGGGCAGAATCCAGCTCGCCTGATGCAACGCCTTTGCCAGAACGGGACCCGCTTTCTCACCAAATCGACGGTTGAATTCGTTGTTCCAGACGGCCGGATCGGTAGCCGGATTGTAGCCTATCCGGCCAAACGTCTGAAAGAAATGCCAGTAACGTTCAAACTCCCAATCATAGTAGCGATAGGATGCCGACAGCAGATCGAACGGTTGGGCATCGTGTGGCTGGGCCTCCATTTTAGTCGCCAGCGGTTCGTTCACTTCAAACCCATCGCCATCGTAGAGATGCGTACTTTCGGCAAAACGACGCACGTAATCCGGGTCGCCCCACAACAGGATACGGCTAGTTCCACCGTTCCAGAGCCGCCAGTGCATGCGGTAGGTTTTGGGGTATCGAAGTAGTTGCGCGTAGCTGTGTCGAATGGGACTTTTATCGGGATTCACAAGGGTTGGGTGGTACGGCATACCCATCTGCTCCATCCAGAACTTGGTGGTAATACGGAAATTCACCCCAATATCCTGTGCACTCTGAATCACCGATTCGGGCAATTCTTTCGCCCGAAGATCCAGCCGAAGATTCGGGGCCGTCGTTTTCATCATACGGAACACATCGGCCCAGAAGCTCTCCTGTTCGCCTTCTTTCAGACCCGATTCGTTGTGCATCCGAAACTGAATGGCATCCAGATTAGGCACTTGCTTAATAAACTTAGCCAATGCCGCTTTGGTATAGGCTGTCAGGTTATCGGCCGTAACGCCCCATACCAGACCCGGAACGGGTTTGTCGGGCGCATCCTTCGTACCGGGAATACCGCCCCCCTGCACACCGCCCCGGTAAATATGATCCCAGATACCAACCGTAAATCGAATTCCCCGGTCGTGGGCCATCTGAATCAGCCGATTGAAGGCCGCCAGATTTTTCTGCTGTTGCTGGGGTTGCAGACCAACCATTTTCACATCAGGATAGCCCTCCACATCGAAGAAGTAGGGATAACACGGCGCCAGAAACCCGCCATTCTCATAACCAAAAATCACGACCAGGGTATTGAACCGGTTTTGCGCCAGTCCATCCAGATAGCGTGCCCAATGGGCTTCATCATACAGGCGGCTCTCCCAGTACGCCCGGTTCATGGTATAAATAGAAACAGCCCGCTCAGTAGCCGCCGGTTTCTCGGTTATTTCTTTCAGTTCACTCAACGGATTCTGAGCGTTTTTCGCCCACTGAATTCGGTCAGCCACATCCAGTAGAGCATACATGAGTCCCCGGTCGTCGGCACCACTTACTACCCAAACGGGCTTGGCGGCCTGCGTAGTTTTCCAGACGGTTAAGGCTTCAGCACTGCGGGGAGCCGGGCGACTTCCGGCTTTCAGCAACCGGGCAGCCGATCCCGATCCCATTGCCAGCCCGGTTACCAGTACCATTTTGCCGTGAGCCTGTTCAACAGACCCCACTTTTTCGACCGAAACCTGTTTGGTCTTAAGCACATCCATCACTTTGGTCAGCGCATGACTAACGGGCGCTCCAACCATTGGATCGGTTACGAGTGATACCGTCTGGGCAAAGCTTCCGATTGGAAACAGTAGTAGCAGCGCAATCCCCAAACGGAGAAACGGCTGACATGCAAAAAAGAGCTTTTTCATAAGTGCTCAAGCATAAATAGTTTAGCGTATGCGACAAGGGCGTTTTGTCATAATGACGAAGGAGTCAAGCATAAATACGTTCTACGTTCGACAATGGCGTTTTGTGTGACCCCGTCGGGGTCAAAGGTTTATAGCGATCATAGCTTCTATATACATTTGACCCCGACGGGGTCACACAAAACGCCATCCTAACTTTAACTTCGCGTATTTGCTTACATTCATTTTTAGGCATTATTGACTTCTATTTCTGACCCATCACTTCGGCGAACCAACCGTCGCTTTGCGGGCGATCTCCACATCACGAGCGACATCGGGCCGTAGTTTTTCCCAGTGGAAATACCGTTTGGTATCGACCAGTACCCGTTTCCCGTCGGCCGGATACGAATAGGCGGCTAAAGGCATATCGGCATAGATGGGCCGGGTGATCCGAACCACTTCGTCCCAATACCCCAGCGCCTTTTCCAGATGATCGATGGCCTGCTGTTTGTTCGCTTCGCCACCCGCTTGCCGATAGGTTGCCAGCGCTACACCCCCTCTCAGCTTTTCGGCGAAATACAAACCCAGATTGGCCCATGCCTGGATGTCGGCTACCTCCTGTCGAAAAGCGGTATTTTTACCAACACGAATGGGTTCTGTCAGTTTCAGGGCCTTGCGGCTGTCCTGTTCCAGCATCTGCGCCAACTGTGGCGGGGTGATTTTCCCGGCATCCATAGCCGTTTTAGCACCCATCGCTTTCACATAGGCGGCCACCGATACATACATCGTGTCGGCAGGGGGTTGGGCAATCTGACGATCAATGGAAATGTACTCCATCACGCGTCGGTTGATCGACATGAACGCTTCGCTGTACAGGGAGAAATCCCAGGTAAAATCATACAGGGAGGCTATATGCAGGGGCGTTTTACCCACCAGTGCCGACGCATCCAGCAGTGAAGCAGCCGAAGGGCCAAAGCGCCGGACAAACTCACGACTGAACACGGTATTGGGCGTGTTCGGATTATAGAGCAATCGCCCCCAAAGCTTATAGAACAACCACTGCCGTTCAAACGCATAGTGTTCGTCCTCGCCCGGTTCGCGTTTTGTGAAATAATCTTTAGCCGGGATATACCCTTCCGACCCAACGAAATACCCGCCTACATACGACTGACTATTAGTGGCCAGGTGCTTCCGAATAAAATCGGGTACGCCCCAGCGCAGACAGAAAAAATCTTCGTTGCGGACCATCCAGGCAATTTTATACTTCGTTGGCTCGGGCGTGAAATAGGTATCGTTCAGCTTGCCCCCGTGTACTTTTATGAGCCGTGGCGACGAATGCCCGTGCGACCAGTTGAACTTGATTTCGGCCCAGATTGGCCCATCCAGATAGTCCAGCGCTTCCATCGCCTTCCGAGTCAGCAGTTCCGTATCGACGCTGGTAGACCCACCTACACGCGTGTTCGCTTCGAGCGGAACCCGGTGAATCAGCTTTGTTTTGCGCTTAGCCAGCCGGATACCTTCCAGTATCGTTTCGCTAAACCAATCCTGACGCTGCTGGGGCGTCATGCCGCCCATGGCCTCACCATGCGTGAACCCTAATCCCGTCAGATCAGGGTATTCTTCGAGTACCTGCTGAACGCACTCGCGGGTATAACGCTTGATAATCGCTGAGGTATCCGCAGCACCAAAATGGATGCGCTCGTCGGGGTTTTCGACACCAACGTGATGGGCTTTGGCAAATTCTGGGCTCACAAAAATGTTCCAGTTGACCAGATAGGTATCAATCCCCCGTTCTTTTGCCAGTCGAAAAAGTCCCCGGTAAAATGTCTGCCAGTCGGTCAGTTCGTTATCATTGAATGGGCAGGCTTCGGGGAAGTTGCGGGGCCGGATCATATACGGAAACGGGTGCAGGTTCCAGAGGGTCAGCGCATTGAATCGATTTTCGGCCATCATATCCAGAAACGACTCCCAGAAATGTAAGTCGCGGCAGGTTTCCTGATGGAGCGTCATGGCATAGCCTTCCCGGTAGGGGTCCCAGGGCAGGTTGAACTTGATGGCCCGAAACGGCAACGCAGGTTTTTCCTGACAGGATGCGATCTGAGCGGGTGATACGCCATTGCGCAGGTCTTCCACAACAGCCAAACTCCCGTAAATAAGCCCGTTGGTATCGCTTCCCTCAACCAGTAATCGATTGCCGCTCCGCCGAATGGAGAACGCTTCTTTCTCAGCCTGTTTCTGGTTTATGGACAGAACGACCTCGTAGGCCGACGATCCTTTTTTAGCGCTCAGCCCCGAAGCCGCCTTCTCGATCTGGTGAGCAGCATACACGGCCTGTGGGATGGCCGGGTCGTAGCGAACCGTCAGCTTTTGCGCCAGAAGGAACGAGCTATAGCCGATAAGCAGGCTGGCAATAAGACCTATTCTTTTCATAACGAAATGATTTTCGATCAGCCCTGGCGAACGAGTAGATACGGCTGGCTGGTCAGATCGGTATTGAAACCCGGATATAGCCAGGCGCTTCCCGTCGGTTCTTTCCCTTCCACAAAGTATTGAATAGGGTAAGGCGACTCGGTATAACTAGCCGGAATCGTTGCCTGATAGCCCTGCCCGACCCGTTGCATATCGACAGACTCGTACCGTTCCGCCTGATTTACATGGCGATAGTACAGACGCACGCTTGCCGGTTGCCTATCGACCGATAGTTGGAGCGAAATTGGCTGTCCGGCAGCAAAGGACGGGGGCGGTGTATGACGGCAGGTAACTTTTGTACGCTGTGGCCTTCCCAATGCCTGCCGGATGGCTGCCTGTGCCTGAGCGCCCGATGCGCTTTCATTCCCCCCAGCCTGTTCCAGTTTGGTAGCCATAGCGGCAATATCCTGATCCATCGCCGGAAGGCGGTCGAGCCAGTGCCCGCGTAAAAACGTCTGCTCGCCAACGGGTATGTCGGACTTATAAACGTCTTTGGCCAGATCAGCCACCGTCGCCCACGAACTTCGGGCCGAACGGTACGCTTTCAATGACTGCTCCAGAGCCGCCCGGTCGCCGGTTTGTTCAAAAATGGCGTAGAGTACCCCCGCCCGGAATTTGCTGGCAAAAAACCGCCCCAGGCCAATCTGCATAGCCACATCAATCGCCATCCGTCGAAACTCAGCACGCTTGGGATCAGCCGTTTTTGCTTCCGCCTGGGTCAGATGCCGGTCGGCGGTAGCTGCGTAATCCTCCAGCCACTGGGCCGTTTCTATGGGTGTATATTTACCGCTGTGTTCACCCTTGAGCAACTCGCTGACGTATTGATTAATAGACAGAAATAGTTGTGGATCGAGCGGGCTCACATTGCCAAATACTTTGGGTGCGGGGGTGTCGTACAGGTGCTTATCGCTGCCATTGATGGTCGGATCGACAATGGGTTGATTGGTGTACATCTCGGGCCAGTAGGTGTTATTCCCCGCCGAGGTGCCATGAGCCGTGAGTACGATGGGTAAAATCCGGCTGGCATTGGCCAGTGCCTGTTCCACACCCTCACCGGCGGCACCGAACGTTTTTTGCAGATACCGGTTCCAGACCGCCGGGTTCGTGTCGGGATTGTATAGCAAACGACCGAACAGACGAAGGCTATACTGGTATTTTTCCCAATCCCAGCGTGGCTCCAGGCTGGCATCGGCATACCCACACCGTCCCCCGGCAATACCCGATCCACGTCGGCCTTTGAACGAAAGTGGTTCCATCAATTCGGCTCCGGCACTCCCGCTAAACCCAAAGGCCCGGGCATGAGCCGCCTGCGTCGATGGGTCGCCCCAGAGCAGAAGTCGTTGTGTTCCGGGCCAGATGCGGTGTATGACCCGATACGGTCGATTTTCTTTCAACAGATCGCCATAGCCATAGCGCATAAAACTCCGCGAGCCTTCGCTCAGGTTCATCAGGGTCGATGTCCTCTTTTTCGGGTCGGGTACCTCAAGGGCGCGGATGTCGGTCTGGTGATAGGGCATGCCCAGATGCTCGGCCCAGTATTTGGGCGAGATCACGATGGGGAGCCTGGTACTAACAGCCGCATCGATCATTGCCTGATCCATCCCTTTCGAATGCATATCGATCTCGACCGTACGACCACAGGTGGCCACTCCGTCAAAGACCATCTGCCAGAATTTATAGCTTCCTTCGTTCACCCCGCTTTCGCCGTGAATGCGGAATGTTACCCCACTAATGGCCGGGCATGCCTGCAACAACATCCGGACAGCATCCCGGCAATACGCACCATGATTTTCGGCTGTCAGTCCAGCAATGGTATAATTCGGTTTAGGGCTGTTGATCCATTCGTAGCCGTGCATCCACAAGCCCAGCTGGAACTGCATACCGCGTGCTACAGTTTGCTCGCTGATGAATTTCAGCATGGCCAGGTTCTGGTCCCGCTCAGCATCCGACAACTCAGGCACGCGGACGTTATAGCCCGGCACCGAGAGTAAAAACGGATAGGCAAACAGGAAATAGGCATCGGTCACATTCCGAAGAAAATCATAGCCAATGCCCAGACTGAGGTTGAATCGGTTAAATCGCTGGGTGGCCAGCATGGTCAGGTAGTTGGGCCACATGGCGCGGTCGTTGTACCAACCTTTGTCTTCTACGTCGCTGACAAACAAGCGATTCAGGCCCCGTATCGGATTAGCAGGCTGTTCCACCAGTACCTTTTGACTTCGTAAGGAGGCTAACGGCTGGGTCTCGAAACTTACCCGGTCGGCCAGTTCAAGTGTGGCATAGACCAGCCCACGCACATCCTGTCCACATGCCAGCACAATCGATTTCCCGGCCGACTGCCCCATTACAACCCCCAATGCTTCGGATACAGCTGGTACGCTGGCTCCCGCCGATTTAAGAACAGAACGGGCTACGGTTGCATCGGCTCCAGCGAGGACAATACACAGATTCCCGGATGTTGCCTGTGCCAGTTGAGTGCAACGCTGTACGGTAATGTTCCGGTTGGCGAGTGCCTGTTCCAGTTCGTTAGCGGCCCATTGCACCGGAGCGGCTCCAGCCACCGGATCGTCCGGATTGCTGACAATCGAAACCCCCGACGCCCATCCGCCTATCTCCGGCCATCCCGTGTTTAAGGTGGTGAGTCCCGCCAGTTTCAAAAAATGCCGCCGACTCAGTGGAGACGTCGCTGGATTGGTTTCCTGTTGCATACCTACTATAGCCTGTTCGTTATTCATTCCTTCTGAATCCAATAGAACGCAGGCCCCAGCCTGACTTACCTATTTACGTTTAGATAGGTCCCGGTTCTGATGGCTTGGCGACAAATTAGATTTCTCAAAGCCTATTGAACCGTTAGGTTTTGAGAAACCTAACCTGTCAGATTGAAGAATCTGACACCACATCGGAGACGTTTTCGCTCAATCACTCAATCGCTAATTCACTCAATTACCTATTCATAGCCCGGATTTTGGGCAAAAACGGCGGGATTACGAATAATTTCCAGCTCGGTCAAGGGCAGGGGGAACACCGTCATGTACGGCTTCATGCCGAAAGGCGCCATGACCGATAAAGCCCGCCCGGTACGGACCAGATCGAACCAGCGGTGGCCTTCCAGGTACAGCTCCCGCCGACGTTCCAGGTAAATCTTTTCGCGGGCGTCGTCTTTGGTTAAGCCAGCATGGGCAGGCACTCCCGCTCGCTGACGCACCTGGTTCAGATAGGTGAGTGCTTCGGTCGTTTTCCCATTTTCGTTCATAGCTTCAGCCAGCATCAACAGCACATCGGCATAGCGCAGTACTTTCCAGTTGGCCGGACTGTCGTTATTGGCTTTCAGCGGGGCCATGTATTTCTTACTGAACGAGGTAACGCCCGTAGAGGACAAGGCAACAAATTTCCCATCGGCACCGATAACGCCCGTAGCCACACTGACATCTTTTCGCAGATCGTTTGGCTCATAGACCGCAAACATGGCGGCTGTTGGATTTCCGCCACTAGCCGCCGTAGCACCGGGCAGAATCCCATAAATGCGGGACAACTCATCGACCAGTGCCTTACCACCCGATTGAAATTCGAGCGAAAATGTATTGGTAAACGTACTGCCCAGCCCCAGCCCACCAGCCAGGTACTCGATGTCGAAAATATATTCGCTGTGGTGCTCATCTTTGGTGTAGTCCCACAGGTCGTTGTAGTTTTTGAGCAGCGCATAGCCCAGCGTAGTCACCTCTTTCAGTTTATCTTCGGCTTTCACAAAATCTTTCCGGGTCAGGTACACCTTGCCTAACAGCGCTTTAGCAGCCCCTCGGGTTGCCCGTCCCACATCGGTTCCGGTATATTTTACCGGCAGTTTGGTTTCCGCATCCAGCAAGTCTTTGATAATAACCTCGTCGTAGATCTTATCTACTTTTTCACGGCCCGTTTTATACGCGTCTTCAATCGTAACGGGTGCTGTCACCATCGGCACATCCCCAAAAATCCGAACCAGATTGAAATACGCCAGTGCCCTCAGAAACTTGGTTTCGCCGATGTGCCGGTCTTTATTGGTCACAACAGCGGGATCGGCAGTGCCAATTTTAGCCAGAATCGCATTGGCGTTCGTGATCACACTGTAATACCCGCGCCAGCTAGCGAGCAGAATATTATCGCTGTAGTCGGTCAGGAAATTATCGACCCGGATGGATTCCAGCCCATTGGCCAGATCGTGCTTGGTATCGTCGCCCCGCAGGTCGCCAAATTGCCAGAAGTTCTGATAGGGCACCCGAAAGCCACTATACACACCGACTACTGCATCCTGAAAGTCCTTGTCCGTTTTATACAGCACATCGACACTGACGGTAGATACGGGCGTTAGTTCAATAAAATTCTTATTGCAAGACGTCATCAGGAGGAATACCAGTCCTACTGTGCAGGTTATACCTTTCATAGTCTTTATTGGTTAATGTCGAAACGGGTTAGAAACCAAAAGTCAGGCCCAGAATCAGGCTTTTCGGCAGCGGATAGTCGTTCATATCCATCCCCGGTGTGAGCGGGTTATCGCCATTGCTGACGTCGGGATTAAAGCCCTGATTCTTCGTGAAAATGAACGGGTTATTGGCATTCACATAAATGCGGAGCGAGCCGAGCTTCGCTCGTTGCACCAGCTTGTCGGGTACGGTATAATTGAGCGATATATTATTGATACGCAGGTACGTACCCGTATCGAGCCAGCGCTGGCTATATTCACCACGCACGTTTCCGGTGGGCGCATCGTTCGGGCGCGGGGTATTGCCATCGCCGGGGTCCTGCTCCGATTTCCAGTAATTGTTCTGCGACGCAGCATTGCGAAAACGAGAGCGGGTGGCAAAGGTCGACCGACGGGCAATGCTGAGCAACTGGTTGCCATACACACCTTGCAGACTAACGCTCAGAATCAGATTCTTATAGGAAAAACGGTTTGTCATGCCGTAATAAAAATCGGGATAAGGCGAGCCCATAATGGTTTTGTCGAAGCTGTTGATCACGCCATCGGGCTTGCCATTGGCTCCGCTCACATCCACAAAGCGCAGGTCGCCGGGCCGGGAACGAGAAGCTGTCCCAGGACTGAAAACAGGTCCCCGGTCCACTTCGGCCTGATTCTTAAATACCCCGTCGGTGAGCCAGCCATAAAACATACCAATGGGCTGCCCGATCATGGTAATGTTGCCGCCCGAAATGATCGGATCGCCGGTCGGTCCTAGCCGCACCACCTCATTTTTGAAAGTCGAAATATTGAAATCGGTGGTCCATTTGACCCGGCTGGTGGTATTGACCGTTCCAATCGAAAACTCCCAACCCGTATTTTTCACCTCGCCAATGTTTTTGAGCGCCGTACTGAAACCCGTGATGCCCGGTGTATTTACATTGAGCAATAAGTTGGTATTGCGGGAAATGAAGTAGTCGATATTGAACCGAAGTCGATTATTGAAAAAGGCCGCATCGACACCCGCATTCAACTGCTCCTGCGTTTCCCAGGTTAGCAATGGGTTCGACAGTCGGCCAGGGATAAAGCCCGCAATCGGGGTTTCGCCAAAGGGGTACTTCTGATAGCTGATGGTCGCAAACTGCTCGAAATTACCAATGTTGTTGTTCCCTGTTTTACCGTAACTCGCTCGTAATTTCAACTCAGAAACCGACCGCATATCGCGCAGAAAGGGTTCGTCAGACAACCGCCAAGCCAGAGCTGCTGATGGGAAAACGCCGTATTTATTGTCGCTCCCAAACCGGGACGATCCATCGGTACGAATCGACGCGGTTACGTAGTATTTGCTGTTGTAGTTGTAATTGACCCGCGCCAGGTACGAAATCAGCGACCATTGGTATTGCTCGGAGGTTCCGTTGGTAATAATGCCACTGACCGCACTCAGGGTAGGTACGAGGTTGTTGGGGTACTTATTACTTGATAAGGTGTTCGATTCGCCCGTTTCCTGCTGGGCCGTAAAACCCGCTAAGCCAACCAGATTGTGTTTGCCAAAGCTTTTGGTATAGTTCAGCGTATACTCGGTCAGCCAGTTGTAGGTGGCAACGGCGTTATCGGTACCGGAGGCCGGTTCGTTGAAAAGAGCGGGCAATTGGGGAACAAACCGCGACCCTTTGCTACTCAGCAGCGTAGCGCCCACCAGCACATTGAACCGCAGATCGTCAGTGATTTTATACTCGGCACTGATGTTGCCCAGTACGCCAATCCGCCGTTGCCGGTCTTTAACCTCGCGGGCCAGAGCCGCCGGGTTGTTGAAGTTCCCTACGGCTTCGAGCCCGTTATACCAGAAATAATCGCCATTCTGGTCATAGATCGGATAAAACGGGTTCACCGACGTAGCAGCGCCCATCACACTGAAATCCCCAGCACCTACCGTTACCCCGCTTGAGTTGACGTTCCCTTTGTCGATAAACGACGGGTTGAAGTTCACCTTCAGCGCCAGCCGGTTAGACAGTTTTGCATCCAGATTGATCCGCAGCGAGTACCGTTTGAAATTACTGTTGATGATCAGCCCATCCTGATTAAAATATTCCCCACTGACTGCGTATTTGATGGCATCCGTTCCGCCCGTAGCCGAAAGCTGGTATTGCTGCTGGGGGGCCACCCGCAATACCTCGTCCAGCGGCTCAACGTCGGTAGTATTGCGACCTTCCAGCACATCCACGATCAACTGTGGCATTTTAAAATTCCAACTGGTGGCAGGGCCTGTCACATTAAAGCCACCGTCGATATTCCGGTTTTTGACCCCATCATAAAAATACTGGGCCTGTTCGCGGGCAGTCATAAACTTGGGCAGCTTCGACACTTTTTGCAGTCCGTAATAGGCATCGAAGGTGACGCTGGCTTTACCCGATTTGCCCCGTTTGGTATTGATGATAATAACCCCGTTAGAGCCGCGAGAACCGTAAATAGCCGTTGCCGAGGCATCTTTCAGAATATCCAGGCTTTCGATATCGTTGGGATTCAGGGTCTCGATGGTCTGGGTCGGAAATCCATCGACCACGTAAAGCGGTCCGGCACCGGCCGAAATACTGCCAATGCCCCGGATTCGGATCTGGGGTGCCGCGCCGGGTTCCCCGCTGACGGGCTTTACCTGTACACCCGCCACTTTACCCAGCAGTGCCTGATCGATCCGGGTAACCGACATTTCCTGAATCTCCTTGCTTTCGATGGTACCTACGGCCCCCGTCAGGTCTTTCCGTCGCTGGGTACCATACCCGACAACGACGACCTCATCCAGGGCTTTGGTATCGGCCTGTAGGGTTACGTTCACGGTGGTCATATTCCCGAGTGTGACCTCCTGTGCCTGATAGCCAAGAAACGAAAAGATCAACACCGGGTTGCCGTCGGGGACCTGAAGGGTATAGCGTCCATCTTTATCCGACGTAGTTCCTCGGGTTGTTCCCTTGATGACAATACTGACACCGGGTAGCCCCTCCCCTTTTTCATCGGTGGTGCGCCCGCTGATGGTCCGGTCTACTTTGGCCGATTCAGCTTCTTCATGCTTCTCATTGTCTGCCGATGCTGGCTCATCGGGCTTTCGGGCCATATCGGCCTGAGCCGACGTTCTCGGGCGTGACGACTCTTCAACAGGCGCTGTACCCCGCCGTACTACGTAGCCACCCTTCAATAGTTTTTTATACCGAAATCCATTTGGTAGCAGCAGTGTACGAAGATTTTTTTCCAGCGTAGCGCTTCGGTCGAGCAGACTGGCAGGCACCACGACCTGCTGCATCATGTCTTCTTCAAAAAGAATATCGACCCGGTACATCCGCTGCAATTCCAGGAGTGCATCCTGCAGGCGCATGGTCTGGCTGGCCTGCTGGTGAAAAACGGGCGGCCTGGTATGCGCAGTAGCCAGTACCTGGGCCACCGTAGGGCTGAATGAGAACAAAAAGATCCCCGAGCAGCCGGATAATAGCCACTTTTTCATAGAGGAGACGGTTAGAGGTTTAGTTACTGAATTTGGTTAGGATCGGATGATTTTAACTGGACGGCTTTTCCGTCGCGGACCACTTCTATATCGAATAATTCAATCAATGCCTGGAGCAGCTCATCTGCATTGTGGGCGTGGAACGTTCCCGTAACCTTTCGTCGGGCCAGCGCCGAGTCGAGCTGTACGGTCAAACCAAAATTATCATTCAGTAAATCAGCGATTTCTGGCATGGGGGTTCGCTGAAAAGTGTACTCATAGTTTTTCCAGCCGGTAGCAACCGCCGGTTCGAGCACCTGATGTCCCCGTTTGGCCTTGCCGCCAGCCGACACGTTTACCCAATCGCCTGGGCGCATGGTCAGCGTACTGATCTGATCCTGGGTAGGGTAGCGCAACTGCACTTTACCTTTCGTTAGCTCAACACGAGTAGTATTCCGGCGGGCATTAACGACGAACTCTGTCCCCAGCACCACCACCTCCACGTCATTGGCAGCATGAACCTTAAATTGATCGTGGGCCGATGTATGAACTACGGCAAACTCGGCCTCGCCTTTTAGAAACACCTCTCTCGATGGAGTCAGAAACGCGAAACGCGAAAGCTGTAATTCAGAATTGGCATTCAGCGTTACCCGTGTGCCATCGGATAAAACAATTGACCGAATCTCACCGTAATCCGTCGCGATGGTACGCATCATCCAATAGTCTCTGGTGAGGTAGCCAACGGTGAGTAGGAGCAGCACTACCGAAGCTGCCATCCAGTAAGCACCTGGCCTCCAGCGGTTCCACATGGCTATCGGTCGTACCACAACGGGCTGCGGAGTGGTGTCGATTTGCTGTAGAAACTGTTGATACGCATCGTCGGCATCGGTTATGATCTGTGGATGTTGACGCTCCCATTCCTGTAGCCATTGGTAATACAACTGCTGATGTTCCGGCGTCTGTAGCCACTCCCGCAACAGTTCGATCTGTAGCGGGGTGGTCCGTCCTTCGAAATGGATGAATAGAAGCTCTTTATTTATAACCGTTTTCATGCTGTGGCGATCAACTTCTCACAACGTCAGGTAACCGAATAGCAACAGACAGAACTCCTGCCGGAGCAACACCCGCAAACTCGACAACGCGCGGGTAATATGACTTTCGACCGTTTTATGATTGATCTGTAACTCCTGCGCAATTTCGGCGTGCGAACGCCCATCAAACCGACTCATGATAAACACCCGCTGGGCCTGCATGGGCAACGTACGGATGATCTCGTTGATCTGCCGACGAAGTTCATCCAGTTGGAGGATATGATCGGGCTGCTGGACCGAATCAGGGTCACTTTCATCAAAAAGCTCCAGAGGCCTGGACCGGCTCAACTCGAACTTCAGGTAGTTATACGCCCGATTGCGCACCGACCGAAACAGATACGCCCGGTACGAAGTCGTGATTTTCTCGTACGTCCGATTCGTCCAGAACGCCAGAAACACTTCACCCACAATATCTTCGGTTACCTGCCGGGAATACACAAACCGAATCGCCGTGCTGCATAAATCCCGGTAATAGGCCCGAAAGAGTAGTTCACACCCCTTATGCGGGTCCGTCGCGAAGGCCTGCCGGATGAAATATTCCGCATCCGGCTCATTGGCATCCGAAAAGCCCGAATCGCCCATAGCAAGGGGTTTCACGGATGTTTGTAAGGTTTGACTTGAAACGCCCATCTGTATTGGCCGAACGCATAAAGGGTTTATGACTTATAGACAAAAAAAGGCGGGGCACCCCCGAGTCAAATAGAAATTTTTTTATAATTTTCTGAATCAGGCAAAGAAAAAGGGCTCATCAGGGCCGTTTGGCGGGTTTGTGGCAAGAGGTTGCTAAACCAATAAAGTGAGAAGAAAGTGGGTGAGAAAACGTCCTCACCCGTTTCTGGCATCTTACCAACCTATGCGAATTCGTATTGAACTCATGTAAACGCTTTATAATTTTTCGGCATCGCGGATTGCCCGTCCGGCAGCATCCAAATTCGCCAGCATCATTTCCGAATATTTACGGGACAGGATTACCCCATCGGCTCCCCCTTTGAACGCAGCTAAGGTGGCCTGATAGGTATCGTCGGGCGAAGCCTTCCGGCTGTTGGCCCCCGTCGGAATATTCACGTCGATACCGGGTAGAATCTGGGCTTTCCCCTTTACGCCTACCTTGGCCCGTTGGGTCTCGCGTGACACATAATCAGGCGATAGACCCGCCATCGGCAGTTCATCCAGCGCGGCCTCGTTGGTGTAATTCAACAGATGGTTGTTGATCCGCATTACTTCCGTTGGGGGCACATCCCGAAAGACCGTCGAGGTGATGTTCCGAATAAAACTCCGGTAGCGCTCGCCACCACAGTTGTTGTACACCACCACTTTCAGAAAATCGGCCATCGTTGCCAGTTCCTCGTAACTTCGGCTGGCCCGATAGAGTGGGTTGAAGGAGTTGGTATGTTCAATATGGAACCCGACTTCCAGATTTTTGCGAACAGCTTTCACGGCGGTGTACACATCCTTCAACACCTGATGCTTGCCCAGATCGAACAGTTGGTTATACGCCATGATCTCGGGGTACTCCAGCAGCAACCGGCTGAATTCGACATAGTAGCCATCAGTGGGCCGAATCCCGTTCAGGGAGTTCTGCACATACTGGTTTAGTTTCCGATAGCCTTCTTTAGCCCGTTCAAAATCAATTCCATGCTGACGGGCCGCCCGCTGGTGATGTTCGCAGAAGCAGGTCACCTTCGCCGAATCGATTCCCTGGGCATGGCTAACCCCGATGGCGTTGAGCAACGGGCCGTTTCGCTCATTGAACAGCAGCACACCGTCGATGTTGTACGACGAACTCAGGTCGGTCGCCACGGCTTTCCAGAACTCCCGCACGTCGGGCTGAAAAAAGCACATCGCCCCCCCCTGTCGGCCCTGTAGATCTACTTCGGCCATTTCCTTCACGAACGGCACATCAGCTGGATAGTTGAACCCGTCCTGAATGGAGCAGATCACTTTCATACCCCGCTTTTTGGCCGCCGGTAACACCTCGGCAACAATGTCGAGCTTGCCGAAATCAGGCGCACGAAACCGCTCCCCTTTCATGACCGTTTTGGCATAAAATTTTGGGTGCGGTGTCGCGTAATTGCCCCCGTGGAAATAGTTTTCGTCCGACACCTGGGCCCCGTGGTCGGGAAAGGGCCGACCGGGTATCTGCCGGCCTGTAATGCCCCGGTCGTACGAAAAGGTGCTAAGATAGAGCGTATTAATAGCGCCCCGCTGCTGCAATATGTCCAGCGTTTTTTCGATGCCCTCATCAACGAATGAATCGGGCCCAATCTGAATGCCAATTGTTTTTTTCATGCGTGCATCACATTTTGAATCGGTGTGTATTATCCTTTGGTAGCCTCCCGAATGGCGCGTCCGGCGGCTGCCAGATCTTCCAGATCCATTTCGGAATATTTACGGGATAAAATCACCCCATCGGCTCCGCCTTTGTAAGCGGCTGCGGTAGCGGCATACGCATCCTCGGGTGAGCCTTTCCGGCTCGTTTTTTTGGTAGGAATACCCACATCAATACCGGGCAGAATTTTACATTGGCCTTTGACCCCCGCAATAGCCCGCTGCGTTTCGCGGTAGACATAATCAGGTGACAATCCGGCGGTGGGCAGCTCATCGATGGATGCTTCGTTGCCGTAGTTTAGTAGATAGTTGTTGAACCGCATCAATTCTTCTAATGGCACATCGCGGAAAATGGTCGACTGAATGTTGCGGATAAAGTTGGCGTAGCGCTCGCCACCGCAGTTGTTGTAGGCTACTATTTTCAGGAAATCGGCTTTTTTAGCCAGCTCTTCGTAGCTGCGACTGGCCCGGAAAAACGGATTGAACGAATTGACGTGCTCGACGTGAAAACCAACCTGCAGGTCTTTCTTCACGCCTTTTACGGCGTCGTACACTTCACCCAGTACCTGGTGCTTGCCCATGTCGAACAGTTTATCCCAGGCAACGATTTCGGGGTAGTGCAACATCAGCCGGTTAAACTCGACATAGTAGCCATCACTTGGGCGTTCGCCTTTCATCGACGATTTGACAAACTGATCGAGCTTGTGGTAGCCTTCCTTCGCTCGCTCGTAGCTGATGCCGAGTTTTTTGGCTTCGCGCTGGTGGTGCTCACAAAAGCAGGTTGTTCGGGTCGAGTCGATGGTCTGGAAATGACTGGCCCCCAGGGCATTCAGCAGTGGCCCATTCCGCTCATTGAAAAATAGAACCCCGTCGATATCGTACGACTTGCTGATGTCGGTCACCAGTCCTGTCCAGAACGCCCGAACGTTGGGATTGAACAGGCAAAGCGTATTGGCCTGACGACCCATCAGATCAATTTCCGAACATTCCTTAACGCCCGGCACATCGGCCCGCCACTGATCTTCGACCGACGCAAACACTTTCATGCCCCGTTTTTTAGCCGCCGGAATCACCGATGCCAGAATATCGAAGTTGCCGTGTTCGGTAGCCCGGGTATTTTTCAGCACGGTATTCTTGTAATATTCAGGGTGTGGGATCGAATAATTCCCCCCGTGGAATGTTTTCTCATCCGACACCTGCGAGCCATGCGCCGGGAAGGGTTCGCCCGGCAGCTGCCGTCCGGCCAGGCCACGACCATAGGTGAATACGGTCAGGAATAAGGTATTGATGGCACCCTGTTTCTGTACAATGTCCAGCACCTTATCGACCCCCTCGTCGACAAAGGAAACGGCCCCGATCTGAATGCCATGCATCATGGCATCAGCCGCTTTTTTAGGTTCTGAAAGGCCCAACGAACTCAGGTCAGTTAGCGGTGCTGCGGCCATAAGCGCACTGATTCTGGCGCTGTTTTTAATGAATTCCCGTCGTGAACTATCGGTTGGTTGCATCGATTTTTCGGAATCGGTATGTGGGTTCATGCGTTGTGTGTTTAAAGCCATGGTTTTGGTAAAAGCCTGAGTTTGGGCATTAATTGTATCCTGGATTCTGCGGCAGAATAGCCGGGTCGTTAATAATCTGAATTTGGGTCAAGGGCAGCGGGAATACGGTCATATTCTCTTTCATACCCAGCTTCTGGAGTGTCGCCAGGGCCCGACCGGTGCGAACGAGGTCGAACCAGCGATGGCCTTCGAGGGTCAGTTCAAAGCGTCGTTCCAGGTAGATTTTTTCGCGGGCCTCATCTTTGGTCAGGCCGGTATAGCCCGGCAGGCCCACCCGTTGCCGAACCTGATTGAGATAGGGCAGCGACTGGGCTGTTTTGCCGTTTTCGTTCATGGCTTCGGCCAGCATCAGCAGCACATCGGCATAGCGGATCACCTTCCAATTAGCCTTACTATCGCTCGGAATGGCCGACGGCGCTATGTATTTGGTCGTGAACGACTTGGATGCCTGTACCGACTGCGACGGAATCGGGATAAAGGTTCCGTTGACGGTTATGCCGTAGTTGACCGTCACGGCCCGCCGGGGATCGGCAGGATCGAAGGCTTTGAAGAGTGTTTCAGTTGGCGAACCTGAGTTGCCGGGTGTTCCCGACGCAAAGCCGTAGTAGTCCATGATGACTTTGGCAAACGGGAAAAACTGAAGTGGGAAACCACTGCCTTCGTTGATACCTTCTTCGTATTCGACATCGAAAATGTATTCGCTATGGTGTTCATTTTTCGAATAGTCGAACAGGTCTTTGTAGTTGGGCAGCAAGGCATATTTCATAGTTGTAACCTGCAACAGCTTGGCTTCAGCATTGACAAAATCTTTCCGGGTCAGGTATACTCTTCCCAACAGCGACGCAGCGGCTCCTTTGGTCGGTCGACCTACATCGGCCCCACTGTAAGAAGCAGGCAGTTTCGATTCGGCGTCGAGCAGGTCTTTGATAATGACCTCATCATAGATCTTCGCCACTTTTTCCCGGCCCGTTTTGTAGGTATCTTCTACGGTTATGGGCGTTGTCACCATCGGTACATCGCCAAAGATTCGGACCAGGTCGAAGTAGGCCAGCGCCCGCAGAAATTTAGCCTCCCCAATATGCCGGTTTTTATTCACCACGACGGTAGGGTCGGTCGGTTCAATCTTGGCTAGCAGGACGTTGGCGCGATAAATCATCCGGTAATAATTCTGCCAGCTATTGCCGATAATGGATAAGCGGCTATTGGCGTTGAACTGGTCGATGGATACGTTTTCGGCCTGATTGGGAATCTCTTCGGTAATATCCTCGCCCGGCAGATCGCCAAATTTCCAGAAGTTCTGATACTGCGTTTGCAGGGTATTATAGGCGGCCGTTATGGCATCCTGAAAGTCCTTATCCGTTTTATACACCCCGTCGATACTCACGGTCGATTTGGGTAGTATCTCAATAAATTCCTTGCGACAGGATACGATCAGCAAGGAGCCGATCAGCAAATAGACGAATGTTTTCATGATCCACTTATGGAGAAATAGGTGACGTTTAGAAACCGAGGTTTATGCCCAATACAAGGCTCTTGGTCAGTGGATAGTTGTTCTGGTCCACACCGGGCGTGAGCGGGTTATCGCTGTTGCTCACATCGGGGTTGAAGGCTTCATTTTTGGTAAAAAGGAACGGATTGGTAGCCGTTGCATACAGCCGAAGCGAGCCCAGCGATAGTTTTTGCAGAAGAGCAGAAGGGACCTGATAGCTCAGCGAGATATTATTGATTCGCAGATACGTACCTTCATCCAGATAGCGGGAGTTCCAGGGGTCCCGGTTATTCCCCGTTGGGGCATCGTTCGGACGGGGCACCTGCCCATCGCCGGGGTTCTGTTCCGATTTCCAGTACGCATTGGACGATGCCAACTGCCGTACCCGCCCCCGCGTATTCAGGGTTCCCAGCCGCGATACGCTCAGCACCTTATTGCCAACAACCCCTTGCAGACTAACACTCAGGCTCAGGTTTTTATAGGAAAAGCGGTTGGTCATGCCATAGAAGAAATCAGGATAGGGCGACCCCATGATAGTCTGGTCATTGCCGTCGATGACACCATCGGGTTTGCCATCGGGACCGCTGATGTCCACGAACCGGGTGTCGCCAACGCGCGAGGCAATGGTTGAGCCAGGGCGGTAGATCGGTCCTTTCGCCAGCTCGGCCGCATTTTTAAACACGCCGTCGGTGATCCAGCCATAAAACATGCCGATGGGCTGTCCAATCATGGTGACGTTTCCGCCCGAATAAATCGGATCGCCCTGAGGCCCCAGTTTGACCACCTCGTTTTTATAGGTCGAGATGTTGAAATCGGTAGTCCAGCTAAACTTCCCATCGACGTTGACTGTGTTGAGCACAAACTCCCAGCCGCTGTTTTTTACCTCGCCAATGTTTTGCAGGGCTGTACTGAAACCCGTCAGGTCGGAGATATTTACGTTCAGCAGCAAATCGGTATTCCGGGAACGGAAGTGGTCGATGGTCAGGTTTACCCGATTCTTCAGCACCGCCAGATCGATACCAAAATTGACCTGTTGCTGTTTTTCCCAGGTCAGATTCGGATTGGGCAACCGACCGGGCGCAAACCCACCGACCGAGGCCCCGCCATACGTATATTTTTCGTAGCTGAGGGTAGCATACTGGTCGAAGTTTCCAATGTTATTGTTTCCCGTTTTGCCATAGCTGGTCCGCAGTTTCAGTTCCGAGATAGCCGGAACATTTTTCAGAAACGCTTCGTCCGACAACCGCCAGGCCAGAGCCGCCGATGGAAACACGCCGTACTTGTTTTCCGACCCAAAGCGCGATGAACCATCGGTCCGAATAGAAGCAGTTACGTAGTATTTGCTTTTATAATTGTAGTTGACCCGCGCCAGATACGAGATCAACGACCACTGATACGAATCGGACGAGCCATTGGTAATCTGCCCGCTAACGGCGCTCAGATTGGGCACCAGATTGTTCGGGTATTTATTACTGGTCAGGAAGTTGGATTCGTAGTTCTCTTTCTGCGCCGTAAAGCCCCCCAGCGCCATAAGATTGTGCGACCCAAACGACTTCGTATAATTCAGCGTGTATTCCGTCAGCCAGTTGGTGAGCATGGATGAGTTATCCGTCCCGACGGCCGGTTCGTTAAAAAAGGCCGGTAGCTGCGGTTTGAAGTTCATCCCCCGCCCACTCATCAGGTTTCCGCCAATCATCACATTGAACTTCAGATCGTCCAGGATTTTATACTCGGCATTGATGTTACCCAGCAGCCGCATACTTTTCTGGTTCGCTTTCACTTCATTGGCCAGCGCCAGTGGATTGGTCAGGTTCGATGAGCCCGCCAGTCCGCTAAACACGAAGTAATCGCCTGCTGGGGTGCGCAGCGGGAAGAATGAGTTGGCCATTACGGCCTGTGCAATAATCCCATCGTTTGGCCCTGTTCCGGCACCAGCCGCCAGTACGTTATTGGATTCGGTAAAGGATGGATTCAGATTAAACTTGACGGATAGTCGTTTGGAAAACTGGGCATCGATATTGGCCCGAACCGAGTACCGATTAAAGCCGCTGTTGATAATTATCCCTTCCTGATTGAAATATTCGCCACTCAGCGCATACTTCACATTTTCGTTTCCGCCCGTTGCCGTCAATTGGTACTGATGCTGGGGAGCCGTCCGTAACACCTCGTCCAGCGCATCGACATCGTACGTATTCCGTCCTTCCAGCACATCGATCACTTCGGGCGGGACCTGACGAAACCAGGTGGAATACGGCCCCGATACATCCCGGCCTTCGTCGATATTCCGGTTTCGGATACCGTCGTAATAGTACTGCGCCTGCTCTTTGGCATTCATGAATTTGGGCCGTTTGGCAATCTTCTGCCAGCCCGTATAGGCGTCGAACGAAAACTTGGCTTTGCCCGATTTGCCTCGTTTTGTATTGATGATGATCACCCCGTTGGACCCCCGCGACCCATAAATAGCCGTAGCCGACGCATCCTTAAGAATATCCATGCTTTCGATATCATTCGGGTTCAGCGTCTGTATATTATCGGTCGGAAACCCATCGACTACATACAGCGGCCCAACACCCGCCGAGATACTGCCAATACCCCGAATGCGGATTTGCGGAGCCGCGCCCGGTTCGCCCGATACGGGTTTCACCTGAACACCCGCCACTTTGCCCAGCAACGCCTGATCGACGCGGGAAACTGGCTGTTCGCGAATCTGCTCGACCCCAACAGCGGCCACCGACCCGGTTAGGTCTTTCTTTTTCACGGTACCATACCCAACCACCACCACTTCATCGAGCGATTTGTTGTCGGGAGCAAGTTGAACATCGACGGTTGCGCGATTGCCAATGGCGACTTCCTGATTCAGATACCCCACAAAAGAGAAAACCAGCGTGGTGGTCTCGTCCGGCACATTGAGTCTGAATTTCCCATCGGCATCCGTATTGGTTCCACGTGTGCTGTTCTTCACCACAACACTTACACCGGGCAGCCCTTCACCCGTTTCACTTCTGACAATGCCCGATATGACCCGGTCGGCAGGGCGTTCGAGTTGCAGTTGCGTATGTTCGGGCAGGGCGTTCAAACCCGACGGGCGAACGCTGAGCAGAATCTGTTTTCGCCCGATTACTTCATAGATAACCGCTGTATGCCGAAAGAGCTGGTCGAGTACGGATGACAGACGCTGATTGGCAATTTTGAGCGATACCCGCCGATCGGCCTGAATTTGCTGTGGGATGTACGAAAAGGTGACCTTCGCTTGTTTCTCGATGGCCGACAAAATAACACGAACTTCCTTATCGTCAACGGTTAAGCTGATCGATTGCTCCAGTAAAGGCTGAGCAATGACCGTTCGTGCATAGGTGATATTCAGGAATAAAACCGTACACAGCAACTGAGCAAGAGTGATACGCATAATTGTACGTGCACAGTCGTGATTGAATCGAGGTAATTCCATACCTTTGATCGTTTTTGTTTAGAGGATTTAGACAAAGACAAACGAGCCCCTGCACATCTCGAAAAGGATGCGACGGTATGCGAACCGGAAAACGTGGGGCTTACTCAGGTCGGCGGTGCTTGGACCCATCGCCGATCTTCTTCTTCTGCAGACAAGTCAAGATTACTTCATAGAGTACGGGTTAAGGTTCAACATGCGGAACGGGCTAACAACCTGATCCGGTAATGACAATTTGGGCATCAATAATCTTATAAGTAGCTCCCAGTAGCTTACAGATGATGGTCAGCTTATCGTACAGGCTCTCCTGATCGAGCGAGGTGGTTATATGGCAGTTTGCCATGACTTCCTCATCGTACACCACATCAACTCCATAAGCCTTTTCAATAGCCGCAATGATGTCCGATACGGGCGCATTCTGGAACGTAAACGAGGGCATCTCTGCTTCTTTACTAACCACGAGCGGTTTCTCAACCAGTGTTTTCACCAGCCGTTGTTCCTGATTCAGATACGTGACCTGCTGGTTAGGTGTCAGAACAACCCCAATGGTTTCAGGGTCCGATTTCCCCTTCGTCTGTGCGGCCAGTTTTGGTGAATAGACCGATACCCGTCCGGTTCGGACGGACACCGTTACGTTTCGCTCGGCCGGATTGGCTTTGATCCAGAAACTCGTACCAAGCACTTTGGTAATCAGATCCTGCGAATAGACCAGAAACGGCTTGTGCGGATTTTTCTGGATCTCGAAAAATGCCTCCCCTTCCAGAATAACCTCTCGTTTCTGGGCCGTAAATTGGGTTGGATATCGGATTTTACTACCCGGATTTAGCGTAATCACACTGTTGTCGCTCAGGGTCACTCGCTCGGGTGCTTTCATCCGATTGACCCGTTCGGTAAACGAGGCTGGTCTGTCTACCAGACTTACCTGCTCTTCCATCAGTTCGGTAGTCGACTGGGTCATGAATAGCCAGCCCAATCCACCAATCAGGAGTACAGCGGCTGCCGCTGCCCAGGAAGCATAACGACGGAACCCGACCTGACGAACCGGAACGGTATGAACCGTTTGCTCGGCCAGTGTCTTCCAGTTTCGGGCCAGCATCTGGTTTTTTTCTTCATCGGTGGCAGGCAGGCTTACCTCCGTATCCAGCGATTCGTACCATTGGTCGAGCAAGGCCCGTTCTTCATCCGTACAATCACCTTTGAGGTATTTAGCCAGCAGTTCCTGGTAGGTAGCACCGTCCATCGGGTTGAGTCATTCGTTCAAAAGGTATAGACGAACAACCGGCCAAAACTCCCTAAGAGCCAACGCTATTTTTTTTAGATTTTTTTTAATTTTTGAAAGAACTGGCTCATTCCGAGAGCCAAAGCAGGAGCCAGATGGCTGTAAAATCGCGTAGATGTTGCCGAACGAACGTGGTTGATCGCGAGAGATGGTACTCGATTGTTTTTTCGGAAAGATTCAATCGCTGGGCAATTTCGCGGATGGTCAGATGTTCGAACCGGCTCATAATGAAGATTTCGCGCGTTTTTTCGGGAAGTTTTGCCAGCGTGTTCTGGATCGCTTCCGACAACTCATTTAATTGAACAGCCTCGCTGGTTGCCATGGTTTCTGTCGGAAAAAACAGCCGTAACTGATCCAGATAATGCTCTTCCTGAATATTCCGGCGAACGTAATCGACGATCAGGTTCCGAAGCGATACCCCTAAAAATGCCTGAAGATTAATAATTCGTAAGGCTTCCCGCTTTTGCCAGATCATTACAAATAACTCCTGCGCCAACTCTTCGGCAACCTCTTTCCGGCGAAGTTTACGATGAGCCAGCACGTACATTTTGTACCAATACCGATCATACAACGCCCTGAATGCCTGTTCGTCGCCCTCGCGCAGTAGGGTCAACAATTCAGTATCGGTCAACAGATTCAGGGCCATTTCAACTGGATTTGCGCACAACGTTGTACTAATTCCCTAAATACTTAAACTATTTATTTTTACTATAGGATCGTTTGCGATTTTATCCAGTACAGCGCGCTCACGGCCAGTAACCTGCTGATGAGTCCCCCAGCTAGACACTTTAAAAGACTTTTGCGCTGTTTTAGTCCAAATGCGGCCATAAAAAAGCCTCCCTGGATACCAGAGAGGCTTTTTACAATTCCAACCTACGAGGCAGTCTCTTACTTGAGTTAACTAGTATATAGTACTCGAATTGGCTACAACAGGACTATTTATAGGCAGCATTTTAGATAAAATCGTTAAGAGTGCGCTGTTTACATAGTCCCTGTCAGGATTTTGACGTCCAGAATAGCTAGTTGGTAATTCAACTGAGCGGACAGCAGATCGACCTGTGCCTTAGCCAGATTCGACTGGGCCGTGAGCAGATCGGTTTTCAGATTCAACCCTGCCGCCTGCCGATCCTGCTGGACTTTCAACTCGTCGCCCCGATACCGGGCCGCTTTCTGCGCCACGTCGATCAACGCTCTGGCCTGACTGATTTTCCGGTACGCTTTTTCCAGATCGCTATTTACCTGTTCCTGTGTATTCAGCAGGTTTTCCTGTGCCTGCTGCCGGATCAGATTGCGCTGCGCCATAACCTGCTTATTGGCCACTACATCCTGTAGATTCCATTTCAGATTGACGCCCACAAACGGGTTATTGACCGGAAAAATCAGGTTCCCTTTCTGATAGGTGTAGCCCGCCAGCACACCCAGATCGGGCCGGTAGCTTTGTTGAGCCGCCTTGATACCTAGTTGCGCTTTTTGCTGATTCAGCGATGCGAGCTGTATATCTACGTTGTTCCGCAGGGCTGACAGTTCGACTGAGTCCAGCGCAGGTACAGCGGCTGGTGCCAGATCAACACCCGCCAGCACCAGCGAATCGGCTTTGATGCCCGTCAGGCGTTTCAGGTCGGTTTCGTAATCGTCGCGTTGAATAGCGAGTTTAAGCAGATTCTGCTCTTCGTCGGCAATGTTGGCCTGTAGTCCGGCTTTGCTCACATCGATGGTTTTTCCTGACTGCAACGCACTTTCCACGTCGTACAGCTTCAGCTTCGCTACGTCGAGCCTGGTCGTGGCTTCAATCTGTTGCTGCTGGTTGATCAGCATGCCGTAATATAGTCGCTCAACAGCCTGCCGAATTTGCAAAGCCACTTTACGCTGCTCCTGCTCCGACATCTGTATATCCGTCTGGTCGATAGCCAGACCCGTTTTCACCTTACCCAACTGCGTAATTGGCTGGTAGGCGGTAAGACCCGCATTGAACGTGTGATGCTGCCCCAGGGCAAAGGTTTTGGTCTCGTTGGGGAGCGGCACCTGGGTGGTCTGACTCAGCGGAAGAACCCCGAACGAGCCCTGATCAATCACCAGTGAACCAACATTGGCGTTGTACTGATACGTGGAGTTGAGCGTTACCGATGGATATTTCTTGACATCGTCTTCCCGCAGTTTTGCCTGTTTCTCGGCTACCTGGAGCTTACGAATGGCCAGCCCCCGGTTATTCTGTAAGGCCAGATCAATGGCGCGCTGCAGGCTAACCGATTCCGGTTGCTGCGCACGGGCCTGATTTGCCATCAGCATCCCCAGGATGCTGAGGCTGATATATAACTTTAATTTAGGCTTCATGACTAACAGGTTGATTTTGAACGGCAAGGATATCTTTTTTATCGGCGGGCCGTATCCAGGAGATGTAGAGTACCGGCACCGTTAGCAGGGCCATCACCATCGACCAGAGTACACCCACGGCAATCACACTAGCGAGCGGACTCCACATGGGAGACCCCGACAGAATCATGGGCAGTACGCCAATGGCCGCAGCCGATGCCGTCAGAAAAATAGGGCGCAACCGCCGTTTGCCCGACTCGATGGCCGCCGTCCGGATATCCATGCCATGGTGCATCAGTTCGTTGGTGTGATCGACCAGAATGATGGCGTTTCGCACTACAATCCCCGACAGACTGACCAATCCGACAAAGGCCGTAAATCCGAAATTGTTGCCCGTGATGTACAGCCCGAATAAAGCCCCGAACAAACTGAGCGGAATGGTCAGCATCACAATAGCGGCTTCTTTCAGGTTACGGAACTGGAACAACAGGATGAAGAAAATTAGGACCAGGCTAATCACCAGCACTGTAATCATCTGGCTGAATGTTTCCTGTTTATTGGCAAACTCCCCCCCGTATTCGATCCGGTAACCAGCAGGCAACTGAAGGGTGTCGATGGCGGGTCGAATGGCTTTCAGCAACTCAGCAGGCAGTACGCCATGACTCGTTTCGCTCTGCACGGTCAGGGTACGGACCCCGTTGCGGTGCATGATGCGGCCAGTCTGCCATTTTGGTACCAGATCGGCAATCTGCCGGAGCGGCACTCGCCCATCAGTAATTGGCGACGAGAGGTAGGTATTTCCCAGATCGTCGGTGGTTTCGCGGTTTTGCTTATCCAGCCGAAACACGACATCGATGGCGTTGTTACCTTCGTAGAGCGTGGTGATCGGTGCCCCGCTGAAGCCCGTGTAGATCATCTGCGAAATGCTGGAGGTCGTAAACCCAAGGCGGTTCGCTTCATCTTTCAGCTGAATGCTAATACCGTAATAATCTTCCTGAAAATCATTCCGAACCAGCGCGCTGCCAGGTGCTTTTTTAACGATGCTTTCGACTTCCTGCCCGATGCTTTTCAGCCGGTTGATGTCGTCACCAATGATCCGTACTTCAACCGGAGCTTTCAGCGGCTGGCCCTGTTGCAGTAGCTTGATCTGCGGGCGTCCTTCCGGGATGATCGATCCAACTTTTTCCTGCAATTCCTCCGACAGGGTTTCGGTCGTATGTTCGTCGGTGGTATTGACCAGAATCTGCGCGTAGTTGCTGACGGGCACTTCCGGCGAAAAATTGTAGTAGAAACGCGGGGCGCTGGTTCCAACGAAGGTGGCAAAGGAAGTTACACGCTTATCCTGCTGGACCAGTTTTTCGACCTTTTTGATAGCCGCTTCCGTTTTATCAAGGCTGGTGCTGGTTGGCATCCAGAGTTCAACCACAAACTGGTTTCGCTCGGCAGCCGGGAAGAATTTCTGACGCACCCCACCCGTATAAAGCAGCCCGGCAAACACGATGGTAATCAGGCTCAGGCCAATGGTTAGTTTAGGATGGCGAATGGCCCAGTCGAGCGCTGCGTTATAGCCATTCTGCATCCGATCGAGCAGGGAGGTTTTCTTCGGGCCAGCCTCCGCGCTCGGATCGTGTAAGCCTTTCTTGATGAATACATAACACAGCAACGGTGTCAGCACCATGGCGACGATGAACGACGAAGCCAGGGCAATGGCTACCGTCCAGGGCAGAGCGTTGATGAATTCCCCTACCGAACCCGTCAGCAAAATCATCGGCATAAACGACGCAATGATCGTTACGGTAGCGGCCAGAACCGGCACTACCAGATCACTCGCGCTTCGCCAGGCAGCCGTCCAGCGATCAACGCCCGCGTCCAGCAGTTCGACATAGTTATCGGCAATCACAATCGCATCATCGACCACCATCCCCAACACCACGATCAGGGCCGCCAGCGATACCTGATGCAGCTCGATACCAAAGGCATGCATGAGGGCAAAGGTCACCGCCACCGTTACCGGGATGGCCATAGCCGCCACTGATGCAATACGGAAGGGCAACAGCAGCACCACCACAACGACTACCGAGAAAATAGCCAGGAAGAACTCATCGATGAAATGCGAGACGTTGTTATTGACTACCTGCGGCTGGTTGACGATGGTGGTCAGTTTCACATTGGCAGGAAACAGCTTTGTCGTTTCCGCAATCTTCTTGTCGACGGCCTTTCCAAAATCGACGATGTTGTTGCCTTCGTGCATCTGCACGGTCAGGATCAAGGATTTATGCCCATTGACGGTAATTTTGCTGGTAGGCTCGGCGTAGTCACGCTGAATGGTGGCAATATCGCCCAGCCGTACAAGCGCACCCGATTTCGAGGCCCCGACAATCTGGTTGGCAATCTCATTTTCTTTGGTGAAATAGCCACTGGTATACAGCGGGGCTTTCTGGGTTTCGGTATCGATTGCCCCAGTAGCACCAATGGAATTCTGCGACTGCAACAGCTTGACCACCTGCTGCATATCAACATCATACTGGGCCAGTTTTTCAGAATTCGACGAAACCACAATCTGTTCTTGTTGATCGCCAACCCGTTTGATTTTCGAAACGGCCGGAATCGTCCGCAGGTTGTCTTCTAGTTTCTGAGCGTACTGCTTCAACTGCGCAAAACTGGCCTGATCGCTTTCGATCCCAATCACCAGGGCTTCGGTATCACCAAAATCGGAGTTGACAATAGGCCCCCGAACGCCCTGGGGCAGCTCCAGGCTTTTCACGACCAGCAGCTGATGTCGTAATTTGCTCCAGAACACATCGGGGTTTTTGACTTTCTCACCGAGTTCGACATTCACCACCACCGCTCCGTCTCGGGTGGTCGAGTAGGTTTTATCCTTGCGGACTTCCTCAAACTGAAACAGATACTGCTCCAGCTTTTTGGTCACCTGGTCTTCTACCTGTGCGGAGTTGGCACCTGGATAAAAGGCCAGTACCAGCCCCTGACGAACGGTAATCTTGGGGTCTTCGCGACGGGGCATGGTCAAAAGAGAGTACACCCCCATTGCAAATACCAGCAGTAACACCGACAGGGTAACCTGTCTATATTTTAAAGAAGCTTGAACGAAATTCATGGCGTCGATTAATTAGAAAGGCTGACAGAAGAACCATCGGTGAGCTTTTGCTGACCGCCCGTTACCACGATTTCCTGCGGAGACAGTCCGGCAGTCACTTCGATCTTGTTGTTTACCAGTTGCCCTACGCTGACATTCCGGCGGAACGCTTTCTGCTGGGCTTTATCGACGATATAGACATAGCTCTGGCTATCCGTATCGTGCAGAATAGCTTCGGCAGGCAGCAAAAGTCGATCAACTGGCTGATTGGATGTTAGCGTGATTTCGGCGATCATCCCTGGTCGAATCAGCCCGTTCGGATTGGGCAGTTCGATTTTTACCGTAAAGGCCCGAGAGGTCACATCGGCTACCGAACCTACTTCTTTAACCTTGCCGGTAAACGTCTGTCCCACCGACGACACCAGCACCCGGGCCGACTGCCCAATTTTAATCGTATGCAGCTCACTTTCAGGAATGTAGGCATTGACACTAACCTTGCTGATGTCCGACACTACGAAAAGCGGTGTACCCACAGCCGTGATCTCACCGACCTCTGCCATTTTTTTCAGCATAACCCCGCTGATGGGTGCGTATAGTTTCGTATCCGATAGGTTCTTGGTCTGTAGTTTCTGCTGTACTTTGGCCTGCTGCAGCCCGTAATTCACTTTAGCGAAGTCGGCGTCGCTCAGGCTGTTACGGTCATGCATGATTTTCAGACGGGTATACTCGTCGCCCACCTGAGCTACCTGCACATCCGACAATTCCTTGGCAATACCGTAGTTGGTAGGATCGAGGCTGGCCAGCAACTGTCCTTTACGAACGGGCTGTCCTTCGTCGGCCGCGATAAAGTTCAATTTTCCGGCTACCATGAACCCAAGCCGTACGGTACGACTCCCCTCAATATTACCACTGATGGATGTTGTGCGGTTGATCGGTTGTTTGGTAACCTGTTCGGTAATAACAGGAACAGCTACCTCTTTTACTTCCGTAGCCTTTTCCTTTGTCTGACAACCACTTAAGGCAAGCAGGGTTATCAGCGCGATGTAGGGTTTACTGCTTTTCATAGCAATTAGTTAGTGAATTATGATGGTGCAAAATTGTCCGATGAAAAGCAGCTTTCTTTTCATCTATCTTAAAAAATAAAGGTGTAGGGTATCTTTCTTTATTCCTAAAATTTAGCGTACGTCCGATAGATTAGCCATAGGAATATCTGCCCTGATCTGCTGACCAGCGCCTGCCCAGGCATAGGGTTTTATTCGGATCGATCTGGATGCTGGCTGATTAGCGACCTGTTTTTCAGTTCATGCGTCAGCCAAAAGAGCACCTGAGCCGGAATCGTCTGAAACCATCCCGCTCATCACTCTTAAAATCAGACAACTAACCAAAAGGTAAGAATGTTATCGCTGAGCGCGTATAACGCTAAGAGTCTGCTGGGTAATGCCCAGATAAGACGCGATATGCCCCAGAGGAGCCTGTTGTAGAATGGATGGATACTGGGCCAGCAGGTTGTTGTACCGTTCCTGCGCCGACTGAAATTGTAAAGCACTCAACCGATCAGAAAACGTCTTCAGCGTCTCGATCAGCACTGTCCGCATCAGTTTTTCCAGATTATGATGTTGGTCGATGATCTTTTCCAGATCGGCATAGTTGATGGATCGGACAACAGACTTTTCGAGCAGTTCAAGCCCATAGGGAGAAGGACGTCCATAGAAAACGGTCTCGATGCCTACCGAGAACGAGTTCATCAGAAAAAAATGGTGAGTAATGTCCTTGCCATCGTGTCGAATGTAGTACGCCCTGCCAAGGCCCTGTTCAAAGAAGTAGACTTTCTGCGATACGTTGTCGGGCGGCAGGAGCTTATACCGCTTTGGAAATACCTCCCGTGCAAAGGCTTTATCCAGCTCATGTTCCAGTTCGGGGGAGATATCGACAAGTTGTTTCAGGTACGCAGTCAGTTCCATGTGGATTCGTTTACGGCCGAAAATTAGGGGTTTCGGCGGCACCAACCAATCCGACAGCCTAAACCCCGCACAGTAGCCGGGTTCACAACGGTCTGTCCGCGAACGCTTCCGGCAACGATTGCGTAAAAAGTCACAAACGTTTCTTTGCAAAATCTAAGGCAACACTCTATTCTTGGCAGATATTTCCCGAACCTGTTTTGCCTTTTTATGCCTAGAACCGGCTTACTGCTTATCCTGATTTTCGCGCTGCATTCCCTGGCTAATGCCCAGACCTTTATGGCCTTATGGCCTGCGGGTAAAATGCCTAATTCAAAGGGGCTGTTCCTAACCGACAGTATAGCGAACGAACGGATCTACCGGGTAGGTACACCCGGCTTTTACGTGTTTTTACCATCGGTACAGGAAAACAAGGGAGCCGCTGTTATTATTTGTCCGGGCGGTGGCTACGAACGACTGGCCTATCTGGTCAGTGGCTGGCAGCTGGCCAAATGGTTCAATACG
Organism: Spirosoma sp. 48-14; assembly: GCF_001898575.1. Taxonomy (GTDB): domain Bacteria; phylum Bacteroidota; class Bacteroidia; order Cytophagales; family Spirosomataceae; genus Spirosoma. The sequence goes on from NZ_MKUD01000081.1 coordinate 93,399, forward strand.
CTGGGCATCAGCGCCTTTGTCCTGAACTATCGCCTACCCACCTCCCCCGATCTGAAACAACGGGAACTGGGGCCGCTTCAGGATGCTCAGCGAGCCATGAAGGTGATTCGTGCCCATGCGGCTCAATGGGGCATCAAACCCGATAAGGTAGGCATTATGGGAACATCGGCGGGCGGGCATCTGGCCGCTCACC
>NZ_MKUD01000081.1:93605-306122 GCF_001898575.1 Spirosoma sp. 48-14
ACTCGATCAATAGGCAAGCTTTTCGGCCTGATTTCACCATTCTGATTTCGCCTGTCATTACGATGGGGCAGTATGCTCATGCCGGTAGTCGTAAAAATCTACTGGGGCCTAACCCTTCTGCCGAACTATTAAAAACCTATTCACTGGAAAACACCGTCACGCCCAACACACCGCCCTGCTTTCTGGTACACGCCTTTAACGACACCGGGGTCGACCAACGGAACAGTCTGCTTTTCTACCAGGCGCTGGTCGATAGGAAAATCCCATCCAGCCTGCATATATTTCCACAGGGCGCTCATGCCATTGCGCTACGAAACAATCCAGGTTCTACGCAAGCCTGGGTTTCCCTGTGTGAAAGCTGGTTGCTGGAGATGGGTATCATTCCAGCCAATAAATAACCTTTTTCGATCTACGTCTAAACAAGCGGAAAGAATGACCTCTAACGTCTGGCAACGACTTCTTTGGTTCGTGAGTGCGATCAGTCTGCTGACTTCTACAGTTTGGGCGCAGATTGGCCCAACAGGTGGTCGGGATACCTCGTTCACCGTGCGCAAATCCTACCTTCAGGAAAAGAAGCACCACCCCGACATTACACTGGCTGATTCGACCCTACCCACTGGCGTGCGTGTACAGCGAAACATTGCTTACAGCACACCCGTAGCAGATCGGAAATTAGTACTGGATGTATACGCCCCCCAAACCTCTGCCGCGAAAGCGCTACCTGCCATTCTGATGGTCCATGGTGGTGGCTGGCGGTCGGGCGACCGATCCCATAATAACACGCTGGCCGGGCATCTGGCGGCAAAAGGGTTCGTTGCCATTCCGGTAGAGTACCGCCTGTCGACCGAAGCGTTGTATCCAGCCGCGGTTCATGATGTAAAAGCCGCTATTCGCTGGATGCGGGCCAACGCTCGTGCGTACCACATCGATCCAAAACGAATTGCCATACTGGGCTTTTCGGCGGGTGGGCAACTGGCGGCACTGGTAGGCAGTACAAACGGGAACGCAGCCTTTGAAGGATCGGGAGGGTATGCGACGTACACAAGCGACGTACAGGCCATTGTCGATATTGATGGCGTACTGGCCTTCATTCACCCAGAATCGGGAGAAGGCGACGATTCCAGATCGACGTCGGCAGCCACCTACTGGTTTGGCTACGGGAAAGCCCAGAAGCCGGCGTTATGGCACGAAGCCTCAGCGCTTACTCACATCGACAAGCATACGCCCCCGATTCTTTTTCTGAATAGTTCTGTCGATCGCATGCACGGCGGCCGCGACGATCTGATTGCCAAACTAAAGCCATTCGGCACCTATTCGGAAGTACATACGTTCGACGGAGCGCCCCATACGTTCATGTTTTTCAATCCTTGGTTTACGCCTACGCTAACCTACATAACCGATTTCCTACACAAGGTCTGGCAATTTTGATTCGCTGACTGTCGATTTTCATTTTTACTTGTCGCTACAGATGCGCGCTTATTGTCGCAAGTCGATTCATTTCATGGTCGAAGTTATGGTATTCAATGTACTATTAATTCTCGACCAGACAGTCAAAAAGCCGTCGAAGATAATGAGGGTATTTTGAGAATGGAGTTTACTGGCTTCAAATTCGTGACAAACTGCATTTAAATACAAAACGCTCTAACAACAGTCCGAGTGATTTGTATTTAAATGCAGTTTGGCTATTTTTTCTCAAGAAGTTGCCGAACGAGTTGCTCTAATTGAGTGATTCGCTCCTCCTGTTTCTTCGCTTTTTGATCCTGCTCAATACTATACAGGGTCAGTTCTTCTACCTTTTCTAATAGAGTAGCATTCATTTTTACCAGGTCAACGCCTTCTTCGGCTACCTGTTGAGCCGAGGGGACACCGGGTAAATGCCGATTCTGGTCAATATAAGCGGCAACCCAAGACAAGGGACGTAGCTGGTAAGTTGAGCTAAAGACTTTATCGCTCCACTCGCCGGGACCGTTGATGCGAAGTTGATACCGAGCTTTGATCACATCGCCCCGTTCATTGACCGTCAAGAACTGATCAGTTGAGTGGGTGGGTTGACTCCTTGCCGTGAGGTTGGTGAGCCGAAGGCCGCTGACATCATCGGTTTCGCTGACCACTTCAAGCCGGGCGGTGGGGGCACTGGTGCCGATGCCGACATTGGCCTGATGACCCAGCACCAGCGCGTTGCTGAGGGCCACTCTGGCCCCCGCCCCGATGGCCGTGGCGTTGTGCAGATCGGCATAGAGGGCATCGGCCTGGGTACCCAGAAACAGGTTGCGGTAGCCCGTGGCGTTACTCGAACCGGCATCGGTGCCGATCTGCACATTATCGATCCCGGAGGTGTTGTTATAACCCGCCCGGGTACCGATGAAGGTGTTGTTGCCCCCGGTGGTAGTGTTGAAGCCCGCTTTGTGGCCCACGAAGGTGTTCTGGGAACTGGTAGTCTTGAAGCCCACCTGAAAGCCAACGTAGGTATTCTGGACGGCGGTGGTAGAGACGACCCCTGCTTTGGAGCCGATGAAGGTATTGCCATTGGCCTGGTTGTTTAGCCCCGCCGAATCACCGACCATGACATTGAAGTCCCCCGAAACGTTGGAGTAGCTGGCGGCCGCGCCAATAACTACGTTGGCATACCCATCGGCGTTGAAGTAGCCTGCATTGAAGCCAGTGAAGGTATTATTAGCACCAGATGTGTTATTATAACCCACCTGGAAACCGCTGAAGCTGTTGCCTTCTCCGGTTGTGTTAGCATAGCCTGCCGCATAGCCATTGAAGGTGTTGTTATTGCCGGTATTATAATAGCCAGCCCCATAGCCATTAAAGGTATTTTGATTCCCGATCATATTTTTACTTCCAGCATACATGCCGGTAAAGGTGTTATTCGTGCCAGTGGTGTTAAAACTGCCCGCTGAATAGCCCGTGAAGGTATTGTTCGTACCAGTGGTGTTTAAATTGCCCGCAGAAAATCCAGTATAGGTATTATAAGACCCAGTGGAGTTTTTATAGCCCGCAGAATACCCAGTGAAGGTATTGCCATCTCCGGCGTTTGAGTAGCCAGCAAAATTGCCAGTGAAGGTGTTTTGATTACCAGTGGTGTTGTTGTAGCCCGCTTTATCGCCAGTGAAGGTGTTGTACGTACCGGTCATGTTGGAATATCCTGCCAAAGAACCGGTAAAGGTGTTGCTAATGCCAGTGGTGTTGGCATAGCCCGCATTATTACCGGTAAACGTGTTGTTCTTACCAGACGTATTATTGTAACCCACCTGAAAGCCGCTGAAGGTATTGCCTTCTCCGGTTGTGTTCGTATAACCAGCAGCATAGCCAGTGAAGGTGTTGTTATTGCCGGTGTTAAAATAGCCAGCCGCATAACCATTGAAGGTGTTTTGATTGCCAGTAATATTTTTATTCCCAGCATACGTTCCGGTAAAGGTATTATTCGTGCCAGTGGTGTTGGCTTGGCCTGCACTATATCCTAAGAAGATATTCAAATTGCCACTCGTGTTTCCATACCCAGCCCAACTCCCCACAAACGTATTGAAGCTTCCACTCGTGTTGGCCTGGCCACTGGGCGAACCGACAAAAACATTATTATTCCCATTGATATTGGCATAGCCAGCCCCATTACCTAGAAATGAATTATTGCTACCCGTGGTGTTATTGGTGCCAGCCGATCCGCCTACAAACGTGTTTAAGATACCTGTGGTATTGGCATAGCCCGAGTTAGTGCCTATGAACGTGCCTGTACCTGTAGTATTGGAGTAGCCAGCTTGGCTACCCACAAATGTACCCCCACCTGTAGTGTTAGCCTGACCAGCATAATAGCCCATAAATGTATTGAAGTCACTCCTGGTGTAAAGACCAGCATATGCCCCCATAAACGTGCTTCCACTAACGTTGTTGCCCATATAGCCCCCCGAATTGGAACCAAAAATTGTATTGTAGCCCCCCGAAACCAGGCCACCTGAGGTAGGGTCATTGGAGCTTGATGCGGCAAAAGTTCCACTTATTGTATTGTTGCGTGCTGTTGAGTTAAGGTGGATTCCCGCTTTACAGGTAACACAGTTGTCAAAGGGGCCGGTAAATTGACCAAATAAGTCAGTGGTTGAACCAATCAGGACGGCTATCAGGTAAGCAGAAGTGCGATACATAGTAGTCAGCATAGCTTTGGGTTAGCAGTAGAGATTCTTCTTACAGAGGACGTTATTGTGTTTTCACGGCGATCAGTGGGACGCGGCAGGTCAGATCGGCCGAGGCAGCACTGAACCCACCGAACCCATCGTCGGCATCCATCCAGCAGCCACACCACACACCCAGGAAGTAAGCCGATCCGCGTTTTGCGCCAAACGGAATATCGAAAAGTTGCCAACTATCGGCCGAATCGTGATGGCTATCCAGCCAGCCAACGCCGTCGTTCCAGAGCAGTCGCCGTTCGTCGCGAATCAGGATATTTCGTCCGTTGGTATTCTCGAAAATAAACACCCCGATAAAGCCATGATTATGAGCGGTATAAAAGCTGGCCGACGACCACCAGTCGTACCAGTACTGCACGTTGGTACGGAACCGCACCAGTCCGTCGGCAATTGGCCGAAACCACTTACCGATCTGTGCCGTATGGGCAGATGAGCCCGACCCGATCTCCTGGGCCCGCACGTGGATTTCGCCAATATTGGGCTTGGCCCAGGCTTCCTGATTACTCGCGGTGGCACCAGCGTCGTATGGCGGGGCGAAGAGGGCAATCAGCGACCCAATCAGAATGGCCGACTCTGAGGGTTGTAATGCAGATAGTTCGCGATGGGGTAATCGGTGTAGAAACGCTTCCCGCTCGGCCTTTACTTTTTCGGTCAGCTCGTACGGAGCCAGTCGAGCCATGTGCTCCAGCAACGGCCGCGTCAGTTTCTGCTCTTCACGGCGCAACGTCAGTTGCCGGGCTACCTCAGCCCGAAATTTGGCATCCATCGCTTCGGTAGCCAAGGCTGACTCCTTTTCCGATAGGGCAGGACCATGAAGTGCTTCCAGAATTTCCCGTGCTTTCCGGGCATCCAAACGGTTAACGGGCAGTTCGTTTTGCATGATAAGAAAGGGCTATGTGCGTGATCTACTTACTTTTTAGTAAACTTGCTCACTAGTCTTTCTTCCGGCAAAAACCATCCGGCGAGCAGTCATTTTTTCTATGTGAAACCCCTTATTTTTTTAGCTATTGAGTAAACGGTAAGCCGAGCACCTTACTCAAAAAATGAACGGTTCACCCAGCCAAACCAACTCTTCACACAGACATACGCAGCCTGAACCGTTTCAAATCAGTAGATTACCCCATTAATAGAAATGACTATGCATTACAGGCATACTCTGCTGATCCTGACCCTCGCTCTGGCTGTTGCTAACCAGCCAGCCACCGCGCAACCAAACCCGTGGTCGGCCAGTACGCCTGTTTTGACCCTTTACGCCGACAACCTGCCTAATGAACAACCCCTGACTCCATTTCTGACCTACTGGCAGCAACAGGGCTTCGATACACTTTCCACCCAGAACGTATTGAAACAACCCTTCCGGCCCTATCGTCCGGGCAGCAACCTACTGAAGAGCCAGCCGGGAAAACTGCTGGTGTCGCGATGGCTGCGGTTTTCGCTTCGCCAAACAGGCCACCTGCCGCTTCACCTTTGGCAGTGGGTAGGTCCGCACGACTGGGTGCGGCTCTACGCCGTCCAGGCATCGGCTCCGCCAAAGCTGCTGGCCCAGACCGGCAACCTGTTTACTCCCGCCCAACGCCCCCCTGGCGTCCCCGATTCCGAAGCGCTTCCCGTAGTCATTGAGCCCGGCGTTGAGCAAACCTACCTGTTGCAGCAGACCGATATTATGCCTACCTGGTGGCAACCACCCCGGCTATATGTGACGGATGCCTACTGGCTGGCCGTAGCCCGGCGGCATCAGGCACAGCGGCCAATTGTTATTTTTTTTGTGGGGTTAATGGCCTGTCTGCTGTTTATGAGCCTGTTTTGGGCCATTCAAAGCCTCACACACCGCGATTTGATTTACGGCTGGTACGCGCTTTATCTGGTGGGACTGTTAGTGTACTTTGGCCAGGTGCTGGAAACGCGGGCCCCGCTCGACTGGTGGATGCCGAATCAGCCTTTGCTTCGCAAAATGCTCGTGCCGCTATCTGTCTTTTGGATATTGTTTTTCTATCTCTTATTTCTGAGTGCTCTGCTGGATGTTCCCCGGTTGCAGCCCATGCTGTGGCGGTGGTATCGGTTTATCCTGGGGGGCGTAGGTTTCGTTGGGTTGGTTTCGCTGGCGTGGTTATCGGGATGGGTACAGGAGGAGTCTATTTTTTTTCATCCCGCCTACAGTACGCTCATCTTTCTATTGTTGGCCGTTGGCCTGTTGCTAACGGCAATATCGCTGCGCGGGGCGCATCCGCTGCGCGGCTATGCATTTGCCGGGGTATTGCTCCTGACTGCCGGAGCCGCCTGCGCTGTTGTATTAAATCGCTATGCGGTACTGCCCGATACGCCTTCGCTCGGGCAAATTCCAAGTGTGTATTACGGGGCCTGTACGCTGTTGGAAGTACTCTGTTTTTCGCTGGCACTGGGGCAGCGAAGCCGGTTGCTGGAAGCCGACAACCGCCGGATGCAGGAAGACCATGCCGCCGACCTGACCCGTCTACTGGCCCAGCGCACGGCAGAAATCGAGCAGCAGCGCGACCTCTTGGAAGCACAGCGACGGCAACAGCGTGAGCAGGAGTTCAGGCAGGAATTAATCGCAACGAGAGTGGCCGCGTTACGGGCACAAATGAACCCTCATTTTATTTTTAACTGTCTCAACTCCATCAAAGCCTTCATCTTCGACAATGATGTGGATAAAGCCGACGACTACCTTACCCGGTTTGCCCGGCTGATTCGGCAGGTACTCGAAAATGCCCGTTCCGAACACATAACCCTACATACCGAACTCGACACATTGCGACTGTATTTAGACATGGAAGCCATGCGTTTTAAAGAAAAACTGGCTTACTCCATTCAGGTTAGTGCCGAACTCGATACGCATTTTATCGAAATCCCCCCGATGCTGGTTCAGCCTTACGTTGAAAACGCCATCTGGCACGGACTTATGCACAAGCCCGAAGGGGGGCGGGTAGACATTCGGATTGGCCATCATCAGCACAAACAACTTATTATCTGTGTGACTGATAACGGCGTAGGTCGGTTGCGGGCCGCCGAACTCAACAGTAAATCGGCCAATAAGCACCGGTCCTTTGGTCTGAAAATTAACGCTGACCGCATTGCCCTCCTTAACGAGCATACTCAGTCGCAAATGAAGGTCAGTATTCACGATCGTACCGATGCAACCGGGCGGGTGTGCGGCACAGAAGTATTATTGACTTTACCCATGTAAATGCGCAAACGTTTTTCTATTTATGCGAACCATCATCATTGACGACGAGCAGGATAATGTACGGTTGCTGACGGGCCAATTGAAACGTCATTGCCCAACGGTGACCGTGGTGGGACAGTTTACCGACAGCTCAGAAGGATTAGCCGCCATTCAGCAGCGACAGCCCCAACTGGTATTCCTCGATATCGAAATGCCAATCATGAACGGCTTTCAACTCCTCGAACGGGTTGGGGCTATTACCTTTCAGATCGTATTCGTAACCGCTTACGACCAGTATGCCCTCCAGGCATTTCGATTCAGTGCGCTTGACTACCTGCTCAAGCCCGTTGATACTATTGATTTGTTGAACGCCGTCCGCCGGGCCGAATTGTCGCAGCAGGTGATGCCGGGCCAGTTAGATCTGTTACGACAGTTTTATGGTCCAGACCGTAGTTCGGGAACTCCGTCAGCACTGCCTAGTCGGCTGGCACTGCCGCAGGCTAATGGGCTAACGTTTGTCGAAATCAGCAACATACTCTACGTGGAAGCCGAGGGTAACTATGCTCTGTTTGTGATGAAAACGGGGGAACGTTATCTGGTATCCAAAACGCTCTCAGCCATGCAGGAGATGCTTGAAAGCCGAAATTTTCTGCGGGTACACCGCCAGTACATCGTCAATCTGGATCATATTCGGCGGTTGGTGCGGGGCGAAGGGATGTATCTGGTGCTGAGCAACGAAATGACCGTTCCGGTCGCCCGCCCGCAGAAGGAGCGGCTCCTCGAACGCTTTGGGCTGATTTAGTAGCTGACCATGCCGAAAGGCCTGCATCTTCCGATGGTAACGCGACTCGGCGGGGCCAGTGCCGTAGCTCTACTAAAGTAAACATACTCTAGTAAAGAAGAGAATTTTCACTTGTGGGTCAACTTTTAGAGTTTAGCTTTATGATTCCCAGAGATTATTGAGTAGCTGTTAAGTACGTGCTTCAACTAAACTTATACCATTATGGCCGACCATAAACCCATCCTAAGCCATAACGTCGTTTCTGACTTTCCTCGCCGGAAATGCTTTACCTAAACTGATCTGTGGGTCATCCCGCAAGCTTACATCAATGACTCTGCCAGCTTATGGGCCTTCCCCGGATTAGCTATAGCGTGTAGCTGGGTCAAATTTTAGTCTACGTTTTTTATCGGGCTCAAACCAGCGCCAGTTGGGGAAACCCGCGGCATAAGTCAAGCATATCCGAGCGGTAATTTTTGTATAGCGCTCATTACCCTGCAAATCTGCGTAGCCTCGTCGCCAGCCTTTGATTTTGCACTCGGCTAAAACCTGCTGGAGATAGTTGACAGGGGCGTGTCTAAAGCCAATACGCCTTCCTACACTAACTACATAACCTGATAGGCAAACACGACTTTGGCTAAGGAGGCCGCATACAATACCGGCGAATTGCAGGAAAGGGACCAAATTCGTCACTTGCTCTGATTCGTCACTTAGGCATCGCACCAATAGAGCGTTTATTGAAACTATAACTAGCTCATCATTGATTAGAAATCATAATTTTACAGCTAAAGATGACCCTATGGTAGATAGGCATTAGTACTTATATTTGCTTTTACCAACCTACCGTACATGAAATCCGTTCTAACTGCACTCTTGCTTTGCTGTTTCTTTAGCGTGGGCTTCTCTCAGCCGATTGTGCTGAACGATACAGATAAGACTTATTTCTTTTTTGCTCACTGCACTATACTGGAAGTACCCCCCGGTAGCGTCACCATCGACTCATTGCTGCAACACCCTTCATGGTATCGATTCGCTCCCGTGAAGGCAAAGCCAGATCGGCCCAACCCCCAACGCGCCTACTGGTTTAAGGTGGACCTCACCAACCCAACGCCCCAGAATTACTTCCTGCATTTCTACTACTTTACGAATGCCCACTATTGGGTATATGAGGTGGCTCGCCAACAGGTCGTCAATCATGGAGAGGTGTCGAGCTATGGTGCATCCTCGAGTAATGCCTTTGGGCGTAGCCGAGCAATTCTGCCTTTGAAACTAAGGGATGCCCAAACGCATACACTCTACATTTATGTGGAGCGTATGGAAAACCCATACTTGTTGGCGAGCATTCTGGCGGCCTCTCAGTTGACCAAGGAAACAAATCATCAAAGCTTGTTTTATGGCCTGTATTTTGGCTTAGTACTGTTGATTAGCGTTTACAGCCTGCTGTTAGGTCTCTGGCTACGCGACCGCGACAATCTGCTCTATGCCCTGTGGTTATTAGTTAGCGGCATAGTGACAGCAACAACGATGGCTGGTTTGATGATCGAATGGGCGAGTGGCTTGAGTTATCTGTTAATCGACAATGTAGGTGTGCTTGTGGGCCTACAATGTTGCATCCGTATATTATTCGCATTTTCTTTTCTACAGCTACGGCTTAGTACGCCTGGCTTGTACCGTTTGGGAAAGGGGATACTGGTGTTTAATGCACTCTGTATGGCAGGCTTATTACTATTTTCATTCGTCACGCCTGACAAGCAGGTGTATAAGGAGATAAGCACTTCTTGGTTTGGCACATTCTTCGCTTTTGCAGACAATATTTTCGGTTTAATAGCGAGCTTTTTGGCTTATCGGCGGGGCTTTAGACCCGCTTTATTCTATTTTCTGGGTGTACTGACAATCTGGATTACATTGGCTGTTTGGATGGTCGATTTCTTCACCAGTTCCTCGGTGACCTTCTGGACATTAAATAGTTTGCTTATCGGTTTGATCGGCGAATTTCTTTTTTTTATGACCGGATTGGCCTATAAAGTCAACCTACTTAAAAAGAAGCAGGAAGAGGCTACTCAGCAACAACTGCGCTTGTCCGAAGAGAATCGTCAGCTTATCGAAACCCAAAACCGGGTGCTGGAAGAAAAAGTACAACAGCGCACCACTGAACTTCAAGAGTCGTTGACCGAACTCCGCGCCACTCAGGCCCAACTCATTCAAAAAGAAAAACTGGCCAGCTTAGGCGAACTCACGGCCGGTATCGCCCACGAAATACAGAATCCCCTCAACTTCGTTAATAACTTCTCAGAGGTCTCCACCGAACTGATTCAAGAGCAGAAGGACGCTTTAGCGAAAGGCGACCTGGACGAAGTTGGCCTGCTGGCTGATGACCTCACCCAGAATCTACAAAAAATTGCTCACCACGGCCGTCGGGCAGAAACCATCGTCAAAGGGATGCTCGAACACTCGCGAGCCAGTAGTGGCGAACGGCAGCCCACAAATCTCAACCAATTAGCAGACGAATACCTGCGTATGGCTTACCAGGGTCAGCGGGCTAAGAATAAGAGTTTCAGTTGCCAGCTCCAAACTGACTTTGAGAGCACTTTACCTATCATATCGGTCGCTGCTCAGGACATTGGGCGAGTACTCTTGAATCTGTATAACAATGCCTTCTACGCCGTTCAACAACGAGCGAAACAAGCGGCCCCCGGCTATCAGCCAACCGTGTGGGTGAGTACCCGCCAAGAGCCGGGCAAAGTCGTAATCAGTTTGAAAGATAACGGTCCTGGTATACCGGAAGCGATCCGGGATAAGATCTTCCAACCCTTTTTCACCACAAAGCCCACGGGCGAAGGTACTGGGTTAGGGCTGAGCTTAAGTTACGATATTGTTACTAAGGGTCATAACGGCGAGATAGGCGTTGAAAGCCGTGAAGGAGAAGGGGCAAGCTTCCTCATCAAGTTACATACCTTACCAAATTAGGGCAACCTTTATAAACTCGTTTCAGAAAACGCCCTATTTTTGAGATGGAGACAGTTCCAGTGCTGGGAAATTCTTTTTCTATCCGGTGAAGTCTCATAAAGTCATCTCGTGAATCAAACCGCAACGGCGGACCGTCAAAAATCTCATGTTTTAGCTGAGTTTGTGATACAAAGTATCGCTCTGTACTATTCGCATTATGTAAACGGTGTTATTGGCCAAAGGCAGTAAATTAAGTTTCCCAATTTTTCACAGTGGGCGCAAGTCGAAAATTTACCCGTTCCAAATGAATCGACTTGCGACAATTAAACTAAAAATTGACACGCTGGCCGATAGCTCACGGCATAGAAAAAGCCACCAACTTACGATGAAGCTGGTGGCTTTGGGCTAGTTATAGATAGTAGGACTGATTAAGCCTGCTGCGCTATAGCCGATTCTTCGGCCACTTCATCAGCATAAGCTTCTACAGGTACACAGGCACAGACCAGATTCCGGTCGCCATAAGCCGAATCGATCCGGCTGACACTCGGCCAGAATTTCCGGGCACGCACCTGAGGCAACGGATACACGGCTTTCTCGCGACTGTACGGACGCGTCCATTCATCGCTTAAGGCCACTGTAGCCGTGTGCGGAGCATGTTTCAGTACGTTACTGGCTTTATCGGCATCCCCACTTTCAATCTCGCGAATCTCGTTGCGAATGGCAATCATGGCTTCAGCGAATCGGTCAAGCTCGGCCTTCGATTCGGATTCGGTCGGCTCAATCATCAGTGTACCTGCCACCGGGAACGACACCGTCGGTGCGTGAAAACCATAGTCCATCAATCGCTTGGCAATATCTTCTACCTCAACACCCGTTGCGGCTTTGAAGGGGCGGCAATCAATGATCATTTCGTGCGCACAACGCCCGTTCGTTCCGGTGTATAGCGTATCATAATGGCCCTGCAAACGCGCTTTGAGGTAGTTGGCATTCAGAATGGCCTGTTTCGTAGCGTTGGTTAAACCTTCACCGCCCATCATGGCAATGTAGGCATACGAAATGGTCAGAATACTGGCCGAGCCATAGGGAGCCGCCGAAACAGCACCCGCTCCATTTGATTTCATACCCCGGCTATCGGCAACATGGCCTGGCAGAAAAGGCACTAGCTGCGAAGCGACACCAATGGGGCCCATACCAGGGCCACCGCCACCGTGCGGAATACAGAACGTTTTGTGCAGATTCAGGTGGCAAACGTCGGCGCCGATGGTAGCCGGAGAAGTCAGCCCAACCTGGGCGTTCATGTTAGCCCCATCCATATACACCTGCCCGCCATGCTGGTGAATGATGGCACAGATCTCTTTGATGCTTTCCTCAAACACCCCATGCGTTGATGGATAGGTAACCATCAGGCAGGACAGGTCATTACTATATTGTTCGGCCTTTGCTTTCAGATCAGCCACGTCGATGTTGCCGCGATCATCACATTTCACAATGATCACTTTCATCCCCGCCATCACCGCACTGGCCGGGTTGGTGCCGTGTGCCGACTGCGGAATGAGGGCAATGTTCCGATGTAGATCGCCCCGGTTTTCGTGATAAGCCCGAATCACCATCAGTCCCGCGTATTCGCCCTGGGCACCCGAGTTCGGTTGCAGCGACATAGCCGCAAAGCCCGTAATTTCGCAAAGCCAGGCGTTCAGATCCGTAAACAATTGCTGATACCCTACCGTCTGATCTTTGGGCGCGAAGGGGTGTATTTTACCAAACTCCGGCCAGGTAACCGGAATCATCTCCGCCGTGGCATTGAGCTTCATGGTGCAGCTACCCAGCGAAATCATCGAATGGACCAGCGAGAGGTCTTTCTCTTCCAGCGATTTCAGATAACGCAGCATCTCATGCTCGGTATGGTGCGTATTGAAGACGGGATGAGTCAGGTAATCGGACGTACGTATAAGCGCTTCGGGCCAGGTAATTGCCAGACTTTCCAGCACAACCTCCATATCGGCCTTTACCCCGAACACCGTCAGCAGTTCTGTCAGATCATGCAGGGTTTTAGCCTCATCGAACGATACGCTGACATGCTCTTCATCGGGTAAGTAGCGAAGGTTGATCTGAGCCGCTTTTGCCGACTTTTTCAGGGATTCGACATCATCGACCCGCACCGTAACGGTGTCGAAGTAGTTTTCGGTACTAACTTCGTGGGCACTCCAGCGAAGGGCTGTAGCAAATGCTTTTGTGAGCGCATGCACCTGTTCAGCAATGGCCCGAAGGCGGCTGGGGCCGTGGTAAACGGCATAGCTACTCGCCATAACGGCCAGCAACACCTGTGCGGTACAGATATTGGACGTGGCCTTCTCCCGACGGATATGCTGCTCACGCGTTTGCAGGGCCATCCGCAGCGCCGGTTTCCCCTCGGCATCCTGCGAAACGCCAATGATCCGGCCGGGAATCTGCCGCTTGTAGGCGTCGCGGGTGGCAAAGAAGGCAGCATGTGGACCACCATACCCCATGGGTACGCCAAACCGCTGCGAGGAACCGACTACAACATCGGCCCCCATTTCGCCGGGCGATTTCAGCAAAGTAAGCGCCAGTAAATCAGCCGCAACAGCTGTTGTTATGCCTAACTCATGAGCAGCCGCAATCAGATCGGTATAGTCGAACACTTCACCATCCGTAGCCGGGTATTGCAGCAGCAGACCGAAAATATCACCGTTGGTCAGATCGACGGTCCGGTGATCGCCAACAAGTACATTGATTTCCAGAGGTGTGGCGCGGGTTAGCACCACATCGATCGTTTGAGGGTGGCAACGCTCCGACACAAAAATGGTCGATGCATTTTTACGAGCCGCCGGGCGGAGTGCATACAGCATATGCATGGCTTCGGCCGCAGCCGTTCCTTCGTCGAGCAGCGATGCATTGGCCAGATCCATCCCGGTCAGATCCGAGATTACCGTCTGGAAATTCAGCAGAGCTTCGAGCCGCCCCTGCGCAATCTCAGCCTGATAGGGCGTATAGGCCGTGTACCAGGCTGGGTTTTCCAGAATATTGCGAAGAATAACGTTCGGGGTAATGGTGTCGTAATAGCCCGTACCGATATACGATTTGAATACCTTATTCTGACCAGCCAGCTTTTTGAAATCGGTCAGAAACTGCATTTCTGACTTTGGCTGTGGCAGATTGAGTGGTTTTTCGAGCCGAATGGCCTCCGGTACGGTCTGGTCAATGAGCTGGTCGATGGAGTCTACGCCTACTGCTTTGAGCATGTCGGCCTGAGCCGCTTCGGTCTGACCGTGGTGACGGTCTTCAAAAATGTCTGTCTGCTGAAGAGTTAACCTCATTGAAGGATGGCTTCTGTTATGTCTATCGCAAATTTACATCAATAAGGGCAGAAAAGCCGTATGGTTGAGTCAATTGTGTTAAGGACTGTGCGACCCGGTCGTTTGTCTAATCGACGGTAATGCGTTATACTTACAGCTCAACTTCCGATGAATATGCTCGATGGCAACGTTTACGGCCAACCTTTTCTCTCTGTTTCTATCCCGATTATTCCCTCAACCATCTGTATATAACGCGCAGTCAGTTTCTCGTTCCGCTGCGTCTCCGTCAACGAACGGCGTTGCTGGCGCAACGACCATGACCGCTGCTCATCTTGTTCAGTATAGTTTTCTCCTCCTCTTACTGGCTATTCCGGTCGTTCTCTATTACATCACCATCTACCAGAATGCCTACAACTTCCCGTACGAGGACGATTTAAACAGTGCCCTTTCGTTCATTGCCGATTACCACTTTGGCGGGTTAAGTTTCTGGGAAAAACTGAAGCTTATTTTTTCGCAGTATAATGAACACCGGATCGTTTTCGACCGACTTGTTTTTCTGCTCGACTATGCCCTGGTTGGCCAACTGACGTTTACCCACCTGATCTTTATTGGCAACCTTGCCCCTTTGCTTATCGGCTACCTGTTTATGAAAGTGGTATTCCGGGGGGTACCACTGAATCAGAAACTTCTTTTTTTGCTGCCCGTAGCCTATTCGCTTTTCTCGTTTCAATACTGGGAATTATCGACCTGGAGCATGGCCGCTCTACAGAATCTGTATGTGATTCCGTTTGCGCTGTTTAGCCTGTACAGCCTATGCAAACCCGGCCGTAACGCCTTTATGCTGGCAGCCGGAGCGGCCGTCCTGGCCACCTTCACCAGTGGCAATGGGATGTTCACGTTCATTGCCGGTGTGGGTATACTCCTGCTGCTACAGGCCTATCGAAAGCTGGGGGTATGGCTGCTCATTACGGCCATTACCATTGGATGTTATTTTATTGGGTACATCCGCCCTCCCTACCACCCGGATATAGTCGATTCGCTATTCAACCATACAGGGCGCGCCATCAGTTATTTCTTTACACTCATTGGGTCGATGCTGGGGCCGGGCCGAGCCAAAATAGCGTTACTGTTCGGAGGAGCTTCGGTCCTGATTACGCTGGGGCTGCTGGGTTATTTGTGGTTCCGAAAAAAACTGATCATCCATTTACCGTTAGTCGGCTGGATCGCCTTTCTCTACCTGACCTGCCTGTCGCTGATGGCGTCCCGTTCGGGCATGGGCGTCGAGCAGGCCTTTACCCCCCGATATGGCATCATCGCCGTTATGCTGTTTGCGACCCAGGCCGTACTGGCAATCGAAGCGGTAACGCATCGCTACGCCCGGTTGGCTGTGCTGGGCTTATTTCTGCTGGTCAGCGTATTTTTTTATGTGTCGGGCAATAACCAGGGCAATCGCCGTCGTCTTGCTGACCGCACCCTCCAGATGAAATACAACAGTGCTATTTATAACGAAAAGCCAGACATGGTATCGCTGCACTGGGGTAACCCGGAAACAGCCAACGTTATTTTCAGGGATGTTACCCAAAAAGGAATTTATCAGGTCCCAGACCTCACCTTCAGCGATTTAAAAAGCCCGTTGCTCCCCTGCGATGCCACAAAACTGATTGCGTCTCACACGATTACCTATGAAGTAAAACCGTATGTATCGGGCGATTTTCTGGTCTTTTACCGGGCGTGGGCACAGCTCAATAAGGATACCCCACGCGATCTGTCGGTTCAGCTTATCGCCCGGTCAGCAACGAGCTGCTTTGCCTTTGCTACCTACAAGCATACCTGGGATGACGTGGTCGATCATACGTTAGGTGGCCATTATACGCAGCCCGGGTTTTCGTGCGTGCTGAACAAAAAAGATCTTAAGCCAGGGCATTACGACCTCTGGCTTTGCCTGACGAGTGGCACGTCCAGTACGTATGAACCCATTCATCTGACACTCGATGTTTAGTTTGTGAATAGAACTGGCATATCCGTTCACATTAGGTACCCCAACGAATTCGCAAACATTTTGGTCCGATAATTGATAAGGGCTTTTTCATGGTTACAGCAGACGAGCCACTTGTATCAGTTATAATGCCCGTTTACAATGGTGAACGGCATGTTTCTGATGCTGTGGAAAGTATTCTAAAACAGCGTTATACAAATTTCGAGCTGCTCATTCTGGACAATGGATCAACTGATAATACCCCTAAATTGCTGACGGATTTTGCGCAAAGAGATGGCCGTATCCGTATACTGCATGAGCCCAAACCGCTGGGTTATGGTGGTGAAGTAGCCAGTAATATTGCCGCTCGCCAGGCAAAAGGAGAATTTATTGCCAAACTGGATGCTGATGACGTGGCCATGCCTGATCGACTAACCCAACAGGTACGTTATTTACAGCAACATCCAGATGTATTTCTGGTTGGTAGTCAATTGACGCTTATTGATGAAACAGGTCGGGTTACGGGTAAACGGGCATATCCTATTACGCATGAAGAAATTTATAAAGAATTTTATCTACGATTCCCGATTGCCAATCCAGCAGTCATGTATCGAAATACACTGAAAGAAGATTTATATCAGATTCAGTTTGCGCATTTCAATGATTATTACAGCCTATTTCGATTACTACAGGCAGGCTATCGAATGTGTAATTTACCGGAAGCATTAACCGCCTACCGAATTCATACGACCAATACGGTCTTTACCAACTTACGAGCCAAATGGCAAACAAATGTGGCCATCAAGAATCAGTTTATTAAGGAATTTGGGTATACCGCACCTGTCCTAGACAGAGTCAAAATAGCCGTAATTACGGCTGTAATTAATCTATTTCCTGAATGGATTCTTATTAAGTCGATGAACACAGCCCGCCAGCTCATAAAAGCCTAATCCATCATGATCGGACGTATTCTTAAACTAGGTACACAAATCGTCTGGGGCGGAGTTAAAGCTACGCCTGCTTACGTAAAAGACTACTTTACGCTGAAGAAACAACTCAACGGGAATCCCGATTTTCCTATTCGCAGTTACTACCCAGCCATTTTTGATCGGTATGATGAGAGTGGGATTTTTGTAAAGCACTACTTCCTTCAGGACCTCTATGTAGCGCAACGCATATTCAAAAATAATCCAGTCAAACACGTAGATATCGGCTCTCGTATCGACGGATTTGTGGCGCACGTAGCTTCATACCGACCTATCGAAATTATTGATATTCGCCCCTTGAATCGGTCTATTCCCAATGTCCGTTTCCGGCAGGCCGATTTAATGAACTTACCGGCCGATATGATTCAATCGACTGATTCTATTTCGGCTTTACATGCTATCGAACACTTTGGATTAGGACGCTACGGCGACCCGATCGACGTCAATGGCCACCTCAAAGCGCTGGACAACATCAGGCAGATTATCAAACCTGGCGGTCGGTTTTATTTTTCGTCGCCAATTGGCCCCCAGGGCATTGTTTATAATGCGCATAGGGTCTTTTCGGTTGCCTACTTACTCAACTTATTTGAACCCTATTACACCGTAGAGCGCTTTTCGTATATCGATGATAATGAACAACTTGTCGAAAACGCTAATTTACGTTCCGAAGCTGCTCTAACGAATTTTGGCTGTACGTATGGCTGCGGTATTTTTGAAATGACCAGACGAGCTGATTAAACCCATGAAGAGATTCTTACAATGGCTGTTAGCCCCTACCCGGATCGTATTACTACAGCCTATTTATGAAAAGCTCCATCTTTTCACACTGTATGCGATGAATTATGGAGGGGGATCGTTTACAGACGATAGTGGTGAAGAGTACGTTGTCCGCTATGTGGCCCGAAAAACGGCTGGGCAGTCTGAGCCCATTACCATTTTCGATGTAGGCGCTAACATTGGTAGTTACGCACGAATGGTATTGAACGGATTTGACAAGCCGGTGACTATTCACTGTTTCGAGCCATCGTGGGCCACCTTCCAAACCCTGAAAAAAAACGTTCCTGAAGCCAACGTCTGTAAACACAATATAGGCTTAAGCGATCAGGCGGGTGAACTCGTTCTGTATTCCGATGCTGAGCAGTCGGGTATGACATCGGTGTATGAGCGTGATCTACAACACATCCAGGTGTCATTTTCGAAGCATGAAGTAGCCACATTTAGCACACTGGATGAATTTTCAGCTAGCCAGACAATCGGTCAGATCGATTTGTTGAAAATTGATGTCGAAGGTCATGAACTGGCTGTTCTGAAGGGAGCCCATAAACTGATTGATGAGCAGCGTATTCGATTTATTCAGTTCGAATTTGGAGGCACCAGTATTGACTCTCGAACGTACTTCCGGGATTTCTGGCGCCTGCTCTCTCCAAACTATACGTTATATCGTATTGTAGGCAATGGGTTGCGCAGGATCGATGAATACTCGGAGTTTCTGGAAATATTCGTTACTGTGAATTTTCTGGCCGAACGAAAATGAGCAGCTATCGATAGCCAGAAGAAAGGTATGGTAATTTCTATTCTTGCCGGAGGCTTGGGCAATCAGTTGTTCCAGTATGCATTTGGTTTCAGCCTGGCCCGCCAACTTAATACCGAACTGCGTCTGGACCGGCATCTGCTGGAAAGTCAGTGGCTGGCTAAACTCCGAAACTATACACCCCGGACCTATGAGCTGGATGCCTTTGCCATCGCTCAGCAATCAGCCTCTCTGTACGATGTAGCACGAACCATTGGAGGAAGTTTATTACCGGGCCGTAGAGCGGTTATCCTGCGGGAAACCAATTCGATGCCTTTACTCACCTTCGGAGCACCCATACAGGATGTACTATGCCTGGGGTACTGGCAATCGGAAGATTATTTTAAGACAGTAGCGAACGCCCTCAGGCAACAACTCACCTTTCAAAAACCCCTATCCGATCAGACGCGGCTGGTTGCAGATGCTATTGTAGACCACCCTGCTGCAACGTTTGTACATATTCGTCGAGGAGATTATGTCACAAACACCAACGCGAGTCAACATCATGGTCTTTGTGGCAAATTATATTATCAACAGGCCGTAAATTATATACGTGAGCGGGTACCCAACGCTGGCTTCTTTGTTTTTTCGGACGATCAAAGTTGGGTAAAACGGGAATTGGGCGACTTGTTCCCATCTGCTACCTATGTTGAACACAACAGTGGTATCGATAGCTGGCAGGATATGTACCTTATGCAGTTATGTCGGCATGCTATTGTAGCCAACAGTTCGTTTAGCTGGTGGGGGGCCTGGCTCAATCCGGCCACGGATAGATTCGTTGTAGCCCCCAGGCAGTGGTTTGTCAACCAATCAAAGCAGATTATTCCCAGCCACTGGCACAGTATATAGCTTCCTTTCAACCGAGCTACTTATTCTGCTGTCTGGCCTGATTATGGAGATTGGGGCTGGTATAATTTTTAATAGCGTTCTGCCTGATAATCTGCGTAATAATAACGTCATGCTGTAACAACCGACGGTATAAGACGGCAATGAGCAGCAGAAAACCAGTAAAAAGCAGATAAAAGACCAAATCAACGCCCCGTCCGACACCAAGACGGTTTGCGATATAATAAGGTAATTCTGGTATCGAAACGAATACAATCCCGGTCAGAACAATAGCAACAAAAAACAATCGATATAGTAAACGATTACGAAAAAGTCTTAGCGAGGCTACAGCTATAACCAACAAAAGTATAGACAGCAGTAGCTGAATAGGAGTAAATGTAAACTGAATATCAGCGTTCATTAGCGAAAATATTTATTGATAAATACATCAATCAAAATATCGATAGCACCCTGCCAACGTTGGCCTTTCACCTGCGAATAGTCCGTGTAAATGATATGCGTTGGGCATTCAATAAAGTGCAAATGCTTACGCCGTATCTGCATGAGGATTTCGGTGGCATGAGCCATCCGGTTTTCTTTCAGTTGAATCGAGCGCAAGGCCTGTCGATTCATAACCCGAAAGCCATTGTGTGCATCAGAAAGCCATAACCCTGTGAGCAAGCCATTAACAATGCGGGCAACGCGTAACAATAAACGTCTCAAGCGCGGTATTGCTAAAAAGTCGTCCTGCCTCATAAATCTTGACCCGAGCACAATATCCACTTTTTGATCTTTCAGCACACTGATAAATCGGTCAATATCAGCCGGATTATGCTGCCCATCTGCATCAAAATGGACCACTATATCGGCGCCCTGCTGCAGCGCAAAGTCCATACCCGTCTGCAAAGCAGCGCCCTGGCCTAAGTTGATATCGTGGCGGAGGTAGTATATGGGTAAGTCACGAACGGCATTAGCCGTATCATCTGTAGAGGCATCATCGACCAGAACAACAGTATATTGGTTACCCAGGGACCGGATTGTCTGCCGAATAACTTTGCCTTCATTGAAGGAGGGTATAATCACAAAAACCTGGTCAGTCATTGGTACGATAGATTTCAAGATTTCCCATTTTTGCTACTTGCTTCATACAACGAATTTCAACGGGTTGTGGTACCCGGTCGAAAATGATATAGCGAACATTGAGCTTTCGGAGCTTGGGCGAGCAGGGGTCAAGCGCAACCTGATAGCCGTCCTCAAACTGGCTTTGAATAATAACTGTATCGGGATGAACCGGATCAATGTAGGTATTATAAACGGCGTGAGCATAGCGGTTGTAGGCCGAATCCCGCTTTGCCGTAGGATCTAATACATGCATGGTTTTAAAATCAGGCTGGTTCTTTACACCACTCAACTGATTGGCCCCTGTCGCCGTGACCAGGTAAGTAATGTACTGGCTGCCCAATACAACCCAACGTGCCTTTGGCTCCTGCAAATGAAGTTCACGAACTTTCTGATAAAGCGCATTTTCGGTAATCGGCGCCATTCCTTTACCTACTGGATTGATCTTCAGATTTGGCAATGTAAATAAGGCCACAGCCCCCACAACCGCTATTTCTTTATACTGAAAATTGACAACCGGCAGCAAAAGGAAATTCAACGCCATGAAATATAGAGTTGGCAGGAACAACTGATGGGCCTTATAAATACCCTGAGCATCTTCCAGATTCAACCATGCCGCATAAATCATAAACAGTACGACGCCCACCGTAAGTAATGCCCCCACCGATCCATTAACCTTAAATTTGTTGGTATGTATATAACTCATATACAGTATCGCCAGTACAACGTTTGCGATACCAAACGGAATTTGGGTTCGGCGAGTAGGGCTCACATCAAGCAAAGTGGCCTTAGCCAGAAAGGCAGGAAAACCAATTTCAATCCATACCAGTAAGACCAATACAAAGCCTAAAATAATAGCGAGCAGGGGGTCAACTTTTTTGGTATGTGCAAAATAAATAACCAGACTAACCGCGATAACAGGCGTAAAGGTGATGAAGTGCGATAATTCGCAGATGTTCAGCCAGCTTTTCGGGAATACCTGATCATTCAGCAACCAACCAGCAAAATACTCGGAGAACCAGTTAGCAATGAACCCTGTACCGCCTGTTTCACTACGTTTACCCGGATAAACCGTATTCGACATAACGTCAATGGTCGATTTGGCATCCAGGTAATAGGCATAAAAAATCCATCCCATCAGGGCAAAAGCAACGGCAAATACGCCCAGCTTGAGCCATACTTTATTAAAAATCAGCTCCTTGTTGTAATATCGCCAGGTATAGCCAATCAATAAAAACAAAAGTAAATACCCCAACGGCACCTGATAGGGCGGATACAGGGTTAAGGCAAACATGGAAAAACACCAAAAGAACAGAACGCCCGCAATCAGTATGGTTCGGGTTCGGGTGGAAAAGAACATATAAGCCGACGCAACCAGCATACCAAACCCAGAATAAATACTGGTAAGCAGGAAAAATGACCACCAGGCTAATCCAGGAGAAAAAACCAGCCAAAAAGCACCTAATACCGAAAGCCAGAACTGGTTTCGGGTCAGCAGCATAAAAGCCAGCATCGTCGAAATCAGGCCAAAGCAAAGAATAAAATTCCAGCGCCAGGCAAACCCATGGTCAACGTCGAACAGATAAAACCCCCAATAGTCGGGGCGAAAAAAAGAAATGAAATGATTGATAGGAAAATAGCCGACCAAGGCTACTTTTTCACCGCCAATTGCCGGGTTTTCCAATGGAAAGCCCTGGTGTGCCTGCGATAGCATAAACGGGGCTAAAATAGCCCATTCGTCCATCCGTATAGGCTTAGGCTTCCCTGAAACAATACCGCGTTTGGCGTCAGATCCGTCAGGTATCACGGTATTCCACATCCCGATGGATGAGTAATTAATTTTTGCCAGCGTCAACAGGATGAAAAGCCCTATACAGATACCCAGAAACCATTTTACCCGCTTATCGAATCGGATAAGTTCGAACGGTCGATCTTCTTCCGCAACAACAATGGGTTTAGGTGTAGTAACGGGGGGGGTATGGATTGGAGGTACTGGCTGCGATTTGGTAGCCGGGCTGGTTGTAGAGGCAGGATTGGGTCCTTTCCTTTTCTTCGACATGAGCTTGGTTACGGAAATAGTTTATGGGCTTGGATTGGTATTTGCTAACGCCTTACCAAACTTACTAATACCGTGCCAAATTTTACAGTTCCTCAGATTGTCTTTCTGAAAATAACTAATTTGCCTGCATGAATACATCGCTTATCAGGCAAGTGCTTCCCATTGCCCTGGCTATTGGCTTACTGTGGTATGTGCTAAAAGATGTGCCTTTGGCCGAACTAGCCTCTCAATTCAAACAGGCCGATTATAGATGGTTAGCCGTGGTGAGCTTGTGTATTGGTCTTTATCACCTGACCAGGGCTGCCCGATGGCAGCTTACCTTACAGGCAATGGGTTACCGGCCTTCTCTGTTCCGCACCACCGTCGCGCTACTGGCTGGCACAATGGCCAGCATGATCATTCCCGGAGCCGGTGAACTTACGCGCTGCGGCACGCTACAGCGAACAGACGGGGTTCCACTAACGAAGGGGCTAGGCTCTGTGGTAGGCGAGCGGGTTATTGACTTACTCATGCTGGGCGTACTGGTCGGCCTGACATTTTTTATCGAACTGAAGCGGGTTGGACAATTCCTTACGGACTTGTTCAGTCCGATACTGACCCGCATTACCCCAGGAGGTCAATCCGAAATCGTCCTCATTGGCTTTGTCGGTATCTGCCTTCTGGGAGCAGCTCTTGGCTATTGGCTGGCGAAACAGCCAACCTTCCGGCAAAACCCATTCGTAAAACAAATAGCTACCATTGTGCTCAATATAGGCCAGGGAATCATTGCCATTAAAAACCTAAAAACCCCTGGTTTATTTATCGGCCTGACCATTGCCAATTATGTACTCGCGTTTCTAAGTACCTACTTTCTGCTCCTTGCTTCAGCCGAAACCGTTGACCTCCCCCCAGCATCGGCCCTTACCATACTAACGGTCAGCTCATTGGGTGGTCTGGCCGTACCAACACAGGGTGGCTTGGGAACCTACCATTTTTTGGTCAGCCGGGTGCTGGTTTTGTATGGTATGACGCTGACGAAAGGAGTTGTTGTTGCCACGTTCCTACATGCGGTTCAGATGGGTTTTTCGTTAGTATTAAGCAGTCTGAGTTTTCTGATTATTCCTGTTCTGCTTACTCATCGCCCTCCGAAAGAAGCGGAAAGTCTGGTCAAGTAGTGATACGCAGGATATCCTATAATCTTTCAATGATTGCATCGTACATTCGTAGCTAAAAAACACCCGATCAAATTAACCGGATTACATGACCTCTCATCAACTTACGCTGGCAGCTGGTCTGATTTTGCTGCCTGGCCTTTGTTTGGCGCAGGAAAAATTCGCCAATACGATTACTGCTGCTGATCTCGAAAAAAATCTTCGCGTGCTAGCGGCCGACGATATGGAAGGGCGCGAAACAGGCACGCGTGGGCAGCGGAAAGCCGCCGAATACATTGCCAGCCAGTTTGCCGCTGAAGGCCTTAAGCCAATTGTAAAAACCGAAGATGGCAAAATGGGCTATCAGCAACCCTTTACGCTGTACCGAAAAACGTGGGGCGACTTTTATGTGAACGCGGGTGGCAAACGCTTTGAAAACCAGAAAGATTTTATCCCCAATGGGCTGCTTTACCTGCCCAGCGAAACTACTTACGAAACCGTTTTTGTAGGATACGGCATTGGCGAGTCTAGTTACGACGATTATGCCGGACGCAACGTTTCGGGCAAAGCCGTTGTGATGCTGGATGATGAGCCTAAATCGGCCGACGGCAAGAAACTGATTAGTGGCTCGTCCGAATCGTCTAAATGGGGTGGACCAAACGGTTGGCGGGCTAAAAGTTTGCTAGCCAAAGACAAAGGAGCCGCTCAGGTGTTTATCGTTTCGACCGATTCGCCCGAAGCGTTCAAACAACTCATGGCGCAACGGGGTGCCATGCAGGGACGCATGAATCGGCTGATGCTGAAGCCGGGGGCCGAAAACGTAAGCTCCGTTGGTGTATTTCTGATTACGACCGATATGGGGTCGGCGTTACTCAACACAACTACGGCTACACTCAATCAAGCGGCTGAACAACTGGCTAAGTCGGATAAACCTGTTGCGTCCTCGCTGGCCGGAACGATCAGCATGAAAGCCGACCGCGTGGAAGAAAAAACGCAGTCGTCGAATGTGCTGGGCTTTCTGGAAGGGACCGACAAAAAAGATGAGGTACTGGTGGTTTCGTCGCACTACGATCACATTGGCATCAGCCCCGATGGGCAGATCAACAACGGTGCCAACGACGATGGATCGGGCACAGTATCGGTACTGGAGATTGCGCAGGCATTTGCCAAAGCCAAAGCCGCCGGGAAAGGTCCTCGTCGGTCGATTCTATTCCTGACAGTTTCGGGCGAAGAGAAAGGCTTGTTAGGTTCGCAATACTATGCCGATATGAGTCCGGTATTACCTCTTGAGAAGACCGTTGCTGATCTGAACATTGACATGGTAGGCCGGGTCGATGATCTGCACGAGGGAAAATCATCGAACTACATCTACGTGATTGGGTCCGATAAGCTTTCGTCAGACCTGCACAAGATCAGCGAAGAGACCAACAAGAAGTACATTGGCATGGAACTCGACTATAAATACAACGATCCGCAGGACCCTCAGCGCATTTATTATCGCTCTGACCACTACAACTTCGCCAAACACCAGATTCCCATTATTTTCTATTTCAACGGTCTGCACCCCGACTATCACAAACCGACCGACGACATCGAGAAGATTGATTTCAAGCTAGCCGAAAAATCGGCCCGGCTGGTTTTTTACACCGCCTGGGACATCGCCAACCGTGACCAGCGACTCGTCGTAGACAGCAATAAACAATAAGCATTCATTCCAAAAGAGAAAGCGCCCGCCTATGCCCTGCCAGATGCAGGTATAGACGGGCGCTTTCTGGTTATTCATTCTCAGCGTTAAAGCTTCTTAATTTCTCCATTGGTGTAGCAAAACGAAATATCTTTCCTGCATGCTACGCCTTCGTGTTCTACTGATCCTGTACAGGCAATTATGCCCGCTAACACTAGCAGTCTCGGTACTGATGTGGCTTGTGGCCGGATACCCTACCCTCAAGTCGGACCAATTCCTCTCCTTCGTCACTAAATTTTTCTGGTTACGAACTGCATCCCAACTCCTGATCTGGTACCTGTTTCGGCTGACGAATCGGAAAGAGTTTGTCTTTTATCATCACTTTGGTCTATCGGAAATTCAGCTGGCGGGTGGCGTCTATATCATTGACATTTTACTAGTTAGCCTATGTATTTGCCTGGCAAGTCTCATTCTTCAGTAACCACATTAGAAGTCGATAGTGTCTGGCTAGAGTACGCTAATCACCGTATCCTACAAAACGTCTATCTGCGTGTCGACAAAGGGCAGTTGGTGGGATTGCTGGGTCGTAATGGTTGTGGAAAAACGTCTCTGCTGGAAATCATATATGGCATCAGAACTTCGCAAAACAATTCTGTTCGTATCGATGGTACCTATATGGGTAAACTGTACCGGCACCGAGGCATACTCGCTTATTTACCGCAAAAGCAATTTGTTCCCGGTCATTTGACCGTCCGGCAAGCCTTCCATCTTTATCAATCGGACCCAACAGAAGCGAGTGCCTACTTTCCTGAATTGGCCGGGTTGTTATCCTACCGATTTGATGACCTTTCGGGTGGTCAAAAACGTCTGGCAGAAATCAGCATGGTACTTTCCAGCCCAGCACCTTTCATCATCCTCGACGAACCCTTTTCAAACGTGATGCCTCTCCATGTCGAAACGCTGAAAACCTGGCTTGTGGCCCTAAAAGCCCGCAAGGGAATCCTGATGACCGACCATTCTTATCTGGACGTACTAGCCATTAGTGACCGACTATACCTTTTAAACATGCACGGCCGCACCATTCCGCTTGAGCACCCCATACAACAACTAAGGGATTTCGGCTATATAAGATAGGGGTTCGGCTCTTTAGTTAAGATCACCCTGAAGCAATGTCAGTTCCAGAAGCTACCCCATTTTCCGTACAATAGCTCATTGTCTAAGGCCTCGTTCTGGGTGAGCCATAGAATAGGCTCGCTGGTTGCCCGTTAATCGTCACTATGGAGTATTCTTCAGAAACTTTTTGACAAGGGGAATCGCCCGAACTATGCTAGTTTCAACTTATTCACGAATGGTCACAGATTCGCTGTCTTTCTTTACCAGCCCATTCTTTATTTCCTTAAGCTGATTTCCATTAATGGTTACGTTCGTCAGTCGCACGTTACGGGCGTCATCAGTATAGAAAGCAGATCGTGCTTCAATAGCGGGCTGCCAGACCGCAATGTCGGTCATTGTGATACCTCTCGCATGGCGTATGTAGAAGGCGCTAGCTGGAAGCCATGTACCAAATGTCAACCGATTTTCGGGATAACCTTTCTGGCTTTCAGGAATAAGAACCGGAATCCTGGAAAGCGAGCCAGCAGGAACGGCGATAGGAACCGATACCCGAACATTGGCAATTCGTACATCTTCAACCGGACTTTCGGCCAATCCAGCAATAATGGATGGGATCGTACTGCGGCTCTCGGCCCGGATGTTCTGGATGGTTATGTGACGCATCGCTGACGTTTTCTGATCAGGTGTCAGAAAACGACGGCCCACACGAATAAAAATCGGGCTAATCACATCTGTCATGACAATGTCAGACACATTGATATTTTCGACTAATCCTCCATCCACACCCAGGATAACAATACCCGTATTAACACTCTGCAATTCAGGCTGATAAACAATATCTGAAGGCATAGACCAGTGACGATAGCCGTTGAACGACGATCGTTTAACAATACAGTTACTGATGGAGATATTCCGGAAGCCAGTCCGAGACCCCGTCCCCATCTTAATACCATTACAAAGCGATGATAGCACACAGTTGGTAACTGTTATATTCTCACAAAACCGGCTTAGGTATTCACTTTTAAAACAGAGCGCATCATCTTCTGAATCAATCATACAATTTGCAATCCGGACATCGCGCGCGTCCACGTCCATACCGTCACAATTCCAGTTCGCCAGACTCTGAACAGTAATGCCGTCTATGTTTACCTTGTCGCAGCCTGAGATGGAAATCGTGATCTGCGCCGAGTTCTGCACCTGAACATCACGGAGTAAAATGTCACTACACCCGACAAAAAACAAATTTTTGGGCTTACCATCTTTGTTAAGGCCAAGCTGAAACGCCTTACCATCGCCTGCTCCTCTCACTGTTCCCTGACCAACTATACCCGTATGGTGTGCACGGTCGGCAATAACAAGGGCCTTCATCGTTTCTACATACAATCCATCGTGCGTAATTGTCCCATATTTTTGGGCCCATGCAATAGGATGTTCGGGGTAATCGGCAGGATTGTAGCTACCCTGTAATACAGCTCCCGGCAATAAACGCAGGTATACATTCGATTTCAGTAAAATAGTACCGCTCCGAAACGTACCTGCCGGAATCCCCACTTCGCCCCCACCTTTGTTAAAGCACTCATCAATTGCCGACTGTATCGCTTTTGTGTTCAACACTGTACTATCTGCCCGGGCTCCGAAATCCGTAATCATGTACATTTGTGCGTTGGCCTGAAGACTGATTAAACAGGCAAATACGAACAAAACAAGTTGCTGTACTTTCATCAGATACA
Source organism: Spirosoma sp. 48-14 (assembly GCF_001898575.1). Classification (GTDB taxonomy): domain Bacteria; phylum Bacteroidota; class Bacteroidia; order Cytophagales; family Spirosomataceae; genus Spirosoma. The sequence continues at coordinate 122,200 of NZ_MKUD01000081.1, forward strand.
TATCGCTTTTTTGAAACCGGACGTCAAGACCTGGCAACCCGAAGACACTTTTGGTTTTCGAGCATGTAGAGACCTGAACTATAGGGCTATAAAGTAAGGATTTTTTATCCATCTGAATACGATACGGGGTAAGTATAAACACGCCCAGGCCCCCAATCAGATTACACGTTAAGGAGTATCTACTGGGAAATGGTTGACGACAGTGCTGAGCCGAACGAGTTATCGGCCGCCCTACAAGTCAGTTTGTTTTAATAGAGTTGGATCAGGGCTAACACCGCATCATCTAGCCTGTTCCTGTGAAGCAATGAATCCAAGTACGGCCAGTTGCCTTCTCATAAGCACATCGATACGTTTTTTAGTGTAGCAGGCAGCTCTGATTTTTATTGACGTGCTACCTTTCAGGCTACCCGACATAAGAGAGAGTGCCTATTACCACTAAAACGCAACAAATCGATAAACGAGCCAGGAACGTCGACAGATAGCCCCTATAAAGGTGTATATCCATGGACTACAATCGCCCGATAGTACTCAGAATCGGTACATCAACTGCGTCTGTAAACTCAATGAGTACGCATGATAGTAGTCATAATTTGAATGCGATTCCACATCATATTGAATAGTAGGCTGCGCGATCAAGGTCATGTGCTCCGTAAGATTATACAGAACGCCTACCCCTACCAACGGCGTAACTACGACAGGTTTGCCAATTTTAACGGCTACATAGTCTCCATTACCCGTTAAATCAACGTAACTCTTTCTTCTAAAGCCGAATGTAGTTCCGAGTGAAATATAAGGAGAGAGTCGTTTGGTCGATACCTGATAATTAATCAGCAAAGGGGCACTATAGAAATTCGAAAACGGATGATTGTATGTATACCGGATCGTATAGGGGATACCATCCTGCACAAGGTCTGTTTTACTAGTAGCGATATGGGAGGCCCAAATACCTGTCGTTACAGACCATTTGGGCGAGAAGGCATACCGGGCCGAAACACCCAATGAGTAGCTTAGTCCATTGGACTTAATAACGAACTCTGATACTGGTAGTGGCGGATTAAGACCTCCTCCGGCCGTTATTTTCGAGTCATTATGCGTATATGTAGGTGCCAGATGGACCGACAAGGCCCATTTGCCTTGGGCAAAAGCAGGCGCTACGCCCACCATGAACAGTAAAAAAGTCAGTGTTTTCATGTGGTTGATGTAGTATTTGTTAGAGAACCTGCTTGAGTGTATACTACACTAGCGTTTCTGCTACATACACAAAGGAATCATCATTTATTTTTTACCGCAAAATATGACCGGCCGGAATGTCAGCCATAGCCTCTGACCAGCTAGACTTAATCTTACTATCCAGCGTGCGGCTATACATCGGCGCCCAATACATGGCAGAAAGACGCGTTCTAACCGGGCGATTGATGGCATAGTTGACCCATCCCCCATTAAAATCAACGAGTACAAAAAGCTCTTTTTCATACGATCGCCAGATAGTCCCATATCCATCAACAAACCCCCAAACAGAGTCTTTTGCCATTAACCTTCTTCTGGAATGGCGGTAACGAATAATAAGGTATTTGCTCAAAACCCCACGCGATTCGATGGCTGTAATTGTATCCGACGGCGTTGCTCTATTCGATGGTTGATAAATGTCCTGACTTTGAAACAGCAACCGCCACTGCGCATGAATAGGCTGACTAATCAACCAGCTACCTACCAGCAATATGACCTGTATTGATTTCATAGATATCCTGACACTTTACTAATGCATAGTAAGTAAATATCGAAACCAACTCAACCCATCAGATTAACAGTCAATTAATTATATCGAACAGAAGGTTTTCTGCGCTCATTCATCTGTGCTGGTACTGGCTACGCCTATCTACTGCTCAACAACGATAGAGGAAGGGATAACTATCAGCTGAAAAAACTCTAACTGGGGCTCCCTTTTAGTTTATAAACCAGCGCAACTATAACCAGAAGTAGAGCGGTGAACCCCAGCGCTATAGATAGGGAAAAATGATAGGCAATAAAACCCAGTAAAGCCGGGCCCGCCAACAAGCCCATGTAGCCGATGGTGGTAATAGCAGGTAAACTTACCGTTGGTGAAATACCGGGTAATCGGCCAGCTGCGCTGAAGAATATCGGTACAATATTGGCAACTCCCAAACCCAATAGCACAAAACCCACCAATCCTCCCCAGACCCAGGGAGTAACAATAGCAAGTAGCAAACCAATAGCCCCTACCAAGCTGCCTCCTACAACTACCGTTTTACTATTCAAACGAACCACCAGTTTGTCGCCCACTAACCGCATGAGGGCCATAGCAATGGAAAAGGATGCGTAACCCAGACCAGCAAGCTCTATATTTATTCCTTTCACATCCCGTAGGAAAATGGCGCTCCAGTCAAGAATTGCCCCTTCGGCCAAAAAGACAGCGAAGCACATAAACCCCAGAAATAGTACGCTGCCATGCAACCAACTGGCAGATTGTTTCCCCCCCGCAGGCTCAGGCTCCTCAGTCGTCGTAGAAAACTCACTCATACTCTGTCGTTCAGTATCGGCAGGGAATAAATTCTTGTACTGGGTTAGCGTAATCAATATCATTAACAAGGCAATACAGATGATCGCATACATCGGGTTGAGTCCCAACTTGATCAATAAGCCCAAGCCCAGGGAACCGAAAAGGCCACCCACACTGAACAGACCGTGTAAAGATGACATGATCGGTTTTCCATATAGGTTCTGCACCTGTACGCCATGGGCATTCATGGCTACGTCGATTGTGCCGATGGAAGCCCCGAATATGAACAGCGTTATAGCCATAGTCGGTATGGAGGAAAGAACCAACAGCAATGGGAGAGAAAGGGCCATTACCAATGCAGCGCAAGCCATAACAAGCCGACTCCCAAAACGGCTCACCAGCCAGCCGGACGTCGGCATCATTAGCATAGAACCAGCCCCCAATAGCAACAGAAACAACCCCAGGTTGGCATCATTTAAACCTAACCGATCTTTGGCAAAGGGAACCATGGGTGCCCAACTAGCCATGCCCAGGCCGCAGACTAAAAATATCAACTGAGTCGCTATTCGAGCCCTTATTACACCTTCAGTTGGTACTCGTTGATTTACAGTCATTGCATCGTTCATTTTAACAGCAACTGCTTCTGAACGTGTTTCAGAAGCAGTTACAGAGAATACCAGTATGGTAAGAAGCCCTGGTCTGATATGTTATAATGTAAGGAATGGTTTCACAGTCAGCCTATAGGTATAAATCAGGGCTTATCTACAGTAGCATCATTCTGTACGCCAGCCCGTTAAATTATGACGGGCCGACTCATCAATTCGGAACAAGTTTCCCCTGGGCATCTTCCACATGCGGGCGGTTCAGGTCGAGCCCATCCAGCACCAGCACCCCCTGAATGGACGATTGTTGCTTAGCGTCCTGCTTCCACGACCAGACCAGTTTACCGGCTGGCGTATATTCCAGAATCTGCGTACCACTGCCACCATGATCGGGGCCGTGTCCCTGCCAGTTCGCGACTACCCAGTTGCCATTTTTCAGAATCTGAAAGCCAGCGAAAAAATGCGGATTTACGATGGACGGGCCGCTGACACTATCTACAAACGCCCCTTTCCTGTCGAATCGCTGAAAATTGGCCGAATAACCACCACTCACCAAGGTTTGTCCGTTACCCAACCGCTGGGCCTGCCAGGCATGCTGGGCTTTGTCCTGTTTGGTCAGTTGAGCCTGCCACACAATAGAGACGTCGGGTTTACCTTCAAATACGCGGTCGTTGGACGTAATCAGGAAATTGCCCTCGACCGTTTCGCGGATCAGCCGAACATAATTGAACTCGGGGTAATTGATCGTTCGTTGAACCGTCTGATTCTTATCCAGTTCGAGCAGAACGATTCCTTTTTTTCCCTGCCAGTTGAGTCCAACCAGCATCACATGGCCATTGCGTAGACGTCGGGCGGCTATGGTGCCGTCGTATGTGGTTAGCTCAGCCACTTTATCACCGGTTTTGACGTCGCGCTCTTCGTAGCCTTTACCCGTACCCAGCATCACCCGTCCCTGCCCGATCAGTTGCAGATCTCTACCCGCCGGAACCGACACGTAATAATTTCGTTCGGGATGTGCCAGGTCGATGTAATTCAATTTGGAGAGCCCTTCATCCCGTAACAGCATTTGCCGGGCTGGGTAAACCCCAGAAGAAGGCTGTGCAAATCCATTCAGAACGGATAGACAAAGGGCAAAAAAGAAGTTAATCGTTATCTGTCTAATCATGAGAAGGTCACTGGTTTGCATTCGAATACGCTAATTAAGCGCTTATCACCTAAAAGTTACTGCCACCCGACACCGGCTCGACCCGGAACCAGTCGAAATCGGCATACCCCGAGTCGTTAATCTGGCTCGTTCGAGTACAGAAAATGCCCATTTTGGCGCCAATCCAGCGGCCTACTTCTGCCTGAAAAGGATCTCCTGCTTTCGTAAAGCTCTTCCCATCAAGACTGTAACTGAACTGGCATGTTGCGCCATCCGTTACTGCAACCCGGAAATAAACGGGTGTATGCTGATTAATACGTGAGAGAACGGTCTCCTCTTCAGGTTTCCCCTCTGATGCCTTTTTACAAACGCCATACACAAGTTCCAGCCCTTCTTTCGCGCTTCGCAAGACCAGATTAGCATAACTCTGCCCCATGATAATCAGCCCGGTTCGTTCGTTTTCCAGCTTCGGGTTGGGTTTGAAGGTCAGCTTTGTGGTTACCATAAACCGTTCGGCCGGAAATTTCTGAAGCAACAGGTTCGGGACATCCCAATTATTTTTCGTTTCGTCTGGCACTTTATACGAGTAGAGCCGCAGAAATCCCTGATTGCTCGTCGTGTGCCATGTTCCTTTCGGATTCGCCTGCCACTGCCATTGCCTTCCTAACGTAATACTATTGAACTCGTCCGACTCGGGTGGCGTAACAATCGGATATACCTTGCCTAAAGCCGGTTTTTTGTAGGTCAGAACGGGTTCGCCTTTCCCATCGCCGTCGGCATCGACACCAATAACTGGCCAGTCGGCAACCCATTTCATCGGTTGAAGATGAACGACACGACCATAGGCTTCTTTATCCTGAAAATGCAGAAACCAGTCCTCGCCCGGTTTGCCGTTGACTGGTTTGGTATCGACCCACGCACCCTGATGAGGACCGTTAATCGGACTTTTCCCCTGATCCATAACCACCTTCCGCTCATAAGGTCCGTAGATAGTCTTCGACCGTAAGACCAGTTGCCAGCCAGTTGGTACGCCACCGGCCGGAGCAAAGATGTAGTAGTAGCTGTTCCGTTTATAAATCTTTGGCCCTTCAATGGTTGGGTCGGTTTCGTGGCCGTCGTACACGATAACGCCCTCATCCATCACCCGCCTACCTTCGGCATTCAGTTTCTTGATGGTAATGATGCTCTTGATTCCCGCCCGGCTGCCCGCCCAGCCATGCACCAGATACACCTGTCCGTTGTCGTCCCAGAGTGGGCAGGGGTCAATCAGTCCCTTACCAGCTTCCACCAGCACCGGCTCCGACCAGGGCCCTGCCGGATTGGTCGCTTTGGTCAGGTAGATACCGAAATCGGGATCAGGGTAGTAGATGTAAAATTCCTTGTTGTGGTACCGAATAGCCGGAGCCCACACGCCATTGCCATGCTGGGTTTGCTCGAAATGCGCAAACGGTGGCTGACGTTTTAGGGCGTGACCTATCAAGCTCCAGTTAACCAGATCCTTCGAATGCAGAATGGGTAACCCAGGAATAGCATCGAAGCTGGAGGCCACCATGTAATAATCATCGCCCACCCGACAGGCATCCGGGTCCGAATAGTCGGCGTTCAGCACCGGGTTTTTGTACGTTCCATTGCCCAAATCCGATACCCAAACTTTCGATACATAAGGCGTTTCGATTGTCGGTTTGGGCCGAACCGGCTGAGCAACGGCCGACAGGGTAAACAGTACCAGTAAGCTACTGATTGATAAATCGTTCATGCGATTAAATGATATTGTGCGACTCGGCGTTACTGGAGCCATTTCCATCGTCTGGCCCAATCCAGCAAGATGTCGCGTCGCCATTTGAGAACGGTTTTTGCGCCTTGCTGCCGACCATCAAAAAGGGCCGGGTCTTTCCGGTCGGTGAACCAGTTGGGCCCTAATCGGAAATCGTCAGCGTCCTGTTTACCCGGCCATATATTGTTGACAACAAACGTTCCGGTTTGAGTGGCAAAGCCCGGAATAGTTGAGCGGATGCTATACGTCAACGTTTCGGCCTGCTTGGGAACGTACATGATCGCGTAGTGCCCTTTCCCCAGGTAGTAACCCGGCCATTTCTGCTCACCAATCTGCGCCTGAACGACCATCGTAAAACAAGCTGAATCGGTCGCCAAATTGATTTCAGGGCCTCTGAAATGGAATTCCATCACCGAATACACCCCCACTGTATCGGTAAGGGTCGTATTGCGATTGAAGATCGTTCGGGGACTGTGGGTAAATGGTTCAAAACTCCCTCCCCAACTTTCCCGCGATGGGTTGGCCGGGTCGCCATCCATCACATAGAGTAATGATGGCGTGTCACCCATCTTGGGATTTCCCTTGTAGTAGTTCTTAAAATCGTTACCCAGAAAACCAGCTTCACGGATATAATGGTCGTAGTAGTTACGCGTATTCAGGCTATCGGGCGACCCCGTATTTGAAAAGAATCCGTTGTAGGAGCCGTTCGCTTCGATGAACCATAGATTAGGGAAGTTCCGGGCAATGTACGCGTAGCTGTTCGCGCTCCATTTCTTATTGGGGCCACCGATCCAGTACACCCGAATGCGGCTTTGAATCGAAGGATCATCATGCAGCGCCTGGGCCACGTCTTCTAATCCACCCCAAACAAGTACCCACAACGGCTGTTTACCTGGCTTTTTGGCACATTTGATAACCCAGTCAGACCCTTCCGTAGCCGACGTATACCCTTTGAAAGGTGCTGCCCCATGCCGCCCCTGCTTGCACACCGCCCGCAACGCATCGGGCGAAGGATAGCCCCGATTGTGCTGACGAAGTTTGGGCAGGTCTTTCTCGTACAAGTCGATCATGGCCAGCAGATTCTGCTTGGTGCCGTTCCCGTACGAAGGCGATGAAACAAGTCCCTCCGTTTCGAACCGATCGCTGTACATCAGGAAATGGGTCATGGACTGATTATCGTCCGGATCGGTGCCCCCAATGTCGGTACTGATTAATATACGCGGCTTGGCAGGCACGGGGTTCTGAGCCATAAGCGCCAGTGGTACCAGAGCCAACCAGTAAATAAAAAGGACTTTTTTCATAATCAGTGTCTGAATATCAGGCCATAGAGGTTGTTTGAGCGAATCTATTTAGAGCGTTTTGTCCAGGTAGGGGGAGGGCAGATGCCGTATAATTTCGCTGTACACTACGGCTTGCGGGTAGTGGGTAGCCAGACCGATTGCGCCGAAAAGATAGTCGCCAGCGTATACTGTCTGGCCTCTCTGGCCGATAACTGCTTCGACCACCCTACTCGTTTTGCCGTAGTTCCACCGGGCCCCGTACTGCCATATTCGGCGTAAAAGACCGTCTTTTCATTGGCCGCATTGCCCCAGTTATCCCAGCCAGTGGGCAAAATATGATCGCCCATATCGGTCCGGATGAAAATGGTTTTGGCACTAGGTCGCCAGGGACGGCCCAGATATACTTTTCGGGCAGATGGATCAGCAATGAGTTTGCAGTCGAAGAAAACAAAGCCATATGCCTGATAATCGGGTGTAGCGGCTGCGGTGATGAATGAATCGGACAGGCTTCTGATGGTACAGGCCTGAAAAACGGCGATCGATTTACCGAATATAAAATCGGTGGTTCCTTCGATATAACAGTTTTCATAATACTGTCGACTGCCTTCGGCGGCTGCGTAGAGCGTGTCCTGATTCCCCAAGAGTACACAGTTTCGGCAGACAAATCGATCCGCATCGACATGCAACGCAACCGCCTGCCCCACCCGACCAGCCGTGTTGCGAATGGTCAGATTTTCCAGGATAATGTCGGGAGCATCGACCAGCACGGTATAGGACGTATAGGTACTGAATTTACTATTTCCAGTCCCGTCTTTGCCGCCAGGGTAAGCTTTGCCCGAGTAATCGTCGCCCGTGATAATGACGCCTTCTTTACTTTCGCCGATAATATGAATATTGGGTTTCCAGGATGGAATAACGAGTTTTTCGGCATAGGTGCCATTTTTAACGACCAGTGTAACACGCAACTGCATATGATCGCGGAAGCTATTGACGGCATCCTGAATGGTCTTATAATTGCCACTTCCATCCTGAGCAACAGTAAAAGTGATGGAGGTCGTAGGGGACAGCGTTGACTGACCTATGGCAACCTGCGCGCAGACTACCAGGCAAAAAAGCAGAAGCAGTTGTTTCATTTATAGGAAATAGGACGTTCGGCAGATTCCATACTCGCGGCTCGGCCACGATTGTCTATTTGGCTTTTTCTGGTTTCACAATGCGGTCGGCAAGGTCAAGTTTTAGTGATTTGATGTTTGCCAGAACTATTTCGGCCATACGACGGGCACCCAGTTCACTGAAATGCGTATTGTCTTCTTTACCTTCCGGGTAATTGGGGTGTTCGCCCGGTGCTAACTGAAGAAACAAAAGTTTCGAATTTTCGACGCCAAACTGCTGGAGAAGCTGCTGGCTTTGGGTATCTAGATCAATCAAGGGCGTTTTATTTTCTGCGGCAACCTTTCGTACCAGTTCAGCATAGACGGTATGCGTGCCTTCAACTTTTCCGGCTTCATCGAATTTTCGACGCGCCACAGGAGTGATGAGTACAGGAGTGGCTTTTTTGGCTCGCGTTTCGGTAATAAACCGTAGCAGGTTGGTCCGAAAATCAGCTTCGGTTGTATAGCTTTTCTTGGTCGGCACTTCATCGTTATGCCCAAACTGAATGAACACGTAATCGCCCTCCTTTAGCTGATCGACAACGGGTTGCCAACGATTTTCCTCGATAAATGTCCGGGTACTCCGCCCGTTCTGCGCCCGGTTATCGACCGTAACGGTTTCGTCGAAAAAATAGGCGAACGGCATCCCCCAGCCTGTTTCGGGATAGGCTTTCACCTGCTTGATCGACATGGTCGAATCGCCGATCAGGTAGACGGTAATTTTAGTGGGTGGCGTAAAAGCGGAAAGCACCAGGAGGATAGCCAGAAGCGAAAATCTATGCATCGGTATCATGATATTGAGTGATTGAGTGAATTAGTGATTGAGTGACCGTGACTAAAACAAACAGTAGCTCCAACTCATGACGTTTACTTACTCGACATCAGTAAGAGATTCTTTTCCTGGGCACCCTTATTAAATTCTGCTTTGGTCTGTGCTTTCGTTGTATCGGTGTTTCTGACTTCGATGGCCTGGCTTCGTTCGCCATTTATCGAAAACAGCAGGCTGGCTTTCGGATCGTATCGAATAGCGTCGAAGGTCAGGTTGTTGCTATTGTCGACCAGAATAACCGGCTTGGTACTTTGGGTAATGAGCTGAACATCCTTCAGCCGAATACCACTCGCGTCGATCAGTTCCACGCCCTTGTCGGCCTGTAGCACCAGCTTTTCCATCACAATGTTCTTAATCGGCATTTCGGGTAAACCACGAATAAAAACGCCCTTGCTGGCCCCGTTGCAAACTATGTTTTCAAACTTCATGTCCCGGAATATCGGCGTTCCTTCGTTGACCACAGGGCGTTCGTCGCGTTCACTATCGGTTGCGAACTTCACGAAATAATACATATCGAAGAAGATGGCTTCCTGCGCGATGTCTTTCATATAAATGTCTTTCGCATAGATATGCTCAACCACCCCACCCCGACCGCGTACCGATTTGAAACGTAGCCCTTTATCGGTACCCATAAATGTGCAGTTGTAGACGAAGATATTCCGCGCTCCGCCACTCATCTCACTACCGATAACAAATCCACCATGACCATTGTATACGGTATTGTTTCGGATAATGCCGTTTTCGGTTGGCATACCGCGTTTACGGCCTTCTTCATCCTTTCCGGATTTGATGCAGATGGCATCATCGCCCACATCGAGCGTGCAGCCTTCGATCAGGAAATTTTTACAGGATTCAATATCCATCCCATCGCCATTATGAGCGTATTCAGGGTTTTTAGTCGTTACGTTGCGGATGGTCAGTTCCTGACACATAAGCGGATGCAGACACCAGGCGGGTGAGTTCTGGAACGTCACTCCCTCCAGCAATACGTTTTTACAACCCGTCAACACCAGCAGGTTAGGCCGTAAAAAGTCTTTCATATCGGCAAAGTCCTGCGGGGTTTTACCGGCTGTCAGAAGCATGCTTTTGTTTTCGGTACTAGCCCGTTTGAACTGCTCGCTCGGATACCAGGTTTTCCCGTCCTCTTTCAACACACCTCCCGATTCCACTTTTTCTTTCCACTGCGGTTCGGTCAACTGGCTCTTATGGACCGCCCGCCAGACATCGCCGTTACCGTCTATGATTCCCTGCCCCGTAATGGCTACATTCTGGAGGTTCATTCCCGATATAGGCGACTGATTCCGGGCGGCTTTTTTGCCTTCATACGTTCCTTCAACCAGCGCATACTGGCTTTTGTCGGTTGTAAAGAGCAGCGTTGCCGACTTCTTCAGATGAAGATTGACATTACTTTTCAGCTCAATAGGGCCAGTCATCCACAAACCGGCAGGCACCATCACCACCCCTCCCCCTTTTTGGCTACACGCCAGAATAGCGGCATTGATGGCCTTGGTATTCAGCGTAACGCCGTCGGGTTTTGCTCCCTGTGTCAGAATCGAAATCGTGTCCTTACGAAACGTTGGCTGGGTTATTTTCGGCAGGTTGGTCCAGCTATATATCTGGGCTGAAACCGCCAGTGGCGCCAGAGCGACGAGAATAACGTTGAGAAATCGGCGGCTTTTTTTCATGCTTTCTAGGCTGTTTTTTGCTAGTAATAGAACGCAGATTGTTATGATCCTTATGATTTACACAGATCATGATAAATCATAAGGATCATAATAATCTGCGTTCTATTGGTATCCAGCATTTTGGGTAAATTCAGTTTTATTGGTTACCGCATCCAGTTGAGTTTGCGGGATTGGTCGTAGGACATGATAATCCTGAAGATTGACAGCATTATCAGGGGCATCGAGCCGGACACGCTCCAGCAATTTACCCGTACGTTTCAAATCGAACCACCGAATCTGCTCACCAGCCAGTTCGCGGGCTCGTTCGTCCAGCATAAAATCAAGATTCATCTGCGTGGAGGTTACCTGCATGGCAGCCGCCTTACCTGATTTAGCGGCCCGTGTTCGCAGGACGTTTACATAATCGGCAGCCGCCTGTAGATTACCCAGCTTCATCTGGGCTTCAGCCGCAATCAGGTACACCTCAGCCAGTCGGATCACAAACACATCCCGCGCACTCTGGGCTTCGTTCAGGCTGGCCCGCGTGGGGTCCATAAATTTCGACAAAGTCGGGTAACGGAGGTTATCTTTTACGGTTCCGTTGGCGTTGTAAATCTTACTACGATCGTAGGTCTGGTATTTGCGGGTCGCTTCAAATGCATCGGGAATTTCTTTCCGGGTGCAGTATACCGCCGTATCACCCAGGTTCATACCGGCCGGACGCGAGGTCGAATTGGCAAACCACACCTCCTGGAATGAGCCTTCATAGCGGGCATCGTTATCGCTGTAGAGGTCGAGCAGGTAACGCGTAGGCATGTATCGATTGAAAGGCCGCCCGTTCGGGATGTCGCGGGTCATGCCGGGCCGATCGTCGTACTTCATCAGAAACAGAAGGTGGCCGTTGTTGCTCCCCCGGCTGTGGCCGTAGGGATTAAAAGTCGAGTTGGCCAGGTCGTTAAGGGCCAGATTCGTCGAATAATCGACCACGTAAATAGCCTCTTTGGTTTTCAGATTGCTCATCTTCCAGAGGTCAGCATAGTTGGCTTCCAGCTTGTAGGTGTTACTCGCAATAACGGCCTGCGCCATGTCCAGCGCTTCTTTGTTCATTCCTCGGGTCAGGTACATCCGCGCCAGAAACGCCTGGGCAGCGCCCTTCGTCACTTTTCCATACTGAGGCTGGGTAACGGGCAGATTGGCAACGGCAAATTTCAGGTCCTCAAAGATCTGGTTATAAAATGTCTCGACCGGAGTCCGATTGGCCGTCGATACAATGCCGTTGGTTTCTTCTGTCGTAAAATGAACGCCACCCCAGGTTTCGACAATATGCCAGTAGTAAAACGCCCGCAGGAATCGCAGCTCACCTTCGCGAATTGGCCGCAGCGTTGCGGAAAGACCGGCTTTATCGATACGGGCGATACCGCCGTTGCAGAGATTGACAGCTGCATAAAACTCCCGCCATTCGCTCACCAGCGCGCCATTACTCCCCTGTAAGTTCAGGTATTGCGTCAGATCGCGGTATACTTCGCCCGATCCACTGGTCCAGATGTCGGTTCCGGTTTCGGCAATGTTGTATCCTTCCTCTTTACCGTACCACCAGCGCTGATAGGTGTAGGCGGCATTCACCAGGGTCTCGAACCCTTCGGGGGTCGTATATACGGTTTCGGCAGTCAGACCGCTGGGGTTATATTCGTCCAGTACATCCTTACACGAGACGAGTGTAAGCAGGGATAACACCAATAACCCCGTCTTTTTAAAAAAATAGGTATTCATGATCAATAGCAGTGTTAGGGGTTATAGACTGACGTTCAGGCCAAAAACATAGAGTTTAGTCATCGGGAAGTTTTCGGAGCCACCACGCTCAGGGTCGTAATTGAGCTTGGTAAAGGTGAACAGGTTTTTGCCCGTTGCATACAGCCGCACACTCCGAATTACTTTCGAACGCAGGAAACTAGTCGGGACGTTATAGCCCAGCGTGATATTCCGAATCCGGGCAAACGAGCCATCGACATAACCCAGCGTCGAGACGTATTTGAGGCCCCCATTTTTATTCGGACGAGGGTATGCATTTGTCGGATTTTCGGGCGTCCAGTAATCCAGTCCGGCGGTGCTGTTGCCTACTCCCTGCTGATCGAAACGGGCCGAACGGTCGGAGTTGATCATCTGTCCAATGCGTGCATAAAGGAACACATTCAGATCGAACCCCTTGAATTTGATGGTATTGTCGAAGCCACCGCTCCATTTAGGCCGGGGCGTCCCCAGAATGATCCGGTCGTTGACGGCATCAATTTTTCCGTCGCCATTCTGATCCTTCACCTTGATTTCACCGGGCAACTGCGTAGGCGAGATCTTGGCAGCGGCATCGACTTCCGAGGTTTGCCAGATTCCTAGTTTTTCATAATCGTAAAATACGTTGATGGGCTGACCAATGAACCAGCCGTTGCCAATATCGTTGCCTCCCGTCACCAGTTCCGTAATTTCTTCCTTGTTTTTGGTAAAGGTGACGTTGCTAGTCCAGCTAAAGTTGTTGGTACGAATGTTGGTACTTCCCAGCGTTACTTCAATACCCCGGTTGCGGGTTTTGCCGATGTTCTGCTTTACGGTCGTTACGCCGGTCGTTGGGGGCAGGCCACGGTCCAGCAGCAAAGCTTCGGTTCGGGTATCGTAGTAGTCGATCGAGGTGTTGATGCGCCCATTGAACAAGCCAAAGTCCAGGCCGAGGTTTTTGGTGTACGACAACTCCCAGCCCAGTTCAGCATTACCCACGTTTCGCGAAAAGGTGTAAGCAGGGGCGGCTATGTCATCATAACCAAAGGCAATCCGGGTGAGCGTGGTCTGGGTGGCGTAGGGCCCCGACGGATCATTACCGGCCACCCCATAGCTGGCCCGTAGTTTCAGATCGCTAAGTCCTTTTACGCCCTGCATGAATTTTTCTTCGATCACGCGCCAGGCAAACGCTGCCGATGGGAAGAACGTCCATTTATTGCCCGTAGCCAGTTTCGACGAACCATCTTCACGAGCAGTTAGTGTGAGCAGATACCGATCCCGAAAGGCATAATTCAACCGACCAGCAAACGAGACGAGGTTATTTTTAGAATAGGCTGAGTTGATCTTGATCTCTTCTGTTGCACTGCCTAGCGAGTAGAACAACTGCGACGGTAATAACTGATTCACACCCGACGCTGACACATTATCCGATGAGTTACCAATGTAGCTGGCGATTCCCGTAAAGGTAAAAGCATGCTGGTCCAATGTACGCTGGTAGGTCACAACGTTTTCCCAGTTGATGCTGCGGCTGTTGCTGGCATCGTAGGTCGCCAACGATTTACCCGTCAGGGAACGGTCAATGGATTTAGGCGACGAATAGGCCCCATTCCGAATCGACGCCAGGTTCACGCCCAGCGTACTCCGAACCGTAAGCCCTTTTAAGGGTGTTAGCTCCATATAGCCGTTGGTCAGAATGCGAGTGGTCAGGATCGAGTTATTGAACACATTGGGTTGCTCGTCGGATAAGGGGTTAGCCGTCTGACCGTCGAGCATGATGTAGTTAAAATTGCCGTTGGCATCATAGAGCGAACCGAGCGGGCTAATTTTGTTGGCCTGGTTCAGTGGGTCACGACGCACACTCTGGTCGTAATAGGTGAGCTGCGTCGACAGGCCGATCTTCATCCAGTTATTGATAGTATAATCGACATTCAGCCGCCCCGTATAGCGTTTGATCTCATCCAGTTTCAGGATGCCTTTTTCATTATAATAATCCACCGACACATACGATTTCAGCTTATCGGTGCCCGACCGGAACCCCACCTGATAGTCCTGCTGTAGTCCATTATGAATCAACGCATCCTGATAATCAGTCCAGATACCATTCTGTAACGCATTGTACTCGGCTACGTTGGTAAAAATGGCGGCATCATCGGCCGGGCTTTTCCAGACACCAGCCGCCCGCCAGGCTTCCCGCTTGAAATCGCGAAAGGCATTGATATCCATCGCTTTCGGATACATGGTCACCTCAGAGATGCCCGAATAGGCATTGAACGAGATATCGGGTTTCCCCAGCTTTCCTTTTTTGGTCGTGATCAGAATGACCCCGTTAGCGCCCCGCGATCCGTAGATGGCAATCGAAGACGCATCTTTCAGCACATCCATCGTTTCAATATCATTAGCATTGATATCTTCCAGGTTGCTGTACTGAATCCCATCGACAATGATCAGGGGTGCGTTATTGCCACCAATCGACCGGTTCCCCCGAATTCGGATGCTGACGCCAGCCCCCGCCTGACCACTGTTGCGGGTAATGTCGGCTCCGGCAATCTTACCCTGAGCCGCTTCCAGTACATTGGCTGTCGGCACTTCTTTCAACTGTTCACTTTTGAGCTGAACCACAGAGCCCGTCAGGTCTTTTTTCCGAACGGCACCGTAGCCAATAACCACCACCTCATCGAGTGAGCTAACGTCAGGCACCATCGACACATTGATGGTTGTCTGATTCCCCACCACAACATCCTGGCTCTGATAACCTACAAACGAAAATGTTAAGGTAGTGCCGTTGCCGTCGGGCACCGTGATGCGGTATTTCCCGGTTGCATCCGTTGTAGCGCCACGGGTCGAACCTTTCACCACCACACTAACGCCCGGTAGCGGTGCATTTTTTTCGTCCGTAACTGTTCCGGCCACGGCCTGTTCCATCGGGGCAACAGTCGGATTGCTGACCTGCGTTTGAGCTTCATTTTCCGTATCCAGCACGATCTGCCCACCTACAAGCCGATACGTCAGTTTGAGCGGTTTGAGCAATTCGGAAAGGGTTTCGGTCAATGATCTGTCTTTTACCGAGATGGTCACCGGCTGGTTGGGATTGACGGTTTTAGAGCTGTACACAAACCGGGCGGAGGTCTGGCGTTCGATCTGGCTTAACACCGTCCGCAGCCGTTGCCCTTCAACATTGAGCGTAACGGGCCGAGTCATCAACTCCTGCGCTTTCCCATCGAACGCCAGCGAAAAACTCGTGCAGGCAACCATCAGGAAAAGCTGAGTAAGCGATAGTTTCATAAGCCTCAAAAATGAATGAGCACGTAGGCCGGTTGAGCAGCCTGTTGGTAAGGGTACTCTTTTTTTCATACCTTTAAAGGGTTTGTTAAATGGAAATTTGACAACGACCTCCTGTGTACGGGGCATGATTCGCGGTCTGCCCGTTCAGGAGAAACATCGACGCTGGCCTATGTTAGCCGCATGGCCAGCGTCACTTTTTAAGTCAGAAGAAGGGTTGTTACATAGGCCCGTTCGATTTAATGAATAATGGACAATGGGTAATGAATAGTGTTCTTCCGGTAATCAGGCCATTACCCATTCTGTATTCCCCATTCGGCATTATCCATTATCCATTGTTCATTTTACATTATACATTACTCATTTATTCGCACCCTTTGCCGCTGATCAGGATTGTAGTTCCCTGCACTTTGTAGCTGGACTTTAGAGCGGCACAGATAATATCCAACTGAGTGTATAAAGGCTGGTTGGTTAAATCGGCAGTGAGTGGGCAGTTGTTCTGCTGTTCATTTTCGACCTCAATGGCAATCCCATAGGCCTGTTGCAGCCGACCCAGCACCTCCGATAAAGGCGTATCATCAAACTGAAACGACAGTTGTTTGGCTTCAACAGTCGGTTTCTGAATCAATACCGGTTTCTCGACCAGCCCCGTCACGAAATGTTGTGCTTCGGCAAAAAAGGTGGCGGCCTGATTTGGAGTAAGCACAACGCCGTTATCATCTTTCTTCTTCGGCGATTTTTCTTCGTATACCGCCACCCGACCCGTTATTACCTCCACACGAACCTGTCTGGTAATGGCCTGTGTGCGGATAAAAAAGCTGGTTCCGAGTACTTTCGTGACGATACTGCCCGTATGCACGAAGAACGGGCGCGACGGCATCTTCTGAATGTCGAAAAAAGCGTCGCCAGTCAGGTAAACCGTTCGATGATCTGCTGCAAATGTTTTGGGAAATCGTATGGAACTCCGGGCAGCTAAATGAACCTTGCTCCCATCATCCAGGCGAACCAGCATTGATTTCGATGTGGTGTTGGTCCGCTCCAGCCAATTGGTACCAACTGACGTTGTTTGCGCCGTATTCGACTCCAGTTTCTGGAATGTCTGTCGGCTGAAGAACCAGCCAGCCAGGAGTAACACAGCGGCTGCAACACCCACCCACCGATAGCGGGTTGCAGGCATGGCAACGATACGGGCCTCGTCGGCGGTCTCGTCATCATGCAGTTTACGCTGCATCTGGCTCCAGAGCCGATTTTCCAGCTCTACCCAGTCCAGGTCCTGCCCCGACTCGCCCGTTTCGGTTTCCAGCGAACCATACCAGTGTTCCACAAAGGCTTTCTCTTCGGGTGTGCATTCTCCCCGCAAATACTTCTGTAAAAGTTGCCCGAACGATTTTCGGCTCATGGCCCTGTAGCAATGGTTTCCTTTCTAGAGTCAAGGAAAGAGGTAGCCAACCGCAATCGATCCAGTTATTTATTCAAAAGATACAATCATTATTGACATTCAGGGCTATAATTATTGATATAATGCTATTGTCTTAATCAATAGTTCTAGTCGTAAATCGTCAGTGAATAAGAGGGTTGGCGTAAGTGTAGGATCTTGGTTGGTATGTGCCACGACCTATGTGCTCAGGCGTAACTTAGTTACCGTAGTCTACAAAGCGATTTTGGGTGATCCCTGGCAACGACAAAAAAATAGCCTAATGAAAATCCATTAGGCTACTCCTGTTGACTTAAACGTTAGTGCCAGCTACGACATCTACTTTATCAGAATCCCGTTAGCTGAAACAATTGTATGTACCGTCCAGCGTCGGTCGGCACGTATCGGTTGTAAACGATTTTATCCCCTTTGTTGGACCAGACTACCGCATTGATCGGGCGTTGGTCGTCTGCTGACCGGGGGGTAAGACGACGGTGGTTGCCATTGGCCAGATCGGTCACGAAAATGCTGTTATCAGCTGTATAGGCAACCTGCTTCCCATCGGGGCTGAAGTTGAACGTCGTCTGTATCGAAAACGGCTGGTGCGTCAGTTGCCGAATCGGACCGCCATTGGGCGAAACACCAAAGATCTGGATTACTCCTGCAGCGTCTTTAGCCAGGAACCCAATGAGTGAGCCGTCTGGTAAGCTCCGTAACCAATGCCGGGGTCCTTCAACACCGTGTTCCGTAAATGTGATCCGGCGCTGGGTGACACCTGCGGGTGGATTAGGGCGGGTAGTTGTCGTACCCTCCAGTGGCAGGCCGGGTTTCGCTCCGGTCAGGTCCTCCGGCAAATCGGCCACAAACACTTCCGTAACGAGTTGATTGACCTTATTCCGAACATTACCCTGAAATGCAATGGCTCGCTTTTGCCAGCTACCATCGGCTTTACGGTATCCAGTATGGCCAATCCAGGTTTCATCGAACGCTCGCTCAATCTCGTCAGAACCCAACGTAGGCTGCTCGGTCACCTGCGTAATAATGGTAGCAAACCACTCCCCATCAAAGCAATCCGCATCGTTCGAATCATGAACCTTTACGGGATGAGCGGGACTTAAAACCCCTACCGTCCGAAGGTCTTTTACGGCTGGGTTCGTTTGGGAAAGCCGCTCCATGACTTCATCGTTATACGTAAAGCTGATGCGCTGTCCGTCATCACTCCACTGATGGGCATGTGTGCCACCACGCAAAGCCCCCGGCACAAACGGAGGGCTAAGGCATCGACCATCCAGAAAGTGGGGCTTCTGAGGCTGGTTGACATCGACCAGCACCCCGGTTCGCCGACTCATCGCATATGGATAGCGGGCATCAGCGTTTCGGAGCCCATGCAGGAACAAAACCTTTGCTTCCGTAGGCGAAAACGTAACCGCGCCCGCTCCGGGGCCGTATTCAGTCTGGTTGGTCGTTCGATACAACAGGCTGGTTTTTCCTGTGCGCACATCGAATAGTTCAATCGAGCTGGTTTGCCCTAAACCCGTATCGACATTACGCGTATCGTACACCATCCAGCGGTCGTCTGGCGAAAAAACCTGGTTATTATTCAGCGTATGACCTTTGGCATCGAAAGTCAGTTGCGTTTCAATGGGCATGGGTTGTTGTTTTCCCGACAGCAGGAGCCCTAAAAGAGCCAGCCAGCCGAGTATCAGATGGTGAAGCATGCAATGTTTCTCGCTAGTTTTCAGGCATCAACCCATATCCGCATAGTGTACATCGGAATCGAAGCTTAGGCCAAACTGGTCTAGTACCTCCTTAGGAGGGCCTGCCCACTGGTGGGGGGTATTTCCCATATAGCCGAGGTAGGCAATACCGGCCTTGCTGGTGAAGTACCCAGCGGCCGTCAGGTTGCGCATACGCGAAAAGAACGCTACGCCATGCATATGTTCGGGTTTAGCTTTAGCCGGATAGGCAATATCGTCCACTACAGCAATGCGCTGGGGCACCGTACAATCCGTAAACGCCTTCCCAAAACGCTGGCGGCATTCGTGATCCAGCCAGCTCAGTCCTCCCCGAACCGGGGTCTGCATATCGGGCTGATCTTTGAGCATAAACTCAATAAACTGGGGTACACCTACCTGTGATGCACTCGGCGACCGGGCATCGGCCGGCAGAATGATGTCGCACAGCAAGGTAACGGTAGCCAGTTCGTGGGCCGTCAGGAATTTGGCGGCTTGCAGGGCATTGTCCCGGCGTTGCTCTTCGGGGGATTTTCCGTTTTTGAACTCCGTAATAGCTGCCTTTGGTACAGGAACCGTTGGGGAAGCCTCTGGGGTGGCAGCCGAAAAACTCAGGGTAGTCAGTGGAAGCGATTTTAGAATGTCCCGGCGGTTCATAGGGCTTTCTTTTTGATTTGGTCGATGATATAGTCCGAAGTACGCATGGATGAGGCCAGAATGGTCCAGGTCAGGTTCTTATCGCCCTGTGAAGGGAACGCAGCGGCATCGACCACAAACAGATTTTTGACTTCATGGGCCTGCTGAAATGCGTTAAGCGCAGACGTTTTTGGGTCGTTCCCCATCCGAATGGTACCTGCTTCATGAATAATGCGGCCCGGAGCTTCCAGCCCATAATTTCGGTCGGCACCGGGGGCAGGACTAACCCGCTGTCCACCCATCGCATGAAGAATTTCATCGAAGGTTTGCTGCATATGCCGGGCCTGTTTTATTTCATAATCCGACCATTTGTAATTAAACCGCAAGGTAGGAATACCGTACTGATCCACCCGATTTGGGTCAATTTCGCAATAGTTACTTTCCATCGGTACAGGTTCGCCCCGGCCCGCCATCGAAACAAATGCGCCGTAGTACCGAAGATAATCCTCCTTTAAACTAGCTCCATACCCACCGGCTTCTTTCTTCTTACCACTGGCGTCGGCCATACGCCCATTATAGGCTTCAATACCACCCATGAAACCAGCATCGGGCATACGCATACCGCCCCCGTATTCGATGTGGTACCCGCGTGGGAAATCCAGCTTTTTGTTATCGAGCCACCAGGGTGTATAAATATGGCAGCTCTGGGCTCCATCTTCATTATACCGTTTGCGGTTCATTAGGGCAGGTATGAAACCAGACATGGAAGCCCCCGTTGAATCGTTCAGATACTTACCGACTACACCCGATCCATTGGCCAGTCCACGCTGAAAGCGGGACGATTTTGAATTTAGCAGAAGCCGGGCTGACTGGCAGGTGCTGGCCGCCAGTATCACCATTTTCCCTTTTACAGTTCGTTCCTGCAAACTGTTCTTATCGACGTACGATACCCCTGTGCACAGGCCACTCTGTGGATCGGTCAATACCTCGCGGGCCATCGCATTGTTGATGAGGGTAAGCTTACCCGTTTTCAACGCCGGAATAACCAGTGCCGACGACGATGAAAAATCGGCATAGGCCGAACAGGCTCGGCCACACTGGGCACAATAAAAGCAGGTTCCCCGTTCCTGATTGATGGGCTTGGTCAGTACGGCCAATCGGGACGGAAATACGGGCACACCGATACTTCTAGCTGCCTTGGTAATCAGCATTTCGTGCAGACGGGGCTTGGGTGGTGGCAGAAAAAAGCCATCAGGCTCATTAGGCAATCCAACATTGGTACCAAACACCCCAATAAGCTTATCGACCCGATCGTAGTAGGGTTTCATGTCATCATAGCCAATCGGCCAGTCGGCGCCAATACCGGAAAGGCTGTAGCGCCGAAAATCGTCGGGGCCAAAACGCAGGGAGATACGGCCCCAGTGATTGGTTCGTCCGCCCAGCATCTGGGAGCGAAACCAGTGGAATTCGGTACCCGTTTCGGCAGAATAAGGCTCCCCATCAATTTGCCAGCCGCCCCAGGCAGCGTCGAAATCACCGAACGCCCGAACTGTACTCGCTCCTCTGCGTGGGGATTCGTAGGGCCATTTTAGCTGCGTGATGTACTTCGGATCAGCCGGGTCAAAATAGCCGCCTGCTTCCAGCAAACAGACATTGGCACCTGCTTTGGTGAGTTGGTAAGCCGCCATGCCCCCGCCAGCGCCAGAGCCGATGATAATGACGTCATACATGGCTAATTCTTTACCATTCAGACTGCAAGACATAAATACGTATGAATTTTAATTTGGATAACCCTTGATAAGGCAACACTCCGTTTGTGGCTCAAAAACAAAAACTGGCCTAACCGACATGCCCCAAAACGATAAAAGGAGTAGCCGCCAAAGACGTGTCTTTGAAAAGCATCAACGACAATTTACGTTCGAGACAGTGTCCATTCACGAAGGTCTTACCGTATAATACTGGCAGAATGCCGAATCGTACCTCTCTATTGCCCAAAAAATCGTTCATGGAACGACCCATCAGGCAAACTACGGCTTTTTTCTGGAATCACTACTGCAGAACAGAAGGAATCCTCACAGGAGAGCGAGCGAAATACTGGTCAACGATGGGCTAATGGATTGTCGACCAGGAAAGATATACATAGGCCAGAGCGGGAAGATAATCCCGCAAGTAAACGCGCAGCGTTTTAATGGCCTGGCTAAGATGGTACTCAACGGTTCGTTCGGGCACTTTCAGCCGGGAAGAGATTTCTTTGATGGAATGATGCTCCAGACGGTTAAGCCTGAAAATTTGCTGGGTCTTATCGGGCAGATCGTTCAACTGTCTCTCAACCACACTCATCAACTCGTTTAGTTTGAGTTGTTCATCGGTAGTATTGACAGCTTCGGAAGACAAATCGACGATATAATCCGCATATTTTTCATGGATAATGGTCGCCTTGATGTGGTTGATGATCGCATAGCGAACGGCCGTGAACAGATAGGCTTCTAAATGTTCGACTCGCAGGTTGTCACGGCGCTCCCATAGTTTGAGGAATATATCCTGAACGATTTCTTCCACAATTTCTACGGATTCAACTTTTC
Source organism: Spirosoma sp. 48-14 (assembly GCF_001898575.1). Taxonomy (GTDB): domain Bacteria; phylum Bacteroidota; class Bacteroidia; order Cytophagales; family Spirosomataceae; genus Spirosoma. The sequence continues at coordinate 144,570 of NZ_MKUD01000081.1, forward strand.
GCAGGGCAATGCTATACAGTTTTTTCCAGTAACGCTGATAAATGGCCCGAAAAGCCAGCTCATCGCCTGTCCGCAGATAAACCAGCAGTATTTCGTCCGGCAATGATTTGTAGTTCACAAGTGTACCTGGATTAAACGAGTATAGAAACGTACGGATTTGTCATTCGTAAGCCTCTGGCAACCGGAAACGAACCTGAAACAAATTGTACTTTTTAGCGAAATGACGATTCCCGAGACACCACGAAGCTTCAACTTCTGCTTATTAAATTTCCGTTAATCCTTTACTTTTCCAAGTATACAATTGACTTTTTCTACGCAATCGTTACCGGGAACGTTACCAGTCGACACAAAAAGCCATATATCTCGACCTAAAGACAGAGAGAATAACTATAATCCACCCATACCGCGGGGTTTACCTCGAAAGCGCTTGATTATATTTTTTAAAGATCCCCTGCCTAGCTTAGCCCGAAACTCTCCACGTTGTCAGGCCTATCATTTTCAGGATACAAGCCGACCCTACTGGTTGTAACTAAACGAAGAAGCTAACTTCAAACAACGTATCGAATCTTTTACCGGCGGGATACAGTTCCGCTGAATCGTCCAGACCGGAATCGATCACGTACTATCCAAGCCGATTGTCCAATGGGACCAAGCCAAAGTGGACTACTAATCCACCACCACGACCAATCCACAAAGCCGCTCAACTTCAAAACAAACAGACCCAAAAAGGCAGTGAACAAAACGGCATAAGCCGTAATCGTCAAGCGTACAGGTGGCCGTTCATCCGGATCTCGCTGCCGGAAAAGATGAATATTATTGGTAGACATATAGTTTATGAAAATTCAAATTCAGTAACTTACATAATCTATAACGTATCCCCCTTAATAAGGTTGTAGTATAGTCAATATTGAGAGCAAAAAAATAGCTAATTGAGCGTTTTCTATCAATGAATCAGGCAACGACACACGGCTACTAGCTTAATTCCTGTTTTTGAATCGGGTAATTGGAGCTAACTGTATGTTTGTGCTAATTGTTTTTAAATAATCTATTTATTGAATAGAATTGGCCCGGTCTTTTTCTCTACAGGCTGGGGAAATCTGTATTAATTCTCCCTCACTAGTGTAGAGTTTGCACCCCACAACATTCTAATTGATTTTCAGACAACGGATTAAACAATTGAATTTATTAGCATATATATATTACTAATAGATGTTGTTGAGGTATTTTTTGGTAAAAGATACTAGTCTACAGACTGAGTAGAAGGCTAGATTTCGGTTTTGGCAGAAAAATTGCCACACTCCCGTGGTGTCACTTTTTCTGACTGGGTACTTCATCCAGCCGGGAGTACAAAAAATCGCCCCTGACTAACTTATGCGACAGCCACAAACCTTACTTCTTCTGGGTATCATTACACTAACCCTCCTAGGCTTATTCGTATACTGCGCTGCCCTTATAGATTGGATACAGGATTATCGGACGGGCGTATACACAAACGACTACGCCGAAGCGGTATTGGAAACAGCTGCTATTTTACTCTATACGGTTGGAGGTTTTTTCTTTTTCAGACGGAAAATGGCTCATTAATCCTCCAAAATTCCCATTAAACAGTTTATTGGTTCGCAGATCCTTTAACAAAAAGGATTGAACCATACCAATACCAGAAAACCGAATTTTAATCCCATAGATTTGGTGCATCGGTTTTGTATAAACGGTCTCATATACTTTCCGGGCATTGATAAATATCTGTGCTTTTCGATCAGCTACTTTCAGTTTCAGCGTTCCACCCAGGCGAAGATCAGCACCCAGAAAGCTTAGGTCATCGCGATGTCCATTTTTTTGCACATCGGATGTTTGTAGGGCAGCCCAGTGAACACAACCAGGCTTTATGACATCGAACAGGTGCTGCGACGACTCCCCCCAAACGATCAGACCTACCTGTGAGCAGCGTACACCCGCCCGATCCTGCGATGTAGTCACACGCGTGGTCAGCTCGAAGTTATCACCATCAATGTCAGTAGGCTGGCTGTTGATGAACTCCACAAAAAATGTCCGGTTGGTGTCGATACCGGCATGAGCCGCATCCTGAGCACTCACACTAAGCCGTTTCGTAACCAATAGATCGTTCAGATTGATGGGATAAACCCGACTCGTATCGTGCATCATGTTCGCCGTGGCAGTCCATCCTTTCGTCTGTACATATACCGTTGCCGAATCAACGTTCACACCATCGTGCTGCAGGACGGCAAAATAGCGCCCTGGTCGTTCGTAATAATGTGTGTACACGCTATCAATAGCATTCGTCGTCTCTCGTTTCCCATCGCCATATAAAATCGTAAACAATTCGTCTTTATCAGACTTCTGACGCCGGAGTTCAAAAACAGCCGAATGAGGATTCTCGCCCAGTGGATTCCGACAGATAAACGAGACAGTACCAAGAGGCTCGGTGACTGGCTGGATCAGAAAAATCACCACAGCTAGTAAAGCTATAGCTACCAGCACTAGCCAAAGCCACTTTTGGGCTGCTGGCGGGCGTCTGCTTATGATCGCCTGTTTTGGAAGATCGGGCAGTTGGTTCGGCTCGTTTACAACTGGTTTGGGCTCGATCTGGCGTTCGGCCCATTCCTGTATCTGTACAAAATGCTCCCAGTCGGGATGGCCCAGGTAAATAGCCAGTGCATCGCGGGTCGCTTTTTGGGGATAATAGCGAGCGTCAGTCTTGATCTTACCAAAGATTCGTTTCAGCGTATTGGGACTTATTCGCACACGGGTTTTTCGGAAAAGCACCTGGCTCAGGTTAATGTAATCGCTATTCGTCCAGTTCTCCCGATCTGGTTTGCCAAACGCTTCGCTAACCCGCTGACAACAAACCTCTATCAAATAGAAGGCTTCGGTCTTACCATGTTGTCCATTCTCCGTAATCATATGCGTCAATTAACTATCAGTCAATCGGTTACATTGTCCATAATTTCGATCATCGAAATGGTCATGCTTCACTAACGTTCCCAGCAAAGTACAAAATTACCTTTGCATACTCGCATTTCACCTCGCCGACTTGGCGGAACGATTGGCATAAAAACTATAAATATCTGAATATTATGCGACAAAAACTTTTACTCTACTGCGTTGTTTTTTGGGGATGGTTTTCGCCCCTGCTGGCGCAGCCAACCCCACCTTCCAGCCCAACAGATGACCGAACTGTTTCGGGCACTATTACCGACGAAAAAGGCAGCACCCTACCGGGCGTTAGCGTCATTCTCAAAGGAACCCAGCGCGGAACCGTTACGGATGGCAAAGGTACGTTCCAACTGGCAGTTCCGGTCAAAGGCGCGGTATTGGTCGTCAGCTTTGTTGGCTACCTGGGTCAGGAAGTGGCCGTTGGAGGCCGAAGTACCATCAATATCCAACTGGCCCCCGATACGAAAGCCCTTGAGGAAGTGGTTGTGGTAGGCTACGGTACGCAACGAAAGATCGAAACCACGGGCGCTATTGCCTCGGTAAAAGCTGCCGATCTGCTGCAAACGCCCATAGCCAACGTAGCGCAGGGACTACAGGCACGCGTGGCGGGCGTCCAGATCACGCAGAATTCGGGCGCACCAGGGGGTAATGTCAGTGTCCGGATTCGGGGGACGAACTCGATCAACGGCAGTTCGGAACCGCTATACGTCATCGACGGCATTCAGATTTCCAATAGCGGTGGTATCACGGATGTTAGTCCACTTTCGCAAATCAATCCAAATGACATTGAATCGATTGAAGTTCTGAAAGATGCTTCATCGACCGCCATCTATGGGGCACGGGCCGCCAATGGTGTGGTGCTGATTACGACCAAGCGAGGAAAAGACGGGGCTACGCGGGTTAGCTATGATGGCTACGGTGGCGTACAACAGGTAAATAAAACACTCGATGTTCTGAACGCCCAGCAGTTTGCGCAACTCGAGAATGAAGTCTACAAGCGGGCAATTTATGCTGACCCGTCTACGCTGGGACAGGGCACCAACTGGCAGGACCTGATCTTCCGAAAAGCGGCTATGCAAAGTCATCAGCTTTCGGTATCGGGCGGTAATCAAAAAACGCAACTGGCGCTCTCGCTGAACTATTTCAACCAGGACGGTATCATCAAAAACTCCAATTTTACCCGCTACTCGTTTCGCTCCAACATCGACCATCGGCTAAGCGACCGGGTGAAGGTAGGCACCAGTTTATACTACGGCTATTCGGTCAATAAAGGAGTAAGTGTAGGCGGTACCAGTTCCGATGTTACCAGCAGCCGGGCTGGGGTGCTGGGCGCTGCGGTAGCGGCTCCTCCCACGCTGACGCCCTACCGACCCGATGGCAGTGTATTTCCGTTTCAGGATCAGATGAACGGGCAATATCAGGAGGTAACCAATCCGCTGAACTTTATTACGCCCATCAACCGGCAAACGACCCAACGGATTCTGGCCAATGTATACGTCGACTTTACGCTGTTCAAAGGGTTTACGTACCGGCCTAGTTTCAACGCCGATCTGGGTAATAGCTTATCCGAATACTACTCCCCCCTGTCGCTACTGAGTCAGTCGCAGCTGGCATCGGGCGGAGGGAATGCCAGCAATGTAAGCGGCTATAGCCGTACACTACTGCACGAAAGCATCTTTACCTACCGCACCCGGATTGCCGAGCACCATTCCATTACGGCCACGGCGGTACTGGCTACGCAGGCCAATGTTAATCAGAGCTATACGCAAACAGCATCGAATTTCCCGAACGACGTTACCGAGAATAATTCGGTTGGACTGGCCGTAAATCAGCGCATCAGCAGCGACAAGAGCAAATCCCGGCTCGACTCATACCTGGGACGCATCAACTACGGGTATAAAGACAGATATTTTCTGGATCTGACCGCCCGCGCCGATGGATCGAGCAAGTTTGGTGAGAACAATAAGTATGGATTTTTCCCGGCGGTAGCGGGTGCCTGGCGGATTATCGAAGAGCCGTTTATGAAGTCGGTTTCGGTGGTTTCTGACCTGAAACTGCGCGGAAGCTGGGGCATCACCGGAAATGCAGGGGCCATTGACCCCTACCAATCGCTGGCAACGGTAAGTGCATCAGGGCTAAACTATAATTACAACCACGTTCCGGTTACGGGCATCAATCCAAGCGCCATTCCGAACCCGGACCTGAAGTGGGAGCGCTCTACGCAGGTCGATATTGGGTTAGACATCAGCCTGTTCCGCAACCGCCTGTCGCTGGTAGCCGACTACTACAACAAACGAACCGACAACCTGCTGTTCCAGAAAGTACTGCCTATGTCGTCGGGTTATACGGCATTGACGGGTAATTTCGGTTCGATCCAAAATAAGGGGCTGGAACTGGCCGTCAACGGGCGAATTCTCCCAGGAGGTGGCCGGGGACTTCAATGGGATGCATCGGCCAACATTACCTTCAATAAAAACGAAGTACTGGCCCTCGACGGCGTTATCGATGAGTTACCTCGCTCGGCCTTTGCTCTGCTCAAAGTCGGTTATCCGATGGGGCTTTACCGGACCTATGTATTCGATGGCATCAGCCAGACTGGCGAGACAATTTTATCAGGTTACGACGGACGCATCGGCGGTCATAAGCTCAAAGATCTCAACGGCGATGGGACCATTACAGCCGCCGATCAGGCCATTGTTGGCAATGCTCAGCCGAAATACATTTTTGGTTTCTCATCATCGCTTCGTTATCGCGGTTTCGATCTGAATCTGTTCGTGCAGGGCGTACAGGGTAACAAGCTTATGAACCTGTTCCGCTATACATTCGAAACGGCACTCGGTCAGCAAAACGTACTGGCGGGGCTCGTCAATCGCTGGTCGCCCTCCAATCCAAGCAACGAATACGCGAGTGGTTTTCAGGGTGGGCGGTTACCCCTATCGGATCGGTATGTAGAGGATGCGTCGTTCGTGCGGCTGAAGAATATCTCACTGGGGTATACCCTTCCCAAGATCAAAGGCATCAGCCAGATACGGGTGTATGTCAGCGCGAATAATGCACTCACGATCACTAAATACAGTGGTTTCGACCCTGAGGTCAACAACTTCGGCAATGCCACCACGCAGTTTATCGATAACGGTACATATCCCATTGCCCGGTCGTATCTGGGCGGGCTACAGGTCACTTTTTAAAGAGCGAAAGAGTGAATGAGCGAAAGAGCGAATGGCTGACGCTTTCACACTACTTCTATCACTCATTCACCCTTTCACTCTTTCACTCTTTCACTCTTTCACTCTTTTGTCTCCCATGAAAAAAACACTCCTGCTGCTGATGGCGTTGTCGGGCCTGACGGTTTCGTGCAGCAAACTGGATGAGTCGGTGTATTCGTCCATTTTTACGACAAACTTCTATAAGACCGCATCGGATGCCGAAGCTGGTATCGCGTCGGCTGCGGGCTCGCTCATCAATCTCTACGGTTTTCCGCTGGTGGCAGCCTCCGATTTTGCCGCCGACCAGGCGTATCCGCGTCCGGTAGTTGGGCGAAATACGATTACGCTGTTTACCTACGACCCCTATTTTACCGCTCAGCGTAATTCAGGGCGTCATGAAACGGAAGGACCGCAGGGCGTCTGGCGGTTTAGCTATAAGGGCATCGAAAATGCCAACTGGATCATCGAGAAAGTGCCTACGATTCAGATGGACGTCCAACGTCGAACCGAAATTGTAGCCGAAGCCTACGCTCTGCGCGGATTGTATCACTGGACACTGGCCAAGACCTTCAACGAAATACCGATCAAGACCAAAGCCAGTACCAGCGAAGCCGAAGCCCTCGTTCCGAAAAGCCCAAAGGCAGATATTTACAAGCAGATTTACGCTGATCTGGATCAGGCCATTGCTGGGCTTCCCTCTTATTCGACCAATCTGGTGAAGGGCCGTCCGTCGAAAGAAGCCATTCAGGGGCTGTATGCCAAAGTAGCATTGTATAACGAAGACTGGGCGAAGGCGTTGCAACTGGCGCAGGCCACCATCAGTTCGGGCAAGTATTCGCTCATGCCAAACGTGCTGGACGTGTTCGATGTCGACAAAGAAGATGCCGCTCGTATTGAGAATATGTGGGCTGTGGAAGCCGACCGCGTAACCCCCAGCCGCTGGCTAACAGTGATGGGTATTGCCGGTCCCCGAAACAGCAGCGGCCCTGATTACGCCAAAGTATCTTATGGCTCCTGGTTTGCCTATCAGGCATTCTTTGATTCCTTCGATCCCAAAGACAAACGTCGTCAGTTGCTCGACACGACTTACCGCGATGTATCGGGGGCCATTGTCCGCCAGAAAGATATTACGCCTATCACGCCGAAAGGGGTGCTGATCCGCAAATACCGCGATCCGAATTCGATTGGCGAAGCGAATAACTGCAACTTCCCGATCATCCGTCTGGCCGATGTATACCTGATTGCCGCTGAAGCCGAAGCCCGTCAAAATGGTCCGACTGCGCTTGCTTACACTTATATCAACACCATTCGTAAACGGGCCGGGCTGAATGATCTGACGCCGGGACTGAGCAAAGATGCGTTTATCGATGCGGTGCTTCAGGAGCGTTCATGGGAGCTGTTTGCCGAAGCTGACCGCTGGTTCGATCTAACACGCACCAATACCTTCCTGACGGTGATTCCGAAAGCGGTTAATGATGTATACCCAACACGTACCCCACAGGCGAAAAACCGATACTATCCTATTCCACTAGAAGAAATCCAGGCTAATCCAAAACTTACGCAAAGTCCCGGCTGGGAATAATTTTTTGACAGGATTTACAGGATGAACAGGATTAAACGTTTCTGCTCAGATCAACAAACGGCCGCTTGACGTCAAAAAAGCCATTGGAGCAACGTTTAATCCTGTTCATCCTGTAAATCCTGTCCGAAGAACCATTAACGCAATGAAAAAATATATTCTTTCTGCCTATTTCGTCGGCTTGTTCTTTATGCGCAGCCAGGTATCCGTCGCGCAATCGAAACCATTGCCTTCTTACAGCGGTATTTATCCGCACCTGGCCATGTATAACAACGAAGGCGAATGTGGCACGGGTGCTGTGGTGCCCTGGGCCGGTAAACTCTGGGTCGTTACTTATGGTCCTCACCTACCCTTCGGCTCGTCGGACAAACTGTACGAAATAACGTCGGACTTAAAACAGATTGTGCGACCCGAAAGCATTGGTGGTACACCCGCCAACCGCATGATTCATCCCGAAAGTAACCAGTTGTTCATTGGTCCTTATGCCATCGATAGCAAAGCACACGTACGGACAATTCCCTACAAAATTATGCAGGGACGCCACACCGGAAACGCTCGCCATCTGACCGACCCGAAAGGAAAAATCTATTACGGCACCATGGAGGAAGGGTTTTACGAAGTCGACGTGAATACCTTAACGCCTACAATGCTTTACGAAGACAACAACGTCAAAAACCCGAAAGTATCGGACGAGTCGAACAATCATCATTCGAACCTGCTACCGGGTGCTCATGGTAAAGGCGTTTATTCGGGCCAGGGCGTTATGGTCTACTCCAACAATGGCGAGCCGGGCCCCCAGGCATTGGTTCAATTCGATATTCCAGCCGGATCGCTTTCGGAATGGAACGGCAAAGACTGGACGGTTGTCCGCCGAAACCAGTTTGTGGAAGTGACCGGCCCCGGTGGCATCTATGGGAATAAGAATCCAGAAACCGACCCTATCTGGGCTACGGGCTGGGATCATAAATCGGTTCTACTGGGCGTTCGGGAGAAGGCAACGGGCTGGCATTTTTACCGACTCCCCAAAGCCAGTCATAGTTACGATGGTGCCCACGGCTGGAACACCGAATGGCCCCGCATTCGGGACATCGGCACCAATCAGCAACCCGACTATCTGATGACCATGCACGGTATGTTCTGGCGGTTTCCGGGTTCATTCTCCGCGTCGAATACGGTCGGCATTCGTCCCCGGTCGGCCTACCTGAAAGTGATTGGGGATTTCGCTCGCTGGAACAATCGACTGGTATTTGGTTGCGACGATTCGGCTCAAAAAGAGTTTTTAAATAAGCGAAAAGCCAAAGGCAATATCGAAGGGCCGGGCCAGTCGAACTCAAATCTGTGGTTTACGCCCCTAACCTTACCCGACCAGCTCGGCCCCAATACGGCCGAAGGAGCCGTCTGGCAAAACGAAGCCGTTAACGCCAACGAACCCTCTGAGCCGTTCCTATTTGCTGGTTGGGCCAATCGGTCAGTATGGTTACAGAACAACGGCAACGCTGCGTTAACAATCACTTTTGAGATCGATAAAGCCGGTAATGGCAACTGGACCCCGCTGCAAACAACCACCGTCGGTGCCAATAATGCAGCCCACTTGGCCTTTGCCGCCAATACACCCGGCGAATGGATTCGGCTGAAATCCGATAAAAACGCGACACTGTCGGCCCAGTTTTTTTATGCCGCCAGCGACACCCGCAGCGCAGCGATCAGCCCGATATTTACCGGATTAACGAACATCAACTCAGCCACGACTACGGGCGGATTGCTGTACGGATTAGGCAAGAATCGGCGGTCGCTCGGCTTGGCAGCTCGTTCTTACGCAAACGGCCAATCTAGCAATATCGGCTATTACGAACTGAATGCGGCTATGCAACTGGTTCGGAAAGATGACCCGGATATGCAGTCGTTTATCAACACTAAATTCGCGATTCCTCAAAAAGCCGTAACCATCGACGAAGCCAGTGTATTAGTCGTTGATGACAAAGGTCGTCGTTGGCGGCTCCCTTTAGGCAACAATGCGTATACCGATCTAACCAATCAGGCAACCCTACGCATTTGTCGGGAAGTAGCGACCGAACGCGACCTGTTCAACTGTCACGGCACGTTTTATGAACTTCCCGCCGAAAATGCTGACGGTTACGCCAAAATTCGACCCATTTCGTCGCATAAACTGCGCATCAATGACTACGCATCGTACCGGGGTCTACTTATTCTGACCGGAATTGATCGTTCATCAGTGACTAAAAACGAGCACATTGTGGTGTCGGACGATAAAAAAGCGACCATTTGGGCGGGCGCTATCGACGATCTGTGGAAATTGGGAAAACCAATCGGTCACGGTGGTCCCTGGAAAAATACCAAAGTCACTGCCAATGAAGCCTCTGATCCTTATCTGATTGGTTTCTACGATCAGCGGTCTTTGCAACTTTCGCACAAAGCGACATCGCCTGTTACGTTCACCATCGAAGCCGACCCAACGGGCAATGGTATCTGGATGAGCTATAAAACGATCACCGTTTCGCCGGATAAACCGATTAGTTACGAGTTTCCGAAAGACTTTCAGGCTCGCTGGGTACGCTTCAAAACCGACAAAGCTTGTGAGGCATCAGCTTTGTTGGAGTACAAATAGAACGCCGATTTTTATGATTTGCACAGATCATAATGAATCATATAAATCATAACAATCCGTGTTCTATTAGCCGCAGCAGAAAAAAAATATGAAAAATAAGCTCAATCCTGTTTCAAGACACACAATAAAACAGTGATAGCAGCGTTTTTATGTTGTTCGTCGCTTCGCAAGCCCTGGTATTTCTTAATACCGGGGCTTTTTGTTGGTTTCTACAGGATCAATTAGTGCAGCGAAATCATCGCCATGCTTTGCGAAACCAACTCACCCATCGTCTGGCAGCGGAGAAAATCAGCGTGACGATAATGGTTTGATAAAGATTGGCGAAGGCTAAGGACATTGTTCACTGGCGCAATCTCATCCTGCCGCATCACTTCCATCAGGTCATGCAGCCGGACAGTTTCGGCCCGAATCCGGCTGGCAATCAACGCCCGTTCTTCTATCTGATATTGACGGACACTTTCGGGGGTCATGTAGCGCAACCCAAGCTCAATGATCGGCTGATTCTGTTTGTAATACTGTGGCATATATACCGATTTGCGCCCTTCGTACGATTGCTGATCGAAGTCGATGGCCCGGATTCGGTAATATACCTCATCAAAATCGGGCGTTATATCAACCACAAAATTGCTGGAATGCATATCACCCAAGAGTCGGACAAAACACCGTTCGTTGAACTTGACGAACTCTTTACAAAGCCGAATCGGATTCAGGGCGGGGTCATGGAGCTGGTTATCGAAAAACATATCGCCCGGAATACCGGCAATATGTTCTTCCACCAGCGTTTGGCCGCTGGTCATATAATTGATGCGATTGGGCGACAGAATATGCTCTAACTCAAGCCCATAAACGCGTGATGCATCGGCCCGTTTGATGTAAAAGTAATCGAAGTTGTCGTTGACCAGATTCCGAATCCGAACGCGAAATGGCTTTGTGTTGCCATACAGGCACAGATCGACGCGGTCGATGGTCAGGTGCCGGGTGATCGACAAATCGCCATCGGCTTTCAACAACGCATAGATTGCCTTCAGCGAGAGCTGCATTTCATCAGCTTCTGCTGCCGCAAAGAAAACCGTTTCCCAGAGCGTATCGCGTTCACGTTTGTCAAACAGCGTAATCGAGCTGCTGTAACGCAACAAATCCTCATACTGAGTGGGTAGTGTCAGTTCGCGGTCGTATTGGAGCAAGTACGATTGAAGTGGCTTGCGAATGGGGTAAATAAGTTTCTTTCTGGATATGACAGGCATAAGCAGTAAGCCAATGGAGACCGGAACAAGGTAGCCTTAATCAGCCCATTGGGCGACCGAATATACCACAATCCGTTGGTTCAGCACGATAGCATCTGTTTCCGATACTGAGCTGGCGACAGGCCCGTTTCCCGGCGAAACAATCGCATAAAATACGTCATGTTGTTGAAGCCGCACGCCAGACTAATATCGGCCAGGCAACGATCCGTTGTTCGTAGCAATCTGGAAGCCAGGGCAATACGCTGTTGATTGATATAATCAATAGGCGTCAGACCGAATGTTTGCTTGAACGTCCGGTAGAAGTTAGGCTCACTCATGCAGGCTTCATCGGCCAGTTCCTTAATATGAAGGTTTCGATGCAGGTTTCTGGCAATATATTGCGCTACGTGCGCCAGCCGGTTGGTATTGATCTGTAATGTATCTGGGCTCAACAGCAGCGTACGCGCCTGCGTCTGCATCAGCCGGACCACCAGTTCCTGCAAAACTAGGTTGGCAAATACGTCTTTCGCCTTGTTGTTTTCGGTGAAAATATAAATCAGTCGGGCAATGAGCTGATGAATCGGTTCATCGTTGGTCAAAAAGAAATTCGTATGGCCAAACTGCCAGCCTTGGGGGCTATCGATCAGTGGAACGCGCTCGTTGAGCAGATTCGTCACCTGACGTATTTTGTCAGAGTCGATCGCCAGCGCCAGACACTGGGTTGGGTTGTCGGTTTCGGCCTCAGGGAAATCAATCCGCATCGTTTCCAGCCCCGGCACAATAACCGACTCACCAGGCAGGAAATCAAAGGAAGGTGTACCCGGCAAGTGCATCACTTTTTTCCCCCGAATCATGCTAGCCAGAACCGGACTGTTAAATGTCAGTTCAACTTTTTCGGCCACATGGTGCGTCTCATAAATATTCAGTTCGGCCGTATCGATGGTGTAGGCAGTTCGGTTTTCGACCTCCTGTTCCAGACGACGGGACTGCAAATGACGGGAAATATCCAACGATGAAGCCTGTACGTTTTTCATGGTCATGATCGGGGATACCTAACGTATCCAATCAACATATATAACTAGTCTATTCGCCGACAACGTGTTAGGCAACACAAAGTATAGCTTTTTTGTTGACAATCCCATTGGTTTTGCCCTATTTCTTATCGGTATTAATACAATTTCACAGTTACCTGGGTCCGATTTCCCATACGCCAATCCTACGCTGGATGTTTCAACAAAGAAGTCTGGAAAACTTTATACTGAACCTGTTTAAACTTATACCGCAATAACATTTTGTCATCCCGAGGAACGAGGGATCTTCGGTGACTGGCTATTCAACGGCTTACCCGAAGATCCCTCGTTCCTCGGGATGACAAAAACACACCGATCGAGAAGCAACTTTGTAAAGTTTAAACAGGTTCACTGATAAAAACGACAGTTCGCTCACAGCAACGCAAATAAGATGGAATCGGTATCCTCACTGCCACCTTACGTTTGCCGAAGCCAATCTGCCCAGGATATAAATTGGGATGAGGTAGTAGCGATGCAAAGTCGTTACAGTGTCGTTTGCTGGCAACGACCTATATGGTTATTTGTAATTTTTCGGGCTAATCTGTCCTATAATGCAGTTATCATGTTTATACTGCTTATTGACCAAAATGATCGACTCAACGAACCAGATGAGCAATCCATTTTTTAAGGTTACCCAGGCGCTATTAACGATGGCAGTAAAGTGCAGCCTTGGCCAGCATGAACAGCACCCAAAAAATTAGCCAATAATTTCTTGTATTCTTTTCCGAGTCACTACTCGCCCGAGGAGCACCGGGGCTGAGGTGATAATTATCCCGGTAAATGGCGTAGTTATTTTTAATCGTTTTCTTGAGATCTTCATCGCACTTGATCCGCACAAGCTGATGGGTGATTTCGTACACAAAATGCCGCTGGGTATGTTGAACCGCAACCGTATAATTAACCGCATTGACACACACTTCATTTACAATTCCCCAGAAAGTATATTCCGGTAAACTGTTCAGAAAATCTGCCCAATCGTCGTATACGATAAACCCAAAGGCGGCCGAATCCCGTGCAGGACTAGGCCGTTCGATGGCTACTTCCAACGCTACGGCAACCTCGTGAATCTGCCCATAAATCATACCCAGGATACTATCCTGATAGTGGCTCGGCAAAGCAAATGCAACCGCGAGTGGTTCTCTGGCCTGACTAAACAGATGATTTTTAAGCAGCCAGAAACAGTGTTCCTGCAAGGCAGCAGACAGCGTTTGCTGCCAAAATTCGGTTTGATCGCCCCCCCACCGTTTCTCGCTTATAGCTTTGGCTGGAAACACCTCTTCCGTTGGTCGTTCGAGCCAGGCCAGTAAGGGCTTATTCTGAAAAATAAGGATATGCTCGCCCAGGTTCGATACCTCTTTCAATTGATCGATTGTCTTTAAGGCATCATCTTTGGTATACTGTCTGTCGCCTACCGTAATAGTATAGTTTGGAGTCAGGTTGAATTCGGCCAGCAGTTTTTTCCGTAACTGGCCTAGCGACGATGGAGTCAGTTCGCTGGGCACTAACTGCAATCCATCTAACAAGTGTAAAGGCGATTGGTAAGCCATAGTTGTAAGATCAGCCCAGGCCGGTACCTTTAATTCTGGTTTCGATCACTTCCGTATTCTTAGCCAGCCCCAGCAAATTCAGAAACACCCCTCTAAGCTCATCGTAGTTCTGCCGATCCAGCGCTTTTTCGCCCCGTTTGATTTCAGCCTGCGCCCGCTGATAATCTGTAAATTCCTGCGGAGACAAACCAGCATAGATGTGAAAGAAATAAGCCAGCAAGGTTGGCGTGTACAGGACCGTATTATGGTATACCCGACGGCAATGGGCATACTGGCTTTCCACGCGAAAGTAATTATTTCCGCGCATAGCCTCCGGCTCATTGTCTTTCAATTGCTGAATCTCCTCACGCTGCTTTGGGGGTATCTCCTGCAACGTATGAGCCCAGTTTTGCAACGACTCCATCAGGCCATAATACCGTTCTTTGGTTCGGATAACCCGGTTACTTACCGGCCCAGTAGTGTATAACTGCCGGGCCAGTTTGCGCTTGGCTTCATCGAGCTGGTATTTTTCGTCGGTCAACGTATCTGGTTGTGCCTGTCTGGCCTGCTCATACAATTTACGGGCTCTATCCACCAATTCCTGAAGTTGAGCAGCTGTTTCGTATTCCTCATTTTGCAGGGCTTTCTGCAGGTCGAAATCAAGCTGACCACGTAGCTCCTGTATCTCGTCGCGCAATTTGGTAAGGCTCACATACCGTTGGGTCGGGCTAAATACCTCATCAATTTGCTGATCGGTCATGCTCAAATGTACGCTTACCGACACATCCCGCGACTCGCTCATGTCGATCTTGAGTTCCACATCCGAACCTTTTATCAGATCGGCTGGCAGATCGGTAGCCCGCACTTCAATGACGCCAATATTCTTGTTGGTACTTGGGTGCTGGGTGGCATCTCCTTCGAGCAGGTTGATAATGAGGCTTTCGTCCGAGCCTTTCCGAATCGTCCGGCTCATTTCCCGATAAATAGTTTTGGTAAGCGGCAGTACACTGTTTCGGCTAAAAATCAATTCGCAACGGGTCGCATTATTCATCAGATCATCAACTTCAATACAGATATCTTCCGGTAGCGGCTGACCATACAGGCTGAACAACCCGTGTGTAATTGAGACGGGTTCAACCTGTACAGGAACAGGATTATTATAGCCATCATATACGCTGATCGTGAATGTATTGACCCGGTTTGGTAGCAGTCCGACAAACTCACCAAAGCGAGCTGTAAGCGGTCGAAGCGTTGTATCGAACCCACCATCGGCCCGAGTGATGCGATAAAACAGTTCTTCAATTACCCCATCTGCACTGGCCGAGATGTATTCTTCCAGGTCTTTGGTGGTTTTGTTATAGCCAGTTTGTATCTGAATCGCCGGTGCAGAAGCGATCCGTTCAGGCTTTGGTTGAGCTGGTTGCCGGACCGGGGTGTTACCTGCAAAATAAGCCGCCCCAACAGCCACGGCCGTTGTTGGGTCAGCATCGGTATTAACTGTCAAGCCAGTACGTTCAGCCAGTGTGGCCCGAACGTAGGGTATATAGGTGCTCCCTCCGATCAGCACGATTTCAGAAATATCGGCCGTACTCAGGTTATTCCGCGCCATAATCGTTTCCAGCATGCTGACTGTATCATCGATTCGCTCACGGATAACCGCATTGAACTGGTCACGATCAACCGGTATCAGCAAATCAAGTTCATCGCCCTCATCGGTTTCAAACGTTACTTCAATCTCGGTTGAGAGCCGGGTTGTGAGCTCTTTTTTAGCCTCCTCGGCTTTCAGCAGTAGCACATAATAGAGTTTCTCGTAACGAGCCTTGTGCGTGAGCAACTGGCTCGCGAGATCCATCTGCCCCGTCTGCCGGATTAGTTCGGGCACGAGTACTTCCATAACCAGCGAATGATCGAAATCGACCCCGCCCAGGTAGTTATTTCCCTGGTGGTCCAGCACCCGCATCTCGTTATCTTCAATGCCAATCAGGGCGACATCGAATGTGCCACCGCCGAGGTCATACACCAGCCATTTTCCAGACTCTTTCTCCAGTGTATGCCTGTTAAAGTAGGCCAGCGAAGCCGCAATCGGTTCCTGCAGCAACACCACTTCCCGAAAGCCTGCCTCCAAGCCTGCCTGTTTGGTGGCATTGCTCTGAACGGTGTCGAAACTGGCGGGTATAGTAATGACAACACTTTCGGGAATTTCGCCCGTGTGAATAAAATTTTTGAGCTCTTTCAGCACCAGCGCAGAAAGGTCAATGGGCGCGATCGTTTCCTGTCGCGATGGAACCGAAAACGTTTCAGTCGTTCCCATTTTTCGTTTAAAGCTGGAGAATACGTTGAGCGGGTCTTTCAGGAGCCATTCCCGCGCTTTATCGCCTACCCATATACGCTCTTTACGAAAAGCAACACAACTGGGTAATGTTTCTTTCAGGCCGACAGGGTTTTTGAACACTTCCGCCTGAGATCCTGTAAACCGGGCAATCAGCGAATTGGTTGTTCCCAGATCGATACCAAAATTGATGGTCTGCATAAACAGTGGATTTATACACGCTCAACAATAACGATACCAGCCTGCACAATCTGGCCATGCTGACTAACAATCGGCTTAATTACTTGCGTAATCGTCAGATTACCCATCGATTCACCAGCAACACTGGCTTCAACGTCGGTTCGGGTTTCGGTGTAGCGTTCGCCTTCGGGGCTATGGAATGTGGTGCCTAGTTCGGCCAGCGACTGCCGTATACGCTGTATATGCCGCAGGTATCCACTCCCCGAATGGCCTTCTTTCTGCACTTTTTTTTCGAGCGCGTGTACCTGATTGGCAATATCAATAAGGGGTTGCATGAAGTACTAACTACCTGTTGAAACCGCAAGTTAAAAAGAATTGACTTACAGCCTACATGTCGCCTGTTTGTATAATCAGGTACCTTAACACACCGGATGAGTTTTTCCTGATTCGTAAACTTACTTATTCGTTAAACTACAGAAGACCGTTTTTTCGTTATTCTGCCGTGTTGAACGATTAACCCAATCCGGTTATGCTTGTGAGAGTGGCTTTCTCCCTACCCATGTTTGTGTTAAGTACGGCTCTGTCGGGGTCATTACTTGCCCAAATCCCTTCTTCTGGTTCCTTTATATGCAGCTATACGGGTGGCAACGTCAATCCCGAAGTCGTTTGTTCACCTACTACGAATTCGAATGTACACGCCGAGCGCGTAGTCGACCGGATTCTAAAACCGATTGGCCTGATGCGCAATTTCAAGGTCATTGAATGCTCCAATACCTCCAACTGTTTTGCGACGGTTCTAAAAGGTCAACGGTTTATTGTGTACGATGGTGCATTCATGCAGGAAATTGAAGATGAAACCGAAACCGACTGGTCGGCCATCAGTATTATGGCGCATGAGATTGGCCATCATTTACAGGGTCATACCATCGACGGGCGGGGTGGACAGCCTCAGAAAGAGATCGAAGCCGATAAATTTTCGGGCTTTGTACTGCATCAATTAGGTGCATCGCTCGACGAATCGCTGGTAGCGGTACGAAAGCTGGGCAACGAACGGGCTACATCGACTCACCCTGCCAAACCCGAGCGGATTGACGCCATTCGTAAAGGCTGGCTGGAGGCCGAAGCCATGTATCCCAAAAGCCGGACACTTGTAAAAACCCCGGCAGCTATGGCCCCAAAACCGATTGCTACGAATGCCCCTGCGCCCACTTCCCGGCCGGTTGTGGCGCCCAAAGCGGCTCCACGAACAGCTGTCGGCTGCGTTTCGGGCGACTGCGAAGATGGAACGGGCGTATTCGTTTATCCTACAGGAGAACGCTATGCCGGTGAATTCGAAGATGGCGATAAACACGGCGAAGGCACCGAATACTACGCTGATGGGAAGGTAAAATACAAAGGTGGTTTTCGTGATAATCTGCGCTGTGATTATGGCGTCTACTTCTACCGAAACGGCGATAAATACGTCGGCTGGTTCCAGAAGAATGTACCCAACGGAAAAGGCACTTACCGTTTTGCTGATGGGGACCAAATTACAGGGAATTTCCGAAATGGCCAGCCCGTGCAATAACCGCGTTGATGCATAAAAACGTATAGAAAGAGGCTTCCTGCTATTGGCACTTGTCAATGACGGGAGGCCTCGTCTGCGTCATATGGTTTCAATTTTCCCTTAACCGGGCAACCAGGCTATAGAATAGACTCTACAAAACAGATTTGAAGTAGCGATAGTCAGCCCTCTTTCCAGGGCCATAGAGTCGTATAATAAATTTACGAAACCTTATTAGGCTTTTACCGTCTTTAGGTAGAAACAACAACCAGCTATGAACTTCTTATTGGAAAGTAACCGACGAAAATTTTGTCGTCATGATTTCGTTAACTCTATCAGACATAAACTTTTTTTTAGTGCAAAAACCCTTCATATGAGCTATATAAGTAGAATTTGGCATAATTATAGATTATATTTTCATTAATTAGACAATTTTATCATTAAATAGTTAAATATTTGTCCTTTTTACGAAAATCACCAATAAAATAAGCTATGGGTGCCGTAGTAAAACTATCCATAAAGAATGTAATCGACCTCTGGTTTGCAGAAGATACACCCATCCGTCAGTACAGAGCCCGGATGAATCCAAGATTGTGGGAAATGTGTCAGCAAGTCAGCACAGATTTTGTTGCTCCTTCGGGTCGGCAGTTGCCTGGTCAGTATCGCAAATCCGATAAAGTAGCGTTTGCGAAGCTCGTCCTGGACCGATTAGAAGACCGCGAAGCGCCTGTCGAAGACGATATGCTTGAGCTGACCTACTAAGGTCGATTTGTATCGAAATACTATAGGCTAATTCAGAAAACGTATAATTAGCCCGGTTGCGTAAGAGATTCATTACCTTACTGCGTTGGTATCTATTTGTAAATAAATCAGCCCATTTCGATAGTATAAATACACTATATCCTGCTCTAAATCGTAGTCATTACCAACCAATTAAGAGGCCTTTCCACTCATTTCCGCTTCAGTTTCGCTGGCTCAACTTCCTTCAACGTATAGGCTACCGCCTGCGACCTCGGTTCAGTGATCAGATGCATCCAATCGCTATATTGACGGGTAAATGAAGCCCCATAGTAGAATATCAGCGATGCATAAAAAATAAACAGAAGCACCAGTATAATAGCACCAGAATGGCCATACAAGGAACTTAGCTGACTATGAATCAGCAGCCGGCTTAATATACTCTCCCCTATTTTGAACAGAACGCTGGTAAAAGCCGCTCCCAGCCAAACGGCCTGCCAGGCCATGCGTATGTCGGGCAAAAACTTGAACAGAATAGCAAACCAGATCATACGAATCAGGACCGACGCAACTACATGGCCCAGGTCAGTCATGATCTGGTAATAACTCAAGGTAGAAAGCATCCAATCGGTACTAATCCGACCTAAAAACTGTTCCAGCGTAACCGATAGAGCGAAAAGGAAACCCGAACCAATGATTATGGTTAGCGCCACCAGTTTATTCCGCAGAAAATAAGCCAAGGGATGCTTTGTTCGACTTTTTACGTTCCAAAGCTGATCCAGCGAATTTTTGACAATTGCAAACAGGGTTGTCGATGCCAGCAACACTAAAAAAACACTGAGTACAGTTAACGAACTACTCGGTTTGGGTTGCTGCAAGCGATGCGAAATTACTTCCAGTTGACGGGCCCCTTTGGGTCCAAACAAATCAGCCAGTTCGTCGAATAGCTGTCCGCTTACCCCCTGCGCCTGCTCACCGAGAAAAGGACTCAATAATGTACTCAGGATGATGACGATGGGAGGAAGCGCGAAAAAAGAAAAAAAAGCCGTGGCACCTGCCATTCGGATCGGATCGTTGGCCTGCAGGTGCGTAAGAGCGCTTTTCAGAAGCTGGAAAATCGGTACGACTTTTTTCAAGCGGCAAGCAGATAATGATCTCAGCAGAAATAACCTCAAGAGCCTGAATAAGGTTTTATAACACTCATACACTAAGCAACTCTAAAGCAATACATTAGGACGCTTGCTTAATGCATTATCAACAAAAAGCCCGGCATACCATTGGTACACCGGGCTTTGCCTAAACAATTTATGGGTTAGTCTGGAGAAGTAATGATTAAGACGAAAACCCAATTAACAAGTAACAGCTAACCCTATACAATGTATACTCTGCTTCTCAATCGTTATAACCAGCGGCTGATAAACTCCCCAAATGTATCTTTATATTGATCGCTCACTGGAATAGTTGTCGGGCCGATCTGTACCGAATTTCGGGTGACAGCGTTGATACGGTCCAGAGCGACGATAAATGATCGATGGATTCGCATGAACTGCCGGGCCGGTAATTTTTCTTCCAGTGCCTTCAGGCTCGTTAACGATAACAGGGGCTTATCAGGCTCACTCTGCCGGTACACTTTCACATAATCCTTTAGGCCTTCGATATACAGAATATCGCTATACGAAACGCGTACCAACTGATACTCAACCTTTAAAAACAAGTAATCATCACCCGACTCGGCAACGACGGGTGCGGCAGGCGGTAGAACAATGGCCTTGTTTTCGGGCCGTTGTACGAGTTCGAAATACGTGCGGGCTTTACTCGAAGCCCGGAGAAATTCTTCGTAGTTAAACGGTTTAAGCAGGTAATCCAGCGCATCGACCCGAAAGCCATCGAGGGCAAATTGATCGAAAGCCGTAGTAAAAATTATTCGGGTCGTTTGCGGCCCCCGATTGCTACGCTCCAGCACCCGCGCCAGTTCCAGCCCAGTCAGATCGGGCATCTGAATATCCAGAAAAATAACATCGACCGGGTGCTGCAAAAGGTATTGCAAGGCCTGAACAGCACTACTAAAACGGCCTGACAAGGCCAGAAATGGCGTTTTTTCAATGAAAGCACAGACTAACCCCAAGGCCAGCGGTTCATCATCGACAGCGATGCAGGAAAGCGTCATGCCAGATTCAGTGTTAGTTGTACATGATATTCGCCAGCTACCGTATGCTCGTTGATATAGAGTGTGTACTGGCCTGGATAGAGCAGGTCGAGCCGACGACGGGTATTGACCAATCCGATTCCATTACCCACTTCGAGTGAAGTCGATTTCTGGGTAAATAATGTATTTCGGACATCCATCCGCAACTGATGATCCTGCTGCTGTACACTGATTCGAATCCAGCTTGGCTCCAGTGTGCTTACCCCATGTTTAAACGCGTTTTCCACAAACGGCAGAAACAGCATCGGCGCAATCGACTGATCACGTAAAGGCGAAGGTGTATCAAGCGTAACCGTCACTTTGTCTGTAAGCCGAAGCTCCATCAATTGAATATAATCGCTCAGAAAATTCATCTCCTTACTAAGCAGCGTCGTTCCCGACTGCGTTTCATACAACACATAACGCATCATACGCGAGAGCCGATGCAGCGCTTCACGGGCTGTTTCAACGTCAATCAGCGTTAGTGCATAAATATTGTTCAGGGTGTTGAAAAAGAAGTGGGGGTTGATCTGTGCTTTTAAAAAGGAAAGTTCCGAAGTGGTTTTGGCCTGCTCCAGCGCCAGCCGAAGATTGGCATCCATCTGCCACTTCTGCAACAGTGTCATACTGGTACTGATGCCTAGTATCAGCAGGATCGTAAAGAGGTTGGGCTGAATCCAGCCATAGTATTTTACCTTACCACCTCCATCAGGATGAAATGCCCGGTGAATCAGGATGGGCAGATTAAAACTCCACTCAATAAAAGCCAGGATGAGCATCAACACAATGATAATCCCGATGAGTGTAAACAAATAGCGACCTGTATGACCAGGCAGCAGGTATCGGGGCACAAACACATTGGCGTTCAGGTAGAAGACCCCAAACATCAGGACGAAAAAAATACTCTGCCGAATCCAGAATACATCCGGAAAATGAATCTCAGATGTAAATGACTGAAAGAACAACAAATAGCCCATCAGCCCCCAGCCCAGCACATGACTCAGCAACGGAACGTATCGACGAGAAAACAGCGCTTCACCCATAATTTGTAGTTTCTATAGATACTGCGGTTTCTATATGCCTGCCTATATACCTGACCAGTAGCAGAAACACCAGAGACAGCGCGGCTAAAGACACCTACAAGTTTAGAACAAAAGCGGAACAATGTATCCCTTAATCGTCACATTTACAGACTTTCCCGATAGTTCGGCCATTTTAACCGATGAAAAGCCTTCTTTACACACTTGGCTGGTCAGGCGGTCATTCATCGGCAGAAATGGACTTTCTGCCGACGTTTTACCAGTTTCGGTCTATTGTATTTTTTGAATTAAAACCGTCGCCATTGCTTTGCTTCGTCAACGATGACTTATACAACGATGAGAAAGCAATTCTGGCTACTATTTGTAACGCTTGGGGTATGGACGAGCTTCATCCAAATTACCCATGCACAGTTTGGTCCTCCGGGTGGAGGCCCTGGTGGCCCCGGCGGATTCAACCAGGACAGCCGCCGTCAGAAAACAGAGTTTACAGGCGTAACCGAAGAAACACCTAAAGGCAACGGAAAAATAAATGGTCTGCTGGTCGATTCCACGTCAGGTAAACCTGTCGAATTCGCAACCGTTGCCCTCATCAGCGTCAAAACGAACAAGCCTGTCGACGGAACGACGTCCGATGCCAAGGGTTCTTTTTCGATGACCAAACTGGCTCCGGGCGACTACCGGCTTCAATATTCTTTCATCGGCTATAAAAATCTGGACTCCAAACCCTTCACGATTGCGAAAGGCACCGAAATCAATATGGGCTCGGTACGTCTCTCGGCTGACATTCGTACCTTGAGTGAGGTAGTGGTTACGGGACAGGCGGCTTTGATTGAGGAAAAAGTAGATCGGCTGGTATTCAACGCTGATAAAGACATTGCCACAAAGGGCGGTGATGCGTCGGACGTTCTGAAACGTGTACCCATGCTGTCGGTCGATCTGGATGGAAACGTGAGTCTGCGGGGCAGTCAGAACATCCGGGTGCTGATCAACAATAAACCCTCCACCATCGTTGCGGCCAGCGTTGCCGATGCCTTGAAGCAACTTCCCGCCGACATGATTAAATCAGTAGAAGTCATCACCAGCCCATCGGCCAAGTACGATGCCGAAGGAGCCGCCGGGATTATCAACATCGTTACCAAAAAGAATACCCTACATGGCCTGACCCTGAACGTCGATGCCGGAGCCGGTTTGCGGGCTTCGAACCTCGGCCTGAATGGCTCGTATCGACAAGGCAAATTAGGTATTACACTGGGTGGGTTTGGCCGGGCCATGTATAACCGAGCCTCGTCGACCCTCGATCAGACGACATTAGTAGGTACGCAATACCAAAAAACCCATCAGGAAGGTACCGCTTTCGATAAACCACTTTTTGGTCAGTACAACCTTGGCTTCGATTACGACCTGACGAAGAATCAGTCGCTCTCGGCCAACGTCCGGTTTGGCACCCGGAACTTTGTCCAGCAGCAAACGCAGTTGACCAACTCATCCATTGGAGATTCGCTATTGAGCTTCACTAATCGGGATGTTAACCGGAAGGATTTGTCGAATTCAGTCGATATGAACCTCGACTATATTCGAACCTTCAAGCCCCAGCAGGAATTGTCCATTTCAACGCAGTACAGCCGCACAGGCCTGACCAACAATTTCTACGCCGATATTATGAACGATGCCAACGTACTGACGCGTCGCCAGCAGAATATCAACGATAATACCAATAAGGAACTAACCTTTCAGGTGGATTACCAGACCCCCATCAAAAAGAATCAGTTGCTGGAATTTGGCGCCAAAGCTATCATGCGTACGGTTGACAGCCGCTTCAAGTACCTGATTGGCGGTAGCACGGGCGAACTGGCTATTGACCCATCCAATCAATCGGGCTCACTGGCTTACAATCAGAACATAGGTGCTGGCTACATCTCGTATACGTACGTAACACCCAGCAAGTACACCTTCAAAATCGGGACGCGGTATGAATACACGGGCATTTCGGCCAAGGCGAATGAAAACACAACATTGGCTATTCCAAATTACAGCAATCTGGTCCCCAGCATCAACGTGTCGAAAAGCTTGAAAGGGGGCACCACCGTAAAGGCAGCGTATAACCGCCGGATTCAACGACCCGGCCTGCAACAGTTGAACCCCAATCCGAACGCAGCTAACCCCCAGATGATTCAGGTCGGCAACCCAACCCTAAGCCCCGAACTGACCGATAATGTGGAGCTAAGCCTGAGTTCGACGATCAAGAAAGTTTACCTGAACGCAGCTGTTTTTGGTCGGTTAACCAACAACGCCATTACGCAGATACGCATCCCGTCCGATTCGCTGGCGGGCGGTATCATCACCACTTTCCAGAATATCGGTGTTCAGCGCACGGTTGGGACCAATGTGTTCTTCAATGCCAACCTGACGTCGAAATGGAGTGTCAATGGCGGCCTGGACGGCTATTATATGTACATGCAGGGCTTAACGCCAGGAGCCGATGGCAAGTCAATCACTATCAGTAATTCGGGCATAAGCCTCGGTGGTCGGCTGATGAGCCAGTTGCAACTCGATAAAGGCTGGAGCGCTCAGGTGTTCAGTTTCTTCCGGGGGCCGAGTCCACAGTTGCAAGGAACAATGGGTAGTTTTTACATGTACTCGCTGGGCGTTCGGAAAGATCTGGCCAACAAGCGGGGTAGCATCGGGCTGGCAGCTGAGAACTTCGTTGGGGGTGGCGTAACTATGCGCACGACGTTGAACTCACCCCTGCTTTCGCAATCGAATGTTACGCATCTGTACAATTCCAATCTGAAAGTAACGTTTACGTATCGGATTGGTAAAATGACCTTCGAGCAGCCCCGTCGGAAAGCTCGCTCGGTCAACAACGATGATGTGAAAGGTGGTGAAGGCGGCAACGAAGGTGGTGGACAGCAACAACAGGCAGCCCCGGCCGGAGGTCAATCGGGAGGAGGGCGGCCTCGGTAAATTACCTGTTAAATCTACTTATACGCTGTGCGAATGATAATCAGATTCTGTAGATTACCGATCGTTACGGTTTCCTCTAAGCAACCTTTGCCTCCGTGGAGCCGTATGGTCAATTAAGTCAATACCTGTTTTGCTTTAACTTGTAGTTCCTGTTCACCTTAAATCTAGTTTTACAATCAATGAAAAACCAACTGAAATCTTTAGTACTGACAGCCGCTGCCCTGTTTGCTTTTTCAACCACCTACGCGCAAAACTGGGCGCTGGATAAAGCACATGCTAAAGTTGGCTTTACCGTTACCCACCTGATGCTGTCGGAAGTAGATGGCTACTTCAAAACCTTCGACGCTAAAATTACCGCAGCCAAGCCCGACCTATCGGATGCCGTTTTCGAATTCTCGACCGATATTAACAGCATCGACACGGGCAACGAACGGCGTGATGGAGACCTGAAAGGTGATCGCTGGTTCGATGCCGCCAAATACCCTAGCCTGTCGTTCAAAAGCACATCGTTCAAGAAAGTAGCTGACAATAAGTACAAAGTAACTGGTGACCTGACCATGCACGGTGTTACCAAACCGGTTACCCTCGATGCCACGATGGTTGGCCCTAAGCAAATGCCCGGCCGTGATGGTAAGCCCGGCCCCGAAAAAGTGGGTTTTAAAATGACAGGACAAATAAAGCGTACTGATTTTGGCGTAGGCGGGGCAGGTGCTATGCCAGTGAGCGAAGAAGTTGAATTACGAGCTACGGGTGAGTTCACCAAGCAGTCGTAACAAGCTTTATACAACGAAGAAGCCCCTTTCCGACGTTCCTCATAAAAGAGAACGAACGTCGGAAAGGGGCTTCTTCGTTGTACGCTACCCGCTACCTGTTAAAGCAGGCGTCCCAGGAAAATGAGCACCACTGCGCCCCCTACGGCAATCAGCAGGTTCATTAACAAGCCGTCGTTGTCAGGGTCGTTCCCGAGCTTTCGGGCAATAAAGCCCCCGACAAATCCCCCGACGATACCCAGAATAACATTGATGTACCAGGCATTATGGCTGTCCATAATACGGCTGGCGATATAGCCCGCTATACCGCCAATCAGAATAGAATACAGAAAACCCATATGTTAACGAATTTAGGTGAGATGCCTTTTGGCACACAAGTGTACACAAAAGCCATCATAATGATAGTATAGACAAATTAAATGTACTTTAGTAACGGCATGCATGGGTATAAATACCGTAGAATCGACTCTTTGAATTAGCTAAAAGACAATCTCTTCCAGGTATAGACACATGAATCGGTCTTCTGCGGGAAACCCTCTCCTGCTTTCTCAACGAGTCTTGCGTATCGCTGCTGCCAGCCTTATTGTCAGTGGTACATTTATAGGCGCTTTTCAGAATCGAAATCTCAACAGAGCGTCGGGTTCTTACCTGAACACCCTGTTTGCCCAATTGAATGACGATGACAAACACGACCCCAAATATGCGGTGGGTAGCCTGAACGTAGCCAATGGCCTCGAAGCAACACTCTTTGCAGCCGAACCCATGCTCACCAACCCGACCAACATCGACGTAGATGCTCGTGGACGTGTGTGGGTATGCGAAGCTTATAACTATCGGCCTGCTATTAACGGCAACCCAACCCGCAAGGAAGGGGATCGTATCGTAATATTGGAAGATACCAATGGCGATGGCAAAGCTGATCTTACCAAAGTTTTTTACCAGGACCCCAGCATCGAATCGCCACTCGGTATTTGGGTGCAGGGCAACAAGGTCATCATCTCCGACAGCCCGAATGTATGGGTGCTCACCGACGAAAACGGCGATGATAAAGCCGACAAAAAAGAATTACTGTTTACCGGCATCGGTGGCGAACAGCACGACCACGGCATGCACACCTTCGTGTTTGGCCCCGATGGCAAATGGTATTTCAACTTCGGCAATGAAGGTGGCCAGCTTCTCGATAAAGACAAAAATGCAGTGGTGGATATGGCTACGGGCAAAACCATCAATAAGCAAAATTTCAAACAGGGTATGGTATTCCGCTGCGATCCCGACGGGAAAAACGTAGAGGTACTGGGCCAGAATTTCCGTAATAACTATGAAATAGCCGTTGATTCGTACGGCACACTCTGGCAGTCGGACAACGACGATGATGGGAACAAAGGCGTTCGGATCAACTACGTCATGGAGTATGGCAATTACGGCTATACCGACGAAATGACGGGCGCAGGCTGGCAAGCCAATCGCGATAACATCGAACCCGAAATTCCACGTCGCCACTGGCACCTGAACGACCCAGGCGTAGTTCCCAATCTGCTTCAGACCGGAGCCGGTTCGCCTACAGGAATCATTGTGTACGAGGGCAACCTGCTTCCTGAAGTCTTCCGAAATCAGGTCATTCACTGCGATGCGGGTCCAAACGTAGTGCGATCGTATACTGTACAAAAAGAAGGGGCAGGCTACAAAGCCCAGATTGTCAATGTACTGGAAGGTGCCCGCGATCAGTGGTTCCGTCCGGCCGATATCTGCGTAGCGCCCGATGGCTCACTCATTATTGCCGACTGGTACGATCCGGGTGTAGGTGGCCACCAGGCAGGTGATCAGAACCGGGGGCGCGTGTACCGGGTAGCCCCGCCCAACTCGCCCTATACGATGCCCAAAGTCGACGTATCGACAACAGAAGGCGCTATAGATGCCCTGCAAAGTCCGAATATGGCTGTCCGGTATGCAGGCTGGCAAAAGCTCCATAGCTTGGGTTCTAAAGCCGAAAAAGCGTTGGCAAAACTGTACAAATCATCGGACAACGCTCGCATGCAGGCACGAGCATTGTGGCTGTTAAGCCAGTTGAACAATGGTAAAAAATACATTGAAACGGCTCTGAAAAGCCCTAATCCTGATTTACGTATTACGGGGCTGCGAGCGGCTCGCGAACGAAAAATGGACATCATTCCTTTCGTGAAGCAGTTGGTTAATGACCCAGATGCTCAGGTCCGTCGGGAGAGTATCCTAGCCCTTCGTCGCAGTACGTCGCCCGATGCCCCCGCCCTGTGGGCTCAGCTAGCCAGTAAACATGACGGCAACGACCGATGGTATCTGGAAGCACTGGGTATAGGCGCCGACGGCAACTGGGATAGCTATTACGCAGCCTGGCTGAAGCAGGTTAATGGCGATCCAATCGCCAATGCAGCCGGGCGCGATATTGTCTGGCGGGCACGTACCAAAGAATCGGTTCCGTTACTTGCCAAACTGGCAGGTGACCCCACGGTGCTTGTCAATCAACGGTTGCGTTATTTCCGGGCCTTCGACTTCAACCCTGGTGCGACCGAAAAATCAACAGCATTATTGGGGATTTTGCAGGCCAACAGCGGCTCTACGGAAGTAACCAAACTAGCCCTACGCCATCTGGACCCGGCTTTTGTTCGCGATTCGCCCGTAGCGACCAACGCACTCGCCAAGTTAATAAACGATGTATATGGCACCCCAGAATACCTTGAACTGATAACCCGTTTCGAGCCTGTTTCCGAAAACAACCGCCTGAAACAACTGGCGTTGGCCAAATCTATGGATGGTATGGGCCGGGATGCGGCTCGGCAGTTGCTTAAACAGGGGGGCGCACCACTCGTCTGGGAAGTTCTGAACGGTTCTGATGCCGAAGCCACAACGAATATACTAACGGCTTTGCGACGGGTTGGCAATAAAGAATCTATCAACATCCTGAAGACGGTGGCAC
This sequence comes from Spirosoma sp. 48-14, assembly GCF_001898575.1. Classification (GTDB taxonomy): domain Bacteria; phylum Bacteroidota; class Bacteroidia; order Cytophagales; family Spirosomataceae; genus Spirosoma. The sequence goes on from NZ_MKUD01000081.1 coordinate 173,454, forward strand.
TGGATACCAAACGTTCAGCGTCGATTCGTAAAGAAGCGACCCGCTCGCTGGGCGGAAGCATGGAGGGTGCCGATCTGGTCCTGGACTTACTCAAGTCGGGCGCAATTTCGGGCGATTATAAGAAAGCGGCTGCACAGGGCGTAAGCAACGACTGGCGTAAAAACATCCGCCAACAGGCCGCCAGTTACCTCGACGGAGGGCAGAGTGCCGAAGGCAAAAAACTACCCGGCATTACCGAACTACTGGCCATGAAGGGTGATGCCGCCAAAGGTGTTAGCGTCTTTAAAAATAATTGCTCTATTTGCCATCAGGTCAACGGCGAAGGCATGGATTTCGGCCCGAAACTTTCTGAAATCGGCTCTAAGTTGCCGCGAGAAGGTCAATATCTAGCTATTTTACACCCCGATGCCGGTATTAGTTTTGGCTTTGAAGGCTGGGAAGTGAAGTTCAAAGACGGTAGTTCCATGACTGGAATCGTGTCCAGCAAAACCGAGACCGACCTACAAATGAAGTTCCCCGGTGGGGTGGTTCAGAATTACAAAATGGCCGATGTAGTCTCGATGAAGCAAATCGATTCGTCCATGATGCCATCGGGCCTTCAGGAAGCCATGAGTACCCAGGAATTAGTCGATTTAGTAGAGTATTTAACCAGTTTGAAGAAAAAGTAACCAGGATTTAACGGATTTGTAGATTAATCTGATTTTGTTGATTTGCTTTCACTGAAGAGCTTCGAAGAAGCAAAAAACAAAATCTGTTTTTATCCATTAATCAGCTCAATCCCGCCGGGCCGCCGGAGCGGTTCAGACAATTATGCAACGACGCAATTTTGTAAAATCAACGTTGGGAGCAGCGGGCCTGGGGCTGACTGCTGCTGCCGAATCGGTAGCCGATAACTGGCACTCGCAGCCTGCTTTTCTGGCCAAGAACAATTTCAAGCTCAAATATGCCCCTCACTTTGGCATGTTCGAAAACAGCGCGGGTAAAGACCTGATCGACCAGCTCAAATTTATGGCCGACATGGGCTTCACAGCACTGGAAGACAATGGCATGATGGGTCGAGACGCGGCTACACAGGAAAAGATTGCTAAAGAGATGACGCGTCTGGGTATGACCATGGGCGTGTTCGTACTCGATAAAGGTGGCAACGGGCAGAACACACTAGCGGCTGGGAAACCCGAATACATTGAGATTTTCCTGAATGGTTGCCGAAAAGCCGTTGAAACCGCTAAACGGGTCAATGCTAAATTTACGACCGTTGTTCCCGGCGATTTCGAGCGCAACCTGCCTATTGGGATTCAAACGGGCCATGTCATCGATGCACTCCGTCGAGGGGCCGACATTTTGGCTCCGGCGGGTCTGACAATGGTACTGGAACCCCTCAGCGACACCCCAAACCTATTTCTGCGTACCTCCGATCAGACCTACGAAATCTGCCGGGCCGTAAACAGCCCTGCCTGTAAGATTCTGTTCGACATTTATCACATGCAGAAAAACGAAGGGCACATTATTCCGCATATCAACTGGTGCTGGAGCGAAATTGGCTATTTCCAAATGGGCGATAATCCGGGCAGGAAGGAACCCACTACAGGCGAGATCAATTATAAAAACATATTCAAACACATTTACCAGAAGCAGAAAGCCGAAAACAAAGAATTTATCTTTGGTATGGAGCACGGCAATTCGCAGCCAGGTAAAGAGGGTGAAATGGCAGTTATCAAAGCCTACGTCGAATCGGATAGCTTTACGGTATAGACTTTTTCTGTCCTTCCTCGGAAGGACAGAAAACTAGTAAAAGCAAACGGGTAATCAAGTCTGTTACAGATTTGATTACCCGTTTTTCGTACGTAAATGTCTTTCTTAGAGAACAACGACCGAGTTCTCTTCACCTGCTACACCGCTGGCTACGTATTTATCTGCAGCCCAATCGTTCGTCCATGTCGTACCATCCAAAACGTAGCGGAATTGATACTCGCTACCTATAGGCAGTTCAACGGTTGTTTTGTAGGAACCGTCTTTTTGCTTCTTCAGGGCCTGGGCGCTGATGTCCCATCCGTTAAATTCACCGGCCAGGGCGACCGATTTCGCACCATTGACGGCCTCAGCCGACAATTCAAACGTTACTTTCGCAATAGGTTTGCTTTTTAGAAATTGTTTGGCAACTGCCATAGAGGTACACTATTTGGTTTCAGTGCAAAATTATAGTACAAAATAAGTAATATCATAATTATCAGCGCCTTATAGGCAAAAATTCTTAAAATAATCTAATTATATGTGAGCTGTTTCATAATTTACATTCTAAGAAACGTACAATTTTCTTCGCATTTACTAAAAGTTAATTCTGTCCATATCACCAGCATAAGATTAAACTGAAATTAAATTCTAAAGCCAATAGGTTACCTTCTTTTTGAAGTGGTATTAATGGCTAATCAACCATTCAAAATCTATATATAGCATGAAAAATTTCTTTAAATCGGCCTTATTTGTAGCGGCTATGTTCTCGCTCGCAGTTGCTTGCCAATCGAAAAAAACGGAGTCTGAACAGCCAGCATCTGATACCGCAACGGTTGTCGAAAGCGAAACGATCGTGCAAGGAGACAGTGCAGAAGTAATTACTGATTCAGCAAAAATTGTCATTCCTGATTCAACAAAAAAATAAATAGCTCTGATGCTATTCATAAAAAAGCTCCTGTAATCGGGAGCTTTTTTTATAGGCCTGTACTTCTACCCTTTATCGGCCTTGCAAGCAACGATTCACTGCTTTTTTTACAGGCGGCATATCGTTCATCGTATCCCCCCCCAACAAGTTCATAAACTATTTTGCGACGCTCCAGTGCCTCCCGAAAACGGGACAGCATTTCAGAGCGTCGGTGCCCCTGATCACGCAGAGCATCCGCTACCCAGGGGACGTCAATATCCAGCAACAGATAGTGATCGTAGTATACCTGCTGCTCCAGTTCATACAAAATAGGAGGCACATACTGGAAGTAAATTTCTGAGTAAATCTGGGTGGTAATCAAATCGGTATCGCAGAACAAAATCCGATTAGCCACTCGCTCTGCGGTCTGAACCGCTTCGGTTTGAGCATAACCAATCCGAATAATATCATCTACCATAAACTGATTGGATGAAATAAACTGGCGAGCCATCTCTGGTACGAATGTCGTCTGATAAGCCGTTGCCAATTGTTGCGCCAACGTTGTTTTGCCTACACTTTCTGGCCCAAACAGGCAGACTTTCTTAACAAAATACGGTCGAACAACTTCTGGAATATACGCCCAATACCGAGCCGGCTGCTGCCGGATCAACGTTGCCGAAATGGGCACCTGCTGCCGGGGAGGGTCAAAAGCTACATGAGTCAGTCCAGAATGATGGGCCAGCGGAATAGCATAGCTTTCCGACGAAAAAAATACGCTCACAGTCGGAAATCTACGTTTGATAAACGCAGCCCATAATTTAGTAGCCTCCCAGAGCGGCAGAGTAGGGTCATGAAAATCATCAGATTCGGCCACAACCTCGATAGTTGGATAGGGAGCCAGTAACTCGGTCAGCCAGCGAAGCCGCAAATCAGGCGAAATCACGTCATCCGGTGTAACGGTCATCGACACAATAAGGTGGTCGCACTGCCGTCTGGCAAAGTCGATCAAGGCCAAATGCCCCTGATGTACCGGCATGAATTTCCCAAACACCAGTCCCGTTCTCATGGTGCTCCTGCGGAGTCGTAGCTTCGGTATTCACGCGTCCAGGTCCAGGCGCCCATAGCGGCCACGAAACAGAAAACAAAATACTCGGCTCCAACGAATTTGACTCCTTTCACAAAATACATATACGTCAGAATACAATCGACCGCCAGCCAGACATACCAGCATTCAACGCGTTTTTCAATCATCAGAAACGTAGCCACAATGCTCATAACGGTTGTGAATGAATCCAGGTAAGGAAACGCACTGGGTTTGCTGAAAAGTACCGGAAACCACTCATGCAGATTACTGGCAAACGTACCTAATACCACAGTGGCCAGTACCCCTGAAACGGTCCAGATAATCAGCTGACGTGTTGGTATTCGGCTTATGCGGAGTTCCTGATGCTGGTCAGCTTCGAACTGTTTAGGGTGTGTCCACCGCCACCAACCCTGAATATTGGTCACCAAGAAAAACACCTGTAAGAACATATCGGGATAGAGCTGAATCTGGTAAAACAGGAAGAAAAACAGCAACACACTAACCGCACCAATAGGCCAGCTCCATACATGAGCCCGGGCCGAAAGCCAGACAGCCACTGCTCCGGTGGTAGCGCCAAAGAATTCCAGATAACTCATGGGGTAGTCCCACACGGTAAAGAAAATAGATTCAATGTCAAAAAAATTGGGCATGTATCCAGTAATCAAGTGGAGCTTCTCATCTTTATCGTTGCGAAAGTACGCATTAACCTTTTACCCAAACTCTTACCTATGCAACGTATTGCCATGCTGGGGGGCGGCTTCATTGGTCGCTTCTACGCCGATTCCATTCATGGGCAGCGGGGCCGCGACAAAGTGGTTGCGATCTATGCCCGCCGTCAGGAAACCGCCGATAAATTCAAAGCCGATTATGGCTGTAGCTTTGCGTCGACCGATATGGAAGAGGTCATTGCCCATCCCGATGTGGACATGGTCTGTATCGCCCTACCGAACAACATCCACGAAACAGCCGTCAATCTTTGCGCCAAGCATAAAAAATCGGTTGTCTGCACCAAGCCCCTCGGTCGTACGGGCGAAGAAGCGCTGCGGATGATGAAAACAGTGGAAGAAGCGGGAATTTTTGCCGGTTATCTGGAGGACCTTTGCTATACGCCCAAATTTCTGAAGGCATTGGATAGTGTCAAAAATGGCGCTTTAGGCCGTATTCTCTGGGCGAAATCGCGTGAAACGCATCCTGGCCCCCACTCCGACTGGTTCTGGGACAAAGAGCAGGCGGGTGGTGGCTGTATGCTCGATTTAGGCTGCCATTGTGTCGAAATATCCCGGAATTTTATTGGTAAAGATGTCAAGCCCGTTGAGGTGATGTGCTGGGCAGCTACGCAGGTTAAACCCATCGAAGCCGAAGACCATGCCATTGCTCTGGTGAAGTACGAGAACGGGGCTATCGGTCAATTTGAAGTAAGCTGGACATTCCGGGGCGGTATGGACCTCCGTGACGAAGTGATGGGTACTGAAGGTACCATCTGGATTAATAACTTCCTGCGCACAGGTTTTGAGATGTTTTCGACTGGCAAAGGAGCCGATTACGTGGCCGAAAAAGCCGAATCAAATACGGGGTGGCTATTCCCGGTTGGGGATGAAGTAAACGATCTGGGCTATAATCACATGTTTACGGATATGTTTTCCGCGCAGGAGGCAGGTCGTGAACCCGCAGAAACCTTCTATGATGGCTACATTGTAAACGCCGTTCTGGATGCAGCCTATCGATCGGCCGAAAGCAAGCAATGGGAAAAGGTAATACTCCCAATATGGCGCGGCCAGGAGGGTTTGAAACCCGAATCAACCCTGGTAGAGTACGATGCTGATCACTACCTTATTAAGCAGGAAATGACACACGATGGCCGTAACAAGCTGATTCTGAAAGAAAAAGCCACCGGCAAAATCATTGAGCGCGATGTTGTTTAATGCTTCCGACAACCAACATTTCAGAAGTGTACTCAAACGAACCATAAAAGAAAAGATTCCACGGCCTTTGTGACCTAATGGTGACAAAAATTGCAGGATATCCTATTTTTTTGAAATTATTATTTATCTTGCAGGTGGTGCACAAAATAAAAACGCCGGACTCATCTGCGTTCCGGCGTTTCAGCATTCTTTTCTTAACTTAAACGCTTATGGGGCGTCAATTGAATGACGCATTTTCCTGACTAATGTTGCATTTTAACATTACTGTTGTACAAATGGTCAAATAAATGTACAAGCGGTCAAACAAAAAGCGCTGGGCCTCCGGGTTCCGGCGTTTTTTGTTTGAATAATCCATACAAGCACGAGCCTAATAGAACAATTTCTTTAAATTTGTGTACAGAGCTGAGACAATTAAACGAACCTTTGCCGTTCAATAGTTATGACTATACCCGTTGATCAGGCGGAAGCTTACAGTGCGATTTATCAGCTTACTCCAACGGATTGTATTCATAAAGCAGCTATTTACAAATTACCACTCTATCTGAACAAACGAAGCAAATACCTTTGCTTTTAAACCTATCATTTCTACATGAATACGCAATCAGCCATTGACCGGTACCCCTGGAGACGCTTTTATCCGAAAGAAGTCCCCTACGAAATTAACCCTGATGCCTATACGTCGCTGGTAGCTTTATTTGAAGAAGGTTGCCAACGGTTTGCCAATCGTCCGGCCTATGCCTGCATGGGTAAGCAAATTACGTTTGGCGAACTCAACGAATTGGCCAACCAATTCGCTTCTTTTTTACAAAATGGGCTCCATCTGCAAAAAGGCGATCGTTTGGCCATTCAGATGCCTAACACTTTGCAATACCCGGTTGCTATGTTTGGTGCACTGAAGGCAGGGCTAGTCGTGGTCAATACCAATCCGTTGTATACCCCCCGCGAAATGCAGCATCAGTTTAAAGACTCTGGGGCTAAAGCGATTGTGATTCTCGCCAACTTTGCCAGCAATCTGGAGAAAATACTTGATCGTACCGACATTCAGCACGTGATTGTTACGCAGCTTGGCGATTTACTGGGCTTTCCTAAAAAGCAGATCGTTAATGCGGTGGTAAAATACGTAAAGAAGCTGGTACCCGCTTACAAACTGCCTGATGCGATCTCGTTTAACGATGCGTTAAGCCAGGGCAGTAAGCAGCCCTTAAAACCAGTTACGATTCAAAATACAGATCTGGCATTTATACAATATACAGGAGGAACAACGGGCGTTTCGAAAGGAGCTATGCTTACGCATCGGAACATTATCGCAAATGTAGAATGCCAGCATTACTGGATGAAACCCGGCCATATACCTGATGGCGAAGGCATTATTGTGGCGGCTCTTCCTTTATACCATGTATACGCACTGACCACTAATGCGTTGGCTGCACTAAAGAGCGGAGCGATGAACCTGCTGATCACGAATCCTCGTGATCTGAATGCGTTTATTGACGACTTGAAGAAATACCAGATTACAGCCTTCACCGGTGTCAATACACTGTATAATGGTCTTCTGAACCACCCACGTATCAATGAAGTCGATTTCAGTCATTTAAAGGTCACCTCAGCGGGTGGCATGGCCCTTCAGACAGCCGTGGCCGAACGCTGGGCGAAGCTGACTGGCAATACTCCCTGCGAAGGCTATGGCCTTACCGAAACCTCGCCCGTACTTAGCTCCAATCCAGTTGATGGCACTGTACGGGTAGGGACCATTGGCATCCCCTGGCCCAGTACAGAAATGAAAGTGATCCGGGAAGATGGTACAGATGCCCCCCTTGGCGAACCTGGCGAAATAGTTGCCCGAGGACCACAAGTGTTCAAAGGATACTATAATCGGCCTGAGGAAACCGCCAAATCGATGATGGGCGACTGGTTCAAAACAGGTGATGTGGCCGTGATGAATGAAGATGGGTTCTTCAAAATCGTTGACCGCAAAAAAGATATGATCCTGGTATCCGGCTTTAACGTCTACCCAAATGAGATTGAGGATGTGGTGGCGCAATGCCCTGGTGTACTGGAAGTAGCCTGTATCGGTATCCCTGATGAAAAGTCAACGGAGGTCGTTAAAATTTTCGTGGTAAAAAAAGACCCGAATCTTACGGTCGAATCCATCAAAGAGTTCTGTCGCGAAAACTTAACGCCTTACAAAGTTCCGCGCGTCATTGAATTCCGAACCGAACTCCCGAAATCGAACGTGGGTAAAATTCTACGTCGGCCTCTACGCGATGAAGAACTGGCTAAGCTGAAAAAATAAAGACTATTTCAGGCTTTGGTATCTTTTCCCTATTCCGAGGGACACGAACTCTTTGAGTGATGACCTATTTGATAATCACCGAAAATTCCCTGCCCCTCGGAATAAATTAGGCCAGGAAACAATAGATACGGCATTTGCGCTCATTCAGGAGGTTCTGCTACTCTGATGCCACAGGGTTGTATCTGTGATGGAGTAACGGTGTATCGTTCCTCAAACAAAAATACCTTACACCCTTGCCAGACTATCTATGCCATACCGTTTTACGGAGGCCTACATACCCACCAAGCGTATTCGTATACAACTGACCAATATCGGCGGCAATACTGGCTGTTAGCGAAAGCCCCTCTAACCAGTTCAGGGGCATACCCAGTTGTATGACCGACGAAAATTGTTTAGGCTTATTCGGAAACATAATAGCATACGTGCCCAGGTTTCGACTGTATGATAGTTTAGCCATTAGCTTAATTCGTCGCCCCACTCCGGCACGCATTCCCAGGTGAGCGACCTGTACGCGGTTATTATTAACAGTCACGCTAGTGGGATACACGTACTCAGGGAGAGCATCCGCCTTCATAGTAATGAATGGCGTACCTATAATCCGGTTTTTATACGCCCAGCCTTCCTGATACTGCCCGTTATCGAAGTAATTATCATTGCCTGATAGCCCATTCCAGGGTTCAAATATGGGGCCGCCCTGGTCAAGCGTTGTAAGAAATTCAAGCAGCACATCGTCAACATGAAAGCCTGCCGAACTCGATCTGATAGGCCGTATTCGTAACCCGCTCAATCCGTCGGGCACATTTTTAAAAAACACACCCGAGACATCCTCATAGCTATGCTGGTGGTAAAGCATCAGGTTAGCAGAGGGTAATCTCACTTCAAGCCCCAGGTCAATACTACCTACATGGTTCCCATACAGATTTGTATAATCGAACGAAGTGATTCGCGGGTTGTTGAGCCCGTTAGTGCGAATTGCCAGAAATACATTGGGAAAATCGCGAAGTTCGCCCGGCAGTTGACCGTCAACCGCATAGTGATAATCCAGGTAATCGGAATGACCACCCCACTGAACGTTGTGATTAATACCCACATACCCTCGTATGGTTGCCGATGGTTTGCCAATCCGAAACATAACTGATTTCTGATGCAGAAAGGAATGCTGCATATACGCTGTATTGGCGAACCAGCCATGAGCCATAAAGGCGTTGATGGCCAGCCACTGCTTCCGGCCTAGTGGTGCAAACCCTCGGGTTCCAAACTGAACCTTAGGGATCGGAAGGGCATTCCCCGACCAGGAATAAGACCCCGATGTAAGCGTGGTATCGACTAATCCAATTACCTCCCTCCGACGGCCAACGACGAATTCAATCTGTCGATGCGTAAGGGCTATGTAATACTCGGGGGCCAGCAATTGGTTCTGCTTCTCTGCATTTCCTACAACCTCAGCGCTATAGTTAAACCGCCAGGCCCGATCTCGGGATTTATAAATAGTATCTGAAAGTACTACCGTTCCTTTAGCACCCACGCGTAGCGTACCAACTGGGGCTGAGTACGGAACCGTTCCAAACTGATTGGCCCGAAGCCAAAAGGGGGTGCGGTCGTTTGAAGCAGCTAAAGCGCCCACCTCCACGTATACCTGGTGCCAATTTCCTGACTGGGCATATAATAATTGATGTACACCAAAAAAGAGGATAGACAAAAAATATAAATATTTCATATGTAATAATAATACTTCTACTCGAAACAACCTGCAATCAGGCTACATTAGTACACTTTAACAACAACTTGGTATCATTGTGCGATACTATCTGGTAAAACGGAACAGACGGTCAGTGGATACGTTTTTCATCCTGGAACTAGACTCAAACAACAAAGCCCGGCAAATGCCAGGCTCGTTGCAGCTTTTCTTAACTTAACCTATCTCATTTATTGCATTGCAATTGTGCGGCTCGTTTGCTGAATGGGCTGAGTCGCCACATTGACCTGTTTGGTAATACTGCCTTCAGCAGACTTAATTTCCAGTTCGTATTCGCCATCAGCCAGATCATTAATATTTAGCTTTACAGCGTACCGAGTCTCTTTTTTACCCATAATACGCTGATAAAGCACCTCTCCACCTTTGTTACGAAGGAATACTTCAACGGGCTGATCAGCAGATTTCTGAACGGCCAAACGAATTTGATGATCAGCAGTAACATATGCGCTGGCATCAAAAGAAAGCGTTTTAGGCGTTGTCGGATTGAATAGCGTCGAAGCACTTAACAGGAAAGCAGCGGTCAGATTTGTCATTAGTGGTAACATGGCAGTTGTTGTGTTTACGTTTACAATGTTGTTTACTGGTATGCCATTCTAAATCCAAAGCTTGTGCCAACTAATCTTAACCACTGATAATCAACAACCTGCGCTTTTCGCCTTATAACTATAATGTCCAGTAGTGGACAAGGTCTGTTCGATGGCGGACAATGCGGACAAAAAAAGTCCCTACTTTCGGTGGGACTTGAGTTAGCAGGGAGCCGGTTCTTGCAATCGACCCTCAGCTGAATCTGTATGTGCGTACTGTTATCAAGAAATGCGTCGGCAAAAAAAGGAAGACCGTACAATTCGATTGTATTAGCCCATTTTTTAAAACCGAACTACCAAAATAAAAAGTCTTCTTTGTCGGCATCTAAAAAGCAATCCATTGCTGAGGTACTACAACTACCATAGTCAATACGGAACAAATGGCCTATATACGTGTGGATCACGCTTATTGTACGCCAATTCGGTCTAGTATTATTTGGTCCGCATTCAGGCGAGAACGAATTAAAGCTGTTTAATCTTGCTTATCAATAGGAAATATGCACATTAATTCTTCTATATTCACCTCAAGTATACGCATGTATTCTTGCCCACCTCAGGAATAGCTCGTTTCGGCTAGGTTATTGACAAATGACGCAACAGACAAAGCAGGCAGTGTTTATCGCAGACGACGATGAAGACGACCGTTTTTTGCTACAACTCGCCTTTCAGGAGCACAGTCCTGAATGTCAGTTAGTATTTACGGAAGATGGCATGGCATTAATCGATGCGCTTGTCCATAGTCCGTTTACACCCTGCCTTATCGTACTGGATTTGAATATGCCCCGGTTAAATGGCTTTGAAGCACTGACCGTTTTGCGAAGTAACCCCCTGTATCACCATACACCAATCGTCATCTTAACTACTTCCAATTCATTAAAGGAACGGCAGTTAGCCTATGAGTTAGGAGCAAATGATTTTATGACTAAACCTATGAAACTAGAATTACTAGGTGATATTGTTCGCAAAATTCGGCATCACTGGCGACTGGATGCCTGCCTTTAATACATCTGCAGTAGTTACCGTTACTAGCGCTAGTAACGGTAACTACCTCAACGATCATACATCACCTTGATGGACTATCGGCGTTTAAGCGTTCAGACAATACCGTTAGCAGCATCTTAATTTCGGTTTCTATACGACCAATCAGTGCAGGAACTGATTTAATTTCGAATTTTTCTAAATGCTCAGCCTCAAAGGCCAACTGCGCCAAAGCAGGCATTCCTGCACTTAAAGCCGTTCCCCGTAGTTTATGCCCGGTTGCTTTGATTCCAGTCAGGTTCTCGTCGGCAAGTTGCTGCGAAAACGCCGTTAAGGCTCCCTGTAATTCAATCTCAGCTGCTTCAATCAACATACTTGTAAACTCAGGATCATCCCCTGCCATCATTTTTATTACCTGAGGATCAAAGTGCACCTCCTCACTTTCGCTCGGCTCTATAGATTCGTCGGCATCGGCCGATGCTCCTAACCAGGTCTGGAACAAGGTAACAATGGCAGCCTCAACAATGGGTTTTGTGATAAAATCATCCATTCCAGCAGCAAGGCATTTTTCACGTTCTCCTTTTACGGTGCCAGCAGTCAGTGCGATAATTGGAATAGGTTTCCCTGCTTCCAGTTCACGAATTTGTCGGGTAGCTTCATAGCCATTCATAATGGGCATCTGAATATCCATCAGTACCAGATCAGGCTTATGTATGGTGTAGGCCTGGACAGCCTCCTGCCCATTGAATGCTTCAATAACCTCGGCTTCAGGCATAATCCGCCCAATAATGGTTTTGGTCAGTAGCTGGTTTACCAGGTTGTCCTCGGCCAGCAGTATCTTAACCGACCCGGCTCCAACCTGAACCGGCTGACTGGGGGCATCGGTAGCGAGTGGTTCGTCATGATGAACAATGCGCGACAAGGCCCGGTATAACTCAGTCATCTTAACAGGTTTAACCAGCCGTTGGTTAATACCTAACGATTCACTACTACGGATAATCCGCTCATCGTCGGATGAGCTGTGTAACAGAATAATAACCTGCTCGTCAGCTACCGAACCGAAGTTACCTCTAATCTTTTCAATCGTTTCCAGACCATCCATAAACGGCATATGATAGTCCATCAGAATCACATCGAAGTGTTTGTTACGGCTGATTAGCTGCAGGGCCTCGAATCCATTACTGGCTTCTTCAACAGTAATTTGTCGTAACAAAAACATTTGCCGTAATATCAGGCGGTTGTTTTCATTATCATCAACAATTAATACATTCTTTATCAGGCTTATATCACGCCAGATAATAGGGTCGCCGGGTTCTGTTTTGAGCGTCAGATCGAAGAAAAAACAACTCCCTTCGCCAGGTTTACTAACGAGTTGAAGGCGGCTGCCCATCAGGCCCAGTAGTCTGTTGGAAATGGTTAACCCCAGACCAGTGCCCCCATACTTCTTGGTTGTCGATGGATCTTCCTGAGAAAAGGCATCAAAGATACGCTCCTGCATTTCAGGCTTTATGCCAATACCCGTATCGCGCACTTCAAATCGGAACGTCGTACACTCATCTGTCGAGTCGCCTATGGGTTTTATTTTTAGTTCGATCTCCCCTTTTTCGGTAAACTTCACCGCGTTACCCAACAGATTGACCAATATTTGTTTTAGCCGTACAGAGTCAGAATAAATAAAGCGCGGCAAATTGGCCTGGAGGTTGAGCAGCATCTCAAGGCCTTTGTTCTGTGCCTGATAAGTAATAATATCGGCCGCCTGACTGCTGATCTCGTATATATCTATCTTTTCCAGAGCCAGTTCCAGCTTACCGGCTTCAATTTTCGAAAAGTCCAGAATATCGTTGATTGTGCTTAACAAGGCATTTGCCGACTGATCGACAATCGACAAATATTGATGCTGGGTTTCGGTTAAGGATGTTTTCAGCAATAGATCGGTAAAGCCAATCACACCGTTCAGAGGAGTACGAATTTCGTGGCTCATGTTGGCCAGAAATTCGGATTTGGCTACACTGGCCTGCTCGGCCTGTCGCTTTGCTTTTTTGAGCTCGTCGCGTTGCTGGCAAGCTTCCGTAATATCCTGCGTGTACATCATGATGCCTCCTATAGAACCATCAAACTGATACCACGGCCTTACTTCCCAACATAAATACTGATCATGATCCCAGCCTTCCGGTCGCCAGATGTACTCGTCCTGCCGTTCTACTGCTCCATTAGCGCATCGCTCAAATACGGCTCGCCAGCTTTCCGACATACCGGGAAATACGTCATAGAGCGATCGCCCAATCACGCTATCCGTCAGGCGGTAATCTTCCATCCATCGTTTACTGACCGCCAGATAATTGATAGTTCGATCAAACATGGCGACTGCCGCCGGTGCGTGCTCAACGAAGGCAGCCAGCCGGAGCTTTTCATTGATTAATGCCTGTTCCGCCTTCTTCTTATCGTCGATGTCCTGAAAGGCTCCATATACTCGTTTGCAGATTCCATTTTCAAATTCAGGCGTACCTACCACACGAACCCATATTCCCCGGTTCGTTGCCGTAACAATCTGTAATTCAATATCGAATGATGTCCCTTTCTCGATAGCCTGATCGACAGCGGCAACGATCAAGTCGTAATTGTTCCCTCTAAAGAACGTTTCGCCTGTATCGATCAAGGGTATATACTCGTCCGGCACATCATGAATAGCCTTGGTAACGGCCGACCAGTACATGGTTTTCTGAATCATATCGGCCTCCCAGGTCCCAATTCGAGCTACTTCGTTGGTTTGCTCAAGCATCTGCTTAGTGGTCCGCAGATCGACCTCGAGCTGGTGACGGCGGGTAATATCGATCGCATTACCAATCACGTACGGCTGTCCATTCAGTTCATTTTCAAGAACATTTGTAAATAGCCAGATCTGTAAAGACCCATCTTTATGAATGGTGTGCATGATACCGCTGGCCTTACCGGTTTTCTGGATGCTTTTAAGGTAAAAGTTCAACCCTTCGTGTTGTTCTGAGGGTACTATATCGTGCAAGCGCCGACCAACGATCTCTTCAGGTTTATACCCTAGTGCCTTGGCTCCAGCCGTGTTGACACTTAAAAATGTTCCATCCAGTGCATGGGTACACATCAGCCCATGCGAGTTTTCAAAAAACGAGCGGAATTTTGATTCAGACTGAAACAGTCGAATTTCTCTCTGTTTTTCTTCGGTAACGTCACGAGCGATGGCAAACAAATAGCCAGTTGCCGATTCGGGTGTAGCCACCCACTGCAAATGTCGATAGGAGCCATCCTGGCAGCGAAAGCGATAGGTAAAATTGAGTGTAGGTTTACCAGCCGCCAACTGACTGATTTCCTGCTGAGCTGCCAGCCGATCATCGGGATGCACCAGGTCGAACAGAGATATCGATAACAGGTAGGCTTCGCCCCATCCCAATACCTGCCGAAATGCCGGATTTATCTTCTTTAAATAGCCATCCGTTCCAGCTACAAAAATCAGGTCGTTGGATAGCGTAAATAGATTTTCAAAATAGATTAATTCCTGCTTTTGGCGATGTTCGACAATCAAACCTATCGCTATTTCGCCCAATAATTTCAATGCCCTTTGCTGCTCTTCGGTTAGCTTTCGGGGCGTCCGATCCAGTACGCAGAGCGTACCCAACGCATTCCCATCCGAATCCGTCATTGGATAGCCCGCGTAAAACCGAATATTTGGATTGTCGGTAACAAAGGGGTTTTCCCGGAATCGCTCATCCTGAGCCATATCCTCGATTTCGAATAGGTGGCTATCCAGAATGGCGTAGCTACAGAAAGCTAAATCCCGACTGATTTCCTGTATATCCAGCCCCACTTTCGACTTAAGCCACTGCCGATCTTTATCGATCAAGGATACCAATGAAATAGGAGTCTGGCAGATTAATGAGGCTAACTCGGTCAGTCTGTCAAATGCCTCTTCGGGTAATGTGTCCAGAATTTGATAACGATGCAGAGCCTCCAGCCGCTTATCTTCATTGATTGGATAAGGCATATTAGTTAATAATTGATCTAAAAGAGAATAAAGATACTGACCCAATCCACACAAGTTTTCAATATCTATTATTCGTTAATTTTTAAGTATTGTTACCATTTTTAACTACACAATTTATTTACCCTACGAGCCTCCTGTAACTTAAATAGTGGATTCAACGTAAGTATTAGCGCCCCTGCAACAAAATGTCACACAATACACTGACTATAAGCGCCTTATAATCACCCTCGCATAGTAAAAAAACGCTGATTCCAGGAGAGTCAGCGTTTTTAGTATCCTTTTTCCAGTCGTTCTCATCGACTTGGTAACAAATTAGATATAAATATAAATATTGAGTAACTTATTAATTATGCGGCTACAAACTTAGGCTCTTTTGCACAAGTTGTTCGCCCATAGTAAAACCTCCCTAAAAATTCCTGAGGATACGTATGCGTATATTATAGATACCAATGCCCATCTACCGAGTGGTATGGCTGAGATACACCAATTTAGTTACTAAGGCTTGGCTTTAAGAGAGGTACTCCCCTTAGAATGATGGGGTTATTTTAAAATTAAAAAAGTAACATATAACATTTTTTCATATACCATTTTTACATCTTGATTGACATATAACCTTAAAATTGTAAGTAGCGACACCATAAAATAGTTTTATACAATTAAAATTTAACAATAAACTTCCAAATACGCATACATATAGTATATAATTTATATTTGTCAATAAAACCTAACCTATTGTTACTATAAGATCATGAATATATTATTGAGTGACGAAGAAATGATTCGTCATCACTTGCCTCATCAACCCAGTGAATGCTTTGAAACACTTTATACACGCTACGTAAGTAAAGTGTATAAGCAGTGCTTATCGATGACTAAAGACAGTGAGCAGGCACAGGATTTCACCCAGGATATCTTTTTGAAGGTATTTAACAAACTGGATGCCTTTCAGCAGCGGTCAAGCTTTTCTACCTGGATATATGCAATTGCATACAATTACTGCGCAGATCAGCTTCGTCTGGCAAAACGACTTCCAACCGTAACACTAGGCGACAGTATGGAACAAGCCTGGGATGGCCCGACCGAGACGTCTGTTCATGATGATATGTTGCAGCGCGTAGCCCAAGCTATGGAACGCCTTACTGTGGAAGAGCAAAGCCTCTTGAGACTGAAATACGAAGATGGATTAAGTAACGAAGAGATTGCTAGCTTATATAATATCAAGCTTAGCGCTGTAAAAATGAGGCTTAAACGTAGTCGCGAACGAGTTCAGCGATTATATAGCTACTCATTGCAAGCTTAACCAACGTCATAGATCAACTGAATACGAGCGTAGGACAGCCTGGTCACTTGACCAGGCTGTTTTTATAGTATCCCATGTGTACGCTAAAAAGCGAAGCCATAGGTAGATCGATTTAATGAAAAATCAACTCTTTGCGGATACAAGACCAGCGCCGACGGGAAATAGGCAGGGCCTGCCCTGTAGCCAGATGAACAAATACACCCGCTGGTGTAAACTCAACCCGATCTATAAACTGACGATTAACCATATAATGACGATGTAACCGAATAAACCAGGTCGATGGGAGTTTAGCTTCGACTCGTTTAAGCGTGTAGGAAACTAATACTCGCTGGCCATTCGTCCAGTGCAGCCAGGTATAATTCTCTTCGCCTTTCAGATAAACTAAATCGGCGACAGCCAGCCACTGCGCTCCGCGCTCAGAATTGTACACGCGCATGGGAGGCCAGCAATGTAACTCCGATGAATTCACTGCTGAAGAGTCGAAACGGAAGGTCATTAGCAAAAGACAAATTTAATACCACGGATATTAACCAACTGTATAACAAGCGAATACACTCTATAAATAATCATTATCACTGAACTCCACTATCGCCTTGCAAAATGGGATCTACTAGTATCTGCATTTGTCCATCATCTATATAATTGTATAAATATATCCACCCAGACGCAATAATAAACAAATTATATAAACATAAGCATTATCGGTAACAAAAATTAATTGTTTATTGAATCTTGTTCTTGTCAAGCTACAGGTCAGTCGGTTCACCTATTAGCTCGCGGTCATAGAGTTCATATAAACCTTACCTACCGATTCATTCGTTGTATAGTAGCGCTATGTGATTTAGCAATCGGCCATTGAGATTCAACCAAACAAGCTTACTTTCATGACGAGGCTCAGCTGGTCAGGGCCGACATCAGTACAACAAAACAGACTAGTTATGAACTACTATAACTCGATCATCGACACGATTGGGAATACCCCTCTCGTAAAACTGAATAAAGTGACAAAGGGAATTCGAGGCACTGTTCTGGCCAAAATCGAATACTTCAATCCCGGCAACTCAGTTAAAGATCGCATTGCTATTCGCATGATTGAAGATGCCGAAGCGCGGGGCATTATCAAACCGGGTGGCACAATCATTGAAGGTACGAGTGGGAATACAGGCATGGGGCTCGCCCTGGCGGCCATCGGCAAAGGGTATAAATGTATTTTTACGATGGCCGATAAACAGTCGAAAGAGAAGATTGACATCTTACGCGCTGTAGGGGCCGAGGTCGTCGTTTGCCCTACCAATGTTGCGCCCGATGACCCACGTTCGTATTATTCAGTTGCCAAACGGCTTAACCGGGATATTCCCAATTCGCTATATCCTAACCAATACGACAACCTGGCCAACACAGCGGCTCATTACGAAACTACTGGCCCCGAAATCTGGCGCGATACCGATGGCAAAATCACTCATTTTGCTGCCGGGGTGGGGACGGGCGGTACGATCTGCGGCACATCGAAATTTCTGAAAGAACAGAACCCAGCTATTGTCTCTATAGGTCTGGATACCTACGGCTCCGTCTTCAAAAAATATAAGGAAACGGGTATCTTCGATGAGGGTGAAATTTATCCGTACCTGACCGAAGGCATTGGCGAAGATATTCTTCCTAAAAATGTTGATTTTGATCTGATCGACCAGTTTGTGAAGGTTACAGACAAGGATGCAGCCATCATGACGCGTAGGCTGGCTCGTGAAGAAGGGCTATTTGTAGGCTGGTCATGTGGTACAGCCGTCCATGGTGCGTTGGAGTGGGCCAAAGATCATTTGACCGACGATGATGTACTGGTTATTCTTCTACCCGATCATGGCACTCGTTATCTGGCCAAGATTTACAACGATACGTGGATGAAAGATCATGGTTTTCTGGAAGATCGTGCATTCAAAACAGCCCGCGATATCATTCATCATAAAACTGGTGGGCCGACCGACCGACGTTCGCAGCTTACGACAATCGGCTCAGGGGTATCGGTTAGCCAGGCCATTCATGTGCTGAATCGGTACGGCATCTCGCAAATTCCGGTGACCGACGATACCGGACATATTGTGGGTAGTTTAACTGATTCAGCCATACTGAACAAGCTTATCGAAGACCCCACGGTGAAAGATCACCCCGTTAGTGAAGTGATGGATAAGCCCTTTAAATTCGTGGGGCTCGATAATACGATTGATGCCCTTTCTTCACTTATCGACCGCGATAATAAAGCCCTGCTCGTTCGGGATGAAAAAGAACAGGTCCATATTATCACACAGGCCGACTTGCTGGCCGCTATGACAAGCTAATCGATTTACGTAGATTGCATAAAATCATAAAGCCATGGTGACGGAAACAGCAACGCAGGAGCTGACAGCCCAACAGCCAATACCTTCCTACTTAATTTACGAAACCCTCAATGGACGCCCTCTTTATCGGAAAGGGTATAAGGAAGTATTAGCCAAACAAAAAACACCCGGCGAAATTATGGGTTGCAGTGACCTTCAAGCAATTATTGTATCGATTCTACACGCTTACATCTATAACCAGGCAAATCGGAAAGCCTACTGGATTGTTACGAACGAACCTGGCTTACACATCCAGATAGGCGATAATTTGTCTAACGATATTGCGGTTTACGAGAAAGAGAAGGTGACCGTGAAAGGCAAATTTTTCGATGTAGCCCCAAAGGTCGTCGTCGAAGTAGACATTAAAATTGACCTGGAAGCCTTTCCGGCCCGAGAGCAGGACTATATATATGAAAAGACCCAGGCCATGCTTGATTTCGGCACCGAACGGGTTATCTGGATTACGACAAAATCGCGTAAAATTTTTGTGGCTACGAAAGGCGAAAGCTGGCTTACTTTAAACTGGGATGCCACCGTTCCGGTGCTGGATACTGTAACCCTCAATGTAGCCAATCTGCTCACCGAAGAAGGAGTGATATGAATGTAGGTATAATGTAGGATGTAGGATGTATGTACTAACAAAATACATCATACACCCTACATTATACATACACCTGTAACTTATCGCCGGTTGTCACTACCATCCATCATGCTCAGATAGCTTAGATAACGGCTTTCTGCTATTTCGCCTTCGGCAACGGCGTCTTTAATGGAACAGCCTGGCTCGTTGATATGCAGGCAGTTATGAAACCGACACTGGTTTAGCCGATCGCGCATTTCAGGGAAATAATGACTTATCTCCTCTTTTTCCGTATCGATCAGCCCCAATTCCTTAATACCCGGCGTATCAATGATAAATGTATCGGGCGCTAGCTCAAACATCTCGGCGAAGGTTGTCGTATGAACCCCTTTATTGGCAAAAGTCGATACCTCGTTAGTACGCAGGTTGAGATTAGGGGCGATGGCGTTTACGAGCGACGATTTCCCAACCCCCGAATGCCCTGACAGAAGCGTTACTTTGTGATCGAGCAGTTGCCGAAACGCATCAACACCTTCTCCTTCGGTAGCCGACGTAGCCAGACACTGATAGCCAATCTGCTCATACATGTCCATAATCTCCTGCTGATAAGCCAGTCCGTCGTCGTTCAGGATATCTGTTTTGTTGAAAACAAGGGTGGTCGGAATACGAAACGACTCTGCCGACACCAGAAAACGATCAATAAACCCCAAGGAGGTTCGGGGTAACGTCAATGTTGCCAGTAATACAGCCTGATCAAGGTTGGCGGCCAGAATATGCCCATGTGCCGTTTTATGGACCGACTGCCGGATTATATAATTTTCGCGGGGCGAAATGTCGGTAATGAGAGCCGTATTTTCGGCTTCATCTTCCACCTCAAAGGTTACTTTATCCCCAACAGCAATCGGATTCGTAACCTTAAGACCTTTAATCTTGAATTTACCCTTCAGCCGCCCCTGATAAACGTGGCCGTCGATAGCACGAATATCGTACCAAGAACCTGTAGAGCGAATTATTAATCCGTGTTGCAAAATGTAAAGAGCGAAAGAGTGAATGAGTGAAAGAGTGAATAGCTGAAAGGCGATGTTTGGATTTCGCTCTTTCAGCTATTCACTCTTTCACGCTTTATTTGTTCTACCACCTGCATAACCTTTGCCGTTGCGCCAATGTTCCGTTGCACATATTGCCGACTGATTTGGGCGGCTTCTGTCGGATTGCCGTATTGCCGGGAGAATGCTGTCATTAGTTCAGTTGTCGTGCTAACCGGGAAAGCAGCCCCTTCGGCTACTAAATCGACAGCCTCCTGGTATTTACTATACTCAGGGCCAAAAAAGAGAGGCATACCAAACGTAGCCGCTTCCAGGATGTTATGCAGGCCCTGCTTGAAAGCACCGCCAATAAACGCAAATTCGCCGTACTGATACAAAGAAGAAAGCATACCCACGTTGTCGATGAAAAGGATTTCGGCTCGCGAAGCATCAGCAGCATTTGCCTGCGAAAAACGGATCGACGATTTTTTCAGTAAAGTACGCCAATGCTCAATTTCGGCTTCCAGAATCTCATGCGGGGCAATTATTGCTTTTAAGGGTTTATCGAATGCATTCAGAAAGGGAATGATAACATGCATATCCTCAGGCCAGGCACTCCCTACGACCAGAACTGGTTGATTATCCTTAAAACGTTGAGCCAGGGGAATTTCCTGCTTCGCTGCGGCTACCTGCGCCACCCGATCAAAGCGTGTATCGCCCGCCAGCGTACTGTGCTTCAGATCAAGTTGTTTTAACAAATCCAGCGACTCCTGATTCTGTACCAGAATATGATCGAAGTATCGAAGCAGGGACCGATAAAAACCGCCAT
Organism: Spirosoma sp. 48-14; assembly: GCF_001898575.1. Lineage (GTDB taxonomy): Bacteria > Bacteroidota > Bacteroidia > Cytophagales > Spirosomataceae > Spirosoma. The sequence goes on from NZ_MKUD01000081.1 coordinate 194,821, forward strand.
ACGGTTTAAAAAAAAGCTGGTCAGGTCTGAAAATCGCAGAAAATGAAATGGTTGGTACAGCCGCCTGGTTCAGTTCCCGAAGGTAGTTATACCAGAACTCGTATTTGATAAAAAACGCCAGTTGAGGCATTACGATCTGTATAAACTGACGGGCGTTTGCTGGTGTATCGGCTGGCAGGTACAGGATATAATCGGCACCATCATAGTTTTTTCGTACCTCATAGCCAGAAGGCGAAAAGAACGTCAACAGGATTTTATAAGCCGGATAGGTTTTCCGAAACGCTTCCATGACGGGCCGTCCTTGCTCAAACTCACCCAGCGAAGCAGCATGAAACCAAACAATGGGGCTTGTGTTACCAGCCAGCATTACCGTCAGCTTCTCGGCCCAATCACGCCGACCTTCGTTCCACTGACGTGCTTTAGGATTGAAACGAGCAGCCAACTTCACGAGTTGCTGAAAAACAAGAATACCTGCGTTATAAAGTCCCGAAAACAAGCTAATATGCGGTTGATTACACAAACAAAGCTACGAACTACTACGCAAACCACCTGTTATGAACGCCTACGACACATTGACCGACGCGCTGGAAGGACTCCGTCAGCAAGGATTTACGAAAGATTACAATCTAAAACCCGATTGTTTGTATTGCCAGTCGGATAGTATCGAGTTACAACCCGCCGACTTCGACATTGTGGAGGTTTACCGCTTTGAAGGCATGACCGACCCAGGCGACGAGACGGTTCTTTATGCCATCGAAGCCCAAAATGGCGATAAAGGCACATTAGTTGATGCATATGGCACATACGCAGAAGCCATCTCTCCTGAAATGGCCGAAAAGTTGCGATACACCCCCGATAATTAGCGAACTTTTAAATTAATATATTAATTTTATATCAACAGAATGCATGTTGATACAATGAATTGGAATAAGTTAACAAGTGAAGCTCAGCTTGATACAATCAAAGAGGAATCGGTTAAGCGTCCAGTAATGATTTTCAAACATAGTACCAGTTGCTCCATCAGCCACATGGCACTCAGTCGTATGGAACGCAACTGGAACGACCAGCTCGGGGTGAAGGCCTACTATCTTGATTTGCTGGCCAACAAACCTCTCTCTAATAAAATAGAGCATGATTTCGGGGTTGAACACGAGTCACCACAAGTATTGCTGATCAAGAACGGCACTTGTATTTATGATGCCTCGCATATGTCAATCTCTTTTGCCGGATTGCAGCAGGCGGTTTAACAAAGTATTAGGAGCGAGGAGTTAGGAGTGAGAATGGCTGACGCGTACTGTTTTGCTTACACGTCAGTCATTCTCACCCCTAACTCCTCGCTACTAATACTGAAATTTATCCTTTCATCGTAATCCGGGCCCGGTGACATACTCCGCCAATGGGTGGATTAAACTTTGAAACGCTTACTTCAACAGTTTCCAAACTGTTGTAGCGAGTTCGTATTTCCTGAATAATCTGGTGCGCAATATGTTCGAGTAACCGCGCTGGTTGCTTCATTACATCGGCTGTAATCCGGTACAAATCTTCGTAACTAACCGTATCACTCAGCCGATCCCGACGCGCTGCTTCCGAAAAATCGGTTGTTACGAGTATGTCAACGGAGTATTTATTACCAATCTTCTGTTCTTCGTCGTAAAATCCGTGATAGGAGAAAAATTCAAGTCCTTCTAACGCAATTGTTCCCATTGTATAGCGCGAGTCGAAAACCCGCATAGTTCGTGACGGGCCTTAGCCGCTATGCATTAAATCTGGTCGAAGAATGAGCCACCTTTTTTTACAGGGGCTTCTTCGGAGGCTTCTGGCTCTGGAGTTGAGGCTTCTTCCAGAACAGACTCCGGCACGGCGGTATGGGCATGCTCTGACTGAGTTTCCTGAATAGCATCATCCAGCTTTTCCAGGGTATCTTTATCATCAGGAATCGCTTCAGGAATTGACGCTTCCCGCTCAACAAGGGCCGGCAATTCGGTTGCATCTGCATGACTGATCGGCTCCGTCTTCACATCGTCTGATGCTTCGGTAGCGGCTTTACCATCAGCCAACTTTGTTTCTTCTTTAATCTGATTCGATACCTCGTCGATTTTACCTTTCAGATTCTGTTTGCTGAACTTCTTCTCAAATCGGTCTACGCTATCCACTGCATTACTGGCTAATAGCCGGATCTGAGACGCCAGATTCTCTTTATACCCTTCGAGGGCTTTAAAGTCATGCTCCAGCGATTTCAGATCGTTAAGTATGTTATCTTTCAGATATCGGGCCTGGTTTTCGGCGTCCTGAACCATCAATGCCGACCGTTTACGAGCATCGGCAATGATCTCGTCGGCCTTTTGTTTGGCTTCGGCAATATATTTTTCTCCTGCTTTATTAGCCTGTTCGGTAATATTGGCACTGTTTTCCTCGGCGGTCTTCAAGGTTCGAAAAAGAGTCATCTCGATCTCCTTGAGTTTACCTAGCTCTTTTTCAGCTAACTCGAGCTGCATTTTAAGCATTTTATATTCCCCCGTTACACGTTCCCATTCCTGAGATAACGAAACCAAAAAGGCGTCAACGTCTTCGGGTCTATAACCGCGCAACCCTTTCTCAAATGTGTGCTGCCGGATTTCGATGGGCGTAATTTTCATTGGTGCGCTACGATTTTAGAATTTATTGATACCAATAAGGGTGAAATAACAGCCATTCCACGTATTTTACAAAAAATAGCCTGAAAAATAGGAGATTCCTATTTAACCGATAGCTATTCAGACAATTTCCATACCGAAATTGTACGGTCATCGCTGCCCGATATGAGTTGATTCGAATCGACCCATAAGAGCTTATTGACTGATGTACCATGACCTGCATGACGAGCCCGGTCAACCACTTTCAATAGCCGATACGTTTCGGCATTCCAGATCTTAATAGACTTATCCATGCTTGCTGTAGCCAGATACCGGCCGTCGGGGCTGAACAATAGATGGTTGATCGCAAACATATGGGCAACAACGGTATGCAATAAAGTGTATCCATTCTCTACATCCCATACCTTCAGATGGGCATCGCGCCCAGCTGTGAGCAGATACCGAAAATCGGGCGAATAAGCGATCGTGAATACCGAGTTGGTATGACCTGAAATCGTTTGCTTGAGTTCATATGTTTCCAGATCGAAAATACGAATGCTATGATCGCTGTAGCCTACGGCGAACTCCCGCTCCACCGGATTTACGGCAATACACCGCGCCGATTGACCAGAGGCTTTCAGGTGTTTCCGCACTACGAACTGATTGGCATCCAGCACAATCACGACGCCATCGGAAAGAGCAACAAAGGCGTCCTGCTTATAAAGCTTGATGTCGAAGATAGCAGCCGATGTGATTTTTAGGGAATGTACCTGCTGTTTCTGAGCGGGGTCGATCCAGTGGATTCCCTCATAATTCTGCCCAACCCATAGCAAACCTGTTGTCGGCTGAAAAGCCAGTGCATACACAGATGCCGGTACATTTGCTACTAGTCGTCCCAGATCGGGTCGATCCAGTTGCCATTCGACAATTTGCCCATCGCCCCCCGCCGAAAAAAACCGATTCGGGTCCGAAGCCTGTTCGAGTGTGTAAACGCAGTCGCGATGACCGCCGAAGGTATCAATCTTTTCTACGATCACTTTGTAACAAAATTTTGGTCTGACGATCAACGATTCAGGCCCCTAACCATCAAACTGGTGAATCAAAGGTCGTAAACCTTTCTTTTTGTCCAGCTACTTCCGACTTTTGATTTGTGACTTTTCAGATAAACATAAACAGCGACTGCATCGCCACCCTCAGAGCGATCACAGAGGATGAGCCAGCGCTTAGGGCCAAACTGCCACTTACGGTTGTGGAAGAGAGTGAGCTGGCCAGTATTACCCATCCCGCTCAACGAGTAGAATGGCTGGCCTGCCGCGTGGCTATTCAGCAATTGACCGAATCTCAGGGCTTATTGTATGCTGGCCTGCAAAAAGACGAGTATGGAAAACCGCACCTAATCGGGTCCCCCTGGCATATTTCCCTATCACATACTAGCGGTTGGGCGGCCGCTATTTTGCACCGGTCACGACCTGTGGGTATTGATATTGAACCGATTCGGGAGCAGTTTACGCGCGTTGTTCCCCGCGTTTTATCGACTGACGAGATTGTGCATGCCGCCGGAGATCCGCATCGGCTGGCGGTATACTGGTGCGCTAAAGAGGCTCTGTATAAACTCTACGGCAAACGGCAACTCACCTTTCGGGAGCATCTGCACGTTGAGCCATTCACCGACGACGCCAGCGAACTCACGGGTCATGTTCGCCTACCCGACCACGAAGAAGAACTAACTATCCGGTGCTTTAAAACCGGCCCCGGCTTGCTGGCAATTGCGTTTTAATGCATAATGGACAATGGATAATGAATAATTTCCTTCAGATGCAGTTTATCTATTGTTCATTATGCGTTATTCATTGTCCATTAAAATGTTACCGCTGCGTGTAATCGGATAAAGGCAATCCATCGCCATCGTCGCGAACGGCAGCCATAATTTTTTCGACCTCCTGCACCCGGTCCGTATCACCATTTTTTTCAAAGGCCAGCGTTAGGTTGCGCAGTACCCGCCGGACGATATCGGTGTTGGTACAGGGTTGATAAAAAGCATCCAGACGCTGAATATTCAACTGATCGATGTACTGGTCAATATCTTTCGTTGTAAACACCAGCCCCCGGTTAAACACATTGATGTAGAACTGTACCCCATTGGTTTTGTAGGTAAGTACAAATAAATTGGGCAGGTTCACGCCATACACCGGCAGATTCAGTCGACGGGCTATGAGCATATACAGCACACAAAGCGTGATGGGATTACCCCGTCGCGATTCGAGTACCTGATTGATCATCGAGTTGGCTGGCGAGTGAAAATGCTTTGTGTTAGGAGCAAATTTCAGTTTTGAGAAAAAGGCCGTATTCATCGCCTTGATTTGTTCGTCGGGATGCATATCGACTTTAAAATCGACCCACACATCGTAGAACAACTGCTCGACATCCTGCCGGAGTTTGGCCAATGACAGGTCAGGATACTGATAGGTGGCAACGATCCATAGCCCTTCCAGCAAATCCATGGCGCCACCGTTTTTCCAGTCACGCATCCGTTCCAGAACCGATTCATACTGAAGGTCATGAATCAACTCTTCAATCCGTTTTTGCAGAGTAGAGTTAAAACTTCCCTCCCATTCTGTTTCTAAAAGCGGAATCATTTGTCCCCCAATTTGCCGAATTCGCTGTTCGACATGCTCCACCACTTCCGGGTCTTCATCGTCCAGGAGCGAGATCAGGGCTTTCAATTCGTTGTCGTTCATTCGTTTATACCGCCTGAGAGAATAACCTCTCAATAAAAACTGCTTTCGTAAACCTCCTGAATATACTACTTTTGTCTGGTTTTACGAGTCGCTATGCTACTATAGCAACAAAATTTTCCTAAAAAACGGTTTGACTCCTACAGATAATTCCTCCAAAATTCTGGTTACCGGTGGCGCCGGTTTTATTGGCTCGCACACGGTTGTTTCGTTGGTTGAAGCTGGTTTTGAGCCGGTTATTGTCGACGACTTTTCGAACTCCGAACGATCAGCACTCGATGGTCTGCGGGCTATTCTGGGTCGAGATGTAACCTGCTACCCTGTCGACTGCAACGACGCAGCCGCCATGGACGATATCTTTCAGAAAGAAGCCCCACTGGGTGTCATCCATTTTGCCGCTTTCAAGGCTGTGGGTGAATCGGTGGCACAACCGCTGAAATATTACCGGAATAATCTCGACTCGTTAATGCTCCTGCTGGAGCTGATGCCTAAGCACAACATACGCAACTTCGTATTTTCGTCGTCGTGCACGGTATATGGTCAGCCTGAGCAGCTGCCTGTTACAGAAGCAACACCCCGGCTTCCGGCTCAATCTCCCTACGGCAATACCAAGTCCATCGGCGAAGATATTATTCGCGATGCAGTGCGGGCGCAAATACCGGTTAAAGCCTTTGCGCTTCGGTATTTCAATCCGATCGGTGCTCATCCATCGGCCGAAATCGGTGAATTGCCCCTTGGTGTTCCGGCCAATCTGGTTCCATTCATCACCCAAACTGCCGCTGGTATTCGCTCTAGTCTGACGGTGTACGGTTCCGATTACAACACACCCGATGGTACGTGTATCCGCGACTATATTGATGTAATGGATCTGGCGGATGCTCACGTACAGGCGCTTCGAAAACTGATCGAAAGTGACGAAACGGCAAGCTACGACGTCATTAACATCGGTACAGGACGCGGAGAAACCGTTCTGAACGTAATCAAAACGTTTGAAGAGGCCACTGGCATGAAGCTAAACTATATACTGGGACCACGTCGGCCCGGCGATGTAGAACAGGTATATGCCGATGTATCGAAAGCGAATCAGGTATTAGGCTGGACCGCCAGACGCTCTCTGGCCGACTCGTTACGCGATGCCTGGCGCTGGCAGCAAAAGATTAGTTAAAACGGTAAGCTGAAGCTTATAAACCAAACTAAAATGAAACTTCTAATTACCGGCGGAGCCGGCTTTATCGGGTCGCATGTGGTGCGCCTGTTCGTAACGAAATACCCGGAGTACCAGATTTATAACCTCGATGCGCTAACCTACGCCGGTAACCTGGCAAACCTGACCGACATCGAAAACGCGCCAAACTACACATTTGTAAAAGGCGACATTACCGATGCCAAATTCCTGGAGGATATGTTTGCCGAAATGGGATTCGATGGGGTTATTCACCTGGCAGCCGAGTCGCACGTTGACCGTTCCATCACCGATCCCATGTCATTTGTTATGACCAATGTAGTTGGTACGGTAAACCTGCTCAATGCCGCTAAAAATAGCTGGAAAGGCAATTTTGAAGGCAAGCGGTTCTACCACGTTTCGACCGACGAAGTGTATGGCTCGCTGCACAACCCGGAAGATTTCTTTACGGAAGAAACACCGTACGATCCGCAGTCGCCTTATTCAGCCTCCAAAGCCGCTTCGGATCATTTTGTACGGGCTTACGGAAATACGTATAAACTGCCCGTTGTTTTGACCAACTGCTCGAACAACTACGGCCCCAACCACTTCCCCGAAAAGTTGATTCCGTTGATGATTCATAACATTCGGAACAACAAACCGCTACCTGTCTACGGTAAAGGAGAAAACGTTCGCGACTGGCTATTCGTGGTTGACCATGCTCGTGCTATCGATACCGTTTTCCACAAAGGGACGCTGGGCGAAACCTATAACATCGGCGGATTTAACGAATGGAAAAATATTGATCTGGTGAATCTGCTTTGCCAGATTATGGACCGCAAACTAGGTCGTGAAGAAGGTACATCGGCCAAACTGATTACCTACGTCACCGACCGGGCTGGTCATGACCTGCGTTATGCCATCGACGCCCATAAAATCATGAACGAACTCGGCTGGCAACCTTCGCTTCAGTTTGAAGAAGGTCTCGAAAAAACCGTTGATTGGTTCCTGGCCAATCAGGAGTGGCTGGACAATGTTACGTCCGGCGCTTATCAGAGTTATTATCAGGGAATGTACTCAAACAGATAACAGGAGTTAGGAGCGAGAAGCGAGGAGTGAGAATTCATCCGGTCGCATTTAGCTTGCGCCAGCCATGCTCACTCCTCGCTCCTCGCTCCTCGCTCCTTTCAAAAATATGAAAGGAATCATCCTAGCCGGGGGCTCCGGCACCCGCCTTCATCCGCTAACACTGGCCGTATCGAAGCAATTGATGCCGGTATACGATAAGCCGATGATTTATTACCCTCTGTCTATTCTGATGCTGGCAGGCATTCGGGAAATTTTGATTATTTCAACCCCGCACGACCTGCCTCATTTTGAAAAACTGCTTGGCGATGGCGAACGCCTGGGTTGTAAATTCACGTACGCCGTTCAGCCTAGTCCTGATGGACTGGCCCAGGCTTTTATTATTGGCGAAGAATTTATCGGAAACGACAAAGTTGCCCTGGTGCTGGGCGACAATATTTTTTACGGCTCAGGCCTGTCGAAACTCCTTCAGGCGAACAATGATCCTGATGGCGGTGTGGTGTACGCTTATCAGGTACATGACCCCGAACGCTATGGCGTCGTTGAATTTGATGAAGCCTTCAACGTTCTGTCGATTGAAGAAAAACCGACCAAGCCAAAATCAAACTACGCGGTACCAGGTCTGTACTTCTACGACAACGAGGTTGTGGATATTGCCAAAAACATCAAACCATCGCCCCGTGGTGAACTCGAAATTACGGACGTAAACCGGGTTTATCTGGAACGCGGCAAGCTGAAAGTAGGGGTTCTGGACCGTGGGACAGCCTGGCTCGATACAGGTACGTTCGAATCGTTGATCCAGGCGGGCCAGTTTGTTCACGTCATCGAAGAACGGCAAGGGTTGAAAATCGGCTGCCCCGAAGAAATTGCCTACCGGATGAAATTTATTGATGCCGATCAGCTAGCTAAGATCGCTCAGCCCCTTGTCAAAAGTGGGTATGGAGCGTATCTCCTGAATCTGCTGAAGTAAAACTTTTGTCACTCCAACTGGAGGAAGGAATCTTAATTGATTCATAAATCAAGCTTGAGATTTCTCGTTCCTCGAAATGACAAAGCTTTGTAACAAAGAAGCCGGTCCTAATGAGACCGGCTTCTTTATGAATCTATCACAAAATCTTGAAATTCAGCTTAAGCAGTCAAATTCCGCAGGGCCGCCGGAGCGGTTCAGACGGCAAAGCTTTCGCCACAGCCGCAGGTGCGAGTTGCATTCGGGTTTTTGAACTGGAATCCTTTACCATTCAGACCATCCGAAAAATCAAGCTCAGTACCCGCCAGATACAACAGGCTTTTGCGATCAACCAGAATTTTAATGCCTTTATCCTCAACAACATGGTCGGTAGGCTGCTGGGTCGCATCGAACTGAAGATCATACATCAGGCCCGAACACCCGCCCCCCTGCACAGCTACCCGAATAGAATACTCGTCAGCCAGACCATCTTTCTGACGCAGTTCAATAATTTTATTTTTAGCGATGTCTGATACCGTAACCATTGTCAGGAATGTACAATGAATAATGTATAATTGAATTGGCAATACAATCGTAGGTTTGCAGTGCCATCTAATTAACTTTTACCGTATTGGAAAAGTTTCCTGATCACAGCCTTCATTATACATCGTGCATTAACCACTGTTCATTCTGTGTATGTTTACCAACGTCGAACATATCGGCATCGCCGTTCGTGATATCGCTACGTCAAACGAACTCTTTACCAAACTGCTTAATGTAGCTCCCTACAAATCCGAAGCAGTTGCCTCCGAAGGCGTAACCACCTCGTTCTTTCGAGTAAATGAGACGAAAATCGAGCTTCTCGAAGCAACGAATCCCGATAGCCCCATTGCCAGATTTCTGGAGAAGAAAGGCGAAGGCATTCATCACATCGCCTTTGAAGTCGATGATATTCTGTCGGAAATGGAGCGGCTAAAAGCCGACGGGTTTACGTTATTGAATGAAGTTCCCAAGCGCGGAGCCGACAACAAATTAGTGTGTTTCCTGCATCCTAAAGGCACCAACGGTGTGCTGATCGAACTATGCCAGGAGATAAAGGAGTCTAAAGAATGAAAAAAAACAGTATTGAATTTCTGATTGGTTTACTGGCCCTGGTGGCTACTTCTGCCTGCTCGCAATCGCCCGGTTATTTAGCTCGGTATACCCAGCCGGGCGTCGACGTTCAAAACTACGCCTTTTCGCTTACCCTAAGTGATTCGACCAACCTCATCCGTGGCGAAACGACCATCCGGTTTACCCGTGCCGACGACCGACAAACCGTCTGGTTCGACCTGATTGGCGGTAAATCGGATACCTTACAAACAGGCATGACGGTTCGATCGGTAACACTGGCCGATGGAAAACCAGCTCCTTTTAACCAACGAAATGACAAAGTATTTATCAATCTGCCCGCTCAGCCCAATCAGGCAACTGAACTAACCATTCGCTACGACGGAACGCCGAAACAGGGGTTGATTATCAGCCGGAACAAATTTGGCGACCGCACTTTCTTCGGTGACAACTGGCCCAACAACGCCCGAAATTACTTACCCGTTGTTGACCATCCGTCCGATAAAGCTACCTGCTCGTTTGCCGTAAATGCCCCAGCAACCTACCGGGTTATTGCCAATGGCAAGTTTATGGGCGAAAGCAGCCTGCCCAATGCGCGTAAACTCACCCGCTGGCAGGAAAACACGCCTATTCCAACCAAAGTGATGGTGATTGGTGCCGCCCGGTTTGTGGTGGATGAAGTAGGCTCAATCAATGGGGTTCCGGTGCAAAGCTGGCTGTACCCCAACGATAGCCAGAAAGGGTTTGTCGATTACCGTCCCGCCAAGGAAATCCTGCAATATTTCATCGACCGGATTGGCCCGTATTCGTATGAGAAGCTGGCGAATGTAGAATCGACCACCATTTTTGGAGGCATGGAAAACGCAAGCTGCATTTTCTACAACGAGAAAATAATTGTAGGGCATAAAGATTCGGATGTGGAAGCGCTGCTGGCACACGAAATCGCCCATCAGTGGTTCGGTAACTCAGCTACTGAATCCGACTGGTCGCAGTTGTGGCTAAGTGAGGGGTTCGCTACGTATTTCTCCGCCCTCTATCTGGAACATGCCTACGGCAAAGACACGCTCAACGCTGTTCTGAACCAGAATAAAGGGCAGATTTTTCGCTTTTCGGCTTTAAAACCCAAAGGCACCATTGTCGACTCGACGGCCTCAAACCTGATGGATTTACTGAATCCGAATTCGTACCAGAAAGGCGGCTGGGTGCTGCACATGCTTCGGCATGAATTGGGCGACGATGTATTCTGGAAAGGCATTCGGGCTTATTATACCGCTTACCGGAACCGCAACGCCCAATCCAGCGATTTACAGGCAATCATGGAAAAAGAATCGGGCAAAAAACTGGGGCAGTTCTTCCAGCAATGGCTTTACCAACCCGGCTTCCCCGAAATCGTTTGGAGTTCCCGTTATGATGCGACTAAAAAATCGCTGGTCATCGACGTTCGGCAGGCACAACGAACGGGGCATCTGTTTACCATTCCGCTTACGTTCAGCCTTCGCGACAATCGCGGACGTGAACTAAGTCGCTCATCTAAGCTAACCCTCTCAGAGCAAACCCAGACATACACGATTCCGGCAGCGACCAAACCCGCCACCGTCGTCATCGACCCCGACAATACCGTATTGATGCGCAGTACCCAAATGGGCAACTAATTCGTTATTTTGCGCCTAACTAACCGCTTTACTACCATGCTCAAGCGCATTTCCATTCAGAATTTCAAAAGCCTGAAAGACGTCACCCTCGACCTTCAAAAAGTCAACCTCCTCATCGGCCCGAACAACTCAGGCAAAACCAATTTTTTGAAGGCGCTGGAGTATATGGCTAAAGAAAATACGAATCAACAGGAGCCGGAATACGAGCGCTTACTTTTCAAACATCATCAAAGTGATCTCATCGCTATTGAATTATTTTACACTCATGACAAAGAGTATAACGTTCAAACAATATTTAGCTGTCAGGTAGGAAGTAATGCTCAAATTGAGCGATCAAAGGATTTGATACAGCATGGTCGAAGGTCAAATGGGACAAAACTTCACTATAATCCAGATGAATTAAAACAAAGGCTAAACCCTTTAATTATTTACAAACCAGACCCTAATAAATTAGTACAGCCAGCGGATTTTTCTGCCGATGAAATAGAGTTAAAAGGCGATTGCTCAAATCTCATTCCTTTCCTTTTTTATTTAAATACGAACTACAAACGGGCTTATCAAAAAATAGAAAAGGATTTAGATAGATGTGTTCAGGACATAATAAGCTTTAGTACACCACCTGTTAAAATTGGAAAAGATAGTAAACTTGGATTGAAATTTTTCGGCAAACAGGATGAAGAATACTGGGCAGAAGATGTGTCAGAAGGTGTACTTTATTTTTTAGCTCTACTTACCATTATCAACCAACCCAATCCACCAAAACTTTTGCTCCTTGAAGAGCCCGAAAAAGGGATTCATCCACGACGAATAGAAGAGGTCATCAACTTTATTTTCGGGTTAGCTGACGATAAAGATATTCAGGTAATTATGACGACTCATAGCCCGGCCGTTGTCGATATGTTTAAAGATATGCCGGAGTCCGTTTTTATTTTCGATAAAGATGAAGAAGGAGCCACGCACGTAAAAAATCTTCAACGTGATATTATTGAACCAGAAACGGCCGAAAGCGAAAAAGCGGGCTTTGATCCTCCTCAATACCTCAATGGCTTAGGGGAAGCCTGGAAAGTTGGATTTATAGGCGGTATACCTCGATGAATCAAGTAATTAGCTATGGCATTTTGTGCGAAGACAGAGCACATAAAAATTTCATTGAGCATTACCTCAACCAATGCCATCCAAACGTATTCCAACAAAATGACTCGTTTGGCTGGCAAATCAAAGCGTCAAATGCTAAAGAAGTAGAAGATGCCCTGCCCGATGCATCCCGACAAGCATTCACCAAATTCAACTTAGATATTCTATTTGTTGGTCGGGATGCCGACTCCGTAGAAATCAGGCAAATCGACGCATTAAAGGTAAAATTAACGACACTCTGCCGGGCGCATTCTAGAGTAATATTCATGATCCCTGTCCAATGTATTGAACACTGGTTGCTTTACCTTCAATGGCGCCAGCAAAACACAGGGTCAACTAAAAATGAGCCGTTGGATCACATTGCACGACATGAAGCTAAAGCAAAAATATACGGAGGCAAACTTCGGGTTGAAAAACAGCTTGAAAAAGCGAATGAAATCTTAGTTGATTTAGCTGCCGACTGGCTCGAATCTCGCTCTGGCAGTTTCAAGCATTTCCACAAACAGGTCGTTGCATTTCTTGACAACTATACCCGTTAAAACAAACCCGTTTCGCTATTTGTCTTTATTTACAGGCCTTTACTGAGGTTGGTACCCAAAAGAAAACAGGATGCAGTAGGTCAGCTTGCTCGCTGTAACTGACGTGTGGCAGGAAACTATAGGTTGTCAACTCTATGCGGGAAATCTGGTCTATTTCAAAAAACTGCCATCGGCTGTTGGTTCGTGACACACAAGCCCGATCGCGGCAGTAACCATACAGAGTCAGTTTTCTGGAACCTTGCCTGGATAGCCCCAATTGGTACGGCTCCAACGTTCGCCAGGCTCCCTGAACGTTGATTTGAATGACGCGTTGATCCAAAATGGCCGATTCGATCGTAAAAAAGAGACTTTTCTGAAGTGTAGAGTTTTCCATCATAACGTTGTAGCATGCAGTTCCCAGCGAATCATGCTGGTTCGTACATATAACGTGCCAGTTTATTGGTTTGGCAATTGCATTCCCGTAGGTTACACACTTTTTACCAAGCTAAAATCCTTACTGTAAGATGCTGGTAATGAGTATTGTCTTATCTTGTTGGATAAACATTATTTACAACCTGCACTTCCTCATGAACTACCATTCTTCGGCGCTCACCGATCGGCGCTTATCCCTACGCTTTAGTAGCATCGTCGTTTATATTGTCTGTGCCCTATGGGTCACGTCTCCGGTATTGGCCCAGGCAGATACGGATATTTTTCTGGTCGATATGACAACATCGCCACTCAAAGTGGGCACTCCGCAGAATATTACCCAGCGAAAAGGGTATGACAATCAGCCGTCTTTTTCGCCAGATGGAAAAAGTCTGTTGTATACGTCCATGCAGGCAGACGGACAAACCGACATCTACCGATATACGCTCGACTCCAAAACGACTACCCAACTGACCCGAACTCCCGAGGGCGAATACTCACCAACCATAACCCCTGACCGAGCCTATTTCTCCGTCATTCGTGTTGAAGGTGATAAAACGCAGCGGTTGTGGAAATTCCCGTTGTCAGGTGCTGGCGAACCTACGCTGGTGCTCCCAGCGGTAAAGCCGGTTGGTTATCATTGCTGGCTGGATTCTGACTGGCTGGCGCTGTTTATTCTAGGGTCGCCCAATTCGCTTCAACTGGCGAAAGTAAGTACAGGCGATACCATTCGGGTAGCTGCCAGCATTGGCCGAACACTGCTAAAAATTCCAGGGAAGCAGGTGTTAAGCTACGTTCATAAACAGGATGCTACCCATTGGGAAATACGACAGCTTGACCTGAAAACACGAACGTCAACGGGTATCGTACCAACCCTGGAAGGCAGTGAAGATTTTATCTGGACACCCGATGGCCTGATTTTGATGGCCCGTGGGCCTGTATTGTATCAGTACAATCCCAACACTACTTCAGGCTGGCAGCCCGTTGCCGATTTTAGTTCAGCCGGTATCACTCAACTTACTCGATTAGCCATTGATCCTGCCGGTAAAAGGTTGGCTTTTGTCGCCCAGTAAGAAACTTCGAATGACTGAAAAATATAAAATGCTGGTCTGAGAGGAGCCAGCATTTTAGTTATTACTGCAACAATCAAGCCCATCGGTAGTTATGAAAAAGGCAAACACACTGGCTCTAAAAGAACCAGCGTGTTGCACTTTCCAACGGTGTTCTCTCAAACACCGTTGGAAGTAATTGCAATTTTTGGGCCGAATGTATTTATGCCTGAAGAGATGGAAATAAAATCTCAGGTGCCTACCTTCGTGCTATGAATCCCGATAGCGAATACCAGGACCTGATTAATTTCTTTTCGGGCCGCGACCTACCTACTGGCCCTCAGCACATTAACGAATTCAGCGTTTTTTTCAATCTATCCAGTGCGGTAAGCAACCGACTCAATCAGCTTAACAGCGACGTAGCCGCTACAAGAAAATCGGCCGCGCTCATGCTCACCGAAGTAAAACACTGGCTACAGAATCAAGGGTAACCAGCTTATCGGCTACGTTCACTTTTAGACACCGTTACTTCACCGGGAGGAGGTAATAGTGGAACACCCACTCGAAATCTGGACTCATCCTGGTATACAGTTACCGATGGCTGGTCGAGCAGCTTATATTTCGTCATACTATTCTGCAAACCAGTCTGATTCGAAGCCGCTGTAGCCGTTCGGAGTTGACGGTTATTCTCTACGTACAGTATCTTCTGCTCTGTATATACGCGAATAGTCAAAGGCCGATCAACCGAAATGATGTTGTGCCTGATGGCATTTTCGAACAGGAGTTGAAGGGTCAGCGGTGGAATAAGGCATAGCATAGTGTACTCATCTACAGCGATTTCCATAAAGATTCCATCACCAAATCGGGTCTTTAACAGATAAAAATACGATTTGATAAACCGGATTTCCTCAGCCAAAGGGCACAGAGATCGCTCATCCTGCCGAAGCAAATACCGATACACCGACGATAATTCGTCCAGAAACAGCTCGGCCTGCTGGGCATCGGTGGTTATAAGCGACGAAAGTGAATTCAGATTATTAAATAAAAAATGAGGGTTGATCTGCGTTTTTAGCGAATCGAGCTGGCTTTGTAAATTCACTTTTTTTAGCTCTTCGGCCTCTTCATAGGTTATTCGCCACCGCTGGTATAGATAAATTCCTTCGTAGACAGCCGCAATCTGAACGGTACCCACTACCGACACCAACGTATTAAAAAAATACGGCTTGAACTCAAACAATTCCGTTGAATGCCAGAGGCCTATCTGCTGATAAAACCAGGTCTGGGTAATGCGAATGAAACTGGCAAAGACAATAAACCAGCTGAGTTGATACAGTACCCGTTGCCAGGTCTGTGTTTGCTCGGGGTAACGTCGCCTGGAAAAAATGATACCCCAGCGGTTACTTTCCCAAACGACTACACTGCCCAGCACGAAAAAAAAGGGAATGCGCCAATCATCAGGATAAGGAACGTTGGTATATCCATACATAGCCCATTGGCCCACTAAAGCTAATAGTGGAACCCCCAGTATCCGCATCCATTTATCGCTCAGTGGCTGCATTCGGGCCTGACTATACTATTGGTAAATGTATACAAAAAGGACAGAGTAATGGGTACTTACCATGCCTCTGTCCTCGTTCCTTACCCGTCTGGTCGTACGCGCTTAAAAAGCGAGTATTGTTTTCTCAATAATGTCACACGCTTCGTGAAGCTGCTCTTCGTTGATCACGAGCGGTGGGGCAAATCGAATTTTATCGCCGTGCGTTGGCTTGGTCAGCAGGCCGTTGTCTTTCAGCTTCAAACAGATTTCCCAGGCGGTTTCGTCCCCGAATTCCGGGCGCTCGGAAATCACGATGGCGTTGAGTAGCCCTCTTCCCCGAACGGATTTTACGAGGTCGGTTTTTTGACTTAGCGCTGTCATACGCGCCCGGAACACTTCACCCATGGCAGTTGCATTTTCGGCCAGCTTCTCATCTTCAACGACCTGTAATGCCTCCATCGTAACGGCGCAGGCCAATGGATTGCCGCCGTATGTACTCCCATGTTCGCCCGGTTTGATGGTCAGCATGACCTCGTCAGACGTTAAAACAGCCGATACAGGCATCGTTCCACCCGACAGGGCTTTGCCCAGCACCAGCAAATCAGGTTTTACCCCCTCGTGGTCGCAGGCAATCCGCTTACCTGTTCGCCCGATACCCGTCTGGACTTCATCAGCAATAAACAGCACATTGTACTTGGTACACAGGTCGCGTACACCACGCAGATAGCCCTCGTCGGGCACCACTACACCCGCTTCACCCTGAATC
The DNA here is from genome assembly GCF_001898575.1 of Spirosoma sp. 48-14. Classification (GTDB taxonomy): domain Bacteria; phylum Bacteroidota; class Bacteroidia; order Cytophagales; family Spirosomataceae; genus Spirosoma. The sequence continues at coordinate 211,557 of NZ_MKUD01000081.1, forward strand.
GGCTCCACCATAAACCCGGCAATGTTCGGGTCACGTTTGAAGGTATCTTCTAGGGCGTTAAGGTCGTTATAGGGAATCACAATGTAGCCCGGCAGCAATGGACCGAAATCGTTGGTACTACTCGGATCGGTCGACGATGAAATAGCCGCCAGGGTTCGTCCCCAGAAGTTTCCAGCAGCATATACTGTTTTTGCCTGGTTCTGCGGAATCCCTTTCACTTTATACGCCCATTTGCGGGTCAGTTTCAGCGACGTTTCGCCCCCTTCGGCCCCGGAATTCATCATCAGAGCTTTGTCGTACCCAAAATAGTCGCAAAGGAATTTTTCGCAGATACCCGTCTGGTCGTTGTAGAACGCCCGCGAGGTTAGGGTAAGTCGTTGCGCCTGTTTGATCAGGGCATTGATAATCCGTGGGTGGCAATGCCCCTGACTGACGGCACTATACGCCGACAGAAAATCGAAATAACGCTTGTCCTCTACATCCCACACGAAGACACCTTCGCCCCGCGTCAATACCGCCGGGATAGGATGATAATTATGCGCGCCATAGTGCCATTCAAGTTCCATGGCTTTATCGGCGGGCGATGTCGGGGTGATTGGTTCAATCGTCATAGCTACAAACGGTTAAAGTGAAAACGTTGATGAAGGCTTTTTGGGCAGGTTGCAACTAAGCGGCTCTGTCGTCCGTTTCTTTCCAAAAATACACGGATTTAGGCAGACCCACAACCCCTATGCCTGTACAACCTACCAGGAAGAAAGTCCCTGATTTAGCCGACGACGATTATTACTATACGCCGGAAGGCTATCTCGTGTTTACAGCGGCCTATCACCTCAAACGGGGTTATTGTTGCCAGAATGGCTGCCGACATTGCCCCTATGGTTTCAAAAAAAAGAAGCAATGACTTGCAGATTATGAATTATTTAGCGAATTTTGCGCCCTCATACGGAAAACGAGTACGGTAATGGCCAGAGTTTGTCAAATCACAGGAAAGCGCACCCGCGTCGGAAACAACGTTTCTCACGCTAACAATAAAACCAAGCGTAAGTTTTATCCGAACCTGCAAAAGAAGCGGTTCTTTGTTGAATCGACGGGTGAGTGGATCACGCTGAAAGTGGCTACGTCCGCTATCAAGACCATCAACAAAAACGGTCTGGAAGCCACCATTCGCAAAGCAGCTCAGCGCGGTACGCTGACCGCTTAATTCGCTACGATCTTATCTATAAGCCTCTTCCGGTCAGGAGGAGGCTTTTTGTGTTTGTTCTATTGTCATTCACTAGTCATACCAGTCATTTGTTGCCGTTGCTTGTTTTCAGCGATAAGGCCCATAAATGATAAGGGAGGGCCAGTCATGTCAATCAAATGACCTACCCAATGAAACTTAATTTTGAAGACCTCATTGTATTTGAAAATGAGGACTATATACTCATTAATAAACCTCCGCACGTAGCTTCGCTCGATGAACGGACAACCGACCGGACGGGCATTAGCATTCTGCGAATGGCGAAGGAATACCATGCTGATGCGCAACTAGGCCATCGTCTGGACAAAGAGACGTCGGGGATTCTGGCGATTGCCAAGAACCCGGAAGCGTATCGCCATCTGGCCATGCAATTCGAACATCGGGAGGTGACCAAGCGCTACCATGCTGTTACGAACGGTGTACACAATTTCGATAACGTATCCGTTTATTTACCCATTTCACCCATCAAAGACGGTACAGCCGTGCGGATTGACCGGGAGAAGGGAAAAATTGCCGAAACGATTTTTAACACGTTACAGGCATTTCGGACAACAACGCTGGTAGAATGCATGCCCATCACGGGCCGGATGCACCAGATTCGGGTACACCTGATGTGCCTTAAGGCACCCATTGTTTTTGATGCTACTTATGGAGGAGAGCCTGTTTATCTGTCTGATGTGAAGCGTAAATTCAATCTGAAGCAGGGCACCGAAGAACAACCACTCATCCAACGAGTAGCGCTCCACGCCCATTCGCTGACCTTCGCTCTATTGAATGGCGAAGAGCAAACGTTTGTCGCGCCTTATCCAAAAGATTTCAATGTGCTGGTGAAGCAGTTGGAAAAGTTTGCCTGAAACAGAAGTTATAATGAAAAATGTATAATGTATAATGGACAATGAATCCATCTAGAAATGTTTGTCCATTATACATTATACATTTTTCATTATTCATTACCTAAATCTCCGTTCCTTCTTCGATGGGTTCAGGAATGTGGTGTCCCGACGAATCAAGCGGAGTTGGCCGGGGGCGCTTACGGTTAACAATATAGAATAAGGGCGGAATAATCAGCGGGGTAAAGAGCAATGTAGTCGTTAGCCCACCGATAATTACCGTAGCCAGTGGGCGCTGTACGTCGGAGCCGATACCACTCGAAATAGCGGCTGGCACCAGACCAATAATAGCCACGACCATAATGGCCATAATGGCCCGGAACTGTTCCTGAGCCGTGTCAATGGTAATTTCCATCAACGACTTCGGGTTATTCATCAGATTACGATTTAGGGCCGATACCAGCAGTACACCAGCCATTACCGAAATCCCAAAAATCGAAACAAAGCCCACTCCAGCCGAAACGTTGAAGTTATAGCCTCGCAGCAACAGAGCCCCAATACCACCCGCCAGCGCAAATAACAAACAGGTAAGCGTCAGGAAGGTATCCCGAACATTGCCGTAAAGCATAAACAGGAATAGGAAAACGACTACAATTGTCAACGGAATCGAGACGGCCAGTTGACCACCCGCCCGTTCCAGATTTTCGTACTGCCCTCCGTAAATAACACTGTAGCCTTCCGGGATTTTTACGTGTTCGCGAACCTTCTGGCTAATCTCCTTGACAAAACCGCCCTGATCGCGGCCCCGAATATTGGTTCGGACTGTCACCATGCGCTTGCCATTGATGCGGTAAATATTGGTTTGTCCCTGCACATACCGAATGTCGGCTAGTTCGTTCATGGGAATTAAGGCTCCCGAAGCCGATGGAACCTGAAGCAACCGGATGGCATCCATACTCCCACGACTTTCGGGCGTGAAGCGAACTACTATATCGTACCGTTTGGCTTCGTCATAAATTGACCCGATGGCTTTTCCACCAATGGCCGCTTCGATCATGCTCTCGATTTCGGCCACGTTGATGCCATATCGGGCAGCTGCCGGCCGATTGATTCGAATGGCTAACTGGTCCTGCGGCCCCTCCTGCTCAATATTCACGGATACGGCCCCATTCATTGCCCGTACCAGTGTGGCGATGCTATCGGCTTTGCTGCGCATCAGCGATAAATCACTACCGACAACCGAAATGGCCAGATCGGCAGCACTCCCCGTCACAATCTCCATCACCTGGTCGATAATCGGTTGGCCCGACGAGAAAAACGCGCCCGGAAAGGCTTCCTGCAACTGGTTCTGCATCGAACGGACAATCTCTTTCTTCGAAATCGTATCCGACCATGTGCTGTAATCTTTGAGGCCAATCAGAATTTCGGTACGGTCGGTTGGGAAAGGGTCGGTACCGTCATCGTTACGCCCGGCCTGGGTAATCACAAAACTGACTGGCTTGTAGGTGCTAATTATGTCCCGGATTTTAGGCGAGATCTTGGCATTTTCCTGAATCGTAATCCCCGACGGCATAAACGCCCGCATGAAAATAGACCCTTCATCCAGCTCGGGCAGGAATTCAGTACCCAGTTTCAGGCCAAACCCAATCATGACCAGCACGACGATCATCCCTACGCCCACAACCAGACGCGGCATCCGAAACAGGACCGATTTTAACAACCATTGATAGCCATGTTCCAGGGGCGACAGCAGCAGGTTTTTGTGCTCTTTGAGCGGTTTGCCATCAGGGGCCAGTGCTTTCCGAAAGGCAAACGAGATTAAAACCGGGATAAGGGTCAGCGCGCAGATCAGCGAACCAATTACGGCAAACGAAAGCGTCAAAGCCATCGGGCTGAACAACTTCCCTTCTACCCGCTGCATGAGCAGAATGGGCATGTAGGCCAGAATAATGATCGTAACCGAGAAGAAAATTTCCCGCGCCACTTCGCCTGCCGACCTGGATGTCACATTCACAATGCCCTGATTTCGCTCGGCCGGACCCGAGGATCGATATTTTCGGATCAGGTGTTCGGCCATAACACTGGCTCCATCCACAATGATACCGAAGTCGATAGCCCCCAGCGACAGTAGGTTGGCTGGAATGCCCACCAGTTTCATGAGTATAAACGCAAACAGCAGCGAAAACGGAATGGTGACCGTAACCACCAAAGCCGCTCGTAAACTGCCTAAAAACAGAACCAGCAGAATAGCCACAATCGAGATACCCTCAATCAGCGTGTGGGCAACCGTTTCGAGCGAATGATCGATCAAAAAGCCCCGGTCGTACAGTACGCGCAGATGAACGCCACGCGGTAGTTCGCGGGCTTCCAGATCCGCTATTTTCGCCTTCAACAACTCAAGTACTTCGCTGGGGTTTTCGCCCCGACGGAGCAGTACAATCCCTTCCGTAGCGCCGATCACATCCAGGTTTTCGTCGGGAATCCGATAGCCCAAAATACCCGATGGCGACGGTGGATTGATTTCGACACTGGCCACATCACGCAACAGTACCGGAACACCCTCATTCGCTTTCAGGACGATATGCTGAATATCTTCGGGCGTTTTCAGCGCACCGAGCCCCCGAACGGCAAAGCCCTGCCCTCCGCGTGCAATGATATTCCCACCCGTATTCTGGTTATTTTTCTGAACCGCATCGATCACATCCTGCAAGGTCAGGCTGTATTTACGCAGTTTTGCCGGATCAGGAATCACCTGAAACTGTTTGATCGGCCCACCGAAGGTCGTTACATCGGCCAGCCCCGGCACCTGTAGCAGTTGCGGAATGATAACCCAGTCCTGCAAATCCCGCAGTTGCATAGGCGTCATACTTGGCGGGGCTTCGATCACATACCGGTAGATTTCACCAACGGCCGTAGTCAAGGGAGCCAGTTCGGGCGATACGCCATCCGGCAGTTCGGCCCCCGACAGCCGCTCAATAACCTGCTGACGGGCAAAGTAGTCCGTAACGGTTTCATCGAAATTCAACTGCACCACCGACAAACCGAAGATGGTCCGAGAACGTCGGTCGGTTACATGCGGAACACTGTTCAGAACCCGCTCGATGGGGATCGTTACCTGCTGCTCAACCTCCTCAGCCGCCCGTCCGTCATACTTGGCAATGACAATGACGTTGGTATCGGCAATATCCGGATAGGCTTCAATCTTGAGCAGTTTGAAGCACCACAGGCCAAGGCCCATCAACGCTACGGCGCATCCGACGATGACCCAGCGATTCTTGAGCGAAAATGTTATTAAATGCTGAATCATAATCAGTACCCGAAGCTCAACCCTTTCAATTGCAGGACATTGGCCGATACAACGGCTTCTCCATCTTTCAGTCCACTCTGCACCACAACCCGGTCGGCTCGTTGCTGACCTAGCTGTACGGCCCGTCGTTCAATAGCCTGTGGCCCGGTTTTCACAAACACATAATCGCGGCCCTGCACCGTTACGACCGCATCGCGCGAAACGGTCATAAAGTTGCCATCGACAACCCCAAACTGAACCGTAGCAAACATACCCGCCTTCAATCGACCATCGGGGTTAGCAACCGAAATCCGAAGTTTAATCTGCCGCGTGGTATTGTCGACGTAATCATTGACATTATCGATCACACCCTGAAATCGTTCATTTGGAAACGCCGTAAAATTGAGCGTACATTTCAACCCACTTCGAATACTACCAAACTGATTTTCAGGTATTTCACAAACTACTAAAATCGTATTCGGGCGAGCCTGCCGCAGGGCTTTTGGGTCGAAACCCGCCAGTTTCAGCGTCGCTTCGTCCGAAATGATGGCCGCTTCTTCATTGGCCAGTTGGGTTTGGGCTTCAATAACTTCTTTGCCCGATGCGGCTCCATGCGCCTGCAAATCCTTAATCCGTTCGAGATTCCCTTTCTGCGTCTGGATGTTGATCCGGTGTTGCAGAATGGCCGTGTAATTATCCGCCAAACCAGGGTCATCGAACAGTACCAGGTGTTCGGATGGATTTTCGACCGAACGAACTACCATAGCCGCAATATGGCCGGGGGCCATAAAATCGGTGCGAACGGCTGATGAATGAACGGCCTGGGTTTCGAAGGCCCGCATCATAACCGCATCGGGAAACGAAATCTGGCTTCCGTCGGTACTAATGGTCGGACGAGGTATGGCTTTGACTACCGACTTGGGTTTTTCTTTACAGGCCGTTGTCAAAAGCGCTAAGGCAACAAGTATATGGCGAAAGGTCATGCTAGTATAAGTTGATCTGCCCGGTGACGTACAACAACCGGACGTAATTCTGACGGTAGGTATAAAGGCTCTGATAATAGGCCGTTTGGGTATCGAACCACGAGCTTTCGGCCTGAAGCAGATCGATCAGTGTTGTGGCTCCCCGCAGGTAGGCATAGCGTACGGAAGCCAGTACCTGGTCGGCATCGCGCCGAATGCCAACATACCGCTCAATGTTCTGACGACTGGTCATAAACGACTGATATGCCGTTTGCACCTCCGATCGGATTCGGGTCTGTACCAGCGTAGCCGCCTGACTTGCCTGCTCCTGCAACACCCTTGATTTCTGAATCTCGCCCTGATTACGGCTATATACCGGCAACTCAATGGTCAGAAACACACCCGCATATGGAATGGCATTCTGTGGGTTCCAGATAAAACCGGCTTCGTTGCGCGGCTTAGCCAACACCTGCTGCAAGTCGACATTTCGTTTGGCCGATTCAATAGTAGCTTCTGCCGCCAGCACATCGGTTCGGTTGGCCGTAGCCAATCGCAATAGGCTATCAGCCGTCGAATTGATGGTCGGGTACAACCGCAATGGATTAGTAAAAGCCGGATGGATGATCGAATCATTTAGTGCCACATTCACACTATCGGCAATCCCCAGTACGAGCTGCAATTCATTCAGCCGGTTACGAAGGTCCTGCTGGGCCGTTCGGGTCTGGAGGTCATACTGATCCGAAATCAACTGTGTACGGGTCAGATCGGTGGTGGTAATGACCAGATTTTTCAGCCGTACCCTGTTCAATTGCACCAGTGTATCCACATTGGCTTTGGCTCGCTGCAAAAGGGCCAGCTGAATACGGGCATACCAGGCATCGAGATACCGGTTGGCCGCATCGAAGAGTAAATTCCGTTCCGTTTCGGCTACGCTCCGAATAGCCAGATTGGTATTGGCTTCGGCTGCCCGATTCCGATACGTTCGTTTATTGTAAATATCAAACTCTTTGGTAGCCTGAATCCAGAACTGCCGCCGTTGCCGACTCAATAACCCAACGGCTTCGGAGCCCGGCGTAGGTGTTAACTGAAAGAGCGTCTGGTTATTTAGCAATGGATTTGGCCGCAAATTTGCAGTTACCTGATCGGCCTGGGCCACATTGATATTGAGCCGTTCGACTCGGAGAGCCGGGCTATTGGTGCGTACTTGTTGAAGCGTCTGTCGTAAGTTTAATGTAACCTGAGCCGAAGCAGGCAAATAAAATAACCCAACAAACAACAGCGTATATGATGCGATGTTTACTCTCATCCACTTAGAAATGCCTAAACAAAATAACGCTTCATCAATTCGATTACCGAAGAATCAGAATTAAAAGGTAGTTAAATGTACTTATGGCTATTTTTACAATCAGTTAAAACGAGGCAAGATAGCCTAGGTTTTTAGAAAGGCGATTACTTAGAAAAAATACCTATGCCTATTTAAGTACAGTCCTATTATTCCTGGGTTGATTCTATCTTCAATCCATTATCGACTTGTCAGCATTCCCACCGACTTCACCTGAAAATGAAATTCCTGATTTACTTCTTCATCAGCTTATTCCTGTTCACCTCCTGCACAAAGCGCTCTCTACACATCATTGATAAACCGATTGTTTTTGACGAGCAACGTCGGCAATTGTCTCTCGACTATCTGGCCAAACGGCATGGCCTTGAACAAACCGAACCCTATATTAAACCGAAGATGATTGTGCTCCACTGGACGGCTGTTCCGACACTGGAGGCTACCTTCAATATCTTTAATCCGTCTGTATTACCGGGTCGGCCTGATCTTCAAGCAGCCAGCCGCCTGAATACATCCGTTCCCTTCCTGGTCGATCGGGATGGCACCATCTTTCGCCTGTTGCCCGATACTACGTTTGCGCGGCACTGCATTGGCCTGAACTACTGTGCTATCGGTATTGAAAATGTGGGTAATAACGACCTGACCCGAGCGCAGATGAAAGCCAATGTGCAACTGGTACGGTATCTGAAACGTCACTACCAGGGAATCGACTACCTGATCGGCCATTATGAGTATACGGATTTCATCGGCACTCCGCTCTGGCGCGAAACCGACCCTAACTACCTGACAGGCAAGATCGATCCGGGCAAGTCGTTTATGCGTAAAGTTAGAAGCCGGGTCCGGGATTTACATTTAAAAGGTAGTCCCCGCAAACCCGACTCCGTCGATTTACCGATATTATTATAATAGAAAGCAGTAGGCTCTTACTTAACTAGCTGCCCTTTTCCAAACTTCGTCCCGAAGAAATCACCTTTGTTCCAGGTAGGGCGCTGCTCATCCTGGGCCGTCAGGTATCCTACTAAAAATTGCAGTTGGGCATGTTTAGCGGCTGACTTAAAATCGAAAGGCTGGTTCATATCGTCCTGGGGTGAGTGATAGATGGAGGCCCGCCAGTCGAGGTTGAGTTTGGTACCATCAAGGGTCGGATTTCCAGTTTGCGAGCCACTTTTAATGAATAACGCCGGAATTCCCTGCCGAACAAAACTAAAGTGATCGCTCCGCATAAATACCGTTTGTTCAGGAATCGGGTCTGGGCTAATTTCAATGTTCAGAAAGTTAGCAGCCTGTTTTACTTCTTTGCTTAAGCTCGAATGTTCGGCTCCATACGGCACAATATCGAGCAATGGATGAAAAAAGAAGGGCATGTCAAGCGTCAGGTTGGCCACAATTTTGTCTTTGGGAACAGTCGGGTTTGAGGCAAAATAATCAGACCCAAGCAAGCCCATTTCCTCGCCCGTTACACACACGAAAAGCACCGACCGACGGGGCGCTTTGGGTAAAGACGTAAACAGCCGGGCTGTTTCGAGGTTGATCGCTACCCCCGATGCGTTGTCATGAGCGCCGTTGTAAATAGAGTCACCCTTCACCACCCGGCCAATTCCAAGGTGGTCGAGGTGAGCCACATACACCACATATTCGTTTTTCAGCACAGGATCGGTGCCGGGCAATAGCGATACCAGATTAAACCCAGCCACATCTTCTACAAGATCGGTCTGGGTCTGCATCCGCACTGACACATTGAGCGGAAATGCCTGTGGACGGTTTTTGTTAGCCTGTTTTATCGCATCGCTGAATGGCGTTGGTGCATTGGCAAAAAGTAGTCGAGCCGTTGAATCGCCAAGCGATGCAACCCCTTTTATAGCCGGGTAGGTGCGCTGGGGTTTCCCCTGCTTATCGACCCAGCGATAAATACCCTGCCGATTGCGGGGCGCAGCTGTTTCGATACGATTACGAAGGTCGGTAGGCATACTAAAAGCTATGGTCCCCAAAGCACCATGCGCTACGGCATTCTCAGCCTTCGATGAGGAATAATAGGCCCGTTGATTGGATGGGAAACTAGCCGGAGCCCCGTTCAGAAAGGCGACAATTTTTCCTTTTACATCGATACCAGCGTAATCATCGTAGTCGAGTTCGGGAGCCGATACGCCATAGCCGACAAAAACGACCGGAGCCGACACCTCACTGGTCGGATGATCGGGATTCGGATTCAGGATAAACTGTTTGCCATATTGTAACGATTGCTCACGGCCATTAGTGATCATCGCCATCGAACTACCCGCTTCGTTAGTTTGCCAGCGACGCAGCGGTACAGACTGCCGAAACGACTTATTTTCTCCCGCTGGTTGAAGACCAAGGGCTTTAAACTGGGAAACGACGTAATCGGCCGCCATCGCAAAGCCGCGCGTACCGGGTTTGCGGCCTTTCAGGGAGTCGTTGGCCAGAATACGCATATGGTTCTGAATGGCGTCGGGCCGGGCCGTTTTCACCACCTGCTGGGCATCGGCAGGAATGGCGTTTGACTGCCCCAATGAAAAAGTGAGCCCGCAGAGTATCAGGCCTGAGCTGAGAAGTGTTGTAGCAATTGAGCGCATCGACAAATGATTGGATCAAAACAGTAGCTAAGATAAGCCACCAATTCAGCAGAACCAATTGGAAACGAATGCCGATATACAGCTATCCGGCCGGGTATGCACAAAGATGATATATTTGGGCCCTCATATTTTGGGGAAAGCCAATCGAACGGCTTACGAACACAACGCAAACGACAAACCATGAAGAAACGTCCGATTATTATAGATTGCGATCCCGGCCACGACGATGCCGTGATGCTCATGCTGGCTATTGGCAGCGACCTATTCGATATTAAAGCCATCACTACGTCGGCTGGTAACCAGACACAGGCCAAAACTCTGAAGAATGCGCTGAAAATTATGGCGCTGACAGGCGCAAACATTCCCGTTTATAAAGGTGCCGACAAACCGTTATTTCGTGAGCTGATCATTGCTGATTATGTACATGGTGAAATGGGAATGGATGGCCCGAGCCTACCCGAACCTACGCTCCAGCCCGAGACGTTGTCGGCTGTTGAAGCCATCGCGAAAATGCTGACCGAGAGTGATGAAGCCATTACCCTTGTTCCGACCGGGCCTTTGACCAATATTGCCACGTTTCTGCTGGCCTACCCCCACCTGAAATCAAAAATTGAGCGCATCTCGATTATGGGTGGTGGCGCTTTCCGGGGCAACATGACCCCAACGGCTGAATTCAATATTTATGTCGATCCAGAAGCCGCAGCCATTGTATTTAGTTCGGGCGTACCCATTACGATGTGCGGCCTCGACGTAACCCATAAGGCACTGGTATTTCAGGAAGATATTGAGCGGTTCCGATCCATCGGCAATCAATCGGGTACGGTCGTGGCCGAGTTGATGGACTTCTTCTCGATTTTTTATCGGCAGGAGCGCCCAGAACTAAACGGAGGAGCAGCCTTGCACGATCCCTGTGCCATTGCCTGGCTGATCGACCCGTCGCTGTTTGAGTCAAAATCGTGTTTTGTGGATGTCGAAACAGCCGGAAAACTGACTACGGGAACCACTGTTGTCGATTTTTTCAATGTCCTGAAAAAGACACCCAATGTCGAATTCGTGTATGATATTGACCGGGAAGGATACCTGAACCTGATTTACGATGCGGTGAAGAAGTTACCCTAAATTCTTTTTCGACAGGATTTGCGGGATGGACAGGATGGTTCCACTGGCTATAATCCTGTTCATCCCGTAAATCCTGTCGAAAATTTAAAACCACGGGCGCTTCACTTTAAAGGAACGTTTCAAACCGCTGATCATCAGGAAGGCACCTAGCAATCCAAAAATGATAGCGAGAGTTGTAATACCCAGAATAGCAAACACGACGGCTACCAAAATAACGATTACAGATGCTTTTAGTTTCCAGCTAATTCGTTGCCACCAGTTCAGTTCTTTCCGAAGCGGCATGCCCAGGCTTTGCCGAATCCGGTTGCCCAGGCGAAGTTGTTTTTTAGGTTTTGGCCCGGGCTGTTGGGGGGTCGTTTCGTTGGACACGGGCATCATACGCTGAACGCGCTGCATCCGCTGCTCAACCAGCTGCCGATGGACCAGCTCATTTTTCAGGCTCGCTACTGGCTCTGATACAAATGCAGGCGCATCGGTTGCCAGTTGGTCAACAACAGAATCGACATCCGGGACACTATCAGCTATCGGAACAGGCCGTTTTTCAAGCGATAATCGGGTAGCCTCGGGATGTGACGTTCGCTGAAAGTAGGCAATGGGCCGATGGCAGGACGACAGGAACAGGCAAAAAGCAGCTACTAAAAAAGGACTGTATTGTTTCATCAGGTCGCGGATTGTACAGATGACTAGCCAAAGCTAAAGTCCACTTTACAACGAATCAAAGGTGTCAGTTAATATGGCTCTGCCGAAAAAGCCTACCTTTGCCTACATGAAACCAGAGAACGATCCCCGGCCCTGGCAGGTCGAAAGCTCCGAATACATCCATCAATTACCGTGGTTTACGGTTCGCAAAGACGCCATTCGGATGGAGAATGGCGGTTCCATTCCTAACTATTTTATTTTCGAATATCCCGACTGGATCAACGTGGTTGCCGTTACAACCGAAGGGCAACTGGTTCTGATTCGGCAGTATCGACACGGTATTGGCGATGTTCATTATGAGCTTTGTGCGGGCGTAGTTGATCCCGGCGAAGAGCCACTAATAGCCGCCCAGCGTGAGCTACTGGAAGAAACTGGTTTTGGCGGTGGTACCTGGCAGCCTCTGATGACCTTATCGGCTAACCCTGGCACGCACGCGAACCTGACCCACTCCTTCCTGGCTACGGGCGTCGAGTTGAAACAGGCACAACATCTGGAAAAAACGGAAGAAATCACCGTCCATATCGTATCGCGTGAGCGGGCCCAGGAAATCGTCAATTCAGGTGAAATGATGCAGTCATTACACATAGCTCCCTTGCTGAAATACCTTTTAGAAGCGGGATTACACTGATTTAGGGATTTATATGACTTTGTTTCTTATTGATCTAATAAGCTAGCACATTCCCTAAGCAAGTATCTTTGCGGTCTCAAATGAATGGATGGATAGGTTTTAACAAAATCTGTTTCATCCTAAAATCTGTTAAATCCTGGTTAAGAAGTGATTATCCCTCTTGCTCACCGCGCCGATCAGACGCAGGAATATTATTTTTCCGTTAAGCTGGCCGAAGTTCGCCGTCTTCAGGCAGCTGGTCACGACATTATCAATCTGGGCATTGGCAACCCCGATCTGATGCCTTCTGCCAATACCATCGATGCGCTGATTCAGTCGGCTCAGCAGCCAACAGCTCATGGGTATCAGCCCTACAAGGGAACCGTTGGTCTGCGTCAGGGCATTGCCAGCTTCTATCAGAATACGTACGGCGTTGATTTAAATTCCGAAACGGAAATACTCCCTCTCATTGGCTCCAAAGAAGGTATTACCCACATCTCGCTGACGTTTTTGAATGAGGGCGATGGTGTATTGGTGCCCGAACTAGGCTACCCGGCGTATCGGGCCGTTAGTCAGATGGTAGGAGCGCGGGTGAGCGAGTACCCTCTTCTTGAACACGGTGGCTGGCAACCCGACTGGGAAGCGATGGCCGATCTGGTAAACGCATCGCCTGAAGGGTCTCCGACAAAGATTCTCTGGCTCAATTATCCGCACATGCCTACGGGCGCTCCGGCAACCTATGCGCTGTTTGAAAAAGCAGTCCGGTTTGCGCACGACCATCAGATACTTATCTGCCACGACAACCCGTACAGCCTGATTCTCAATAAGAAGAAACCAATCAGTCTGCTGGCTGTCGACGGCGCAAAAGAGGTGGGCATTGAATTAAACTCCCTCAGTAAATCGCATAATATGGCGGGGTGGCGCATTGGCTGGCTGGCAAGTAGCAAACCGTATGTCGATGCTGTACTGACCATCAAGAGCAACGTCGATTCGGGGCAGTTCAAACCGTTGATGGACGCAGCGGCTGAAGCCCTGACCAATTCCGAAGCCTGGCATCAGGAACGTAATGCGGTTTATCAGGGTCGGCTCGATGCAGTTCACGCGTTTCTGGATGCACTAGGCTGTACTTACACGACCGATCAGGAAGGCTTATTTATTTGGGCCAAACTTCCCGATCATGTAGAATCGGCTGAAGCCTTCGTTGACGATCTGTTGCTCAACAAGCATATTTTCATAGCCCCCGGCTTCATCTTCGGCCCGAAAGGGAACCGCTACGTGCGTGTATCCTTATGCATGCCCAAGGAACGGATAACAGCAGCAGTTGACCGTCTGAACCAGGATTAGTATGATTATACTGACTGTCCCTGATTATTTTGCCCGCGTCAGTTAGCTTATGTACTGGATGCTAACCCATGAATTTTTTGTTCAAAAGTCGTTTAACCTGTAAACTAGGGCTTCCAAAATTGATAAGCATCCCGATCTCAAGGTTATAGGCTTCTAAATAATTGATAGCCTGAGCTAGGTGATCATCTGTAAGCACAGCAATAGCTTTCAGTTCAATAGACAATGTATTCTCTACCAGGAAGTCTACTCTACGAGAACCAACATGTCTACCTTTGAAATAGATCGGCATATCAAATTCACGGGTGTATATAATTCCACATGCATCTAGATCTATTACTAATGCTCTCTGGTATATAACTTCCTGAAATCCGTTACCCAGTATCTTATGCACTTCAAAAGCACACCCAATTATTCTACCCGTTAACTCCGAGTATTTGTATTTTGAATTAACCATTATTCCATCAGTGACTGAACGACAATATAATGATTACAAACTAGTTATTGTTGATCAATAGATAATCATAGTTAGTCAGTTAAATCATAAAAATCCCGGTTCCGATGACAGTTTCTATTGTAGGTATTGGTTTGTTAGGAGGCTCTTTCGCGCTGGCGGTTCGTGAAAAATACCCCAAAATGCGTTTTATCGGCGTCGATACATCGGCGGTAAACGGGCAATTGGCGCTAGCGAAAGGGATTGTCGATGACGTACTGCCTTTGTCGGAGGCTATTGCCCAAAGCACACTGGTCGTTATGGCTACGCCCGTCAATACCATCATCGACTTATTACCAACTGTACTCGATCAGCTACCGCCTGGGGCCACCGTTGTTGATTTAGGGTCAACCAAAGAAACCATTTGTGCCATTGCCGATGCCCACCCGAAACGAGCCCAGTTTGTAGCTGCTCACCCGATGGCTGGCACAGAGAATTCGGGGCCCGGAGCAGCTTTCCGAGAATTATTGCCGGGCAAAAACCTCATCATCTGCGACCGCGAAAAAAGTAACCCCGACAGCCTTAATCTGGTCGAAAGTCTGTTCCGCGACATCGGTATGAAGCTGTTTTACATGACGCCCCAGGAACACGACCTGCATCTGGCCTACGTTTCGCACCTGAGCCACATCAGCGCCTTTGCCTTGGGCCTTACAGTGCTGGAAAAAGAGAAAGACGAAAAAGCAATTTTCGACATGGCAAGTACCGGCTTTAGCTCGACAGTGCGTCTGGCGAAGAGCTCCCCGCAGATGTGGGCACCCATCTTCGACCAGAACCGAGTCAACGTTTCCGACGCCCTGGCGGCCTACATCGAGTTTCTGCAAAAGTTCAAACAGATCATCGACGAGCAGGATATTGCGAACTCCCTCGAATTCATGCAGCGAGCTAACGTAATTCGACGGGTACTGGAGGGCATCGAGAAACGGTAAACCCGTATATTTGGTAAAAAGACGAGACTATGACAAAAACAGTTGTCCAGGAATCACTGGAGAAAATGCCGGAAGAGTTCTCTGTTGAAGAATTAATTGAGCGCTTACTATTCATACAGAATGTGCAGGAAGGCTTGCTACAATCGGAACGGAAAGAAACCGTCCCACTAGAAGATGTTCGGCAACGATTACGCAAATGGTAAAATGGTAAGCATAACATTTACCAATCGAGCCATTGAGGATTTGGATGCCATTGGTGAATATCATGCTCATTATTCACCAAGTTATGCCAATCATCTACAGGATTCTATTATTGCCAAAGCAGACCTCCTTCGACATCAGCCTGAAATGGGGCGTAAAGTACCTGAGTTCGATCTGCCACATCTACGTGAGTTGATCCATCAGTCATATCGTATTGTTTATAAAATTGTCAGTTCCACACAGATAGATATAATCACGATACAGCATAGTTCGCGTAACATGGCAGAGCGATTCTTCGATTCAGAATAAATAGCTGGCTGCTCTGTCAGGTCATTCAGGAAATCGAGAAACGGTAAGGAAACAAAAACTTTACCGGGTTGCGGATACAAAATCGGTTTTAGATAGTTTATCAGAAGAACCTCCACCTATGGAGTACATACCCTGAATGATCAATAAAACCTATGCAATCAACTGAATCTGCCGAATCACAACTGGCCGCGCAGGCTGGAACAATAACGATTGGGGGCGATCTAACCGTCAACCGAATGGCTTATGGTGCCATGCGTATTACAGGCGATGGTATCTGGGGACCGCCCAAAGACCATGACGAAGCCATCCGTGTATTAAAGCGCACGCTGGAGCTGGGTATCAATTTTATCGATACGGCCGATAGCTACGGCCCTTATGTATCGGAGGAGCTGATCGCCGAAGCGCTTTACCCCTATCCAGATGGGCTGGTGATCGGCACAAAAGGGGGCTTACTCCGAACAGGGCCTAACCAATGGCCTGTAGATGGTAGTCGTAAGCATCTGGAAGAAGCGTTGAACGGCAGCTTGAAACGCTTAAAACTGGATCGAATCGACCTATACCAACTTCACCGTTTTGATACGAAAGTTTCGTCTGATGAATACCTCGGTTTTCTGCAGGAAGCCCAGCAACAAGGCAAAATCCGGCACATTGGCCTATCGGAAGTAGATATCGATCAGATCGAAGAAGCCAAAAAGTATTTCGATGTCGTATCAGTACAGAACAAGTATAATTTCGGGGATCAGACCTGGAACGATGTGTTGAAATACTGTGAACAAAACGGCATCGCCTTTATCCCTTGGTTCCCGCTCAACGCTGGAAACGTCTCGGCCCAGCAAGCCATCCAGAAGGTGGCTGCCCGACATCAGGTAGATGGTAAACCCGCTACTGACTATCAGATTGCCCTGGCCTGGTTATTAGCCGCTTCGCCTGTTATGCTTCCTATTGCCGGAACATCATCTGCCAAACACCTGGAAGAGAACGTAAAAGCTGTTACGATCAAATTAACCGACGAAGATCTGAAAGATATGCCTTTGCCGGTATAAGCCAAGAGTCTGTCTTTGTTTATCAACATTCATCAACGCAAAACAGCCCGAAAGTTTGGAACTTTCGGGCTGTTCTTTTCAGGATTAGTCCTCCTTAAGCTGCCTTTTCGAGCGACTTGATCCGATCCAGAGCGCTCTGCAACTCGGTCAGTTGCTTCTGCAAATCCTCTTTGATGTAGGCCGGAATGTGATCTTTCTCAATCGCATCCTGATAAGCCTCAACAGCCGCGTTTTCGCCAAACTCGACCGAGCTCAGAATAGAATCCCGGTCTTTCCCGGTAATGGCCGACTTAATATCGATCCAGGCCCGGTGAATTTTGCTGGTTACGTCAGTTGATGTAGCATCAGACACAGCCAGTCCATCGATTCGGACGATGTGATCGGCCAGTTGGCTACGGAAGTTCTGGCTCTGCACTACATAGTGCCGGAAGATATCATCCAGCCCGGCATCTTCATTATCTTTAATCGCTTTTTCGTACCCCTGAATGCGGTCGTTATTAATTTTGACCAGTTCGTTCAGATCATCAACAATTTCGTCGTTCGTAATCATAACAGTTGATATTCGATTGGTTATTACTCGAATTTACAACTTGATGTACGGTCAAATGTTTATGAAAAGTCTGTTAAGAAATCGTTTCAGGGCGTTGTTGTAATACTTCGTATCCGTGCGATCGACCCTTTCTCAAATTCATACTGGCTTTCGGGACTGGTTAACGATATCTGGTTGATAACACCATCCCAGCCAGCCAGTTGGCTCATATTAATTTCGTAGGTTCTGAACTGCCCGTCGCCAATAATTGGGAAATCGACATAACGACCGGGCATTTCAATGATAGCAATATCGCCAGGCTTTCGCCATACAAACCGGGCCACCGTTCCTTTCGTCTGAAAAGCGGCCTGTATGTAAATTTTCGGCACATCCGAAGCTTTCCAGTAGGCCATCGGGCTGATAACTCTGAATTCTCTGGCTGTCGGGTCGGCACGATACCAGCGTACGTTCAGCTCATTTTGAATGGGCCAGCCTTTGTCGCGGGTATTTCCATAATACCACCCCTGCCGATCAGTAACGAATCGGTAGTTGGGAGCAGCCGGAGGCCGGGGCTGGTTGTAGGCAAACTGCCGGATATCGGCCAATGACCCTACCACCAGGTCACATTCATATTCATATACGCCATTATAATCGACCAGTAGAGCAGGCTGGCTACATACATACCCCGACGACACGTCAAACTCCCCTCCATCTTTCGTAACCCCAAAACCCGCCGAGCTGAACCGCACCTCGCCTTTGGGCTTGTACAACCCAACCCCCCGTCCTGATGTATTGAGCAGGGCGATCCAGTTTTCTGTACCATACCGATTGATGTTATCCTGTTCGCTATATTCCGAAACGGCATCGTTTGTAAATGGCTTCATACCATCATAGGTGATAATGCGATAGTACGGGCCGTTCAGATAAACGCAAGGGAATTCCTGCGTACGCGCTTCATACTGCGTCGTATCGACCCGGTTGATCGTCATTCGACTGCGCATGTGAACGGTATTTTCTTTCAGTTCGATCCAGTGTTCAAAGAAACAATCGGCGGGTTCGTTGAAGAGCGGCCATATCAAGGGAATCGTCTTGACATACAACAAATTCTGCCCCTGCTGATAACTGACAACCTGGGCCGGATGGTTGAAATAGTCGCCCGTTTGAACCGGGTTCCAACCCAGATTCCGCCACTGTTCAACAGGATTTTTACCATTTACGCTATACGGATAAGGCCCTGCATAGAGGGAGGTCTGAATTTGACGGCCCAGGTCGTTGTTATTGACCATATTCACATTACTGCCCGCTTCCGACAGATACGTAATGGCTCCTCCTGCGTTTAGATCAATCGCCATACGAATTTTATCGTTGGCCAGGTACAGTCGTTTCTGCGACGACTCCTGCGTTTGAGAGGGCAATCCTCCTCCGGCCGGATTGGTTACAGCCGGTGCTTTATGGGGATCGGTCGATGGATAATCCCGAACACAGGTGACAGCCAGGCAACTAACCAGAACGCAAACAATAAGTAAATAAGGTCGAGTCATAACGTAGTGACGTTTCGAATCTAAATTAGTAAAAAGAGCGGGTACGAGATAGTATTCTATTCATATCTTATCATGTGCTTTCGGCTAGTAAGTACCTCATCCGACTTTCGTTTTGATGCACAGCCCTTAGTGTAATGGGTTCCCTTCTGCATCTCTTGAGATTCAATAATTCCTCAAAAGGTTGTGATTAATCAACACGGACTTCCTTCTTCTGTACTGACAGCATCATCCAGCACAAACGACTAACCAAAATAGATCACCTTTCAGACCAAAAAAGCATACTTCTTATTTTATTCTGACATTCTCCTTTTCCATTCCCCGGTAAACCCCTAATTTTGCAGGATTTTTGACCGCCCCCTCCTACCAGGGGTCGCCAGATACTGCGCTTAGCTAATTATTCATTCGGGGCCGCCCAGCCAATCCACTCGTGTGGTGGACGTGCTCATGCGGTTCATTGCCCTGCTGAAAAATGCCTAAAAATACCAACATTCGCTCAGTACTGATTATCGGCTCAGGCCCTATTGTGATCGGCCAGGCTTGTGAATTCGATTATGCCGGTTCGCAGGCAGCCCGCTCCATCCGCGACGAAGGCATCGAAGTAGCCCTGATCAACTCCAATCCGGCTACGATCATGACTGATCCGATCAACGCCGATTATGTGTATCTGTTGCCGCTGGAGAAGAAGTCCATCGTCGAGATCCTGAAAAAACATCAGGAAATGGGGAAACCCATCGATGCCGTTCTGCCGACAATGGGTGGCCAGACTGCCCTGAACCTGGCTATCGACTGTGACAAGGCCGGTATCTGGCAGAAATACGGTGTTCAGATCATCGGTGTTGACATTAAAGCCATCGAAACCACCGAAGACCGCGAGAAATTCCGGCTGCTGATGCTCCAACTAGGTGCAGGTGTCTGCAAAGGCCGTACGGCCCGCTCGTTTCTGGAAGGTAAAGAAATTGCACAGGAAATTGGCTTCCCGCTCGTTATCCGGCCTTCGTTTACATTGGGTGGAACGGGTGGCGGCTTTGTCAATACCCCCGAGGAATTTGATAAAGCCCTGACTCACGGCTTACATGCATCGCCCGTCCATGAAGTACTGGTGGAGCAGAGCGTTATGGGCTGGAAGGAATACGAGCTGGAATTACTACGCGACAACAAGGGGAATTTCATCATCATCTGCTCCATCGAAAACTTCGACCCGATGGGCATCCATACGGGCGACAGTATCACGGTGGCGCCAGCGATGACCCTGCCCGATACGCTGTATCAGCAAATGCGCGACCTCTCGATCCGGGTTATGCAGGGCATTGGACAGTTTGCCGGAGGGTGTAATATTCAGTTCTCGGTGAATCCACAAACCGACGATATTATTGTTATCGAAGTGAATCCGCGCGTGAGCCGGTCGTCGGCACTGGCATCGAAAGCGACGGGATATCCGATTGCCAAGATTGCCGCTAAAATGGCCATTGGCTACAACCTCGACGAACTGATCAACCCGATTACAGGAACTACCTCGGCCTTCTTCGAGCCTGCTATCGACTATGTGATTGTGAAAGTGCCTCGCTGGAACTTCGACA
Source organism: Spirosoma sp. 48-14 (assembly GCF_001898575.1). Lineage (GTDB taxonomy): Bacteria > Bacteroidota > Bacteroidia > Cytophagales > Spirosomataceae > Spirosoma. Next base: position 232,190 of record NZ_MKUD01000081.1, read on the forward strand.
AGTTTCCGGGTGCCGATCGTTCGCTGGGACTGCAAATGAAGTCGGTAGGGGAAGCGATGGGCATTGGACGGAACTTCCAGGAAGCCCTGCAAAAAGCCTGTCAGTCGCTCGAAATCCGACGCAATGGTTTGGGTGCCGATGGTCACGAACTGACCGACCGGGCCGCCCTGACCGAAAGCCTGAAACACCCAAGCTGGAATCGGCTGTTCCACATCTACGATGCCTTCAAGGCCGGGATGTCGTTCCGAACCATTCAGCAACTGACCCGCATCGACCCCTGGTTCCTGCACCAGATTGAAGAACTGATCGAACTCGAACGCGAAATTCAGCAGTACGACCTGGAAGACCTTCCGCCCGAACTGTTGCGTACGGCCAAGCAGAAAGGCTATGCCGACCGCCAGTTGGCTCACCTGCTTCAGGTAAAAGAAAGCAAGGTGTATCAGTACCGTCAGGCGCACAACATCCGGCGTGTATACAAGTGTGTGGATACCTGTGCGGCTGAGTTTGAGGCCAAAACGCCCTATTACTACTCAACCTTCAACAATCAGGTACCCATCACGACCGACCACGCTGAGCCGGTTTCGGATCTGCCGGGCAACGAATCCATTCGGAGCAATCGCAAAAAAGTGGTCGTTCTGGGTTCGGGCCCCAACCGGATTGGGCAGGGTATCGAGTTCGACTATTCATGCGTACACGGGGTACTGGCAGCCAAGGAAGCGGGTTACGAGACCATCATGATCAACTGCAATCCGGAAACGGTTTCGACCGACCCCGATATTGCAGATAAGCTGTACTTCGAGCCAGTTTTCTGGGAGCACGTTCACGCCATCATTATGCACGAGCAGCCTGAAGGGGTTATTGTTCAGTTGGGTGGTCAGACGGCGCTGAAGATGGCGGAAAAGCTGACTCGCTACGGCATCAAAATCATCGGTACAAGCTGGGAAGCCCTCGACCTGGCCGAAGACCGGGGCCATTTCTCGGAAATGCTCCGCAAACTCGAAATTCCATATCCGAAATTCGGTACGGTTCGGGAGTCTGAAGGGGCCATTGAACTGTCGCGCGAGTTAGGATTCCCGCTGCTGGTGCGTCCGAGCTACGTACTTGGCGGACAGAGCATGAAGATCGTCATCAACGAGAACGAACTGGAAGCGCACGTGATGAAAATTCTGGAGACCATTCCTGATAATAACATCCTGCTCGACCATTTTCTCGAGAACGCGATTGAAGCCGAAGCCGACGCCATTTGCGATGGAGAAGATGTGTATATCATCGGAATCATGGAGCACATCGAACCAGCGGGTATTCACTCCGGTGATTCGTATGCGTTGCTACCGCCCTTCGACCTGAGCGAAAACGTAATCAACCAGATTCAGGAGTACACGAAGAAAATAGCCGTAGCCCTGAAAACCGTTGGGTTGATCAACATCCAGTTCGCGATCAAGGATGAGCAGGTGTATGTGATTGAAGCCAACCCACGCGCCAGCCGGACGGTTCCGTTCATCTGCAAAGCGTACCAGGAGCCGTACGTCAACTACGCAACCAAGGTGATGCTGGGTGATAAGAAGGTGAAAGACTTCACGTTCAAGCCTGTCAAGAAAGGCTATGCGATTAAAATTCCAGTGTTCTCGTTCAGCAAATTCCCGAATGTAAACAAGGAACTTGGCCCCGAAATGAAATCGACTGGCGAAGGCATCTACTTCATCGATGACCTCACCGACGATTACTTCCAGAAGGTCTACTCCGAGCGGAATTTGTACCTGAGCCGGTAATCTCCAATAAACAAAGCGCCCCAATCTTCAGACAAGGTTGGGGCGCTTTGTTTTATTATCGGATGAAGATATGGCTGAACCCATCTGTAATATCGATATCGTACAGGGTCAGTTTTCCCGTCTGAAAAATCATCTGCTGATTGCCGTATAGAACCGGAACGAAGTTTTTGACAGCTCCCGAATACACTTTTTTATTGCTGATTGCCAGTACATACTCGTCAGCCTTCGCAGTTTTCTGAACACTGTAATCACTGGAAAAGAAAATTGTATCGGAGCGCGTAATCGTCAGTTTTCCAGCTTCATCGAGTCGCAATAGGACTTGCTCCCCCGCCTTAGGCTTATAGACGATCCCGGCAAAGCCTCCTGCCGACTGCGACCATATCCAGTTTCCGGCATAAGCTGGAGAGACCGTTTCATTATGGCACCCTCCCAACAGCATAGCCCCCAACAGCACAAAGACAAATTGTTTCATGATGCATCCTATCAACTTTCACATAAGATACACCCTAAACATGAATCGTTGGAATGCAGCCCCTAAAAATCTGTTTACCAGCCGATTTCATTAAAATAAACTGGCCCACTTCACATCGTGTAAAGTGGGCCAGTAGACTCCAAACCTGATTCACTAAAAGCCTAAACCGAGTGTAAAGCCACGTACGGTTGGGTTACCAGAAAGGGTTGTACCTGCCGTAGCTGACCCCGTTGCCAGATTGATCGTATACACACGTGTGGTGCCGCCGACGCGTAACAAGGCATACGCTGTGCCACTGGTGCCGCCAATATCGAATCCATTGGCACTCTCAACCTCAACACCCAAAGGCCCTACACTGACCAGCGTACCGTTGTTAGGTGGATTTTGCTGAAAGAGAATGGCTCCTCCCGAGCGAACATCGATATCATACAATACGGTCGACGTAGCTCCGGCAAAATTATTTGTATACGCGGCTGCCGATACATTAGGCGCACCACCCGGTGGCGAAAAAGCCAAAGCGCCATCGGTAGCCGCCAGGGCACCATTCGTAGGATCCAGGCGCAGGTTCTGTCCCGTATTGCTCACCACCCGAATACGATCGACGGTAGGGTTGAAATCGAACCCAAAATCCGTTCCCGACAGCGTAAATAAACCAGGATTACCAACCGTTGTAACACTCCAGGTCGTTGAAGCGGCCACAGTAATCGTATACAGTCGGTTCGAGCTACCCAGTGCATACAATTGTCCATTGACCGGGCGCGTATCGATACCCAGCAGGGTTTCGCCTGGTTGCAATCCAGAGAGCGTTTTCGAAGTAATAGTGGTTGCACTTTGTGGATTGAAGATGAGCAGGTTATTCGACCCATCCAGCGCATAGGCTACGGGTTCGGTCGGAATAGCCAGTCCAATCACATTATTTTGTAAATCCCCTAATTTCTGCAATCGACCCGTCGACAGATTAATTTGTTGTAGTTCCGACTTCCCATTGAAGGTCACCGCTACCAATCCTTCGCCCGTTGGAGCAATGTCAAATCCGGCCGCTCCAGTGATATCCAGACCTAGCGGGCCTACATCGACCAGCGTACCGTTATTAGGCGGATTCTGAATGTACAGCCGATCCGTTGCCGGGTCAATATCATAGAGGGTCGTTGTGGTAGCGCCCGCCCGGTTATTGGTATAGGCGACTTCAGAAATGGCCGCTCCTGGTACGCCATTGATCGGTGTATCCGTTGCGGCAATCATCCCTGTTTCTGGATTCAGCCGTAAATCAATGCCCGTGTTAGTTACCAGCCGAATCCGATCGACGGTAGGATTAAAATCAAGCCCCATGATGGTGCCAATATCGCTGGATGTAAATGGGGTATCCGTTAGTGGGCGAGCAACACCCGACGTTGGATTAATGATAAACAGGCGCTTCATATTGCTCACGCCATAGAGTTGACCAGTAGCCGGACGAAAATCGATCGATAGAATTCGTTCGCCCTGCGGTCCACCCATCGGGAAGGTAATCGGTACAAAGTTCGAAGGGGCCGAAGGCGTCCTGACGCTGACCCGCCAAAGCTGGTTGGCATCGGTCAATACATAAATGTTTGCATCAGGTAATAAATTCAGATCGGGCACCATGCGGTGATCCTGACAGGCGTTGAGTGTTACCAGACCGATCATCGCCAGGAGACCAGCGAAACGTCCAAGTAGCTTTTTCTGATTCATAATCGTATGGTTAAAATGGCATTAAAAACAATCAATGCTTATACGACTAGAGATCGAAAACGGATTTACTTGAATTAAAATTTAATTAAAATTTTCAATGCAGAAGAACATCTCCGCTGCTACTTTACCAGGCTTTTCTGAGACTTATGTAGCTTCCGAACGAGTCGGGTAATAACTCACCCCGGTCCAGTGCGACCAACGTTGTCAATACCGTTCGAGATCGTTTTCCTAGAGGCCATTGCGCTCCCAAACTGGTCGAAAACTGGTGAAGCACATCCAAAAAAGGCTGCTTATACGAGCCAAAATTCCGACTGTACGACACGCGTGCTGTCAAGGCAGGCCCATTCCGAAACCCACCCATTACGCCCATATACCACATCACTACCCGGTTATTCGGATAATACCCGTTTCCGGTGTACGCGTTATTGACATCCGGCCTGAAATCGGTACGGGGAAGAATAAACGGTGTTCCCAGCGTACGCCCTTTATACGACCACCCCTGAATATACTGGCTGTGGTTGAAGTAATTATCGGCGCCCTGCCAGCGTGCATATGGGTCAAAAATAGGGCCGCTCTGGTCGGTCGTCGTTAGCCATTCGAGCACAACCCGCTGAAGTCGGAATGTTGTTTTTGCGGACGAATGATTCAAAAAACGGACGCCAGTCAGGCCATCAGGCAGGTTTTTTAAGGCTAACCCCGATGCATCATCGTACATATGCTGGTGATACAGCAGCCAGTTAGACGCTTTTCCCTTCCATTCCACCGCCACATCGTAGCTACCGACGTGATTGCCAAGCCGATTAGTACCATCGAATTCCGTAAATCGGTCATTCTGAAGCGCATCAGGGTATCTACCCGTCACAAGGGAGAGGTAATCCTGAAACGACGTAGACAGACTTCCATTCACCGCTAATGGTGTACCAATCAGGTAATCGGCATGCCCCCCCCACTGCACCTGGTGATTGAGTCCTGCATAGAATTGGAAGCGCCAGTGTGGCTTTCCAAGGCGTCCGTACAGATATTTCTGATGCAAATAACTTTCTTGTACATAAGTATTTACCAGCCATCCATGTGCATATCCAACCCGAAATGCCAAAAGTTTTTTAGTAAAGCCAATGGGTACGAAATTGGGCGTATGCAACTGAATTTTCGGGAAAGGCTGTGCATTGCCCGACCAGGCCACAAAGCCCGATGTAAGGAGCGTATCGCCCAGGCCAGCTACTTCCCGCCGATTACCACCAAACAGTTCGAACTGCCCAAATCGTAACTTCACAAAGGCATCGGGCAGTATAATAGCCGGATTGTCGGACGTAGGTTGCGGACCGGCATTCCCCACAGCATATACCCCAAAGCCCCAGTCGAAGCGGGATTTTCGCCGGGCTGTCGTATCCGGGCGCCGTTTGTAATCGCGTAGTATACCCAACCGAAGCGTACCGAATGACCCGCGAACAGGCACTGTATTGTACTGGTTCGTTCGCAGCCAGAACGGATTCTGAGGGGCCGATGTATAGCTCCCTCCCACTTCTACTGAATACCGAATCATAGTGGTATCCCGGACCAACTGCGCCCAGGTCGACGGCACACTAAACCCCAATAAAACAGTAACCAGGTAGCGCGTTCGCATAGACATTTCCAATACTCATGACAACGGTTGACAAACATACAGTTATCCTTTCTAAATCGTTTATCAGCCTTACAATTATACATACGGTCGAAACATATTTGACAGTTTTTAGATTATATAGGGATAACCTGTTAGAGAACATATGAACGAAACCGTTACGTTAAACAATGGTGTTGAAATGCCTTTGCTCGGACTCGGTGTGTATGCCCCAAGTCAGACTAATGAAGTACAGCAGGCTGTAGAATGGGCGCTCGAAGCCGGTTGTCGCCTGATCGATACGGCAGCCGCCTACGGAAACGAACGCGAAGTAGCGGATGCGATCCGATCTAGTGGTATACCGCGAAGCGATATTTTTATCACCACCAAAGTATGGAACGACGACCAGGGATATAACCGAACCCTTCGGGCTTTCAACCGAAGCCTGGAACGCCTTCGCATCGATTCTATTGATTTATACCTTGTCCACTGGCCTGTTAAAGCCCATCGGCATGATACCTGGCGAGCCCTCGAAAAAATTTATAGTGAAGGTCGAGCCCGTGCCATTGGCATTTCCAACCATTACCCGACTCATATCGACGAATTACTGACCAGATCCACAATCACCCCGGCTCTTAATCAAATCGAATTCAGCCCCTATTGTTTCGTTCCTGAAGTACTGGACTATTGCCAGCAAAAGCAGATTCAGGTAGAAGGATACGCGCCGTTGGTTCGGGGTCAGAAAAAAGACGATCCACGATTGATAGCACTGGCTGAAAAATACGGCAAAAGCACGTTTCAACTCTTGATCCGCTGGTCGTTACAGCATGGTGCGGTTACCATTCCGAAATCCGTTAAACGGGAACGCATTCAGGAAAATTTCGACGTCTGGGATTTCACGATTTCCGATGACGATATGGCGCTGCTGGATACCTTTTATGATAACACCCGCATTGCCGATGATCCCAGAACGCTGCCCTAGTCAGCCATGTTAGCGAATGGGTAACGGTTCCCGTATGACACATTCGATTGGGAAGTGTGCCTGTAATAGATCGGCCAGAGCCTGTAAGCCCCATTCTTCACTACGACGGTGCCCTACGGCAATGACGGCTATACCGGTTTCATCGACAGCTTGCTGGCCCGGTTTTCGATAGGCCCCTGTTACATACAGGTGCGCCCCTCGTTCGGACGCTTCCCGAACCAGTGTGTTCGTCATTGCCCCTACTACGGCAACTCGCGAGCTCATGGGTTGCCATCTGGCCATACTATGCCCAGCCTCGGCCCGATCATAGCCCCCAAACAGTTCCTGAATGGTATCGAGCCACTCATCAAATTCCCGCTGCGCTACATCCACAAGCATACCCAATGGACGCTGAGGCAACACGCTCCCATTTTTAGCCGAATCCTGCTTATATCCCAGTGGCTCCAGATCGCTTGTTGCTCCCAATTGGGTAGCGAGCTGCTGATTATACCCAATCGACAGCGATTCATCGAAGGGTAGATGGTGAGTTAAAACCCCGAAATCGTTCGGAAGGGCCGCCAAATCAAGTTGCCAGGGTCGATGTAGCCAAAGGGCATCCAATTGATTTTCCAGAACCCAATCGGACAGCTTTGAGAACGGTTCTAATGCCAACCCAATCCGATGGATAGGTCGACTGGATGGATAGTAAATACCACCCCGTTCAGTTTCGGGGTATCGATCAATGACTAAGCTGGCTTGTAGAAAACGGTCTATATCAGCCAGATAAACGGGTGCACTGTGCATTCTTGCTTAACTACTAACTTAGCAAAATGTTGAGCAAGGAAGTCTATTGAGTGATTGAGCGAATGAGTGATTGAGCGATTGAGTGAATAGCTGACGCATACTATTTTCACTCAATCGCTCAATCACTCATTCGCTCAATAGACTTCGCACATGATTTTGGATTTACCGAAAATAAAGTTGTAGTTTTGCAGCCTAAACTGGCGACCTCAATGCCAGCCCGTCAAATCCGATGAAGTTCCTCGCTTAAAAACCCACGTGGTTTTTTCTTCTTCTCTCTAGTGTTTCTGCTCGCATGGGCAGTCGATTTCATTTCCATTTCACTCATACAGTGCCTGTAGCTCTTCAGCTATTGTCTAGTCTTTTTGTCCAATGACCAAATACATTCGGTTATTACTGGACGCATTGCGCGGTTCAGAAACCAATTTTACATCGGGTAGCATCAACCGGGCTATCTTTCTTTTATCGGTTCCGATGATTCTGGAAATGGTGATGGAGTCACTGTTTGCGGTCGTCGATGTGTTTTTTGTAGCGAAAATCGGGACGCAGGCGATTGCCACCGTAGGATTAACTGAATCGGTACTCACCATTGTATACTCCATTGCTATCGGCTTAAGTACGGCAGCTACAGCCATGGTATCCCGGCGAGTTGGCGAAGATAACCGGCGGGGAGCCGCTCAGGCAGTAGGTCAGGTTATTCTGGTTTCGCTGGTTATGGCCGTCCTGATGGGTGTACCGGGCTTTATCTTTGCCGAAGGCATTCTGCGGTTGATGGGTGGCGACGAGCAACTGATTGCTAATGGAGCGAATTTCACCCGGATGATTTTTGCCAGTTCACCCGCTATCATGCTGCTGTATACCCTAAGCGGTTGCCTGCGGGGTGCGGGCGATGCATCAATGGCTATGCGGTCGTTATGGATCGCCAACGGATTCAATATCATTCTGTGCCCGGTGCTTATTTTTGGCTGGGGCCCTTTCCCGGAATTGGGTGTTATGGGTTCGGCAGTAGCCACCACAGTGGGCCGTTCACTGGGTGTATTGTACCAACTATATGCGCTGACGCGTCAGAAAGGTGGAATCCAGGTCCTTCGCTCCGATCTAACGCCCGACATGGAGGTTATTCGAAACATCATCAGTCTGGCTATAGGCGGCACAAGTCAATTCCTGGTGGGGTCAGCTAGCTGGATATTTCTGACCCGCATCCTGTCGACTTATGGCAGCGATGTAGTGGCTGGGTATACGATTGCCATCCGAATCATTATCTTCACGATTCTGCCTTCGTGGGGTATGGCCAATGCAGCTGCTACACTGGTAGGGCAGAATCTGGGGGCGGGGCAACCCGAACGGGCCGAAACCTCAGCCTGGCGAGCTGCGTTCTGTAATATGATCTTTCTGGCTACGGTTGGCGTAGGCTTTTTTCTGGGTGCAGCCGAAGTCGTTAGTCTGTTTGATAACAATACCAACGTGGTTGATATTGCTGTTCAGTGTCTGCGCGTATTTTGTCTGGGCTACCTGTTTATGGCATATGGTATGGTGTTGAGTCAATCGCTCAATGGCGCGGGCGATACCCGTACACCAACTATCATAAATATTGTATGCTTCTGGCTAATTGAAATTCCGCTGGCCTACACGCTCGCCCATGTCTTCAACTGGGGGCCTCCCGGCGTATTCTGGTCGGTGGCCATCAGCGAAACGTTATTAGCCGTTATTGCCATTCTGGTGTTCCGTCGAGGGCGCTGGAAAACCGTTCAGGTATAATGAAAACCAAGTCGTTATGCCTGTTTTTACCGAAACTTTTACCCCTAAGGGGTCGTTCTATTTATGCATGATGTATGATATAGACAGTATGCTTAACTCCACCCATATAGCCTGCATCATACATCCTATAGCCTCCATTTTTTTATATGATTGAAACACACAAACAACCCGAAACCGCTGTATTGGTCGCGCTGATTACGCAAAAGCAGACAGCCGATCAAACCAAGGAATATCTGGACGAATTAGCATTTCTGGCAGAAACATCGGGGGTTGAAACGATAAAAGCATTCACCCAGAAGCTCGATCGGCCCGATACCCGCACCTTTGTCGGCAAAGGAAAGCTGGAAGAGATTCAGACCTTTCTCATCGACAACCCCGTCGATTCCATCATTTTTGATGACGATCTGACACCAGCCCAGGTACGTAATCTAGAAGCTGAGTTCAAGGACATCAAAGTACTGGACCGGAGTCTGCTGATTCTGAACATATTCTCGATGCGTGCGCAAACGGCTCAGTCCCGCGTACAGGTCGAACTGGCCCAGTATCAATACCTTTATCCACGGTTAACCCGCATGTGGACGCACTTGAGCCGCCAGAAAGGGGGAACCGGGATGCGTGGACCAGGAGAAAAAGAGTTGGAAACTGACCGCCGGATTGTAAAAGATCGGATTGCGTTCCTAAAAGAAAAACTCGCCAAAATCGACAAACAAAGCGTAACGCGCCGGAAAGAGCGTGATCGACTGGTGCGGGTCGCGCTGGTGGGTTATACCAACGTAGGCAAATCGACGCTGATGCGTACGATGGCAAAAACCGATGTGTTTGCTGAAAACAAGCTGTTTGCAACGGTCGACTCGACGGTTCGGAAAGTAACACTGGGCAACATTCCATTTTTACTGACCGACACGGTTGGATTCATCCGTAAACTGCCGACTACGCTGATTGAGTCGTTCAAATCGACACTCGATGAGGTTCGGGAGGCTGATATTCTGCTACATGTAGTCGATGTGTCGCATCCTAATTTTGAAGAGCAAATCGAGGTAGTCAATTCAACCCTGGCCGACATTAAAGCTGCCGATAAACCGATGGTACTGGTCTTCAACAAGATGGACCAGTTTGTTCCGAAAGACGAATGGACGGGCCAGCTTGATCAGGACGATGACGATTCGCACGAAGAAGTGGTCATTCCGGTAGCCGTACGACGAAAAACAGCGCTGGAATATCTGAAGAAAACGTACCTGACCCAGAAAGCCGATTATGTTGCTTTTATTTCGGCGCAAACAGGCGAAAATGTGGGCGAGTTACGTGAGTTACTCTACGACCTGGTGAAAGAGAAGCACTACCAGATTTATCCAAACTGGTTGCATGTCCCACTCTCAGAATCAGCCGAATACGGCGATGGTTTGGCAGGCTGATGGTTTTTCGACAACTTTGCGTGATTACACTTCACCCCATCCCCTCTCCTGCCAGGAGAGGGGCTACTTTTGGCCTTGTAGTTCAACGGATAGAATAAGCGTTTCCTAAACGTTTGATACGGGTTCGATTCCCGTCGAGGCTACAGAGAGCCCGCTTCTGAGCTAGAAGCGGGCTTTTTTATACAGTAAAGAAAATACCTGAATCTTACTATTCTGTCATACAACTTAATGCCTTGCATCATATAGCGAATCATACTCAACAGACTGCTGAATAAGGATTGATATAACTCAATGCTTATTCAGCCACATATCTACAAAAACCCATCCCGAGAACGAAGAAAGCCTTTTTTTAGCTGGAAATATTTTCGCTCGCTACATAAGTACTATTACTTAAATTTAATCTAAATAAATAGTAATCATACATTCATTCATTAGCCTGCTTATTGTAGGTGTGCCAGCCAGATTAACATAAGGATATTGTCCACCTAAAAAAAACAAATACCTGATGATTAAATAGTTATGAAATAAATTACGTTTATGCTTACCGTTTGCTCAAAAACTGACCCTTAGTGAAAACTTTTTAAAATTGGGCTAGTTAACAAATTGTTCAGCCTGTAAGATTAGTCATTTGTACTAAACCCCACATTACCTATAATAGTCTTCATTACTTTATTACTAGTATTAACTGATGAATCGTTTTAACACTGCCAACAGCCAGGCAACCCTCACTTGGGAGCGAGCCTTGCCTACGATCCATGATCGACAGAGACGCTCAGCACCCTGGATTCGCTCCGGCCAATCCCTCTCCGCAAAATACCCAACTACCTCCCGAGCCCAACGCTCCTTTCTACCTCTCCAGCGCTCGAAACATCGCTCGCTCTCCAGGCCAACGGCCCACTTTACCACTGCCTATCCTACGCTCGTACCCTACGACCCATTGATTCTATAGGCGGCTTTTTGCCATTCTTCTTTTTGAAAATCTTCGTCTGTTGAAACGATACTGGCTCTTTACACAGTCTTTCATCGAGTCAATCAGCATACGTTTGCTATTGTCCATTGAAGCAATTCGTTGGGGTTACTCGCTATTTCGTTCAGAAGTCGCTTGCCCCACTTTGCCATTAACCACTCACGCTATGATTTCTGCTGCTAATCAGATTACCCGTTCAATTAAAATTCCCGGTTATTCAGAACCTGTTCTGCTCAACACGATTGTTCGCTTGCAGGGCGAAAGCAATTATACGTGGCTTCACCTTCAGGCTTCTAAAAGGCCAATGTTGATTGCCAAAAATCTCAAATGGTTTGAAGAGATGCTACCCGATTTTGTGCGGGTTCACAAATCCGATCTGATCAACCCAAGTTTCGTCCAAAAGTATGATTACGCGAACTCAACTACACTGGAAGTGAGCCTGCCCAACCAACACACTATCAGAGTATCCCGCCGTCGTATTGACCCTGTCCTGTTGAAGCTTAAGCATCATGGGTCAAATCTGAGCTAATGGATAACGTATAATCATAAATTAACCATATCATGAGACAGTCCTTGCTAATGATGAGTAGTATCCTGGCAGGTCTACTCGGTTTTATAGGATACTGCTGGTTGCTGATCGACTGGTACCAGGACATGAAGTATGGGCACTATGAACGCGAGCCGCTAGAGACGATCGTGGAATCGGGGGTCATACTTGCTTATTGTTACGTCGCCTTTCGATTTGTCCAGCCGAAAGTAAATAGCCTGCAAACGCCTGACGATTCATTATCCACAAGAGTCAACCGTTCGTCAACAGGCTGGTTAGGCAGGCTAATGATGCCCATTACACGCACAAGGTTAGGTAGCCGCCTTTATCGGCCCAAGTAAACCTACGCTTTCCACTTTCACAGTTCACTGATGCAGTTGGCGCTGAGTTTTTCAGCGCCAACTAGTTTCCAATTGCTACTTTCCTTATGACCAAACCTTTTACCTATGTTCTGATTGTTCTACTCGTTTTCATGTCCTGTTTAACCAGTTGGTCTCAAGGCTTGCGAAAAGTCCGTTATCAGACCGAAGTCGGTTTTTATGCAGCTACATCCCCAGCTACTCCATTCTGGTTGCGCAGTAATCAATACGGTATTGTGCCAAACGACAGTCCGTTTCTGACACTACGGCAGTCCATACGGCAGGATTATCGAGCTATTCGATCACATGCCGATAGCCTGAAATTCATTAAACGAAAAATTGACTTTGGCTGGGGAGTACAGGCCGTTCTCAATGCAGGTCACACCTATCAACTGCTCATTCCGGAAGCCTATTTGAAACTCAAACTAGGACGTAGTATGGAAGTATGGGCTGGCCGACGACGGGAAATTATTGGCCTGGTCGATTCGACATTAAGTTCAGGGTCTTATGCCTGGTCAGGTAATGCCTTGCCTCTGACTAAAGTACAATTTGCCATACCGGATTACCTCCCTCGAAAAGGGCTCATCGGCTTTAAAGGATTTTATGCCCACGGCTGGTTTGAGTCGGGCCGATTTGTCGATAATGCCATGTTACATCAGAAAGCCCTGTATGCACGATTGGGAAGGCCCAACTGGCGAACGAAATTCTATGCGGGCATCAATCACCAGGTCATGTGGGGCGGGCAGACTGACCGCTTATCGAATAATTCGACAATCAAAAACAACCAGCTTCCCAATCAATTCAGCGATTACGTCAATATGGTACTGGCGTTGCCCTTGGGCAATCGAACGGATATCGACACAACACGCGTTAGCCATTTTGACCATGAGAATCGTATTGGCAATCACCTGGGAACGGTCGATCTAGGATTTGAATATATTGGCCGCTCGTTCTCACTGTTTGCGTATCGACAGAACATCTACGAAGATGGCTCCCTGTTCTACCTGACCAACATACAGGATGGTCTGAATGGACTGCGCATCCGTAATAGGCGCCCCCGCAATCCGACAGGAATTCAAATTAAGGACTTACTGCTTGAATACCTTTACACGCAGAGTCAGGGAGGTTCCCAATTTTTAGAAAGTTCTGCCCAGCGAGGTCGTGACAATTATTTTAACCACTCGCAGTATCAGGATGGCTGGTCGCGGTATGGGCAAACGATTGGCACACCTTTCATTAGTCCTACCCCGGCTAGTCGGAGCGACTTACCTCAGTATGGATTCACTAACAACAACCGGGTAGCAGTAATGCATATGGGTATGTCGGGCCGAATACTCGATTTCTTTTCGTTCCAATTTAAGGCTTCTTACAGCGAAAATCTGGGCACTTATGAGCAACCATTCCCGAACCCCGTTCACCAGTTTTCCTCACTATTGACTCTGGCTTCGCCGGTAGCTATTTTGAAAGGAGTAACCGCTCGTGCTTCTATCGCAACCGATATAGGCGATTTGTATGCTAATTCGGTGGGCTTTTATCTAGGTATTCGAAAAGATGGTTATCTCTAAAACAAACAAATCTGAGTAGTTCCAGTTAAGTAAAATTAATTAATTCTAGAGAGTAAAAGTACCTTTCACTAAAACAATAAACGTTATGAACAAGATCATCTTAGGGGTTTCAGTAGTAGCCATGCTAACCCTGACTAAAACCAGTTTCGGGCAGGCCGTTCAAGAAGCTAAGGCCGAGAAAAAAGAACAGAAAGCGGAAAAGAAAGCCGCTAAAGCCAATGAGCTTCGCTCCAATGCAGCTACCGGCAAAGGACTCGAAATAGCCGGGATTTCTGACGCCCATACACGCAAAGCAAAAGCCGATCGAAAAATAAAACACGCTCATAAGAAAGAGCTGAAAAGTGAGGCTAAAGAATTAAAAGCAGCCGCGAAAGATCGGACGAAAAAAGCCGATGGCGTCAATTAAATGTAAACCAGTTTATCAAGTTGTCATGTTTTCTGTCGGTAATCATAGCTGACAGGGCTGGTTAAAACGCAGTTACACCGATGTGACTGCGTTTTTTTTATTCTCAGCCTTACTTGTCCACACAACAAGGTAAATCCCAAATCAACCTATACACTCTATGCAACAGAACTGCCAGCCAGGTTCTGACACACCCTCCATCTGGTTTCATCGTAGATAAACGACTGCAAGACTACGATCAGCATTTGATTGTATAGGGGCTAGATAAAGGTAATACGTCCGATAGTTTGTATCAATTCAAAAAATATCAATCGCAATATTGCGATATATAAATTTACTAGTACCTTTGCGCTATGGGAGTCACGAAAACAGAGATTTTTACGGAACAACAAAATCGGCTGGCCGATTTAGCCAAAGCGTTTGCTCATCCGGCACGGGTAGCCATCCTGCAATTACTGGCTCAAAAGAAAGCCTGTGTTTGTGGCGATTTAGTGGATGAACTATCCCTGGCCCAGGCAACTGTTTCGCAACACTTGAAGGAATTGAAACGCATTGGCATCATTCAGGGAGAAATTAATCCGCCCCGCGTCTGCTACTGCATCAACGAAACCGTGTGGGAAGAAGCCCGGCAAGCCTTTGGTTCACTGCTGGATACGTTTGTAGTGGCCACTACCTGCTGTTAAATAGTGGCTTTTTTTTTGGCCACATTGATCGCAATATTACATTAAACCGATAAATTGAACATGGAAACTGCTGAGCAAATTAAAGAAGTTGTGCGCCAGAAATATGGCGCCATTGCCGAACAACCTGAATCGGATGGCTGCGGCTGCGGACCTACCTCCTGCTGCGACCAATCCAGACCGGGACCTGAGCTTGAAGCCAATATACCGATCATGATGGCGCAGGATTATAACGAATTGGCGGGCTACGTCGCTGATGCTGACTTAGGTTTAGGCTGCGGCTTACCCACCCAGTTTGCCCACATCAAGCCCGGCGACACAGTCGTGGATTTAGGTTCGGGGGCAGGTAATGACTGTTTCGTGGCTCGTGCCGAAACCGGCGAAACAGGGCGGGTAATTGGCCTGGATATGACCCCAGCGATGATTGACCGCGCTCGAAAAAATGCGAAAACCCGAAGCTATACCAACGTAGAATTCGTTTACGGCGATATCGAAGATATGCCCCTGCCCGACAACCTGGCCGATGTAGTGGTTAGTAACTGCGTCATGAATCTGGTTCCCGATAAGCAAAAAGCCTTTGCCGAAACTTTCCGCATTTTAAAACCTGGTGGTCATTTCAGCATTTCCGATATTGTACTGAACGGCGATTTGCCGCAGGGCTTACAGCAGGATGCCGAACTGTATGTAGGCTGTGTATCCGGTGCTATCCAGAAAGAGGCCTATCTGCAACTTATCATAGACAACGGTTTCACTGCCATTCAGGTACAGAAAGAGCGGGAGATCAATCTGCCCGATTCTGTCCTGCGAAATTACCTGACCGAGGAAGAAATCGCTCAGTACCGCCAGCAGGAGCGTGGCATCTACAGCATTACTGTTTTTGCCCAGAAGCCCGTTCGCCTGGTAGAAACCAAACCAGCGGCTGCCGCTTGCTGTGGACCCGATTGTTGTAACTAACCCTTAAATCAAACCTGATTTATAATGAAACGTATCCTCGTACTCTGTACAGGCAATTCGGCCCGCTCACAAATGGCGGAAGGCTATCTGCGCTTCTTTGCCGATCAATCGGAACACACTGAACAGGCCGACGTTTATAGCGCGGGCGTAGCTCCTCACGGTGTAAACCCTCTCTCCATTCAGGTCATGGCTGAAGATAATGTCGATATTTCACAGCACACTTCTAACCATGTCGATGAGTACCTAGCTATTCCGTTCGATTATGTGATTACGGTGTGCGACAATGCCCGTGAGCAATGTCCGCTCTTTCCGTCGAGCGCCGAAACGATTCATCATAGCTTTCCCGATCCGGGCCATCAGCCGGGTGTTGATGCGCTGACGTCATTCCGTCAGGTTCGCGACCAGATTAAAGTTTTCGCTAAAGATTTCATCGAAACCAGGTTAGCCCATCACTAACTCATTTAAAAATGGCCATTCATATTGACACCGCTCGGCCCGACGATCAGGCTGCCATCGAGAGTCTTCTAGCGCAAAACGATTTACCCATTCAGGATTTACCTACAGGTCTACCCAATTTTGTCATTGCCAAAGAGAACGAAACGCTGGTCGGCGTAGCCGGGCTGGAATCCTTTGGCTCGGTTGGTTTGCTACGTTCGGTTGCCGTTGATCCGGCCCATCAGGGCAAAGGCATTGCTGCTCGGTTACTTGATCGCTTACTGGATACTGCCAGGGCAGCCAACTTGCAGGACATTTACCTGATTACGACTACTGCCAATGGGTATTTTACTCGTTACGATTTCGCCCCGATAAGCCGCGAACTGGTCCCTGACCCCATTCAACAGACGCAGCAATTCAGTGGCCTTTGCCCATCGTCGGCCATCGTAATGAAACGGGCTCTAAACAGCCAACCTGCATGAGTACACCGCGCCTTTCATTTCTGGATCGATTCTTAACGCTATGGATCGTTGTAGCCATGCTTACTGGTGTAAGCATCGGCTATTTTTTCCCGCAATCGCAGACACTTATCAACCAGTTCAACTCCGGCACAACTAACGTACCGCTGGCAATTGGCCTGATTCTGATGATGTACCCACCGCTGGCAAAAGTCAAATACGAGGAATTGCCAACTGTGTTTGCCAATGCGAGAATCCTGGCTCTTTCTCTCGTTCAGAACTGGATTATTGGCCCGTTACTGATGTTCGGTTTAGCTGTTCTTTTCCTGTCGGACAAGCCCGATTACATGACTGGCCTCATTATGATTGGTATCGCCCGCTGCATTGCCATGGTCATTGTCTGGAACGATCTGGCGGGTGGCGATCGGCTGTATGCTGCGGGGCTGGTGGCGTTTAACAGCATTTTTCAGGTGTTGTTTTATTCGGTCTATGCCTGGCTATTCATTACAGTTTTACCACCGTTGTTTGGCCTGCACGGTTACGAGGTACATATTACCATTGGCGAAGTCGCTCGTAGTGTATTCACCTATCTGGGTATTCCGTTTTTGGCGGGTATTCTCTCAAGATTCATCCTTACACGACTCGTTAGCCGACACTGGTACGAGCAGACATTCTTACCCGCTCTCAGTCCCCTTACCCTCGTTGCGCTTCTCTTCACGATTGTGGTCATGTTCAGTCTGAAAGGCCAGCTCATCGTTTCCATTCCGCTCGATGTAGTACGCATTGCCATCCCGCTCACCGTCTATTTTGCTATCATGTTTTTTTCTGCTTTCTATCTTTCCAGACGAGCAGGAGCCGATTATGGTAAATCAACGGCCTTGGCCTTTACTGCAGCCGGAAATAACTTTGAACTGGGCATTGCCGTAGCAATCGCGGTATTTGGGATTAATTCGGGAGCCGCTTTCGCAGCAGTGATTGGGCCTTTAATAGAAGTCCCTGTGCTGATTCTGCTGGTTAATTTCGCCTTAAAACAACAAAATCGCTTTACCACTCCTGTCTGAGAAGAACAACCGGACGCATCTCATTCAGTAAGCTCATTTAACAGGAAGAGGCTGACGATACTAAGGCGATTGCTTAGGCCAGATGAATCGGTACGGGTTTTCCGAAACCTTCGCGGAGGGCTACACGGGCGGCATGATAGCCACACATACCGTGTACGCCCCCACCGGGTGGTGTTGACGAAGAACAGATAAATATGCCGGGAGCCGATGTTTTGTAGGGAGATAAGGTTATGACCGGACGCGTGTACAACTGCCCGATGTCGATAATACCACCGTTGATGTCGCCCCCGATGTAGTTAGGGTTATAGCCTTCCATCTGTACGGTATTCATGGTATGGCGAGCTAGAATCCGGTCGCGAAACCCAGGTGCAAACCGTTCAACCTGTTTCTCGATGGCCTCCGTCCGGTCAACGGTCGAGCCGTTTGGCACATGACAGTACGCCCAGGCCGTATGCTTCCCTGCTGGGGCTCGGCTGGGGTCGAACAGGCTTTGTTGAGCCAGCAGGATAAACGGTCGACCAGGGTGGTTTCCATCAGAGGTTTCCTGCTCGGCCTGCGCTATCTCTTCGAACGTACCGCCAATGTGTATCGTACCCGCCTGCTGGCATTCGGGAGCGGTAAACGGGATTGGGCCATCCAGCGCCCAGTCGATCTTAAAAACACCCATTCCATAGCGGTACTGTTCCAATTGCCGACGATACAGGGACGATAAGCGATCTCCGGCAATGGAAAGCAGTTGCTTCGGTGTCAGATCGAACAGAACCACCCGCGTCGATGGAATATCGTTCATAGAGCGGACCAGCCTCCCCGTCTCGATCCGTCCCCCCAGTGATTGAAAATAGGAGGCTATTGCATTGGCAATCGCCTGCGAACCACCTTTGGGGATGGGCCAGTTGTATAGATGTCCAGCAGTAGTCAGCACCAGGGCAATGGCCGATGTGGTCAGATTACTCAGGGGCTGAATGGAATGAGCGGCCATACCAGCCAATAGCCCACGGGCTTCTTTGGTTTTGAACCGTTTGACCAGTTGTGTAACGGGCAACAGGGCATCCAGACCAAAGCTGGCTAAATCGATTGGATGTTTCGGAAAACGCAAAGGTCCCAATACATCCGGTGCCAGCCCCGGCCAGTGTCGAACGAGGGGTTCAAACAAGTTCCGGTATGTTTCCTGATCAGCGCCGAGTGATTGGGCCGTTTCTGTTAATGAATACCGAAGAGCGGCTGCTGTGCCATCATCGAACGGATGGGCGGCTGCCACAGGGGGATTGATAAACTCCAGCCCATGTTCGGCCAAGGGTAATTGCTGAAAAAAGGGAGAGCCTACGGCCAGCGGGTGAATGGCAGAACAAACGTCGTGCACAAAACCGGGCAGGGTCAGTTCAGCCGAGCGCGTCCCCCCACCAATGGTTTCCTTGGCCTCCAGTACCAGCACTGACAATCCGGCTCGTTGCAACGTAATGGCCGCACTAAGCCCATTAGGTCCTGACCCTACTACCACGGCATCTACCTCGGTTTTCGCCATTTGTTCGCTGTCTTAAAATAGATTCGTTTACTGTTTAGTGCTGTGTAATTTAGTGCGGGCGGGTTGAAGAATCTGACCCCACAGCACACTGCACAGAAAAATTCACCTTTCGGGTCGGTTTAGTACGCGCCCATCGGATTTGATTTGCCAGGCCGTGATGGGGTTGAAATGGTAGCCGCCATCCGAGCCCCTCGCTTCGATCAGTTGGGTAAACGTCGGCTGAATATAACCCGTTTCGTCGGTAACCCGGCTCATAATCTCGGTGTCAGCGCCATTCCAGTGCCACAGATAACGGAATCCGGTATGCGCTTTATCCAGGATCGGGTCCTGAAGCGTAGCCAGTTGCCAGCTTTTACCAGCATCGGTACTTACCTCTACCCGCGCTACTTTCCCTCGACCACTCCAGGCAATGCCCCGAATTTCGATCCATCCTTTTTCAACCGTTTTCGGATAAGCCGGAAAGGTGATAATCGAGCGGGCATCCATGTCGAAACTGAACTGCCGGATTTTACCACCTTTGACGTTTTCGGTGTATTTCGAGGTTTCTTCCCGTGTGTGCCAGGGCGCATCACCCAGTTCGATCCGTCGGAGCCATTTCACGTTAGTATTCCCTTCCCAACCCGGCAGAAACAATCGAACCGGATAGCCCTGTTCGGGTCGTAAGGCTTCGCCATTTTGAGCGTAGGCAATAATCGCATCGTCCCAGCCTTTTTTAACGGGTATACTCCGGGTCATTACGGCCGCATCGCCCCCTTCGGCCAGAAACCAGCTTGCACTCGGCTTCACACCCACTTCCCGAAACAGCGTAGCGAGTTTTACGCCCGTCCATTCGCTTTGACTCGTCAGGCCACAAATATCCTGCGGACTCATGGTTTCCTTACCTGTACGAAAATTCCCCGAGCATTCCAGAAACGCAATCCGCGATACGGAAGGGAATCGCTTCAGATCGGCAATGGTAAACACCAGTGGCTTATCGACCAGCCCATGAATCAGTAGCTCGTGTTTGGCCGGGTCGATAACGGGAACACCCGCATGATGGCGCTCGAAATGCAGATCGGAAGGAGTGATGATGCCATAAAAATCCTGAAGGGGCGACCGCGACGAAATCTCCGACGGTTTCTTGACAAGCTTTTCAAACGACGACCGCGTACCAACCTCGCCCGCCAAGGTACCTACTCGCTTCGTTGGGTCATCGGGCAGCAGTTCGGCAACGGAAATACTTCCCTGAACGCTTTTCCCCTGTGCGGTCTGGACAATAGCCACAGCCGCCGTAGCGGCTCCGCCCAGCATAGCCCGTCGGGAAAGCTTAGTGGTCAGTTGATTGAGTCGAAGGATTTTCTTCATATCACTTTATTTCGGGGCCGCCTTTCCAATCGTCGGGCACGAATAGCGTTTGGGCGTTGATCACAGCTTTTTCGTCGATAATACCGTTGGCAGTCAGCAAATAGGCCGTCAGGTTATACACCTCCTCATTAGTGAGTGAACCCGGCTCGCTGAACGGCATGGCCCGCCGGATATAATCGAATACAGTGGTGGCATACGGCCAGTAATTGCCAACGGTTTTCTCCGGTCGTTTTTTCGTTCCTTCGGAAGCCGTTGTCACCAGCGATTCATTTGGTCCACCAACGCCCCCTACGCCGTGACAGGCTGCGCATTTCTGGGCGAAAATCAACTTACCCACGGTTGGTTTCCCTTCGCCTGGGGGTAAGCCTTTCCCATCGGGCCGTACATCAATATCGAGCCGGGCAATTTCGACCGGAGTCGCGGCCCGGCCAATGCCAAACGTAGCTGGAAATGTATCTCGAACAACTACAGGTGTTTTATCATATAACCAGCCCTGACCTTCTGAATCAGGCAAAAAATTCACCCAAAACGTAACGATTGCAGACAACCACAGCAAGGTACTGTTTAGACTTTCCATAATGGTTTTTTTTGTCCTTCCGAGGAACGAGGAATCCCGAATATCCTGACGCTTGAGATCCTTCGTTCCTCGGAAGGACAAAAAACTATCGAAACAAAAACTTAAACACTTACCCCTTAATAACTTCCGGCTTTGAGGGTACTTTCGGATAAGGCGTATGGCCGCTGAATCCGATCGAGTACCACATAAATGGAATCTTTTTTCTCGTTAATACCCTGTAAAATAACCCGCTGACCGCCATTTTGTGCTGTATAGCTCAGAATCATCCGGTTGCGTTTTGTGGGTCGATTTTCGGCTTCAATCCCTTTAGTCCGACGAGTAGAGCGGGCAATTGGATTGATTTTGGGATCTTCCGGGCCGATGATCGCCAGCGCTTCTTTCGGAATCCAGTTATCAGTCTCCTGCTTGTCCCCTTTCCGACGCTCTCCTCTCAACCGGGCTTTGGCTCCTTCGGACGTACCGCCCAGATCGCGGTTGTTGCCCAAAAACTCCCGGTTTTCCTGATTACGCGCTCCCCGGTTTTTATCCTGCAAATACAGCACATGGTGTACCGTATCGGCTTCGTAATAGAACACCCGCTGGCCACCCGCTACGCCCGTCAACTCGAAGGTTCGGTTGATGTCACGCATGGGGGCTCCCCCACCGTTCGACAGGTCCAGTTCAACAGGTTTATTTACTTTGAAGGTCAGCGTTGTCCAGTTTTCGAATGTAGCCTGTTGCCAGCGAAGCGAATCCAGCGGGGAGTAAGGCAGTTCGGCCCCGTTTAGCTTAAACTGGGTCACGTTGTAATTACCGCGTAGTTCTTTCAACCCTTTCTGAGCCGGTTGTTTGTAGGGATCGTACCGAAAATTGACATACTGAAGCCAGAACAACAGCACCAGAAACAACCCTATTGTAGTCGTTTTCAGGCCAATACGAGCATATTGCTGCCAACCGCTAAATACCGGAACAAAATAATTCGGAATGGTCAGCCGCTCCCGGATCAGCAGATTATACAGGTCTTTGAGGTAGTAGATCAGCAAAAAGCCCGACAGCAACACGAAGTACGAGCTATAGCCATGCACCCCGCCATCGTAGGCAAAATTGACGTAAACAATATCGGCCAGTGCCCCAAATAGCAGGACACTACCCCAGAACGTGGTGGCCCGGAAGAACAGTAACGCACCCGCCAGTACCTCGACCACGCCCGTGAAGACTTCGTACCAGGGCACAATACCGATGGATAACCAATAGATTTTCTGGGCTGTCAGATCACCAAAATTCGTATTCAGCACCCCCAGCGATGGATAGGGCAACTGCGTTGGCATCAGCTTGGTAAACCCAAATCCAATGATCCCGATACCCGCCCGATACCGTACCACTACCCGCAACCAGTAATAGAGCAGATTATAGTTGATAATCTGTCGGTTCCGAACAACAGTTGTCCAGATCAGTCCAACCACCGTAGCGAAGATGAGTGTGATAATCCAGGGTGCGTAGCCGTTCAGCGTACTACCAAACAGCTTGTTACCAAATAAGGTCAACCCAGAGCCAAAACGGGCAATATCGTATAGATCGCGGTAATGCAGATGCAGCCAGTCGAACGAGACGAGTTCCTTGTACCAGTCGAGGCTGTTAGGCAGCGACATACTGATGAAAAACACAAACGCAATGCGAAACAAAATCTTCTGTCCTTCGGTCCAGGCCGTAGCTGAACCGGGCTGACTGTCGGCGGGTACTTTCCTACTGGTAGCTTTTGAGACAGACGACGCACTTAATTCTTCCGGCGTAATCAACCCTAAATCAGCACGTTCAGGGGTTATATTGGGAGTTGCCATGATTCAGAAGAAGGTTAGAGTTTGAGCGATCCCCGTCGACCCGCTTTGGCAGCCTCGTCGATCAGGTATTTTTTATCCAGTTTGTCCAATACCGCATACACGGAGTCACGCTTTTCATCGACACCCGCCAGAATAATCCGGCCGTCACCGGCTTTGGTATAGGTCAGTTGCAGGGTTTCGTTAGGATAATGCGGATTTGCATTTTTAAGCGTCAGTAGTCGGCCAGTTGGGTCAACGGTGTAGCGATAATAGTGCCGACCCTGCGAGCCTGCATACTCATAATCTCGCCCGGCATCCGTGGCCGACAGTTGTTCGGTATTGTCATTGACCAGGTCAACAGCTCGGTTCGATTTGATGCTGATGGTATTCCATTTTTCGAAAACGACATCCTGCCAGCGAACGGGGTCCGTTTTCGAATACGGCAGCGTTTTACCAGCCAGCTTAAACTCACTCACATTATAAATACCGGCTGCTCCGGCTAATCCGGGTGTTTTCGGAAAGCGGATAGAGCCCTGTCGGTAGGTCGTGTACGTTGTGAAGCCATAGAGCAATACCGTCAGCCCGATAAATGCTCCTTTCAGTGCCAGCCGACTGTACTGTTGCCACTGTTCGCGCCATATCGGATGAAATCGATTGGGTACGGCCGCCACTTCGAGGGAAACCAGCCGAAACAACCGAATCGCATCGAAGGCAAACAGAACCAGCCCAAAGGAAATCAGCAGGCCACTGTACACGTACTCGCCCCCTTCATAAGCCAGATTGGAGAAGAACACGTTACCCAAAAATGGCAGTAGAATCAGCGTACCGATAGTTGCCGTTTTCCGATGCAGCAACAGCAAGCCACCCACCAGTTCCACCTGCCCCAGAAACGATTCATAGGAAGGTACAACCCCCAGCGACAATGAGAAAAGTTTCCAGGCCGTATGATCGCCATAGGCGGTGTTCAGATTACTAATCGACGGAAGGGGCGCCTGCAACGGGAAAAGTTTGATAAATCCATACGCGATCACGCCCAGAGCCAGTCGGTAGCGTAACGCTACCCGCAGCCAATAAAACAGGGCATCGTAATTCGTTTTTCGATCATCTTGCTGCGACCACACAACCGAACCAATCAGAGCCACGAGGGCAACGATACCCCAGTTAGCGAAACTATCTTCAGTGCCCACAAAACGGGGGGCATAATGCGACAGATTGAACAGGTATCGTGTGTACCCGCCACCGAACGAAACCAGATTTCGGAAAAACTGCGGATCGAGTGGCAGAATCTGAATCAGAAAATAGAGGAATACGAACCGGAATATTCCTTTTTCGACCGATGTCCAGCCACTGTCGGTCTGTAACTCGGCCTGTTGGAAGGTTTGCGGATTAGCAAACGTGGTGTCAGAATAAGGCATCGCTATAGGGTTTAGGAATAATCAGTAGCCAGGATTTTGCGTAAGTGCTTTGTCGGTCTGTAGCTGCTGAACCGGAATCGGCAATACGTACCGATTGGCATCGGTCAGGTTGAAAACAGCTCCGGCCCGACCCGTGCGTACCACATCGAACCAGCGATGAGGCTCCAGCGCAAACTCGACCCGTCGCTCGTTTTCAATCGCCAGCAGAACGGCGTCTTTTGTTGAGGTCGTTGTAGCGGTCAGAGCCGTCAGTCCCGCCCGATCACGGACGGCGTTCAGGTCAGTCAGGGCATCAGCCAGTTTATCCTGTTGAGCCCGAGCCTCCGCCCGAATCAGGTAGGCTTCGGCAATGCGGAACACATACGACGGATCGGAGCCGGGGTTGCGGTAGTAGAGGTTTCCATACCAGCGGTTCTGATTGTCTTTGGCAACCAGCACCGAGCGATTGCCCCCAACAGCCGGATCGTTCAGCAAGGCAACCAGTGCATCGTTGGGTGCCCATTGCCGTGTACCACCGTTGGTTTGCGGTTGCCATTGCCCCCGGTGGCTGTTCACTTCGGTCGTGCCGTTGTAGAAAATTTCGAACACCGACTCTGCCGTTCCCCGCGCATCGTTCTGGAAGAAGGCTCCATACGGTTTCACCAGCTTGTAGTTGGTCGCATCGCTGATGAGTCGGCTGGCGTAGTCTTCGGCTTTGGCGTAATCTTTCTGGTAGAGATAGAATCGGGATTTCAGCGCAAAAACGGTTTTCTGCGTGACCCGATAACGATCAACCGTGGTGGGTAACAGCGGCTCGGCGGTTTCGAGGTCTTTCAGCACCTGTGCGTAGGTTTCGGCCTGTGTGCTCCGTTTGATACCCGAGTTATCCGTCGGTTTGATGGTCGGATCAGTAATGATCGGTACCCCACCAAACGTACGGGACAGGTCGAAGTAAGCGAGTGCCCGTATGGCATAGGCTTCACCCAGGTACTGGTTTTTCAAGGCTGTGGTCAGGGCCGGGTCCGTTACGGTTGGCACTTTCGCAATGATGTTGTTGGCCCGGTTGATAGTCCGATAAATCGCAATCCAGACACTCGAAATGGTCGAGTTATCGGCATTCACCTTTTTATTGATAAACTCCTGCACCTGTGACTGCGAGCCCGTCCACTGGATGTTGTCGCCCGACAGGTAGCCGATGGATTGAAAACTTGTCCCGTAATAGTCGCCACTGGCCAGGGCACTATATACTCCCCGCAGCGCAGTCAGCGCCGAGTTCTGATCGGTAATCGTTTCCGTATCGGAGATCGACTCCAGCGGTTTTACATCTAAAAAATCTTTACAACTACTGACCGTGACCAGCAGAAGCAGAAAAAAGAGAGAGTTGATTGATTTCATTGGTTTATGTATGATTGGTCGTACCACCTCACCCCCGGCCCCTCTCCTGATTTCAGGAGAAGGGTGACTCACCAAGGGTAGCTGTTTTTCCATAAGGCCATGAGTTTCCTTTGGAAGGCGCCCCTTTCTTAAGATGGTTGGAGCGAATTTTATAAAGTCAAACTAATTCCACCCTGAATACCAACGGGCTGGGGAGGAGTGCCGAGGTCGATACCTTGTGCATTCTGATCGCTGCTGGAACTGGATTCGGGATCGAGGCCGGTGTAGTTGGTGAGCAGCCACAGGTTGGTGCCAACGGCATACACCCGAACGTTCTGAATGCCTAATCGACTCGTGATTGCCTTCGGAACCGTATAGCCTACTGTTAGTGATTTTAGTCGCAGAAATGAGCCATCTTCCAGCCAGCGGCTTCCGCCATCCCGGTAGTTGTTGACATTGATACCATCGGGACGAGGTACATCCGTCACGTCGCCCGGTTTCTGCCAGCGCGCCAGATTCGATTTGAAGATGATCCGGGCATCGTCACGCGCTCCACCACCTTCCCCGAAGAATCGATTGTGGTTGTAAATCTTATTGCCGTATTGATAGGAGAAAAACAGGTTCACATCGAAGCCCTTGTACGAAAAGCTGTTGGTAAGGCCACCAAAGAATTTCGGCCAGATGCTGCCCACCAGTTGCCGGTCATCGACAGTGATTTTACCGTCTTTGTTTACGTCGTCGTACACCACGTTGCCCGTTTGTGGATCGACATACAATTGTTTGTACACCCAGAACGAATACAGCGGAAAGCCCTGTTGCTGGAGAATCAGATCGCGGCTACCGTATTTGAGTGGCGTCGCCAGTTTTTCGATCCGGTTCACATTTTGCGCCACGTTGAAACTGGTCGTCCAGGTCAGCCCACTCTGGCGAAGGTTGACCGTGTTGATACCCAGTTCAAATCCTTTGTTGCTGATTTCGGCCGCGTTGCTCCAATAACTGCTAAAGCCTGTCGTACCGGCCAGCGCGATCTGAAACAGGCCGTTGGTGGTGTATTTATCGTAGACGTTCAGCTCCAGCCCAATCCGGTCGGTAAACAGCGATACGTCCAGTCCGGCACTGATTTGGCGGGTTCGCTCCCATTGCAAATCGGGGTTACCCAGTTGCTGGGGTGCAATACCGGGGCTTCCCTGATAGCCCGTGCCACCCGTCCAGAGCCCTTGTGCGGCAAAATTGCCGATGCCGTTCTGGTTACCCGTTACACCCCAGCTAGCCCGCAGTTTTAAATCGCTGATAGCCGTGACGTTCTGTAGGAACGATTCCTGTTTCACGCGCCAGGCCACCCCTACTGATGGAAAATACCCCCATTTGCGGGATGAGCCAAAGCGCGACGACCCATCGGCCCGTACACTGGCATCGATCAGGTATCGACCGGCGAAATTATAATCGGCCTTGGCGAAAAACGATGCCAGCGTGCTCTTGCTCCAGTTTTGCGAGCTGGCCGTAGTCGCTGCCGATGAAATCTGCGTAAAATTATCGTTCGGGAAGCCCCGCCCTTCAGCATACGTACGGGTCAGGTTATCGCTCTGCAACGTATTCCCGATCAGTACACCCAATGAGTGGTTCGAGCCAATCTTTTTCCGATACGTCAGCGTTTGCTCATTCAGCCAGGTAGTATACTGACTAATACTCGAGGTGGCATAGCCGTTCGGGCTACCCGAAATCAGTTTGGAATTCCAGTATTCCGACTCGTTATAGTTGTTGTAATCGATGCCGAAGCTGGTCCGAAACTTCAGGCCGGGTAGCAGTTGGGCATCCGCATACAGGTTACCGATGTAGCGCAGGCTGGTCGTATGAACATTGTAGTTGTTGATCAGCAAGGTTAGGTTATCGAACCCGGCGCGGCCTACCAGCACCCCCTGATCGTTGGTCGGCGACAGGTACGTAGGTGTGTGCAAAGCCGCCTGTAACAACCCACCCGCAGGGCCATCGCCCGCCCGACCCTGATTCCGGTATGTGCGGGTGAATGTATTGCTGACACCCACCTGTATTTTGTCGTTTACCTGCTGATCCAGATTGACCTTAAAACTGGCCCGGTTAAAGTTGATGGGCCGAATAATGGCTTCCTGTGTGTTGTAGCCACCTGCGATGTAGTATTTGGTCGATTGAGTACCGCCAGACAGGGAGATGTCGTAATTGCGGAGTTGAGCCGTTCGAAACAGTTCGCCCAGTCGGTCGTAGGTTTTCTGATCTTCGGGCAAACCACGGCCCCCTTCTGAGACGGGTCGAAATGGGCGGTTGGCAAATGTCCGGTTCAGCGAGGGGGTATCTTTACCCGTGTTTACCCACCATTCATTTACCAGGGTGGCATGTTCGGGGCCAGTCGTCAACTCCCAGAGTTTGGCAGCTTTCGCGGCCCCCGCCGACGCATCGATTTTCAGCGTCGACCGCTGGCCAAAAGCACCGCGCTTGGTTGTAATCAGTACCACACCGTTGGCCCCACGAGAGCCGTATAATGCCGTAGCTTCAGCATCTTTCAATACCTCAATACTCTCAATATCAGACGGATTGATATCCGCAATGGGTGAGGTAGCTTTCCCTCCGGTACCAATTGTCTGAAGGCTGTTGCTGTTGATAAATACACCATCGACCACGTAGAGCGGGTCGTTACTGGCATTGATCGATGTAGCTCCACGCACGCGAATGTTGACCCGTTCGCCCGGCACACCCGTAGCACTCGAAATCTGCACGCCCGGTACTTTTCCCTGCAACTGGGCATCCACACTACCCACAGGAATGGATTTGGTATCGGCCGGATCGATTTTGGCAATGGAACCAATCAGATTTTTCCGTTCCGATGTGCCGTACCCGACTACGATAACCTCACTAAGTTGCCGTGAATCAGCCGATAATTGTACTTGTAAGGGTGCCGTTCCGTTGACGCGCACTTCGATGGTTTTATAGCCAATGGCCGACAGAATGAGCTGATCACCTGGTTTAGCCGACAAGCTAAACTGCCCGTTTGCATCGGTAACGGTCCCTTTCGACTGACCTTTCAGAACAATATTGACACCGGGAAGCGATTCACCGTTATCGGCCCGGACTGTGCCGGAAAGCGTAGCTATTGAGGAATTAGCGGATCTGTCGGTTGATTGAGCAGTCAGATCCAGCGAAACGAGTAAAAAAATTACCCATACTGCATAGAGTTTTTGCATTACTTTGTAATGGTTACGTGAGAAACAGGGTAGTCCACCCGGCGTCGTAAGCGCCTGATGGATCAAAAACTAGCTTGTTGTGACCTGCCGAAACGGTTGCCGCCGTTTCGGTTTTTTTATTCATCCCACCTATACCGGTTGCCGCCAGCCTAAGTGGTTTGATCGGTTAGGGTGAGGGTGGATTCTCAAATCTGCCCTCGTACGATTTCTCAAAACTGAGCTAGACAAACCGTTCGGTTTTGAGAAACCGCACGCGTCAGGTTTAAGAACCTGACGTCACGAATGCAAACAATTTCTTAGTCATTTACTTTAGCAAACAACCGTAGGTAATACGTATACACGTAGCAGCCAGCGCAAAAGCCAACAATTGATTCCAGTGCGGCAAAAACGGCCAGCACACTTACTGCAAGTAGAGTTGAAACGCCTGCTATATGTAGTACCATAATCAGGATAGCAAAGCCGAAGCCAATGCGAGCCGCGAATTGCTTAGGAGCCTGATCGGTGCCTTTATAAGGCAAATGGAAAGTATTTACCAAGCCGTCGGCTATCGTTCCTAATGGACTGTATTTTCCTAAATCGGTGCTCCGAAGACCAAAATCGACAAACAGTAAAAGAGGCAAAGCCAACCAATTCGTTAGCAAATACACAACGGCTATAAGCAGGACAAGACCCGCTACCAGACGAACTTTCGTCTCATTGATCTGAACCCCACTCGTGGGACATATAATCTGGTTACTCATGTTTTAGTTGTTTTCGGTATTCTTTGTCAATCACTCTGCCGCACACTAACCAGCCCCTGTATGGCAGACAACTGCCGGTAAATTCGGGCCAGCTGATTATCGTCCTGTACCCAGACCGTCAGCTGACCATCGACCCGAACGCCATTGACCACAAACGACAGTCCCGTAATTCGACACTGGTCATCCTGTGGAACGGCATTGGCTACGTCGTCTACGAAATTCAGTCGGTCGAACCCGATAATCTGGTAGACCAGTTGGCGGTTTCCTGTTGTTGAAGCTGATAGCATACCGGAAGCGAATTGTCGTTGAACGTTGTTGTTTGTTGACGAAGTGAATTGTTAAAAATATTTAATCTATGTACTTAATATAGATTTAAAGTAAATTCTTACTTTTGCCTGTCGATGAAGGAATCGAATGTATGTGAAGGCTAGTTAATCAAGGAATTACCAGAACTGGAACCGATGAAACTACACGGCTACTATCCTCCCATTAACAAGGATAATGGTTCATTTTACAACAACATCGGAGCAGGCAGAAGTCCATTACGAACTGAGTTTGTGGTCATTGACGCCGTAAAGGTAAGCGGGAGATTTTTTATTTTCCAAATTAGTATATAAAATTTATCGGATAAATATATTATCCTAAAACCCTATCGGAATCACACACTAAATAAAATGCTATATGATCTCTAAAAGAGCAAAATACGCGATCAAAGCCATGAAAGCCTTGACCCAGGCGTATGGGAACGGACCCGTGCTGATTGCACGCATTGCCGAGCAGGAACACATTCCACAAAAATTTTTGGAAGGCATTTTACTGGAACTGCGGAATCATGGATTGCTGCAAAGCCAGAAAGGGAAAGGGGGTGGCTACATGCTGCGGGTGGAGCCGGATCGGATCACACTGGCCCAACTCGTTCGTATTATCGATGGCCCCATAGCACCAACGCCTTGTGTGTCCCTTCATTTTTACACCCGCTGCGACGACTGCGACAGCGAAGAGACGTGTAAGATCAGGCCCATCATGCTACGTGTTCGGGACGCCAACCTGGCCGTTTACGAAAAAACAACCTTACAGATGCTCGTCGATGGCATAAAGGAACCGACTATGTTGGTACCTGTATAATCCAGCGCTGGCTTTTGCTACATTTGCCCTACACAGGCAATGCAAACGCTGATCCGGTATGGCCCCGCTTACGCGCCGACAACACCTTTACCTCCGCCTTGCGCTGGTGCCCATCGCTGCGCTGGTCGCTTCACATGTGGTGTTTGGTCAGCTATTTCCAGGGCAACCGGGCTATCAGTTTCCATGGCCTTATTTTCTGACGGTAGCAACGGTGATGGCCTCCTGCTGGGAGGTGAATCTGGCTGTTTTTGACTGGCTCGATGCCCGACTGCCGTTTGGTCAGCAGCCCACCCGGCGTTTGGCGGCTCAGTTTGTTGTGGGTGGAGTAGCTACGTTAGTGACCTTTGCTATTGTCTTCCCACTTGCTCAACGGCTATACACAAGCCACTGGCCAGCTCTGCCAACGGTGTTGAAAGGAATAACGGTTTGTATCACATTGGCGTCACTGCTGAATGGCGGCTACGTAGGGCTTTATATTTTACGGGCTTTTTTAACTGAGCGCGAGATAAAAAGTCGATCCATTTCCGAAAGTCCCCTGGGTTCCAACCCAATCACTACGCCTTTGCCAGTGCCCCAACTGGTTACGATAGCCATGCATACGGGTAAACTCCGGCTCTCTGTCGATCAGATTGCCTATTTCTATTCAACAGGTGGGTTGATCTTACTGGTCAAAACCGATGGACAGCAGGTGTCTACGTCCTATTCTTCCTTTGCCCAATTGACCCCTCAACTCGATAACCGATCCTTTTTTCAGCTTAATCGCCAGTTTCTGGCGGCCCAAAACGCCGTTCGGACGGTTCAGGACGATACCAATCGTAAGCTGGCCGTCCTGCTTGTTCCGGCCCTGCACAGGCAGCAACCGCACGAAGAGGTGATGGTAAGCCGGTATCGGCGTCCTGATTTTAAAAAATGGTTTGAGGCTACCCCAATCGCCTGACCATTCATCGTTCGTTTGGATACTATTCATCGTCATAGAGGGCTGGCCATTGCATTTCTGTCTGACGACTGTCCTTCCTTTGCCATCGCAAGTAATAGGACTTGCTCTAACAGGCCGTTATCATGCAACCCAATCTTTCTCATCTATACGACACGACACCGCTCTGGCTCGACGCTTTTTTTGGAGCAACAACGCTCTTAACTGGTTATTATCTCTATAGCGGGGTTCGACAGGTTTCCAAACGTGCAGCGAATCGATTGTTCGTTGGCGTATCGATCTGGCTAATCATTTTAGCCCTTCTAGCCTACAATCAGATTTTTCTCCACCTCGATGCCAGACCGCCAGGTTTAGTACTGGTTATTGGTCCACCATTACTTTTTATAATAGGCCTGTTCATCACAACCCAGGGGCGGCTCTGGATCGAAAAACTGCCACTGTCGACACTGACCGTTCTCCACGCTGTACGGGTTCCTGTAGAGCTAAGTTTGTACGGGCTTTATCTATACCATCAGGTGCCGCACTTGATGACATTTGAAGGAGGCAACGTTGATATTCTGTCGGGCCTGACGGCTCCTGTTGTGGCTTATTTTACGTTTCAACGCCACCAATTGTCAAACCAATGGCTTTTAGTCTGGAACATGCTGGTGTTGGGCTTAGTGCTGAATATTGTGATTCATGCTATTTTGTCGGCGCCCTTCCCCTTTCAACAATTCGGTTTCGATCAACCCAATGTGGGCATTCTGAAAGTCCCCTACGTCTGGCTTCCGGGTTTTGTTGTTCCTACCGTTTTGTTCGCACACCTGGTTGCCATTTATCGGCTGATAAAGAAGGTTGTTCGTAACAAGCCAAGCTGAACGATGCGTTAATCGCCTATACATCTACTTCTACGGTGGTGCCTTCTTCAGCAAAAACCCGGAAGGTGCCGCCTAGTTCCTGCGCGCGGGTCTGCATATTCTGAAGGCCGTAGTGATGACTCGATACAACAGTATTGTTCCAGGTGAAGCCGCAGCCATTATCATGAATCCTGAGGTTAATCCGCCCGCCCGAACTCACCTGCAACTGCACGTTGGCGACCGTAGCCTGCGCATGCTTGACAACGTTGTTCAGGGCCTCCTGCACGATTCTAAACAGATTTAGTACCTGAGTCGATGAAAGCCGTTGCGATTGCGAGCCCATGACCTGTACATCGACATGCAGGCCATCCGGTTCATGGAAATAGCGATTGATATACTGATTCAATCGTTCGTCAAACTCCTCGACGGTAAAGCTTTCCTGGTGAATGGCCCAAATGGTTTCGCGAAGTAGCTTAACGGCTTCGCGGGTGTGCATGACAATCGTCCGTAAGCGCGACGCCCATTGCTTCCCTTCTTTCGTCGATTGTTTTTCGGCCTGATCGCTAATATGTGTCAGATTGGTCACGATGAAGGCCAGATGCGCCCCTACGTTATCGTGCAAATCGCGGGCAATCCGTTCTTTCTCGACCAGTAGGCTATTTTTCAAGGCCAATGCCTGTACTTCGGCTTCGTAGGCCCGTTGCTGCTGATCGGTACTTTCTTTAATGAGCCGCTCGGTTCGGTCGCGCTCCATTTTGTAGCGATAGGCTAAACCAATGGTCAACACCAGCACTTCAAACAAAGCCGCTACGGCATAATAGGTAAAATTGGCGACTGGCTCAACGGTAGGAATCAAACCAAAATTGGCGAAGACCTGCCCAAGATTAAGGGCGTAAAACGGCGAAACGGCAATCAGATACAACCAGGCTTCGCCAACGTGATACCGCCGAACAATTCCTACCACAATATAGGCCCCAATCACGGGCATGGGAAACCAGTAAAAAATCGAGAAGATTCGCACCATAATCAATTCGACCGTGGGCGAAAAGGGGGTAATCAGTTCAATGGTCAGGCCAAGCAAGCAGAAAAGGCCACACCAGAGCACCACCGTTCCGATGGTATGCCAGCGCCGGGAAGGCGTATTTTTGACCGACAGAAAGGTACGAACGAAGGTTAGCTGCGAATAGAACAGAATCAGAGGGAACAGGAAATAGATATTCTGCCGGGGCAACCAGAACTGAAGCTCGAAACCAAACTGATTCAGAAAACCGTCGTTGATGACAAAAAAACCGACCAGACCCAGCAGGCAGAAAATGTATTTCGAATAAATTTGGTCGAGCGTGGTCAGAAAAAAAATAAGGCTCATAACCGCCACAAACGTCAGTGCAAACAGTACGCCCCCCCAAAATAAGTAGCCTTTCTGAACCAGCGATTCATAGGCCGACTCCCGAATCAGGCTAATGGGTACAAGCTGCGTACCCCGCTGTTTATACATGCGGAAATAGGCTGTTACGCGCTCATGGGCAGGTACAGTAAACGGAAACCAGTAATGACGGTGATACCGAATTCGTTGGGTAGCGGGCGTTTTCCAGCCGATTACGGGTGAGGCCGACAACACCCGATTGTGGCTGTCGACAATGAAAAGTTGAAGGGAATCGAACGACCAGAAATCAACTTCGGCTAACCAGGCCTGCGTCGTTTTCGAGCCATTTTCCAGCCGAAATCGTAACCAGACAGGCCGAGCCGCTTTTATACCCGTTACATAGCCAAAGTTAGGAACGGGCGTCGCTATAGGTTGAAAGACATTACCCGAAGCCAGCCCAATCATGTCTGCAATCGTTCGGGTAGCCAGCGAGTCACGGAAATAAGCCAGGTGTCCACGTAATGATACCTCATTGCCCTGCGTAGACAAACGAATGACCGGCTGCTTACTGAGCGGTTGTGCTGCCAGGCGAAAAGTCAGTAAGCAACAGCTTAAAATGAAGAATACCTGTTGACTAAAATGTCGCATCAGTGATTTGAGGTACCACTAATGTAGTCATTTATTTAGAGAGTGAAACAGTGAAAGAGCGAAAGAGTGGCAGCGGACCTCTGTTTCACTCTTTCGCTCTTTCACAACGAGTAGCCCCCATTGTACTGCCGCCGGACAAACTGGTTGGCGTAATCGAAGTTGGTAATCTTCATGGTATCGCCATCCCAGAGGAGCCGCTTACGGCCCGTAAACTTGCCCCCTTCGCGAGCCATGTAGGAACGCGTGGCTAGGTTGCCCATCAGAACGGTTTCGGTAAGCGGCCCCGACTGATCGAACGACGACGATGTATAGGCGCCATACCCTTGTTTGCAGGCTTTCACCCATTGCTGCTGATGCCCTTCCGTTTTGCCTTCGACCAGCGGTTTTTCGGGAGCAGGCAAAGCCGTATTGGCAAACTTATCGGCCGGAAGCAGTTTCGGATCGTTACCGAACAGGCCACCCGTCAGCATCCCTTTGGTGCCGATAAACAGAATACCGCCATTATTATCCCGGAACACCTCCTCATACGCTACCCCTTCGGGCAGTTGCGGCCGAATTCCCCCATCGAACCAGGAAAATTTAATCTCTTTTACTTTCTTATCGTCTGACGGAAAGGTCAGGTGAATAGCCGACGAGGGCGGGCAGCTATCGTCAAAGAAGGCTTCTTTGAAGAAATCGGCATACACCGAACCAACGCTGCACTCTACGGAAGTTGGGTATTTGAGTTTCAGGGCGCGGAAAGGTACATCCATGAAGTGGCAACCCATATCGCCCAAAGCGCCAGTGCCAAAATCCCAGTAGCCCCGCCAGCGGGTCGGCATGTAGGCTTCGTGATAATCGCGATAGGGGGCCGTTCCGAGCCAGAGCGGCCAGTTGACTTCGGACGGTACGGGCTGCGACTCCCCTTTGTCTTTCGGCGACCGTACCCCCTGCGGCCAAACCGGACGGTCGGTCCAGCAGTAAACCGTATGTACATGGCCAATCATCTTTTTCTGAATGGCCGTTTCGATAATCCGTGTAGCATCGCCCGAACTCCCCTGATTTCCCATCTGGGTTACGACTTTGTAGCGCTCGGCAGCCTGGGTCAGCATCCGGGCTTCGTAAATATCGTGGGTTAATGGTTTTTCGACGTACACATGCTTGCCGAGTTGCATAGCCGCCATAGCGATGGGCGCGTGCATGTGATCAGGCGTACTGACAATGACGGCATCGAAGCTTTTGCCAGCCTTATCGAACATTTCGCGATAATCCTGAAAGTAAGGTGCATTCGGAAACTGAGCCCGGTACTTTTTCGCCTGACGATTATCGACATCACACAGAGCGACGATGTTGTCGGAACCATTATTATAGGCCAGCCGGATGTTCACATCGGCTTTACCCCCACACCCAACGGCGGCAATAGCCAGTTTATCGGATGGAGCAATAATTCGTGAGCCATTGGCCGATTTTCCACCCAGCACATGACGCGGAACCAGCAGAAAACTGGCCGCAGCCAGGGTACTATTCTCCAGAAATTGACGACGAGAGGGCTTAGGCATAATTTAAAGAGCGAAAGAGTGAATTGCGAAAGAGCGAAACTTGGCGACTACGACGAAGTACATCCTCCATTCAAACTAGTAAGCCAGAAACGCTTTGCTACTACTTATTTAACTGGTCCCTTAGTTTTGCTCTTTCACTCATTCGCTCATTCGCTCTTTCACTCTTTCACTCTTTATAATCACCCCATAATCTGGCCCATTTTCATGGCGATGCCCATATCGCCTTTGATTTTGAGTTTTCCCATCATCACGGCCATCATCGGATTCAGGTCGCCGGTGCTCATTTTCACCAGGTTATCGATCGTTACCTGCAAATCGCAATCGGCGGGTTTGTCTTCGTTCGATACTATTGCCGGTGACTGCGTGGCATCGATATAGACAACACCCTGGTCAGTTACGAGCTTAACGGTAGCGTTGATATTATCGGCATGTGTAACTTTGGTCCGAATTTGCTCGGTCAGTTCTTGCAGAGTCATTTGCTTTGATTTTCGTTGGTATGTAGGAAACACTGCCACGAAAATAAGGTTTTGGGAAGTTACATATGCAACTTCCTTTTAACAGGTCCTTAAACGCGGAGCTAAATCCGTTTGTATTAACCAGGCGGGCAGGATGTCCGCGTTACTATGCGCTCTCAATTTTTAACCCTTCTTTGTGTTCTTACCTTTCTAAGTTGTGCCTGGGGGATAGCGGATGCCGTCATATCGTTTTCGCAAACCGAAGCCGTATCCGAAACAACGCAGATCGAGCGAAAAAGTAAGCCCGACGACCAATCGCCCAAGCAGTACTATGAGGATCGCTCGTCGGGGAATGTACCCCTTCCCAACGATCAGGAGTTGGTTCGACTACTGGCGATAGCCTCTTTTTTTTACTCACTGATTACCCTGATCGGAGCCATTTTCATGTTCCGGCTGCGTCGTATTGGCTTCTGGATTTACGTGGCCGGAGTTGTCTGCGGATTTGTCTTACCCGTAGCACTGGCCGGATTTGAAGCTCTGAACGTTTCATTTGGTGTATTTTTCAGCCTGCTGTTTGTAGGGTTATACTGGCTGTCATTCAAGGAAATGCATTGACCCGTTTCGCCAACAACACCACATCATGAACTATTTCACTTTTGGCTTGACCATTCAAACGGCCATCAATTTCGACGGTGTTTTACAGCCGTCGAATGCGTCGGCCGATGTTACAATCACGGAAGGTGCTGTTCCTGAAAAAGCAGGGCAACTCACCCGTGTCCAGCGACGGGGGGTACGGGCAAAATTCGGCCGGACAGCCGATGCCATCATTATCAACTGGGACGGCATCGGCAAGTTTCGGATCAGCGACGGCAACCAGATTGTGTACCAGAATCTTGGCGCCGACGAAGGAACGCTGCGGTTATTCCTGCTCAGTGAAGTATTTGGTGTGATTTTGTATCAACGTGGCTTATTTCTGTTGCATGCCAGCGCTGTGGATGTGAACAACCAGGCCATCGTTTTTATGGGCATACCGGGTGCCGGAAAGTCGACAACAGCAACGGCATTTGGCAAGGCAGGCTATACTGTACTGTCGGACGATCTGGTGGCGATACAATTGATCGACAACAAGGCTTATGTAATTCCTGCATTTAGTCAGTACAAAGTCTGGCGACAGGCGCTAAACGGACTTGCTATCGATGCTTCTGCGCTGTCTCCCTCTTTTGAAGGGGCGGCAAAATTCCTGATCACCCAACCGCTAGATACATTCCCTAAAGAGCCCGTTCCGTTACGCCAGATCAATATACTTTTTCCGCCTAACTCCCGCGTCAACGAAGGCCAGATCAGTGCCATACGTGCTCCGGTCGAACTACTTCGGCATTTTCCGATACCTGTTCAGCTTCTAACCAAACCCTACTTACCTCAGCATTTTCAGCAATCGTTGCGCATTGCCCAATCGGCATCGATTCATTTCATGAAACGCACCAAAGATTTCCAGGCGCTGGAAGCGTATGTAGCTGAGCTTGGGGCCGAGCGAGTGGATTGAGAAACTACTCGCTGTGTCAGCAGGACAAAAAGTAGCCTGGTCCACCATTAAACCCTAGCGGCAAAGTATGATCTATATACAGGTCGGCATGATTTTTCGTTTACTACGCTGACAAGTCGTCTGCGAATTAGTTATACATCAAAATCATTGCCTCAACTGTCTTATGAATCTGTTTCGTTTCGCCATTTTCCTGTTCGTAGTCTCCCTGACAACCCCTTCTTTCGCCCACAATACCGACGATCCTGATGCGGTGCTGGGAAAATGGCTTAGCTCGAAGAAGAGGAATCAGGTCCAGATTTATAAACAGGGGAATAAATACTACGGCAAACTGGTCTGGATGCTTGAGCCAAATGATCCATCTACCAACAAACCTAAAGTTGACATTGAGAACCCAGACGAGAAGCTACGGAATCGCCCTCTGATCAATATGGTATTGCTGAAAGATTTGGTTTACAAGGGCAACAATGTCTGGAGTGGCGGAGAAATCTATAACCCGGAGGATGGCAAAACCTACAATTGCGACCTGACGCTGAAAGACGTCAATACGCTCGACTTCCATGGCTATGTAATGGGAATCAGCCTGTTAGGCAAAACCCGAACCTGGACGCGGGTACGCTAAATGCTATTCAACAATCCAGCGATTGAGGGAATTATGCCTACCTTCCAGCACAACCTTCACAAAGCCGGAAGGCAGTTTGGGTACATCGAGGGTAGCGGCTTCGGCACTGGCAGGCACTTCGGCCAGCAAGCTGTATTGGTCGCGTTGCCCTTCTTCAAAGTGATTGGTTGTCGATACCCAGACTTTTACGACACCTTCTTTATCGACAGCTTTCCAGTTCAGTAAAAGCTTACCGGATTCTTTTCGGGCTTTAGGCTCTGTAATAGAAATTTCCCCCGTCAATGGAACACCGTCGAGTTCAAAGGCCTGCTCTTTCGGAATGGTTATGCCTAAATGGCGGGCCATTGTTGGCATAATATCGACAATGGCAGGTGTGGCTGTTTTAAACTGACTGTTAAGCTCTTTGGCGTTCGTCACAATCCAGGTAGCCCGCTCCCGATCCGACTGCCCACCATGGTTTTTGCCTGTATCGGCGCTACGGCCATGATCGGTCGTGATGAAAAGCTGCCAGTCTTCACCAAATGTTTTCTGACGATATTGAATGGCTTTCCATAAACGGCCCATTTGATCGTCCATTAGGCCAACGGCTTTGTAAAATTGTTCGCTGTCACCGTATTTATGCCCCATATCGTCGGTATATTCCAGGTACACCCACGACAGATCCGGGCTTTCGTCCTGAATGTATCGGCACGCTTCGGCAACTACTTTTTCGTCGATCCGGTGGATATAGTCGGATTGCTTATCGTGGGGAAAAAGTAACGTATCGTGTTCCAGACCATCGAATGAATAGTCGATCCGTAACTTTCCGGTTTGGGGTAAATCTTCGCCTACCAGTTTGGTGCGATTATCGAGCCAGGTGGAGAAAACGGCCGTTTTCCGGGCGGGATATTGCTGTTCAAAAAAGCGAAAAATAGTCCAGTAGGCGTAGTTGGGCGCTTTGATGCTGTTGTCCCACACATTGTGTTTATTGACCCAGGTGCCTGTGAGCAGGCTGTTATACCCGACGGCCGAAATGGTTGGCGTTTGCGAATAGCTGCTTTTTTGTCCGCCTACATAAGCTCGGGCGTAGCCACCCTCTTTGGCAATAGCTTTCAGATTGGGCGTCGGCTGTTTCTCGATCACATCGGACGGAATGCCGTCTACGATCACGAATAAGGCTTTTTTAGCCTTGGTTTGCGCCCAAACAGACTGAGTAATGAGCAGGCAAGCGGAAATATATAGGGAAACTTTTACGATCCGTTTCATGGGAACCAGTACGCCATTTTGCCCCAAAATAAGTGCAGTCGGGTGAATAGTAAGGACTCTACCTGAAAACTTTACAGTTGGGTAATATCAGAGAGCCGTTTTGTTTTTGTCATTTCGACCAGAGGGATAAACCTCAAGCCTACTACCAGGCAAGTTTGAGATTTATCCCTCCGATCGGAACGACGAAAAATGTTAAAACCCAATTGAATTACCGCCATCAACCGGTAGCGACACGCCCGTAACATACCGAGCGGCTTCGGAAGCCAGAAAAACAGCCGCCCAGCCAATATCGGATGGTTTACCGAATGCGCCCATGGGGGTGCGACGCATAGCGCGGGCAAAGCGGTCAGGGTCGCCACTCATGGCCGTCTTGCTCATGGCCGTTTCAATGAAACCCGGTGCAATCGAGTTGACCCGAACCCCGTTGCCCGAAAATTCTGACGCCAGTACTTTCACCATACCCTCCACACCCGACTTGGAAGCCGCATAAGCAGCCACCCGGTCGATACCATAATAGGCTGCCATCGACGAAATCATGATAATCGAACCCCGCTGGCGAGCCATCATCCGTTGCGCACAGGTGCGCGTCAGACTAAAAACCGAGTTCAGATTGGTATGTACAATCCGGTCGAAATCCGCGTCGGATACCTCCAGTGCGGGCTTTTTCATATTGATCCCCGCATTATTCACCAGAATATCGATGGGCCCCAGCTCGACCTCAATTTTTTCGACCAGTTCCTCCAGCGATTCGCGGTCAGTTACGTCGTTAACCTGATAATGGGCGCGTTCGCCTAAAGCCTGTACGGCCTCTTTTAGCGGCTCTTCCCGACGGCCTGTGATGACGACCCGGCCACCCGATTCGACCATACAGCGGGCAATATCGAAACCAATCCCACTACCTCCGCCGGTGATTAGGGCTAGCTTACCTTCAAGCGAAAAAACGGCTGGATATGTCAAATTTCCTGTTTGTGTCATTACGATTATACATAAATTTATCGAACGCAGATTTTTATGATGATTATGATTTGTTAAGATTACAGAATCATTTACAACTAACAATTTCCTGATTATCAGAAACTTACCAAAACGATTATGACCTATAAAAATCATAATCATCATAAAAATCTGTGTTCTATTGTGCTACAGCTATACAAATGGTATTACTCTATCGATTCTAAACTGCGCTCGATACCCAGTTCAAGACCACGCAGCTCAGCCAGACCACGCAAGCGCCCGATGGCTGAGTAGCCGGGATACGTTTTTTTGTGTAAGTCGTCGAGCATCTGGTGGCCATGATCCGGTCGCATCGGAATCGCCGTTTCGCCGGTGCCTGCTCCCGCCCGTCGTTTTTGCTCAAGAACAATCTCTTTGATAACGGCATACATATCGACATCACCCGCCAGGTGATCGGCTTCGTGAAAGTTCCGCGAATCGGCTTCGCGCTTGGTTGTGCGCAGGTGAATAAAATGGATGCGATTACCAAACCGCCGAATCATTCCCGGCAAATCGTTGTCGGGCCGTATGCCCAACGAACCAGTACAAAACGTTATGCCATTGGCAGTTGTATCGCAGGCATCCATGAGTTGCGCCAGATCGGCCTCCGTACTGACTACGCGGGGTAAGCCCAGCAATGGCCTTGGCGGATCGTCGGGATGAATGCACAGGTTGACACCCACCTCCTGCGCTACCGGAGCCACCTGCTGAATAAAGTAATACAGGTTTTCCCGTAGCTCTTTATCGCCAATCTGGCTGTACTCATTCAATAAGCCCTGAAAGGTATCCAGTGAAAAGGCCTCTTCGGAACCCGGCAATCCAAGCAAAACGGTATTGGTCAGTTCGGCAACCTGTTCAGGGGTCATTTGCGCCAGTTTCTGCCGGGACGATTCGATGATCTCTGGTTCGTAATCAGCTTCGGCGCCAGGGCGTTTCAGGATATAGAGGTCAAACAGGGCGAAATCTTCCCAGACGAACCGAAGGGCCAGCGACCCGTCGGGCATTTCGTACTTAAGATTGGTTCGCGACCAGTCCAGCACCGGCATAAAGTTGTAACAGACCGTTCGGATGCCACAAGCGGCCAGATTTCGGATGGATTGCTGGTACGTCTCGATATACCCAGCGCGGGTTGGCCGTCCTTTCTTGATGTCTTCATGAACGGGCAGACTTTCCACGACTGCCCAGTGCAGTGGTGAATACCGCTCGTTATCGGCTTCAACTAGATTTTTGCGTTTGGTGATTTCATCGATGGGCCACAGATCACCTACCGGAATCTGATGCAGGGCCGTCACGACCCCCGAACAACCTGCCTGCCGAATATCCATCAGCGAAACCGGATCGTTCGGCCCGAACCAACGCATGGTTTGTAACATACTCATTGTATTGTAATGCGGGTGGGAGCCCGCAATTTGGCTTATAAATTGCGGGCTCCCACCCGCATTACTACAAATTAATCAAACAAAGAACGGAACATCTTTGGGGGCGTATTTCCGCATACCCTCTTCGTTGATTTCGACACCAATACCGGGTTTTTCGGATAATGGAATAAACCCTTTCTCCACCATCGGCCCGTCGAAGGTAACGATCTCTTTGAACATAGGCTCCTCATGGAAGTAAATCTGCCATTCCAGAATTAGGAAGTTGGGCACCGAGGCACATACATGACTCGATGCCATAGCCCCCAGATAGGACGCTACCATGTGTGGCGCAAACGGTACGTAATACAGATTCGCCAGATTGGCAATTCGTTGTGCTTCACCTAGCCCACCCGCTTTCTGCAAATCGGGCATGATAATGTCGACAGCGCCAATTTCAAGCAACCGACGGAAGCCGTGGGCCAGATAATGGTTTTCGCCCGCGCAGATAGGCGTTGTGGTAATCTCCCGGATTTGCCGGTATGCTTCGGGATTTTCGGCCGGAATGGGTTCTTCCAGAAAGAGCAGTTTAAGTGGCTCCATCATCTTGGCAACCCGTCGGCCGGTCGTCATGTCGTATCGCCCGTGCATGTCTACGCAGATGTCGATTTTAGGGCCAACGGCTTCCCGGACTCCCGCAATCTGGTTGTACATCCGCTCCAGTTCGCCGGGGCTGGCGGTCCAGTTGTAAGCATCATATTTGTTGGGGTCGTTACGCTCGTCGATGTCGTATTTTACGGCCGTAAAACCCATATCGACCGCCCGTTTGGCGCTTTTACCAAAGGATTCCGGACTGGTATCCGTCTCCCGGTAGGCTCCCGTAT
The DNA here is from genome assembly GCF_001898575.1 of Spirosoma sp. 48-14. Taxonomy (GTDB): domain Bacteria; phylum Bacteroidota; class Bacteroidia; order Cytophagales; family Spirosomataceae; genus Spirosoma. Next base: position 275,599 of record NZ_MKUD01000081.1, read on the forward strand.
CGCAATACACCCGGATTTTATCCCGAAATTTTCCGCCGAGCAATTGGTATACCGGCAGGCCAAGCGCTTTCCCAGCCAAATCCCAAAGGGCTGTTTCGACAGCCGATAATACCGATACATAAATACCGGCCTGTGCTCCCTCGAAGAAGCCGGATTTCCGAACATCTTCGAAAATCCGGTTGACGTTCAGCGGGCTTCGGCCTTTAATCCGCTGGCCAATCAGTTTGACTAGATGGTAGGTTCCGACCGACGCATCGACGGCTTCGCCACACCCCCAGATGCCCTGATTGGTATGCACTTTCACAAATAGGCTATGGCCACCGCGCGTGTAACCACATTTGATGTCAGTAATTTTCAGATCGGACGGGGCCGATGATAACGGAGTCCGCTCAATGGCGGTTTCCAGCCCTTCGCCAAAGCTGGACAGCGCGCTGCCACTAAATACACTGGCTAACGCACTTTTGGTTAGAAATGAACGTCTTGAGGTTTTCATAAAAAATGAGGTCAGAAATGGTCAGGTATTTTTTACCAGGTTCGATTTTTGAGAAATTCCTGAATCTGCTCTTTTGGAACAGGAAGCTCATTGATGTGCGAATTCAGCCACTGCGAGAAGTCTTTTTCGATTTCATCCGACCAGCGTGTGTCGATTTGACCGGGCGTATATTTCTGCTCGCGCAGACGCTGATGGCCGAACATATCGCGCAGGCGAATGATCTCAGAGGTTTTCACCACTTTTTCGGCCAGATGGGGTGGAATGAAGCAAACGCCCCCATCACGTCCCAGGACAATGTCGCCTGGCATAACCATCACTTTCCTGATTCGGGTGGGTCGATTGATGCCGACCAGCGTTGTGTTGAGATCGCCTTCCGGATTATGGTGCGAGGGGTGATAGCTACGGAAATACGACGTAAAGCCACCAATTTCCTTCAGTCCGGCGATGTCGCGAACCGCTCCTTCGTACACAATGCCATTGCCCGTTTTGGCGTAGATCGAATTGCCCAGGTTGTCGCCAATGGTTGGTCCATCTTCGTGCATATCAAACTGATCGACCACATACACATCACCTTTCACCAGCAAATCAATCGGCCAGGCATTCTGCGACTTCACCCGACCATCTTTGGTATGGCCTTTTTCGTCCGTAACCCGGTGAACATCTGGCCGACCCGGCATAAACGTAGCCGTTACTGCCCGACCGACCAAAACACTGTCGGGATTAATGGTTTGCCAGCCACCCGCATACTGGTAGCGGTATTTTTCGCCTTTCAGAACAGCCCAGGCTTCTTCCTGCGTAACCAGTTTCATTCGCTTCAGAATGGCATCGGGTACTTTGGGTCGACCATCCGGGAAGCGTTCACCTTTCCAGTCGGGCGTCAGGAAGATCAGCTCTTCTTTTGAAATCTGCTGTGCAACCGATTGCACAGTATGACCAAGCAAGATTAGCATGGTCAGCCAAACGAATACATGCTTCATATAGATTAAGATGTTAGGGGGTTTACAGAAGGTTTGTCAACTACAATGACGTGCCATTAATTCTCTTTCTTCCAAAGCATATTCAGCGATTATCCTACCCTCGATAAGTAAAGGCAACCGCAGGCCGGGTTTAAGATATAGTTTTAATGTTTCGAAAAACTCCACTGCCAATGCGCAATAGCACAATTCAGTACGCGTCAACTCTTCTTTTCTTACTTTTTCTTACGGGTTGGACACAGGCCCAAAACCTACGCCCTCCTGCTTATCCGCTCATCACCCACGATCCTTATTTTAGTTTGTGGAGTATGACCGATAAACTAACCGACTCCCCTACCCGCCACTGGACCGGCAAGCCCCAATCGCTGGAAGGTATTATCCGGGTCGATGGTAAGCCGTATCAGTTTTTAGGAGCCGTTCCGACAACCTACGAACCCATTCTGGCATCGGGCGAATCGAAACCTTATTCAGCGAAGTATACGCTGGAAAAACCCGACAGAGGCTGGGAGAAGGCTGATTTCGACGATAGTAAATGGATGTCGGGCACAGGTCCTTTTGGCGATACCCCTGATGCACATACCAAATGGGTCAACAGCCAGACCATGAAAGAGGGAATCTACGTTCGTCGGGAATTTACCTACGATGGAAAAGCCGATCTATCGAAACTTCTGCTGGTACTCAATCATGACGACGACGTAGTGATCTACCTCAACGGTACCAAAATTCTCGATAAACCCGACTACGTCAACGAATACATCTATCTGCCGTTCCCCGAAGCAGGTCAGAAGGCACTTAAAACGGGCAAGAACGTGCTGGCCGTTCACTGTGTAAGTCCGCGCGGAGGGTCATTTATTGACGTCGGTATTGTTAACCCCATCACCAACTCGTCGGTCTCCGCAGCAACGCAAACGGATGTGACGGTATCGGCAACGCAGACCCGCTACACCTTTACAGCGGGGCCTGTCAATCTGACGGTCAACTTCCTGTCGCCCTTATTACTCGACGAACTGGAGGTAGCGGCTCGGCCTGTAAGCTACGTTTCGTTCGATGTACAATCGTCGGATAAGAAGCCACACTCCGTACAGGTATTTTTCAGTGAATCGGGCACCATTGCGACCAACACCATCGGCCAGGAGGTGATTACCAAAACGGCTCAGACCAGTGGCCTGACCTACCAGGTCGTGGGCACGGAAGCCCAGCCCGTACTGGGTCGTAAAGGCGACAATGTACGCATCGACTGGGGATATGCGTATCTGGCGGCTCCCCAACAGGCCGGAAACCAAACTGCATCGGGCCTGGCTAATGGGCTGAAACAGGCTTTTCTGGCCAAAGGCCAACTGCCAACTTCGGGCACCCGACCAGGAGCCAAAGCGGCTGTCGATATAGCCCTCGCTGCTGTTCTGGACTTCAACAACATAACCGGCCCAGCCACCAAACACCTCCTGCTGGGCTACGACGATCTGTATTCGGTGCAGTATTTCAAGCAGAATTTACGGGCCTGGTGGCGTCGGGATGGAAAAACGTCTATGGCCGATCTGTTGCAGATAGCTGAGAGTGATTACAACCGACTCCGCCAAAAATGCACCACGTTCGACGCCAAACTCCGTGCCGATGCTCAGAAAGCCGGTGGTAAAGAATATGCTGATCTGTGCGTACTGGCGTATCGTCAGTCCATTGCCGCACATAAAATCGTGGCTGGGCCCAAAGGGGAAGTGCTTTTCTTTTCGAAAGAGAATTTCTCAAATGGTTCCATCGGTACGGTCGACATTACCTATCCCTCGGCTCCGCTTTATCTGCTCTATAACCCCCTTCTGCTGAAAGGCATGATGGAGCCGATTTTCCAGTATTCCGAAAGTGGACGCTGGACGAAGCCTTTTGCGGCTCACGACGTAGGGACGTACCCCCTTGCCAACGGGCAAACCTATGGCGAAGATATGCCCGTAGAAGAATGTGGTAATATGCTGATTCTGACGGGTGCTATCGCCAAAGCGGAAGGCAACGCCAACTACGCCAAGCAACACTGGAAAACGCTGACAACCTGGGTAGAGTACCTGAAAAAAGATGGGTTCGATCCGGCTAATCAGCTCTGCACCGATGATTTTGCCGGTCATATTGCCCGAAATGCCAACCTGTCCATAAAAGCGATTCTGGGCATTGCCGCTTACAGCCAACTGGCAGGGCAACTGGGCGACAAAGCAACGGCTGAAAGTTACCTGAAAACGGCGAAAGAAATGGCCGCTAAATGGCAACCCTTGGCCCTGGACAAAACCGCATCGGATAAAACGCATTACGACCTTACGTTCGAAAATCCGGGCGACACCTGGAGTCAGAAGTATAATCTGGTGTGGGATAGGCTTTTAGGTATAAACATTTTCCCCAAAGACATTGCCCAAAAAGAAATCGCCTACTACCTGACGAAACAGGAGCCTTATGGCCTGCCGCTGGACAGCCGTAAGACCTATACCAAGTCCGACTGGATTATGTGGACGGCTACGATGGCGAATTCATCCAAAGATTTTCAGGCGCTGGTACGACCCGTCTGGCGGTATGCCAACGAAACCCCCTCGCGGGTGCCCCTTTCCGACTGGCACGAAACCGTCAACGCCAAGCAGGTTGGTTTTCAGGCCCGGTCCGTAGTGGGCGGCTATTTTATTAAAATGCTTGAAGGTAAACTGGCTAAATAAACGACCATGAAATATCAATCAAGTTATCCCCCCTCTCCTGAAACCAGGAGAGGAGCCGGGGGTGAGGTAAATCTCACGAAAGTCACCCTCAGCCTACTTTCCACCCTCCTCACTACCCAATTTGCGTTTGCCCAAACACCAGCCGTCAGCCAGCTTCAGCCTGCGCCGATCATGAGCCGCTGGGAAAAGCAGGTAACTCCCGAAAATGCCTGGCGCGAATACCCGCGCCCGCAATTGGTTCGGAAACAGTGGCAAAATCTGAATGGTCTTTGGGAGTATGCCATTACGCCAAAAACAGCCCCGAAGCCAACCCAATTCAGTGGTCAGATTCTGGTTCCGTTCGCCGTTGAATCGACCCTGTCGAAAGTCACGAAATCGCTCTTACCCGACCAGCGGTTGTGGTATCGTCGTACCATCAGCCTACCGCAAGACTGGTCTGGTCAACGGGTAATCCTTCATTTTGGCGCGGTCGATTACGAATGCAACCTCTGGGTCAATGATGGGCTGGTTGGCTCACATACCGGCGGCTCCGACGCATTCAGCTTCGACATAACCGATTTCCTGAAAGACGGGGCCAATGAACTCGTTCTGGGCGTAACGGACCCAACCTCAACGGGCGAGCAACCACGCGGAAAACAATTACTTAACCCCAACGGCATCTGGTACACACCCGTATCGGGCATCTGGCAAACGGTCTGGATGGAGCCAGTTCCTAAACAAACCTACATCGAAGAAGTACGGCTTACTCCCGAGCTGGATTCGGGTCGCGTTCGGGTGGAAGTATTGCTCGATAAGCCTGCTAACAACTTTACCACGGCAGTTCGGGTAACGGCTTTAGACGGTAATCAAACAGTGGCCTCAACACTTGTTCGTGCTGGAAGAGCTGCCTATTTGTCGATCAAAAGCCCAAAACTCTGGTCGCCGGACAAGCCGTTCCTCTACGATTATCGCGTTGACTTAGTGACCGTTACCGACCCCTTCGGCGATACGCCCCGCAACCGACGCCCACGCCAGGACGAAGCTTTACGAACGGCCTATGCCAATGCCACCGTTACAGGGAATCCGCTGGATGTGGTCACGGGCTATTTCGCCATACGGAAGATTTCGGTTGGACCGGGCCCCGTTGCCAACCAGCCGGTTTTATTGCTGAACAACAAATTCGTTTTCCAGAACGGCCCGCTCGATCAGGGCTGGTGGCCGGGTGGTTTGCTTACTCCGCCTTCCGACGAGGGCATGACGTTTGAAATTGATTTCCTCAAAAAGTCAGGTTTCAACATGCTCCGTAAGCACATCAAGGTTGAACCCGAACGGTATTATTACCTCTGCGATAAGTTGGGAATACTGGTCTGGCAGGATATGCCGTCAGGCTTTCTGGAAGGACAAAACGAATCGCCCGGTGACCAGTCAGAACCCGTACGTCGGTCGAAAGGGAAAGAGCAGTTTGAGCTGGAATTGCGTCGGATGATGAACCGCCTGTACAACCATCCAAGCATCGTAACCTGGGTAGTTCACAACGAAGGCTGGGGCCAGTACGACAACAACCGACTGGCCGATTGGGTAAAAGCCATCGATCCGAGCCGGACCGTCAATGCTGCCAGTGGCTGGAATGACCGGGGCGCGGGTGAATTCTTCGATATCCATACGTATCAGGAAGAACCTAACGCACCAGTTGCCAAAGCAAATCGGGTTGTTGTCATTGGTGAGTTTGGCGGTATTGGCTGGCCGGTGCAGGGACATCTCTGGAATCCGAACATGCGTAACTGGGGCTATCAGACCTATCAATCGGCCGATGTAGTAGAGCAGGCCTATCGGAAGAAATACGCCAAAATCATCGAGTATTACCAAAAGCAGGCTTTATCAGCAGCGGTGTACACGCAGACAACCGATGTGGAAGGCGAAGTTAACGGCCTGCTCACCTACGACCGGGAAGTTATCAAAATCCCCGTTGAAACGCTCCGGCAAATCCACGCGCCGTTGTTCAAGTGAGTGTGTCTACATCTGTGCGGACGGGTTCTTAAACCCGCCCGGTGAGGTTTCTCAAAACCGAACGGTTTGTTATGATTCGGTTTTGAGAAACCTCACTGGGGCAGATTGAAGAATCTGACCTCACGGAAATGACCCTAAAAGCTTTTCCTAAACTTATGAAACGCAGAACCTTCCTCAACCAGTTGACCAGTGCTTCGGCACTTGCATTCAGCCCTATAGCTGCTAGTCAGGGCGCTACGTCGCTTTTCGATTACGCGGGGGCCGACGATCTGATGAAGCACAAAATTGCAGATGTCAGTTATACGGAGGTGCAACTGAAATGGCCACGTTTCGTAGGGAAAAACGCCCGTCGCGACATACACGGCTATGGCCCCAAAGTGACAGTCTGCATGCTCACCACCGATCAGGGAGCGAAAGGCTGGGGGCAGCCCAACGGTCGGCGGAATGACGATGTGATTGCTTACGTAAAAGGTAAACGAGTTGCCGACTTGTTTCAGCCAGCCCAGGGCGTCACCGATACCAAAGCCCTAGCCTTCGATGTCCCCTTGCACGATCTAGCAGGTGTCATTCTCAACAAGTCGGTTTACCAGTTAATGGGTCAGAAGAAACCCATACTGACCAAGTGCTATAGCGGTATGATTTACTTCGACGAGCTGGAACCGAAAGAAGGAAAAGTAGCAACGCTGACCAATGGGTTCGACAAAATTCTGGAAGAATGTAAGCATGATTATGACATGGGCTACCGCCAGTTTAAGCTTAAAATCGGCCGGGGCAATATGTGGATGGATAAATCGGCGGGTTTGCAACGTGATATCGAGGTGACTAAACTCGTAGCCAAAACCTTCCCCGACTGCGAAATTCTGGTCGATGGCAACGATGGATTTACGCCCGACACCATGATTGCGTACGTAAAAGGCATTGGCGACATTCCCTTGTTCTGGATCGAAGAACCCTTTGCCGAAACCGTAGCTGATTATCGCAAACTGCGGGATTGGTTAACGGCCAATAAGATAAAAACACTACTGGCTGATGGTGAATACGACCCCGACCAAAAACTTCTTCGCGAACTCGAAACACAGAAACTAATCGACGTACATATTACCGACATCATGGGATATGGCTTTACACCCTGGCGAAAAATTATGCCCGAATTACAAAAGATGGGTATTCAGGCATCGCCCCATGCGTTTGGCGAGTTACTCAAAACCTACTATACCGCTCATCTGACGGGCGCTTTAGGCAACACCGTCACGATTGAAGGCGTCCCCTGCACCAGTGATGATATTGACTTTGGTGATTACAAATTAGTGGGTGGTCAACTGGTTCCATCATCAGCTCCAGGCTTCGGTATGAAACTATTGAAAACCACCTAGCACTTTCCGATATGCTTCTTCGCAATTGCTATCTTTTCAGTAGCCCATTATGAACCAACAAGTTACTCTCCTATCTGCAACCGTAGCCTTTCTGTGGCTTAGCCTATTTACGCCAGCAACAGCACAAACGGCAGGTCCAAAAATGCTCTTTGCCGATACTACTCACCGAAAGCCGGGCTTTTCAAAAGATCCACATGTAGTCTGGTTCAGAAATCGCTATCTGCTGTATTATTCAGTGCCACTCTACAAAGACTCAACAGGGGCCGAGCATTGGGGCATTGGTATTGCGGAAAGTCATAATTTAACGAACTGGCAGAAAGTGGGTGAAATTGTTCCCACAACGGACTATGAGCAAAAAGGGTTGTGCGCTCCGGGTGCGCTTATACGCGATGGAGCCGTGCACTTATTTTATCAGACCTACGGCAACGGCCGCAACGACGCCATTTGCCACGCCGTTTCGAAAGATGGGATTCATTTCGACCGGAATCCGACCAATCCAATCTTTCACCCGGCTATCAGTGACTGGTCGTGCGGACGGGCTATCGATGCGGAGGTGATTCTATTTAAAAATCAGTATTTCCTCTATTTCGCAACCCGCGATCCAGCCTTTAAGATTCAGCAACTGGGCGTAGCGATTGCCCCGGCCAACACGAACTTCAACCGAAGCGACTGGCATCAGCAGGCTATTGATGGGCCGATTCTAAAACCTGAATTACCCTGGGAAGGTGAATGTATAGAAGGCGCGTCAGTGATTGAGCGAAATGGCGTACTCTATATGTTTTATGCGGGTGCCTATAACAACTGGCCGCAGCAGATCGGCGTTGCCAAAAGTCAGGACGGCTTACATTGGGAGCGGGTAAGCACTGCGCCTTTCCTGAAAAATGGACAGCCTGGTTCCTGGAATTCCAGCGAATCCGGCCATCCGCATATTTTCACCGATCCGAGCGGCAAAACCTATTTGTTTTTCCAGGGTAACAACGACAAGGGCAAAAGCTGGTATTTGTCCAACGTACCCGTCAACTGGACTAATGCTGGCCCAGTTTTGCCGAAATGAATTGAAACCAATAGGTTATTTTTTGTCATCCCTCTTGCGTCGGGATGGCAAAAAAGCAAAGCTGAATACGCTAAACTTACTTTAGATTGAGTTATCAGGAAACCCTTTTTTTAGGCTAGAAACAGAGTTTCCTATTTTTTTACAACAAATAACTAATCATTTAGTTGTAAAACTAATCCATTAGTCATACCTTTCCTTTAGTAAAGAAATAGCTGTGAACATTATGCCGATTCGCGAACTCACCAAGGCTGAAGAAGAAATCATGCGTGTTCTATGGCAACTCAAAAAGGGATTTGTCAAAGACGTACTGGCCGAATTACCGGAGCCCAAACCTGCGTATAACACCGTCTCGACCATCATCCGAATTCTGGAGAAAAAGGAACTGGTTGGCTACACAGCCTATGGGAAAACGCATGAGTACTATCCGCTGATTACGGAAGAAGAATATCGCCGTTTTCAGACCGAGCAGCTAATGGCGAACTACTTCGATAATTCCCTGAAAAAACTGGTGTCGTTTTTCGTGAAAGACAAGAATATCAGCCTGAACGAAGCCGACGAAATCATTAAACTCCTAAACCAGCAGAAAGAACAATGAATACGCTCGACTATTTCCTAAAAGCCAACCTGTATGGGTTGCTATTTGTAAGTTGCTACTGGTTATTACTCCGTCGGCACACCTTTTTCAGTCTGAATCGAGCCTATTTACTCGTTTCGGCGGTTGCCTCGCTGGTGCTCCCACTGGCAAGTTTACCTACACATACAGCCGAAACACTACCCGTACCCATGGGGGTAATTGTGTTACCCGTATCGGCTATAACAACACCAGCCGAAACGGGACCCGACTGGACCGAAATCGGTTTGATTGCCTATGGCATGGTTAGTTTTTTACTTGTTCTGCAACTGATTGTCCGCACGGGGCGATTGATGGCATTTATCCGCCAATCAAGTCAGCATGTTCTTGACGATTATGTATTAGTAGAGCCAATAAAGACAACATCAACCTTTTCTTTCTTCCGGTATCTGGTTTTAAACCCGGAAGACAAAAACAACAACCTGATTATCAATCACGAATTAGTACACATCCGGCAACACCATAGCCTCGATGTATTGGGTATGGCCCTATTAAGAGCAGTCTTTTGGGCCTGTCCGGCTTTATGGTTAATCGACCGTATGCTCCGGCAAGTACATGAGTTTCTGGCCGATAAAGCCATTTCAAAACCGAGTGATTACGCCCATTTTTTGGTTGAGTACACCTTTGGGCAACAGCCCGATGCACTTGTCAATGGCTTTTTCAATCCGTCGCTGCTTAAACAACGCATCCTGATGCTTCACCAGAAAGCGACTACGCGCTGGGCCTTAGGCAAGTACATATTGATTCTGCCCCTCGCCCTGGGCTTACTGGCTATGACCACCGCACGTGAACAGATTACGGATATGGTCAGTCAGGTAACAAACGAAACGATCACTGTTTCAGGGCGGGTAACAAACTCGGCAGATGGGAAGCCATTGCCGGGAGTTAGTGTCATTCTCAAAAATACCAATACAGGTACAACGACAGATGTAAACGGTAAATACCGTCTGACCAACATACCTAAAACGGGTTCATTGGTGTTTAGCTTTGTTGGTTTTGAGACAGCAGTGGTAGAAGTAAAAGGGCATTCATCAATAAATGCCAGCCTTCAAACACAAGACAGTAAGTTGAATGAAGTTGTTGTCGTGGCCTATGAGCCTACATCCAAACCTGCTGCCCAAACAATTAATCCGAGCAAACGTGCCTCGTCCGATAAAGGGGCGATTTTTACCGTTGTTGAACAGGTACCTGAATTTCCGGGAGGTATGCGGGCATTAGGCCAGTACCTCGCTCGTAACCTACGCTATCCCAAAGAAGCCCAGCAAAACCGCATTCAAGGCCGAGTATTCGTACAATTTGTTGTTACACAAGAGGGGGATATTCAGAGCTTACGAATCCTAAAAGGAATTGGTGGCGGCTGTGACGAAGAAGCCGTTCGGGTAGTAAGTCAGATGCCCAAGTGGTCGCCTGGCAGGCAAAATGGGCAGGCCGTATCGGTACAATACAATCTGCCTATTCAGTTCCAGTTAGAAAAATCAGAGGATAAACGGACAGGGCAGGTAGTAAAACCAGATTCAGACTCACGGCAAAAGCCTAATTATATTCTTGATAACAGCAAGAATGGCCGAGTTGCTCTTTATAATGATGTAAGCCCCTATTATCGACTCGCGGATTCGTCACGAAAGCCAGGGCCTCCTATAACTATTCGGGGCAATGTATTTCATGATGGAGACCCTCTATACATCATTGATGGCGTTGAAATGCCTAAGGATTCAAAGTCGAACGCTACAGCCCGCTTTAAAACGATTCGGGATTTGCAGCCCAGTGATATTGAAAGCGTCACGGTACTGAAAGACGGATCAGCTATTGCCGCCTATGGCGAAAGAGGAAAAAATGGCGTCGTTCTCATAACCACGAAAACGAAATGAGCCCATTCAGCTACTTCCTGACAGCCAGCCTCTATCTTCTGTTATTCTACGGCTGCTATGTCTTGTTGCTGTGCCGAAATACTTTTTTCGGGCTCAATCGGGTCTATCTGCTCCTGTCTGTTGGGTTATCGCTGGCCTTACCCTTTGTCGAGCTTCCCGGCGAACCCCTTGCCTCCCTTCCGACGAGTACGATAACCTTACCGACGTTTGAGGTTGGTCAATCCACAGAAAGCCATTACTCTTTAACGCTAGTCGATAGGATCAGTATCGTCTATGCCCTGGGGATACTTATCATGCTTACGCGGTTAGCACTCAATGTGTGGGCCGTTTTCCGGCTCATCCATTCAGGCAAAGCACAACATCGAGAGGCTTACACACTCATTCGACTTCCTGATGATTCATCCCCATCGTTTTCATTTGGGCGTTATCTGGTTCTGAATCGTTCAGATGGGCTGGCGGAACCCGATGCGCTGCTCCGGCATGAGGCAGCTCACATTCGTCAGCGTCATACGGTCGATATACTAGCTCTGGAATTGATACAAGTAGTTTTCTGGTTCAACCCTGTGCTCATTTACTATAAACGGGCCTTACAGGAAGTCCATGAGTTTCTGGCCGACCGTGCTGTTTTAAAAACGCCCCAGCCCGACTATCCGCAACAGTTAGTTGCCTACGCCCTCAATGTGTCCCCATCAGCACTCATTACGCCCTTTGTCTCTAAATCAACCCTCAAACAGCGAATTATCATGCTCAAAAAACCTGTATCAAAACGCCGGGCATTATTCGGCTATGTATTAGTACTACCGCTGGCGGCCTGTCTGCTTATGTGTACGCAAACGGAAAAAGATTTGCCCGTTTCAGCCGCAAGAAAGCCTGTAAAGGTAGAGGGTGAAGTATTTACTGTGGTTGATGATCACCCCCAATTTCCTGGGGGTATGAAAAAACTAGGTGAATACCTGAGTGAAAACTTAAAATATCCGGAAGCGGCCGAGAAATCCAAGATAGAGGGCAAAGTCTTTGTTCGTTTCGTTGTTACAGACAAAGGCGAAATTACGAATGTGGAGGTCCTGAGAGGCATCGGTTACGGAGCCGACGAAGAAGCGGTTCGGGTAGTTGAGCAAATGCCCAACTGGACACCAGCCCGGCAAAATGGCAAAGCGGTCAATGTAATGTATAACTTACCTATCCGATTTCAGTTGGAAGAAGATGACAACTCATCGGCAGTCAATGAGTTTTGGAATGATTTTACAAAGGGCAGAAGTTTAACTCTGAATAATCAGCCTGTTAGTGAACAAATTCTGAGAACAACTATTCAGGAAGCTCAACTTTCTGGAAAGCATATTTCAGTTACGATCAATAAGCAAACGAATACAGTTAATTTTCAACACGTTGACAGTTAACGAATCATTAGATAGCATAAAAAATCAGGGGGATAACGTACGAAAGTCGCGCACCTTATCCCCCTGATTTTACGTTTAAATGGCTAACCTACTTCAGGCGTTCCTGCAAAATCGTCAGAATTAACTGTTGCGTTTGCTCCAGTCTTGCCTGACCACTTTTTAGCTCAGACACATCAGCCTTCAAGACAGACACATCAGATTTTAACTCTGAAATATCTTTCTCTACTCGATCAAATCGCTCATCAATTTGATCAAATCGTTCAGCAATCTGATGAAATCGTTCATCAACTCGATCAAATCGGTGATTAACGGTTACGGTTAAATCGGCTACACCTTTGGCAATGGTTTCAATTTGCCGTCCGTGATCAACAGCCAGGGTTTCTAATTGTTCGACGCGTTCTTCCAGGTACATGGTCAAATATACAATTTTATTGGATACACGTACTAAGACGTCAGCACGAACCAATCGTCATTCCTTACTCTTTTATTAATTTCCGGTTTGCTTTCCCATTCGCGGTTTGCACCTCCAGAACATAGAACCCCTTGGGCAACTGGCTAATGTCGAGTGTAGCGTTACGCTGCCGGGCCCGTACAAGCGGTTGCAGAACAGGCGCACCTGTTAGGGTACGAATTGATAGACTTTCAATGGTTTCGGTACCGGGCAGCTCTACGGTGAGCTTTGTATTGACCGGGTTCGGATAAACTGATAAGGCATCAGCCCAGGCAGGTTCGGTTCCGGTAACCGCCAGGATGTTGAACGTTCGCTCAACGGTAGAGGCAGCCGCATATTGATCATTACCGTTCTGGAAAGCCTGCACCGTTACACTACCTACGCCGTTGAATTTCAGCGTTGAGCCACTGAGCGTTGCAGGGCCACTTTTCACCAGAAATCCGACGGTCAGGTTCGAGGAACAGGTCGCTTTCAGCACCAGATCACCCTGATTAACATAGCGGTCCGAAATCGCATCGAACGTAATCGTCTGGGCTGTTTTCTGGACACGGGCAGCCGTCGTGTACCAGACGGGCCATTTCGCTCCAGTGTATAAAACGGAAGCATTACCCGAAGCCGCAATTTTATTAGTTGCCAGATTAATACCCAGCACATTGTCGCTCGCTCCTGAAAACACGAGCATATTATCCAGCCGCGAATAGCTTGGAAAACCCAGATCTTTGTTGTCGTAAATAATGTTTGCTTTCCCAGTGCTCAGATCGACACCCACCACCTGATAGGTATCGTCGTTTTCGTTGAGGTAATCGAAGGCCAGTACATCAGGCGAATTTTTGGAGAATGAAGGGTTACCGATGCTTTCGCCCGCATCGAGGTTCGTAAAGAGTTTTTCAATTTGCCCCTTGGCGAAATTACTTGTACTGTTGTTCCAAACATTGATAAAGCCTACGTCCCAATAGTCAATATTGGCCCCAGTACTGCTTTTCAACGCATTATAGGCATCATACACAATGTTTTCTCCCGTAAAATCCCACTCAAACGAATCGGCATACTGGACATCACCCGTTTGAACGCCCTGTGCCGAAGTCGGATTATAGAGCTGAAACTGCAACCATTGCTGCTTGTCGTAGCTATACACCCAAATTGATCCATCACGATCAGAGGTCAGAGCTGCCAGTTTCTTGCCATCGCGCGAAACGGCCACATTATCCCAGATTTGTTGGTTAGAAATAATCGTTTCATTAGGCGTACCTGTCAGGTTAACGGCCCGAATGCGCTTATCGGTCGTAACATAGTAAGCATACTTTCCATCGTCGGTAACGCTGGGGCGATGGAGCAAACCTAATGTTGATTTCAGGTCAAATTTGGCGGGCGAAGCCCCAACGGTAGTTGAATAAACTTTCGAGGTGCTGGCATCGGCCAGTAAGATCAGATCCTGACCCGATGCCGCTGGAATATCGGGTTGTTTGCCGGGATTTGATTGGGTTCCATCGGTAATACCCACTGCGTCGAAGGCATTTTTGGCAGCCGTTACTTCAGCACCATTAGCTCCGTACAGATCGCCAGCGGCTTTAATAACTGCCAGCCGTAAGTCCAGAAACTGGGAAGTACGCACCAGATAGGTTGTCAAAGCCCGGTAATAGACCTGTTCGGCTTTATCTTTTCCAATGGCCGTTGCGAATTTATAGAACGCAAAATTCGGAATACCGCTATTGGTATGAACCCCACCGTTATCATCGCTGGTGTTTTCATACTGCGACATGGTAGCGGGCTGGTAGCCATTTGGATCTCTCGTTTTACCACCCTGATTCGGATTCGACAGGTCGCGTAGGGCGCCCGAAGGTAACAAGGCAGGGGTAGCTATCTGCTCGCCTATAGTCCAATTGGCACGATCGATCATGGCCCCGAAAACATCGGCCATCGACTCATTGATAGCCCCCGACTGACTCTTATACTGCAAATTGGCGGTGTTCTGAATAACGCCATGCGTCATTTCATGTCCAGCTACATCCAGACCACCCGCCAATGGTTTCAGCAGTTTCCCGTTGCCATACGCCATGAACTTCCCATTCCAATAGGCGTTATCCATCGCTTTTCCATCGTCATCAGGCATATTGACAATGGAAACCATCGTCTCGCCCGTACCACTGAGGGCGTTCCGTTTGAACGTATTCAGGTAATATTCGTAGGCAACTCCTCCGTTATAATGAGCCGAAACAGCCGTAGGGCTCCAGTCGGCGTTGCTGGTGGAGGTAATCTGGTAAAATTTCTGACTACTACCAGACGTATTTCGGGCATCAATCGTCCAGAGTGCCCCAACGGGGTTATCCGGCATTTTCGACGAAGCCGATTTAAACATTGCCCGTGATGCATCGATCAGATAATACGAGTTACCTGACTGCTGATAGGTTTGGAATGAGCGGGTCACCCCATTAAGGTCTTTACCCGTTGCTTTAATTGGCCCTACAAATGAGCAGGTATGATTGTATTTATCCAGTACATCGCCAGTTTGAGCATCCATTACATACTCCCAGCGTTCGAGCATATTGGGCCGAACGGTCAGCGCGTAGGCCAATTTTGCCGATCCATCCGGCATTGTAAAAATGCACAGCTCCCCTTCCGACGACTTCAAATTCAGCAGATTATCCCCAAACGACCGAACAGTCGATGTTTTCCGAACATCCTTGAGTGCCAGATTAGACACATCAGTCAGGGCTAATGCAGGCGTTGTCGTTAGCCCTTCGGGGGTTGGCTGATACCGACCGTTGATCGAGGTTACTTCGCCATCGGTCAGGTGTGCCACCAGTTCGGCACCAAGTATCGGTATACCTCGAAACGTTTGTGCCAGTCGAACGTGTGTCTGTCCAAGTTCATCTGTTTCGGTGCGGGCAATGGTAAAGTTCTCTTCGGGATTAGCGAGTTTCAACAGATCACGAACCTGTCCCATGAACTGAAACGTGACCGATGCAGCTGCTGCGGCCGACAACCGGGCTCCACTCTTTTGGGTAGCATTTGTCCCTGAAATGTTCGTCTTTTTACGCTCGATAAATACAGGCAGATTGGTGGCCGTATCTCGAATCACTCGCAGACGGATAGGCTCCAGTGAAAGCAAAGAAGCCCCCCTTGTCAATAGTAACTGACCAGCCGAACGATCGTTGGGCAGTGGCACAACGGTTGCATTCAGTCGCTCGGCCAGCCCCGACGTAGGCGCTGAGGTTTTCATCTTCCGACTAAATCCGGTAGTGGGTTGTTGCGCCATAGACACCCCCGTGGTAAACAGTATCAGAACGAGTAGATGTGGTTTCATTAGGATTTGGGTTTACAAAAAGAAAACTTCGGTATTCGGTGAATGAACGCATCGCTATTTTCAGGGTTATCCCACCGTATACCGAATACGTAATACCAGTTTTATTTCAGACGCAGCGAAGCCGGGATCATGGCCATGAACGAGTCGTAGAACTTCGGGTAATTTTCCGGGACCTTTTTATCGACAGCCCCCCAGGTTACTTTGTAAATGACCTTCCCTTTTCGCCACTGTACGAACTTATACAGATTACCCGGCTGGTCGAACTTCGTCGTTTTGACTTTGCAGTTGACTTCGGCTATGGTAAACACACGTTTGGTATTGGCTGCCGTTTGTTGACCAATGAAAGTAAACGTAGTATCACGTGTTCGGCGTCCATAAAGCTTCCCATTTTCCAGCAGATAATAGGCCGAAGACGCTCCTGTAACCCCTCCTCCGCTGCCTACAATTATCTGGCGCCCTTTATAATTGTCAGGTGTACTGGCCGAAGCGGTTTTACGTACTTGCGGCATCTGATCGGCGGCAGCCCGGATGCCCTGCCCGTACGCATCAGACAGGTTATTTATTGCTAAAATTATGAGTAGGGTTAAGACGAATTGTTTCATGAGACAGAAAAGACGTAACAAAAGTATTGTGCTATAGTAGGCGCAACAATACTACAATTGTATGATTTGAGTAAAACAGCGTATAAGACGGTAGATTACAGGAATGAGTCACCTATGGGGGTGTAGGCTGGCCGTAGGTCGTTTGGGAGAACGATACCGATTTACCGAATAGACCTCGCTTCACATCGACTCTGAATAAGTTATCAAAATCCCCTGATTCGATCCGGGTCATCGTTGGCTGAGCGCCTAATCCTTTTGCAATCTCCAGAATGGTATTGCTATGCCCAACAACCAGTAGTTGCTTTCCCCGAATCTGACTCACCCGGTTCACAATGGCATCAGTCGGCTTTGCCGGATAATCGATTAGTGAAAGTCCCAGCCGCGTGGCCAAGGGCTGAGCCGTCTGGCGCGTCCGTCGATAGGGCGTTGTAAAGATCGAATCGATGGAGGCATTACCCAGTTGATCCGCTAAGGCAGCCGCGCGAGCATAACCAGCAGGTGTTAAATTCGTCGTATCGGCTTCGGATACCTTTTCGGCATGGCGAACAATATAAACCGTTGTGGTTGAACAGGCTGTCAGCCCTAAAGAGACAAGAATAGCAAGTGCGTAGATCAATCGCATAGCGCGTAAGGCAGGGTTTTAAACAAACAATGATACAAAAAAGCCCCCGGCCATAGGTCGAGGGCTTGGTTGGACTTCGTAAACGGTCAACCTTTACAATTCCCGAATCCAGATATTACGGAAACCAACAGGGTTGTTGTGGTCTTGCAGCAGAATTGGGCCCGCGCCATGTGCCTGAACTTTCGGATACCCAATGTATTCAGTTGTTCCCCGAATAGCGGTATGGTTCTGCACCAGAACACCGTTGAGCAGAACCGTTACGTAGGCAAATTCGGTCATCATACCCGCCTTGTTGAATTTAGGAGCCTGATAGATAATATCATAGGTTTGCCATTCACCGGGTTTGCGGCTAGGGTTCACCAGCGGAATCGCCTGTTTGTAGATCGAACCGACCATACCATTTACGTAGGTTGGGTTATTGTAGTTATCCAGTACCTGTAGTTCATAACGACCTTGCAGGAAGATGCCACTATTGCCGCGTCCCTGGCTGGTCCCTTCTACTTTTTCGGGTGACTTAAACTCAATATGCAATTGGAAGTCTGTAAACTCTTTTTTCGAGCGGGCCGAAAAACCTCTGGTCGAGTACATCGCGCCATCTGTTACAGGCCATTTCAGCGGCCCTTCGTTGGTTTTCTCCCAGTTGGCGGGTGCATACCCTTTAATAGCGACCCACTCGTCCGTATTTTTTCCATCGAACAACACAATTGCATCAGATGGAGCAGTTGTTCCCGAAGCATTAGCTGCGTTGGCCCCTGGGGTCACGACAGGTGGAACAGGCTCCCAAATCTCGGTCGATTGAGGATTTTGCTTGGCAGGCTCCGTTTGAGCCATAGCCTGACTGGTAACGAAAAGGCTGGCGATTCCGAGGCAGGCCACAAACGATAACGGTACGTTTTTCATGGAAAATGTTTCGAGTTAATGGATTCGTTGTAAAACGGTCAAAGATAAGTCGAACTAATCATTCGCAGTCTTTTAGCCGGAAAAAATGTAACTTTCGCCCTTCAAATCTTATGATAAATTCTATGGTAAACCTATCCCTTTCAGCTCGTTTTAGCGGGCTAGTGGGCGTTTTATGGGCCCTTGGAGCTGGACTTTCGCTGGGCCAACCGGCTCCGTCACCAGGTATTTCGCTACCCCTCAACGACTTAAGCGCATTTGTATCACCGACTCCCAACTGGCGTATTGTAGGCGGTGTTCGGGCCGATTTAGCTAAAGAAAACAGCCTTGTTACCACAAAGGGCACGGGTATTCTGGCCAACATTCCACTGGCTCACCCAACGGCCGACCCTAAAAATCCATACAAGTATGATCTGTTTACGACCCTGCAACACGGTGATATTGATCTGGAGCTAGAGTATATGATGGCCTCCAAATCTAATTCGGGCGTGTATCTGCAAGGTCGGTACGAAATCCAGCTTCGCGATAGCTGGGATGTGCGGACACCAAACGTACACGACAATGGGGGCGTTTATGAGCGATGGGATGAAAAACGGCCCGAAGGTCAGAAAGGCTACGAAGGCCATGCTGCTCGTCAGAATGTCAGTCGTGCTCCCGGTTTGTGGCAACACTTAAAAATCTCGTTTCAGGCCCCCCGTTTCAATGCCAACGGACAAAAAACCGAAAATGCCCGTGTTATTCGGATTGAACTAAACGGCGTGGTGATTCAGGACGATGTTGAGCTGACCGGCCCAACGCGCGGTTCGGCTTTTGATACGGAAAGTGCTATGGGCCCTCTCCGCATCCAGGGTGATCATGGTGCCGTTGCCATCCGCAACATCCGGTACGTTATGTATGACAAACCTCGCCCGGAATTGCTCAACCTGACCTACTCGGTCTATAAAGGAAAGTTTCAGAAAGAGCCCGAATACGACAAAACAGCCCCTGAGTCAGAAGGGGCCACCAAAGTATTGTCGGCTTCGGTTAGCCGCATCCCCAACGAGTTTCTGATTCGGTACCGGGGCACACTCCGCGTTTCGGAACCGGGCGAATACCGTTTCAATCTGGGCGTGCCGGGTGGTGGCGGTCAAATGAAGATCAATAATCAGGTTGTTGTAGCGCCTGGCGAATGGAATGCCAGCGGTAAAGCGACTCTCCCCAAGGGCGACCTACCATTCGAATTGCTTTACTCGAAATTTGTTGACTGGGCTCAACCTGCGCTGGGGTTAACCGTTGCGGGTCCGGGTGTACGGGAATTCGTAATCAGCGAAGGCGCTGGCAGCAATGGCGAAGAAGTTGACCCGATCATCGTTGAAGCGCCAACCAACACCATCCTGCGTAGCTTCATGGATATGCCCGGCGAAAAGAACACGCAGGGCCGCACGCTTCGGGTTACCCACGCTATCTCTGTAGGCAGCCCAGAGCAGGTACATTACACCTATGATCTGGACAAAGGTGCGCTGGTGCAGGTATGGCGGGGTGGCTTTCTGGACGCGACACCCATGTGGCACGACCGGGGCGATGGCTCGTCACGCCCACGGGGTATGGTGCAGCGATTGGGTACTCCCGTTCTTTTCCTGAGCAAGTTATCGTCGCCCCAGGCCAACTGGGTAACCGATACAACAGGGTCCGGTTTCCGCCCAAAAGGGTATGTCCTTGACGAAAACGACCTACCCACGTTCCGGTATCAGAGTTACGGTGCTTCGGTCGACGATAAAATTCGGGTACTTAGCGATGGGCATGGTGTGCAGCGTGAGGTGACCGTAACCAACCCTGCCAGCGATTTATATGCCCGGATCATCAGTGGTGCCAACATCAGCGCCCTCGAAAATGGGATGTATCTGGTCGACGATCAGGCTTATGTTCGCATCGACAACGTAGCAGGTGCCAAACCAGCTATCCGCGAAAGCAATGGTCGGCAGGAGTTAATTGTGCCGGTAAAAGGGAAAGTGACTTACACCATCTTATTTTAATGAACAATTGACAATGGATAATGCCGGATGGGTGCTAAAATCCGCTTCCATTATTCATTCTTCAACGATATATCGTCATGAAAAAGATATTGACAACCCTCTTTTCCCTAGGCCTCTTTTCGGTGGCGGTGGCGCAGGAATCGCCCAAGGAAGAGGACTTTTTTAGAATTCTGAAAGTAAGTGCTCCCGAAGGCACGCTGCTCGAAGTAGGTGGCCTGACTACCTTGCCCGATGGCAATATTGGAGTAGCTACCCGCCGGGGTGATGTCTGGATTATTGAAAATCCAACCAGCCGAAAGCCTTTCTTCCGCAAGTTTGCATCGGGTCTGCACGAAATACTGGGACTGACCTACAAGGATGGCGCTCTTTACTGTGCACAGCGGGGCGAACTGACCAAAATGATCGACTCGAACAAAGACGGGAAAGCCGACATTTTCGAAACGGTCTACGCCTGGCCATTGTCGGGTCATTACCACGAATATAGCTTCGGTCCTAAAATTGCGCCCGATGGTCAGTTTTTCGTAACGGGCAACGTTGCCTTCGGTGATGAAGAATGGTGGCGGGGCGAAAGCCGCGTTCCCTGGCGGGGATGGACCATGAAAATCAACGAAAATGGCACCATGCAACCCTGGGCAACGGGCATGCGCTCTCCCTGCGGACTGGGCATTTTCGACGGTGAGCTATTCTATGCCGACAACCAGGGCGACTGGATGGGCTCGGGTGGTATTGTGCATGTGAAAAAAGGTGCCTTTGTCGGCCACCCTGCCGGTTTACGCTGGTCGAGCATGGCCAATTCGCCCGTTAAGCTAACGACTGAGCAATTCGATGCCAAGATTGACGAACGCAAACGCCGGGACGAAAACGGTCGGGCCATCAAACCCGAAAACGTGGCGAACGAAACCCCGAATCTGCTCTATCAGATGAAAGAGAAATTCCCCAGTGCCGATATTCAAACCCCCGCGGTTTGGTTGCCTCATGGTATTCTGGGTATCTCAAACTCCGAAATTCTGGAAATTCCACAGAGTACATTTGGCCCCTTTTCGGGCCAGTTGCTGGTGGGCGATCAGGGCATGAGCAAAATCTCGCGGGTATTCATGGAAAAGGTCAACGGCGAATACCAGGGCGGTGCTATCGAGTTTCGGAACGGCTTCCGGTCGGGTGTGTTACGGATGGCCTTTGCCAAAGACGGTTCCCTGTTTGTAGGCGAAACCAACCGGGGCTGGGGATCAGCTGGTGATGCGAATGAAGGTTTACAACGGCTGGTCTGGAATGGTGCTACCCCGTTTGAGATGCGTACCGTAAAAGCCATGCCCGATGGATTTGAAGTTGAATTTACAAAGCCCGTTGACCGGAAAACAGCCGAAGATTTAGCTTCTTACCGGGTCGAAAGCTTTCTGTACAAATACCACCCGGTTTATGGTAGCCCAACCATCAACAAAGAGGCTTTGCCTATCAAGGGGGTAAAAGTATCGGCCGATGGCCTGAAAGCAAGGCTTATCGTTGGTGACCTGCGCCGGTATTATATTCACCAATTGACCCTTGATGGGGTTCGTGGAGCCGAAGGGTCTTACTCCTTGATTCATCCTATTGCGTATTACACCCTCAACAACATTCCAGATGGCGAAAAGCTGTCGATGAGCGATGTAAGTACGAAAAATTCGGCAGCAGCCCCGGCAACGTCTCCAACTCCTGCGGCCACGACTACCGCTCCAGCAACCGGCAAAAAGGCACCTGCTAAAGCAACTACTGGTGAATCCACGCGGGGAGGCAAACCCAAGCTGGTAGAAGGTCAGGCCGTGACGATGGCCAAAGCCCCAACCTACGAAGAAGTAAAAGGATTACTGACGCGTCATACCTGCGTTGCCTGCCATCAGGCCAACAAGCGTCAGGTAGGTCCGGCTTTTGCCGATGTGGCCAAACGCAAATACACCAATGACCAGATTGTGGAGTTGATCTATAATCCGAAGCCTCACAACTGGCCCGACTATGCGACCGAAATGCCACCAATGCCGCAGGTACCTAAAGCCGACGCGCTGAAAATTGCAGCCTGGATCAACTCCCTGGCTCCTGCAGCTGGTAGTACATCGACTGGAGAGCCTAAGCCTTAATTAGATAGTGCCACGATTGGCTCACTACATAGTAAGCCAATCGTTAAAGCCGGATTGACGAAGCCTTATGATTTCGTTGATCCGGCTTTTTTAGGTAAATCCTACAGCTTTCATCAGGCTGAGAAAATCTCATTTTTCACTTAATTAAGCTACTATTAGCTATTTCACAGACAATTCACCAGATAATAAAGTTAACAACAGGCCTTCCTGATAAGTGGTAGATTTACCCTCTATAAACTTCCTCTATCATGACTGTCCAATCTAACATTTCTGGCACAAACTCACCGGTCAGGAAAACGAATTCATTTCGATTTTACATTAACTGGCTCACCTTCCGACGCCGGTGCCCCACCTGCCAGGATGCACAGGACCTGGACCGTACTCCCCGCCCTTTCGTACTCAAGTACCTACTGTTTTTCATACCGACCCGTACCTATTTCTGTTACAAATGCCGACACCGAGTGATTAGAATCGGCTAGTCTGATACCTTTACGCCGGATTACATTCAGAAATTATCATGAGAGTCTGGCTGCTGTTACCATTCGTATTCATTTGTCACCTCGGTTTGGCACAAACTTCCGAGCAGGGGTTAAGTGATGATCCGGTGTTTACTACCATCTTGAAACGTCGGATCAAATATCCGCGCGATGCCGAGTGGGTAGGTAAATACATGCGAGTTTTTGCTGAATTTACCGTTGGCGATAAAGGGCGCGTGCAGAATATAACGATCCTGAATCAAAGCCCCACAGGGGCTCATCTGGGCTTTGAATATACAGTCGCAACTGCGCTGAAAAAATTACCGTCACTCAATCTACGGTATACAGGTAGTTATATTCTGCCCGTTTCATTCATCTATGTGGATTATCGACAAAAGGATAAACCCTACGTTCCGACCGATACACTATTTATCGATGACTTAAGGGGGCGGGTAATTTTAAAAGAAATTAATGTGTTTGGCAGCAGTGTCAACAGTCGGGAGCGAGTGCTTGCGGCCGACGACAATCGGGCTTATTAAATACTACATTAATCACCCCAGTTAGCACCGCAGTGGAAGTCAGTCTATTTTTTTCGCAAAAATTTGCGTATTTGTGGCGATAGTTTTCATCAACGCCTATGATTTCCTCCCCCGAAACAGCTATTAAGCCTGCCATTCAGGAAAAATTCGAACACCTCTGGCATCTGGTCGGTAACACACCCATGCTAGAGCTTTTTTATACCTATAAAGGTCAGCCCCGCTCTCTCTACGTGAAGTGCGAACACTACAACCTGACCGGCAGTATGAAAGATCGCATGGCCTTGCACGTACTGCATCAGGCGTATCGTCAGGGGCATATTCAACCCGGCGACCGGATTGTTGAAGCCACGAGCGGCAGTTCGGGTATTGCCTTTTCGGCCGTTGGGCGGGCACTGGGGCATCCAGTTACCATCATCATGCCTGCCGGTATCAGCCAGGAACGTATTGACATCATCCGCAGCCTGGGTGCCGATATTATTCTGTTTACAAAAGAAGAGGGCGGTTTTCTGGGCGCTATCCGACGGTCGGAAGAAATGGCAGCGGCCGACCCTCATGTATTTCTGCCCCGTCAATTCGCCAATCAATACAATGCCGAAGCACACCGGCTCACTACGGGCAAAGAAATCTGGCTCCAGCTTCAGGGGGTCGATATTACGCCCGATGCCTTTGTGGCTGGCGTCGGAACGGGTGGCACGGTCATGGGCGTAGGGCGTTACCTGAAGTCGCGTAAATCCGATATCCGCGTACATCCACTCGAACCTGCCGAATCACCCACGTTATCGGTCGGGCATAAAACCGGCTCACACCGTATTCAGGGCTTTTTCGACGAATTCATTCCCGACATCCTGAAGCTTAACGAGCTTGATCCGGTAGTTCAGGCCAGCGATGGCGACTCCATTCTGGTAGCCCAAAAATTAGCCTTGCAGTTGGGCGTGGCCGTCGGTATTTCGTCGGGTGCCAATCTGATTGGAGCCATCAATTTACAGACCGAAATGGGTCCCGAATCGCGGGTTGTTACAATCCTTTGCGACAGCAATAAAAAATACCTCAGTACCGATCTGGTTAAAGAAGAACCTATCAAGCCGGGTTATGTGGCTCCCCATATCGAATTTACTGACTACCGCCCTATCAGCCGCCTGCTGGTCGGGCGGCCGAGTGTATTCTAACCGATTTAATCCAATAAAACCAGAAGCCTCTCCAGAACAGCCCTGAAGAGGTTTTTGCGTATTGTTTTGTAATGTATAATTCAGGGAAGCCATCAGCATGAACTTTTTTCAACAGCCATTCGTCCTGCAACTATCATTTACAAACCCCTTCTCTCCTTGAATCTTCAGCCATTAATCGATCATTTTGAGAGCTTTATCCCGTTAAAGGACAGTGAAAAACAGTTCCTGGAAGGCAGAATCACCCAACGGCAGATCAGGCGTCGCCAGGCTATCTTACAGGAAGGATTTCCCTGTCAGCACTATACGTTTATTGTAACAGGTTGCTTCCGAATGTATGGCGTAGACCCCAAAGGCACCGAGCATAATATTCAATTTGCGGCTGAACAAAATTGGATTGCCGATATTGGCAGCTTCCATTCTGGCAAACCCAGCAGCCTGTTTATTGAAGCTATTGAACCCGCAGTTGTGTTGCAAATCGGTAAAGAGGATCTGTATTTTCTCTATACCAACATCCCCAAGCTCGACCGAATTTTCAAAGTTATTGTCGAGAACAACTACGTTGAATTGCAAAATCGGGTACTACAAACGATTAGCTCTACCGCCCAGGAACGATACCTCTCTTTTTTAGACCAATACCCTAAACTGGCACTGCGACTCCCTAATACACAAATTGCCTCCTATCTGGGCATTACCCCTGAGTTTCTGAGCAAAATCCGGAAAGATCTCGCATCAGGTTAATCTAACCGAAGCGCTGGTCCGACCTTAAACTAGTTTAAGCCTATTTCTTAAGCTAGCTTATTGGTCCACCTCAGCTATCCGTCGGACCTTTGCATGGTCAATTTAAACCAAAACAGACCATGTCGAATAACACTGAATTAAACGTTGCCATCATCGGCTTAGGCAATATCGGCCATATACTGGCTACCAATCTAACAAAGGGAAACCGATCAGTTATTCTGGCTGACCGTAACGAAGTAAAAGCCCGGCAAATAGCTCAAGAATTAGGTGAACTGGCTCAACCATCAACCATTCCAACCGCGATTGATCAGGCAGACATCATCATTTTAGCGATCTGGTTCAATGCCATTCAGGAATTTCTACAGCAATATGCTACTGAACTGGCGGGCAAAATCATTGTCGATCCGTCTAACCCAATAGCCCCCGACGAAAAAGGTGGTTTTGTCAAAATAATCGATGAAGCTCAGTCTGCCGGTCAGCTCAATGCCAGCCTACTACCCAGGGATGCAAAATTAGCCAAAGCCTTAGGCACCTTAGGCGCTGCCTCTCTGGCAAGTGCGTCGGGCCAAACCCCCGATCCGGCGGTTCTGTTTTATGCAACGGATGACCGAAGCATTGATGCGGCTATTGACGAGCTACTAGTTGATGCGGGTTTCGCCCCCCTACGGGTTGGCGGTTTAGATCAGTCTATTCGCTTAGAAGTATTTGGCGATCTGCATGAGTTTGGGGCACTGGGCAAAACCGTCACGCTGTCAGAAGCCCAAGAAAAGCTCTAAAGCCTTTGTTGTCGACAAAATGAGAGACAAAGACGAACATCATTTACCCGAGTCTCAGAATGGTATATCTCAAAACTAGTGGATCAGTGCTGAGCGTTACAATCCTGTACAATCGCTTTTCGCAAGGTTAATTATCCCCTACTTCAATCAGTTATGAACGCATGTGGGTTTGCGTTCGTAACTGACTCACAACCTCCGTAATAACGTTGTCCAGTGTTGCAATCAGGTCCTCCAGGTGTTGAGAAGCCTGGTAGGTTTCCGCATTTCTATCCATGTCTTTTAGCACATCAGTTATGGAATGGATGCCAAGTGTGGCAACCGAAGGATGCAGCCGATGAGCGACCTGACCAACTTTTTTGAAGTCATTTGCCTGATAGGCTGTTTTAATCTCTTCGAGCCCTGCAGGCGCCAGATCAGTAAACATCGTAACCATTTCCGAAACAAACTCTTCATCACCCTGCGCAATGGACCGCAGTTCCGTCAGATCAAATAAGCTATCCTGCTTTTCAGTTTTGGCATGATTCGTCGGAATGTACTCGTCTTTACCCAACCATTTTGTTACGACAGTCAGCAGACTTGACTCGTCGAACGGTTTAGCCAGGTAATCGTTCATGCCAGCCTGCAGAAACTTTTCGCGGTCGCCCGGTATAGCCAGAGCCGTCAAGGCAATAATTGGCAACTGGTTCTTTAAGGTTGCCCGAATCTCACGGGTGGCCTCGAGACCATCCATAACCGGCATCTGAACATCCATCAGGACTAATTCATAAGGCTGCTGTTCGAGTTTTTCAATCGCTTCGAGCCCTTGCCGTGCCTCTCCTATTACAGCCCCATAATTCTTGAGTATGGTAGCGGCCACTAATCGGTTCATTTCGTTATCGTCCACCACCAGAATCTGACTTCCCGACAGCAAATCGGTATTGATTTGTTCCTGCTGTTTTTGGGGTAAATGCCAGGATTCGCCTTTACGAAAAGGAATGGTGAAGGTTACTGAGGTACCTACTTCTTTACGGCTATCTACCTGTACCTGTCCCCCCATTAAATCAACCAGGTTTTTGCAGATACTCATACCGAGTCCTGTTCCGCCAAATCGACGGGTAATCGACGCATCCTCCTGGCTGAAGGTTTGAAAAATCGTTTGGACAAACTCTTCATCCATGCCAACGCCTGTATCCTGCACCGTGGCTCGAATTGTTTGCTGGGCAGCCTCATCATCAATAACCTGACACCGTATATCAACCACACCTTTGTCGGTAAACTTGATCGCGTTCGAAATCAGGTTAAGAAATATTTGAGTTAGTCGGTAGGGGTCACCTATTAAAACGGGAGCAATTCGGTCATCGAAAAATGAATTGGTGAATAACAAACCCTTTTCTTCGGCCCGGTGGCTCATTATCTGCATCACCTTCTTAATAACCTGATGAGGCTCAAAGCCGATCTGTTCGATGGTCAGTTTTCCAGCTTCAATTTTTGATAGATCGAGGATATCGTTAATGATAACCAGCAGGTTATCAGAAGCCGATTGAATTGTATTCAGATAGAACAGTTGCTGCTCAGTTAACGCGGTCTTTCGGAGCTGATTGCTCATCCCCATAATGGCGTTCATGGGTGTTCTGATTTCGTGGCTCATGTTGGCCAGAAACAATTCTTTTGAGCGGGTCGACTCTTCGGCAACTTCCTTGGCGTGCTTGAGTGCAATCTCTAACTCTTTCTGATGCGTAATATCGATATGCGTGCCAATGATTTTTAATGGTTTTCCGTCATCATCCTGTTCTATAACTACGCCCCGATCCAGTACCCAATTAATTGATCCGTCTTTATGGATAACCCGGTATTCGATCGAATGGCGGGCCAATACACCTGCCCTATACTGCTGGTCATTCTGCTCCAGTAAATGCCGATCGCCCGGATGAACCTGCTGCCACCATAAACTGGCCAGATCGGTTGACTGGTCGATTGGAAAGCCTAATAACTTATTCGTCGGATTGGAAAAGTAGGTCCTTTGGGTACGAAAATCATGCTCCCAATAATTATCGCCAACGTTTGTTAGCGCCATCCGCAACTTTTCCTCATATTCTTTGAGCCGTCGCTGCACAATTTTTTCCTGGGAAATATCTTCCACCATTATAAAATAATGCGTGATCGTCTGCTGCCTGTCGGTAATAGGTTGGCCACTTATGCGGGCCCAAAACCAGCTTTTATCCTGCCTGTAATAAATTCCCTCATGGATAAAGCTTTCCCCGTTTTTAAATGCTTTGTCCATGACAGCCTGGCTCGTAGTATCCGTATGAGGCCCCCGACACAAATCCAGCAGGGACTTACCTACAACCTGATCGACACTACATTGCGTGAGCTTTTGAAATCCATCGTTCGACCAGAAGATTTTATTATCCAGGTCGACGAAGATGATCCCGTTTTTGTTCGCACTGGCCACGAGCGATAACTTTTCCAGCTCGGACTCATTTTTTTTTCGCTCCGATATATCCCGAATAAACGAACAGAAGAATTCATTATCGCCCTGTTTTAAGGGAATGATATATAACTCGATGGGAAACGTTTTTTGACTACGATTTATGGCCGACAGCTCTAGTTGTTTACCTAGTACAACCCCCCTCTTCGTTTTTCCATAGTCTTGCAAGCCCCGTTCATGACCACTCCGATGGACAGTCGGTATAATAAGATCGGCTAATTTCTGGCCAAGTACCTCCTGGCCTGTCCATCCAAATATTTTTTCGGCCTGTGGGTTCCAAAACGTAATAACTCCCTCACTATCAATTGTAATTATAGCGTCTAAAGCCCCATTCATAATCAGGCGACTCTTCAACTCACTCTGCTCGAGAGCATCACGGCTTTTCTTCTGTTCGGTTATATCGGTATAACTCCAGAGATGCCCTTTGTAATTTTCATCCAGGAATATGGGAATATAATCTCGTTGGTATATACTCCCATCGGCCAGTTCCAGAATTTCGCCCCGAACCAGCTTTTTCTCAGCCAGAATCGTATTAATACGGCTAACAAACAGATCGGGGTCTTTGAACAGGTTTTTAGATGTTTCGGCGGCATTGGTACAGTCGGCACCCTGGAGCAAATCGGGCGATACAGGTATAGCGAATAAATCGCAAAAAACCTGGTTAGTGAAGACAACAGCCCGATTTTCATCCTCTACCAGAACTCCATTCTCCATATTGGAGATCAGAGAGGTAAATATCTTTTCAGCATTTTTCCGTTTGTTGATTTGATGATGGAGCAACCGCGCTATGGCCAATAAATCGTTGGAGTCTGTCTGTAGTTCCGAGCCGCTGATCGTACTAACCGCTTCTTCCAGCTTTTGAACCGAGAGTTTCTTTACTTCCAGTTCATGTTTTAATTGCGTGTGTAACTCAATATATTCCTTTTCACTAATGGCAAAGGCCCGTTCGGTTAATTCACGGTCTCGTTCGTAGGCAAGGTACGAATGCTGAACAGAATCCAGGAATTTGGTCATTTCAGGTAACCGCTGAAGTTCCTGGGGCAAATAGCGATTGATCTGGCGTGAAAGCAACTGCGAATACTCCATACAGTGTGGTTAATTAAACTGATTGACCAGAAATTCAAAGTTACTCGTCGATAAAAAGCACCTGATTGCCTGAACAGGCAAGCTACTTATACATCGTCGATTATGCCAGTCATCCAGAGAACTCCAACCAACTGGCTTAACAATCTCTATAGACTGCATTTCAAAATAAAAAGTCAGGTAATCAGCCAGCCTGAAAGCACTATTAAAGGAATATTTATGCATATTATAAAATATATTACAAATATTCCTTTATAAAAGACAACTCTCATATAACTTTAATCATAATCTCTACTGAAATTGATCAGGCACTATGTGCTGATCTGTACAGGCGTATGTAGGCTCATCCCTGATAAGTTGAGCAGGTTTTCAGAAAAGTTTTTTATGCACGCTTCTTCCGTTTTTATTGTCTAAGCATGCAAGACGTTGGGGTAGTCCGCTCTCGCAGAAGCCAGGGTTTCGTAAGATAAACTTACAAAGTAAAGCCCAACTTGTTACCAAAAACAAGCGAGACTAAATCAGTACACATTCATTAAGACTATCAAGCCTTTATCAGTAACCATATTGAACAAAAAAAGCGTCTCCGGTTAGTTCCGGAGACGCTTTTTTTGTTTGTAGAATCCAGCGTTAGTTCAGCGAGATAACGCGATTGGGAGTGGTGGGCTGCGGAGTCGATACAGTCACGGTGTGGGTCGTTACCTCACGACCGTTCGAAATCGCAACCTGATACTCACCATCAGGTAATTCACTCACACTCAAACGGCTACGGTAAGTATTCTCGTTTTTACCCAGGTGGTAGCTATACAGCACCTGACCAGCATGG
>NZ_MKUD01000082.1 GCF_001898575.1 Spirosoma sp. 48-14
CCAAATGGATAATAATCATTACGGTCAAGAACTTCTGCGCTGCCCGTGTCCGGGTTCTTTGCGTAGCTCAAACGAACATTACCCAGATGGTCTTTGTACTGGTAAATATACTTATTATTAATGTAATCGTAGTAGCCCTCAGAGGTCGGGAAGTACGACAATCCCAAACTTGCGTCCAAAGGTCCTCCCGGGTCTATTACCATAGCTTCCGGCTCGGCAAAGGCTTCTTCCTGGCGGGCATACCTCACATCCTGGGTCGCTGGGTCCTGAACTTCCAGAGCCTCTCTCAACAGCCCTGTTACCATGGTGGTATATACAAAGCCATCCAGGTACTCCGTATTGATCGTGTGGCTGCCGGTTTCGTTATTCAGAACAAATTTCTTCTTCAGCTTCACACCATCCGCACGGTAGTAGAATGTAGAGACATTGGTCTGCTCTATCGTCTCCGGCAGATTAAGGTAATTATAGCTGATATTCGTGATACCTTTATCAGGCATCTTAGTCATGTTGCCGTTGGTGTCATATTCTATAAGACCGCCGCCGCCTTCGTAGCCACCGGGATTTACGGAAGCATCTGTAACGGATGTGATGCGGTTCCCCTGGATATTATAGGTCAGGTTGTCCATCATCTTCACGGCTCCTTTGATCCTACTGCTTGTCCTTTTCAGATTGATGATATTGCCGTTCTTATCATAGTTCTCTATGATCTCGCTGTTGGCCTTGGCTGCAGGATTGTCCGGCAGCTGGTAGAAGCCTGCCTTCAGGCGGTTGGCGCCGTCATACACATAGCCCTGGCGTTCCGGGCTGCTGTACAGCACCTGTCCGCTGACATCCATGGCTTTCCACACCGTCTCGGTAATGTTCCCATTGTAGCGGGGCTGTACTTTATAAGTGGGAAAATCCAGATTCGGGGTTTCCAGGCCGTCTCTCTGGGTATAGTTGATGTGGTAAGCAAACAGCTTGCTGCCAAGGGTATTGACATTGTTGATATCCGTCAGCCAGCCGCGTACATTATAATTATAATCTATACTCTGCAGGTTGTTGCCCACTTGCTTATTAATAACCTGTCCCAGCTCGTTGTAAGTATATTTCGCCAACAGCTCTTCCGGGTTGCTGTTCACCTGGTGGTAGTGCTCTTTCAGATAATTGCGGTCATTGTACACAAAGCGTTCCTTCACGGTTACTTTAGCGCTGGTTGGAAGCCGCTGATGTTCGGTTTCCACCTTTTCGGTGATACCTGCCCAGTTCTGCACGGTGTGAGTGACCGTAATACCGCCATGGTGGTTGATCTCCTCCGCGCCTACACTTCTGCCCCGCTGGTCATACCAATAGTAGGTCCTGGTCCACTTGTCATCGGAGATATTCTTCACATAGGACGCTGTTGGGAGTGTCTTGGTGCTTTGGCTTGCCAGGTTGTCGGAAGAAAGGCTTGCTTCTGTTATTAATGAAGGCTTAGCCGGTGTTCCTACAGGATAGGTGTCATAATAGTTGACCGACAGAACGGTATCCAGGTAACTGAAGTACCCATTGCTGTAATAGATCTGCAAGCCGTTTCTGGAGAATCCCGTACTATGTGGAGATTCCGTAATCACCATATTGGCAATGATGTTCTGTTGCTGCGACCGGGTTCCTCCGTTCATAAAACCGGTGTACAACACCCTGCCGAACTGGTCATACTTAGTGATGAGCCATCTGTCCTGTGCCCTCATTACAGCATCCCGGTAGAGGATCAGCCGGTCAGCCTTGTCATACACCATCTCTTCTTTGCCCTTGCCCGGCAGCTTCTTTTCTATCAGCCTGCCTTTGCTGTCGTAGCGGTAGATGTAGCACAGCTCATCTTTAGCTCCCTGATCCAGCGTTCCCAATGCAGAGGCTTTTGGCGGGATGATCATCACCAGCTGCCCATACTGGTTGTAGAGGTAGTGCGTATCCAGCTTCTCCGTTCCGTTTTCCCGGCGGGTAACCAACGTCTGACCCATGGAGTTTTTATACACCACGGATACATTCCCGTCCTCATCCGTAGATACGAGCTTATGAAGCGAGCCCTTGGCATAGTTCTGCGTTTGGGCAACAGCCGGCTGAAAGACGCTCTCGTCATCATCGGAAACAGCGGTGTATTGCTTGATCTCATTCTGCCCGATAAAGAGGTACTCTACTTTTTTGGTCTTTCC
The DNA here is from genome assembly GCF_001898575.1 of Spirosoma sp. 48-14. Lineage (GTDB taxonomy): Bacteria > Bacteroidota > Bacteroidia > Cytophagales > Spirosomataceae > Spirosoma. Next base: position 2,172 of record NZ_MKUD01000082.1, read on the forward strand.
GCCGGACATTTTCCACGCATCGCCAGGGGCGGCTGTTTCCACAGGACGGCTAAGCGGCGAGTCTTCGGTCTTCACTTCCGCAAACGCGTTGGATACGCCGTAATAGCTGTTGATATCCGCTTCGGATACGCTTTGCATAGCTCCCGAAGTGCCGGCTTTGGTAACCGGAAGATATTGCTTTGTCTGCCTGCCTGTTACAGGATCATAGAAATAGTCTGTGATCATATCTTGTCCACTATAAGTAGCGCCTATGGCGATATCCTGCACAGGTCTCCCTAATCCGTCGGTATACTGTACGGATTGTATCTGTTTTTTGCTGTTATTGGAGTCAGGGTTTGATGCATTATAGGTAACAGGCTCCAGGTAAGTACGGCTGTAGGTGTAGGTCTGGTTAGGCGTGAAGCTTTGGGCACTGAACTCTCCAATAGCGGCAAGCATCAGTAATATATAGATAAAGTATCGTTTCATTTGTGGTTATTGTTTTTAATTGGTATAAACATTCTGCTGATATTTGTTCTCCCTGATCACATTGTGGTTGGCATCTTCTACCCTTATCAGACGGTTCTGGTTGTCATAGAAATAGTATTCTGTAAAACCGTTCGGTGATGTCACGCTCTTCACCCCGATCAATGGGTCATAGGTGTAAGTGGTGATCAGGTAATTTTTGAACTCCGGCTTCTTGCGGAAGGTCTCCAGCGCATCTCTCAGCAGCTGCTCATTCGTATTGTCCGTACTGCTGATATCCTGGTTGGATTTCTGTACAATCTCAAGACCGGAAGCATCGCTCTGTCCCATGAGTGCAAGCATCGTGTTATAGCCCAAACCCTCTATCTTTGCAATAGGCTGGGTGCTGTCATAACCCCAGATGATAGCGGTCGGCACGCCCGACTTATTAGTGGTCTGCAGTACATTCCCCATAGTGTCATAGATATCATTGGTCTGCTCACCGGTGATCACATTATTGATCCCGAAAGACTGTACCGATGACGGAAAATAATTGCCTGACTGATCATATCTGGTCTCCAGCTTGCCCGTCTGTACTCCATCCTGTTTTTGGCTCACTTCCAGCGGTACCGAAAACATATTGGCGCCCAATAGCTTCGTATTGTTCTTCTCTGCAGCATATTGATAGACCGTCTCAGATACCTTCCCATCTGCCGATGTACGCTTCTCACTCATCAGGTTGTTGTTATCCTGATTGAAGGTCTTCTCCATAGTCTCGGTCATTGAGTTACCCGATGAATCGTAAGAAGTGCTGGTGGTCGTGATATTGTCAAAATAAGATTCCTG
>NZ_MKUD01000083.1 GCF_001898575.1 Spirosoma sp. 48-14
TTTTGCCTTTTGCGACAAAATCTGATCTTGGTTTTGTTACAGCACCCAAATCTAACGGTTGGGTGAACAACCAAAAGTAAAGCGTGTTTGCCGTCGCTCCGGCGACAGGGCACACGTCTCGACAGGGCAGCCTATTGGGCTCGTTGGGCGGTTTCGGTCGACATCTTGTACGACTGAGTTGGGGAGCTTTTTGGTCACCTGCGACACGAGAAACGCCTTGACAAGCCAGCCTTTTGGCTCGTTGGCAACGTAGCGTTCGACAGGGCAAGCGCCCCGCGACAACGTAGTGAAAAGGCTTGGCGCGGGTCTGCAACGTAGTAAAAAAGGCTTCGCGTTCGGCTTTAAGCGGTTGGGTGCGTTGTTGATTGGCTCGGCGCTGTCACCGTTCCGGCGACAGGGAGCGCGTCCCAGTGGTCAGGCTTGCAGCCCAACCAAACAGGGCCGGGCCGCCGGTGCGGTGTAAAGGTATGGAGTTGGCCGCGTTGAGTGAAGTGACTCACTCACCATCAACCCCTGTTGGCGTTGGGTGGCGTGTCCAAAATGGGCTTACAAGGCGGGTTCCCTGCGACAGGGGAGCCGCCCCAACAGGTCAGCTTTAGGCTCGTTGGTCGGCTTCCGTTGACAACGCAACTATATCAGTTTGGTAGTTTTGGGGCTTCCATTTCCAGGTTCCGGTTGACAGAGTGAACGCCCCGATTCATGAATATAAGAATGAAAAATAAAAGTTGGTTGTCGTTTGTACCCGCTTATTGGGCGGCTTTATTTGACATTATTATCACCATTACTCATCAGTCAGATGATTATTGGCAAGGAAACTTAACGAAGGCTAATGAGGGCAATCCCTTTGGTGCTTACATGATGGCTCACCACGTTTCGGGCATTTTTGTCATCTGTTTTATTTGGCTGGTTATCATCGGCTTAGTGGGACGTTGGTTGCCTAACAACTATACCAAAGTGTTTTTGCTATTTGTTTTGATTGTCCATTCATGGGGTGCTTCTACTTGGTTATCACAATTTTATGGTTTTTGGTCAGTGATCGGTTTCACGCTGTTTAATGCTATTTTGTTTTACCGAGTCGAGGATTTTAGGCAAAGTCAAGTGGTTAAGGCACCATAAAGCGCTCGGCGTGGGCAGGCTTCCCGTCGACAGGAAGCACGTCCCGGTGGCAAGCGGGTCAGCCCAACCAAATGAGGGTGTAAAGGTTGGAAGTTGCTTGTGTTCAGTAACGTAGCGTCATTATCCATCAACCCTCATGGGTGTTGGGTGGCCAGTCCAAGTAGTGCTTCCATTTCCAGCTTCCGGGCGACAATTTGACCGCCCCGCGTGGGAAAGTCCGGGCTTCCATTTCTGGGTTTCGGCTGACACAGGAAACGCTCCGATTGGACAGGTTTAAGTTTGCGAGGCAGCGTCTCGGAGACAGGGTAAATGCTCCGACAGTTGGGCTTTAGAGCGTGTTTGGGAATTGAAAAGAACTGGTAGTGGAGTCAACTTTGTGGTCGCCAAACGACAAAGCCATGACCAAACAGTGGGGGCCACTGACCGACTACCAGTGGAACGCAATTTCGCCTTTTTTTAATCTTCAACGCAAGCGCAAGCATGACTTGCGTAAGATTCTCGACTGCATTTTATGGCTGCTGCGCACGGGCAGTCAGTGGCGTAACATTCACCCTGACTGGTTACCTTGGCAAGCGGTTTATTATTATTTTAACCAGTGGGAAAAAGCTAATCTGTTCGAGCAGATGAACGCGGCTCTGAACCAGCTTGACCGTCAGCAACAAGGCCGGGAGCCGACACCTTCTGTCTTATGTGTTGATACACAATCCGTTAAACTCTCTCCTATGATCGGCGAATACCGAGGCATGGATGCTCACAAGCTTATCAATGGGCGCAAGCGCACGTTTGTCGTCGATACCCAGGGCCGCTTGTGGGTAGCCGATGTAGACGCGGCTAATGGGGCCGATGGGAAATTGGCCGTCCCCCTTGTCACCAGTATTTTGTGGCGATGTGGTGAACGACTGGAAAAGGTCTTCGGTGATCAGGCCGCTTCGGCGGTCCGATTACAACAGGGTATTTGCTGCCGAATTAGCTAATTGGAGTATCGATTTTGAGAAGGCATCCCGGCCTGAATCAGCCAAGGGTTTTGTGCCCATAGCCAAGCGTTGGGTAGTCGAACGGAGTATCAGTTGGACGAATTTCTTCCGTCGGCTGGTGAAAGATTATGAATATACCATATCTTCTTCGGTTAACTGGCTATATTTAGCCAACATTCAGATCATGTTGCAACGTATTCAGCCCAAGAACCAAACATAATTCCCAAACACGCTCTTAAGAATAAGGCGGTTCGCGTATGACAATGCCAACGTCCCCGCTGACAAGCCAGACAAACAAATGAATTTAGTCAGTAACTTGCTATGGAAAATACATCAATTAACATGAAAGAAATTATTCAAAGCCTTAATCTCCCGAAGCAAGTACTTGATAAAACAGAAGAGTTGATGAAAACCCTTTTTGGCCCTGCCACAAAAGAGCTTGGTGAACTATTTGCTGACAAGATGCGGTATCGCAGACTTAAAAATCAAATAAATATTTTCAACAAGACAGTTCAATTATTGGAGCAGAATAATTTAAAGCCTAAAGAGCTAAAAATTAAAACTTTAGTCCTTCTACTTGAAGAATGCTCTTTGGAAGAAGATGAACTTTTGCAAGAAAAATGGGCTAATCTACTCGCTAACATAGCTACATCGCCTGAAAATGGTTTAAAACCAAGACTTGTTAAAACATTATCAAGCCTAAATCCACTTGAGGCTCAGATACTAGACTTTTCTTTTGAAGAAACCTATAAAAATAGAATAGAAGAGTACGAAAGAAGAAAAAATTGGGGCCGGATTTTTGATAGTATTACCCTCGAGGAAATAAAAATAGAACCATAGTTGTGAAATTTAATTCTATAAAGAATAAATTTAAGATAGAAGACCATTTTGTATCTATTTGTATTGATAACATGGTATTGTTAGGCTTGCTTAAATATGAAGAGCCTGAAGTGGAAATTGAGAATAGAGGTTCAAGTGGCGAAATTGTCGAAGATGAACAAAACGAGCAGAAGGTTGAACTTGATTTAGATGTATCTGCAAACTATAGTCAATCAAATAACTTTAGGGTTACTGCTTACGGAAGATATTTCGTAGAGCAGTGCAAATCCCCGAAGAAATAATTTAAATGCGAATGTGCATAGGGCAGGCTACCGCTGACAGGACGCTCGCCGGTGAGGACGCCTGGCAGCCCAACCAAATGAGGGTGTAAAGGTTGGAAGCTGTTGCAGTTTAGGGACGTAGCGTTCTCATCCATCAGCCCTCATGGTCGTTGGGTGGCGTGTTCAAAATAGGCTCACAAGGCGGGTTCTCGGCGACAGGTTGCAGGCCGCAGCGGCCAGGTTTTTTGCTT
>NZ_MKUD01000084.1 GCF_001898575.1 Spirosoma sp. 48-14
TTCAGAGGGGTTCGAAATGTGGAATTCTTCTTATATCGGCTCACTCAGTTATATGCTTAATCCAAGTTGCTCCACAAGTATTGTCCTTGATCCATTAGTTGACTTTGTCCTGATTTCTGCTTTTGAGCTAAGTAAATGTGTTGGTAGACTTCGGGCCGTAATCGACCTCGTAACAGATGCTGAACAACATCAAAATAAAACTCGGAGGGCCTGTTATTGTGCTTCTGGCTAAAGCGCTGAATATCTTTTCGAGCGATGACCGCGTGGAACCGAATATCCTCATACGCTCGGATAAACTTGAACACTTCTGCTCGCACATCGGTATGATCCGCGCGAGCATGTAGAAACCAATCGGCTTTCTTAACGGACGGAATGCTACGATACAGAGAGTCGCCTGAAAGTCGCTGTTGTAATTCTAGAATAGCTTGTCGTAATGCTCTTCGATCTGATGTTTCGACCAGTCCCAGAATTAGCAACGGCTGATAGCCTAGTTCGCCAACCAGCAACTTCTTGCGTTTGCCATAGAATTCAGGATCACCGCATTCGTCAATGAAAAGGTAGTTGTGGAGCATATAGATTTAGGGAAAATGAGTCGCAACGAGGTACGATTAGAAACATATTTCTTTCTCTATTTTAATTCCAATCGCTGCGACTCTTTGTAAATATAATTGTCAATAAAGATTATTTTTTAGCGGGTTTTAACATATTTCTTTCTCTTGGTAGAATATTTATGGATATATCGTTTATTACTCAAGACGGTGAACGGACGAACTGTAAACTGATTCTTCAACCTCTAGCACCTTATTCGATGATTGACGAGGTGCCTGGTTCGTACTACAAAACGCTTACTGCGCCTTCAAAACACCAACTGTGTGGTTTATTTGAGAATGTGCTTGGTTTACACCTTAGCCTAAAAGACCGAGAGCGACTTTTTAAAGATCTAACAAAAGCTTATGAGAAGAAGCAGAAAGGAAAAGTAAAATTTGAGAAAGCTTATTCTAAGTCGGGCTATTTGCCACTGCTTTACCATTTATTCGACATCAGCCTTACGCTTGTTCCTCCTGTTATCCACATCGATGATTTATGGAAGAAAGCTTTTCGCCGTACGGATGCTGGCGACAATCCAGTTCATGCTAATGGTAGTATGAATCAGGATATTGAAGTTGTCAGACGTAAACGACTCATTGAACGCGATTCTGAAAAACCCGACCGTCCGACAAAAAAAGCGTTAGGCGACCTTTTTACTGCTCAAATAGGCTCTTTCCCTCTCTATTATTCAACCTTAGCAACGCGAGAATATTTAATGGCGAGCGGTAGCTATGTACTCAAACTTGATATAGATGCGGCTCTGCTACAGCGACTTGAGGAGGCTTTAATCACAAACAATCTTGTGTACCTAGGCACAAATGATGGCTGGGTGGATATTCAAATAGATCGGTCATGACACATCCTTATTTACGATACGGCTATGCCCTGTTTTTGGCTGAGACAAACCTTGAAGAGGGTATTTCAGTCAACGAGCATGCACCAGCTTTGATCCGTGAGTTACAGAAAAGTTTACTGGATTTTCGCATGAAACCAGCAACCTCTTACGCTGGTATGCGTTCGGTAAAATTTGCGTTTTGTGATGACGCCAAGGGAGATACAAGTAAAGGTGTTTTTCTGGCTCCCAATGTTATTGCTTCGGATAAAGCAGCGGGTAACCTGATCAAAAGTTGCACAGATTGGATTACTGAAATTCAAGGTGAATTAGTAAAAAATAATGGAGTTGTAAACTTGAGTAAAACAACTAAGGCTAGTATGTCATCAACACCAACGTCTGGCGAATACTTAAGCTTTGGAGCAACCGCTGGTCGAGGAAAGCCGTCAGTATCAACCGCTGAAAATGCTTTTGCTCTACTTACCTCACTCACCGCTTTTAAGCCTGCAATGGCATATAAAACGTATGCTCAGGGAAAAACAGAACGTACTAACACGACTATACTTCCGGCCTTCGATTCAATTAAAGACACCGTTCAATTTATCAAGCTTTTCAGGAAAGTACGGGACCAATATCTACAGAATGATGCATTATAGGGTGGGGTGTTTCAGGAGAAAAATAAAAAAGGTGAAGTAACAAAAGAAAGCCCTTTACGACCTAAAATATATGATGGTAATTTCCCCCATGCACCTCGAAGCAGTGCGCTTGGTCCTGTAGCACTTTTAGGTTCAATTGGTTCATGGGCTAAAGAAGCGGAAGATACACCTTGGGCGCTGGACGTACTTGAAAGCTTGAAAAATGCTCAAATGTATGTCATCAGTTATGGCAAAGCGCAGTCGTTCCGATACAATCACTACCTTGTTGATTTAGCAAAAGAAAATCGGCTTAGTGAAATTATTGATAGCCTTTATTATACTGTACTGTTGAGCCCAGGCCCACGAAATCTTGATAACCGAAACGACTATCAGGTTTTCGACTTGTTTACAGCCCGTTTTCTGATCCAATTTAACAGAGTATCATTTCGTGATTTCTTAGCTCAACGAGCTGAATACCCTTCTCAAACCAACATCTTATTCACCACTTATTTTGAAAAAATGGAAGGTATATCACCCGAGACCGTAAAATCTGCTAAGGCACTTGGCAGTTGGTTCAATCGCGTCGCTTATTTAGTTGCTATATCGGAGAGAAATACACCTCCCGGTGCCAAGCCGACTCCACTAACTGCTGACGAGCGTAAGATCAAGGCTAAAATGTTGGTTGAATTGGAAAGTGCAATCTTCTCTGCTAAAACAAGCGATGATCTTGTTTCACACACGATTGCCCGCGCTGGACGATTAGCGGGTGGTATAGATGCTCCTGAAGAAGCTGGATTATTCATTGAGAAAACTCTGGTTGGTAAAGCCATGCCTGACGGATTGACACTTAAGCAAGCGCAAAATATGCTGATTGCTTTTTCGCGTTTGCGCAATAAATATGAGCCTAAAGCTTCGGATGGGCCTATAGATAATATCGAAAATCAAAACGAAGAAGATGATTTAGACTTACAAGCTTAGTTGATAACTTCTTAAACCAATATTCTTTATGGAAATTTCAGGAATACTTGTTTCGATAGTTGCGCCTTTTGATTACCATATGGCTAATGGGGGTGAAAAATTACTCGGGAATGCTTCCTCCATCAAACGGACGCCGGACGGGAAAGTATACGTTTCAGGACAAATGCAGCGGCACGTTCTATTTTCGGCCATGTCGCGTTTGAATGCAGCCGACCCCGACAGAGCGCAAACCTATGTTTCAAATGGCGATGGAGTCAGCAACCATATTGAGGTTGACCTTAGGGCCGACATGGGTGGGTTCATGCATCCTTCCAGAGGGGATTATTCAGGCCGTCGAACAGCGCCACTATCTGCTACAATGGCAGTAGCCTTAGAAGAAAGCAAAGTAGGTCGGGATTTGTTGATTCGCCTTAAACAGGACCCTAATGAAGATAGTCGTGATCAGGCACTTGCAACTCGTGAGTTCAGTGAGAACGATATGATGTTAATGAACTTTTATCTGGATATTACATCATTGAGTACGTCGAAGGCTTTCCGCTACCAGAATTCGTTCCATCTGGAAACCACCCATCATAAGCATGCGCCCGAAGCAGAACGTATGCGTCGTGTAAGGCTGTTCCTAGAGGCTACACGCTCGTTGCAGGACTATTCCAACCAAGCTCGTAATGCCGTAAGTGGTGAGCCACTAAAAGTTCTGATTGTGTTTGATACAAAACACAGTCGCAAGGCCGCTCGCTATTTTTCGGTAGGCGAAACCCAGCAAAAAAATATTCTGGCTGAATTACAGTCACGCAATGCGCAATACTTTTTAGGTGATGACGATACTGATGAATCCGTATTTAAAGCCTATGAGGAAGCATTGACTTTATTAGCTTCTTCGACTCTAACTGATTTAAGTGAAGGTGATAGTGCTGTGATGACGTTCGAAGAATTTGCAGGCCGTAATTAGAAAGAGTTCTTACCGCTACAATCACCGACTGAAGCGGTAAGAACTTACTTGTCTCATGTCAAAAATACCTGCCAGCATATGACGACTACTGAATCTCTTGCCAAACCCAGTGGAATAACATTTACGCAGCATGTTACAGGCGTTGTTAATGAAGGACAAATGCTGATGCGTTGCCTGTCAACCACATTTGATAAATACCATCAGTTGACGGGTAATGATTTACGTAAACGTTTAAACATAGCCTGCAAATTTCATGATGACGGCAAAAAACACCCAAAATGGCAATCAGCCTGTCAGCAGGATTACAACGACTATTTAAAATGGCATGCTGAATTTGGTGGCTCTTACCAAGATTACGAACGAGCATGCAAAGGGCAAACAGGTCGTAATTTATTAAAAGCAGATATTAGGCACGAGATTGATTCACTGATCCAACGGCAGAAAGGTAACTTCTCATTGCCCGTTCAAATCGCTATCGGTGCGCACCATGGAAAGCTGTCTGTTAGACACGAGGATAAATGGAAACGGCCAGTATTTAAAGGTGAAGGTGAAAAGCTATGGCGGAAGTTTAAGCAACATAATAATCAGTTTGAAAGCCATCATGACTTTGAAAAGGCGCTATTGCCGCATTATGAATATGCTGGTGTAAGATCTTACCTACAAGTCGCCGACCGCCGAACAAGCGCTAAAGAGTCAGGAGAGAATTTATCTGATCCTAAATCATTTGAATATAAATTTCCTCATTCGGAAAGGCGTAATGTTCAGCGGATAGTCGAAGCGAATTGGCAGGAAGAGTTGTTATTAGTTCGCGCTCCAACTGGAGCAGGTAAAACAGATTCTGCTTTGCTATGGGCTTCTAAACAAATTGAAGCAGGACGAGCACAGCGGTTAGTTATTGCTATGCCTACGCGCTTTACGTCAAACGCGTTGTCTATCAATGTAGCCGAAAGCCTTTCTGACACAGGATTGTATCATTCAAGTGCATGGCATAACAAGTTTCGGTTAGCCATTGAAGAAAAACGAATTCATTTTAAAGAAGCGCAGAAACAGCACGAATCGGCTAGGCAACTGATGACACCAGTAACGGTCTGTACTATCGATCACTTATTAATGTCATTAACCCTTACCCGCGAAGATCATCATTTAATTGCCTTTAATCTGGCTAATAGCTGTTTGGTTATAGATGAGGCTGATTTTTACGATGATTTCACTCAGGCTAATATTTTGATATTGTTAACGGCACTGCATGCATGGAAAGTACCGGTCTTATTGATGAGTGCTTCATTGCCCGATTCTTGCTTGCCGCTGTATCAAGCAACGGGATACGATGTTAAGAAAATTTATGAAGATGAATCTGACCTTGAACGTATTCGATGCAACATTAAATCGATTAGAGAATACGAATCTATCTCCGAATTAGAGGGCCTACTCAATAAATGTATTAAAGCACGGTGTGCTATTATTTATGCCAATACTGTCGCAAAGGCTATGCAATTTTATGATTGGTTTTGCGGGCAGGGAGTGACCCCCACACTTTATCACAGTCGATTTACAGAACCACATAAGAAGGAAAAAGAAGACATATTACTTGAGAAATTAGGGCGTAAAGCTTGGGAAGAAAAACTGGCAGAAGGAATTGTTATCCTAACTCAGATTGGTGAAATGAGTGTCAATATAAGTGCTGATATTATGCTTTCGGAACTGTGCCCTATTGACCGTTTGATTCAACGGGCAGGCCGTTTAAGCCGTTTCAGCACTACCGGTGTTGGGGAGTTACATGTAGTTATACCAACTACGAACGGAGAAATTTATCCAGCCCCCTACGGTACTTATAAACGGGGTGCTAGCTGGTTGCCGAGCCCATGTTTAGTGAGCACAAAGGACAAATTGGCAGTTCGTTCTTATTCTGCTAATGTATTTACATCAATACTTAATGAAGTATATGCAACGACTTCGGTTCAAAGTACAAAGGCACAAACGAATGCGGAAAATTTGAAGCAACTTTTTATAACTAACTGGATAATTGGTTCGATGAGTACCACACGAGAAGACGATGCTGAAACCGCATTTTGGCGAAGCCGTGACATCGTGGGTAATGATTCTGTATTTATTGGAAAATTAGAACAAACCGCATTCAAGAACTGGTCAGACTTCAATGCTACAAAAAATGATCAGGCTATTGAACTGCCCGTTTATCTAATAGAGAAAGGGTTAAAAATAGGAGCGCTTTACACTGAGAACGTTTACATTGATGAAGATCTAACAAAGGTATATGTAGCTAATGATGGTTTGTACAACGAGGATATAGGACTGACATTACGTGAATTGACAACAATCGATAATTTCTTGTAAATGTCTTTTCTATGACTATCACCGGCACGTATATTAAATACTATAAAGTCTGTCACCGGAAGTTATGGTTGTTTCATCACAAGATTGAGATGGAGCATACCTCCGAACTGGTGGCCGAAGGGTCGTTTATCGGTGAGAAGTCATACCCGCAACGCGCTGAGCGATACCGCGAAATTCTGCTGGATGGCTCTCGAATTGATTTCTACGACCCAGTGGATAAAGTCGTGCATGAGATCAAGAAGTCGGACAAGCTCGAACATTCGCACGTAGCGCAGGTGCAGTTCTATTTGTATCTGCTCCGGCGAAATGGCGTGCAAGGAGCCACCGGCCTGATCGAGTATCCGAAACTACGCCAGACACAGCCCGTCCGGCTGGACGACGAAGATATACCCATGGTAGAAGCCTGGGTGCAGGACATCGAACGTATAGTGGATTCCGAACAATGCCCGGATCGGATCGCGAAAAGTAAATGCCGGTCGTGTAGTTATTTCGATTTTTGTTATGCAGCTGAGGATTCTTTTTGACAGGATTAACAGTTTTTTCTGACAGGATTAACAAGATTGACAAGATTACTTTTCTGTGCGAGCTCGTCTTATAACGAGTAAAATCCTGTCAATCCTGTTAATCCTGTCGAAAAAATGAATTATGACAATCTAACCCACCAGATTATCGCAGCGGCTTATGCCGTTCATAATACGCTCGGCCCTGGCTTTCTGGAAAAAGTGTATGAAAACGCACTATCTGTTGAATTACATAATCGAGGAATTTCGGTCGTTCAGCAGGTAAACATTCCGGTTTTTTACCAGCGCGTTCAGGTGGGCGATTATGTGGCCGACATGCTTGTTGACGGAAATGTATTGATTGAGTTGAAAGCCGTAGAAGCCATACATCCCAAACATGAAGCACAGTTAGTCAATTACCTGACAGCTACCGGGCTGGATGTTGGCTTACTCATTAATTTCGGGAGCAGTGTTAAGGTGAAGCGGAAATACCGAACGTATAAAAAGTAGTTTTTTGACAGGATTTACATGATTGACAGGATGATTCCAGGTGAATAAAAATCATGTGAATCATGTAAATCCTGTCGAAAAAATATGAAACAGACTAAATACCTGATGAATCCAGGGCGACTGAGCCGACAGGATAATACCCTCAAGTTCACCCCTGTTGACGAGGATGGCAACGAAGGCCAGCCCCGATTTTTGCCGGTTGAGCAGGTGTCTGACCTGTATATATTCGGGAGTTTAGATGCCAATTCGGCCCTGTATAATTTTCTGGGTAAAGAAGGAATCGCCGTCCACTTCTTCGACTATTACGAGCACTATACCGGTTCGTTTATGCCCCGCGAGTACCTGCTGGCTGGCAAGATGCAGGTGGAGCAAACGAAGCACTATGTATCGACCAAAAAACGCATGGTCATTGCCCAGGCGTTTGTGGAGGGAGCTGCCTGCAACATTCTGCGGGTGCTGAAATACTACGATAATCGGAAGGCCAACTGCCTGTCCGATTCCATTGCCATGGTCGAGCAACTGCTGGCGTCGGTGCCTACTGCGCCAGATGTCCCGACGTTGATGGGCATTGAAGGCAATATCCGCCAAACGTACTATAGCTGTTTTGACGCGATTCTGGGTGAGACTTTCTGTATGGATGGTCGTAGCAAACGGCCTCCGCAGAATGAGCTGAATGCCATGATCTCCTTGGGTAATATGCTTTGTTACACGGCCTGCCTGAGCATGATCTATCATACCCAACTGAACCCAACAATCAGCTTTCTGCATGAGCCGGGAGCGCGTCGATACTCGCTGGCGCTGGACATGGCCGAGATCTTCAAACCGATTCTGGTCGACCGGCTCATTTTTCGGATGGTCAACAAGCGGCAGCTACAACCGTCAGATTTTCGGATGGAAGTGGGCGGCTGTTTGATGAAAGAAGGCGCACGCAAGCGATTTTTGCAGGAGTTCGATGCCTCGTTGAAGGAAACCATCAAGCACCGATCGCTGGGACGCAGTGTCAGCTACAAACACCTGATCAAACTGGAATGCTATAAATTACAAAAGCATTTACTCGGCATCGATGCCTACAAACCCTTCAAAGCCTGGTGGTAGGCTTATAAAGAGCGAAAGAGTGAATGAGCGAAAGGCTGACGCGGAAATTTCACTCTTTCGCTCATTCACTCTTTCGCTCTTTAATTATGTATGTAATTTTAGTTTACGATATGGGGCAGAAGCGGGTTGGGAAGATGCTCAAACTCTGTCGGCGGTATTTAAACTGGATTCAGAATTCAGTATTTGAGGGGGAACTGACGGAGGTGCAGTTGAAAGAGTTATTGTATGAGGCAAGGCGCATTATGAACGAAGAAGAGGACAGTCTGATTCTGTTCAAAAACCGGGATCAGAAATGGCTCGACAAGCAAATCGTAGGGGTAGAACGGCAATCGACAGACGATTTTCTGTAGGGCTTCGTATCGTCGATCCCGCCAAACTGTTCTTTGACATGCTGGTTTTATAGGCTAAATTGAGGGTAATTGGAGCTAATTGATTGATTTATAGGTATCGTCGATCGCGGGGTATTTTCCTATTATTGCTGATAGACGATAATTATCTTCTAATTGAGCGGATAAAAAGTGGTATAGGGCTGCGCAAAGCCCCTTTTTTAGCCCTAATTTCACGGCTTCTAATCGTACCTGAGTGGAATTGAAATGCGGGGGCTTTACGGGGGTCGTAGCCTGGCCAGTTGCTTCTAATCGTACCTGAGTGGAATTGAAATTAACTACTGGCCAGATCCATCTGCACCGTGACTGACCTTCTAATCGTACCTGAGTGGAATTGAAATTTACAGCGGGTTTTGCCCGTATTGGCCCACTGAGCTAATCGTACCTAAGTGGAATTGACCTCTGAATCTAGGGGCGGTAGTAGTCGCTTATAGGCCTGATACGTTCTGTATGTAAGTAGGCTGAATGCAATCAACGATGAGCGCGGATATAGGAATGAGTGGTGCTCGTCAATGAGCTACCACGTTGTAAACTAAGCTTTTATTTGGAAAATACTGGATAAGCGGGTAATTGCGTACTTTTAAACCAAACACGTATTCTAACGACCATGAACCCCATCCGAAAAGAAGACATTAAACAGGAGGTATTTGACCTTTACGACGACTATGCCCATAGCCGTATCGATCGGCGTGATTTTGTCCAGAAATTATCAGCCTATGCTGTAGGTGGCCTTACCCTTACATCACTGATGAGTTTTTTGATGCCCGATTACAAAGGCGCTATTCAAATTAAGGCTGATGACCCACGCCTGACGTCAGAATTCGTGAATTATCCATCGTCCAAAGGGGGAGGTACAATCAAGGCGTTGCTGTCGAAACCAGCTGGTGCGAAAGGAAAATTGGGCGGAATTGTGGTCGTGCACGAAAATCGGGGATTAAATCCGCATATCGAAGATGTGGCCCGTCGGGCGGCACTGGCTGGATTTGTCACGCTGGCTCCCGATGCGCTGTCGCCCCTGGGTGGCTATCCCGGTAGCGACGATAAAGGACGCGAACTGCAAAGCAAGCGTAACCGCGATGAGATGCTGGAGGATTTTATAGCCGCTGCGGAATATTTAAAGACCAATCCGAATTGCAACGGCAAAGTGGGTGTGGTGGGGTTTTGTTTCGGAGGCTGGATTTCCAACATGATGGCCGTGCGTATGCCCGATCTGGCGGCTGCGGTTCCGTTTTATGGAGGTCAGCCGCCTGTTGAAGATGTTCCTAAAATAAAAGCGCCCCTGCTGTTACACTACGGTGAATTGGATAAAGGCGTCAATGCCGGTTGGCCAGCTTATGAGGCTGCGCTGAAGGAGAATAAGAAAGACTACACGGCCTATGTTTATCCGAATGCCAATCACGGTTTCCATAACGACACAACCCCTCGATACGACAAAGCAGCGGCTGAGCTTGCCTGGCAGCGCACCATCGATTTCTTCAAGAGCAAACTGGTATAAATAGCCTCCTCCGTGTAGATGGGTGAACCTTAGTATGCGGTCGGTAGTATAGGTCGTCAAATGAACGTGGTTTTCTAAGGTGATGAGCCGGGAGATTCACGTTCATTTTCGGCTTTGAGGGTGCTGCATTTTCAGCGATACCACTCTTTTATGTTTGGTATCGGATAGTTGCATGCACGGGTTACTCAATATCGGCGTTGTAATAACTTTCTTTGGGGACAGGATTACCGTTGAGGCCGTTCAGCATGGCTAACTGCCCAATATGCGTGGCCATGTCTAAAATAGGTCCCTGTAACAAGCGCTTACGCATGTCGCTGCTAATCGGAACGGAATCTATCGTGATGACCAGTTCATGCAATGCCTCAATGAATCGGGTTGTTTCCCCCGCAAAATCCAGAACTGAGGGCGCTGGGCAACTGATAGACCCTTCAGTAATCATGAGCTTTGTTTTAACAGCCAGATCATACATGTGATTGATAATCTGGTTGGGGCTTCGGGTATGCGTACTGATCGTAAACGTGCCAAACGGATCGGCTGAGCCATTGATCGCTTTTCTAAATCGGTATGCTAACGCCTTGACAGCATGGGCTAGTAGCTCGTTGTTACACATGATAAAAGAGGGTCGGTGACTGTTTCATTTACGCTGTTTTTGGGTCGGGCGATGCGCCCGTCGTGTAGTGGCATAAGACCCGATCGGCTTTCCCGGCGGCATTCAACCGAAACACTTCACAAGCCAGTCGGCTCTGAACAGAGGTGTAATAAATCGCCAGGGTGTCGATACCGACAAACACATTGTGCAGCGTGAAGTGTAGATCAGGATACGTATCCAGACCGATCTGAAAATAGCGTTCCAGGTCACGTTTGCTGGTAATACAGCCTGAGTCATTGACGTTCAGAAGTGGAATAAAAGGCGAATAAAATTCCAGTTCGTCGGCGTAATGGTCCAGAATGGCGGTCAGGTCGTGTGCGTTGAAGGCGCTGATCCACTCATCGGCAAATTGAGTCGCTACTTGTTGAGTCATGGCGTTTTCCTGGTTTGGGTTAGTCTTCTGAATCTGGTCGATCCGGCTTTAGAAACTCGTCGGTAAAATGTTCCCGGTGTTTGGGCTTTGCGAATTTATCGGTATTAAACTGTCGGGATTCCCCTTTGGGTATGGAGAGCGATGTCCACTCCTTAGCCAGCATTTTCCCGATAAAAACGATTTGTCCGACATGATACGGATAATGGGCCAGTTGCCGGTTGATGGCTTCCAGAACCGAATGGCCCTGATTGCGGATGTAGATGATTTTGGCCAGATCGTCTTCCTGCAAGGATCTGAGCGTTTCTAGCAGCACAGACCAGCCTTCCTGCCATTTTTGAAGCAGATCATCCCTCGACTGAAGATCATTGACAAATTCCCCATCGCGGTCGCGCCATTCTTTTTCGCCATCGGTGGTCAGGAAGCCCGTCCAGCGGCTCATCATATTCCCCCACAGGTGCTTGACGATCATAGCAATGCTGTTGCTTTCGGTACTATACTGCCAGAAAAGTGCTTCATCGGGAAGCTGGGCCAGCGTTTTGTCACCCAGTAGTTTATAGTACTCAAACTGACTGATTACACTTTTCAGATAATCGGTTTGCATGGGGCAGGTTGGTTTATAGCTAAAATCGGAGGGGATGCCAGCAAAGGTAATGAGCGATTAGTGTACCGCATGGCCGATAACATCGACGACGGCGTCGATTTCCTCCTCTGTGTTGAAATAGTGAGGTGACAACCGAATGAGCCAATCGATGCCTTTTCGCTGGAAATCGATCAAGGCGGCACCGGCATGTTGTACGGTAAAAATTACCCCCTCACGTCTGAGTGTAGCGTCCAGTGTAGCCAGCGATTGGCGGGTGGTGTGAAAGGTCAGGAGGTTGCTTTGTTGGGAACCCCGGTCCAGTAGAGTCAGCCCATCAATTTGTTGCAGCCCCGTTCGGAGTCGGTGCATCAACTGTTGGTTCTGCTGGCTAATGGCGTCCAGGGTTATCTCGTTGGCGTACCGAACGGCTTCGGCCAGTCCCACGCTGAGGAGTGAAATCTCCTGGGGTTCAAATCGGCGGGCACCTGTCTGTAAGGTGTAGGCATCCGGCGCCGTCCAGCTAGCCGCCCGACGGTCGACAAGGAGCGGAGCCAATCCGGCTTCCAGTACGCGATCAGAAACATATAGAAATCCCGTATTACGCGGTCCACGTAAAAACTTACGGCCTGTTGCGATCAGAAAATCGGGCTGGATCTGAGCGACATCGAGCGGCAACTGTCCCACCGACTGAGCTGCATCGAGCAGGTACCAGACGCCGTATTGCCGACACAGTCTGCCCACTTCCTCGGCTGGCAGCACCAGACCTGAGTTGGTTGGAATGTGTGTAATGGCTATCAATGTGGGGCGATGCGTGCGGATCAATTCGTCCAGGTGCGTCAGGTCGAGGTCGCCGTTGGGCAGATCATTGATTCGCAGTAGGCGAATGCCTAGCCGTTGCTGCATGGATAGAAACGCCAGCTGGTTGGACACGTAATCGTTCGTGGTTGTCAGAATCGTATCACCCGCTCGAAACGGTATGGCCGACAGAACCTGAAAGCCCGCATCGGTGGCACTGTAGGCATAGGCTATGTTGCCCGGTTTGGTATTTAGCAGCCGGGCTGTTTCGTCATAAAATCGGGCGATCTGGCTGCTTCGTAATCGTTCGACTTCATAACCGCCCAACTCGGTCTCCTGCTGGAGATACTCCATCATGGCCGTCACAACGGGAGTAGGCATTAAAGAAGCCCCGGCGCTATTCATAAACAGATGATCGTAGCAACCGGGCGTATCGGCCCGCAGTCGGGCAAGATCGGGAAAGGAGGTTGTCTGAATTTGCATGGGGCAAAAAACGGAATCCAGACTGTACGGAAAAAGATACACTTTGGTGCGTACAGCGCCGTACAGTTGGTTTTCCTGATCAGTAGGCAAGTCAGGAAAACTGTACGGGTTACTTTCGCGAAAACTGTATGGTAAATCGTACAGATGGGTGTTCTACTTTTGTTCCGTAAACCTCTTTCGCGATCAGCAACTGTCTATGAATGGATCGATTCCCAAGTATCAGCAGGTAGCTCGTCAGTTGGGCGATAAGTTGCGGCTGGGTGTACTGGCCGAGGGCGATAAACTTCCTTCGGTTCGGATGCTTAGTCAGGAACTGGGCGTTAGCATCAACACGGTACAGCAAGCCTACTATTGTCTGGAGGCAGAAGGCCTGGTAGAAGCTCGCCCTCAGTCGGGCTACTACGCTCGAACACTGATTGATCGGATGGACACTGTACCACGTCGATCGGAGCCCCAGGCAATGGCCCATCAGACAAGCCTGTCTAATCAGGAATCGGTGTTACGGAGACGGATGCGGCAGCAGCGAGAGCCAGGCTGGCTTTCGCTGTCGATGGGTGTGCCCGCTCCTGAATTGTTGCCTGTGAGCAAGCTGACGAAGGCGCTTCAGCAGGCGCAGCGCGAACTGCCGCATGGGGGAATCGAATACGAACAGATGGTTGGGAATCAGGCATTGCGCCGACAAATTGCCCGCTATGCCCTGTTCTGGGGTAGTCAGCTTACTGATGAGGAAATTATTACAACTGAAGGCTGTACGGCTGCCTTAACCTTATGTTTGAAAACCGTTACCCGGCCGGGCGATACGGTTGCGGTCGAAAGCCCTGTCTATTTCGGTATTCTTCAAACCATACTATCACTAGGCTTGAAGGTGCTCGAACTCCCGACCGATCCGCTGACGGGTGTTGACCTGGATGTACTGGAAAAGCATCTGCAAATAGGGCAGGTGCAGGCCTGTTTGCTGGTGCCCAGCTTTAGTAATCCACTCGGTTGCTGTATGCCGATCACGCACAAACAACGACTGGTACGGCTGATGGAAAGCTACCAGATTCCACTCATTGAAGATGATCTGTATGGCGACCTGCATTTTGCCCCTGACCGACCACTACCCTGTAAGGCTTTCGACCGGCAAGGGTTGGTTTTATGGTGCGGATCGTTTAGCAAAACACTGGCGCCTGGCTATCGGGTAGGGTGGGTAGCCCCAGGGCGCTATTATGAGGCCCTATTCCAGATAAAGCGGTATCAGGGTGGCTTTTCGCCGGGATTAACGCAGCAGGCAGTGGCTAATTTTCTGGCCAACGATCGCTATGAACTGCACCTGCGCCGACTCCGGCAGCGGCTGAAAAGTAATTGCCAGCGTTATCAGCAAACCATCCGAACCTACTTTCCGGAGGGTACACGCATCAGCGAGCCGCAGGGTGGATTTACCTTATGGGTCGAGGTGGATGCTCGGATCGATACGCTGGCTCTGGCCGATGAGCTGGCGGAATACAAAATCAGTATTCTGCCCGGTTGTGTATTCAGCCTCCAGCCACAGTATGGCAACTGTATGCGACTTAGTTATGGTATGCCGTTTGACGAGCGTGTTGCCTGGGGCCTGCAAACCATCGGACAACTTATTCACCAGCAACTGGGATTATGATTCAATAGACCCCCAAACCACGCCCATCAGGACGCTGGGCTGGATAGCTGGCTTATATAGCCCCTCATTCTTTCAACGTTTATCGTTACTTCGATTTGTGAACTATGGATTCTTCGCAAAACCCCTGGAATGCTGATCTCTACCAGCAAAAACACGCCTTTGTTTTTCACTATGGAACCGATGTACTCCGTTTGCTGGAGCCGCAGTCGGGCGAGCAAATTCTGGACCTGGGTTGCGGCACGGGTGAACTGACGGCTCAGATCGCTCAACGTGGTGCAGAGGTTATAGGGGTCGATGCTTCCGCTTCGATGATTGAAAAAGCCCTAGAATCGTTCCCGCATCTTCGCTTTCAACAGGCGGATGCTCGGGAGTGGGTTGCAGACCAACCCTTCGACGCGGTTTTTAGCAATGCTACCCTCCACTGGATTTCTGAAACTGAACAACCGAAGGTCTTAAGCAATGTGTTTGCCGCGCTTAAACCGGGTGGGCGTTTTGTGGCGGAGATGGGAGGAAAGGGTAATGTGCAGCGCATCCTAACCGCGTTTACGAAGGCTCTGGCTGCGTTGGGGATACCTGAACCGGCCAACCCAAACTACTTTCCGAGTTTGGGGCAGTATGCAGCGATGCTGGAAACGGCTGGTTTCTCCATCGCATTCATGCAATATTTCGACCGCGATACGCCACTGGCTGACCCTGAAACCGGAATAAGTGACTGGCTGGCCATGTTTCGGGGGGATGTGTTGAATGCCCTGTCTGCCAATGACCGACAAACGGTTTTATCGGCCGTAAACGACCCGCTTCGATCGACCAATTATGCCGATGGGCACTGGTTCGCTGATTATAAACGGCTTCGATTTGTCGCTATTAAACCATCGTCTACGCATCCCTCATGAACAACCCCATCTACATAATTGGCGTTGGCGCCATTGGTATGACCTTAGCCGTGTTGCTGAAGCAGGCTGGTAAAGACGTCACGCTGATACGCGGTCGGCAGGGTAGCCCGGCAGAAACGGACGAAGCAAGCATTACGGTTGACAGTATCGACGGCACTAGCTTATCGGCCACGGTGCCCGTTCGTTCTCTGGAAGAAATGAATGCGTTGAATGGGCCTGTTTTGCTGACCAGTAAATCGTTCGGTAATCGGGAACTGGCGCAGCGACTGAATGGGAAAACGGGTCAGTCACCCCTTGTGTTGCTCCAAAATGGGTTGGGTGTCGAAGACCCGTTTTTAGAGGCCGGTTTTCCTCGACTCTATCGATGTGTGTTACTGGCAACCAGCCAGGTACAGGCTCCTTATGTGGTTCGCTACAAGCCCGTAGCGGCTTCTCCTGTTGGTGTCGTTCGTGGTCACGAAACTGAGCTGTCCGAATTGGTAGCAACGCTTACCACCCCCCAGTTTCCATTCCGGGCAGAAGTTGCCATCCAGCAGGCTATTTGGGAGAAAGTCATTACCAATTGTGTGTTCAATGCCATTTGCCCACTGCTCGACGTCGATAACGGTATTTTTTATCGGAATGAATCGGCGTTGGCTTTGGCGCGTGAGGTTATCGACGAATGTCTGGCCGTGGCAAAAAAAGTGGGCGTCGGGCTGGATCGGGCGGAAGTAGAGCAACGGCTATTGCAAATCAGCCAACGATCGGAGGGGCAGCTCATTTCGACCCTGGTCGATATTAACCAGGGTCGCGAAACCGAAATAGATTCATTGAACCTGGCTGTAGCCCGTCTGGCCGATCGGCTGGATCAGCCGGAGCTGGCGACTAAGACCCGGCTCCTGGGTGAATTAACTCGATTGAAAGCTGAAAAGAGCCGTATTCTTTAGCCGACGATTGAAGCTGTAAGTATGATTCAGACAATCAATCCGTATTCCCCCTGATGCCTGTTTGGGCCAGACTATGAACATAACGATCAGTAGCCCTGTAAATCCAGATCGGTGGTATCGATTTGCTCTACCCGTTTTCCCATCTTCTTCTGGATGATTTTAAAATGGTGCTCGTCGTCGGGTGTGATGAGCGAAATGGCTTTTCCGGTTGCTTCGGCACGGCCCGTCCGACCAATTCGGTGAACGTAATCTTTGGGAGACCGTGGCAGATCGAAGTTGATTACGTACGGAAGCAGTTGAATGTCGATGCCACGCGCCAACAGATCCGTGGCTACCATTACCTGCAATTTGCCCGCCTTGAATTTGTGGAGTACATCGGTGCGAACCTGCTGCCCTTTCTGGCCGTGGATAGCAGCCGCCTGAATGCCGTTTTTCGTCAATTTAACGACTAGATTATCAGCTGTTCGGGTCGACGAAGCGAAAACCAGCACCTGTTGCATCTGTTCGGTTTTGATCAAATAGCGCAGCAACGGCCCTTTGCGGGTTGGGTCAACGTTGTAGGCAACCTGCTCGATCAGTTCGAGGTTGGTGGCTTCTTCGACCACTTCAATTGTTACGGGCGTGCGCAGAAGACTTTTATTGATCTCGTCAATGGCATCGCCCAGCGTTGCGGAGAACAGGATCGTCTGTCGGTTTTTGGGCAACCGATCAACCAGTTGATTCATTTCATCGGCAAAGCCCAGGGCAAGCATCTTATCGGCTTCGTCGAGAACCAGGATCTCAACGTCTGACAGACGCAGGGCATTCTGATCGAGCAAATCCAGCAACCGGCCCGGTGTAGCCACAATAATATCGGCTCCATGTACGGCCTGCATCTGCGGATTGATGGACACGCCACCATATACCGCCACCGTTTTTACTTTTGGGAAAAGATGCACGCCCAGTTGTTGAAATACATCGGCTACCTGACTCGCTAGTTCACGGGTTGGCACCAGCACGAGCACGCTGGCATAGCGACTACCAACGGTTTTTGTTCGATGAAATAACTCCAGAATCGGCAGAACAAAACTGGCCGTTTTACCCGACCCTGTTTTAGCGATGCCCAGAATATCCTTTCCACGCAGAATGGGTGGAATAGCGTCCCGCTGAATGGGGTAGGGGCGTGTGTATTGTTGCTCCTCTACAGCTTTCAGCAGGGGTTCCGATAGCCCAAGTGAGGCAAAGGTGACCTTACTTTTTTCCGCTTCGCTTAATGGGTCGACCATATTTTTCTCGTTTTTCGGCCGCATAATCGCGCCGGACATTTACTTTTTTATTCTTGGCTAGTTTTTCGTGAAAAGCAGGGCCTACATCCTCTCGTTTAGGGGCTTTTACCTCAACGGCTCTCATGTGTACTTTAGGCCGTTCAGCGTCTGTCAGTTCCTCGGAAATAACTAGATCAGTGGGTAAAGGGAGTACCGGAATAGTATAGTTCATCAAGGCTTCAACGGCTTCCCGTCGTTCGTCGTCGTTGGGTGTCAGAAAGGTGATGGCAATGCCTTGCTGATCGGCCCGACCCGTTCGGCCAATTCGGTGAATGTAGGTTTCCGATACGTCGGGCATATCGAAATTGACTACATGCGAAACCTGGGCAACGTCGATACCACGGGCAACAATATCAGTCGCAATCAACACCCGTATGCGCCCCGATTTGAATTTTTCGACCGCTTCGAACCGAAG
This sequence comes from Spirosoma sp. 48-14, assembly GCF_001898575.1. Taxonomy (GTDB): domain Bacteria; phylum Bacteroidota; class Bacteroidia; order Cytophagales; family Spirosomataceae; genus Spirosoma. Next base: position 18,375 of record NZ_MKUD01000084.1, read on the forward strand.
GTTTTGTGCTTTGCTGGCGTGAATAATGCCAACCTGGTCTGGAAAGGAAGGGGCCAGTTCTTCTTCCAACTGATCGGCAAGCTGTCGGGTCGCCACAAAGACAAGCACCTTAGTCATATCCGCATCCTGACGCAGCAGCAACGTCAGCAAATTCACTTTGGTGTAGAAGTTGGGAACGGCATACGCCGTCTGAGCAATATTTTCGAGGGGCGTACCCATCGGTGCTGCTTCTACCCGAACGGGGTTATTGAAGAACGTATCGATCAGTTGCTCGACATCGGGTGTAAGGGTAGCCGAAAACAGCAGGTTCTGGCGCTTTGGCGGTAGCAGGTCAAGGATGGTTTTTAGTTGCGTCCGGAACCCAAGGTCCAGCATTTCATCGACCTCATCGATAACCAGTTTTTTTACCGCTTTGGTCTTTAAAACCCCATTCGACAGTAAATCGACCAGACGGCCGGGGGTAGCCACCAATATGTCCAGTCCTTGCTGAACCTGAGCTACCTGGGGCTTCATGTTGACACCGCCATAAACACCCACCGCTACCAGATTCAGGTAGGCTGTCAATTGCGTTACGGTTTCCAGTACCTGCACAACTAGTTCACGCGTAGGTACCAGGATGATCAGTTGCGGAAGTTTCTCCTTCGAGAACTGAAGCTGACGCAGACAGGGTAGCAAATACGCCAGCGTTTTGCCCGTTCCGGTCTGTGCCAGTCCGCAAACATCCCGTCCCGACATAACGACCGAAAACACGTTTTGCTGGATGGTTGTCGGTGTTGTGTACCCTATATCGTTTAGCGCATTCAGGAGCGGTTTATTCAGATTCAGTTCATCAAACGTCATAGCCTTTCGCATCTACTAATCAACGAAGGTAGGGCTAATTGACTAATTAGGGGTAAAGGCTGCTCCGAAAAGCAATAAAATACCCGGCTTGATGGAAACCGGGTTATCTGCCATAAAATAGCTTAACGGAGCGACAAGGGCTATTGAGGAGCCCCAACAGAATCACCCCCTATTGATTCAATAGTTTTTTCTTCTGGTCGTCAAACTCTTTCTGTGTGAGCGCGCCAGCATCAAGCAGTTGTTTTAACTTGAGTAATTCATCGGCTACACTGACCGAACTGGCTGATTTAGGCTTAGCACCAGCAGGGGAAGCGAGTTCTCCTTCGGCAATGGCGTTTTCCAGTTCAATGTAGTAACGTGTCAGGGTGCCTACCCCAACAACGGCTCCCATGCTGAACCCCTGTTTGCGCGTACCACTCTGCACCAGTTCTTTAACAATGCCCCGTTTGCCGGCGTAATCGGACATTAAGTGGGTACGCACCAATTGACCATTGACATATTTGCCCCCCACGCCACCAGCATTATCGTAAATGAAAGCAAATGCTTTAGTGGGCATGGACCCTCTACCAAACGTTAGCGTATCGCCCAATTTAACGACCCAACCCGCCACCGATGTTTGGTAGCCACTTTGTAGGCGATTGTCGCTGACTCGTTCATTCTTTATTTCGTCGGCCGTTACCGGTCCAGTTTGCGCAAAACCAACTAGTGGGTTAGCAAGTACGGAGGCAAACAGGCCTACCATTATACTTTTTAAAATTACCTTCACTCCAGATGGGGTTGTAAATGTGTGAAAAATAGTAAAATTGATGTATGTATGATTGAATGAGCGTAAATATAAATAAATTCCAGTTCTGAACTCCGTGCAGGTAGATCAACAACTCATTAAACCAACAGGACGAAAAGGTAGCTAACGGATCAATAATGAACATTGGCTGTAGTAACCTGGGTTTGTATAGAGTTGCGGAGGGGACTTCTTTATAAACTACTAGAGCAGGAATGACTAGTGGCAGCCGGAGTGTCCTGAATCTCTACATTACTACGCTTGCCATATCGAGAAGGTCAAGGCCATCAACAATGTGTTTGCTGACTGGGCAGCTTACCACTGAACACAAACTGTACCAAGAGCAAGGCAAGTGAGAGCAGCAATATAAGCCAGGAACAACTTAAACACATGACTGATATCGTGGACTGAGATGGTCATAAAAAACCGAAGATACTTTTTGAAAATACTTTTTAGTAGGATGGCCTGTCACACATATCTTTGCCCTGAAAGATATTCGCTCTAAAAAGTGCAATTTTGGAGCCTGCCATTGGTGAGCAGAAAAAGCCTTTGCCTGTCGCAAATGCGTTCT
>NZ_MKUD01000085.1:0-23472 GCF_001898575.1 Spirosoma sp. 48-14
AGGGGTTCGAAATGTGGAATTCTTCTTATATCGGCTCACTCAGTTATATGCTTAATCCAAGTTGCTCCACAAGTATTGTCCTTGATCCCGGAAGCTCCAGCAGCGGAAAGGTATATCGAGCTTAGTGGTATTGATAGCCAGCGTGTACGCATTATGCAGTTTATCTAAGAAGAAGCGGAACCGCGTGTAAGCTATGCCCTTGGGGCAAGACTTTAGTTGCTACTACACAGGTGGCCCTGTCATTTCTGTTAGCTTTACTGAATGAAACAGCAACGATCTGGTAGTCTTTGGGTTCATAATTTACCAGTGTATCTGGTATGGAGCGCCAAATCACACTATCAGGTTTTGCAAGGCGATGTGCAACTGCTTTGTCGAAAATTGCTTCGCTAAACCGCTCCGTCGGCTGGGCTGCAATGCCTTGGATGTGCAGATTTTGAAAGGAGTGGTTGGCAAAAGACCATAGCCATCTGCGCGTGTCGTATCCGCCCTTATTAAGTGTGAGCGAGTTGGTCCGACTGCTAAAAGGTCGAAGTATTAAGTTGTTGATGGAAGACTTCAGCGAACTGCGTCGTCGGTACTGGCGAGACCATTTCAAGAGTATCAGTTGTGTTAGTTGAAGTGTGGGTAATATACTGATGAAGTATTACAAGCCTAGTTAGATCATCACATAGAGCTACCAAACGTGGATGAGAATTTCATTCTGGAATAACCCACTTTTAGTGGCTTTCGTTAAGTCGACTTTAGCCGAGTCTACGAATTTCATTCGTTTCCAGACTTATGGGCTTTCAGCTTACAGTCTTTTACTTCTGTCTATTTTATGGGGTATTATCGAAGTCCCTCCTTATAGGGCAGGGTTAGGTCGGTATGTGATCGGAGTTACTACGCCTGACTCAATGAACAGAAACGGTTTTACTGAAGTCGAAACTGTACTGGTCAAAGGAACGCTAGCTTTGAGCTGTGACCAGGTACGTTTGTTTACGGCTCAGTCGGTGGATATAAACGGATTGTCGGTCAATAACTTGTCGCTGGTGTTTTACGAGGATAAACTGTTTCAGATTTCCTGTGATGTCAGCGACGAGTTACAGAAGATGGTTCGACTACTATACGGGCAAGGGAAAGAGCCTTATACAGCAGCGAAACGCCTGAATCTGTGCGGCACACAGACTAATAAACTCCTGACAATAGAGGGAGAAAGCTGGCAGGATGGCGATATACGGGCGCGGCTCATTCAGGCCAGGGGATATGATAGCAACTGCCAGACAATCACTTCCCGGCGACTGGTCATTAGTGATCAACGTGTTTCAGCACTCTGTTCCGCCTGTGATCTGTCAGCTGTAAATCCGTTTCTGGAAGCGTTCGATCAGGTAAACGCTGGGCACAGATGATTACTATAAAGCTATTATTCTGCCTGTTTCCCGCGAGCCATAATCGAGGGAGTGCCATTTTCGGAGCGGAGACGAGCGATTCGAATTCCCGATAGGCCTCGGTGCCAGAGTACATAGTCGCTTAAAGGATAGGGCGTAATAACCACTGCCCCCTGTTCAGATGAAGCATGCATTAGGTGTAATTGCCCGCTGGGTTGCCGAACCACAATGCCTACATGTCTCATATCCAGACCGGGTCGGGCTGCCATCAGCATCACGATGTCACCTTCGCGTATAGAAGCCTCGGCTTGCTTAATGGCCTTTTTGGGGATAAAGGAGAAGGTTTGCTGACTGATAGCTGCTTCCGTTTGGGCTACCTGCTTAAGAATAGCCGGGTCAGTTAAACGAGGATATTTATACGTTGCGGTGGTCATATACGAAACAGGTTTCGCAACGGACATACTGCCCGGAAGTTCACGGGTGACATCGGTTACCAGCCCTTTGCGTTCATTATCACGAAGCCAGTCGGAGAAGTAGTGTAGTCGGCTGGCGTAGCCATCGATTCGACCATCCCGGTAACGAAGTTTGGTCAGATAGGTTCGGAAAGTCTGTTCAAAAGCGGTCTGATTTGGTCTAGCGCTTACATCCTGCCAGGCCAGTGAGAGGGCCAGTACGGTTTCCAGATAGGTTGTACAATCGAATTCGCGCAGGTTTACCACCAACTGTTCGGTGGGATTGGTATCGAGCGTATGGGGTACATACGGACAACCAATAAACTGCCTGCCAATTGACAGGATTGTTTCAGGCGTTGTTTTACCACCGACGATGGTCAGCGATTGCTGATTCGACGATAGTGTAATTTCCTGAGCCTGTGTACTAAATGGTATAAGTAAGAAAAAGAATGCTGTAAACAGTTTCATCATGGTGGCTTGGGTCGGTTTCCCTGTCTTGACGAAACAAACCTTAAAAAGTACCTAAAAGTTACGATTTTATTTCCAGTACGCGTACACTTCGTGGCGGAAGCAGTACTGGCACACCCGCCGAACCGACAACTTCGAGTTCAGTGTCGGTCAGAAAAATATCCATGAACTTATATGTGTTCGCCATCGTCAACCCCATTGTACCAAAAGCAGCCTGAGGAATCTGAATCGTCGTGTCATAGGTATTATACGCCGAGAAATTACAGACAATCAGTAGTTTCTGTCGGTCAGTATAGCGTAGGTAACTGTAAATCTGGTGAGCGTCGTAACCTGGGCTCTGCCCATTATCGTTCACGTATTGAAGGTCATAAAAATAACCGTTCTGGATGGCGTCGGAACCCATAACCAGGTAATTCAACTGTTGATAAAACGCCCGCAAATTTCGCTGATCGTCGGTGAGTCGGCCGCCATCGTAGTTACCACCGTTGAGCCAGCCCTGCCAGCGCGGCATGCCCCAATAATCGAAAATCGTGGTCCGGCCGTCATCACCACTAAACCCTTCGGAACCTTCGGCTTTAACGCCCACCTCCTGACCAAAATAGATGAGTACCGGACCTGTGTGCATGGTAGCTGTCAGCGTCATAGCTGGAACGGCCGCCCAGGGATCATTGGCAAAAAAACGGGAGGCTATGCGCTGCTCGTCGTGGGTTTCCAGGAACCGAAGCATATGCTGGGCAAAGTCGCCGGATTCCTGCTGCCAAACGCGCGTAAGGTCGTAACAGGAACCATGTCCTTCCATGAGCCGACGGACTGAATCGTAAAGCCCCACTTTATCGTAGAGATAATCGAACCCACCCACGAAAATAAACGGTCTGTAGAGGCCCGGATCATAAATCTCGGCGATGAAGATCATGTGCGGGTAGCGACGTTTTACTCGACTGATGGCCCATTGCCAGAACTCTACAGGCACCAGATGCGCCATATCGCACCGGAAACCATCTACACCCTTCGCCGACCAGAATAGCAGAATATCCAGCATCTGGTTCCAAGTGGCAGGAATGGGGTCGAAGTGGCGGCTTCCGTCAAAAACGTTGATGCCGTAATTGAGTTTAACCGTTTCGTACCAGTCGTTTATGTCGGGGCTGGCCGTTATTGAACCACTGCCCGTTACTTTGGCCGGAAATTCCTGTAGGTTGGTTGTATGACCTTCGGGTGACTGAAACGTTTGGCCGGGTAAATAATAGAAATTATTGCTGGGCGAAAAGCCGACCGTCGTATCGTCGTTCTGTCCCAGATCGACCACTCCCGCAGGTTTGGCGTCCGATTGGTATTGCCGCGCAACGTGATTGGGTACGAAATCGATGATAACTTTCAGATTATGAGCATGTGTCCGTTGAATGAGCGCGTCGAACTCAGCCATTCGGTCGGGAACACTGACGGCCAGATCAGGGTCGACATCGTAGTAGTCTTTAACTGCATAGGGTGAACCCGCCCGCCCTTTTACCACAACTGGATCATCGGGCCGGATGCCATAGGCTGAATAGTCGGTCTGGGTAGCATGTTCGATAATGCCTGTGAACCAGATGTGTGTTGCACCAAATTGCTTGATGGCCTGAAGGGCCGTATTATTGATGTCGTTGAATTTTCCTACGCCGTTTTCCTGTAGCGTTCCATTCCAGTGATTGGTCGTATTCTGATTGCCAAACAGGCGGGTGAAAATCTGGTAAATGATCAGTTTGTCCATCACCGGGACAGCAGATGCGGTGTACATACGGTCGGAATAAGTCAGGTGGTGCAATCATTCAGGTTTATTACTACAAAACTAGGCTCTTTTTCGGCTAAAATATTGGGCTAATTTTGCGTTCTTGTTGCATTATTCTCATTGCTACCTATGATATCTATGAAACGAAGCATATTTACGGGTCTTCTTGTTCTGCTGTCTCTATTCAGAACGGTGCTGGCGCAGAATCCCCTTATCCAGCGCGTTAACCCGACTAACTGGTGGGTCGGCATGAAAAATCCATCCCTGCAATTGCTGATTTACGGGCCTAATGCCGGAACGCTGGCTTACTCGCTGAACTATCCGGGCGTAAAGCTGGTGAAAACGCATACCGTCGAAAATCCAAACTACGCCTTTCTGGATTTGACCATTGCACCTACCGCTAAACCGGGTATAATTAAGCTGGTTGGTAAGCGTGGAAGCCAGACCTTAACCCAGCCGTTTGAGCTAAAAGCACGTGATAATAGCCCGAAAGGACAGGGCGTTTCAGCAGATGATTTCATTTACCTGGCCATGCCTGACCGCTTTGCTAATGGCGACGAGAGCAACGATAAATTTGCTGATATGGCCGACCCGAACGCCGACCGGTCTAATCCGTTCTATCGGCATGGGGGTGATTTAGCCGGGGCCGCTCAACGGCTCGATTATCTGAAAGATCTGGGTGTTACAGCCATTTGGTTTACGCCCGTTCTGGAAAATAACCAACCCCTGACCAACGAAGGGGGAGCGATGCGATCGGCCTATCACGGCTATGGCTTTACCGATCATTATACCGTCGATAAACGGCTTGGCGGCAACGAAGCCTATAAATCTTTTGTGAAAAAAGCACACGCTATGGGCCTCAAGGTGGTGCAGGATGCCGTCTATAACCACGCTGGTATCAATCACTGGCTCCTGAAAGATATGCCCAGCAAAGACTGGCTGCACCAGTGGCCCACCTATACCAATACCTCCTACAAATACCAGCCGATTACCGATCCGCATGGGGCCGAACGCGACCGAAAGGTTACACTCGATGGCTGGTTTGTCCCGTTCCTGCCCGATCTGAATCAGAGCAATCCATTTGTGGCTAATTTCCTGATTCAGCACGCCCTCTGGACGGTCGAAAATTTTGGTGTCGATGCGTGGCGGGTCGATACGTATATGTACAACGACCAGCCCTTCATGAACCGTTGCAATCAGGCACTTATGGATCAGTATCCGAAAATTCACATTTTTGGCGAATCGTGGGTGAACAACGTAGTCGATCAGGCATATTATACGCGTAATAAAATTGACTTTCCGTTTAAATCGAATCAGCCGGGTGGACTCGATTTCGTGTTGTACTCGTCGATGCTCGATGCCCTGAAACAGAAATTTAGCTGGGACGATGGTGTCAATCGGTTTTATCAGGCGCTGGCGCAGGATGCCGTTTATGCAGATCCGAACAAGCTGGTAACCTTTCTGGATAACCACGATACCGACCGCTATCTGTCGGTGATTGGTGATGATTTCGACAAGTATAAAATTGGCCTGACCTGGCTACTGACCACACGCGGAATACCGTCGATGTATTATGGAACCGAGATTTTGATGAAAAATTTCAAAGACCCGTCGGATGCCGAAGTACGCCGTGATTTTCCGGGTGGTTTTCCGGGCGATAAGCAAAACAAGTTCGAGGCTGCTGGCCGTACGGACCGCGAGAACGAAGCGTTTCAATTCGTGCGTAAACTGGCTACCTACCGGCGCGATAATCCAGTAATGCATACGGGAAAACTCATGCAGTTTTTGCCTCAGGATGGTACCTATGTGTATTTTCGCTACGATGGGAGTAAGACGGTGATGGTGGTTACCAATACCAATGAAAAAGAAATAGCCCTCGACACGGCCCGGTTTGCAGAGCGAATGAACGGTTTTACAAAAGCGCGCAATGTGATGAACGATCAAACGTTAACAGATTTAAATATGCTCAAACTGCCTGCCAAATCAGCATTGGTGCTGGAATTGGTGAAGTAATCGGCCTTCTCATAGGTTGATAATGAGGTAATTGTTCAAAACTTTCAACGGCACAGAAAGTTGAGGAACTTGAAACGTTGTTTTGGCCTATGAACTCGTCAAACGCACCCGATCATATACCAACTGAGCGACTACAGTCGGCCGAGGCTGTGCAGTTAGCACTGGCTGCCTATGATGCTTCGCTGAATGGCATCATCTCGATGCAGGCTATTCGCAGTCGAAAAGGAAAAGTTGTCGATTTTTTAATGCTGACAGCCAATCGGGCTGTTGAGCGTATTTTGCAGATGCCGCCCGAAAAGATTATAGGTACGCGACTGCTGGAAACGTTTCCGGGCAATGGTGAGTCGGGAATGTTTTCGCTGTACGAACGTGTGGTTGAAACCGGGCAGGCTGAGCAAATCGTTGAGCATTATACGGATGTGTATGGTTTGCAGGGCTGGTTCGAAGTATCGGCGGTGCGGTCCGAGTTGGATCAGCTGGTGATCACATTCATTAACGTAACCGATAGCAAACAGGCCGAACTAAAAATTAAGCAGCAAGCCGATTTATTACAGGCTGTCCTCGATCATACGCAGGCTGCCATTTCGCTGCACGAAGCCATTCGCGATGAAACGGGAAAAATTGTTGATTTTCATACAATTCTGGCGAATCAACAGGCCATTCGGATGTGGGGCGATCTGGCCGAAGCCATCCTGACAAAACGTTTTTTCGAGGTTGCTTCGCCCGAACAGCAACAGATTGACTTTGCCAAATACGTACACGTCGTTGAAACGGGCGAACCTGACCTGAGTGAATTCAGTATTGGCGATCAGTGGTGGTTGCGGCTGACCACCCGCTCGGGTGATGGAGTCGTGATTTCAAACGTCGATATTACAGAAAATCAGCGCAATCGGCTGCAGGTTGAAGCCACGAATCTGGAACTAAAGCGTTCGAACGAAAACCTGCAATCGTTCGCCTACATTGCTAGTCATGATTTGCAGGAGCCGTTACGAAAAATTCAGTCGTTCGGTGATATTCTTCGGAGCCAGTATGCCAGCCAGTTGAGTCAGGATGGGGTGAACATTGTGGAACGGATGCAGGTTGCGGCCGAACGGATGTCGTTGCTAATCCGGGATTTGCTGGATTACTCCCGGATCACCACTCAACGCGAGACGTTTCGATCATTCTCATTGGCCAAACTCATTGAGGACATCACCGAAGACCTTTGGCATCCGATTGAACAGACACAGGCTACCATTCAGTTAGGGGCCCATAATGAATTGCCAGAGATAGTTGGCGACCGATTGCAACTCCGCCTGTTATTTCAGAATCTGCTTTCCAATGCTCTTAAATTTTATCGAAAAGATGCTGATGGGGTACCTGTAGCGCCAGTTGTGCAGATTACGGCCCAAAAAACGCTGGGTTCAGCATTACCTCCAGCTATCGCAACCATACTGTCGGCCAGACGCACTTATTGGACTATTGCTATTGCTGATAATGGCATCGGATTCGACTCGAAATATGCCGATCAGATTTTTCAGGTGTTTCAGCGGCTGCATGCCCGGCACGAGTTCTCCGGCACTGGCATTGGACTGGCTATCGTCAAAAAAGTGATTGAACAGCACGATGGGGCTATTGACGTGCAGAGTCAGATTGGCGAAGGAACAACGTTTACGGTTTACCTGCCGGTTTAGCTTTCCGATAGGATTTACCGGATAAATCCTGTCGGAAACAATTCCAACGGTTTGATTCTGTTTGGAATCCTATGGAAAACCGCCAATCCTATGAAATTAATTTTCCTCCTTTTATCCGTGATTCTGTTCGTTGCTGGCTGCCAGAAAGATAGTGTTAGTCTGGCCGATGATGGCACGTTGCCTGGTCAGTTTCGACTGGAAATTGATCCAATCCGCTGTGCAATGCCCACTACTCAACGGCTGTTGGTCGATCAGACGGGTTCCGCCACTTACCGCTTTACCTACGACCGTTTTGGTGTAGGAACCTATCAACTCGCCGGGGTAAAGGCCGTAAAAAGTAGTTCGACTGCCTACGACCTATCCATTGATGGGCAGTCGATTGGGCAGTATGCTGTTGACGAAATTAGTACATTACGTGGACCCCGGAAAGGGTGGGTGCTGATGGTGCGTCACCGTCTGGGCGAGGCCGATGGCCTGGAATTTATGGGGATGAAAGAGTAGCAAGAACCCAATGATTCACCTTCCCGAAGGGGCAATGGTTTCGGGAAGGTGATTGAACTAACCGATTAAGGCGTTAATCCTTCGGCCTCATAGACTTTGTACCAGTTCACGTTGCGGGTTAGGTACATAATGACGCCCAAGATTAGCAATAGGCCAAAGCTCCCCAGCAATAACGAGTAATCTTCTAACTGAAGCAGTGAGTAGAAGAACCCATAAAGCAGGGCTAGAATCACGCTGAACAGAGCCGTTAGCCGCAGATTCTGAAATACATAGCGTACATAAAATGTAATCAGAGCCAGAATTATCGCGCTGCCGATCAGATAGGCGCCATCGAACGATAGGTGCTCAGAAATGGAAAGTAGCAGTAGATAAAACAGGCAGACCGCAAATCCGACTAATAAGTATTGGATGGGGTGAATCCGGCGTCGGTCAAGAATTTCAACAAAGAAGAACGATACAAACGTCAGGATCACAAACAGAATTCCGTATTTGGCTGAGCGCATCGTTTTCTGGTATTCATCGACCGGGAGTAGCAGTTTAACGCCAAAAGACGGTATCTCCTCGTTGCCCGTAATGGATTTAGCCAGAAAATTGCCGATGCCCTGTTGGGGGAAATTCCGGTTAAATTGTAAAACTTTCCACGAAGCCTGGAACCCCTTGTCGTGTATACTGCGCTGGTCGGGCAGGAAAGACCCTGTAAAGCTTGGCGTTGACCAGGGAGATTGTAACGTTACCCGCGTTTCTTTCCCAAAGGGGAGAAAACTCAGTTGAGTACTGCCATTCAGGTTAATAACTGACTCAAATTGAAGTGTTTCGGTTGCTGCATTGATCGGAACAGAAGCACTTACGCCCGATGGAAGCAGATCGTTGCTGGGAATACCTGACTCAGCTGATATAGGCTGGCTGTTCACCCGGAATGTAATGGCATCTTTAATCCCTTTCATGTCGCTGATTCCCAACGATAAAAAGGCTTTGTCCCATTGCAAAGCAGCAGGTGATATACCCAGCGATGCAGCGGAAGGTTTATGGAAACGCCCCCGGATCGTCAGTCGTGTATTGTACAGCATGACGACGAAGATGCCCCGATTTCGTTGTTCCGGTTGTACCTTACCGTTTATATGCAAATCGTCGGGCAGAAAATGGGCAAAGAAAGTTTGCCGCTGTTCATTGCCTTTATCATCTTTCGTAATCTCTTCATAAGGTACCGATAAGACTGGCCCGCCTAGTACCTGCTCTCCTCCCCATTTTGCGCTAACCTCTGCCAGTGCTTCGTTCCGGGTTGATTCTCGCTCCCGGATAAGTGCCTGGAGCATTTCCGTTGGAATAAGTAAAACCAGAATAAGCACTCCAATCACGGCTATTTTCAGCATCGTTGAGGTACGAATCCAATGGTTTATTCGATCGAATAAGGAGACAGGCTGGTCCGTAGTTGATAGTGGTTCCATGATTTCATATTTTAAAAGTACTTTGTATTGCAAAGTAAATGGTTTACAGATCGTTTTTCCAATTTTTCAGGTAAGTTTTTTTATGCCGTCGGGATGCTACTATCGAATGCGTTACTTTTGCTGTTTGTCAACCTGAATCACTATGCCGATCAAAGCATTCCTGTTCGATCTCGACGGGGTTATAGTCGATACTGCTATTTATCACTACCAGGCCTGGAAACGACTGGCCAATGAGTTGGGTTTCGATATTTCGGAAGCGTTTAACGAAAGCCTAAAAGGAGTTAGCCGAATGGAATCGCTGGACCTGATTCTGGCGCATGGTGGCCTTACGTTACCCGATGAGAAAAAGGCAGAATTGGCCGCTCAAAAAAATACCTGGTATCTGGAACTGGTCAGCCGGATGACGCCCGGAGATATACTGCCCGGTGTTGCAAGTTTCTTTGCTCAAGTACGTAAAGCAGGCCTTAAAACGGCGCTGGGATCGGTCAGCAAAAATGCGGGTATGATTCTGGACCGGATTGGTATGACCGATGCCTTCGATGCCGTTATCGACGGAAATAAAATCAGTAAAGGTAAGCCTGACCCTGAGGTTTTTACCAAAGGTGCTGCCGAGCTGGGTTTCGATCCGGCGGAGTGTGTCGTATTTGAAGATGCCGTAGCAGGGGTAGAGGCTGGAAAACGGGGCGGTATGTTTGTCGTCGGACTTGGGTCGCCCGAAATTCTGACGCAGGCTGACCTAGTTGCTCCCTCACTCGAAGTGTTAACGGTAGAGGAGGTTTTGACGAAAGCGGTATAAGCTTCCATCTGAACTAGTGTGTGGGTCATTCCGATTTTTCTGTCATCCCGACGAAGGAGGAATCGTCGGGTACTTAGAAATTCTAATTCCCACCTTCGTTGGGATGACAGAAAATAACCTACTTAGTTTGGTACAGTTGTGTATACTGCCGTGTTCACGCATGAACCACCATAAACTGGTGTCAAAACGCTAGCCAGCCCGATAGTTTGATGGCGAAAGGGGTTACCGGAATACCCGTCCGGCCTATGTTGTCGCGATAAGTAAGCCGATGCACGGCGTCGATGCGTAGGACTTTGAAAATGTTGTCGATGCCATATCCGACCTCCACGTATGGTGTGCCACTAAGTGAACTGAATCCGTCTACGGCTTGCCCGGTAGCGTTGGTAGCCGGAATCATTGCCAGATTTTTCGAAGAAACACTTCCGGCCAGTACTTTAGCGGTGACCAACTCCCGCCATTTGAGCCTACGCAGGAGGGGCAATCGATTGAATAGCAATCCGTTGAAATTGTGCTCAAATTGAACTGTAGCCCAGCGATCACAGACGAACTCGAAATAATTCATCAGATTGTAGGCATTGCCAACGTAGAACGAAGACTCGTTACCCAGCGGCATATAAAGCAGTGGGTAGGGGACTGTTGAGGGAATAATACCCGCTCCAATGGTATAATACGTTCGACCCAGTACACCCATTCGGAACGAGTGTTTCATCGTCAGCGCAATGCGATGATAGGTAAAATCGCCGTCAAGAACATTCCGTAGGCCCAGCGTGTAGCGTAAGGTCAGAATGGGTTTGCGAATGGCTCCGGTGCTGACACGGACGTTATCATTCTGGAGAATGAGCTCGTCAGGGGCGAAGCGAGTTTCCGAAATCAGTTCGGTTGTTTCGTAGGTGCTTCGGATTGTCTGGTCATCATCGTGTTTCTGGGGGGTAAAGGCGAACGGAAACAGTGGCTCAAAGCTACGATTGCGCAGTGCCAGCGTTTGCGTAAAACCCCGGCCCATTTCGCGTCGGAAATACACCAGATTTTCCTCCTGAAAATAAGGGCGTCGGATGGTGCCGAAGCGGGAATAAGCGGCAAACAGCGAGTTATTACCAATGTTGTCGGCCGATACGCCCAGCCGCTCCAGATCATACGAACGTTTTACACCGAACACCGTCCAGGGCTTTCGACTGATGATGTATTCGATATTGGCGCTGTATTTGAGTTGTTCATCGCGGGTACCGTAGGCCACATAACCACTCAGTAGCCACTTTTTGCTGAAACCAGTCGTCGTTCTTAACCCCAGCCGCAACCGGCTACCTTCTATATCGTTGTTGGCGTACGAATATAGAATGGGACCCAGTTCAAGATTCGATTTACCCAGTGGTTTATACCCGATAACGCCCAGTTTGATGATCTCACCACCGACTTTCATCAGGGGGATATTACGCACCGAGTCGACCACTCGCATGGCGCGCAACTCGTTGGATGATAATGAATTTGGGCGTACACTTTGCCAGAATGCCGGGTCCGCTTCCTTATAATCATCGGCCAGTTCGATGGCGGGGTCATAGAACGTAACATCCTTCGGATTGTTCTCGATAATGTTCTGAGCCGATGTGAAAAAACGAACCAGTGCACCCGGAGAACGAGGGGTTGGCTCGTCGCTGTCGATGGTTACCTGAGTCTGGATCGGAAAACGTAACCCAGACGGCGTTGTTTCCCAGATCTGTTCAATGTGGAGTTCGTCCACAAAGTTGATGTTTGCCCGTTTATCTACCTGAGCATCAATCTGGGCCAGGGCAAAGTGCGTTGTGTCGATCCAGATGGTGCCATTAAACGCCAGATCGCTCAGGCGTTTGGGGGTAAACTCAATCGCATAACAGACCGTATTGTTGAGCTGAACCGTGTCTTTCAGGCGATAGGTGTAAATCGTTTCCCACTGGGCACCAATGGGTGAAGGAATGTCTTTTCGGAGTACAATGAGCGCGTTCCGGTAGAAGTTATATTGTTGAAACGACGCTCCGGTAAGTTGCGCAATCAAGCCGCCATCTGATACCCCCACGCCCGTTACGTGCGATTTGAGCAGGTATTCTTTCGTTTTTTCGGGATTGGTACGGGCGTAAAAATTAGAGAGGGTTTCAGAGATAAATACGGGCACGGCTGGCTGGCCGTTTTTGTCGGTAATGGCTGGAAGTTTTCCCAGTAGCTTGCCAATTGGCCCCGGTCCCTTATTATTCTTTCGCTTCTGGGCGAAATTGTTGATATACGCTTCGATTTTAGTGTAACTGTCGTACTGGTAGGCACGCAACTGGGCCGGGTTGTACTGGTCGCCCCGGCGAACGGCCTCCCGCATTACCCGATAAGCCGGATCACCCCCTTTGGCATATACTTTTACTTCCTGCAAGCTGGTAGCGGCTGCTAATAAGTGGGCATCAATGACCTGAGTAGCTTGATTCAGAACCGGATAAGTACCTGTTCGATACCCCAGGCTAAGGACTTGTAGGGAATCGGATAGTGCATTGACGCGCAATACGTAACGGCCATTTACATCCGAAGTCGTACCGGCTGTTTTACCTTTCAGCGCAATACTGGCAAAGGGAATACCCTCACCTGTAGCGGCATCGGTTACCTGGCCGCTAATGGTATAGACTTTGGACTGAGCTACGATCTGAACAGACCATCCCGTCAGTAAAAGAATAATAGCCGTTAAGGTGCGTAGTAGTGAATTCATCCAAACAGTATATCAGCGAACTGTTATCCTATACGTAAGCGAAAAATAGTCAATAGAGTTTACTATAAACTAAAAAAATCGCTTTCAAAATCAGCTCGATTAGTAAAACCTTTAGGATGTTCTAAAAAAGAATGGCATTGTACTATTTTGCTGATTAGGATAGCTTCCTGTCTGGTAATCAATACGTAGGTTAGTATATTTCCGTTGCATCAACAGGCATACAAAAGTAATGGGAACCCAGTGTCTCCGGGTTCCCATTACTGAGAGAAGGCTATTCTGGCACTAGACTATTGCACAGACGGATAGGCTTGCTGGGCCGCTACGATACGCCACTTCTTGTCTTGCTCCCGAAGTACATGGGTATAGACGGAAGGCGTTGTTGCGCCGGTTAACGTACCCCGTACAACAATGAGTCGGTCGTCAAGCGCTTCGGCATTGGTTACTTTGGTCTGTACAACTTCGGGGGTTGTGCGTTTGAGCAGATTTTGTTGGACATCTGAACCGTGAAGAAGCGTTCCGGCTTCGGTCAGCAAGGCCGTTTTAGAATTCATGACGGTAGCCAGAGCGGCTGTATCCCCTTTGCTGTAGGCACTGGCGTAAGCTACTTCAACGGCATTGGCAATGGAATCGACTTTGGCTTGTGGCATCGATTCGGGCCGGGGTTTGTTGCCACGTACCCAATTCTTACCCGCATTGGCCAGTTTATTGAAAACGGGTACATCGAACCCAATACCAGCCGCAAAAATGATGGCAACAAGTATAGGCAGGATGAGTTCTTTCTGCAAACTGCCCGTCCGGCGATTTCGGCTGTAGCCTACCAACGATGACCAGTTATTGACAATGTGGAAGATAGCGGCTGTCACAAACAGCATACCGAACCAGGCATGGGTATGATCGACAATGTGCGAACCCTGACCGAAATAAATCAGGAGACCCGTAGTTGCTAACACCAGAAAAATGGCAGCCACAAACAGGCTAACTAAATTTTTTGATTTCATAAAACAAGATTAGGTGGAAGCGGAGCCAGTTTTATCAACAGACCACCATTCAGGTTAGACATTATTGTAGGTAAATAAAATGCAAAGGTAATTTGAATGTGGGTAAAGATTCGTGCGCGACCTAAGTGACGTAAAAATATCGGGATAAAGCTAAAAAGACTGACCATTCCGACGGCCCAGCAAATTTATCACTTGACGATCAGTCCACTCCGGTAGCCCGGTAACAAACTTAACTAAAATGTGAGATGTTGATTTTAATCAACTGAGGAATTGCCTACTGGCGTCGCAGTCGCGCTCCACCCCATCCCGTTACGCTCAGCTAATTAGCCTTCAGTGATCGGTTCAGGTTGGTATGGGCCTTGTTTACCGTGAATACTAAAAGCAGGACCAGTACAGCCCCCGCCAACAGAAAGGTTATCGACATGTTCTTCATCCGTTTCCATTGATTAGTTAAAAACGTAACTCAAAACGGGGTAGGGGTGCATCTCCTAAAACGCTCCTCCCTGAGACGAAGGAATATTCCTAGGCCTGCATCTTCAGTAGTTTAACCTCAGTCCACTTTCAAGCCAGGGCCAACCACTTGCATGTCATGATCAGCAAAGATTTTGGCTATTTCTTCCTGAGTAGGTTCCTTGGGCAGGCTGGACATGGTCACAAAAAACTCTTCCAGCTTACCCGCTGGCTGAAGAATAACCGTCATTCTTCCTTTTTCACTAACCTGAGTCCAGGCGTGGGGTACTTTGCGAGGTAAAAATATACTGTCACCTGCCTGAAGGTCAAAACGATCCTTACCAACTAAGAAAGCATATTGGCCTTCTTGTACGTGAAAGATTTCATCCTGATTGGGATGGATGTGCAACGGAGTACCTCGCTTAGGTGAGAGTGAAGTCTGCTCAAAGACAGCCAAATCCCCATTGGTATCTTTGCCCGATACTTTCACATCCAGGATGTTGACATTGACACCTTTAAGCTGGATATGTCCATGGTAGCGGCCCTCACCTTTCTGGATTTTAAAGCCTTTTGAGGCTCGCTCAGCTAAAGCCTGAGCGGGGTCAATAGTGATAAGAGGAGGCCCCGCTAAAGTGGCTTGAATAAATTTTCTTCGTTTCACAATTGATTCAGTTGATGACGTAGTTTTTACCTTTCAACCCTAATCACTTGTTGAGTGGCTTACTAATGAAAGGTACAGGCCTAGGTCAATCGACTAACGAAGCTTTTATTGAATGGTCATAAAGTCTCATTTTCGAATTGGGTTTAACGGAAATTAAAAAGTAAATGTCCCACAAAAGGCTCCCAAATAAGACGATGACGGATTTGTGTACCGGTAATTCGGGCATTATGCTTTGCTAATCGGTGGCTACGAGTCGCCAGCCTAAAAGTTGACCACTGTTTTCGTTCGTCCTTGCTGACAGTTGAACTCCACAACAAACAAAATTGGCCTTTACAACAAACCTTCTCTCCGGTTTACTCCCCAATTTTGGCCCTGTATTTTAAATAGAAAACAATGACTAATCAAACCGTATTAGTAACCGGGGGCACAGGTTTTGTGGGTATTCACACAATTTTGAGTTTGCTCCAAAAAGGCTACACCGTTAAAACGACAGTGCGCTCACTGGCTAAAAAAGAAGCTATCGTTCAGGCCCTGAACGAAGCAGGAATTGTCGACCTGGAAAAATTGTCCTATGTGGAAGCCGACCTGACCTCCGATGGAGGCTGGGAAGAAGCGGCCCAGGGATGCACCTACGTTTTGCACGTAGCCTCCCCTTTTCCATTAGTTCAGCCTGAAGACGAGAACGAACTCATCATACCGGCTCGTGAGGGTTCATTGAGGGTCTTGAAAGCGGCCCGGAAAGCGGGCGTAAAACGGGTGGTGATGACCTCTTCCTTTGCTGCAATTGGCTACAGTATCAACTCTAAAGAGCATATTTTTACGGAGAATGACTGGACCGATGAAAACGCCCCGGTTCAACCCTACATCAAATCCAAAACAATCGCTGAAAAAGCGGCCTGGGATTTTATTAAGCATCAGGGAGAGGGGTTGGAACTGACGGTCATCAATCCGGTAGGCATTTTTGGCCCCATTATTGGCGGGATTTTTCCGGCTTCCTACGAGGGAGTAATCAAAGCGCTCGTTGACGGTACGGTTACCGAAAGCCCTCAATTTACCTTTGGTGTGGTTGATGTACGTGATGTGGCCGATATTCATATCAAAGCGATGGTACTACCCGAAGCCAAAGGCCAACGCTTTTTAGCGACTTCGGATGGTGTGGTTAGCTTTTATGACGTAGCCCAGCTTATCAAGCAAGAACGCCCCCAAAAAGCCGGTAGGATGGCTGAGCTGAAGCCTATTGATCCGAGCTATTATATTACAATGTCCAACCAAAAAGCGAGAGACCTGTTAAATTGGCATCCACGAAGCAAAGAAGAAGCTATTTTAGCCAGTCTCGATAGTGAGATTACGAAGTAAAGTTGCGCGCTACCATCAGCCTTCAAAAAATGACTACCCAGCAAATTCATTCCTGTCATTTAGGACCTGACATTTCACCGGAACAGATTATTTCGGACCATTATTTTATGTTCCTGCTCAAGGGATCCATAAAAGCTTATGACGGCAAAAAACAGTATGTTATGCAGCCGGGAGATAGCTTCATTGCTCGCAAAAATCATTTGATTCGCTATACCAAGTTCAAAGAAAATGGCCAGTTTATTAAGATCATCATTACGTTGGATGAACCATTTTTAAAGCGCTTTACTCAGCGGCATGCTTACACGGTAGGCCCCTCAACCTACGGTGATTCGTTCCTGTTTGTCAACCAGAATCCATTCATTAAGCAGTATATCCAATCGCTGGAGCCGTATTACTCCAGCGATTCAGAGCTGGACGAAACCTTTGCCGATATTAAACGGGAAGAACTTTTGCTGATTTTGTTAAGGTCACAACCTGAATTGGCGTCAATCTTTTTCAATTTTAGTAGTCCTCACAAAATTGATTTAGAGGAGTACATGCAGCAAAATTTTCGATTCAACATCAGTCTGGAGCGATTTGCGTTTCTAACCGGACGAAGCGTTTCATCGTTTAAACGGGATTTCAAAAAAACCTTTGGCATGACGCCCGGAAGCTGGCTTCTGAAGAAACGATTGGACGAAGCGTATTTCCAACTCAGCCGTCAACACCAGAAACCAAGCATGGTCTATCTGGAAGTAGGCTTTGAAGACTTGTCTCATTTCTCATTTGTATTTAAAAAGACCTTCGGGAAAACGCCTTCGGAAGTAGCAACAAGCGGATTACATCAGTAGGGTTATGAATCAGCAAGGGCCGGGTCGTTGGACATTCCCGCGATAACCAAACCGACCCCGGCGTTTTTGTAACTGACTCAGACAGGCTAAATAGCAGATGAGCCGTTGCCCGACGGGGGCATAGCACTTGTATGGCGTAACAATATGGAGGGATTTACGCCATACTCCTTTTTGAAGGCGATGGAAAAATGAGAAAGATTTTCAAAGCCGATTTCTAAATAAACCTCTGATGGTTTTTTCTTCTTTTGTGAAATGAGAAAGTAGGCCATTTCCAGCTTCTTTTTTTGTAGCCATCGTTCAGGTGTTGATTGAAAGATGACCGCAAAGTCGCGTTTAAAAGCCGAAAGACTCCGGCCAGTCAGTTTCGCAAATTGGGCGAGGGGTACGTTGTATGAAAAATGGCGATTCATGTACGCTTCCAGATCCAGCTTATGCGGTTCGCTGAAATCAAATAAAAAGTTTTTCAGTGAACCGTTGCGCAACAATAACGCAATGACCTCCATTGTTTTTATCTGCGCCAGGGCTGGGGTCAGTTTTTCGGGCTGCGTGAAATACGGCATTAGCGAATCAAAGTAGCTTTTCATAAACGGATCTACGTCCATGATCACATTCGATTCACCCACATACGTACTGCCTGCTGCAACACCATAGTCTGTGCTGAATTTCTGTAGCGTTTTTGATCTAAACAAATGCTGATGGAGGCAAACGTGTGGGAATCGCCTACCCGCTTCATCGCTTTCACCAGCTGATTTTTTCTGATCAAGCCCAGCGTTCCGGCAGGATGTGAAACAGTCCCCTGCTGCGAAAATAGGTCTGTGCTGCCCGAAACAATCAGTACCAGCCAATGCTCAGATACAAAAGGATCGTGTCCGAATTCATCGTTTGCACAAGTGTACAAAACGATTTGTTGCTGAGGTTGCTTTTGCATACCGTCGGGGTTCATCCTTTTGTTTGACTCAAAATTACCTTCTGGAACAGCTTATCAGACAAAATTTTCCGTAAAAATAGGATTGATTTTGCACCATAGCCGCCGACATATCGCGTTTTGGGCTGTTTCGCTTCAATACCTTCTTTAATCAATTCTGCAATAACGATTGGTTCCGGGAGTGTCAGGTTCGTGGTGGCTTTCTGGGTAGAGGCCACCATGTCTTTATAGGCAGTATGTCCAGAGACAGCTGTCATTTTTTCGTTGGAAATGTCGGCCCACTCTGATTTTATCCCACCCGGTTCAATGACAATGACGTCAATTCCGAATTGTTTTACTTCCATTCGTAAGCTATCACTTAATGCCTCCAGCGCAAACTTGCTGGCATGATACCAACCGGCCAGCGGAAAGGCAACTTTGCCACCTATAGAAGAAATATTCACAACTTTCCCTCATTTATTTGCCCGCATTTTCGGTAGTACCAATTGAGTCAACCGCATGGCACCAAACAAATTAACCTCTAACTGATACCGTGCATCATCAATAGATAGGTCTTCTACCGCACCACTCGAACCGAAACCAGCATTATTGACCAGAATATCAATCGTTCCTGCTTCGTTGGTGATTTGTTGCACACAATTAACGATACTTTCCTCAGACGTTATGTCCAACGCAATTGGCTTGATGCCATAATTTCTGAGATCGTACATTTTCTCGGTCCTGCGTGCAGCCCCGTAAACGTTGTATCCGTTCTGGGCTAATAAAATAGCCGTTGCTTTTCCAATTCCTGCCGAAGCGCCTGTAACTAAAACTGTCTTTGCCATAATTTTCAATTATTTATGAGACAAAATTAGATCGTGATGCTTCGTACGGCTTTTCTGAAAAGTCCAAATCCGTTTGCTGAGAAGTCCAGTGTACGTCTGTTAGGCTAGCTTAGGAGGGATTCTCTTCCAAGTCGAATAGGTGTGGAAGAAATCTTAATTTAACGTGAACTATGGGATTATCTTTTTGATAAACAGCTTTTTAAAGGGCATATGAGCCGAAAATAGGTAGTTTTAGGTGCTAACCTTTTAAAAAAAACCTACAACCGGACTCATATGCTAGCCGACATCTACCGCACCGGCGGACCGGTCGATGTCGATGTCTTTTGCAAAGACAAAATGCCTTTGATTGCCAAAGCCCTTCACCACTGCGGGCTCTACAAAAAACTTCATCCTAGTCAACTTACTCTCGCCGAGGTGATGACTATCCTGATCTATTACCACTTGAGTCCTTACAAAAACGTCAAAGCCTACTATACCCGCCACGTGCTGACCGACCTACGCCGGGACTTTCCCCATCTGGTCAGCTATGACCGATTTGTGGCCTTGATTCCGCGCACGCTGATTGCGCTGATGCTGTATCTGGCTCACCGCTGTAGCCGAAGCCTACGCACAGGTATGTACTACATTGATTCGACCTCGCTGCAAGCTTCTCATCCCAAACGGGCTCATCAACATCGGACTCTAAAAGGCTTTGCGGGTTGGGGCAAGACCTCGACGGGCTGCCGGGCCGCCGGTGCGGTTCTTTGGTCTAAAAATGCATCTGGTTATCAATGTCTTAGGCGAGTTGATCCAGGTGCGTATCACTAGTGGGAGTACTCATGATGCCCATCCTAAAGTGCTTTTTTTACCCACCAAAGATCTGATTGGCTGGGTTTTCGGCGACAAGTGGTATCTGCTTAACCCAGAAAAGCAAGCGTTTCTAGAACGAGAAGGTCAACTGATTTGGGCGGCTAAACCCCGCAAGCCTAAGCAGGTGGTCGACTGGCCTGTGGCGGCTAAGAAATGGGCCCAAAAGCGGAATCTGATCGAAACCGTCATTGGGCAGAGCAAGGCGGTATGCGATTTGGAGCATAGCCGCCATCGCTCAACCACCAATGCGTTTGTCAACATCTACGCCAGCCTGATCGCTTACTCGTTCTATGAGCGTAAGCCCATGGTAAGTATCAACTTAGGCGACCGTTTGCTGAAGGCAGCTGAACCGGATTGGATTCTAGCAGCCTGAATGATCTCATAGTTCACGTAAATTAAGGAATTATTGTTCCTTAATTTATAAACAGCCTTCTGGATGTCTACTACCTGATTGAGTTGTGGTATCCTCATTTTTGCCCCCCTACAAACGCACTCAGCACCGACTCACCCCCATCGGGATAAACTACTTTTAAAGCATACTGACAGGAAGAACCGTTGGAAACAGCTTTATCCTGATAAGTAGTCTGTGCGCCGGGCAATCGGTCGATTAGGTGTAAAAACTGGCCATTGTCGCGCCGATATACGAGCGTAAAATGGCCGCTACCTGCCGGGGCTGTCCACCGGAGCATAGTGGGTTGCCCTGGCGGAGTCTGTACCGTCAGTCCCGAAATTCCCCGTCGAATGCCTGAGTCGAAGGTTCGTATACGTTGCGGAAACGACCGCTCAGATCGGTTACCGGCCTGGTCGACGGCCACCAGCGCATAGTCGTAGGTATGCCGGGGCAGTAACGTCGGGTCGAGGTATTCGGTTTGAGTGGCATTGAGTTTGGTGAGCAGTACATAATCGGCATCGCGGCCTGCTTCTTTGCGGTAGAGCCACTGACTCAGCACGTCGTTGCTACTGGAGCGCGCCCAATGGAGCCGGGCACTGCTATCGGCAGCCACAAAGCGGTCGAACACGGGTCGAACGGGCGCGATTAGGTCGGGACGTTTGAGTTCGAGAACATCCGATTCTGGGCTGGCCCGGCGCGACTTATCAAAGGCGATCACTTTAAAAAACTTCGATTTGGTGAGGGTTTGCAGCGTGGTGCTGTCGGCAAAAAATTCGTCGACCAGAAAATCGGGCGTTAGGGGCGTAAACGCGTGATCTCGGGCATTGGCCGTATACACCATATACCCCAGCAGGTCAGGTTCGGTATTGTGTTTCCAGCGCAGGATTACGCGGCCGGTGCTGTCCATAGTGCCGCTCAGGCTGGAGGGGGCAGCAGGGGCAGCACGGTCATGTATAGGAACATAAACGGGTACGGATACGCTGGCATTTCCGGCCGTATCGACTGCCGAGACTACGTAGAAGTTCGTGCCGAATTCGGTGGCATTGCCGTCTGTAAACTCAAGTGTCCCTTTCCCTAAAACCTTATCAGAAAGGGGTTTAAACGGCCCTGCGGAGGTAGTGCCGCGCCCTATAACGAAGCCAATAAAGTCGGGTTCTGTTTTGTCTTTGCGCCAGGTCAGTTTCACGATAGTACTGCCGGGTACGTTGGTGCCGACCAACTGTACGGGGGCGGTAGGTGGGGTGAGGTCAAGGCCACTAACGGGCATGGTGGGTGAATACTGCCCCAAATCGCTGAAGGGCGTGATCCCCACAATTCGGTAGAGGTAGCGGGTGTAGTTACGGGGCAGCGAATCAATCAGCACAACCTCGTTCTGGAGCGAGTCTGCACGGGCGGCAATATTCACGTAAGGCTTGCGGTTAAGCCGTTGGTAGGTGCGTCCACCGTCGGCAGAGCGTTCGTAGTGGTAGCCCGTAAACAATTGACTGCCGATACGCCGGTCCCAGCGAAACGTAACAAGACGGTCGCCGGGCTGATAGCGGATTTCGGGCATCGGAGGCAGAGGATCTACTTTTCCCGTCCGAACCATCAGGTATGTAGTATCGCCGATGGTCGCTTTGCTACCCGTGTTGGCAATGCTTAGGGCATACACGTAGGCTCGGTTGCGCTTCACATCGGTATCGGTGAAGCGCATCGCCAGCCCTTTAGCGTGTTTAGCCGACCAGCTACTGACCATATTGGCAATCAGAAAACGGTTGGCCGCGTCCATTTGGCCGTCCATTGCCTGGCTTATTTCGCTACCCGGTTCGAGGGCTGCTTTACCATACAGAATCTGCACCGCCACCCCCGCGAGGCTGTCGGTACGGGCGCAGCGCTGCTTCCATTCGTCGGCGGTCCAGGGTTTGAGGGGCGTGGGCGTCAGCGACCGGATTTCGGTTAGTTTCTGGGTTTGTTCGTTTACCTCAAACCGGCTGATTCGGTAGCCTAACTGACTGGCTTTCTGCCAAAACAGCGCGTTACCCGGCGACCATCGCAACACCACCGAGTCGCCGTAGAACCGGGCTTTCACCACGAGGTTGTTAATGCTAACGGGCGCGGGTGTTGGCGAGGTGGCTGGTACAGCTTGCTTTGGGGCTACCGGTGGTTTTTGCATAGCTTTTTGCGCCAACGCCGGTAGCAACATCAGTATAGATAGCATGCTGACTAGTAGTGATTTACGCAGAATACAACTCATCTGACAGTAAAGGGAAATGAAGTGATGACGCGGTTGTAGCTGGGGGTGCCGTTGGGGTCGATAAGCGGGCTGCTGGCCGTGATTTGGAGACCTGTGCTGAACCCACCCGCTTCTTTGAAAGTGGGCGTTTTTGTATCCACATTCCGCAGGGCATCAGCCGTTTTGAACAGATCCTGCCAAACGGGCGAGGCTCTCGTGGTGGCAATGTTTTTATTGATATTATCCGTAGTCAGAAAAATGTTTTCGTTTTTAAACCCGGCCTTCCGTGCCATGTCTTGCAAGGTACTCTTTACAGCTCCCTCAATCAGCAGCGGCCATCCATCTGCTTCTTCACTGACTGCCTGGCTGATTTTATAGAAATCGCCCGCTAAGAAGACTGTTCCGAACTGATAAACGGTTGAATACGAAACTGTCAGGTTTTCGTTGTATTGTTTTCTGGCCAATAGCTGTGTAGGCGGTATACTGTTAATTTTTGTTGCAACAGGTGCCGGCTGTGAGGAGTAGGTGGCTGGCTGCCGCGTTGCTCCGCCATTCAGCGTTTGCGTTAAAGATGGCGTTTGGGCCAGTGCCGCATTGGCAAACAGGCAACCCATAAGCATAAATCGTTTCATTTTGTCAGGTTAGGTTTAAGGGTGGCAGTAGGAGTGCCCGTCAGTACAAACGGTTTTTCGTTGGCCTGTAACGGCGGTTTTGGCGTAAGCCATAAGTTCATCGCGCTGACCCGCAGTAGCCCACGCCCCTCATTGTATGGCCCAGCAAGATCAA
>NZ_MKUD01000085.1:23495-37361 GCF_001898575.1 Spirosoma sp. 48-14
ATCGCCTGTTTGTAGATTGGCAAGGCATACGTATTGAACCAGCTATTGTTAGTTATGCGGAACGAAACGCCCTCGTAGGAAACGGTTTTGCCAGGCTCCTGCATCGTCAGCAAGGCCGGATACCCAATCTCAACCTTCATTTGCCCATTGGCAGACGGCTTATTTACGTCGAGTCGCTCGGTCGACCGGCCTATGTCGAAGACATCGAAGCCTTCAACCAAATCGAAACTGATCATGGCTCCTTCCTCTTTCGCCAAACGGGGGTTTCTGACCAGTTCACCCTCTACCTGGGCCTGTTTGCGGTCGGCGAGTTTGGCGGCCCAGGTGTCGTAGCGGCTGGTGCGGAAGTAATAGGCCGTGAGCACGAGGGGTTTCGGCACGGTCGTAAGTCGTTGGCTACCGGCATTGCGCACAACCCGATACGAACTGGCCGCATTGGCAAGAACCGTGCCGGTACCGGCAGTAGGGCCAGCCCCATCGCGGTTCTTGCCGTCGGCAAACTGAAGGCCGGAGGTTGTAATGCCCACGTAGTTGTTGGCGACCTTCACCCCCGACTGAAACCCTGACTGAACATTCGTCGTGTTTGCCTGTTGGATGGCCAATTCAGTGGGTTTCTGAACAATCCGTAGCAACAGCACCTTCTCGTGGGGGAGCGTCGGGATGTCGAACCGGAGGAGCTTGTCGTCAAACGTGACGGGGCTTTCGGCCAGCACGTTGCCCTCGAAGGCATCGCTGAATTCGGCTACCGTTTTCACCAGACTTCCGTTGCCGCGCAAACAGCAGCTAAAGTCCTGCATCAACTGAATGAAACCACGGCCACCGTACTCTTTCTGAAGCAAGAATCGCTGATCCTTAAATGGATACGAAGCAGTAATAGTTTTTTCGGGGCCGGTTCGACTGAGGGTCTTGATGCACTCGCCCGACGTGAAGCTAACTGTCACAATGGTATCGCGGAAGTGGCTGTAAGTTGCCTCGTTATATAGTTTGCGGTAGGCCGTGGCCTTCACCGTGAAGCTGTATTTACGGTCGGGGCTGAATGCCTTCTCTTTGTAGAAGGTAGCCTCGGTGCCGCGCTGCGAGAAGAAAATCTGCTCGTTCGGGATTGTCTCTTCGTTGCAGTCGGTGCAGGTGTTGGCTCCGCCATTGCTCACCTGCTCCCCGCATTTGGTCGTCAGGCTGAACTCAATTTTGTAGCAGTCAGTGACGAGGTCGCCGTTTTCGTTGATGGGTCTGCTCACACAAATATCCTGATTGACGGGGTAGTTGAAGCTCACGACCGGGTTTTTCAGGATGCTTACGTTCCTGGCACCGTTGTTGGGACTAACATCGGCAATCAACGGCAGCTTGAAGGGGTTGGTGTCTTTTTCGGGCATGCAGACATCGCCGATTTTGAGTTTGAAACTCATACTACCCGACACCAGCCCGTCCAGAATGTCGTATTGGCCGTAGAGGATGCCCCGCAGCCAGGTGGGGTTGGGTAAGCCCCCCATAAAAATAGCCCCCGCCCGCACCGTCGCCACGTCGAAATCGCCCGATGCGAACCAGAGATCTACGCCTACCCCAAAGCTGAATTCGACTCCAGCATAGACCTGCCCCATAGCGTAGTAGCCGTTGATGCCTGGCCGACCCCCGCCCGTTGCGCCCGTACATGTGCCTTTCGTTTCGCCCAGAATGACATCGAAGCCAATGCCTGCATGGAGCTTGAGGTAGAAAATCAGGAACCGATGTTTTTTGTCCTCTGCAGTACCAATCTCGAGGGCAGACCCAAAGGCCAGCCCACTGCTGAAATCAATAGCAGGTTTATGGTAGCCCACCTGCGCCAGCAAACCAGGGTCAATGCCGACGGGGTCGGGCAGGGTGCTGGGCATATCGAGCGTACCCATCACAAAGTAGGCCGTTGCCTCACCCAGGTTGATATCGAGGCCGGGGGCTTTCAGGATTAGTTTCACCCGGTTGTTGGGTTCGCCAATTTTGATGTAGTAGCCATCGGGGCCAACATGAACGGCCAGCCAGGCCTCCAGCTTGACCATATCCTCTATGCTGGCTTTCACCTGAACACCGAGGTTGAACATCTTATCGGGTACTTTGTAGCTGATTACGCCCGTGCCGTCAGCCATCCCCTGCACCGGTTTATCCGACGCGCCAGGTACGTTGCAAATAAGGTGGGCGTTGGCTTTTATTTCGACCAGATCAAGCCCCCAATCTTTATCGAACTGCACGGTCAGTGTGCCATCGGCCTTCAGAATAGCCCCCACGGCCCCCGGCGCGGCTCCGTCTGCCGAGGACAGATACACCGATGCCTGGAAGCCGTTGATACCGTCTTGTGGTTTGTATAGCAACGGGGCGTTGCTCACCAACTGGTCGGCTTTGGGTGTGGGGGGGGCGGTCATGTTGTGGTAGGCCCCGCCCCCAAAGCCAGTGATGAGTACTCCTGGCCCAACGGCTACTTTCAGGCCCGTTGCCTTCGCGCTCACGTACCAGTACGACATATCCTGTTTACCATCGTTGCGGGTGCCGAAACGAGCCTCGGCCCCTACGCCAATGTCGAGCGGAAAAGTGGCTTTGAGTTTGCCGTATAGCCCATCGCCGTAGGTGCCATCTTTGCGGTAAAAGGCCACATTACCTGCCACCGAAACGGGGCCGATGGTGCCTGCCACGGCAATACTGTCTAAGTAGATATTGTCGAAAGTCCAGTTAGGTCGCCCATCTTTTAGGCCAATGTTCGCCAGAATTCGGAGCGTTGCACTCGCTTTGGGTACGGCTGGAATGTCGCTCAGGGCCATCGTCGCCGTGAACTTAAAACCTACCTTCGTACCTTCCATCACCGGGCCATAGTCGTCGATGCTGATAGGCAAGCCCATGATGCTCTTTTGGGGCGAAGCAAACGCGCCCGCAAACGGCGAGCTTTTCAGTGCCTTCCCGGCATCATTGTATACCTCAGATTTATACGTACCCCAGTCGATGTATGTCGGCCCTTTCGACTGGATTCTGAGATGCTCAAACGCCATCAGATTGAGACTGAACGTGGGCAGGCCGCTGCTTTTAACCGCATTGGGCAGATAATCAGGGTTGATCGAAATTGTACCACTCAGGTCTGCTCCAGCCCACGCCCCCCCGGCAGGATTATCGGCAGTTTTGCCAATGGTGACCTGAATACTCGAAGCCTCACTCAGGGTAAACTTTGCCGCCCAGATAGGTACCTCAATGTCTTTGCCGGGGACTACTTTGAAGAGATACGTCAACCCTTCGCCAGATTCGTCTTTCGTGAGAATATTCTTATACACCAATCCTGATTTTTCGTCTTTACCCGAAATTGGCAGACCGATTTTGCCGTCGGCATTGGCCGTAACGAATGCGCCGTCGAAGAAGGTGATGCCGATTTTGTCGAGCGAAAAATACCAGCCATCCAGACTACCATCGGCGTATTTGATCACATCGCCAGCGGTCAGGCTTCCGGTCAGGCCGAGGTGGGTGCCGAGTACCATGTTTTTCACGACGGCGGTAACAGGCTCCTTTTTGATTGTCTGGAAAACGGGCGGCAGCGTAATGGTCAGGTTAGGCATAAAAAAGCCCTGCCAGTTGGCTTCTTTCAGCAAGTCCAGTTTGGTGGCTGCGTTGGGTACGTTGGCCGAGAGATCGGTTTGGAGGCTTTGCAGCATGGCCCCGAAAGCGGGCGCATTCTGGTTGATGTCGTGGTCATAGAGGGCCCCTTCGCCGAGGGCAAACGTAAAATCATCGCCAATGCTGTTGAATGTAAACGCACCATCAATCCGCACGGCAGCCTGCCAGTTGTCGAACCCGTCTTTGGTTTTGGTGGTTAGCAGGGCTTTTACGGGGTTGCCGGTTTTTACGAAACGCGCGTCGGGAATGGTTATTTCGGCCCCAATTTGGAGTTCGTTGCTGCCAGTGGCATTATAGACCAAATACGTGCTTTTGTCGGGGTCGGTGCCACCTTTGAGGGTCAGGGTTTGCGCCGTGTAGGGAATATCGGTATCTCTCAGCAAATACAACACGGGGCTACCCTGGCAGTTGGCTTGTGGCAAACAGGCCCCCATCAGTCCCAGCGGCACCGTTACACCCGCATCTTTACTGTCGAGTACCGTAAAGGCATCGAATTGGGCAGTAGCTGGCGAAAACACCAGGTTATCGACCGCCACCGTAAACACGCCTGACGAATAGCCGAAGGGCGTAGCGATGCCTGCGCCGTTGAGTTGCTGATTGGCCTGCTGCACGGCTTGCTGTTTATAGCTTTCGTACTCAGCCGAAATTTTGGTTTTCAGCCCGTCCCAGAGTGGCGACAGGCTTTTGTCGTCAGCGGCTTTAACGAGCCAGTTTTTGAGGTCGTTTACCGGCATATTAGGCGTTTGAGGCAGCTTGGGGTCGTCGGCGCGTTGTGGGCCAAAGCCAATGTCGGTTCGGTGCTTCGACTGCACCTGTCCGGCAATCATCACCCCGTCGGTGTTGACTGTGATGTCTTTAAACGCTACCAGCACCGGCATAAAAAGTCCACTACTGCGGTCAACGGGCTTCAAATCGGGGCCAAGTGCTACAGTGCCAGTGCCGGAGTAAGCATCGCCCGATTTATTTAGTTCGCTGATATAGAGCCTATAGCCGTCTTTATTACCGATATATACCGTTTGGCTGTTGGTAAGATTGGTGTTGAGGCTGGTGTTTTTGCTGACGTCGATTTTGCACGAACAACTGCCCGTAATGGGCGTAAAGGCCACCGCCGATGAGTCGGCTTTGGGTTTGCTACCCACCACCTTTTCGGAACTGGTTACGAGGTTGCTACTTTCGCCATAGGTAAACGTGTTGACGGTGCTGTAGCCATTGTTCTGAAAATTAACCAGCCCTTCGTATTGGGCTTTGGCCCGCACCTGCACCCGCCAGGCATACTGATGCCCGATTTCGAAGCGTGGGTCGGTAGCTTTCCAGACATAGAGTGGGCTGGCGTTGGGAACTACTACCTCGGCAAAGGGCGGCCCCGTTTCAAACACATTGTAGGCGTTCTGACCGGATCGTAGTTCAGCCACCTGCACCACATACTCCAGCCGGTTAGGCATGGCCCCCGCCGGAAACGTCCACGAAAACTGTACGGGCAGGTAGTTGGGCGTAGGAGCTGCCACCACCGCCTTGTCGGCAGGTTGCTGCAAAAACGGGGCTTCGATGTTTCGGAGGCTAAAATGGTCGCAAACCTCGTTGGATAGCTTTTCGGGTCCGTTGGCGTTATAAAACGTCAGACAAACATCGTAGTCGCCTTCGGGCAAAATATACTGCCCAAACAAATCGCGTTTGAGTGCAATGGTGCTTCTGTCCTGGGTAGGGTCCGACGCGAAAGCCGCCTGAATGTCGGCGGCCGTCACCCGTTTCAGGTTGTTGACGGTGATGGGCGTACCGGCCACAGTCTGATAAAAGCTATAGTTGGGCGGAATTTCGAGGTATACGCCGGTATTGCTTTGGAGGTAGCCCGTCAGCCTAACACTGCCGTTGCCCTGTAGTTGCAGCGTTACCAACTGATTGAAGCGTGATACATAGTCGCTGATGAGGTTGGAGTAAGGCGGGTTCAGTTTAAATGTGGCCTGTATAGGCTGTGCCCAAGCTACACCTGTGATTGCCCAGCTAATGAGCAGGATCAGAAAAAGCCGTATAGAATGGTTCATCGTTTGGTCAAGAAAAGATAGGTATAGTCGATAGTACCCCGGAATTCGCTGAAGTTTCGGCTGACCGAACCGCCAGTTTGGGCGCTTTGGTTCTGGAGCACAGTCAGACCAAAGCGGTGGTGGCGGTTGGGTTGCATCCGGCCCGATGCGGTCAGGTTAATGGCGTTGAGGTCCTGCCCCAGGTTATAACCCGCGTTCAGGCTGGTTTGCAGCTTATTGGCCAGAAAGCCTTTGGTAGCCCCCAGGTTGAAGCCCAGATTATTTGTCGTTCCGTTCAGGTTGGTGAGTGTAAAATAATTCACCCCCGCATCGACGCTCAGAAACTGTCGGTCGAGCGAGAAACTGTAGTTGAGCAGTCCGTTCAGGCCGCTATATTCGGTATTGGCTTTCAGGTCGGCATCACCACTGTTATCGACCAGTTGGTTGGTGCCTGCCGAGAGCATCAGCGTGTGGGTTCGGTCGTCGCCAATGATGGAGTATCGGGGCATAATCATGATGGAATAATTGGCCTGATTCATCAACTGAGCCGCAGCCTGCCCCGGTGTAAGCAGGGTTTGTTTAATGCCGGGGGTTTGGTTGAAGGTAGAGTAGGTTAGGTTGGCCGATACGCCAAACCGCGCCGTAGGGCTATAGGTCAGCGTGGCCGTAGGCAGAAACCGCTGGGTCTGGCGGAGCTTATCGCCCAGCAGATTGTCGCGTTGCAGCCGCAGGTTGGCGTTTATCGACACTTTGTTTTGCAGCAGGTTCAGATGCGGAGCCACCGAAAACACTTCCAGATCATTATTGACATTGTACATACCCATAGTGGTAAAGCCGGGGTCGATGCGCTGGTAGCCCGTCCGAATACCCCAGCCCGTTCCAGAATAAGCCAACGTAGCGCTTACGGCCAGCAACCCCCGCGACGAGATATTGGGGGCTACTGATTTATAGACCACTGCTGGCAGGCTCTGCAATTGGGTAGAGTCGATTTTGGCGGCATTGATGTTGCCGGTATAAACGCTCAACGCAGCATCTATTATCAGTAATAGGTGTTTACCCAAACTACGGTTGAGGATAAATCCGATGGCCGTATTGCGGGCCGGATTCAGGCCATATTGTGCATAAGCCGGCAACGACTGCTCGTGATCGTGGCCCTGCATCAGAATCAGGTCGGCGTAGTTTTGAGCCGTGCCAATACCAATACGGGCGGCATAGCCTGTCCGCAAAAACGTGGTGGGTGTTCCTTCGGCCGAAAAGGTGACTCGGTTCATGCGGCCATAGAAAAAGCCTGCCCTGAGCCAGCCTTTCTGCACCTCCAGCCCTCCGCCCAGCATGGTCAGACCGTTGAGGGTATAGTCGGAAAAACGTAGGTTTCGATACCCCGCGTGCAGGGTAAAGCCTTTGTAGGTGGGGCTTAGGCCAAACTGGTTGAATGGCTGGCTGTAGGATGCCTGCCTGTTGGAGTAAGCGACCGAAAACGGCAGGCTGATGCCATTGAAAAACGTGAGAGTAACCTGCCCCGCCAGCGCATATCCAAACGGGTTAGCTCGGTAAAGCGGGCTTTGGCTACCGTTGCTGTAGTAGCTTCGGAGGCCGATGCTTCCAGAAGCTACTACAGGATTTTTGGCCGAAAGCTGACCGATGTCCTGTGCCAATGTCAATGTACCTGACAACACCAATAACACTGAAAAAAGGAGACGTCTGTTCATGGTTTAGTGGGGAAAGCAAAACACTGTTCTCACTCAACGCAAGAGTCGATACCGGTACTGATGCGCGTAAAGCGGTCGTCGCGGCTGACTAAGACATAGGCCGGTACCTTTGTGGTTGGCACCGTTATACATGCCCTGGCATACGTAGCGCGCCGGGCCGCCCGGCACTTCGGTGACGAAAACGGCCCTTTGCGGAATTGTGCCGTTATATGTATTCCAGCCGGGGCGTTGGCTCGTTTGGGCGTGACTATAGGAAGTAGCCAGCAAGGCAGCGACAAAGATCGTACAGAGAAGAATAGTCGTTTTCATGAGCATGACGGGCTAGTTTGGCAGGGAAACAAGCTCTATAAGGGTGCGTAACCAATGAGAGTCTTGTTGGTGTAGCCAAACCGCTCCATATCCGCACTGGCCGACTCCGGTACTGTCACCCAATCACCCGTGGCGGGCAGATTCCAACGGTTGATGGGTTGGGTATTGGCGCGCGGTTGGACATAGATATAACCCAGCAATTTTTTACCTCGATAGCCAAACCGCTCCATATCTGCACTGGCTGTTTCCAGTACGCTTACCCAATCGTCGATTTTCGTCAGATTCCAGCGGTTCAACGCGACCGTACCATCGACAGGCTGGCTAAACACCTTGCAGATATAGGTGCGGTGGGTATAGCCCAACTCAAGAAAACGGTCAGTTTCGGCGTCGACAGCATCGCACCAGTCATTGCGGAAATTCCAGCGATACAGAGCTACCTTTGGCCGCGACTGATTACTGACTGACCGGGCCTCCGCCACAACTAACTGGGGTACTTCGACAACTGGATTGATAGGCATAGCCAGTGCTGCAGCCATGCAAAAGGTAGGAAAAACAAGATTAATTACCATGAGAAATGGGGTTAATTGTGGTTTTATGGCGTTTATACGTACTTAATCAAACAGGAACAATCGTCTCTGTTAGCAGTGATAGTCGTGCGACTATCACTGCTAAAACGATAGGTATCATGTTATCAGAAAAAACAGGTTATGTTAGTGATTGCTATAAGCTCCTGGCATACTTTGTACAAGTACAGGCGTACCACAACTGGGATCTATCGGATCAATAGTTGCCGTTGGGCCGTAATACACATTACCGTTAGTCATTACGATGTAAGCCCGGTACTTATAAGCAGTTCCTTTTTTTGTGCCGCCACCCACCAGAAAGATACTGTATTGAAGGGCAAACGGATTTCGAATAATGTACTCTGTGGCGGTTTGGTTACCACATGGCGTAAAGCAAGGGCCTGTCGCGTTGCAACAGAGGGTTCCACAATTAACGGTTTTGGTATTACCCGTCTTAGCTAGTACGTTGAAACGAGCGGAGAAATACCCACCAACGGTAGAGGCATAGGCGTTGCCCGACTCAACTTTGGGACTATTGATATCGGGCTCTCCCGATTGATTATCAGGTTGCAGACAAATGCCAAACCGCGAGGGCGTTTCGGTTTGAGACTGGTAGGTGAAGCTAACCTGAATGGCAGGGTCGGATGGAATCGTAGCGGAACCGCAGGGGTCATTGTAAAACGCCTGCGTCGTATTGCTCGTTTTACAACTCAGTGCGCTTTCGCGCTTCACCGCCGATATGATTGGAGGGACTACGGCTGCCGTTTTAAAACTCTTCACATCGCCATAACCCGTACCGTCTTTGCTGGTGGCATAGGCTCTCACGTAGTAGATGGTATTGGGCGTAAGGCTGGTAAGGTTGTTGCTAAAAAACTGCGTGCTATTGGCCCCGTTGCTGGTTTTGCTATCGTTGGTAGTTGGTTGCTGATTACTGCTGCTCCAGCAAACACCCGCCTGAATGGAGTTGTTGGTGCCTACCGATATAACATTCATACCGACAGTGGCCCCCGTTGTGGTTACGTTCGAGATATCGCCCGTGGTTACGCCGGGTGGCTGCACATTGGCCGTTTTAATGCTTTTCACCTCGCTGTAGCCCGTTCCGGTGGCGTTGGTGGCATAGGCCCGTACGTAATAGGTGGTGTTGGGTTGCAAGCCCGTAAAGACGCTCTTAAAATCTTTCGGCACGGCATTGCTGCCGCCCATCTCGGTTTTGGTGTCGGAGAGAGTAGGCGTTTGATTACCGGCCGACAGCACGTGGCCCGTCTGCACAACGTCGCTGGTGCCGAGGGCGGTAAGCTTACCCGTTATCGAAAAAGCGCTGGCCGTAATATCGGCCGCATCGTTGGTCGATACGTCGGGGGCTTTCAGGTTCTGGGTCGTAAACGTCGTTTGCTCCCCGTAGGCCGTTTCGGTTTGGGTGTCGAGCGTATAGACCACGTAGCTCCGTACAAAGTACTTGACACCGGGCGTAAGGCTGGTGAGCTGAGCCGTAAAATCGACTGGATTTTCGGTGGCTGCGCCCGCCTTTTGTTTGTTATCGGTGGGGTTTTCGGTTTGGCCATACACAAAGCCATATTCCGACACAGGGCTTTTCTGGCTAGTGTTGAAGCCCGTTGTTTTAAGGGCAGAAGCCAGAGCTGCGCTATTGTGCGTAACCGTACTGACGGTGGTGGCCCCCATAGTTGGTGCTTTTGAAGGAGCTGGGGAGCTCTTGCCTTTGTTGCAACTCTGGCTCACCATTAGGCAGCAAAGCAATCCGCAAAGGCCCATCAGGCGGATTATTGAATAACAGTGCATGTTGTTTTGATTAAACGTTAAACACGAAGAATTATCTCTAACGGTTACATATATACGTTTTGCAGCACAGCTATGAATCTATGCTGGGTTGCCAGGCAGATGCGGGATAAAGGTCACCGACCTTCATTATTGAGAGCCGGTGAACCAACCTACTAACCTAACTTCTTATTCTGTCAGAATGCGTAGCCAATCGACGCTTTAAACGCAGGTAATAAGCCAACCGAAATCCGGGTTTGATCGTCGGAGAGGTTTTTGCTATCCGTAATAATGAGACCATAGGCCGGGCCACCTGCTACCTCAAACGTAAAATGCCCCGTTACGAATTGATACCCAATGAGCGCCCGCAAATTCACCAACCCCGCCGAGGTCGTGTTATTATCATAGGGAATAAAGTGATAGAGTCCGCCAGCCGAAACAAACAATCCTTTGGGAACATACGACTCGCCCAGATACTGTCGGAAATCAAGACCCACCCGATAGCTGCCTTTTAGAACCCCATAGGGATAAATGCCCCCCGTAAGAATTACCGACGTTTTAGGAGCTATTCGTTTTTCAACATCCAGATTTACGCCACCCAGAATCAGGCCCATAAAATTGAGCTTAATAACCGAACGGTAGTCATAGCGTTTTTCGCGGTCAATAACGGTTACGTTTGTGCGGTCGGCCTGATACGTGTCGTAAGGAGCCTGTCGGGTGGCTGGAGCAGGCTGTTGCCGTGACTGTGCAGGCTGCGCCGATGGAGACGCCTGTAATGACGATTTTGGCGTTGGCTTGACTGCCGACGATGAGGATTTCCGGCCAACAGGAGTTGTGGTTCGTTGCTGGCCGATGGCCATGGTACTGATATTCAGTAGCGAAAGAAGCAGGAGTGTTTTCATCAACTTATAAAGTTTATTGGGTTTTTACATTCACAATAGGCTTTCTCTAGAGCCCTGGTATATAAGGCGATTACCCATCATGGCGGGTTGGATCAACGGCCACTTGATGTAGCTGTCAATGTAATTCACAGTGCAAACAGGACTATGGTATGTTGCCTGACTCAATGGTAATTTATCGGCGCTTGCGATAAGGGAATTTGCGGGCGGCATTATTCATCAGTTGAGTCGTGATGCTCTCCGGGCTTTCGTCAGCACCGCCGGGCACCTTCAGTTGGTATGTCCAGACAACACGCTTTTCAGGTTTCGAGAACAGGCTCAGGTTCATGGTGGCTTCATTGGCCGTGGTAGGGCCCAGGCCCAGCTTCGTCTGCGTTGAGAGAATATCGATGCCTTTGGCGAGGGCCTGCGGCATCAGCTCATGCCGGTACATTTTTCCCCACATCACCCCATCGACTTTCAATAGAGCCGATAGCTCGGCTTTGGTGAGGTCGTGGAGTTTCTCATACGTGATTCTATTGCGTTTCAGCAAGGTGTTGGTCTCGTCGGGGTCCTGGAAGGCGATCACAAAGTCCTTTTGTTTGCTGAGCATATAGCTATAGGCCGACGACTGGTAACGGTAGGCCTCTTTTTTCGCTTGCTCGTCGAGCTGCGCCTGCGTGGTGCGCTGCACGTTGATGTTCTTCACGATCTGTACGTCGAAGGGAAGCACCGCAAAGGTCTGACCATCCACATTGGCCGACTTATCGGTGTAGGTACGTGCGCAGCCAGTGAGTAAACCAACGGCCACGAATACACTCATCATCCGTATTTTTTTCATAAAATTTGTATCCTACTGCGACGGTTGTCATTCTCTTTATTTTGTTCCCGAAAAGGTGAATCGAACCACGCCACCCGTATCTTTATAGTTCATTTTCAGGGTTTTGCCCGAAAATGTGCCACTGAGTGTATAGCCCGCAAACGCAGGCGAGTCGGTACTGGAGAGGACCCGCCCGATTGTAGTGGCGGTTGGCATATCGATATTTTTGGCAGGCGCGCCCCCGTTAATCGCCATATTGATGGCCTTGTTCGCAGCCTTGCTGATGGTTACCGTTTCGATGCTTGTTGAGCCGCCGAATGAGCCTTTGTAGTCGCCCGAAACAGGTGTTGCCCAATCGGGTTCCGTTGGAGTTAGGTCGGTTTCGGTCTTTTTACAACCTTGAATACTCATTACAAATGGCCCTAGCCAAAGCAGAAGGAAGTAGATACGTCTTTTCATTAGTTTTTTAGGTTATAAGGAGACTGCTCGCTGAACGGCAGCATAGCTGATACAAGTCACTGATTTTCAAATAGTAGCCTCCACCGGGCCACCGTTCAGCGAGAAGCCTCGAATTTTGTGCGGCATGATATTCCTAATCAATAGCTTGTCCTTTTATTACATTCAGACTGACGGTTACTATACTATCATTATTGGTTGATACCAGTAGCTTACCGCCTGGCTGTACTTGCGTTGTATAGGTTTCCCGGCCTCCTCCCCAGCTATTGAGAATAATAATTACGGTACCATTCCGTACATCAATCTCGACACCCGTGTTGTCTTTATCGTCCATAAATTGATTCCGGCTAACCGAATGTTGCCGGTCTGAACCGGTGCAGGTTGTGCCGGTTTAAGAAACTATGGTCTGAGTGCTGACCGGTGCCAGTACCGCCACCGTTTGTTTAGACGGTGAGTTGGCCGGAAGAGCCCCCGGTTTGACGGTTGCGGTTGTTTTTTCTTGGCAGTCGACTTTTTACGGGTCGGCCACTGCGCGAGTAAGCTAGCAGACAGCAAGGTACAACCTAGTAATAGACTGTATTTTTTCATGCTCTAGCGCTCCCAGGTATCGGTGCTCCAGATGGCTTTATCATTAGCATCATAAATGACCACATTGCCGTCGTTCTGTATCGCTAAATAAGCTCCTCGCCCATCGGTGTTGGAAGCCCAGACGGCTCTGTCATTGACATCGTATAGTACGAAATTTCCGTCGTCCTGAAACCTCCCATATTTCACCTGACGATTGGCGGTATTACTACTCCAGATCACTTGTCTACTGCCGTTCCGATAGCTATTCAGAACCAAATTACCATCACTCGGCAAGGCCAATTGATAACGACCGTTGGGTGAATAGGCCCCTTTCTGAAGAAGCATAAAGGCCCCTTTGTTAATTCGTCGTTCGGTGGCTGGTGGGGCTTCAATGCGGACCGACGATTGACCTAACAAACTAACAGACAACACTATGCCTCCCAGTAGTAGAATATATTTTTTCATGAACGGTGTAAATGTACGCTCGCTGCCAGAGCGTGATTGATTCTATGCATTGCTTTTACATAATCGGCTTCCCCTTCTGTAGAGCTTACTTTCGGAAGGCGATTGTGGGGTAGTTTCCTTCACCACAGCCGCAGACATGGCCTGAATCGTATTGTTGGGGTTACTCCAGTCTTGATTCTGATATGCGCAATCAATCGGGTAGATTGTAGTAAGCTTTCACCGCATTGTAATCACTGTAATCGACAGCCGCTTTTCGACCATTTTTAAGGTCACTAGCAGGAATTACCAGCAGACGAGTTACTGTAAATGTTTCGCTTCCAGAACCCACCACTCGGTTTATGTATAACTTTAGGGTGCTGGGGTTGATGGCTGCTTTATACGTTTTGTCTCCACCGGAGGTTGCCCCTGGCAAGGAGTAGATAACGCCATTGGATGTAACGTAAGTAAAATAGGCCGCATTATTTATTTGGGAAGCCGTGATCCCGACTAAATCATAACTCAATTCGGATCCCGAATGGGTTTTCGAGCCGTAGGTAATTTGAATCACGTTGGCATTTCCGGCCGGGCCTGCCGCTCCGCTAGCGCCCGTTGGCCCAGCGGGACCAACCTCACCCTGTGGCCCCTTACAGGCTGTTTGAAGAATGCACACAGCCATTAATAAAGTCATGGAAAGGATTTGCATCGTTT
>NZ_MKUD01000086.1:0-25595 GCF_001898575.1 Spirosoma sp. 48-14
TTCGACTTGCATGTATTAGGCCTGCCGCTAGCGTTCATCCTGAGCCAGGATCAAACTCTCCATCGTAAATAATTGCGTGAAAGATTAACTCTCACTGTGTTTTAGCCTTATTTAGTGCTAACCTGTTGATGTCAATACGTCAAAGAACTGTCTCTCTTTCGAGATTGTGGCCAACCGTTGTCGGCCTTTCTTATATTTGGGAGTGCAAAGGTACGGCACTCTTTTTGTTTTGTCAAGAAAAAGTTGAAAAAATATTTTAGCAACCTTTTCATTCTCTCATCTGTAACTAACTGATCGAACAGCAGTTAACTGATTTTACTGCCCTCTTTCTGTCGATTTGGGAGTGCAAAATTATGCTTTTAAATTTCTTTGCGCAAGCCTTTCTCAAAACTTTTTCAAAAAATTTATTCAGCCTCTAGGAACGGATAACTGTAATTTTTTGGAGAAACAAATGTTTCTTTAATCGTTCTGGCTGAAACCCAGCGATATAAGTTTATAGCAGAGCCTGCTTTATCATTAGTGCCTGATGCCCTTGCCCCTCCAAATGGCTGCTGACCTACTACCGCTCCTGTTGGCTTATCATTGATATAAAAGTTACCAGCCGCGTTTTGAAGTTTCTGTGCTACATGTTCTATAACATATCTGTCCTTTGCGAAAATGGATCCTGTTAAGGCGTACGGGGATGTCGAATCAACAAGTTGAATAATCTTTTCAAATTCAGTTGGGTCGTAAACGTAGACAGTTAATACAGGCCCAAATATCTCTTCGCACATTGTCCGATATGCCGGATTGGTTACTCGCAATACTGTTGGTTCGATAAAATACCCTTTTGAACCATCATAATTCCCTCCTGCAATGACTTCGACTTCCTTGCTTTGCTTCGCTTCATCGATATAAGCGGTTATTTTTTTGAAGGCGCGTTCGTCAATGACGGCATTAATAAAATTGGTGAAGTCTTCCGTACCACCAATTTTTAATTCAGTCAGAAATTCTTTTATTCTGGCTTCTATTTGCGGCCAAAGATTGGACGGAATATAGGCCCTTGACGCTGCTGAACATTTCTGCCCCTGATATTCAAAGGCACCCCGAACTAATCCAGTGGCTACTTCATCAATATTGGCTGATTCATGGACCAATACAAAGTCTTTTCCACCTGTTTCACCCACAATTCGTGGATAACTTTTGTACTTGTGGATATTGGTACCGATGGTGGCCCATATTTTCTGGAATACGGCTGTGCTTCCTGTAAAATGGATACCAGCAAAGTCTGGATGGTTGAAAATCACCTCTCCTGCTACTGGACCATCTACATAAATAAGGTTAATCACACCATCGGGTAACCCAGCCTCTTGTAAGACTTCCATGATCACTTTTGCCGATAAAACCTGTGTGTACGCTGGTTTCCAGACAACTGTATTTCCCATCATGGCAGCTGAGGTTGGTAAATTGCCCGCTATGGCTGTGAAATTGAAGGGAGTTAAAGCAAATACAAATCCTTCGAGTGGCCGACATTCCTGGCGGTTCCAGACGCTTGGAGATGAATTTGGTTGTTGTCGATATAGCTCATCGGCATAATGAACATTGAATCGTAAGAAGTCGATTAGTTCGCAAGCCGAATCTATTTCGGCCTGGTAGGCATTTTTTGATTGCCCCAGCATTGTTGCTGCATTTATCCGAGCCCGGTATGGCCCTGCAATTAATTCAGCAGCTTTCAAAAAAATACCAGCTCGATGTTCCCACGATAAACTAGCCCATGCTTGCTTTGCTTTTAATGCAGCGTCAATAGCCTGTTCGACATGGTATGCCTCGCCTTCGTAGAAATACCCTAATATATGTTGATGATCGTGTGGAGGAGAAACCTTCAGTTTATGTTCTGTTCGTACTTCCTGCCCACCGATATACATGGGTATATCGGTTTCCTGATTGCGAAAATCCTGCAAAGCCTGTTTAAGTGCTTCTCGCTCTGGAGATCCCTTCCGATATTCTTTGACTGGCTCGTTGGTCGGTACGGGAATATTAAAAATTCCAAAAGACATGGTTACTATGATGACCGGAACGCCGGCCCGATTGGGAGCAAAAGTGATCGACTATTATCAATTCACCATTACTCAATGAGTTGTGAAGTGTTTTTCGACAAAGGTATGGATTGACTAATTTATCCACATTATCAAAATGGTTTTCCACATTTCAATAGTTCCTTTTCGATTCATTGGTCTGATTTCCCGTACTTTGTAGCTTCACTTTGACATGTTTTATGCGCTTTTACAGTACAAACAGTCCATCAGTGACTGTATCGGTCGAAGAGGCTCTTTTTCATAGTATGCCTGCCGATAAAGGATTATACATGCCAACCCCGTTGCCTCAACTTGGTGCTGGTTATTTTGATGACATTTCCAATCAGTCGTTGGCCGATATTGGTTTTTCTATTAGTCAATCCCTTTTAGGTACTGAAATCAGTAAGACTGATCTGGAAGAGCTAACCCATCAGGCATTTCCGTTCGAAACCCCCGTTGTTGATATAGAACCTGGTAAAATTGGCGTTTTAGAGCTTTTTCATGGCCCTTCGTTAGCATTCAAGGATGTGGGGGCTCGGTATATGGCTGCTCTGATGTCCTATTTTTCTAAGCGAAATGACAAGGAAGTAAATATTCTGGTAGCTACCTCTGGCGATACAGGCGGAGCGGTGGCTATGGGTTTTCATAACGTACCTGGTATTCGAGTTTCTATTTTATATCCAAGCGGCCGTGTTAGTGATTTGCAGGAAAAGCAGTTGACCACATTGGGTGGCAATGTACAAGCTTTTGAAGTGAATGGTTCATTTGATGATTGTCAGGCCATTGTGAAACAAGCCTTTGTCGATGATGAATTAAATAGCCAACTCGCTTTATCATCTGCTAATTCAATCAACATTTTCCGTCTTATACCCCAAGGGTTTTATTATGTGAGCGCTTATGGCCAGGTAAAGAAATCTGGTAAGCCAGTTGTGTTTTCGACGCCTAGTGGAAACTTTGGCAATTTGAGCGCTGGTGTGCTGGTTCAACAAATGGGTTTACCAGTTGCCCATTTTGTTGCTGCAACGAATCTTAATCATGTAGTTCCTTCTTACCTTGATTCAGGTTCGTATTCGCCCAAAGCTTCAATTGCTACAATTTCCAATGCAATGGATGTTGGAAATCCAAGCAATTTTATCCGGCTAAAACATTTGTTTGGAGATAGCTATACCCGTTTAAAAGACAATATTTCAGGCTACTTCTTTGATGATGAACAAACCAGAGCTGGCATGAAACGTATTCACGAATTGTACGATTACACGGCTTGTCCACATACAGCCATCGGTATCATGGGCTTACAGGCTTACTTAAGTGCTTCGGAAAAGGATGTAGTTGGTGTGTCCCTAGCTACCGCCCACCCTTCGAAATTTAAACCATTGGTTGAACAAGTGTTGGAATCGCCGGTTGAAGTCCCTGAACGTTTGGCTATTCTGGCAAATCGAACCAAGCAGAGCATTGAAATTCCCGCTGACTATGAAGCCTTTAAGGAATCTTTTTTACAAACTGTTGCTTGAATTTTATCCACAATAGTTATCCACTTATCCACAAAAAAGCCTGAACATGTTGATTCAGGCTTTTTTGTGGATAAATAACAATGTACTAATTCACAGCATCTCCTCGCAATGTTCTAAATCGTTTGCGGGCTTCGGCCCCATAAATACTACCTGGATATTGTGTCAGCACCTTCTGGTAGGCTTCCATTGCCGCCTGTTTGTCCTTCAATCGTTCTTCATAGATTTTTCCCTGCGTAAACATGGCATCATCGCCTAGTATATCGTTTGGGTATTTGGCTGTTATTTGTTTAAGGTCCTCGAGTGCTTCGGCATGTTTACCTTGTTTCAAATACGTGTTAGCCCGAAGCCAAAGCACCTCATCGGCAATGGTATGTTCCGAGTACTTAGCCCACATCTTGTTTAAGGCTGCAATAGCTTCATCCGTTTTGTTTTGAAAAAGCATCAGATCAATGTCAGCATATTCGCGCATAGCTGCTTCGGTGCTATCCATCCCCGTGTTATCTACAATTAACAGACTTAATTGCTCAGCATCATTGGCGATTTCGCGGGACGTAGCAAGTTTAAGCACATCCAATAAGTCTTTAGCGACCGCGAAACTCCCTTTGTAATACTGTAACTTGGCATTCTTCAGCTTTGCTTCGTACCCTAATAACTCTTCTTTCTGCGACTTTTCGACCTGTGAATACAGTAGCGTTGACTCCCAGGGCTCTCCTTTCAAAAGGTAGATATCGCCCTTATCCAGCTTGCAACGATCGACAAAGTTTCTATCTGTTTTACCCAGGTCAATAGCCAGATCCAAGACCGTTAACGCTGTATCCTTACTATCAAGGTAATTTCCATATAGATTAGCCGTACTACGCAATGCTTCTAGCGTTTTTACATTTGTACCTATTTCCTGAAGCATTCGTTGATAATCGCCAATGAGCTTGCGAATCTCGGTTTTGTCAACCGGATACGTATTTTTTACCTGTTCTTCGCGCGCATTAATGACCAATCGACGGGCAAATGGATAAAGCTGGCCTTGTGGATACGTTGTTGTTACGTATTCAAACGCTTCGGCAGCTGTTTTGTACTCTTTATTGTTCATAGCCAACATACCTAAATCGTACACTCGGCTACCGTTTAGTTTCAGTCGCTTGTCTGTTGCTTTTTCCTGCAAAAGCGCCCGACTGAATTTTTGCTTTTGGACAAAGTACCAGATCAAAAGTTCATTATAGGCTAACTCATTCGGTTCTTGT
Source organism: Spirosoma sp. 48-14 (assembly GCF_001898575.1). Lineage (GTDB taxonomy): Bacteria > Bacteroidota > Bacteroidia > Cytophagales > Spirosomataceae > Spirosoma. The sequence continues at coordinate 4,804 of NZ_MKUD01000086.1, forward strand.
TGTATTCGTGTGTACAAAGCTTTTTCAACAAGTGGCTCTTCTTTCGTATTCAGGTAGCCTTGCAGAGCAGCGAGCACCGATTCTTTTTTGTCAGCCTGCTTACTTGTCGTTATGACTTCCTCTATCGCTTTCTCTGTTTGTCCCGTTGCCTTGTACAGCGCCATTAAATCTTCGCTGTAAGCCGTTTGTGACTTACTGATATCACGAGCGGTTTCGAGTGCTTTAATCGCCCAGCGGGCTTCTCCGGCTTCGTTAAAGGCATCGGCAATCTTTTCAAGCTTCGTTAAAGACGCTTTACTGGATTGCAAGGCAGCCGTGAACTGTGTTTTAGCCTGAATTGTATCGCCCTGTTGTGTGGCTAACTGCCCAGTCAGCAATTCGTAATACGCCTTATTACCTTCGTCACTTCGCTGTTGTTTACGCAGATATTTTAATGCGTCCTCTGTTTTGTTACTTTTTTGAAGACTGTATATATAGCGTGCCAAACGTTCCCACGTTACTTCAGTTTTCAACAATTTGGCATACTCATTCGCTGCTTTGTCGAACTCGCCAGCTTTGTAGTACTCCTCTGCCAACACTCCTCCCCCTTGTCCCCAGGCCAGCCCAACCGACAACAACCATAGGAATGCGATAATGACTTTTGACCTTATTAACATTTTATAAAAAATCTTTTTAAATAAACGTTATTATAACCATTAGCTATGTGGATATGTGTACAAATAAGTTGTCCACTATTCAAGATACACATTGTGGATAAGAATACGATGATATCCACAAGTTTTTCTTTAATTATCCACACGTAGACTGTTCATTATCAAGATAATAACATTTTATCCACAATTTGTGTGTTAATCCTTTGTGGATTTGTGCATAAAATTTATACACAATTTTTATTGGGGAAACTGTGTGGAATTAATTGTGATATGTTGGGGTTTCTCCACACATTTTGGCTTTTTTAAATGCTATGTGGATTACTTGTTAACTCATCCACACCGAGGTAAGGTCTTATAAACAAGTTTTCCACCTTTAAGGCTAGTTTATGCACATAGTTATGCACATGAAATTTTAACATTTTTAATTTAGAATTGACCTTTTCCTGATCAATAAAAAATAGCACTACTTAACAGTGTAAGTACAATTATTATGCCTTCTTGAACAGGTAGATAAGGCTAGAGTAGTTACCTGTCCGTTTAGCTTCAGCGTTTGACGCCATACCTACGCGTACACTTTTCAAATAGTCAGTTTTACCTGTCTGATAACGGGTGCTGAGCATCGCAATATAGAAGGCATCAAACACCATGGGTTTAGTGGCAGTTAACGTAAACCCATGTTTCTTAAATAACGGTGCAATTGTGCCGGGGGTGAAATGGTGGAGGTGTCTGGGGACATCGTAGGCTGCCCAATATTGTTTGAAATAGGATGCATCATACGAGGCTGAATTTGGAACTGCAATCAATAACGTTCCCTTCGGCTTTACTAATTGATGTAACTGATCAAGCGTTTCGGCCAGATTTGGAATGTGCTCAAGTACATGCCAGAGTGTAATTACATCAGCAGGGTCTGCTCCCTTTAAAGTGCTGAGGTTTGGTTGAATGGGTATATGTAATTTGTCAATGGCAATTTTTCGTGCATCGCTATCGGGTTCCATCCCCGTAATTTGCCATCCTCCTTCCTGACAACTTTCCAGAAAGGCACCTGTGCCACAACCTACGTCAATAATATGGCCAGGCTTGCCATTAAGCTGGTTGATCAGTTGCAGCTTCGATCGCAATGTATACTTACGAACTACTCTGTAAGCCGTATTAATTATACCACTGCTTTTATCATTGTGCGAAACATATTGATCAGATTTATAATAATTTCCAATCGAGTTTGGATCTGGCCGTGGATTTGTCAGGCGAAAATTACATTGCTGACACTGTTGAATGGCAAAATCCTGATTACTTACCAGGTAATCCTTACAGACTAAAAATGGGATTAATTGTGTACTGCCACAGTTTGGGCAATGGTCTACCGTTTCCAATTGAGATGATGTAAAGCGATTATAAGAAAAAATCTGGCCTCTGCCTTTAGAACAAGTAGCCAGATTTATATGGATTTATCGGCCCATATATACGAGCAATATCGAAACGTCAGAAGGACTCACTCCACTAATTCTTGAGGCTTGTCCAATCGTGGTTGGTCGAAGTCGTTTTAATTTTTCTCTTCCTTCATAGGAAAGTGCTTTCAGCCGGTCGTAATCGAACGAGGAATTGATTGAAAGATTCTCCCATTTATCAAGCTTTTCGGCGTTTTGCCTTTCCCGATTGAGGTAATCTTCGTACTTGATTTCAATAACGGTTTGTTCAATTACCTCCTCCCCTACCCCCCCTACCCCATCAGGAAGGTCTGGAACTAATTGTAACACGTGATTTACATCGGCCAAATCAATCTCCGGCCGTTTCAATAGTGTATATAAACTACTTTTTTCTCTTAAAGCAGAGCTTCCCTTTGACGCTAGCCAACTATTAATTTCTTCTGGTCTAAGCTTGGTTGCCCGAATAGCTTCTGTTAATTTGAATACGCCAGTACGCTTGTTTACCATCATATCGTACCGCTCCTGTGATGCCAAACCAATGGCATATCCTTTTTCCGTTAGCCGTAAATCAGCATTATCCTGACGTAATAGTGTACGGTATTCGGCTCTGGAAGTAAACATTCGATAGGGCTCTTCTGTCCCTTTGGTTATCAAATCATCGATAAGAACACCAATATAGCCCTCCGATCTTTTAATAGTAAATTCTGCTTCTTCCGCAGCATTCCGATGAGCATTAATGCCAGCCATCAGACCCTGACAGGCGGCTTCTTCATAGCCCGTTGTTCCATTGATCTGTCCTGCGAAGAAAAGATTTTTAATCAGCTGAGTTTCCAGCGTTGGCTTTAATTGCGTTGGTGGAAAGAAGTCATACTCAACAGCATAGCCTGGCCGGAACATACGAACTTGTTCAAAACCAGGGATTTTCCGTAAAGCATTGTACTGTACATCCTCTGGCAATGACGTTGAAAATCCGTTTACATAAACTTCCACCGTATCCCAGCCTTCTGGCTCAACGAAGATTTGATGCCGGTCTTTATCAGCAAACCGATTGATTTTATCCTCTACTGATGGGCAGTATCTTGGCCCCAGCCCTTTGATTCGACCCGTAAACATGGGTGATTTTTCGAAGCCAGTTTTTAACTCATCATGTACAGCCTGATTGGTGTATGTTATCCAGCAACTACGTTGTTTGGTGAGTTTGGGGGTATCTGTGTAGGAAAATTTACCTGGCTTTTCATCTCCAAGTTGTTCTTCCATTAAGTTGTAATTTAAACTTCGGCCATCAACACGGGGCGGTGTTCCGGTTTTCATTCTACCAGACTCAAAGCCTAAATTGACTAATTGCTCGGTTAATCCTGTCGCTGCACGTTCGGCAGTACGACCTCCACCAAATACTTTTTCACCGATAAACATACGGCCATTCAGGAATGTACCATTCGTCAGTACAACCGCCTTCGCCTTAAACTCGATATCTAAACTGGTTTTTACGCCAGTTATTCGCCCATCTTTTACTATGACTTCATTAACTGTATCCTGCCAGAAATCTATGTTTCTATTTTCTTCCAGTGCTTTTCGCCATTCCCATGCGAACAAATTTCGATCGCTCTGGCATCGTGGGCTCCACATAGCAGGACCTTTAGAACGATTGAGCATTCTAAACTGGATCATGCTTTTATCGCTGATGATTCCCGATAAACCTCCTAATGCATCAACTTCGCGAACAATTTGCCCTTTGGCTACACCACCCATTGCTGGATTACAGGACATCTGCGCGATTGTTTGCATATTCATTGTAATCAATAATACATGAGAACCCATGGTGGCGGCTGAACTTGCTGCCTCACATCCTGCGTGGCCCGCTCCTACTACAATGACATCGTACGAAGAATACATTTTAACTGATTTTTGAAAAATGTTTCACGTGGAAACTTTTGCAAAATTGATGAAAGATCGTGGAAAGATAAAACTTGATGTATGTGCAACAAAAAACCGCTGACCTTCGTGCCAGGTCAACGGTTTTAAATAGAAACGATGAAACTATTTGCTTACTTTTTGCAAATATTGGTTTGCTTCTTTCTTGTAAAATAAATTATAGTTTGGCGTTACTGAACGTAAAACTTCTACTTGTTTCGACTTATTCTGCAGATTCGTAGAGTCAAAAAATGCAGGTGTGCTACGCTTCGCTGATTTAGCCGCTTCTGCCTGACGCTTGGGATCTTCCTCCTGTTGCTTTAAAGCTTTCTCAGATTCTAGCAAACGAACCATAATTTCCTGTTGACGATTAATCAAATTTTGATTTACTCGTTTATTGACCAAATCAGTTTCTGACTCATCCATTTTCTCCATTAAATCTTTAATCTGTTTTTCCTGCTGTTTTCCGGCTTCAGTACCCTTTGCATTTTCTTCAAGTTTCTTCAGCATCTGCCTGATCATAGCCTGCTCTGCAGCCATTTGAGAAAGTTCTTCAGATAATCCCCTACCCGTTTTTCCTCCTTTCTGTAATTGTTGCATTTTGCCATTTAGCTGCTGCTGCATCTCGCCTAATCCACTTGGATTTTGGCCTTTTTTGCCACCCTTACCTTTACCGGGCATGGCCATCGCATTCATTTGCTGTTGCATATTCTTTAAAACATCGCTCAGCATTAAGGCCAGATTATTGATCGACGTCATGGCAAATTGCTGCTTGGAAGAGGCCATGCTAAGACGACGTTCACGTAACTGCTGAACACTTTCGTCCATGTAACCTTTCATGTTGGTCAGCTCACGTGTTACAAATGATTGTATTTGTACGACTCGGCTAGCTAATGCATTCAAGCTGTCTTCAATAATTTTGGCATCATCCTGAAGCTTTAATTGCTCTTGTGAAAGCTTCGTAACACGAGGGTCTTGCAAGCTCATGCCCCGGAAGTCTTTCATAACCCGTTCCTGTCCAAACGACAGTGTAATCAGATTATCGAGGATATTTCTGAGATCATCCATGTTCTCCTGCATCTCTTGCATCTCGGCAGATTGCATTGATTCTTTCATGGATTTACTCATGGCCCGCATTGATTTTGCAGACTTTTGTTGTTTGGAAGCTGCCTGTTTCCCCTGATTACTTTTCATATTTTTGGAGGCATCTTCCATATCCTTTTCAATCTCTTGCTGCTCTTTTTCGGATGATTCTGGTTTATTTAGATCATCTTTCTCGGCTTGCTTTTCAAGCTCTTTCAACTGCTCCTGAGTATTCTTAAAATCTTCCTGAGACTTCTCCTGTTGCTTTTGCTGGTCTTCAGAAGTCTCGTTTTTCTTAGCGTTTTCCTGCGCTTGTTTCTCCAGATTTTCAGCTTGTTTCTCCAGATTTTCAGCAATGTTATTAACCTTCTGCTCTAGCTGCATTTGTTTGAAAAGCTTCAAGGCTCGGTCCAGATCTCGCTCCATATTTCGCTCCTTTCGGCTTAACTTATCGAGTAGATCAGAAGCTTTTTCATCCTGTTTGCGTTCCAGCATCTGCTTCAGTTGTTCATATAACTGCTTAGATTCTGGATCGAGCAATTCATTGAAAAGCTTCTGTAGCTGTTCAAGCTTTTCCTGCATGGCCTGATTTTGCTGGGCAAAACGCTGTTGAGTATCGTTCGTTTTTTGGAACTGCTCCTGAAGCTTTTGGATCTCTTTTAAGAGCTCTTCTCTCTTCTGTAAGACGTCCTGCAATTGTTTTTTGTCCTGAAAGTCGGAAGACTTTTTGGTTCGCATTCGGTCTTCCATCTGATTCAATTCATTCTTAATTGCCTGCGTTTTGCTCAGTGCGTTGTCAATCTGTTGCTCCGTTTTCTCGGCCGATTTATCAACCTGCTTCTGAATTTCGGCATTCGAGGGTACTACAAAATTGAGTTGATTTGACCGGCTTGATTTGGGTCCATTAACCCCATCGTTGTCCCATACCTGAACGTAATATTCCAACCGATCTTCCTGGCCAAGCTTAAGGCTATCGAGCGACCAGTTATAAACGAAGTTCTGCGAGGTGGTTGAATGATTGACTGGAATATCTTTTACGAATAGCGCAGATGACTGATTTCCTCGGATAATTTTATAGTTAAGCTTCAATTTTGAGAAGCCATAATCGTCAGATACCAAGCCAGAAAGGGCTATATAATTGTAGGTAACGGTGTCCTGAATTCGATCTACTGAAATTTGTGGGTATCGATCAGGAATAACTTGCACATTGTATTGAATCGTTGATGGAGAAGCAACCTGGCCATTTTTTAATGAAACCGTATAGACAGAATTTTGCATCAATCGTCGGTTCAAAACAAACGTGTTATCATCAACAAGACGAGCTGGTGTCGGTTTTAGGTCGGTATTGAAACGAAGCAAAAGAGAGTCAGTATGATCGGCGGCAAATTCCCAATTGACCACCGTTCCCTGGGGAACTAACAAGTTCCCTACGTTCGATAACTGCTCTGTTGGCTTGTTTAAATAAGCGGGGTAATCGAGTCGAACATTGAAGGATAACACAGCTGGGCGGTCAATCAATGTAACTTTATAGGCTGGCGAATTAAACCCAGCAGCTTCCAGACGAAAATCCAGGTCACGCTGTAGGTTGTCGAAGTTGTAGGTAAACTTATCCCCAGATTGATCGAGCTTAAACCGAGTTCCATTAGCTACGACATAAACAGCTTGTGGAAGGGCATCCCCTGTAAGTTTTACAGTAAGCGGAAAGTCTTCATTTCGGAAGGCTTTCATCGATTTATTCTGAATAACAAACTGGAAAGGAGCCTCCTCTACAAAGTCTTTATTATAATTAACCAGGCGTGTTGATGATTTGGTGAAAAAAGATGGATTCACTACCAGAATCATCAGAATCAAGGCTAATGGTGGAATCGCATATTTTAGAAACTGGCGGTTCTTGCTGATCTCAATAGCATTGGCAAAGCGGTTTATCAATAGCTGCTGAGAACGTTGATTCAAACTTGCCTGAAGTAGATCGCTTTGATCTGAAGAGATACGCTGGAGCTGAAGAGTATTTAACAGCTTATCCCCTACTTCAGGAAAAAACGTTCCGATCTGGCGAGCTGCTTCGTCATTCGATAACGGCTTATTTAGACCGTAAAGGCTCATCAGCGGCCGAACAACTAAAAGATACAGGCCTGCGAAAGCAGTCAGTAGAAAGCTGAAAAATAAAATGGCTCTTCCTGTAGAACTGAAACGCCCGATAAATTCGGCGGTGTTAACTAAAAGATAACCACTGCCAATTAAGGCAATAAAGAATAAACTGCCCTTTACCAGCTGATTCTGGAAGTAGCGTTTCTTATACTCATCAATGCGTTGCAGTAGCGTTGAATAGGCGGCTGATGATTGCATAAAATTCAGGTTGAGCAGTTATACAAATAAGGTTTCGAAATAGTGAATTACATGCTGCTTCAGAAAAATCTCCTGCGTTAATAAATCTCCGTGAGGTATCGGTTTGGCAAGACTCCATTGAGGCCAGCCATCCTGATCATATCCTTCAAGTGTGTAGTATCCCGATAGACTTAATACTCGGCAAACGGCAACATGCATCAAATCCTGTTTCGCTTCTTTTGAAAAGCGTTTGGGGCCTGTACCTAACTCCTGTACTCCTATAAGAAATAGAACGGCATTGAGATCGGCTGGACGCTTCCCTACTACCTGAGCTAATTGATCAAGTAACTCTTCCCAGCTTTTATCTATACTTTTTTCCTCGTTGGCGTCCATAAAACTATTCTTCTCTCTAAATTACAATGTTTTACAATTATTTAACGATGGTTTACGATGTTTCGATTTATTCACCCGGCACTTAATGAATTTATTGATCTTTTATTTCCTCAATTATGCTTTGGCTGTGATAAGCCTCTGGAATTCAGTGAAAAAGTGTTGTGTACGCATTGCCGAATAAATCTGCCAGAAACTGGGCAACATTGTGAACCATACGACCAAAATCTCCTCAATAAGTTTGCCGGAAAAGTGCCGATTCAATTTTTAGCATCTTACCTGTACTTTAATAAAGGTGGCATTGTTCAAAAATTAATTCATGGCATTAAGTACAAAGGGTATAAAGAGGCTGCTAAAGAAATAGCTACCTGGTATGGATATCGATTGAAAATTGAGAATAGACTTATTGACGATATAGACGTAATTCTCGGAGTTCCGTTGCATAAAAGTCGATTGCAGCAACGTGGATATAATCAGGCCGATTGGATAGCTGATGGACTTGCCGAATCATTAGGAATCCCTTTTCGCACAGATGTTCTCAGTCGTCAGCAATTTAAAGCCTCTCAAACGCATAAAAATCGCTTAGAACGCTGGGAAAATGTAAAAACAGTATTTGCTGTTGTTGACAAGGATTCGATTAAAGGAAAGCATGTTTTGGTGGTTGACGACGTGCTTACTACAGGAGCAACTCTCGAAGCTTGCGCACATGAACTATTGATGGCAGGCTGTGGAGCCGTTAGTTTGATTACTCTGGCTGTTGCGGGAAAGTAAGTATCTGAGGCTTTTACTCTTTTCTAGTAATAAAAAAACGGCCACTCATTTCTGAATGACCGTTTTTCTACTTGGAGTAAGATTACTATTTGTTGCGACCAACACCGATCATAGCGCAACGGAAACCGATCATTGCCGTAGCTGAATCCTGATCAAGGAAGCGACGTGTACCCGGTGATAACCAGTAAGCTACATCATTCCAGGAGCCTCCTTTATAAACACGCAGTTTATCATCGATGAGAGACTGCTTATTCTTTGTATCATAATTTTTTGCATCATCGACGTATCCATTCCGACGAACTGGGTTCAGGTCATTAACGTCTTGATATGATAGTGGGCGGTATACATCCATTACCCATTCGTTTACGTTTCCAGCCATGTTATACAGGCCGAAATCGTTGGCAGGATAGGCGTAAATTTCGGCCGTTATAATAGCACCATCATTTGAGCGCCCGGCGATACCGGCATAGTCACCACGACCGCGCTTAAAGTTCGCCAGCATTTGACCTTGTTTCCGGCCTTTTTTCGGGTTGCGAACCGAAGAACCATCCCAGGGATAAATCCGCTGATTGATTTGATTCTCGTCCATGTATTGCGTTCCTATGAGGGCCTTGGCAGCATATTCCCATTCGGCTTCAGTTGGAAGGCGATAATCTGGCAGAATGGTACCACTTTCAAGGCTTGGTTTGGCTGGTGCCGTTGAAGTAGCCTCGGCCAGTGCCGCATCGTCAGCTTTTTTGGATTTCCGTTTTAGAGAAAAACCTCCCCCCTTCTGCTTGACACTTCCTTTTGCTAACTCATTATTAACTGCATTCGACCGCCAGATTGCATAGTCGTTTGCTTGTACCCACGAAACACCAACGACTGGATAGTACCGGAAAGCTGGATACCGTAGGTACTGTGTTACGTATGAGTCGTTGAAAGACAAAGGGTTTGACCAAACTGTAGTATCTGGTAAAGCCGCTTTAACAACTTCCTCCGATGAATCCCGAGAAATAGCATTTAAGTATTCGAGGTAGTGAACGTTAGCCATTTCCGTTTCGTCCATGTAAAACGACTGAATCGAAACTGTACGCTCACGGTTATCACGTGTGTTCATTACATCCTCTTCGAGGGCACCCATCGTGAATCGGCCACCTTCAATGAAGACCAGGTTAGGACCTGCCTTTTGGCCTGCAAATTTCTTTACCTGAAAACCATCTTTCTGATTGTAAGCAATTCCCGTCGCCGTACTCTTCTTACCGGGTTGCACACTGGTCGGGTGCTTGGGCTTACAGGACGCCAGGGCTGCCGTTGCCAGCAGCACATAAGCCGCTCGTTGCAGGTGATACTTTTGAATCATTGCTCTATTTGTGTAAAAACGTAGGTGCAAAAATAAGATAAAAGCTGTAAGACATTCGTAGTAAGACGTTTGAGTAACAATAAGGATTGTATTTTTCTCGAAAATCTTACTTCTCGTATCGTTTAATTGGTCATTGCGCCTAAAATTTCATCCAACTGCTCTACTGAGAATACATCAGTATGGGTAAAAATCGGCCTTCCTTTTGACTCCTTAAGCGAGCATTTGGTAGGGTTTCGCTTTATGTACTCAATTACCTTGCCAAATTGGTCGGATCGGAAGAAGTCATCATTCCCGTTAGAAACGAAGTACCCTTTCAGGATATTATTCTTAATCGTCAGTTTTTCAAGGTATAATTGCTCTGCTTTCCAGCGAACATTGACCATTTTGATCAGATTCTTAACTTCCTCTGGCATTGGACCGAACCGGTCGATAATTTCTTGCCGGAAGGCCTGAAGTTCTTCATCATTTTGTAGGCTATCCAATCGGGTATATAACGCCAGCCGTTCCGATATATTGGAGACGTATCGCTCTGGAATAACCACCTGTAAATCCGTCTCAATAACGGTATCCGGCAAAGAGAGTTTAAGATCGCCGGGCTTCGTTTCAAACAAGTCTTTAAACTCATTCTCACGGAGTTCCTGAACGGCTTCGTCAAGAACCTTGTGATACATTTCGAAGCCAAGATCATTGATAAACCCACTTTGTTCAGCGCCCAGCAAGTTACCGGCACCCCGAATATCAAGATCGCGCATGGCTATTTTAAATCCTTCGCCCAAATCTGAAAAATCTTCTAGTGTTTGGAGCCGTTTACGGGCATCGGCCGTGAGAACAGACGGTGGCGGGGTTAGCAGATAGCAGAACGCTTTTCGGTTCGATCGCCCTACCCTACCCCGCATCTGGTGCAAATCAGACAAACCAAAATAATGGGCATTGTTGATCAGAATGGTATTAGCGTTCGGAATATCCAGTCCTGATTCGATGATATTCGTTGATACCAGCACATCGTAATCGCCTTCGATAAACCGAGTCATGATGCGCTCCAGACGGTCGCCATCCATTTGACCATGAGCCACACCAATACGTGCTTCGGGCACCAGCCGCATGATCAGATTTCCGATGGATTCGATGTCACTCACTCGGTTGTGAACAAAGAAAACCTGTCCCCCCCGTCGAATTTCGTAACTCACGGCGTCACGTATAACCGTTTCATTATAAGGATGTACTTCTGTTGTAACTGGCTGGCGATTTGGTGGAGGGGTTGCAATGACCGATAAATCACGAGCGCCCATTAATGAGAAATGAAGCGTCCTTGGTATCGGTGTTGCCGTTAAGGTTAATACATCGACCTCAACCCGCATTTCTTTCAACCGATCTTTGGTTTTTACCCCGAATTTCTGCTCCTCGTCGATAATTAATAAGCCTAAGTCCTTGAATTTGATATCTTTATTAACGATCCGGTGCGTACCGATCAGAATTCCAATTTCGCCTGAGGCTACTCCTTTTACAATTTCTTTTACCTGGCCAGCAGACCGGAACCGATTGATATAATCGATCTTGACAGGGAAATCGGCCATTCGCTCCGAAAATGTTTTGAAGTGTTGCATAGCCAGAATCGTGGTTGGGACCAGCACAGCAACCTGTTTATTATCGGATACGGCCTTAAATGCCGCACGGATGGCTACTTCGGTTTTTCCGAAACCTACATCCCCGCAAATCAATCGATCCATTGGGTGTGGCCGTTCCATATCGTCTTTTACATCGTTGGTTGCTTTTGCCTGATCGGGTGTATCCTCATAAAGAAACGATGATTCAAGCTCTGCTTGTAAGAAACTATCCCGGCTGTAGGCATACCCAGGTGCCGTTCTACGTTTGGCATATAGGGCGATTAGCTCACGGGCAATGTCTTTGACTTGTTTCCGAATTCGCGACTTTTTCTGTTCCCACTCCTGCGACCCCAACTTACTCATCACGGGTGGACCACCTTCCCGGCCACTATACTTCGCTATTTTATGTAAGCTGTGGATACTGACCAGTAGGATATCATTGTCTCGATAAATTAACCGGATGGCTTCCTGCTCATTACCAGCGTGATCCACTTTTTCTAAACCCGCAAACCGACCTATACCATGATCGACATGGGTAACATAATCACCAGGCTGCAGGGTTTTTAACTCGCGTAATGTAAGCGCTTTTGATTTCGAGAATTTATCTTGAACCTTGTATTTATAATATCGATCAAATATCTGGTGATCGGTGAAGCAGGCAATTTTCAGAACATCATCGATATAACCCTCTCGCAACCCAATATTCATAGGTTGAAACTTCACGAAAGGGTCGAGTTCCTCAAAGATTGTTCGCAAGCGGTCCAACTGTTTGAATGACTCAGCGGCAATTACATTAGTAAATCCTTTTGCCTGATTGTCGGCCAGGGTGTCGATCAGGCGTTTGAAATCTTTATTAAATGAGGGCTGGGGTTTCGACGTGTATTGTTGTCGACCGTCGGTTTTGAAATAAAATTTACGGCCAAACTCAACTGTTCGAAAGCGTTTCAACTCATTCAGAAACGATCGGCGGGTTTCAAACAATTCATTCGGGTCCGATACAACCTGAATACCACCACTTCCTGCTACAACCGAAGCAAAACTTTGCTCTGCTTTTTCGTAGCAACTCTCAATAATCTCAAGTGTAAACTCAACATCTTTGGCCCAGATCGTTGTGTCAGGCGGTAGAAAATCGAAAAATGGCTCCCGTGTTTCTTCAATTAACTTGGTCTGAATGTTCGGGATAATGTTAATAAAGTCAACCGGATCGGTTGAAAGTTGAGATTCTGGATTGAATTTCCGTATGCTTTCTACCTCATCATCGAACAGATCGATTCGATATGGGTATTCACTGGCAAACGAGAATACGTCGATGATTCCACCACGGACTGAAAACTGTCCCGCTTCATAGACAAAATCCGTTTTTTCAAATTCATACGTCTGAAGAAGCTCAGCAACGAAGTGAGTATCCAGTTTCTCCCCTACCCGAATCGTTAACGTATTGGCTTGCAGTGAGCGTTTGTTGATAACCTTTTCCGACAAGGCTTCTGGATACGTGACTAACACGATGCCTTCTTTTGGAGCAGGATTTAGTTTGTTCAACACTTCTGCCCGCATCAGTACGTTGGCATTCTCAATTTCCTCATACTGATAAGGCTTTTTATACGACATTGGAAACAGCAATACATCGCGGCTGAGCAGATGTTGAAGGTCGTTGAAAAAGTAGGCTGCCTCATCGCGGTCGGTTGAAATAAACAGATGATTTCCACCAACTGATTTATAAATGGCTGAGGCTAAAACAGCGTCCAGACTTCCTGCCAGACCTTTGATTTGAAGGCGCTGAGGCTCGTCGGTTTTCTTGTGGCTGAGCGGCTCGGCCAGCAACTTTATGAAACTATCGTCGGTATATAGACCGAGTAATTCGTCGGGTTTCAAGCGAATGCAGGTTGTATGTCAAACACGAAAAGCCGCTGGAAGGAATATTCCGGCGGCACAGTTAAGTAACAGTAGGTTCGGGAAATTTGTTGCGTTTGCGTGTTATTTCAATTTGGATATTTCCAAGTAGTCGATTCCTTCCTGTTCCAGTAGTTTTCGAATGCGATCACTGTCTTCAAAAACAAGAACGATTTCCTTCTTGTCATCTAGTTCGTCTTCCGTCCATTTCCAATCTTCAGCCGTTGCCTCCAATATACTCAGCACATTTCTGAGCTTAGCAGGATCTCTTTCTTTACTGATCAGGTCTGCCGTATTGGTGAAGTAAAGGACGATTCGTTCATCTTCGAGCCAGCGTAAATCGTTCAGCGAATCATTCAAATCATCAAGTGAAAATCCGAAGTCTGGAATCTCTAACAGGTCAGCAATCTCTTCGTAAAACTGTCGGAGTGTTGTTGCTTTTTTACCATCCACGTGAGCAATGAAATCGTCGGCAAACCGGGCTTCCAGTTCCTTTTCAGATTGGCTAATCAGGACATTTGGCGTCATGACTTTTTACAAAATATGGGTGTTTAGAAAAGTGATAATTGTTTCACGTGAAACTTGATTATCAGTAACTTGTAAGCATATGTAACCACTTTTTCGCTGGTTACTTACGTGTTTTTAGTAAAATGCTAAAGAAAAAATGCAATTTTCATGCCAATAAAAAACCCTTCAATTAGAAGGGTTTTTAGACTTAATTAGTTCAATGAAAAAAGTGGTATTCGGGCAGCCACCATATTGTGAAACATCAACTCAGTTATCATTGGGGTCATGTATTTTATCAGGGGAAATTCTGAGATCGACTCCATGACTTCCAGTTCAGAATCGGCTTTGAAAATACACCAGAGCTTTTGTCGGTCAATCGAAAGAGAGTACGACAGCAAGAAGCCCTTTTCCATCAGTTCTTCAACTTTGAGCCGCTGGGCGGGAATCCGATTTTGGAAACCTTCATCCATCACAGGCGGAAGATCAAACTCTACCATATATTGGCTCATAGGCAACAGGTGTTAAATACTGGCCGGAGGTTCTTCTCCGGCTATAAGCAAATTAACGATCTTTAACTCATCTTCGTTAATGGTATGCGGAAAATTTGTATATAATTTAGTTGTGACCTTTGCTCCCATTTGACGAAATACAGTGTCTGACTCCAATACTCGTTCTTTGGGAATGTGTGAATCGATATCACTACAACCCAAAAAAATCGGCGTATTCAGTAGCGAGCCTTCATACTGTCGAGGGGTATCGGGAGGACCAATAAGGCCACCACTCAACCCGAAAACACCACCGTATTCAGAAGCGTTCCTTGCCACAAATTCCAGAGCCAGACAAGCCCCCTGTGAAAAGCCTAACCAATAAATCTGAGTAGGTTTAAAGTTGAAATCGGATTGTAGTCTGGCACGTAAGCTGGCCAGTACTTCCAGAGCCGAACTCAGGTAAGGTTCATTCGCTTTGAAAGGGCTTAAGAAGGAATAAGGATACCAGGTATTCCCTTGAGCTTCGGGTGCAATAAAGGCAAAGTCTTTGTCCTCGATATACTCCGAAAGCGAAAGTATATCACGAGCTGAACCACCCCGGCCGTGAACCATAATCATCACTTTTGAGGCTTCTTCAAGAGGAACACCAGCCGTACGGATATTATTAGGATTATGTAGCATTGTAAGATTCGTTAAGCGTTTAGGGTCTACTGATTCACATTAATCGTACATAACCTGAATCAGTAGACCCTAAACTATAAGCAATTACCGAACAATAATCTCTGGTAATTCGGTTATGAGTTTTGCCCGACGCGCTTCGTATTGAGGAGGCAGTTTAAGCCCAGTACCTAATTCGGAAACGGGTTCATCGACAGCAAATCCAGGAGGGTTAGTAGCTACTTCGAACAGAATACCACCGGGTTCGCGGAAGTAAATACTATGGAAATAATTCCGATCCTGAACGGGCGTAACGTGATAACCTGCCTCAGCTAGCTGTTGTTGAATGATTAATTGCGTTTCGTCTGAATTAGTCGAGAAAGCAACGTGGTGTACCGAACCGGCTCCCTGCAAAGCGTGAACATCTTTCGGAGAATGAAGAACGTCTACGTAGTTACCAGGCCCACCATCACCCGCTTTAAACCGGAAGCGACCTTCCTCCTCTCCTACCAACGTGTGTTGCATAAGATCGGTTAATAAGGTTATGGTCCGGTCGGTCCGTAATTCATTCAGTGTGAGGGTGTAAAAACCACGAATGGAAAACTCCGCCGGAATGCGACCGTTATCCCAGCCTGGTCGTTTATCGTCGTCATTGAAGACAAGTTCAATGCCCATTCCGTCGAAATCTTCAAACCGAAGGTACATTTCGGAGAAACGTTTGTAAGGACCTGCATAGGGAATGTTCCGTTCGTGCAAACGATCCATCCAAAAGCTCATCGAAGCGGTTGGTGCTGAGAAGGCAGTGTAGGTTAATTGGCCTACCCCTTTTCGCCCACGAGGAATTCCACCATACGGAAAGAATGTAAGAATGGTGCCAGGTGAACCGGTTTCGTTCCCATAATATAAGTGATATACATCGGGGGCATCGAAGTTGACGGTTTTTTTGACCAAACGAAGGCCTAATATATCGGTATAGTAATCAACATTGCGTTGGGTATCGCCAGCTAAGGTCGTAACGTGGTGAAGGCCATTGATGAGCGTTTCCATAATCCTGAAATTTGAGTTAAAGGGTGAAACTGGTTAATTTGAATTTAAATGTATAGACATTTAATGTATATACAATGAAAATTTAGAAATCGTTCAAAAAAAAATGTCCAGATAAACTACCTGGACATTCAAAGGAAAAGAAGAAACGATTATTCGTGAAGAAATGGATAATCCTTCTGCATGTATACATCTTTGAAGGCTTCTTCGGCGGGAGGATATGGAGAATCTTCCGCAAATTTGACCGATTCATCCACAATGCCTTTTATCTTCTGATCGATAGCCGTAAGCTCTTCTTCGGTGGCCAAGCCTTTCTCCAGAATTGTTGCCTTAACCTGCTCGATAGGGTCACGCTGCTTATATTCTTCCACCTCATCCTTCGAACGGTATTTCTGAGGGTCAGACATTGAGTGTCCGCGATACCGATACGTACGGAACTCCAGGAAGGTTGGGCCTTCGCCAGCACGAGCACGCTCGGCAGCACGACTCACCGCTTCGTGAACGGCTTCAACGCTCATCGCATCAACAGGTTCGGCGGGCATATCATAAGCTTCAGCTAAGGTGTAAAGCTCAGTAACGTTCGATGTGCGCGCTACCGAAGTTCCCATCGCATAGCCGTTGTTTTCAACAACGAAGATGACGGGGATTTTCCAGAGCATAGCCATATTGAACGCTTCATGCAAAGCACCCTGCCGAACGGCACCGTCGCCCATGAATGTGATGCAAAGGTTTTTCGTCTTATTGTACTTCTCGGCAAAACCGATACCGGCACCCATTGGAATCTGGGCACCAACGATACCATGTCCGCCCAAAAAATTGACCGACTTATCGAAGATGTGCATCGAGCCGCCTTTTCCTTTCGACGAACCGGTTTGTTTGGCGAATAGCTCAGCCATGACTGCTTTAGGATCGGAACCCAGTGCCAGAGGAATACCATGGTCACGGTAGGCAGTTATCCATTTGTCATCTTTGGTTAACGCTGAATATGAGCCGGACGAACAGGCTTCCTGACCAATATACAGATGACAAAAACCCCGAATTTTTTGCTGACCGTAGAGTTGCCCGGCTTTCTCCTCGAACTTCCGTTGCAACTGCATCGATTCATACCAGTACATATACCGCTCTTTCGGATGCTGCATTTTTGCCGCTGCCGGAGCCTGACCATTTTTGTTGGGTTTCCCTTCCGAGGGTTTCTCTTTGACGCTTGCCATGAGGAGTATGTTCGATAAAATCGACAATCGCCGGTGATTGGTAATGTCAATTATCCAGGCGATGTCAACAGAATAGAGAGTCTGTTTCTACAACAAACCGACTGTATCTTTGTTGCCAATATCAAATTGCCCAATCAAACAAGCAATTGACTGCCGCGAAATTACGCATTATCGCGTTATGCGCTACATCTATGTACCTCGAAAAACTGAGCCTGACCAATTTTAAAAATTACGAAGACGCCCGATACTCATTTGGGAAACAGGTAAATGTAATTGTAGGGCCCAACGGAAGCGGTAAGACCAATCTGCTTGATGCCGTTTATTTTCTGGCGTTGAGCAAAAGCGCTTTCCAAAATCAGGATGCGTTTAGTATTCTGCACGATGCCGATTATTTTATTCTGGATGGCATTTTCGAGGAACACGAGCACAGTAACCATCCGGCTCGGGTGCAAATCACAATCAGCGTACAGCGAGGGCAGCGCAAAGTGCTGATGGCCGATAAAAAGCCTTATGAACGCTTCAGTGAGCACATTGGCCGTTTCCCAGTGGTGTTGATTGCACCGAACGATACCGATCTGGTACGGGAGCATAGTGAGGAACGGAGGCAGTTTTTTGATGGTGTTCTTTCGCAAATGGATGCTGATTATTTGCAGAATTATTTAATGTATCAGCAGATTCTGAAACAGCGAAACAGTCTGCTCAAACTATTTGCTGACCGGAATCAGGTAGACAACGATATGCTGGATACCTACGATTATCCGCTGCTGGACCTGGGGCAGAAAATACATGACCGCCGGAAACGATTTGTCGACGAATTCATGCCGGGCTTCCGTGAGCACTATGCCTACCTGAGCGATGGTCGGGAAGAAGTGTTCATCGTGTATGAATCGGAGGTGAGTAATCCTGGGTTTGCCGAAGAGTTCCGGCATTTTCGTCGACGCGATACAGTATTGCAACGGACAACGATGGGTGTGCATAAGGACGATTATACGTTTCTAATCGATAATGGGAGCGGCCAGCAAGTACCCCTGAAAAAATTCGGGTCGCAGGGGCAGCAGAAAACATTTGTGATTGCCCTAAAACTGGCTCAGTTTGATTCGCTTGAAGCCGAAAAAGGAGTTAAGCCCATTTTACTGCTGGATGATATCTTCGACAAGCTGGACGACCGACGTATCAGCAAGTTGATTCAGCAAATGGACGAAGGCGCGTTCGGCCAGATCTTTATTACCGACGCCCGCCCGGAGCGTACCCGTGAACTGCTCAATACCGTGCAGGCCGATGTCCGTTTCTTCGAGATTGGGCAGCGTTAACGAATTCGCCCGTCAACAAAAATTACAGCGCTACTGCTTTTATGGCTCTAACCTACTCTCAGGTCAGTATTGGGATTGGTATTTGATTGTAGCTGACCTATACAGATTTCGTCGGTGTATTCGGTTGTTTCACTCCTGTTTTTAGGCCGTTCATCATATAACACAAACATAATAAGGAAACCACGAACTATATTTGAGTTTCCGAAGTTCATCTAGCAAAAGTTCAATTTTTTGATGAAACAACGGATTCTGGCAGAGGCTGAACGGCTCTTCTGGCGGTACGGCATTCGGTCCGTAACGATGGAAGATATAGCAAAACAACTTGGGATTTCTAAAAAGACAATCTACCAGCATTTTACGGATAAAGAGCAGATTTTATCGGAGGTTATCCAGGATAAATTTGGTAGAGACCATAAAGCAATGGCGTGTGTGGCCGTCGAGGCCGAAAATCCAGTAGCTGAGATTATGCACGTTTTAGCGATGATTCAAAAAAACGCGGACCAGGTTAGTCCTAACCTGCTGATCGATATGAAACGGCATTACCCGCAGGCATTTGCGCTATTCAAGCAATATAAAGAAGGTGAGGTATTGCGATCCATTCTTGAAAATATCCAAAAAGGTATTGAACAAGGCCTATATAGATCAGACTTAAATCCCGGCATTTTAGCCCGGTTACGGGTTGAGCAGATCGAGTTGGCATTCAATAACGATATATTTCCGTCCGATCAGTATACCATGCAACAAATACAGTATGAGCTTATGCATCACTTCATACGAGGAATGCTGACCGAACAAGGCTTCACCATTTATAATCAGTATGTTAATCAGTACAATCATGAAGTTCACTAATATAAAAACGGCTATGGCAATCTGGTTCCTCACGCTGGTGGGATCTGGAACGTCGATAGCCCAGACTAAGCAGGAGTTTTCGCTGAATGAAGCTATCCAGTTTGCCATTCAGAATAACCTTAACATCAAGAATGCCGGTCTGGACGCACTTAGCTCAGAAGCTCGCATTCAGGAAGTTCGCGGTGTAGCGTTGCCACAGGTTAGCGTAGCAGGTTCTCTTTCCGATAACCTGATTATTCAACGGGTGTTCTTACCTGCACAGTTCGCGAATCCGAATGCTCCTGCCGATGCTCCTCCGATTGCCGTTCAATTTGGCGTTAACTATTCCAGCAATTTGACAGGTACACTCAACCAGTTACTGTTCGATGCATCGTATCGGCTCGGGTTGAAAGCGGCTGAAACCTATCGGCAACTAGCACAAAAAAACATTAAGGCTTCGAAAATTACTGTGGCTGAACAGGTTGCGAAAGCCTATTATGGTGTGCTGGTAAACGAACAGCAGATAAAGCTGCTCGACCTGAATATTGCACGGGTTGACACACTATATCAGAATACAGTAGGACTGAACAAACAAGGGTTTGCCGAAAAAATTGACGTGAGCCGACTCGAAGTACAGGTGAATAACCTGAAAGCCGAGCGACAAAACGTTAAAAACCTGGTCGATCTGAGTTACTATCTGCTCAAGTTTCAGATGGGTCTGGGTATCAACGATAATATTACACTGACCGAACAAATTCAGGACATTGATCTGGATGCGATGGAGCGTGATAATATGAAGGAAGTTGCTGAATTCGATTATAACCAACGTATCGAGTTTGCTACACTCCAGTCGCAAATTCAATTGGCCGATTTGGACCTGCAAAGTATTTCGAAGCTATACTACCCCCGGTTGACGGCGTTTATCAATTATGGCTACAATACAGGTCGTAACAACTTTGGTGATTTGTTTGTGTCTCCCTGGTTCAATTCGTCAATAGTAGGTATCAACTTATCGGTTCCTGTGTTTGATGGATTTCAGAAGAAGTACCAGGCGCAACAGAAGCGATTTACGCTACAGAAAACGCAGAATAGCGCTCAGTTACTCAAAAATACAATTGACCTACAAATTCGTCAGTCAAGCATTACACTTGGTAACAGCCTGCAAACCTTACGCACACAGAAACGCAATGTTGACTTAGCGCAGGAGGTTGCTCGTGTGGCAAAGATAAAGTATCAGGAAGGCGTAGGGTCGAACATCGAAGTGCTGGATGCGGAGAACTCATACCGTCAGGCACAAACGAACTACTTTGCTTCGCTGTACAACTTCCTCCAAACCAAGGTCGATGCCGACAAA
>NZ_MKUD01000086.1:25612-220722 GCF_001898575.1 Spirosoma sp. 48-14
CAAAATGAAACCATACTACATCATTGCCCTTGTGAGCCTTCTTGCTGCCTGCTCACAGGAAAAGAAATCAGACCTGCAAAGCAAACGTGCGGAACTCGATAAGCTGAAGTCAGAGCAGACAGAACTAACGACCAAGATAAAATCGCTGGAGACTGAGCTGGCTAAGCTGGAGCCCAAAAAAGCGGAAGAAGGACGTGTTAAAGAAGTGGCCGTATCGCCAATCGCTGCCAGTACGTTCCGTCATTTTGTAGAATTGCAGGGTACTATCGACGCCAAGAATAACGTACAGGTATCGCCAAAATCGGGTGGTGTCGTTACGGCTGTCTATGTGAAAGAGGGCGATTATGTTAAAGCCGGACAGGCCATTGCGAAAGTCGACGATCAGCTTTTACGTGAGTCCATTGCTGAACTGAAAACCCAACTGACGCTGGCAAATACCATGTACGAGAAGCAGGCTAACCTCTGGAAACAGCAGATTGGCACCGAAATGCAATATCTACAGGCCAAAACCAATAAGGAATCACTCGAACGCCGTTTATCAACGCTAAATGCCCAATTGAGCCAGTCGACGGTTACCTCTCCGATTTCTGGAGTTGTCGATCAGGTGGCCGTTAAAATTGGTCAATCAGCTATGCCGGGTGTTGGACTGGTTCGGGTTGTCAACCTATCGCAGTTGAAAGCGGTAGCTAAAGTGTCAGATACTTATTCGGGAAGTGTTCGGAAAGGTGACCCGGTTCAGATCGATTTTCCTGATCTGAACAAAAAGCTGAACTCGACCATCTCGTTTGTAGCGACAACGGTTGATCCGGCAACGCGGACCTTTACCATCGAGGCTCCCCTACCCTCCGACAACGCTCTGAAACCCAATATGCTGGCCCGTATCAAAATCAATGATAAAACCCAGGCAAAAGCAATTGTGATTAACCAGAACTTAATTCAGGATACAGAAAAAGGTCAACTGGTTTATGTAGCGGTCAATGAGGGCGGTAAAAAAGTGGCGAAAGCAAAAACGGTGAAAACGGGCCAGTCGTACGGTGGTCAGATTGAGGTGACGCAAGGGTTACAGGCGGGCGATCAGATCGTTACGGCTGGTTATCAGGATTTGGTTGATGGACAACAAATCAGTTTTTAGTTTGTAGAGACGCCATACCTGGCGTCTCCTATGCGTCAGCAATACCATCCAGCTATAAAGGGGCAGAAGTTGCTGAAGTAGGGTTGGTACAGGATTTTTAAACGATGTAATACATCGCTGACGCGTATGAGACGCCATACCTCGGGTCTCTACAAATGACTAACGAACTCTTATTATGAAATTTGAACAATATAAAACCCTCGGATTTACCAACTGGTGCGTTGAGAACCGGACGGCTATTTACATTTTCACCTTCCTGATTACGCTGGGTGGGTTGTTTGTGTACAATAATATGCCGAAGGAGCAATTCCCGGACATCAAAGTGCCCCAGGTCTACATCAATACCGTGTATGTAGGGACGGCTCCTGCCGATATTGAAAATACAATTAACAAACAGATTGAGAAGCAGTTAAAGTCAATTTCGGGGGTAAAGCGGATTAAATCCAATGCCTTGCAGGACGTGTCGGTTATTCTGGTTGAATTCAACCCGGATGTCGAATCGTCGGTTGCGTTGCAACGGGTTCGCGATGCTATCGACAAAGCAAAACCTGATCTGCCAAAAGAGCTGGATTCAGGGCCGACCGCGCAGGACGTCGATTTTTCGGAAATGCCGATCATGAACCTCAACATGGCTGGTAACTTCTCGCTGAAACAACTGAAGGAGTATGCCGAAGATTTACAGGATGTGATTGAAGGGATGCCTGAAATCCGCCGAGTTGACATCGTCGGAGCACTGACCCGCGAAATTCAGATCAATGTCGATTTACCCCGGATGCAGTCGGCAGGTCTGGCATTTACTGATATTCAGCAGGCTATTCAGGGTGAAAACATCAACGTATCGGGTGGTGAACTCAATGTAGACGGGGTTCGCAGAACGGTGCGGGTGAAAGGTGAATTTACGGATGTCGCGCAGATTCAGAACCTCCAGATTCGGACGGCTACTGGCGCTACGGTGCGTCTGGGCGATATTGCCGAAGTGCGGGATAATTTTGAAGAGCAACAGGACTTTGCCCGGCTGGATAATAAGTCGGTTGTTACCCTGAACGTCATCAAGCGGGCGGGTGCTAACCTGATTTCGGCTGCCGACCGGATCGAAAAAACCATTGAAGAATATAAGGAAACCCGGTTCCCGGAAGGGCTGGACGTAAAAATTACGGCCGATCAGTCCGAACGTACGCGTGAAAGTGTGAACGACCTGGTGAATACCGTTGTACTGGGCTTCATCTTCGTTGTACTGGTTCTGATGTTCTTCATGGGTGTTCGGGATGCTATTTTCGTTGGTTTATCCGTACCGCTTTCGGCACTGGTGGCCTTTGTACTCATGCCGGTTTTAGGGCCTGTAGTTGGCACCTCATTTACGTTGAACATCATGGTACTGTTCGCGTTCCTGCTCGGTCTGGGTCTGGTGGTCGATGACGCCATTGTGGTTATCGAGAACGCACACCGTCTCTTTAATGACCATAAAGACTGGAACATCCGACAGGCCGTAAAAGCCGCAGCTGGTGAGGTGTTCGTACCTGTATTGTCTGGTACACTCACGACCATTGCGCCCTTCTTCCCGCTGTTGTTCTGGCCAGGAATTGTGGGTGAGTTTATGAAGTTCCTGCCGTTGACGCTCATTCTGACCCTGTTTGCCTCCCTGTTTGTGGCCTACGTGATCAACCCGGTATTTGCCGTAACGTTCATGAAACGCCATGAAGACGATCATCATGAGGATAAGCAAGGGTTCCAGGAAATTAAGCGCCCACTGATTATTATGACTGTACTGGCGGGTATTGGGTATGTGATCGACCGAGGTATTGGTAACCTGTTTGTGTTGCTGATTATCCTGTATACCTTCAATCACTATGTCCTGACACCACGGCTGATCGTTCCATTCCAGGAGAATCTGCTTCCGAAGCTGAAAAACGGCTATCGGTCCTTAATTTCCTGGATATTGACTGGCTGGCGTCCGGTGTTTGCTATTCTTAGTACGTTCGGTCTGCTGATTTTGACCTTTATTATTGTCGGAATTGCCAAACCAAAAGTACTCTTCTTCCCCAGTGGCGAACCCGATTACATCTACGTCTATAATGTGATGCCGGTAGGTACGGATGCCCGTGTGACCGACTCAGTGACGAAAGTGATTGAAAAGCGGGTGTTTAAAATTCTGAAGGAGAACAACGCGACGGATATTGTTAACTCGGTTATCTCGAACGTAGGTAAAAACGCGGGCGACCCGATGAACCCCGACCGTTCGGCCACACCACAAAAGTCGAAAGTTACGGTTGCCTTCAAACCCAATACCGAACGGCATGGTATTTCGACGGATTCGCTGCTGAACAAAGTTCGATTGGCCATGCGTGGTTTGCCGGGTAGTGAAATCTCGGTTGAACGGGAATCGAATGGACCACCAACGGGTAAACCGATTGCCATCGAAATAGCGGGTGAGGAATTCAGTGAAATGAAGAAACTGGAGAATCTAGTTAAGCAAAAAATTGCTCAGGTCGGTATTCAGGGTATCGACCAGTTGAAATCCGATCTGATTACCAATAAGCCTGAAATCGTTATCGACATCGACCGGGAAAAGGCCGAACGAGAAGGGATTTCTTCGGGTCAGATTGCGCTGGCAATTCGGACGGCCTTGTTCGGAACCGAAGTATCGAAATTCCGGGATGCGAAAGACGAATACCCCATCATGGTTCGTCTGAAACCCGACGACCGTAGCCAGATTGATCGGCTATTAAGCCTGAACGTGGTGTATCGCGATATGGTGATGGGTGGCCAGCTTCGTCAGGTGCCAATTACGTCGATTGCCAACATTAGCTACTCGACGACATTCAGCCAGATCAACCGGAAAAATCAAGAGCGGCTTATCACGTTGAGTTCCGATGTAGTTCCAGGTTACAATGCCAACCAGATTGTGGCACAAATTCAGGAAGTTGTGAAGGAGATCGATGTGCCCAACGGCTACACCGTTAAAATGGGTGGTGAACAGGAAGATCAACAGGAGTCGATGAACTTCCTGGTATCGGCCTTCGGTATCGCCATGATGCTCATTTACCTGATTATGGCCACTCAGTTCAACTCGGTCGTGAAACCGATGATCATCTTCGTAACCATTCTGTTCTCGCTGATTGGGGTACTGCTTGGTTTCGTCGTGTTCAATAAAGAGTTCTCGATCATCATGTCGGGGGTTGGTATTATTGCGCTGGCCGGTATCGTGGTGAAAAACGGTATTCTGCTGATCGAATTTATTGAGGAACTGCGTGGGCGGGGTGTTCCCCTGCGGGAAGCTATCATCGAAGCCGGTGGTATCCGTCTGACTCCTGTATTGCTGACCGCTTCGGCGGCTGTACTCGGTCTGATTCCGCTGGCTTTTGGGATTACGGTCGATTTTGTGAGTCTGTTCCGTGACTTCGATCCTCACATAGTCATTGGTGGCGATAGCGCTGTATTCTGGAACATTCTGGCCTGGACCATCATTTTCGGATTAACGTTCTCAACCGCCCTGACACTGGTCGTTGTACCCTGTATGTACTGGATCAATGAGCGGATTCGGATGAAGTGGTTTGGCAAGAAGGACCCCGCTTTAGCCATGCAGGAAGAACCGGAAGAAGAACTAGTGTAACGATTAAATAAGTAGGTAACAATGTCAACGGGTTTTACTCGTTGACATTGTTTTTTAGACACTAGCCTGATGAGACGAACCCTGCCGGATTTTGTAAAATCCCCAATCCTTATACTCCTGACTGGCAGCCTGATCGCTGCCTGTTCAGGCAAAAAGAGTGCAGATAAAAGCGTAGCAAGTACCCCAACATACCGATTGATTCCGGCGAAAAAAGTTCTGTTCAATTCGTTTGTCGACTGCAACATGGCCGAAGCCTGGGTTGGCGACACGTTCCGAATTTTTCCAGGTAAATACGGTGAAGATCCACTATGGGGAAATGCCCGCGATTTGAAATTTGCCGATGGACATCATGCCGAAGAAGCGTTTGCCAGTAAAGCGACGGATTTCCACGAACCGCTCATGCCCAAAAATGTACCCGTGAACACACCTGGTTTACACGGTGCCGTCTGGTTCGAGACCGTATACCAGGATGCCAAAGATCAATCGGGCCGAACGCTATATGCGGTTTATCATAACGAAAACTACCCCGCTACGCTACCCTATAATGCAACAACGGGCGAAGGGTATAAGGCTGAAAAATGGCCGCAAGGTATAACAGGGCCAACATCGCCAGCTGCCGTGTGTCGAATTGGAATCATGAAATCGACCGATGGAGGAAGATCTTGGGAAAACAAAGGAATCTTTATCGAAGACCTGCAACCTCGTATGATCCTGAAGCCGCAAAACACCTCGAAAACTTTTGCCGGTGGCGTTGGCGATCCATCAGCTGTAGCGAGTGGCGACTATCTGTACCTTTTTTACGGAGAATATGGCTATCCAGGCCAGTACGACGAAAAAAGCTATGATCCACATACAGAATGGAGCGGCCAGTGCGTCAGTATTGCCCGAATTCGGCTACGTGATCTGGATAATCCGGTTGGCAAAGCGCGTCGCTGGGATGGCAAAGGCTTCAACGCTCCCTACAATGGTGTAGGCACTCCGGTTTCTTCCTTACAAATCCCAATGGATGCAGGAGGTGGACCTGCTTCATCACCCAAAGCAGGGTTTCACTGGGGCCCGTCCGTTAGCTGGAATACGTATCTGAACGGTTGGGTCATGCTGATGGCGAAGGCGACGGGTCCGTCGTGGGCAGGGAGCAGCATTTACATTTCGTTCAATCCCAACAGCGATTTGGGCGAAGCACTTCAATCGCAGGCCTGGACCAAACCGAAGCTTTTGCTCGATAAGCCGGGTTATTTTTTGTGGTATCCATCGCTCCAGCCTATGAATACGCCTGAAGATGTATCGAACAAAAACACCTGCCTGCGATTAGGAAAGCGGGCCCGCTTGTTCATTAAAAACATAAAACCCGAAAAAAGTGAGTATATGTCGGAGCATATCATTGAATTTGAGAAAGTTGAGTAAAGCAACTCGCCTAGTCAGATAAACTTTACGAATACTCATTCCGTTAGCCATCTATTAGCTTATTCCTTCATGAACCGTACCACCTTATTGCTAATTCTCCCTGCCATTCTTCTGCTGATCGACTGGTATGTGTTCCAGGCGGTGAAAACCCTCAGCCGAACCGCAACCGAGAGTACTCAGCGTATCATAACGTTTATCTTCTGGGGGTTTACGGCCCTGTCGCTGATGCTCTATGTGGCCATGCAGTTGATACCCCCGGATTCCATCAGCCGAAACACTCGAACCTTTCTCTGGGCGGCTATTGCTATCCCCTATTTTTCGAAGATTTTCGCCATGCTCATTATTTTCATTGATGATATTGGTCGTTTTTTTCGCTGGATTGTATCACTTTTCTACAAGCCTGAAGTTGGAGAAGCCGTGGTGGATTCGGCTCAAAAGACAATCCCTGACAACGTAAACGAAATTCCTAAAGACGCTATCTCCCGCTCTGACTTTCTGATGAAAACGGCGTTGGTGGTCGGCACAGTACCACTGGTTGGGTTTACGTGGGGAATCTTATCGGGTGCCCATGATTACCGGATTCGCCGGGTTAAACTTCCATTAAAAAATCTGCCATCTGGTTTCCACGGGATGACTATCGCCCAGATTTCGGATATTCATTCGGGTAGTTTTTTCAATAAAACGGCCGTTCGGGGCGGGGTGGATATGTTGCTGAAACAAAAGCCTGATATAGTGTTTTTTACAGGCGATCTGGTGAATAGTCATGCCGAGGAAGTAAATAGCTACATCGATATATTCGACAAAGTGAAAGCGCCTATGGGTGTTTATTCGACCCTTGGCAACCACGATTACGGCAAATATGTACAGTGGCCGAGCGTTCAGGCCGAACGGCAAAACGTGATGAATGTAGTAGCCGCTCATAAGCAAATGGGCTGGAACATCATGATGGATGAGCACAAGGTTCTGGAACAGAACGGCGATAAAATTGCGCTGATTGGCGTACAGAACCTTGGCTTCGGTCCGGCGGCCCTACGGGCTGGTAATCTGGCAAAAGCCTATCAGGGAACCAGCGACTATCCCGTTAAGCTACTCCTCTCCCACGACCCTACACATTGGGATGCTGAAGTTCGGCCTAAATATCCTGACATCGACGTTACATTCAGTGGGCATACGCATGGGGCTCAGTTTGGTGTTGAAGTAGGTGATGTGCGTTGGAGTCCGGCACAGTACTTTTACCGCCAATGGGCCGGACTATATCAGGAAGGTGATCAACGGTTGTATGTGAATCGGGGGTACGGCTATATCGGCTATCCAGGCCGGGTGGGTATTTTGCCCGAAATCACCATTTTTGAGTTGGTAAAAGCCTAATCAATCAGGTAGATACCTACGAATAACTGGGTTGTTATGGATACCAGGCTATTCGAAGTAAAATGACAATTGGGTAAATTGTAGGCGAAATGTTTACAGTTTACCCAATTGTTGTTATAACCAACCGCCTGATCAACGCGTTACACTAACCAATTAACCATCAAACGCACATGAAAATCATTTTTATTACTGGGCTCTCCTTCTTTATGTCCTTGTTTTCCTACCTCGCACCTGTGCAGGAAAAGGAGCAAAAAACGATTCCTCTTTGCCATAATACCGATTCGGCAACACCCAATGACATGGCCTTAATGGCGGCCGATCCGGCTTTTCAGAACCTTCATACCAACCCATTGCCATTTACCTACGCTGGTGCTGGCGAAATGATTAAGTTCTCGACCCCCGATGGACAGCCTGCCAACGGTTTCTTTTTGAAATCGAAAAAAGCGTCGAACAAATGGCTGCTGGTTTATCAGGAATGGTGGGGATTGAATGACAACATCAAACAACAGGCTGAAGCATTCTACAACGACCTGAAAGATGTAAACGTACTGGCTGTCGATATGTATGATGGCAAAGTAGCCACCGAACGGGCCGAAGCGGGCAAGTTAATGAGTTCGGCCAGCAAAGAGCGGCTGACAAGCATTCAGAAAGGGGCTATCGCTTATGCTGGTCCGAAAGCTGAATTTGCCAGCGTAGGCTGGTGCTTTGGCGGTATGCTTTCGTTACAATCAGCCCTGATGGAAGGCCAGCAGGCAAAAGGCTGTGTGATGTATTACGGCCGCCCGGAACAGGACGTTGAAAAACTAAAGACCCTAAATACCGACGTGTTGGGTATTTTTGGTAGCCGCGACAAAGGAATTACGCCTGAATCGGTAAAACAGTTTGAGGAAAACATGCAGAAGGCTGGCAAAAAAGTGACGGTCAAAATGTACGATGCCGATCATGGCTTTGCTAATCCAAGCAACCCAATTTATGACAAGGAAGCGGCTGCGGATGCGTATAAGCTGTCCCTGGCTTATTTGAAAGATAAACTGAAAGCTTAAAAGCAATCAATTTTCCAAAATCGTTTTAGAGCATAAAGTTATTGCCCTAAGTAAAAGCCTGACTATCTGATGGTCAGGCTTTTTAATTAAACTTTAACCAGTTTTATACTGTTTACATTAAACGGAACGGTGGTTCGTCAGTCTAACTGACAAACCGGGTGAAAACCCACCACTGCGATGAAACTATTAACATGGAGTTCTTTAGTAGCTTGCCTGATAGTGGGAGCAGCTACAGTTTCGTTTGCTCAATATGGAAACGGTCAAGGCTACCCAAATGGCAATGGCTGTAACCCGAATTACCCGAACGGCTATGGCTACGGACAGCCTTACCCGAATGGGGGTTATAATAACGGAGGGTACAATAATGGCTATGGTCCAAACTATCCTAACAACGGGTATAACAATAACAATGGCTATTATTCATATGGGAGACCTTATCCAGCGCAACCTCCCGTGGTGGTGGTTCCACCGCGAGTTGTGATTGCTCCTCCCCCTCCTCCGGTCGTTGTAGCTCCTCCAGTAATTGTTCGCCCATATCCAAATTACAATTACGGCTATGGGTATAGACATCAGGGATGGAGAGGTGGCTACGGTGGCCGTGGCCATCGCTGGTAAATTGAAAGAGTACCTCTAACGGGCTAACGTATGGCCCGTTAGAAACATGATTGATGGTTCAACGAATGACGTTCAAAGATATGAAAACCTTAAAAGTTATGCCTTTACTAGTAGCCAGCTTGCTGGTTGTGCTAGTGTCTAGTTGCGGCCCTGCCTATGTGAGCACAGGGGGGGGCTACGGAGGATATTATGGCCGTCCCTATTATGGTTACGGATATCCTTATGGGTATTATCGCCCACCAGTTGTGGTTCGGCCACAGGTTATCCGCCCTCGTTATTACTCTCCTTCTCCCCGCTATTATGGTGGAGGTAGCCCAAATGCCCGTCGTGGGTATGGTGGTGGAGGTTACGGCGGTGGCCGGGCACGTGGACCCCGATAATAGTCGTTAACATGTCAACATAAAGCCAGGGCGAACAAAGAGATTCTTAATTACCTCTTTGTTCGCCCTGGCTTTATGTTTTTTACAGACGGTTATACCGGTTTATAAGGATTGCCTATATACTGTGCATAATCACCCGATTCAATCAGTGGCTTTTCTGTTGTTGATAAATTATACAGATAAATCCAGCAGTCGATTAAAGCATTGTTTACTTCGACAGGAATAACGGCCCGGATAAATTCAGTCGGCTGCTCGAAATCATCGCCAACGCCTTCGTAGTAATCCAGATATGTCAGAATACTCTCTTTCTGATGGCCTATATTGAATACAGTACCATGTACATACCCTTGACTGGCTTCATCGTAAACGGCACCAGGGTAACTACCCATGTCGAAAGCCTGCCCTTTAAATTTACCTTCTCCAACATAGCGACCTCGTTGACGCAGGTATTGAGCAAAGTGGTTATCAAACGGGGAGCGGAGCGTACCGTAAACGATCAGAAATTCGGGAGTACTAGTCATTCAATAAAAAAAGCTGACGGGACGACGAAAGTAGTTAATTTTGACGTTATTAGATAAAAACAGGGTTGATCAATGAAAAAGTCGCACATACTTTTACTGATGGCTATCACGCTAACGCTCATAGATGTACCTGTTCAGACGCAGGCATCTGCTCCTACTAATTCGTCAGAAGTTTCCATTTTTGGACGTAAACGCAAAGGGTACAAAGCCAAACGTGGAGGCCTGTTCAACACCGGGCTTTTTCGTAAGAAAAATCCCTGTGGATGCCCGAAGCATTAAGCAATTGTTAAGAAATTGTATTTATATCAGAGTTAGGCCCTTAAATGGGCCTTTTTTCGTTTTAAAAGTTGTAAAAATCTGTGTTTCAGCGTAAAATTTCGTACCTTTGCGAAAAAATGACCAGGATTTAACAGATTTAGAGATCAAGCTGATTTGCTTTCGAAGAAAGCAGAAAACAAAATCCATTAATCTTAAAATCAGCGTAATCCCGGTTCAGACATTGTATGCAATCAATTCGCAATATAGCAATCATCGCCCACGTCGACCACGGCAAAACAACACTCGTCGACAAAATTATTCATGCGTCCAAGCTCTTTCGGGAGAATCAGGAATTTGGCGACCTGATCCTGGACAATAACGATCTGGAGCGCGAGAGGGGAATTACCATTGTCTCGAAAAACGTATCGGTACGCTATAAAGACGTAAAAATCAACATCATCGACACCCCTGGCCACAGCGATTTTGGGGGCGAAGTGGAGCGTGTATTGAAAATGGCCGATGGCGTATGCCTACTGGTCGACGCCTTCGAAGGAGCCATGCCGCAAACTCGCTTTGTATTAAGCAAGGCGCTTCAACTGGGCCTGAAGCCTATCGTAATCGTTAACAAGGTTGATAAAGAAAACTGTCGTCCCGACGAGGTTCATGAGCAGGTGTTCGACCTGATGTTCAACCTGGGTGCCACCGAAGATCAGTTGGATTTCCCAACCGTTTACGGTTCATCGAAACAGGGCTGGATGGGTCCCGATTGGCAGAAACCAACGGATAACATTACCTACCTGCTCGATACAATTGTTGAAACGATTCCTGCCGCTCCGATCAGCGAAGGTTTACCGCAAATGCAGGTTACTTCGCTCGATTATTCGGCTTTCGTAGGTCGGATCGCCATTGGTCGGGTACACCGTGGTACGCTGAAAGAGGGTGCCAGCATGGGACTTGCAAAATCGGATGGTACGGTAAAACGGGTTCGGATTAAAGAACTGCACACATTTGAAGGACTTGGCAAGCAAAAAGTTAGCGAAGTTCAGTGTGGCGATATCTGTGCTGTAACGGGGCTGGAAGATTTCGAGATTGGGGATACCTTGACGGATTATGACAATCCGGAACCACTCAGCCGAATTTCGGTAGATGAGCCGACCATGAACATGCTCTTCACGATTAACAACTCGCCATTTTTTGGTAAAGAAGGTAAGTTCGTTACATCGCGTCACCTGCGTGATCGACTCTATAAAGAAATTGAGAAGAACCTGGCTCTACGTGTTGAGAATACGGATAGCGAAGATCGTTTCCTTGTCTATGGGCGGGGGATTCTTCACTTGTCGGTTTTGATTGAAACGATGCGTCGGGAGGGTTATGAATTGCAGGTGGGTCAGCCACAGGTATTGTACAAAGAGGATGAAGATGGCCGTAAACTGGAGCCTATCGAAACTCTGGTTGTTGATGTACCAGAAGAAACCGCCGGTAAGGTAATCGAGTTAGCGACGCAGCGTAAAGGTGAGTTGCTGATTATGGAACCTAAAGGTGACCTACAACACCTTGAATTCGATATTCCATCACGTGGTCTGATCGGTCTTCGCTCAAACGTTCTGACAGCTACGTATGGTGAAGCGGTTATGAGTCACCGTTTTAAAGAATACCAGGAATACAAAGGGCCAATTCCAGAGCGGATCAACGGTTCGTTAATTTCGATGACGAGTGGTTCAGCTACAGCCTATTCGATTGATAAACTTCAGGATCGGGGATCGTTCTTTATCGAACCAGGTGATGAAATTTACACAGGTCAGGTAATTGGCGAGCATAACCGTCAGAACGACATTGTTGTTAACGTAACAACGGCAAAGCAATTGACCAATATGCGGGCTTCTGGTTCGGATAACAATGTGAAAATTGCGCCGAAAATCTCGTTCTCTCTTGAAGAGAACATGGAATATATTCAGAAAGATGAATACCTCGAAGTAACGCCAAAGTCGATGCGGATTCGTAAAATTTATCTGGATGAAAACGAACGCAAACGCAATCAGAGCAAATTTGCAATGGCGTAGTTGGCAAGCTTATTGATTAACAAAAATCCCAGATGGACTATCCATCTGGGATTTTTGTTATGACAAAAAAACATTCATTAACGAGTGCCTGTAAGAGCGGCATCGAGCCGGAAGGCAAACGTGGACGTAGATTTAAATGGAATTACCATAGGCTTTGCTGCGGGTGCCGGGCTAACCATCATCGCTTTGGCTGATACATACTCTGTTTGTCGACGCACCTGGAAATACCCTGCAATAAAAAGTACACCACCAATAACTGCAACACTAATCTTTTTCATAACGGCTGTAGATTCCTCGTAAATTTTAATCAGGTATGGATGCAGTATCAACGGCACTTTCGCTGAAATCTGCGTCAAAATTACTGGCAAATGTTCAAATCATCATCTTCCATCTTATTGTACGGTATGGAATTTGATTCTAGATTAAGACTCGCCAGCCAAATTTAGGTTACTGTTTTGGCTAAATAATTTTGAAAAATTTATTCATCCGACCTCTTCTGTAGACATTGCTCCAGTGGTTTTATGCCAGGTGCTGTGTATCTAACTTCAGAATAGATGAATTGTTGATCAAATTGATTTTCCAGCATGAAAATTAAAAGCTGAAACCCATGCGGAAGTATAATCGATTGTAGGCACGTTGCTCGGTTTGAGCCAGAATCTGTACACCGTCGACAGAAGCGACTTGTTTCGCTTCCTGATGTTTATACCCCGCACTAATCAGAAAACCGGTGCCATTGCCTTTATTGATGCGAACACCGACGCCAGGGCTCAATAACCAACCTCCCTTCAGCTCTTTACCATGCGGGTTAGGACCGGCAATTGCATAGCCACTTTCCAGCGTGTAAAATGGAGTCAGGCGCTTCGTATGGCCAAATAAATCTCCTTGTATGGCCGCTGCGATGGGTAAAAAAGCGGAGTTGTTAAAATAATCTACACCAAACGAAATACCTGTGATCAGTTGAGGGCGTACAACATAGCCCGTAAAGGCATGAATAGTAAGCCCAATCCGATTGCCAGCATCCCGGATAGGGTAGTAGGAATAGTTGTAGTTGTAATACGGATTGTAGATAATATCGTAGCCATAATACGGATAGCCAGCCGGTACATCGGGTTTGACTTGCCCCATCTGAACGCCCATTTCGACGGTCGTACGCCAGTGGTTGGTTTTCGTGGTTATACTTTGCCCAATGGCTACCTGAGCCAGCAGACATAACGTTAAGAATGCAATAGTTTTCATGGTGGAATAAGATTAATAGGCTGGCTGAGCTGCAATCTTGCTCAATAAGCGCAGATTAGCCGGGTTGGAATAATCGTACTGGTAGAGGCCGTCTTTGCCAATGGTTAACAACGTTTTCGAAATAGGTATGACATCAAAGGCATTGACATTGGCGAAGGTTTGCTGTGGTTTTAGATCCAGTGGATTGGAAGCATCGAACACCCGAAGCCCTTTATTGCCCTGACAGACGAATAAGGTGGGGTAGTCGATGCCGAGGCCGTAGGGCGTTTCGAGTGGATAGGTTTTGGCAACACGCGGAGCCGACAAATTACTGATGTCGATCACATCCAGTACGTCCTGTGTACCCGCAACTCCGCAGGTGCTGGTTCCTCGTAAGGTAACATAGGCGTAATTATCATGGACGACTACCGGATCGCAGGAACGGACATGTGAAAAAGCAGCTAACTGTTTGGGCTCGGCGGGACTGGTAACGTCGTAAATGTACATGCCTGTTGTGGTGCCAATAAACAGGCTGTTGCGGTAGGGGAAAATCGTTTCGACGTTCCAGTTCAACGTAGCTGATTTTCCTTTTGTGGGTTTGGCTGGATCAGTAATGTCGAAAAGTTGTAAGGTGCTGCTACTAACTACATAAAGCTGATTATTGGAAATGGCAAACCGCGCCATTGAACCGCCAACCCCGGTCGTAGGTGTGGTGGTCTTAGGGGCCTGTGAGCTATTGTAAACACCATCGGCAAAAGCCAGGCTTTCGTAATACCGACCAAACCAGGCAATAGGAATCAAATAGGGGAGGATATTGAACGAGCCTTCACAATCTGTTTTTACGGTGGTGGTAGCTATTTCTTCGCGCTGGTCATAAATTTTCATGCTCGTTTTGTCATACGACCAATAGGTACGACCCACTAATCCATTCGTAAAGCCTGTTTCAACCCGGTTTACTTCTTTAATGGCTGTTGGATTACTGATGTCCAGAGCGACCAGGTCAATGTAACTATCGGCATATAGAATATTGTCCCGTACAGCTATATCCACGTTACCGGGAATGCTCAGAAATGAAATCGCTTTCGGATTAGCCGGATCGCTATTATCGAAAATGTGAATTCCTTTTTTGATTTCAACAATGAACAGATACTGGTCTTTGACATATAGTTTTCCGGGCTCGACCAGTGGTTGGGGCGTGCCCGATGAAACCGCTTGCCGTACGTCGGAAATGGGTAGCTGAACCGAGGTATATTTTCGGTAAGTTGTTGTCCGCTCGCAGTTATCGGTGCAACTGGTCAGAAAGAATAAAGGCAGGAGTAATAGAAGTAGAGTAGCTTTCATAGAATCATGGCTGCTGGATAACTTCATGATTCTTAAGTATGACCAACCGTTGTAATGTATTGAAAAATAAAATTGCCAGGCTGTCCTGATTACGGCCTGGCAATATTGATCTTACACAAAAAGGGCAAATTATTGTTGTTTGTATTCGTAGATGGCTCCATCAGCAAGGACCGCTCCCCGCGGAACCCGCTCCGACAAATAAAGTTTCATACCGGCCAACTGGAAGGATTGCTCGGTAGAATCTTTACTGAAATAGATAATACCTTCTGTACTGCCACCTTTTGGGAAGGAGAGCGTATAGGTACTATTTTGAATCGGTAAACCGTTCCGAACCTGTCGGTATGAACCATTACTTACCAGCCCATCAAAGGTCAGGGTTTCAGAATAACCAGCTTCAGAAGCGGTAACCGTCTTTTGAGTCATTGGGTACGTAATGGAATTGAGCGCCCAGTCGCCTGCCAGTGGCGAAGTGGGGAATACACAACCACATATGCGCTTTTCACAACTGAATACGCTTAGAATCAGTAAAACGATGCAGGAAAAAAGTCGACGGTTTTTCATAATCAGTTTTGTTTTTCATAGACCAGTACTCTCGGCTGATCGCCACCATGATAAAGCCGAAGCTGATGGTCGGTTGTCAGTTCATAACGGGCTACTGCCTTCAGGTTTTTAAGATAGCTCTGCTCAAATTGCATGGCTACGGGCGTTCCGGCTTTATAAGTGCTGTTGAGCTGATCGGCCATCATCATACCATCTATGGCGGCAAATAAATTCAGCGTGTAGGCATTAACGCCAGCTTTTCCACTAGCTTTAAACGATGTGACATCCTGCGGTGGATGCGCCGTGTCTAAAGCAAAAACCAATGTCACATCATAAGTTGAGTCAGGTTCTACGAGTTTCCAGGTCCCAATTAGCCCCGCTATTTTGGGGGCTAGTTCTGATTCTGACCGTTTGCATTGCACCGTAGAGATTAATAGTAGTAAGCAGCTAATTGACAGATAAATAACGCTGAGCAAATGTTTCATTCAATTTAGTTTTTCGAAGATCAGCCTATCCGATGTTGAACTGCCGGAATATAGCCGAAGCGTATTCGGGGAGGTCAGTTCGTAACGGGTAGCGGCTTTTAGCTTCGTGTAATAGCTTTGTTCGAACAGCATAGCATCGGGCGAACCCGCTACTTTTGTGGTAGTAATAGCACTAACGTCGATCGATCCTGTTGCTGAATTCACCAATAGAGCTGTCGTTATATACGTATTAACGGCGGCATCACCCGTAAATTTTAACGAATAAATGCCGGATACGGTACCTCCCGATGGCTGATCGATACCGACCGAAAGGGTAGTCTTAAATGACGACGCTGGGTTAATCAATCGCCAATCGCCTAGTAACTGCTGGGGATCGGTTATTGTTGAAGGGCTATCCTGAGCCTGTTCGCAGCCAAAGCATAGCATCATAGCCAGAATAGCTATAATCCCGGTTTTCATGAGTTCGTTTTGGTTGGATCTGCGATTTTACCAACGAATAAGATGGTTCCCGACGTTTTTTCGTGAATGACAAAAAGGAACGGGCGGTCGCATAGTACAGGTAGCGGGGCTGAGGTCACCGAAATACCTCCGGTTGTGACGGCTGCCGCTTCGGTGCCTTTTTCATCGACAGCCACGAATGTGTTCTGCTTCACAAAACTAAGGGTTAAGCCGCCCTTTGCGTTGATTTTTGTGAAATCAGCCGCATCCGTAAAGGCGGTAGACATACCCAGCGTTGACAGCGTTTTATTCAGCTTCACCTCATACTGCATCGTAAACTTCGGCAGACCAATGTCGATAGTACCCGGTGCCATCGCTTTCTGAAGCTGAGCCCATTCTTCACTATTCAGGCTATTGACAAGGGCATCGGCCGAGCTGTTTTCGGAAGGGAGTAGTACTGTCATAGCGAATTTATCGGAACCATAGGGTAACTCAAAGGCCGTGTAGTTGGATCGGGAAGCCCGGTTCAATTCGGTGTTGAGCCGCATCATACGCACATTGGTGGTGCCCCCTGTTGCCAGTTTAAAGGGTATATCGACCGTTTTGCTGGCATCGAATTGTTTTTTCCAGTCCCCTTTAAAATACAGTGCATTCATCAGAAACATGACATTGTCAGGCTGAATCTGGTCAAGCACTTTCGGGATTTTTCCATTCGTTTTCTGGCTGGCCCATCCGTTAATTTTACCCAATGTTGCCGGATCGTTGAAATCCTGCGCCGACACCTCTGCCTGAAATGACTGTTTCAGCAAATCCTGAAAAGAGTTTTCAACGGCAAACGTATTCCGATACCATACTGAATTGGCGAGTCCCAGCGTCACCTTTGAATCGACGCCCGGCAGGTTTTCCATTAAGTTTTGGTAGGTCTTGTTAGCGTCGGCCAGCGTTTGGGTATCCAGTTTCAGAGTTTTCTGTATTTCCTGAGCAGTTTGACCATTGGCGCCGTTTAGAATCATACCCAGGGCAATGTGTAAGCTCAGGGGCGAAATAAACACGTTTTTAGCCTGGCCTTCTTCAGCAACTACCTCTTTGGTCACATCGAACGCAAACTGAGTGGTCTGGCTGGCAAACGGAGCCGATACGCGCAACTCACTGGCCGTACTCGTATCTGGACTTAGATTTGAGTTCTTACAGCCTATGGTCGTAAGCAGAACTCCGATTGTTATGGTTGCTAACGTGGAGAAAAGAGTCGGTTTCATATCGTATTTGTTGTTTAGTTAGCTCAAGTGGGGAATTACTCATAGGGGAGCTGTTCACTTACATACGTTGAGGGCAGCCCGGTGAGTCCGTAATCTATCGACCAGGGCTTCAGAACCTGGAATCGTTTGTCCATATTGGAACGTAACCCGGTGTTTCTGTTCGCCAAGTTGTAATTCAACGTACTCGGCTCCGCCATCAGCGCAATCCGGGCAACCCAACACAGTAGGTTGTTTGAAAAATGCATCCAGATCAATAGTACCCAGCAGGTCATTTAAATCAGTCTGGCTAATCGTTGACTGACATGTTTTGGTCGTCAGGTTTGATTGAACGCCATTGGGGCGCTGGGTAAGTGTTAAATTCGTTCCACTCAATTCATAGTCGAACGCGCAGTAGCCGATACACATACCTGCCGAGGTGCCCGTACGGATAACCAGTCCATCAGCATCTGTCAGCTTTCTGGGGGATAGGCTACTCGTGCAATGGCCAAACAAGAGAATAAATCCAGCTACGAACAGAGTCTGTTTCATCGTCGGATTCGTTAAAAGTGGTAATCGACCCCAAAACTCATCCCGGCCGTATTGGGCTTACTTTGCACTTGCGATTCCGATTGCGTACCTAGTCCCAGAGAGGGCTGATACATCCCGGCTACCGAAGCTGACCACTGACGCGTAGGCCGATACCGGAATCGGGCTCCCATGGCGGCTGCCAGTGATACAGGCCGATAAATACCATCTTTTGCTGTAATTTCCAGTTGGCTGTCGACCGTATTTCGAATGAAAATATTGGTAATGATGCCGCCTAGTAAAGCCAGGCTTAACTTTTTCTTTGGCCGCAACTGATACCCAACCTGAACCGGCACCTGCATATACTGATAATCGTTGGTCAATACTTGCCGTATCTGACCGTTGTAGCTGTTCTGATAGGCTGAATTAGAAACATTCGCATAATTCGCCTGTGGAACTGCATAGGCTAAATCACCCCGGTGAATGCTATTCCGAAGCGCATCGACGTACAGATTGCTGGAAGCTGAGTTCTGAATAAATCCAGCCGACAAGGAAGCCGATGAAAATTGGGCTGGTGTTTCGAGGGTTGAGCGGCCAGCCAGGTAGCCAATTCCAGATTCGATCGACCAGCGTTCAGAGAGCTGAACACCAGCACCAGCCTGGTAGGCTACCGAGAAATTTGGGCTACTGCTCACATTTTGCTGACTCGTTGTCGACGCCTTTATCGCATCCAGGGAAGCCGAACCGACCGAAGCAACGGACGCCGACTTTATAGAGACCATCGGATTAAACGAACCTGGCATCACACTGGCCGAGGCCCAAGCATCGCGGGATCTTTGTTTCGATTGGGCGATTTCCGGTTTCAGTTCGGGCTCAGCTGGTCGGAACCAGACAATCCGATGAATCTGACCAAATCCGCGTAGGCGTAACGAACGACCGGAGAGAGGCTCAAAGGCGATGGTAACAGTCGGATTAGCCCCATCTGTTTGCGTAACAACCGCCTGAGAAGCCACAACTGAGTTTATTGATGCCTGTGCTGCGGCTGTCGTTACCGACATTCGGGGGGCTGTTCTTGCCTGGGCTAACTGGCCTGTTTTCATCAGCAACTCCGAACCGACTGAATTAGGCACTCGGGATTTCGATGCAAGTGTGGCTAGTGCGCTCGCTGGATACGGTTTGAAGGGAGACAATTGTTGACGTCCAGATTTAGCCAGTGTTTTAGTGCCAGATTCCGTAGTAGGCTTTGAAGCAGAAGCTACCGATTCTGGCAATTCAGTCGATGAGTTCGCTTGATCAGCCTGCTCAGTAGCCGTCGGCTCTTTGCTGGCTGGCGTATTTGCTGGCTTTTCTGCATGCTGTGCAATCACGTTAGGGGCATTCCGTTTGTAAGACAGATTAGCTGACGGTAACGTCTGAACAGCCCACCAGCCAAGCAGTAGCAACGCCACTGCAGCTGCAATGCGAGTACTCCAAACGAATGGTCGTGACGAAGCCAGGCCTGTTCCCCAGAGTGGGAGTATTTTGGTACTGTCAGGCTCATCTAACCGTCGCTCAATCGCATCCCATACCCGAGGGGGCGGTGTTTCAGCGGCTTCGTCGAATGCCTTTCGCCAAAAATTGTCCGGCATATTTTTTTCTAATTCGTCCATCTTTATTCTGTTCAGCGCGGTCGTCCTTCAGCAGGATGGCCATCGGATTGTAGTTTCTGTTGCAATAGGCTTCTGGCGCGGGCAAATTGTGATTTTGATGTTCCTTCGGCTATATCCAGCATCTCTGCAATTTCGGGATGGGTGTAGCCTTCAATGGCATATAAGTTAAATACGGTTCGGCAACCGGGCGGAAGCTCCTGAATCAGTTGCAGCAGGTACTGGTAATTTAGTGTTGGAAGACTTTCATCGGCCTGTGGCAGCACTGGAGCCAGTTCCTGCACGTCGGTAGTATGCTCCCAGGGTTTTTGTTTTCGTATATGTTTTAAAGCCGTATTAATGACAACCCGTTTCAGCCAGGCTTCCAGAGGGCACTCGAACCGAAAGGAGTCGATATGACGGTAAATCTTTACAAAGGCATCCTGTAATATGTCTTCGGCTTCGTCAGGATCTTTTACATAGCGTTTGCAAACGACAAACAGCTTTCCGGCAAACCGCTCATAAAGCAGTCGCTGCATACTCCGGTCCTGTCGTCGGCAGCCTTCGACTAGTGCGTAATCATCCTGCATAGCAATGTTGACACCTCTAAGACCGCA
Organism: Spirosoma sp. 48-14; assembly: GCF_001898575.1. Lineage (GTDB taxonomy): Bacteria > Bacteroidota > Bacteroidia > Cytophagales > Spirosomataceae > Spirosoma. Next base: position 46,025 of record NZ_MKUD01000086.1, read on the forward strand.
TAGGGGTCGGAACGGTTGGAAGCGTACGTAAAAATTTCTTGTTTCTTGATTCCATTCAATTTTGTCTATAATTAGTACTCTGATCGTACCTTTGAGCTGTTTTTACCTAATCCTTTTTTATGAATCGTCGGGATGCCCTACGTTACACGGCTGGCCTGGGTCTGTCCATGCTTGCTTCTCCAGTTCTGACACGACCGATACCTTCCAAAGCTCGCTTCAAAATTGGTGCCTGCGACTGGTCTATTGGTCAGGCCGGTGATATAAATGCTTTTGCGGTAGCCAAACAAATTGGACTCGATGGCGTTCAGGTTAGCTTAAATACCTCGACCGATCATGTTCACCTGCGCCAACCCGATAAACAGCGGGCTTATAAAGCGGCTGCTCAGAAATCGGGCGTGGCTATTAGCGGGCTGGCCATCGGACTGTTGAACGAAATTCCCTACAAATCCGATCCTCGAACAGAGCAATGGGTACAGGACAGTGTCGATGTAGCCGATGCATTAGGCGTTAAAAACGTTTTGCTGGCTTTCTTTAACAATAACGACCTCCGAAATGATCCGAAAGGGATTCGGGTGGTTATTGAGCGGTTGAAAGCAGTAGCACCAAAGGCAGAAAAAGCAGGTGTCATTTTAGGCATCGAATCGTGGCTTTCGGCTCCCGAACTCATGGCAATCATCGAAGCCGTTGGGTCACCGGCTATCAAAGTTTATTATGATGTTTGCAACTCATCCGTTCGCGGTTACAATATTTTTGAAGAAATTCGTGATCTGGGAAAAAACCGAATCTGTGAGTTTCATCTGAAAGAAAACGACCACTTGCTAGGTCAGGGTATAGTTGACCTGGCAAAAGTTCGGCAGGAACTGGATGCGATTGGCTATAAAGGCTGGTTGCAAATCGAAGGGGCGGTTCCAAAAGGCCAGCCCATGCTTGAAAGTTATATCGAAAACAACAAGACAGTACGCTCGCTGTTTAGTTGATGAACCAAAAACATACATGAAAAAGCTGTTTTCGCTGAATCCATTTCCGGTTGTACTAACAACCGTTGGTTTTTTGACGCTGGCCGGTCAGAGCTTTCAGGTAACCAAATCCACGGACTATCTGCTGACTAAGACGTCAGGCCCTGCAATGGCTTCAGCGGTGATTGCCGATTCGAATACGCTCTACCTCCCTGATGATCTGGAAGCTACCTTATGGGCCGAATCGCCCATGTTCCATAACCCAACGAACATGGACATTGACGCTAAAGGGCGGGTATGGATTACAGAAGCAGTAAACTATCGGAAATTCAACAATAAACCCGAAGACCGGCTCAATCACCCCGATGGCGAACGGATTGTGATTCTGGAAGATAAAGATGGCGATGGCAAGGCCGACGATAGTAAAGTCTTTGTAACCGATCCAGAGCTGGTTTCGCCACTGGGTATCGCTGTAATTGGTAATAAAGTAATTGTATCGGCGGCCCCTAATCTGGTGGCCTACACCGATGAAGACGGCGACGATAAAGCGGATAAGAAGGAAGTGATGCTCATGGGTTTCGGCGGTATGGATCACGACCATTCGCTTCATGCCGTTGTGGCCGGGCCCGATGGAAAATACTACTTCAATACCGGCAATGCGGGCCCTCACGTTGTGTCGGATATTGATGGCTGGACCTTGCGTTCAGGTAGCATGTATACAGGCGGAACACCCCATAACAAACTGAATCACGGGAATCAGGTAAGCGACGATGGCCGGGTCTGGACGGGCGGATTGGCGTTACGCATCAACCCCGATGGTTCAAAGCTGAAGGTGATGGCGCATAACTTCCGCAATAATTACGAAACGGCCCTGGATTCGTACGGCAACATGTGGCAAAATGACAACGACGATGAGGTGGTTGCCTGCCGCACAAGTTGGCTAATGGAAGGAGGTAATGCCGGATTTTTTAGCGCCGACGGAACCCGGACCTGGAAAGCCGACCAGCGACCCGGTCAGCCGATTCCGGTGGCTCACTGGCATCAGCAGGATCCCGGTGTCATGCCCGTTGGCGACATCACAGGGGCAGGCTCACCAACGGGTATGGTCATGTATGAAGGTGATGAACTTGGTCCTCAATATCGGGGTATGCTGCTCAGCGCCGATGCAGGTCGGAACGTAATATTTGGGTACAGACCAGAGCCGCAGGGGGCAGGTTACAGAATGACGCGGACTGATTTGATCAGTTCTATGCCCGAAGTCGATGCCAATTATAAATGGAATGCAGCCACTACAGATACGCGTAAGTGGTTTCGCCCTAGCGATATAGCCGTTGGACCCGATGGGGCGCTTTACATTGCCGATTGGTACGACCCAATTGTGGGTGGGCATCAGATGAAAGACCCAAAAGGATATGGTCGCATCTACCGGATCACGCCCAAAGGCAAAAAGCTAAGAACGCCTAAGCTGGATCTTACTACTACGCAGGGTCAGATTGCCGCTCTGCTCAGTCCAGCCGTGAATGTCAGAATGCTGGGTTTTGAAGCCTTGCGGACACAGGGTGAAAAAGTGATTGAACCCGTTGAGGCGTTGTTGTCTTCATCGAATCAGTTTCATCGGGCGAGAGCTATTTTCCTGCTGGCGCAACTAGGGGCGGAGGGGCAGTTTGAAGTCGAACGTCTCCTGAAAGCCGTTGATGCCCCTGTTCGGCTGGTAGCCTTGCGGGCACTACGTAGCATCACACCCGAAAACTCAAAATCGATTCCGGCGCTGACGGCTTCTCAACGGGCCTTGCTTCCGCTGCTGGGCAACTTATCGACCGACCGAAGTCCCGCTGTTCGTCGGGAGGTAGCCATTGCCTTACGCGATGTGCCCTACGACGAATGTAAGTTTATGCTGCTTAACCTGGTAAAAGGCTACGACGGACAGGATCGCTGGTATCTGGATGCGCTCGGAAAAGCGGCCGACGGAAAAGAAGAAGCCTTGTTTTTCAATATTCGGCAGACTCTGCCCCAAAATCCTGCCGATTGGGATCAACGAGCTGCCAATCTGGTTTGGGAATTACATCCGCCATCGGCCGTACCGTTGTTGAAGAAGCGGGCAGAAAGTACAAACCTAACGGCCGAAGCGCGTGAACAGGCCATCACTGCTCTGGGCTTTATCAAAACGGAACCGGCTGCCAAAGCGATGGTCGATCTGGCCAAATCGGCAGATAAAGATGTGGCTGCACAGGCTACGTATTGGCTGGACTTCCGAAAAGGGAACGATTGGGCTAAACTGCTGAACTGGGACGAAGTGATACCTGAAAAACCACAGGTATCGGTCGAGGAACAGAAGATGCTGGATAAACGCCAACTGTTGCTGGATGAAAGCCTGTCGGATACCGAAAAACGGAAACTAGTCATTTCGATGTCAAGAGACCCGGAAGGGGCTAAAGTGTTGATCGGGCTAGCGGCTGATAAAAAACTATCGGACGATCTGATTAAAGCGGCTGGCCCCGGTATTCGGACCAATCGAGATCAGACGGTGCGAACCATGGGCCGCGAATTCTTCCCGTTGAAACCAACCTTGCATCCTGCACCATCGGCAGCTACGTCGGATGAGTCTGTACAAACGGCTGAGGTTGCGCAGAACAAACCCGCAGATGCTGCTGAACCCGTCAAAACAGCGCCCGTCTCTACAGTTCCTTTGCAAGCCCAATCTACAGACCAGACTACGACTGTCGAATCACCATCGTCTGTATCGACTAATGTAGATGCGGATTCGCCCGTGGCTAAAGTGGCTATGCTAAGTGGTGACGCTAAAAAAGGTCAAACCGTATTTCGGACTAACTGCGCAACCTGCCACAAACACGGCCAGTTGGGAACGGATGTTGGCCCCGAACTCACTCAGATTCACCAGAAATTTGACAGAAACAGCCTGCTGGATGCCATTATGAATCCGAGTGCGGGTATTGCCTTCGGGTATGAGCCTTGGCTGATTACCACCAAAAAAGGCCAAACGTATTATGGGTTTTTAGTGAGCGATGGTGATCAGTCGGTCGTGATCAAGGGGATTAAAGGGTATAAACATACGATTCCAACCGATCAGATTTTTTCGCGTCGGCAATACAAAACCAGCCTGATGCCCGACCCCAAAGCCTTGGGGCTTAGCGATCAGCAACTAGCCGATTTGACAGCCTTTTTGTTGAAGCAGTAAAACCTCAACCTACTTCACTTCATAACCTAGCTTTTTCAGTTGCGAAGAAGTGAGGTTGAGGACGTTGACATCCAGTTTGATAGGAGAGAGGGGCGTATCGGTCGAGTCAGTCTTAACGGCTACGATGGCATCCACAACGTCCATCCCCTTAAAGACCTGGCCAAACACTGTGAACTTATCGTCGAGACGGTGTTCACCTTTTTTGTTTTGCACAATGTAGAACTGACAACCAGCCGAGAGTTTTTCAGGGTTGTTGTCACGTCCGGCCCCGACGGCCCCATAAATATGCCGGATGGCCGGTCTGAACTCAGGTTTCAGCAGGTAGGGTGAATCGGCAAAGCCAGCGGGCGTATCGGGACAACCACCCTGCGCTACAAAATTGTTGATAACCCGGTTGAACGTAAGCGTATCCCAGTAGTTCTGATTTGCCAACTTGATGAAACTTGCTTTATGGTTTGGCGTCTCATCATATAACCAGAAAAGAATCTCGCCCATATTCGTTTTGATCTGACCAATTGGGTAGGTTTTCTCCTTAATGGGAGGGTTGGAAAATGAGATGAGATAAGTCAGCAGGAGTAAAATAGGCGGCATACGTTACGAAATAAAATTAGTGAGTTTGCTCCGTAAAAAAGACACTTAAGCTTAAATGGAGTTCTTTTAACAACTGCGTTCGGCGAAGTTCATATTGCTTTAACGATAACGCCAGTAAGGAGTCGGAGGGGTGTTTAGCCAGCATTTGTCGATGATTTGCCAATAACCGATTTAACTCGCTAAGCTCTGCAACCAATGTATCAGGGTGACGAGGGTCTTGCATATCAGATTGAATTTATCAACTCAATAAAACCACGCGGATTATCCTGCCTATCATTCATAAAGAACGTTTGCCAATAGGCCATCGACGGTACAGTAATCAACTCATAGCGTTCGTCAGTTATAGGGTAAACCGCAATCAAATGTCCATCGACCCGATACGAATCGCGCGAACCACCAATTAACAGATAAGGTAGTATTGATTCAACGTTATGGTCCAATTCTTCGTCAAACTCAATCAAATTTACACAATCTACGTCATCAGGATTCAGTTTTGTGCTAATAAAACTACCGCCTACTCACTGTTGTGGCAACAGCTTTAGAACCTCGAATAAGGCCGCATGGTAGGCTGTAAAGGATCTAAACAGTATTTTTCGGGTCAATGATTCCGTAAAAGGAATGACAAACCATGTTTCAATAGCTGGTAATGATAGCGGTATACGACTATAGGGGAATAAATTTCCATTTTGATCAAATGTAACCATAGACGAATATAATGAATGGTTGTAGACTTGTATTAAACCATTTCCTGCAAACCTGAATCATAGTACCAGACGTTGTGGAAAAGCAGAATAGCTTTCATCTATCCCAACAACCTACATTCATCGGAAACCATGCACGCATACCTATCAGTTTTTTATATTCTTATTGCCATGGCCGCCACAGCGCAAAATCGCCCGCCCGACTACGCCCGCGACTGGAAACGGGCCGATTCGCTGGCGAGCAAGGGATTGCCTAAATCGGCTCTGGATATTGCCAACCGTATTTATAAAGAAGCTAAAGCGCAGAAGAACTACCAGCAGGTAGTGAAAGCATCGATAGCACGAACCGTTTTTCGGAGCTTTTCGGATGAAGATGCTTACAAAGAGATCATACACGCGCTTGAGAGCGATATTGCCGATGTTCCAGAACCGGGTAAGTCGGTTCTGCAATCGGTTCGGGGAGGCCTTTACTGGCAGTATTTCCAGCAAAATCGCTATAAATTCTACAATCGGACAACCATCAATATAGGGAATACGTCGTCAACTTCGTCGGGTGCGAAAGATGATTTTACCTCCTGGGATGCCCGGCAACTGGTCGATGTAATCACGAAGGCGTACCTGGCGTCGGTACAACCTCGCGAACTCTTACAGAAAACCTCCATTACAGCCTACGAAGCCCTGCTGGAAAAAGGGGATGCTGATGCCCGACCGCTTCGCCCTACGTTGTATGATCTGCTGGCGCACCGTGCCCTTGAGTTTTTTCAGAACACAGAGCCGGATTTATTAAAACCCGTTTTTCGCTTTGAACTGGATCAACCTTCTTTTCTAGCTGGACCAGAGGTATTTACAAAGTTTACCATCCAAAGTCGGGACTCATTGTCTGGGCGTTATCAGGCCGTACACCTTTATCAGCAACTGCTTGCGTTTCACCTGGCCGATGCCAATCCGAATGCGCTGGCCGATGCCGATGTTCTGCGGCTGGCCTTCGTACATCGCTATAGTGTTGTGCCTGAGCGAGATTCGCTTTATCGACAAACGCTCGAAAAGCAGATGGCCCGGTATAAAAACAGCCCTGCCGAAGCGGTATATGCCTACCAGCTCGCAGAATTTCTGGCGAATCATGGGGTGGTGAATCCGTTGTATGAGGGTGGTGAGTCGGGCGATAAACCGGCGCAACCCAATAAATGGAATGCCAAACAGGCTGCCGATATCTGCCGGGATATTCGTAAGCGTTTTCCACAAACACGAGCTGCTAAACAGGCCGATCAATTACTGAGTCGGTTGATCACCCCCAACTATTCGGTACAGGTAGAGCAGGTAAATGCGCCGAATCAGCCGTTTCGGGCGCTCGTCAATTATCAGAATGTCAATAAGCTATTGTATCGGATTATCCGGTTGTCGGTATCGGAGTTGCAGAATTATCGGGATCTGTATCGAAACGACGATCAACTGAAAAAACTCTATACGGCCTGGCAGAAACGGCCCGTTGTCGCCGAACATATGATTAGCCTTCCCGACGATGGCGACCTAAACAGCCATGCCATCGAAATGCCAATTATGGGCTTGCCGACGGGGCATTATATGTTGCTGGTAACCAATGATAGTAAGTTTCAGGATAAAATAGAATCAGTTCAGTATGCCGCTTTCTCGGTCTCAACGCTTGGGTATATCGCCCAGCCTGTTAATGAGGGAAAACGGCTTCAGAAGGTATTTGTCACCAATCGACTGACCGGGCAGCCACTAGCTGATGTACGGGTAAATGTTGTCGGAGAGAATTCGCCAGCCCCTATTCCAGGGCGTAATCCGTCAAAAACGAATGCTAATGGTTGGGTAGAAATGGTGCCGGGCGCCCAATCCCAGCAGAATAACTTTTATTACCTGATTGCATCGGGAAACGACACACTGTTATCGGAGCGACAATATTATTATCAGTATTCGTATGAACGAAACGAGCCGAAAGCTCAAACCTACACGCAGCTCTTTACCGACCGGGCCATCTACCGACCGGGCCAGCCTATTTATGTGAAAGGGCTCTTGTATGAAGGAAAGAATAATCAGTTTGATGTTGTTTCTGGTACCGACATTGCCGTAGAGTTTCGTGATCAGAATGGGGAGCGGATTGCCATGCAAACGCTGCGTACCAATGAGTTCGGTACGTTTAGCGCCAGCTTTACCGCGCCTGTTGGCCGATTGACGGGTATGATGACGATACAGACATTAACCGGATCAGCCACTATTCGGGTGGAAGAGTACAAGCGCCCAACCTTCGAGGTGAAAATCAAGCCCATTACGCAGTCGTTCAAACTGGGCCAGACGGTAACTCTCTCGGCTGAAACCAAAACCTTTTCGGGGGCTGTCGTCGATGGGGCCGCAATACGCTATCGGGTGGTGCGTAAACTTCGACCCCGCTGGGAGTGGTGGTACATTGCCCGGAACATGAATCAAACCGAAATAGCGAATGGGTCGGCTCAAACCGATAATAAGGGTAACGTCACGATTACATTTCCGGCTACACCCGACCGGGAGCAAGCTCGGTCCACCAACCCCATTTTTGATTTCGACGTAACCATTGATGTAACCGATCAGGCTGGCGAAACGCGAACGGCTACTGAAACGCTTCATATCGGTTACTCGGCCTTACGGGCTGAACTACGGATTCCGGCGCAGGTAGAGATCGAAAACGCGTCCCCATTTCCGCTACGGGTAACCAATCAGTCGGATCAGTTGGTTTCGGCAAAAGGCCAGCTTACGATTTATCGATTGCAACCACCTTCGCGCCTGTTGCGGAATCGGTTATGGAATCGCCCCGACCGGCAATTGCTGACCAAGGCTGAATTTGAAAAACTCTTCCCGAACGATCTGTTTGCCAATGAGGCTGATCCACGTACCTGGCAAAAAGGCGAAGTCGTTCAGCAGCAATCAATCACCGCTCCGGCCGATTCGCTCATTAAACCTGCCCTAAATCGGTATACGCCCGGTGAATACGTTGCTGAACTAAAACTGACCGATTCGACTGGAGAAATCAGTCAGGAGCAAGTCTTTTTTGCGGTTGTAAACGACAAACAGCCCGTAGCCTCAGCCCGCATTGACGATTGGGTACAGGTTCGGAAAGCGACGGCTGAACCCGGTGGCGAAGCGGTTTTCTGGGTCGGGAATAGTCAGCCGGGCTGGGTTTTATTAACGGTAGAAGAAAACCATCAGATTGTCCGTGAGGAATGGATCAAAACCGATGGGCGCCCCCGGCGTATTAGTTTACCCGTTACTGACCAGCAGCGTGGCGGTTTTGCCGTTCATTTCGCCATGATTCAGACCGGCAGGCTTTACCAGAAAACGCAGCTCATCACTGTTCCGTTTACTAATAAAAAACTTACCATCGAAACCCAGACGTTCCGAAACAAACTCAAGCCGGGCGAACGAGAAGAATGGACCTTGACGGTAGGCGGGCTGGATAAGCTACCTGCCGAAGTAGTCGCTACCTTGTATGATGCTTCATTAGACGCATTTGATCCACTAAACTGGCCAACGGTTCTCTATCAGGTATATAGCCCTATCTTTTCGGACTGGCAGTCGGGTGGTTTTGGGGTTCAGCCTAGTCGGAACCTAATCTATCGGTATCACCCTGACGTAGCCGTTCCGACACTGCGCTATGATCAGTTGCTGTGGATGGCCCAGAATAATCTGGTACGTATACGAGGGTATGCGCCCGGAAAGCCCATGATGGCGATGGCTAAGCGAGCTAATGCTATGGATCAGGATGCTTCAGGAGGAAAGTTAGAGGAATTAAACGTCGCTGTGGCGGCTGAACCAGGGCCAAATTACAAGGCCGATGCACCAGCTAAACAACCCGAACTTATTAACCCGCGCCGGAACTTCAACGAAACAGCTTTCTTTTTTCCGCAACTTAAAACGGATGAGCAGGGGCGAGTTGTCTTGAAATTTACGATGCCCGAAGCCCTTACGCGCTGGCGATTACTGGCCTTTGCTCATACCAAAGACCTGAAAACGGGAACGCTGGAACGGGAAATCGTTACGCAGAAAGAATTGATGATTACGGCCAATGCCCCCCGTTTCCTGCGCGAAGGTGATACCATTCAGGTGCGGGCGCGGCTAACCAATTTGTCTGATCGGCCCTTATCCGACGTTAAGGCTAACCTGCTGCTGACCAACGCACTGACGGGCGAGCCATTACCTGTACCCCAACGAATTGCTGGCGAACAAGTGGCTATGATAGCACCTGGCCTGAGTACATCGGTGGGCTGGACGATAATCGTACCAAAGGGCCTGGAAGCCGTTACCTGCCGGTTAACGGCGCAGTCGGGTACGTTTACCGATGGTGAAGAATTTACCGTTCCGGTATTACCGAACCGTATGCTCGTGACCGATTCGCAGCCGTTCTGGGTTAATGGCAAGGATACCAAAGCGTTCAAACTGAAGCCTCTGACAAATCTCAACCCGGAGCTACCCGTACAGCATGAGCGGCTGACGGTGGAGGTTACGAGCAATCCGAGCTGGTATGCGCTGCAATCGCTACCCTATCTGATGGAGTATCGGTACGAGTGTGCGGAACAGCTTTTCAGTCGATTGTATGCCAATAGTCTGGCCGCGCATATTGTGGGGAGCAAGCCGGTTTTTCGGCAGGTAATTGCTGAATGGCAAAAGTCTGCTCCAAAAAGCCCACTGGAAACAAACGAGGAATTGAAAGCCGTTGCGCTGGAGAACTCGCCCTGGCTGGCCAGTGCCCGGTCGGAGACTGAACGTCAGGCAAAGCTGGGCCAGTTGCTGGATGCGAACCGGATGGAAAGCGAGCAACGCCTGGCGTTTGATAAATTACAGCAACTGCAAACGGATAACGGCGGCCTTCGATGGTTTGGTGGTATGGAGCCGAATCTGTCAATCACCTTACATATTCTGGGGGGCTTTGGGCATTTGCAGAAACTGGGTGTCAAATTTCCCGATGACATGCAGGCCAAACTGGTCGATATGCAGGCACGCGCCATTCAATATGTAGATACTGAACTGAAAAAATGGGTCGACGAACAGCAAAAAGCTGACTCGAAGAAGGGCGCTAAAGTAGCAGGAAACGGATATTTCCTGGCTACTCAATACCTATACACTCGGAGTTTTTACCCCAATAAACCTGTTGATAAAGCGGTACTAGCCTATTTAAAACGGCAGATTGCGGAGCAGTGGCAGACGCAAAGTTTGCAGGGGCAGGCTCTTTCGGCGATGGCACTCTCCCGCTATGGCGATACCAAAACTGCGAATGGGATTCTGGCTTCGCTACGGGAGCGGACCCGGAAAAGTGAGGAGTTGGGAATGTACTGGCCCGACAATACCAGCGGTCTCTATTGGTATCAGACCCCGATTGAAACCCAAGCCTATCTGATCGAAGCATTTGGCGAAATCAATCCAAAACAGGTTGAAATCGACGACATGAAGCGCTGGCTGTTGCGGCAGAAGCAAACCCAATCCTGGGAGTCGACCAAGGCAACCACCGAAGCAATTTATGCGCTCCTGCTGCGGGGAAGCGATTGGCTCGGAACGGGTGTAAGCACACAGGTAAGTCTGGGTGGTCAGCCCATTGAAAGTCGGGTTACCAAAGCCGATGCCATAACAGGCTACGAAAAAGTAACCTATGCGGCCTCGGAGATCAAACCGGAAAAGGGTGTCATCCAGGTGACGAAAACGACCGATGGACCTGCCTGGGGGGCTTTGTACTGGCAGCACTTCGAACCTCTCGACCGGGTGATGCCGGGTAGTGCCGGATTGTCGGTACAAAAAACACTGTATGTCCAACGGGATTCGCCTACGGGCCCGCAAATTTCGACCGTAACCGAAAAAACGGCGCTCAAACCCGGTGATCTGATCAAGGTGCGGCTAGTCCTGAAAACCGACCGGGCTATGGAGTACGTTCATCTGAAAGACAGCCGGGCGTCGGGGTTTGAGCCGGTAGCTGCGTTGTCGGGGTATAAATACCAGAATGGCCTGGGTTATTACGAATCCCCCCGCGATGCCAGCACTGATTTCTTCATGAGCTACCTGCCCGTAGGTACGCATGTGTTCGAATATGATCTGCGTGTTGCCCAACTAGGCGATTTTTCAGCGGGTGTGGCCACCGTTCAGTGTTTCTATGCGCCCGAATTTTCGGCCCACTCGGCTGGCGAACGGGTACGGGTAAACTGAGTCAGAGAAATCAATATAAGAAAGAGGTCGGTTTATAGCTTACTATTGGCCGACCTCTTTCTTGCTTCAAACAACCGCCGTTGCTTCCAGTTCAATGACAAAACCGTAGTGTAAAGGATTAACCGGGACAACCGACCGGGCAGGGCGATGATTGCCAAAAAAATCCGCATATAGCGCATTGACCGTAGCCCACGCATTCATATCCGAAATAAACACACTAACCTTCAAAACCTGATCGCGACGGCTTCCGGCTGCCTGTAAAATAGCGTCCAGATTGGCCAGAACTTGTTTTATTTGCTCGGCCACAGTGGCATCGGTCAACTTCTGGCCATCGGGTGCGATCGGTAAAATGCCCGATATAAACACCAGATCATTGTGGACAACCGCTTGCGAATAGTGGCCACCCGGTACAGGTGCGTTCGGCGTCTGGATAAACGTCATTTCAGTTTCGGTTTATGCGTTATCGATGCGCTGAAGTTAAAACATATTTCTTCAGATAAGGGAATCTACATTCCTATTCGCCCTTTAAAACGTCAACCGGATTACTTTTTGCGGCCTTCATCGTCTGCGATCCGATCATCAGAAAGGCAATCAGCAGTACGGCCAGCAAGCCAATAAACAGTTCGGAAACCTGTACGGGTGTGTGATACGGAAAACGGGTCAGCACCATCTTCTCGAAGAAAAGATAGGTTACGGGGAGTGCGATGAGGGCCGATACGGATAGCATAACCAGAAAACCACGGCTCAGCAAGTAGATAAGGCTACCGGAGCTTGCCCCCATCACTTTACGGATGCTGATCTCCTTTAGGCGGGTTTCGGTTGTGTAGGCTACCATACCGAACAGGCCCATCGAGGCAATCGAAATGGCCAGGAAGGAAAGAAATCCAATGATCTTGATCATAGCCGAAAATTCGCTGTAGGCATCTTCTATTTCCTGGCTGTAGAATTTAGCCTGTAAGGGATGAATCCGGTCGATCTTCTTCCAGGCCGATGCGATTTTGGCTCGGGTGGCCAGGAGGTCAGTAGGCTGAATTTTGGCGTTGATAATGGCTCTGTCGTCGGGTGTCCAGGCCATAAAAGCGACCGGCTCGATGAGGTTATCGACCTTGCCATAGTGAAAGTCTTTCATAACCCCAATGATGGTCATCCGGCGAGTGCTGTGAAAACTGCTAAAAATGACCTCTTTTCCAATGGCCTTTTCGGGATTATTGTTCCCAATGTTGAATCGTTTCAGGACTTGCTGGTTAACGATTACCTCTGTAGCGGCCTCAGTTGTGGTGGGGTGTGCGTTGAAATTTCCTCCCGCAATGAGTTTATAATTGTGCAGTGCCAGGTAGTTTTCATCGACGTGGTTTGTCAGGACCAGAGCTGAATCGCGCGAATCGGTATATTTCATGTAGCCCCCCCAGGCATTCCCAACGCTGGTGATGATCAGCGACCGGGATAAGGCCGTTACTTCTGGCATCTCACGCAGTTCTTTTAAGAAAGCGTCGGGTTTATTGCCCTGCATATTGATGTTCAGGATGTTTTCGGTATTGAATCCCAGGTCGAAGGCCAGTATGTTTTTGTATTGTACGTAGCCAATGGCGGTTGCCGTAATAAAGATGAGCGTGAGTGTGTATTGAATCACCACCAGGGCGCGACGGAGGGTGGCATATTTGAATACCTTAACGGTCGATACATTTCTGAGCGCGCTAATTGCGCTGACTTTCGAGAAGAAAAGGGCAGGCATGAGGCCAGCAATACCCCCTACCGCAACCGAAAAGATGATAAATGTAATGACCATAGTCGGTGTAAGGGAGAGCTTCACCGTTCGCTGCATCTCCGGGGCCAGGCTAATCAGTTGTGGCCGTAAGATCAGAAAAAGGATAAACGAAAGCAGGAGAGAGGCCATTGAAATCATAATTGCTTCTACCAGAAACTGTTGCCAGACCTGGCTCTTTCCGGCACCGATTGCTTTTCGAAGACCCACTTCCTTAAAACGGCGCATGGCGCGGGCCATCGACAGATTGGTATAGTTGAAACAGGCCGACAGAATCACCACCAGTGCCAGCCCTCCAAGAATCCAGAGTACGGTTGGGGGCATATGCGGGCCTACGTAGCCACTCCCTTCCGAGCGACGAAGGTTTTCGCCAACTACAATTTTATACAAGGGCAGAAGCTCGAATTGAACCTTCGTATTGGCTTCGGTACGGGTTTCTTCCCTGGCAATGGCGTCCAGCTCCGACTGGATTGATGCCCTTTCAGTTTGCTCCGGCAGCAGTATATACACGAAGTTCGAAGGCGTATTGGCCCATTTGTCGAAGTTGCTTCGGTTCAGTTGCTCAGCCGTTGATAGCGATACCAGCGCTTCGAAGTGGATATGTGAGAAGAAGGAGACGTCTTTCATAATCCCCGTTACCTGATAATCGAGTGTGTCGAACCGGACTACCCTGCCGAGCGCATCGTCGTTGCCAAATAGCTTTTGGGCTGTCGTTTCTGTCAGAACAATCGAGTAGGGGTCTTTCAGCGCTGTTTCTGGATTCCCTTCCAGCATCGGAAAGGTAAAGATGGTAAATACGGATGGATCGGCCCAGAACCCCTTTATCGGGAGGATCTTATCGCCAACTTTTGCATCCTGCGAAAAGTCGTTGCGAAGGATTGTCACCTTTGCCCCTGCCACTTTCTGCCGGATAAGCTTACCCGTTTTTAGCGATGTGGTGGCAAACTTGCCTCGGTCGCCATTGGTCGTCAGAACGTTGGTGATACGGTAGATTCTGTCCCCATACTGATGGAATTTATCGTATGAATACAGATCAAGTACGAACGCAATCAGTAATAAGCCAACGGACATACTGATAGCCAGGCCAACCATATTGATGGCTGAGAAAAGCTTGTTACGCAATACGTTGCGTCGTGCTGTTTTGATGTAGCTCCCGATCATGATCCAGTTTAGTAAAAAGGCTCCCGCAAAACTATCGGACTAGTCCGGGCCTAATGAAAAAATGGGATGAAGTGGGCTAAAAATGGGATGAATCCGGGCGTGCGAAACGTATTATTCGCCATGCATCATCACTTCGGCGGCCACTCGTTCTCCAGAGCGAATAGCGCCGTCGATATAGCCATTCCAGATATCGGAGGTTTCGGTACCAGCCCAGTGAATGCGCCCAACAGGCTGACGTAACGCTGGCCCCAGGGTGGTCCATATTCCCGGTCCCATCAGGCCCGCATAGCACCCACGCGACCACTCTTCATTCATAAAACTATGGTCGAGATACCGAACGGGACTGAGCGCCTGTGTCCCAAAAAAAGTAGCAAAGGAATGAAGAGCCGATAGTTTTCGGTCACTGTCAGATAATGTTGTGAATGCTTTGGCCTGATTGCCAAGAACAAATCCCATCAATACACCGTACGACCCATCGTTGGGCGAATTGTCGAACGTGACGGTTACGTGACCATCGGGTGTAGCTGCTAAGCCATTCAAGCCCTGTTCACGCCAGAAAGGCTTTTCGTAGATCGCGTAGCATTTCCATACCGACCCCATTGGCATTCGCTGAATCAACTGGGCGCGTTGGGCGGGAAGAATTGGCTGGAAATCAATACGACTCTGGAGCGCTGGCGGCACCGTAATAATAACTCGTTTGGCTTTATAAGTTTCTTTTGACGTTACTACGCTGATATGATTTCCGTCCTGAATAACGGCTTTAACGGGTGAATCGAAAACAAGTTGATGGGTGTACGTAGCCGCCAGTCGCTCGGCAATCGTCTGTGCGCCACCTACGAACCGTTCTTCCTGTGCTCCGTTTTTGATGTTCATCAGCGTGTCCAGATCTCGGCATGACTTTGTGTAAAACAGCGCATGAAGAAGTGAGATTTCGGCGGGGTCGGCGGCCCAGATGGCTTCGGCCGCTACTTTGAAAAACTGCCGGGCTACGTCGAAACGCATTTGCCCGTTCATCCAGCTTGCCAGTGTCATCGAGTCAAGATAGGAGGCATTGGGTGTTGCCCAGGGCTCGGCTAGATGAACGGCTTTCGAGAGTTTGTTCAGTTTCTTGATGGCTGCGTCCAGGCTCAGCAGCGCACCGATGGGCAGCGGAGGAATTAACCCTTTGTATCGTTTGACTTGCCCTCGAAAATACTGCGTGCTTTTGCCTTCGTCGTAGGTCTTGTAGGTTTCAACGCCGAATTCGCGAGCCAGTGCATACAGTCGGTCCTGCGTTGGTCCTACCCAGGCACCGCCAAGATCAACATAGGTGCCATCGTCGAACCGCTGCGTCCAGACCCGGCCTCCAACGCGGTCACGGGCTTCAATCAATAATACCGTTTTGCCTGCTTTAAGGAGTTCGTGCATGGCGGTCAGTCCGGCATAACCCGCCCCGATAACAACGACATCGTATAACGTAGTTGGCTCAGTCATGGTGGTTTAGGAATTCATGACGTAACCTACAGAAAAACAACGACCCTGAAAAATGACGAATGCCATAACCTCAGGCTATGGCATTCGATAAAGCGCTGAACAGGATTGTTTTATATGATTGCGTCCAGTAAAGACGTCACAATCGACACGACAAAGCTGAACAGCAGTGCGGCAATGAATCCGGTTACGTGAAAACTTGGAATCAGGTACGCAGTCAGATAAACCATGAGCACGTTCAAAACCAGCAGGAAAAGCCCCAGCGTAATAATTGTGATGGGAATAGTCAGTACGGTCAGAATGGGCTTAATAAAGGCGTTCAGAAAACCGAGAACGATGGCTACCATCAAGTAGGTACCGGCTCCGCCCGAAACATGAATGCCCGGAATAAATATACTAGCGATGTAAACGGCTACTGCGCTAATCAGGATGCGAATAATCAATCCCATAAAGCTGTTTGTGTTTGGTGAGAAAATAGGACAACGACCTTGTTGATGGTTGCTAATATCGAACAACAAACTGCAAATCAGAAATTATTGTTTTGAATGTCGCCCCTGCAACACCGTCACAATGTCGTCGAGCTGAATATTTTTCTGCTCCAGCAGCACCAGAAAATGGAATAAGAGATCAGCTGCTTCGCCTTTGAACAAGTGGTCGTTGTTATCTTTCGCTTCAATAACCAGTTCTACAGCCTCTTCGCCAACTTTCTGAGCAATCTTGTTAACTCCCTTGTTAAAAAGGCTGGCTGTATACGACTGGTCGGAAGGATTAACTTTCCGGTCGTGGATCACCTGCTGCAAATAGTTCAGAAACTGCCCTTTGCCGTGATTTACTTCCTGAAAACAGGTATCGGCACCTGTATGGCAAACAGGCCCGGCCGGACTGGCTTTGACCAGCAGAGTATCGCCGTCACAGTCGACCAGGATTTCCCGTACGTGCAGAAAGTTATTGGATGTTTCGCCCTTCGTCCAGAGCCGCTGTTTACTACGACTGAAAAACGTAACTATATTTTCGGCAACGGTTTTGTCGTAGGCTTCCTGGTTCATGTAGCCCAGCATCAGCACTTTACCCGTTTCGGCATCCTGAATAACGGCAGGAACCAGACCGTCGGGCGATTTATCAAAATTGATAGTCATTACCTGTTAAGAATAGTTTGCTACCTCAAGTAAAAGAGTCTCTTTAACGATTTGCCATGAAGTCTTATCTAGTAGTAAAACAGGGTCTTCAGTTAATTCAGCATCATCAAAGTAGGTCATACTTTTCAGCATCATAAATAGGTTGTTCGTTTGGTACTTTTCTTTATACCATTCGCAAAGTTGTGCAAAACTATGGTGACGCAGTAAAAAGAAGATATCGTAAAAGTCTTTTTTTGCTCCCCGGTTAGTGATAGCCGCTAGCTTCATGGCCGAAATGTCAGCCTGAGAAGCCATTCGGATGCCTTCAAGAACGATTGGTGGTGCTAATAGGGGATACCGATACGTTACAAAATCGATTTTGATAGCGTTTAATTGACCACGAAGTCCAATTTTATTTTCACTGTTTGTAATCCATGACCCTATGTCTGTTAGTTCTGCCTTAATAAGTTCTTTATCAAAGACATCGATTGTGAAAAAGTCGAGATCTATTGACAAGCGATGGCCAAACTGCAAAGCTAGGGCAGTACCTCCAACTAAATTGAACGTTGAAAACGTATCGTTGGCAAGAATAGATTTTAAAATACCCAGGGTGCTGGATTCGAGGACTTCAGCATGTAGCATCGAAACTGCTCTTTAGGGGTATGAAAATAATTGCTGCAAAACGATAGCGTTGTATTATCCAGCCAACGTGCCTGAAGGACCGTATTTTTTATTTTTTCCAGCCCATAATATCGTTTGATTTCCAGCCAGTCGCTAAAAGTGCCTCGTTCTAAAACCCGCTCAATAACAAAGCGATATTTTTCCTGCCATTCGATGGACCCATAGTCAACGTCCCAGAATAATTGATGAGATAGATTTGGACTTGTCATAGATACGTAAATAAGCTACGCCCGAATCGTGTGCACAAACTCAAGAATGCTCTCGGCCGATGTGCCTTTCTCTTCCAGATGACGAATGAACGCACTGCCAACAATAGCCCCGTTCGCATACTCGCAAGCTGTGTCGAACGTATCATGGTTATTGATACCAAAACCAATCAGGCGCGGATTTCGAAGATTCATGGCCTGAATACGCTCGAAGTACGCACGCATGGAATCGCTGATACCCTTGGTTGATCCAGTAATACTAGCTGACGACACCATATAAATAAACCCGTCCGATTCTTCGTCGATGTGCCGAATGCGGCTTTCGGTGGTTTGTGGTGTAATCAGGTTTACGTTCAGAATTCCGTATTCCCGGAAAGTCGGTGCGTAATCGGCCAGGTATAAATCCAGGGGTAGATCGGGCAAAATAACTCCATCGACGCCTACTTCCTGGCATTTTTTACAGAACGCTTCGACACCGTATTGTAGAACCGGATTGATATAGCCCATCAGCAGAATCGGTACGGTGACTGGATCGCCAGATTGTTCCTGACGGCAACCTTCCAACTGGTCGAACAGCGCTTTTAGCGACATACCATTGTCCAGCGCTTTGCCATTGCTTTGCTGAATGGTTTCGCCATCGGCAACTGGGTCGGAGTAGGGCATACCAATCTCAACCAGATCGACACCAGCCGCCTGCAAACCGCGCAGAATGGTCATGGTATCGTTAAGTTGCGGGAACCCGGCTGTAAAATAGACGTTTAGTAATCGCTCACTTTTCTGAGAAAATAAGTCGGTAATGCGGTTTTGGGTTAAGGTCATAAACGTATGTACGGGCTTTAGCCCGTAATGGGTTTTTGCACGGGCTGAAGCCCATACATACATATTACAGATGCTTTGCGTACGTACTTAAATCTTTATCGCCCCGGCCTGACAGACAGACGACAACAACATCGTCGGGCTTGAGATTCATTTTTTCGAGAGCTGCCAGGGCGTGTGCTGATTCCAGTGCGGGAATAATGCCTTCCAGCTTGCTAAGCTGAAAACCTGCCTGAAGGGCTTCGTCGTCGGTAATGGCGTAGAAATCGCCCCGGCCTGAATCGAACAGATGGGCATGAAGTGGACCAATGCCCGGATAATCGAGCCCTGCCGAAATGGAATAGGGTTCAATAACCTGACCATCTTCGGTCTGCATCAGAATCGTACGGCTGCCGTGTAATACGCCCGGTTTACCAAGGGCCGTTGTGGCTGCTGAATGGCCCGATGATACGCCCTGACCTGCCGCTTCGGCCGCTACCAGACGAACGGTTGGCTCGTTGAGGTAATGGAAAAAGGCACCGGCTGCATTGCTGCCTCCGCCTACACAGGCCACTACGTAATCTGGATTCTGACGGCCCGTTTTCGCAAACAATTGTTTCTTTACTTCTTCGGAGATAACCGACTGGAAACGGGCAACCATATCGGGGTAGGGGTGCGGGCCAACTACCGAACCGATGATGTAATGCGTATCGACAGGATTATTGATCCAGTGACGCATGGCTTCGTTGGTCGCATCTTTCAGGGTTTGGCTACCCGATGTGGCTGGAACAACGGTAGCCCCCAGCATCCGCATCCGGTCAACGTTGGGTTTCTGGCGCTCCATGTCGATACTGCCCATGTAAACAATGCATTCGAGACCCATCAGGGCACAAACGGTAGCCGTAGCTACACCATGCTGACCTGCTCCGGTTTCGGCCACAATTCGTTTTTTACCCAGTCGTTGAGCTACCAGAATCTGGCCAATCGTGTTGTTTACCTTATGCGCACCCGTATGACACAGGTCTTCGCGTTTAAGGTAAACCGTTGCGCCTACTTTTTCGGATAGTCGCTTGGCCAGGAATAAAGGGGTTGGCCGACCAACGTAATCTTCGAGCAATTGCCAGAATTCGGCCTGGAACGCTGGATCGTTAATGATCTTGAGGTAGTTCTGGCGTAGTTCTTCAACGTTCGGATAGAGCATTTCCGGGATAAACGCTCCGCCAAAGTGGCCATAAAATCCTTTATCGGATACCTCGAAAGAGGTTTGGGGTTCGAGAGTGGTTTGCATGGTAGCTTCAAAGTTTAAACAAGCCCATGGACTTGCTATAAATAATAGCTATGGTCTCAATGGTGAGGAATAAAAGTAGGCTTGTGATTGTAACAAAATAGCGGCTCCAGTTAAGCCTTAATCCATGATTTGAGAGATAAATCCAGGTGTCGCCAATGAAGTTACGTAGAATGATTGTGCTACAGGTTAGCCCCAAATAGGAGAGTGCTAGCCATAGAATCGCCATAAACATAAAGCAGGCCAACAATCGTTTTATTAGAACCATACTTTTTTGTGTACTGAAGCTATCTAAATGTTTACAAATGGGGCCAGAATAAGAAAGTTTAAACAACTGCACTATCTATCTACTTCTTTCAATACTTCGTCCATTCGCTTGTTTTCTTCGTCGGTAAATTCAGGGAATTCTAGTAGGAAAGGTTCCTTAACCGATGTTTCTTCAAGAAATCGCTGAACACCCCAACGTTTTATATCGCTAGGTTTATAAATGTTTAATTGCCCCTTTTTCATAGAGGGAATCTCATCTTCTATCTGTTTCGTCGTTTCCATTAGCTTGTCTGTTTATCGGTTAAACAAGATCGGACTCAGAATGATTTGCTGGCGACTTACACCGTTTCTTCTTCCTCTACAGGCCGTACGCGGTCAATTAGTTCTTTTACTTTGGCGACATCCTTGATACCCGGTTCGATCTCTACCTGGCTGTTCACATCTACGCCGTACAGCTTCATGCCTTTCAACGTGTCCAACTGGTTGAGGTTATCTAACCCAATACCACCGCTGATGAAAAAGGGCTTTTCGTTGTCGTATCGGCTCAAAATAGTCCAGTCGAAAGTGATTCCATTGCCACCGGGTTGGTCGCCTTTGGCATCGAACAGGAAAAAGTCGCACTGGGCTTTGTAGTTGTTCAGCATCGAAAAGTTGAACGATGAGTCGACCCGGAACGCTTTGATGATGTTAATGCCACGATTTCGTAAGCTCCGGCAATAGTCAGGTGTTTCGTTACCGTGTAACTGTACATACTGAAAATCATACTTTTTTACTGTCCGCAGAATGGTGTCCGGGCTGGCGTTAACAAACACACCTACCTTTCGTATGCTGCGAGGCAGCGATTTGACCACTTCTTCGTCCAACTCTTCACCGACAAAACGGGGGGATTGGTCATAGAAGATAAATCCGATGAAATCTGGGTGTAAAGCGGCAATTTCTTTCAGGTTGTTTGGGTCGCGCAGACCGCACACTTTGATTTTCATGAGCTGTACAAGTTTGTAGAAGTGGACATGCGTGAAGTAAAGTCAGTGACTATATGTTGTAAGGCTGCGGCAGGGTCGGCCGTTTTCATGAACGCTTCGCCAATCAGAAACCCATCGAAACCAGCCCGAAATAAGGTCAGCATCGTGTCAGCATCATGTAGCCCGCTTTCGGTAATCTTGGCAACCGTGTCAGGAATTCGCTCAACCAGGCGTAGCGATGTATCGATCGAGGTTGTGAACGTCTTGAGGTTGCGGTTGTTGACACCTACCAGATCAACATTGACGTTGAAACTTCGGTCAAGCTCTTCCTCGTCATGAACTTCGAGCAATACCTGTAAGCTCAGATCATGGGCTTGCATACTGAGTTCTCCAACTTCTTCGGGTGATAGGCAGGCGGCAATCAGCAAGACCACATCGGCTCCCCAGGATTTAGCTTCCAGCAATTGGTATCGATCAATCACAAAATCCTTACGCAGAATCGGGGTCGACGGATTGGCCTGACGAGCTGCCTGTAAATCGGCAGGTGTGCCGCCGAAAAAAGGCTCATCGGTCAGTACCGACAAAACGGCGGCCCCGGCCCGAACGTAACCCTGGGTCGTTTCGGCTACGTCGGCCGTATCATTGATAATGCCTTTGGAAGGCGACTTACGTTTGAACTCCGCAATAATCCCCGACGAGCGAAACTCCTGAACCGCATCCCGAGCCGACAGGCCCATTCGCTTAAAGTCGGGCATTTGTTCCAGCACCGCTATTGGCGTGGCTTCTTTCCGCTGGGCTACTTCGATTCGCTTTTGAGCAATGATTTTATCAAGAATGGTCATTTCCGAATGAATGAATAATGAGTAATGGATAATGAAAAATGGTGGTTTCTAGGCAAGCTCACTTTTCATTGTGCATTATGCATTGTCCACTGTACATTATGTATGGATTAATTTTTTAAAACTTGCCAGCGCTCGACCACTTTCCAGCGATTCGCGGGCGATGGCGACGGCTTCTTCCTGAGTTTGAGCCTTTCCAGCTGCTAGTAGGGCCATTGCCGAGTTGGCTAAAACGGCTTGCTTTTGGGCGGGAGTTGCTTCGTCATTCAATACATTCATAAAAATTTGCGCCGACTCATCCAGCGTCTGGCCACCTGCCAACGATTCGGGTGTTAAGGTATCCAGTCCTAACTGCTCTGGTTTTACGACCTGTTCGGTCTGATTACTAATAACTTTGAACGGCCCCGTTAGCGAAATCTCATCGTAACCATCCAGCGCGTGCAAAATCATGAATCGCTTGTCGGTTTGCTGATAAAGGTACGCATATAATCGCGCCAATTCAAGGCTGAATACCCCAACAAGCTGTTTTTGAGGCTTGGCAGGGTTAATCATGGGACCGAGTACATTGAAAAATGTTTTTACCCCCAAATCCTTTCGGATGGGAGCTACATTTTTCATGGCGGGGTGGAAGAGGGGAGCGTGCAAAAAACAGATACCAGCCGTTTCCATTTTGCGTTGTAACTCGCCCACATCGTTGGTGAATTGATAGCCCAGCCGTTCCATCACCGTCGACGAACCTACAAGTGACGATACGCCGTGATTCCCATGCTTGGCTACAGATTGACCTGCACCCGCAACGACAAAAGACGATAGTGTAGAGATATTGAATGTGTCTTTGCCATCGCCCCCGGTGCCGCATAAATCCATTGGGTCGTAGGCCGATAGGTCGACCGGAAGACAGAGTTCGAGCATTGCATCCCGGAAGCCTTCCAGTTCTTCAAGCTTCAGGCTACGCATCATGTAAACCGTCAGAAACGAAGCGATCTGTGCTGCGTTGTACTGGCCCCGACCAATGCCCAGCAATACCTCACGGGCCTGGTCTTTTGTCAGCGACTTGTATTCAAATAGGTGATTTAGAATGGCTTTCATACGCAAATACTGTGTAAAAGCAGAATTAATGGTTAAGCTGTTCGGGTTAATTGAAGCATTTGGTAAGCTCCCTTTTGAAAATGATAGGGAACGTTTACGATTTCTGCCTGAATGTGTTGATCCTTACAGGCAGCCAGAACCGGATTCAAATGAGGTGAAGGGCTACCAGCAAGCGAGATCAATGGAAAGATTCGAACCTCATTCGCCACGCGCATTAGCTCCTGGATGGCTGTCTGGTGGAACGCTTCCGATAAATGGTCTGAATACAGAAATAGCAGGTGTGAACACAAGGCCAACTCAAACGACTGGTCAGAAAAAGGCAGGTTGGGTAAGGCATAGGCCAGGTAGCGACCTTGTTGTTTGCCGGTTTCGTAGTCAGTCAGAAACTGATTCATAGCTTTCATCCGCTCTTTTCCCAATTCATCTGTATTCTGGAAAATAGTCCAGTTATACTGCGCTTCCTCTTTTTGTACATTTTCGATAACGGTAGGGTAGGTAGCCTCAATCCGTTTTTCAATCTCCTGAGCCGAAAAAGCATAAATGGGGTCAATTGAAACAATGGAACCACCAACCGCTGTTTGTTCCGCATTAAAACTGGCTGGCCCATCACCTACGCCCAGTATCCGCTTGCCTAAATCGGCATCGGTGAGGTTGAACATTCGTCGATACTCCTCCCGTGATCGGCCCCAAGGGACAATTTCGGCCAGCTTCATATCGCCAACCAGTTTTCAATCATTTTCACCCCGTTTTCGGTTAGTACCGATTCTGGGTGGAACTGTAGTCCGCGCACATCATACTGTTTGTGCGATAAACCCATTACCCGGCCGTTCTCATCCACAGCTGTAATTTGAAGGTCGACAGGCATCGGGTTGGGCATCACTGTCCAGGAGTGATAGCGGCCAACCGTCAGCTCGTCGGGAATACCGGCAAACAGAGGCTCGGAGCGGTCGGTAATGGTAGCGCGGTGAGCAATGCCGTGGAGTACGTCACCAAGATTTTCGAGGGTTGCGCCGTATACTTCGCCAATGCCCTGATGGCCCAGGCATATACCCAGAATGCTTTTGGTAGGCCCGTATTCGCGAACCAGATCCTGCATAATACCCGCTTCGGAAGGGATTCCCGGCCCTGGCGACAGCATGATTTTGTCATACTGGTCAACGGCTTCCAGGGCAATCTTGTCGTTTCGAATCACATCGGGTTTATGGCCCAACTCCCGCAGGATGTACACAAGGTTGTACGTAAACGAATCGTAGTTATCTAAGACTAAAAGTTTCATAAGTAATGCGGGTGGAAACCCGCTTTAATGATCTGATTACGGGTTTCCACCCGCATTACAATTGTTTTGCCTGCTCAATGGCGGTACGAAGAGCCGCCAGTTTGTTGTGTACTTCCTGCAATTCGCTTTCAACGACCGACTTGGCCACGATGCCTGCTCCTGCCTGATAATACAGCGTATTGTCTTTGCTCATAAACGTTCGGATCATAATGGCGTGGTTGAACTCCCCGTCGAAACCCATGTAGCCGATACTACCCGAATAAAAACTACGGCTTATGTTTTCGTAACGATCAATCAACCGCATCGCCATGTGTTTGGGTGCACCGGAGAGTGTACCGGCCGGGAACGTTTCGGCTACGATCTGGAGTGGATCGGCCGATTCGGTCAGGTCGCCCACAACTTTGGATACCAGGTGGATCACGTGCGAGTAGTATTGCACTTCCTTGAATGTCTCGACTTTTACCACATCACAGTTGCGGCTCAGATCATTGCGAGCGAGGTCGACCAGCATCACGTGTTCGGCCGATTCTTTGGGGTCGTCGTACAGTTTTTGCGCCAGTTCGGCATCGTGAACATCATCGCCCGTACGTCGGAAGGTTCCGGCGATTGGATAAATGGTCGCCTTTCGATTCTTTACCACAATCTGCGACTCGGGCGATGAGCCGAAGAGTTTATAATTGCCATAATCGAAATAGAACAGGTAGGGAGACGGGTTCAGCGAACGAAGAGCGCGGTATACATTAAACTCATCACCATTAAAAGGAGTTGAGAATCGACGGGAAAGAACGATCTGGAATACATCGCCCCGGTAGCAGTGGTCTTTTCCTTTCTGAATGACTGCCCGAAACTCGTCGTCCGTAAAATTGGATTGCTCAGGTCCGGCGGTATTGAAAGAGTAAATCGGATAATTACGGCTCGTGATCAGATCGCTGATATAATCCAGCGTGCTTTCTGGCTCTGTGTCGCCATCGCGCAGGTAGCTATGCTCAAACAGGTGAAGCTCGTCTTTGAAATGGTTGATGGCCAGTACATAGCGGTATACCGTAAAAACAGCCGCCGGAATTTGATTTTCGGTCGGTACTGGCGCTTGTAAAGTTATATCTTCAAAACCTTGTACGGACGGGAAGCCGAAGTAGCCGAATAAGCCATTGGTAATAAAGGGAAACTTCGACTTTTCATGTTTAAAACAGTCTTTAAACTGCTGCAATGCTGGGCGCATTTCCTGGATAGGTAGCTCGCGTATTTGTTCCGATTCGCCGGGCAACTGTACGGTCAGGTGAGCGTTGTCGTACGAAAAGCGGG
Organism: Spirosoma sp. 48-14; assembly: GCF_001898575.1. Taxonomy (GTDB): domain Bacteria; phylum Bacteroidota; class Bacteroidia; order Cytophagales; family Spirosomataceae; genus Spirosoma. The sequence continues at coordinate 71,862 of NZ_MKUD01000086.1, forward strand.
CTACCGGATCGAAAGCGATGTAGGAGTAACTATTGTCGTTGCCGTGGTAGTCTGAGCTTTCGAGCAGGATACTGTTCAGGAAGCGGTCGCGTATGCGAAGGTAAATGCTTACGGGCGTGATAATGTCGGCCAGCATCCGTTTATGGCAGCTAACAATGCGGTAGGTTACTGTTGGCGAGAAGTCGGTTGTCATGCTATTTGTATCGGTCAATGGTTCAACGGAATGAAAAAAAATAAGGCTCACCGGGATGACGGTGAGCCTTTAGCAATGTTTGTTGGTAAACAACAATAGCGGCAACCCTCATCCCAACGTAGGAGAGTGCCACCACCAAATCATGTTGTTAACCGTATTATTCATTTTATTGATAGCCACCTAAGTGGTCATTTATTGTCAGTTGCTTGGTCGGGGTGGCGGGATTCGAAGGCGGACGCGCCCCCGGCCACGATCTCTACTTCCCAAACCTATCCCACTACCAGATTTAATTTCCTGGTCGGGGTGGCGGGATTCGAACCCACGACCTCTACGTCCCGAACGTAGCGCGCTACCAGGCTGCGCTACACCCCGCATTGAGGGCACAAAGATAAACGGATTATTTTCGTTCGGTCAAGCGGTAGGGCGTTTTTTTCTTTATCACATTTCGAGCATACGTATCCGAATGCTTTTATTCTCATTCAGGTCGAATGCCGATTGGTCGAAATCGGGTGGGCCCATGAGCATAGCTACATTCGAAAAGCCAAACGGTTCGGCGGGCATTTGACCCGAAAAGTCCATTTTCTTGTTGTCGTTTAAATCCTGAAAAAGCCGGACAGCATATTTCCCTGGAGCTAATCCCTCAAAGACGCAGGTAATTTCGCCGGAGGCCGGTACGTCGATTACTTTTCTCTGAAGCGACTCACCACTAAAATTGGCTGGCGTGTTGGCAAGTCCAACGTATAATTTCCCCGTTCGGTTGTTGACATTATGAATCACTACCGACAGTGAATAGGTATTGCTGACTGTTGCAGAGGAGGTGGCCTGCTGGGCCAGACAAGGCTTACTAAGGTTAGTAAGGAAAAGAATAGAGGTGAGAATAGTTGTGATAATCGTTTTCATAGCTGCGTGTTGATTAGTTCGACAGCACAAACATAAAGGGACCTGTCTGCCCCTACAAATTGGTGGGATAAATCGCACGATTTAGGGACAAACAGCAATAGATGTACCTTTTTGACAGGATTAACAGGATAAAACAGGATTACACTAGAGACATCAATCCTGTTTTATCCTGTTAATCCTGTCAAAAAAGAAAAGCGTATCTACTCCAGATTCAGTGTCAGATTTCCGGTTTTTGTGTATCGGATTTCCTCTTCGGCCAGCATAAGTTTTAAGGTTTCAGCCAGCGCATTGGTATCGGTATACGCAAAGTGATACGCCAGTTGTTTAGGGGATACACCCGGTCCATTTGCCAGCGCAACATAGTCTCGTACCTGTTTACGGATGGTCTGCGTGACGGCTTCCGATGCTTTTTTCTGTTTCAGGCAATTATCACAAATACCGCAGCGCTCACCGGGTTTTTCACCAAAATAGGCTTGGAGTAACCGCGTTCGGCATTGGGTTGGGTGCTCGGTGTACGTAATGGCTGCCTGAACCTTTCGGAGGGCCAGTTCTTTCCGTCGGTTCAGTTCCTGTACGTTGATGGGTAACGTTGTTGCGTCGAAGCGAGGGGTAAGAAATGTCAGTTGGGGTTTATCCTTCTGTTTTTCATAGACGACCACATTTCGTTCATGTAATTGCTTCAGAATCTGCTCGATTTCAGGCTGATTCAGCAAAAACGTTCGGGCCAGCGTCGATTCTGAAATTGTAACAAAATCGCTAAATAACTCGCCCCCGTACATCCGTAGTAGCAGCTTTAGAAACGAATCATACGTTGGATTCATCACCTGGAATTCATATAACTGCCGATTGTCGAGAACAAACGTTAGACGGGAAGGGTGAAAATAGTTTTCAGTAAGCTGGATGAACCCTTCGAGTTGCAGTTGTTTCAGGGCGTAATGGGTTTCCTGTGGTGGTAGGTTGAACGTATTGGTAAATGCACCCAGGTCGAAATCGTAACTGCTGAACTCTCCTCCACCAACTGGAACCGCTGTGTAATTAGCAAGGGCCTGATATACCCGCCGAAGCATATCAACTGGCTGATAGAGTTGTTCTACCCGAAGCTGAAGTTTGTCAAGGTCGTTGGGTGAGTAGAGCATAACGGCATATGCTTTCTGACCGTCGCGCCCAGCCCGACCGGCTTCCTGATAATACGCTTCCAGCGAATCAGGGACATCCAGATGGACCACAACACGGACATTGGGTTTGTCGATTCCCATACCGAAAGCATTGGTAGCGACCATAACGCGGGTGCGGTCCTGAATCCAGGCGTCCTGTTTGTCTGTTCGTTGCTGCGTTGTTAGCCCAGCATGGTAAAAGTCTGCCGAAATACCCTGCCGACTAAGCCATTGAGCTATCTGTTGGGTTTGTTTCCGGCTACGAACGTAGATAATGGCACAACCCGGCACGTTTTGCAGTACACGCAACAGTCGCGACTCTTTATTTTCTTCGGCTACGGCCGAGTAAGAAAGGTTCGGGCGAGCGAAGGTTTGCCGGAATATGGTTGGTTGCCGCAAAGCCAGCTTATCGACAATATCCGTCTGAACATCGGGCGTTGCTGAAGCCGTCAGGGCGATAATGGGCGTTTCGGGAATAAGCTGGCGAAACTCCGCAATTTGCAGATAGGGCGGGCGGAAATCGTACCCCCAGGCCGAAATACAGTGAGCCTCGTCGACAGCCAGCAAACAGACTGTCATTTGTTTTGTACGCTCGATCAGGATTTCGGTTCGCAGCCGTTCGGGCGAAACGTAGAGGAACTTGGTATTGCCGTAAATGCAGTTGTCCAGAATGGCGTCGATTTCGCGGTAATGCATGCCCGAATACACAGCGGCTGCTGGAATGCCTCGTCGTTGCAACTGTTCGACCTGGTCTTTCATGAGCGCGATGAGGGGCGTTACTACAATACAAACGCCTTTCATGGCCAGGGCTGGTACCTGAAAACAAATCGACTTACCCCCACCAGTTGGCATCAGCACGAGTGAGTCCTGACGGGCCAGCGCCGTGTTGACCACATCTTCCTGCATGGGCCGGAAGTTGTCGTATCCCCAAAAGTGCTGTAAAATCTGCCGGGTTGTCAAAGTGATTTCGGTTTATAGTATTCAGTTTTTGGTAGGCAGGCGCAAACCGAATACCATGAAGCGCGAATTTACGGTTTGAAAACAGAAGTTCGGAGCGGGTGGTTTTAGGAATAGCACTAAATTCGTACAGACCAACGGAAAAGTATTATGATTCAGAAAGTCATTAAATCGGACGAAGAGTGGCGTAAGATTCTAACGCCGGAGCAATATCGGGTAACGCGGGAGAAGGGTACAGAGCGGGCCTTTACGGGTGAGTATTGTGAAGCCCACGATCCGGGTATCTATGCCTGCGTATGCTGTGGGACCGAATTGTTTGAGTCGAAGAAGAAGTTTGAGTCGGGTACGGGCTGGCCAAGCTTTACCGAACCTATCGAGGAAGATCGGATTCGGTTAGAGAAAGATTTCAGTCATGGTATGGTCCGGGTTGAGGTATTATGTAATATCTGCGATGCTCATCTCGGCCATGTATTCAACGACGGTCCATCGCCTAATGGGCTGCGCTATTGCCTAAACTCGGTGGCGCTGGTTCTGAAACGGACTACTGAAACGGCTTAATTCGTTTTCATTTGCGGTCATTAGGTAGTCTTTAGTGGCTATCAATAATTGACCACCTAATGCCCACAAATGACAATAAACGGACGATTTTATTCTGCGGCCTTGTTAATCAGCAACCAGAACCGAGATTTGTATGGATTGACTAATACCATTGATATGAAGTACGGGAAGTGGCTGGGATTGCTTGGTCTGATTGGTTTTTTGGCAAATCCGGTACTTGCTCAAAACGTGTATTCATCAGGAGGATATCCAGGCGTGGTTGCTCCACATAGTTTCACGCTGGCCGGGTCAAAAATCAACTATTACAAAGACAACCGCGAAGTATCGACGCATGTGTCGGCTCCTGAGGCTTTTCTGAAACGAGTAGGAGCCAACGGTCGAATGGCTGCCCCCAAAGCCCAGTTTATTGTCGATTACACCAACTTTACGGCCGAAGCCCGAACCGCTTTTCAGTATGCCGTCGATATCTGGTCAACATTGATTTCTTCGCCCGTACCGATTCGGATTAAAGCGAACTGGATTTACGATGAGCCTAATTTATTGGGTTCGGCAGGTCCGGCTTCGTACCGATATAATGTGGATGGCGCCCAGAAAAACTTTGCGTTTTACCCTATTGCGCTGGCTGAAAAAATTGCCCGTCGTCAACTGAACGACCCAAACGATGCGGATATAGTCGCTGATTTCAACCGGAACAACGATTGGTATTACGGTATCGATGGAAAGCCACTGAAAAACCAGACCGATCTGGTTACGGTCGTGCTCCATGAGCTGGGTCATGCCCTGGGGTTTATCGGTTTTTTTGGATTGGTGGGCGACAATGGAGTATATATGGAAGCGTTCCCCTCGGTTTATGACTATTTCCTGGAAACCGGGCAGGGGAAGCGGTTGGTCACCTCAACGAAAGATTTTCCGAATAATTCGGTTGAGCTAAAATTCCAGTTGGCGGGTTATAATCTTTACCTGAATGGCGCAAATTTGAAACAGGCATCTGCTCAGCAGATTAAAGTCTGGGTGCCTTACGAATACACCCGTGCCAGCAGTATTTACCATCTGGACGAACGGGAGTATCCACCGGGCAACATCAATTCGCTGATGACCCCGAAACTGGCACTGGGTGAATCGATTCATACGCCGGGTCCACTGGTGTTACAGTTTATGACCGATCTGGAATGGAAAACCACATCGGTGCTGCATGACCCGATCAAAAATACTGAAGAACAGAAAGATCTGGTTTTTAGTACCCGTGTTATTAGTGATACGACCCTGATGCCCGGATCGGTCCGATTTTTTTACCGAAAAAAAGCGCCCACGGCAACCGATACGACGTTTTCGTTTGTGGATCTGACACAGGTGGGTACGACCAATGAATACCGATATACAATGCCGGCTGCACAAGCCAACGGCGATACCTGGTATTACTTTCAGGCGCAGGATTTGCTGGGGCGATCGTACACCAATCCGGGCAAAAGCGTTGCGGGTGGGCAGCTCTGGAATCATGTGTTTGTGGGCCCCGATAATTTGCCGCCAACCATCCGGTATAGCCCATCGAAAAATGCGATATTCTCAACAACAGTTGCCGATAGCCTGCCGATTTACGCCCGTATCTCTGACGATCGAAGTAGCGTAGCCAGTGCTTCTGTAGAGTATCAGATCAATGGCGTTTCTCAACCTCCCATAGCACTCCGGTATAATCCGCTAAAAATCAATACTATCGAGGTCGATAGTGTGTATGCGGGCCGGATTGACTTCCCGGCCAATTCGCTAAAAGTGGGCGATAAAATCACCTATCGAATTATTGCTCAGGATGCAGCGCGGGCTAAAAATCAAGCCGTAAGTCCAGCATCGGGTTTTTATGAATTGACCGTAGTAGCTCAAAAGCCGGTGGTGGAGCAGTACATCAATACGTTTGACGCTTCGTCATCTGCTGGTGATTTTGCCGGTTATGGGTTCAGTATCGCTACGCCAACCGGGTTTAGTAACCCTGCTATTCATTCAGAACACCCGTATCGCAATGGAAGCGATCTGCTGTTACAGACTAATTACGAATATCGGCTGTTGTCGCCCATTCGCATAAAAGCTAACCCTGATAGCGCAACCATTCGTTTCGATGAAATTGTGCTGGTTGAACCGGGCGAAACGGGTAGTAAACTGGGCGACGCGAATTTCTACGATTACGTTCTTGTAGAAGGATCAAATGATAACGGCCAGACCTGGAAACCGCTGGTAGATGCTTACAGCTCCGTTGACAAGAAAGAATGGCTGACCTGGTATAATCTGTACTTAACGGGAGGAGCTTACAACGAGTGGAACTCGGAAGCGGTAGGAACTCCGGCGCTTTATCGACAACGGCTCATATCGTTGCTGAAACCTCAAAGTGCATTTAAAGCGGGCGATCAGATTCTGGTTCGGTTTCGGTTGTTTGCCGATCAGTTGTCGTATGGCTGGGGATGGGCTATTGATAACCTGCGGATTCAGGCGCCCCCTCCGCCTGTTGTATTGGGCGTCGATCCGGTTAGCGCAGTAACGTTTGACGTATATCCTAATCCGGTAAACAATGGTCAACTACGTCTTCAGGCTGATTTCTCCAAATCGATTGCCGAAGTTGGGCTTACGATTCGTAATTTAACCGGGCAATCGTTACGGCAACAGACCATTAAACTAGGTGGACAAAAACTGGATAAGCGGTTGGATGTAAGCGATCTGCCTGATGGATTGTATTTCGTTCAGTTGACCGCAGGTGGTGTAGTGCTAACAAAGAAGATTATTATAGCAAATGGAGAGTAACACCTGAGTTCCCATGATGAAAGCTTGCCTGCCATTTCTGCTGATCTGGATTATTGTAGGGTGTTCGCCTGCCCGACGTATCAGCCGTGATTTACGTAACAAACCGATCTATACCGATCATTTTACGGGTGTTGCCCTGTATGATCCAGTTCAGCAACGGGCGCTCATTCAGCACAACGCCGATAAACCCTTCACGCCCGCATCGAATACGAAACTGTTCAGTTTTTACGCGGGGCTGCTTTCTCTACACGATTCATTACCGATTCTTCGCTATGCTGTTCAGGGCGATTCGCTGATTTTCTGGGGCACAGGAAATCCACTTTTGTTACACCCCGATTTGCCCGACACAACGGCACTGGCTTTTCTGCGGAATCGACCTGAACGTTTGTTTTTTTCGCCAGCTAATTACGATGGGCCCCGTTTTGGACCCGGCTGGGCCTGGGACGATTACAACGACGATTATTCTCCCGAGCTGGCCCCGCTGCCTGTTTATGGAAATGTAGTCCGATTCAGGAATGGAAAAATTAGCCCCCGCCGACTGGCCGATAGTGTACAGATTATTTCGGATGGGAAAGCGCCCGCAGGCATCCGAAGAGCTGAATTCAGTAACCAGTTTACGCAGTCGATAGGAGGGAAGCCTGCCCGGCAGGATGTGCCGTTCCGTTGGTCGGCAAAGTTAGCGGCCCAATTGCTGGCCGATACCTTGCATCGGCCCATTTCCGTGGTGAATATGCCTGTTCCGGTTACTGCCCGATTGCTGCGTGGTTCCTCAACCGATTCGTTGTACAAACGGATGTTATACGTAAGCGATAATCAGTTTGCCGAGCAGGTATTATTTATGGTGTCGGCCGAGCGAAATACCCGGCTTCTGGCACCTGTTTCTGAATTGGGTCGGCTGGTAGATAGCGTTCTTCATTTTCCGGCTGCTCCTGAGGGGCACTCGCCCATCCGTTGGGTCGATGGGTCAGGTCTGTCGCGATATAACCTGTTTACGCCCAATGTACTGATCGATTTGCTTGGACGTATCTTTACTAAGGTTCCCCAACAGCGACTGTTTGCGTTACTCCCTGCTGCCGGACAGTCGGGTACATTACGCAGTATCTCCACGCCCGGTAAGCCGTATGTATTTGCCAAGTCAGGCTCCATGACGGGCGTGTATAACCTCAGTGGCTATGTTGTGGTGCGTTCTGGTAAAGTGCTTTACTTCAGCATCATGCATAACAATTTTACCCAGACCGTATCCGAGATGCGTCGACGAACAGGGGAGTTGTTAAAGGAAATTCATGAGAAGTTCTGACGGCTCATAGTAGTTATACAGGTTCCTGACAAGGATTCAGTAGGTGCCTGCTCATCTTGAGTAGAAAGCTATTACTTTTACTTCTAGTAACGTTAATGCGTTTAAATAGAGCTTGTTATCTAACTCAACAACTATGCAAACATCTACTTTATCAGCTATTGTAGCTTTATGCCTCCTGTTGAATTTGTCGTCCTGCCTAAATCATGATTCACCTGAATCATTGGCACCTGTACGTCTTCGATTAAAGAATGTACAGGGCAATTCAGTAAACACGACATACACCTACGATAACCAAAATCGACTGGCGACAATTACCAAAGCAGACGGTAGTTTTGGCGTATTTGCCTATGGTGATCCTGATAAAAAATTCGTTAATACAGACGCTGAAAAAGACTTCACGTACTTTATCCTTTATTCAAATCCGGCCGATAGGACAACGGGCGAAATCACTCGGCTACCCCAAACGCTTAACGGTACTAATTTCCAGGCAGATACCTACCCTCTCGTGAATTCAAAGTTATTTCTCTCCTGGAAGAGTAGGTACACTACGTATAGCTTCGACGCTAACAAGCACGTCACCAGCATTTTTAGATATTCAACAGCTCCGACAGGGGATAGCTATTCGTATACGTATACAGGTGAGAATATTACAAAAAATATAACCAGGCTTTCGGGCGGGCATTTTGTGTCCAGTTACACGTTTGACTACGATGATAAAATCAACCCGTTTTATGGATTATTAGATCCGGGTCTTGCTGATATACAGGCTTTTAGTCGAAGTAATGTTGTTACTACTGCCTATACCTCTGAGCCTTCTATTCCAAATCCGGTTACTGCATACAAATACGAGTATAACGCCCAGGGCTTACCGATCAAACGTACAGTTAAACAGGGTGTTAATGTCGGAGAAGTATTGACCTACACGTATGAATCCTATTAGCTAGCGTGGCCACTGCCCCAGAGACTGAATCGCTTTTTGGGAGTTAGACGCTTTTTCGGGAAGCAAGCGTACCGTGAGTGCCGTTTTGCTGCTCGCAGGTAGCGTGACCTCAAAGCCGATCCGAATCGTTCCGGGGTTGGCGGCATCATAGTCGTGGGGCGGCTCGGTCGACCAGGTTTTGAGCGTTACACCCGCAGGCTCAACCACTTCCAGAATGAGCTTCTTGCCGTCTTTGGTCAGCTCCGCTTTATTCCCGCCCAAAAGGCTGACCGAAGCCGGGGTAAGCATAGTCCAGCGAACCGTAGTTTCGGTCGTGAGGGCTTCCAGTTCATCCCGAACTACAACATACGCTTTATCAACAATAGCAACACCCCGAATTGCTTTGGCCAACGATTCCCTGTAGATATCCGACAAGTCAGTCTGTGCGTTTAAGAACGACGGATTTGCTGATGAACGGCTAACGGAAGCTCTGCCCGTAACACGCTGGAGCTGATTATTAACTGTGAGGGTGTTATGCGCTAAGTTGTTGTACCGGAAGATCTGCCACCGTTGCGAATCCTGCTTACTGTTCCATAAATCGACGCCTTTCGATTCCAGCGATTCGTAATTCTGCATTCCAAAATCCATGGCCCAGCGTACGCCGTCGGCTTCCATCACGAATGAGCCAATATCCATGTGCGCGTGATTGACCGAAGGGCTTCCCGTTTTCAGGCCGACAAACAGAGCGGCCGGGTCCGACCAGGATGTACGCATCAGGGCAACGGGGTTCTTGCCTTCCCCAACCCAAAGCATTGTTTTGGGAGCCGTTATGGCCGACATACCAATGCCGTTGCTCCATAGCATAATGGCAGGCAGAAGCCGTTCGCCCGTATGCCGTTTGGGGTCATTGGTCATCAGGCGGTCTCGCTCCACCCAAAGTAACGAAGGGTTGTTCTGCTTCTGGGCGAACCAGAACATGGCTGGCTGTAGCTCACCCGATAGGCCCGAATCTGAATAGTTGAAGGCATTCCCTGACGGACCCGTCATATTTTCCAGATAAGCCGCCGTCTGTAAAAAACCAGGCTGCTTCGACAGGCCGAAGTCACTTCCGTAGGCTTTTTCGAGTGCGCTGATAAGCATCACATTGAAGCTAGTGCCGTAACCCCAGTAGCTGTATCCTTCGGGATACGCTCCGTCGGGACGGTAGTCGCCCATAGGGAGCACAACGGAGTCGATAGCCCGGTTTATAATTGTTTTAGTTAGTCCAGGCTGGTCGTCGGCAATGGCCAGCGCTCCGTAGGCCATGCCTGCATTACAAACCTGGTTCCAGTTGTGCGATGCCTTCAGCCAGCTATTGTACTTCGTGTCTAGCGACGGTTGAATGCCCTTTTTCAGAATGGCATCTTTGATGAGAGATCGGGACTGGTCGGGTAAATCGTTGTAGAGCCAGTCGTATCCGATCGCTACGGCCATTGTCATTTCGGCCACGTCCAGAAAATGCGTCGGGTTCCAGTCGTCGAATGCGGAGAGAGCAAGGAGCTCTTTTTCGGCTCGTTTCAGGTATTTATCCTGCTGGGTCAGCCGCCAGGCGTATGATAAATAAAAGACACGACGCAGGGCCTCACGAGATACGGAAAGCAGCCGACGGCCAATTTTAATACGTTCGAGGGGGGCTTTATCGACGAGTTCATCGCAGGTTACCAGTATGGCCTGATGGAGGTTAGTCCAGGTTTTATCGGCCGCGAGCGTTCGTTTTATTCCAGCCTCTTCACCCGCCAGTAAAAGCAACCGGGGGTGCGCTGCAAGTTTATTGGTATTCGCCAGATGATCGACCTGCGCGTAGAGTGAAATTGTTGTGAGAAAGAATAGGCAAAAAACGCAGAAACAGGTACGATTCATAGCAGTTAACAACGTTAAGTTGAGCGTTACGTTGTATAAGCTGTAAATAAGGGTAGATTACCTATAGCCTTACCGCTTGATGAGTAAATAGACTGGATAGCTTACAATAATGAACCCAATGGCATACATACCGCTCGAAAAATCGCCAATGACAACGCCCACCAGAAAGGCCAGCGAAGCCATCAGTAATAGCCAGGTTGAGAACGGATAGCCCCAGGCCCGCACAGGTCGGGCTAGATTCGGTTCTGTCTGACGCAGGCGAATCAGGGCTGCAAAGGCTGAAGCATAACAAAGCACGAAGAAGAACGTCGCAATATCCGAAAGCTTACCGTAGGTGTTGGTTAAAATCATCAGAATCGATGCGCCAGCCGTAAGCATGGTTGCATTCATGGGCGTCCCCCCTGCGTTGACCTGATTCACAAATCGAAAAAAAAGGCCATCCCGACCCATGGCAAAAATAACACGAGGGTTAAACATGATTTGAGCATTGATAATGCCCATAATCGAGATCATCAGCAGAAACGTAACGACCTGTGCGCTACCGGGACCAAACAAAAGCTGAATCGCGTCAGCAGCAGGTAGTTTGGAGCCTGCCAGCGTAGATACAGGCAATACATACAGCAGGGCCAGATTGACCAGGATGTAAATGCCAATAATCAGCAGTACACCACTAATCATCGACCGGGGCAAATTCCGGCTTGGGTCAACATCTTCTTCTGTAAAATAAGCGGCCGTATGCCAGCCGTCGTAAGTATAGAAAACCGACTGTAGGGCAGCCAGAATACCCAGCCATACGCCCCCTTCGGCCAGTGGACGAATCGTATTTTCGGTTAGAGCCGACTCTTTAGGCGTCACAGCGAAGCACACAATGACAAAAGCCAATAACCCAACGGCTTTCAGCACGCTCATCACTTCCTGCGCCCGACTGGCCAGCCGGACACCTATCGAGTGAAAAGCAACAAAAAGAATCAGGATACCAATGGCAATGGTTTTTTGGTAGGCAACGGCTGAAGGAAACAGTAGGGCGGTATACTCGCTCATGACAGCCGCCCCAAAAGCCATAGCTGATACACTCCCCAGCCAGCTACTGATGCCGATGATAAACCCAGCATAATTGCCAAAGGCCCGGTGTGCAAACACATACCAACCCCCTGCTTTAGGCAACATTGTTCCCAACTCCATTACGGAGAGTGACCCAGCCAGTGCATAGACACCCACAATCAACCAGACAGCAATGATAAGCGTCGGATCGCCAATGTCCTGAGCGATGGGGCCGGGCTTCCGTAAGATACCTGTACCGATGGTTCCGCCGATGGTTACCGCAACGCCAAAGCCGACGCCTAATAATTTCTTGAGTTGATTCTGGGCCATATCGATACGGAGGGTGTTTGCGGGATTCGATTGACAGGGAATTCGCACAACTGCTTTGCACGACTGTAAAATCGCATATGATAAATCGAAGCCCTGATTTACAATGATAGCGAAAACTTTCATCGCTCGGTCAGGTGTATGCGTCAAACAGGCTTCAATGCTGTTTTTTCGTAAGTTTGTCGCTATGAGAATCTTGCTTACACATCCGGCTGTGCTGGTTTTTGTAGGAGGGGGAGCGGGAAGCCTGCTACGATACTGGGCGGGCCGACTGATTCCGGCTACACTTACCGGGCCGTCGTTTCCCAATGCTATTTTGCTGGTGAATGTAGTGGCCAGCTTTGTTCTGGGCGCAGTGGTTGGCTGGGTAATCAATCGGTCGGCGGGCGACGAAATGCGGTTATTGCTAGGGGTTGGATTTTGTGGTGGACTCAGTACATTTTCCAGTTTTAGCTACGATACAGTCTTTCTGCTGCAAAATGGCCGCTTTGCCGCAGCACTGCTTAATATCAGTTTAAATGTGATTCTATGCCTGCTTGCGTCGGCGGGCGGGCTGTTGCTTGGGAAAGGCATATAAACATGAAACACCTGTACATCGCAATTATTTTATTATCACTAATGAGTTCAGCCCTTCAGGCACAGGATATAGCGCGTCGGTTGTTCGATGCACATGACACGTTCAAAGAAAAAGCCCTCATTCACCGTCGGTTTAAACACAAGGATATTATTCCTTTGCTTAATGCACTGGGTAAACCTCTGTCGGTCAGTCAGGCCGGTGAGTCGTTGGAGGGCCGGGCGATTTACAAAGTGAAAGCTGGGACGGGAGCCACGAATATCCTCTTATGGAGTCAGATGCATGGCGATGAAGCTACGGCTACCATGGCGCTGTTCGATATATTTAACTTTCTTCAGGCTAAAAATGACGGTTTCGATGCGCTACGGCAGGCCATTCTGAGCCAGATGACGGTTCATTTTGTGCCGATGCTTAACCCCGATGGTGCCGAGCGGTTTCAACGCCGGACAGCTACCGATATCGATATGAATCGGGATGCGCTTCGATTACAGACACCCGAAGGAGCCCTGCTGAAACAACTGCAACAAACGCTAAAGCCGCTGGTAGGCTTTAATCTACACGATCAGAATCCGCGTTATGGCGTTGGTAAAACGGGTAAGCAGGCTGTCGTGTCGTTTCTGGCGACGGCTTACGATGAAGACCGGAATCTAAACGATGTCCGCCAACGCTCTATGCAGTTGATTGTGGGCATGAACCGCGTTTTACAACAGTTTATTCCCGGACAAATTGCCCGATATGACGATGAATTTGAACCGCGTGCCTTTGGCGATAACATCCAGAAATGGGGTACAACCCTGATTTTAATTGAATCGGGAGGTTACAAAGGCGATTCGGAAAAGATGGCCATCCGGCGACTGAATTTCGTGGCTATTTTAACGGCGCTGAAGGAGATTGCTGATGGATCGTATAAACAGGAGCCCATTGCCGATTATCAGGCTATTCCCGAAAACGGTCGTGCGTTGTTCGATGTACTGATTCGGAACGCAACCGTCATACGCGAAGGTCGCCCGGTTATGGTCGATGTCGGAATCAATCATAATGAGGTTAGCGATGAGGCCGCCCGGACATTTCAGTATAAAAGCGTGGTTGAAGACATCGGTGACTTATCGACTTTCTACGGTATTGACGAGATTGACGCGACCGGATTAACCCTTGTTCCGGCTAAAATTTATCCCGAAACGCTGGATACGGCTACTGATCTGGCTAAACTGGATTTGCCAGCCTTACGACGCGATGGAATTCTCGTCTTCAAAATTCGAAAATCCAGTAAGAAAGAGTTTCCGGTTCAGCCGGTTCATCTGCTGTATGAAGGAGACTTACCGGCTCAGCCGCTTCAACTGGAACAGATCCCTACGTTTCTGCTGAAAAAAGGCGATCAGGTACAGTATCAGTTTGTGAATGGCTTCTGGAAAGAAGTGCCGCCCAACGCTAGTAGCCCACAAAATGGCGTGGTTGATTGACGCGTTGAATAAGTATAATTCAAGCGTAATACTGGGGTAATGTTGGGGTAACAACTGCGGGGTAGATTTGTCCTGTAGTCGGTTGGCTAATTTCCGCTAAGCCATTCTATACATTTTCATATTGGTGTCGCATGAAAGGCCAGGGCTTTGCGCTGGCTTTTTTCTTTGCCTTACCGCCAGGCAAATCTTTGGAGTAAGCAAGAAAAAACCATTGTGGATTGAATTTCTAAAAAATGAAAACGCCCAACTCACAAAAGTCGGGCGTTTTCATTAGTCTGAGAACGTCGATTAGAAATTGAACCGGGCTCCCAGTTGCATTTGCCAGCGCGAGCTGAGCGGATCGATGGAATATGGAGCCGATGGACGCGACCAGGTAAAGGTCGGATCGCCCGTGGCTGGGGTCGATGCAGGTGCTAAACCGATTGACGCCGTCGAATTGAAGGTATTGGGCGAGAAGTAGTAATAGCCCAGTTTCTTGTCCAGCAAATTCAGGAAGTTGATAATATCGTAGCTAATCTGGATCGACTGACGGCCTTTCAGCTTAAACTCGTGCAGGAAGCGCAGGTCCATTGTATTGTTCCAGGGGGTACGGCCACCGTTTCGCTCGGTGAAAGTTCCTTTGCGGGTTTTCAGATACGGATCAGATTCAACAAAGGCCATAAAATCAGTGGCTTGTGTACCTGTTGGCAGTAGTTTCTGCGCTTCGGCCAGATCGCGTGGAATATAGGCCAGGCTGTTAGCCTGCCCTGTACCATCGATGGTTCTATTCACATAACCCCACGAGAATGGTGCTCCTGATTGCAGCGAGTAGAACAGCGTAACCGTAGTAGCATTGCGCGGGTTCCAGACCTGACGGTAGTTAATCGTACCTACAATCCGATGGCGAATATCGAAGTTCGAGTAAGCCAGTTGCGGATCGTTTGGTGTAAGCGACTGGTTCAACTGCCAGTTCGATTCCATCGAGTTTCGAATACCGTTGGTAATATCGAACGATTTGCCGTAGGTATAGGCGGTTGAGAAGCCAAACCCCATCGGGAAGTTCCGCTGAATCTGGCCGGTCAGGCTATAGCGATACCCTTTGTTGGTATTCGTCAGCATGTAGGCATTCGCGAAATTGTTGTCGATGCGTTGAGCTCCGGCGGCTCCACTAGCGGCTACGTAAATGGGCTGTTGCTGCTGCGTGTCGTAGCTGTAGTAACGAACCACATCTTTGGTATTCACCTGCATAAACTTCAGGTCATTGATCACTTTGGTGTACAGCCCTTCAACCGTGAACTTATAGCCACCGATGGTATAATCGACCGCAATGTTGTTACGGAACATTTGGGGCATCTTGAAGTTGTTATCGATCAGGTCGACCTGCGTACGGGTTACCCCACCATTGGCCGGATTGTTGTTGATAAGCAGCCCACCATTCGGAACCAGCGGATCACCAACCAGCTTGGTTGCAGCCGTAGCGTTGTTATTGAAGTCATACGCGCCATAGCCAACCCCGTTGTTGTAGAACGCATACCCTAACCAGGCAAATGGAACCCGACCTGTAAATAGCCCGGTACCACCGCGAATGATCAGACTCTTGTCGCCTTTGGCATCAATGGTAAAGCCTAAGCGGGGCGAAATCTGAACGTTATTCAGATATGAGTTCGTAATCTGGTTCAGCGGGGTGTAGGTATAGGTTTTGCCATAGTTGGCAGCATCGCCCGCCGAAGCTGTTACCTGCGAGCTAAGGGTTGGCTTTTTAGGCAGCCCTGTGTAATCCAGACGGATACCCGGCGACAGTTTGATCCGGTCGGTAAGCTGGATATCGTCTTGTAAGTACAGGCTCAACAGGTTTACATTGAAATGAGCGTAGGGGTTGTTGAATTGGTTATCCAGATTGTTGGTGGCATCGCCAAATGGGTAACTACCCCGAACCCGGTTGGGTAGCTTGGCCAGAAATTCATCGACCGATCGGTACGAAATTCGTCCGTTGGGCGAATTAACAAAGCCATAATCGATTGTGTACAATTCGTTGTGGGTACCCAGCGTGAAGGTATTCTTACCCAGATAGAACGTGAAGTTGTCGGTAACTTCAAACGTTTTCTGGCGGAGATTGAACACAGACGCTTCCCGGTCATTACCCAGGAAAATGGTTCCGCCGTTGTAGCCAATTTCAACCTGTGGGAACGTCCGAATGTTGGAAAGCGTGTTGCGGAAATCGTGTACGCTCGAATAACCAACGATCAGGCTGTTGGAGGCCCGGCCACTGAACTGGGTTTTCAATTCGGCTACGGTGCTGGTCTGGTTGTTCGATTGTTTGAAATCGATGCTACCGAATCGGAAGTTAGCGGCATCGCGCTCCAGGTTCGTTGCTTCCGAAAACACCGTATTGTTCCGAATCGTCAACTGATTTTTGTCGTTGATATTCCAGTCCAGTCGGTTAAAGAATTTGGTGCTGTTGGAATAAATCGAATAGTTGCCAAACGAACCCGCGTCGAGGCCATAGTTCGTTTTTACGAAATCGCTGATCTGCTGAGCCACCGCTGCATCTTTAATCAACGAGCTGGGCGTGCCTGCCTGAAACTGAACAGGATCTTGCCGACGGGTAATTTCTTCGTTGGTAAAGAAGAACAATTTGTTTTTGATAATCGGGAAACCAACCCGAACGCCCGTCTGGTATTCATAAAAGGAACTAGGGAGCTTTTCTTTTGCATCCGAAGCGCCATTCCACGAACCTGTCAGCGTGGCATTCCGGCCAAAGCCGTATACAGAACCCGTTACCTCGTTGGTACCGCTTCGGGTAACTGCATTTACCGAACCGCCGAGGAAGTTACCAAGTCGAACGTCGAACGGTGCTACGGCCACCTGAATATCCTGAATCGCATCCAGACTAACGGGGTTGGTACGGGTGCTGGAACCCGGCTGCCCCGACGTACCGGTTGAGCCACCCAGCGAAGGGCTAAAGCCAATCGCGTCGTTGTTGATGGCTCCGTCGATGGTTACGTTATTATACCGGAAGTTGGTACCGGCAAATGAGTTATTGTTATTGGCCTGGGGCGAAAGCCGGGTCATATCGGTCAGGCTGCGCGAAATAGTTGGTAACCGACGGATGGCTTCGCTGTTGATGCTACTGCCTGCCCCCTGGCGTTCGCCTTCACGGCTGCCTTTGATTACAACTTCGGTAAGGGTTGAACTTGCATCCTTCAGGGTCAGATTCAGATTTGTGGTTTCGCCCAGACGAAGCACAACATCCGATATAGTTTCGGTACTATAACCCACATACGTGACAACCACCTGATAAGGACCTCCGGCATTCATGTTATTGATCCGGAAGCGACCTTCAATATCCGTTACGGCTGCGTACTTGGTGCCGGTTGGCGTATAAACAGCCTGGACGGTAGCGCCCGGCAAAACTTCTTTCTTGGCATCGGTGATAAGACCGCTAAGACCACTGGTTGTAACCTGCGCCCAGGACGCGGAAGCAGTGGCTATAAAAACTACTAGTACTAATAAGGTAGATACGATTGACTTCATTTGCGATAGCGCATTGATTTCGGTGCAAAATTCATGGAAATCAGCGCGCTACGTGTTAACCAAATGTTATGATGATAGTAGACATGGTTAAGAATTTGTTAAGAAAGTCTTCTGATAGATAATGTCCTGATTATACACGCTGGGCGAGAACACGAACGACTTGATTTACCCGGCAACTAAAAATTAATCGGTTGATTCTGTTACTTATCAAAAAAGGTTCCGTCTAATACTCGACTAAGTCGATGAACTTTTGGGGTGTTTTCCAGCGTTCGGCATAAAATGTGTAACGGCATTTGGTATTAAATGAAAAAATGAAATATTTAATACGAAGTTGGATTAGTTTTTGGCTGGTTGTGAATGACTTAGTAATTTGGTGCCTTGCAACATGTGAAGTGCTTCTCTGTAACTCCCTAATATATACGTTTACCCACTAACTACCGTAACAATGATTTCCAAGAAAGCAAAATATGCGATCAAAGCCCTTAAGGTATTGACTGAAGAGTATGGAAAAGGCCCTGTACTGATTTCCTACATTTCAGCCAAAGAAAATATTCCGAAAAAGTTTCTGGAAGCCATTCTGCTTGAACTCCGGAACCACGGTATTCTGCAAAGCCAGAAGGGCAAAGGGGGAGGATATCTTTTGCGCGTCGATCCGAGCCGTGTCAATCTGGCGCAGGTGTTACGGGTTATTGATGGCCCTATTGCACCAACTCCCTGCGTGTCGTTTAACTTTTACGTAAAATGTGACGACTGTGATGATGAGGTGACCTGTGCACTCCGTCCAATCATGGAGCGCGTTCGGGACGCGAATCTGAGCGTCTACGAAAATACGTCGCTATTGACATTCCAGGCAAGGGGAGCCGTCGAAGCCGTTGGGGACGCTAGCCCCGAACTGGCTGAAGCGACGAAATAAACAGTTAAAATAGCGTAGGGGTAACGGAGTTGTCAAACGTAACAACTCCGTTACCCCTACGCTATTTTTAATACGGTTGTTTGTCTATTCTTCGGCTGGCTGGTGTTCTTTCCGCAGCAAGTCGTTAACCGTTTTTACCGGGTTAAATGTAATCAGCGGAACTTCTACGAAAATGGTGTTCCAGTCGGCCATCGCGCCATTCCACAGACCGGGCAATTCCTGCGCTTTCAAGTCTTTCCCATCTTTCGATTTTGCCGTAATGAAGCCTGTGAGTGGATCGCGGTAGGCGGGCAGATCATATTTTTTGCCATGGCGATCGTTCAGCCCACAAACTAAATCGACGGGGTTGAAGTGCGTCGCTTCGTCAAAAATGGCTTTTTGTGCCGGATTTTCCAGATCGATCTGGGCCGATTCAACCACTTGCAGCGAGACGGAGCCATCCTGATTTCTTGCCCAGAACGGTCCACCACCGGGTTCGCCAACATTTTTCACCATACCACATACGCGTACAGGACGATCCAGCTTCCGTCGGAAATAGGCTACTTTCTCTTCATTTGATAAGCTGTCAAACCCGTCGGGAGGGAGTGTGAACAGGGTTCGCCGGAACAATTCATCAGCTTCAGCCAGATAGCCCTCACTCACGTTTTCAGCGTCCAGAAGATCCTGTAAACGAGCAATCTGCTGTTGGGCATCGAGCAATACAGCGGCTATTACTTTTTTATAGGTAATGGTTGGCTCCTTGATTTCGTCCGGCACTACGTTGTCGATATTCTTGATGAACACGATGTCGGCATGAATATCGTTGAGATTTTCGATCAAAGCGCCATGACCCGCCGGACGGAATAATAACGAACCGTCGGCATTGCGGAACGGCGAATTGTCCATGTTGACCGAAATCGTATCGGTCGATTTTTTCTGTTCTGAGAAGCTTATGTCGAAGGTTACGCCAAGCCAGGCTTCATAGTCAGCTTTCTGCTCATCGATAAGTTGCTCGAAGCGGGAGCGGTGTTCGGGTGAAACAGTGAAGTGAATTTTTACCAGCCCATCGGCATTGGCATAGGCGGCTCCTTCTACCAGGTGTTCCTCTACAGGTGTACGTGGTCCATCGATATACTGGTGAAATTTGAGCAACCCTTTTGGTAAACTCCCGTAATCCAAACCTTTGTCGGTCAGCAGATAGGTCAGTACGGTTTTCCGGTCGTTGTCGGTTACCGCTTTGTCCAGATCCAGGCCATCGGCGGCCATAGCCGCTTTCAGATCTTCATAGAACGCGAAATCTGCAATACGGGTAAAGAATTCGTCAACAGATTTGTCGGATTTACCATCTAGTGCAGCAAACAATGACTTAAACATCCGGGTAGCTGCTCCCGACGCGGGTACAAATTTGACCAGGTCGCGCTCATGGGCAGCTTCATCGAAACGGTGAATATAAGCCGTTATCTGGTCGTCGGGTACACGAACAATGCCATCGCCAATGGTAGCGGCTTTAATGACGTTCAGGTATGGAAAGCCTTCTACGAAGTGCTGTATTTGCTGGTCAATCTGGTCGAGAGTTACCCCTTGTACCAGAATCTGGTCCTGATCCTGCTCAGTAAACTGCATAGCAATAAGATGAAATAGCGTTTAGAACGTTGGCAAATTGCGGATTTCGACAATAGGACGCAAATCAAATTATTGCAAAAAGACATAACTATATGCCAATTTTGTACCCCTTAAGTCATTTCTTGATCACGAACCTTTGCCGGGCTCTAAACTAATACATTGCCATGAAACTAATTGCTTTCGACGCCGATGATACGCTTTGGGTTAATGAACCCAACTATGTAGATGTAAAGCAAAAGTTATGCGACCTGCTGGCACATCATATTGATGAGGAGACGCTCTCAAGCCGGTTTTATGAAACCCAGATGCGAAACATGAACCTGTTTGGCTACGGAGCAAAGAGTTTTATTCTGTCAATGATCGAAACGGCGATTCAACTGACTGATGGCGCTATAACAGGTTCTGAAATTCAGCAGATTATTGATACCGGACGTCAGCTTATCAACTACCCGATTGATGTACTGGACGGTATTCCTGAAGTACTGGAAACGCTTTCCAAAAACTTTGATCTGATGTTACTGACCAAAGGTGATCTGTTCGATCAGGAGAGTAAGATTGCGCGTTCGGGTCTGGGGCACTACTTCAGGCACATGGAAATCGTTTCGGAAAAGAACGAGCAGGCTTATCAGCGTGTATTGCAGAAATATAATGTAAAACCAGCCGACTTTATCATGATTGGCAACTCGTTAAAGTCCGACATTTTACCGGTTGTACATATCGGCGGACACGCGATTCACATTCCGTATTCCATCACCTGGATTCATGAGCGGGTGGAAGACGAGCAACTGGTCGGTAAATCATTTACTACGCTGGAAAGCGCCCGTGAGCTACTGGCTTTGTTCTGAGGGATGGCGCTTGTCGTATCGCACGAGGGCTTCGATTAGAACATCGTCGGTCAGATTCTGCGAATGGGCGGCAATAAAGTCGGCAAGTTCGGGGCCCATATCGGGTAACACCCGGCTGAGTGAATATTCGGTAGGAATGATAAAGCGGGGCCTATCCCCTGGTTTTTGTAGGTAGAGATCCTTCGATAGAATGTATTTTCCATCGAATCTGTCTTCAGGTGGGGTGCGCCTGGTGTACAGTTTGCGGTCAATCGGTCGGAACTGCTTACTCCATCGGCAAAACAATTTTGTAGGACCATCATACAAAACTTCGTAGTAGGTGACCCGCTGTATACCTAATACCTTGTAAGGATCGCTAATAAACCGACGACCTTCGAACAGAAACTCATCGGGTAAAGCCTGTACTATTGCCACAGAATCGCTTAGTCCGCAATAAATCTGATCGACAACCAGGTTATAAGCAATGGCAGCAGGCACTTTATGCTGATTTCTGTATACCAGATAGCCATAGTGCCAGACTTTGTCGTTTAAGTAAGGCGTTCCTAAATAGGTAGGAGAATACCAGGTGCCGCTGAAATTTTCTACAGTTACTAATCGCCCTTTTTCATCCTGCGTAATAACCCGGTACGGCCGTTGGCCCTGGGCCAAACTTATATGCTGACAGATTAAGCAGACCGTGATGCTGAGTAGATAGGCGAAGCGTTCCATGGCTGTGGTAGGTGGTAGTATTTATAGCATTCTGAGCGAATATAGTTACTGAACCAACCACAGGTACAGATGGGAAAAGGGAATAATTAAAATTAATCGCTTTTAAATTCAGATTTTCCGCTACTAATGGAAGCCTACTGGATAGAAAATTGGTCTGCATCCAGATTGGCTGGAAACTTCTGGCGAAATGCCTGTAAATCATCCAGGGAAATCGTTTGCTGATGAACGGCTTCGGTATCGGTATGGCGGGCAAGTAGCTCCCCTTTGAAGTCGATAATGGCTGAGTCGCCGGAGTAGGGGTGTCCGTTTCCATCGGTACCCACGCGATTGACACCCGCCACATAGGCCAGATTTTCGATGGCTCGTGCCTGCAATAAGGCATTCCAGGGGGCTCGGCGAACGGCTGGCCAGTTAGCTACATACAAGAGTAAGTCATAAGCAAACTCATGCGATTGGCCATCGGTATTCCGGCTCCAGACCGGAAACCGAAGATCGTAGCAGATAAGTGGACAAATTCGCCACCCTTTCCATTCTTTGATAATTCGACGGGTTCCGGCCGTATAAATTTTTTCTTCGCCCGCCATGCGGAACAGATGCCGTTTGTCGTAGGTATCGAACTGCCCATCGGGCTGCATCCAGACGAGACGGTTAAAGTAGTTAATCCCTTCTTTTACCACATAACTTCCCGTAACTACAGCGCCCGTTTGGGCTGCCATCTGCTTGAGCCAACGAAAAGTCATCAAGTTCATAGGCTCGGCTACGGAAGCAGCATCCATTGTAAAGCCCGTTGTAAACATTTCAGGCAATACAATCAGGTCGGTAGGCTCTGGTAAACTGAATATACGCTCCTCCAGCATGGCGCGGTTCGCCACCGGATCTTGCCAGTATAGGCTGGTTTGGAGGAGCGTGATATTCATTGTCTATTACTTTGGAAACTTCATTTTATACTCTGCGTCGGTTTTGCCTTTTGAGATGTCGGTCAGTTTTTTCTTAATGAGCGTCCGGCGGATAGAGGGGAGGTAATCGGTAAACAGTTTGCCTTCCAGGTGGTCGTACTCGTGCTGAATAATTCGGGCCGCCATGCCATCATATTCTTCTTCGTGTTCGTTCCAGTCGGTATCAAAATAGCGAATAACCACAATTTCAGGTCGGAACACTTCGCCCCGAATTCCTGGAATACTCAGGCAACCTTCCTCAAAGCCCCAATCATCGCCCGCTTCTTCAATAATCTCTGGGTTGATAAATACTTTTTTGAAGTCAATCAGGCTCTTATCGATTTCTTCTTCGGGCTCATCTTCATTCATTGGAGAGCCATCGACTACAAACATCCGAATACTTTGCCCAATCTGTGGGGCCGCTAAGCCAACACCCGAAGCCGCGTACATGGTTTCGAACATATTGTCGCTCAACGCTTTTACGTCGATGCTACCGGGTTCAATGTCTTTAGCCCGCTTCCGTAAAACGGGGTCGCCATAGGCAATTATTGGGAGTATCATAAATTTAATGAATAATGGATAATGGATAGTGAAAAACGGTTACAGGAAGTGTCATACATTTTTCATTATCCATTATCCATTACTTTTTGCTTTCCATGTACGATTGTAGGATGATGGCGGCACTTACTTTGTCGATATTACCTTTCTCGCGTCGGTCTTTTTTAGTACTTCCTCCGGCAATCATAGCTTGCAAAGCCATTACTGACGTGAACCGTTCGTCGTGCCAGTGGACCGGAGTATCGGGGAATGCGTTCTGCAAATGCGTCACAAACTTCCGAACCCGGGCGGTATTGTCGGTATCGGCACCATCTAATCCTTTGGGCAAGCCCACTATATAAGCTTCGACGGGTTCGCGCTGCGTATATGCCTTTAAAAACTTCAATACTTCGTGGGAAGGCACCGTTTCTAACGCCGTGGCAATTAATTGCAGAGGGTCAGTAACAGCTATACCCGTTCGCTTCGAACCGTAATCGATCGCTAATAGTCTTGCCATTTCGGTAACAAAGGTACGAAGGCTAAAGGCAGGGTGCAAGAAGCGGGGTGCAGGGAGCAAGGAGCGGGGATATCGGGGGACGCTCTACACGTTTCAATCTATACTAACCCCGCTCCTTGCTCCCTGCACCCCGCCATTTCTCCACATCGGCCCACGTATCCAGGTCGATTGTGCCCAGATCAAAAGCGACTTCAGCACAATCATCCGGATGTTGTTGTATGAGCTTACGGGCGCCTACATCGCCAGAGAGTTGCCTGAAAGCCGATTGGTAGCTCATTGAAAATAAGGCGGGTACACCTAAATGGCCAGGGTTGCCATACCGGCACGCCACTATGCCTTTGCCAGTCTGCTGCTGGGTAATGATAAGCTTTTGGAGTAAATCTACCGTAACGAAGGGCTGGTCGGTCAGGAGAACCAGAAAGGATTCTATTGTGGTGTCGGTCAGACTAGTCAAGCCAGCGTGTAAAGAAGAGGCCAACCCCTCCTGCCAGTTCGGATTGGTTACCAGCTGAACGGGTAGATGCTGAATTTCAGGCTGAATGAGCGATTGGTTGGCACCCAAAACGACACTAACTGGCCCGGCCTTTAGTGATAATGCGGTTTGAACAATACGTTGAATCAGTGACGTACCGTCCTGTGTCAATAACTGTTTAGGCTGACCTCCGAGTCGGTTAGAAGCACCCGCTGCTAAGATGATCGTCGCAAGGTTCATGCATCCAAGCCTACTGTACCTGCACTGATATCTTCTAAATCAATCGACGTACCGAGTCGGCCATAACCCGCTGCATTGCCCGAAACGCGCTCATGAATTGGCCCCGATTTGTCTTTCAAAAAACTGCCCGTCCGTTTAGTGAAGAACGCTTTTATTTCGGCAATGATGGAAAGCGCAATTTCGTCTGGTGTTTCAGCGCCCAGATCCAGACCAATCGGTGAATGGACACGATCTAATTGCGCTTCCGAGAACGACAACCGATCTTTAGCAAACTCGTCCTGCATTTTATCGAACCGTTTGCGGGGGCCCAGCATACCAATATACGGCACTTCTGTTTTAAGAAGCTCCTGTAATACGGCACGGTCATAATTGAAATTATGCGACATCAGTACCGCTGCTGTGCGATCCGTGATAGTCAGTTGATCGAGTACCACCTGTCGATCGGCATACAGAACACAGGTAGCAGCCGGGAATCGTTTGGGGGATAGGTGAGCAATGCAGTCGTCGGTAACGGTAACCTGCCAGCCTATTTCACGGGCGAGTTTGGCTACTGGAATCACATCGTACCCGGCTCCAAAAATGACCAATTCAATACCCGGATCGATGCGCTCAATAAATACTTCAACGGTTTCCAGTCCAACGGTATAGCCTTTTGTCAACGGTTTGCCCAGATCGAAGACCTCTTCCATGTCGGGCTTAAGCCAGGCCGGTACAGATTCGTCGGCTAGTCCTGTCAGCACAAACCGATTTCCGGGCAGTAATGTAGTGCCATCACTTTTCAGAATGGTAGCTAAAGCCCGGACATCACGTTTCTGCGCAAATTCTTTCAGAAACGCGATTGGGTTTTGCGTATCTGTAGGTTGAATCGGTTCGATCAGTACGTCGATAATACCGTTGCAACCTAAACCCACGCCAAAGCTGTTAGCGCCGTCGTCCATGGTATCGTAAGTAACCACAATAGGCTGGCCATCGAGCATCACCTGCCGGGCTTTCCGTAGGGCATCACCTTCCAGACAACCACCACTGATTGCACCTTCCCAGCGCCCATCGTCTGTAATGAGCATACGGGCACCCGGACGCCGGTACGATGACCCTTCAACCCAGACAACAGTTGCCAAAGCGGCTTTTCGTTGCGAAAAGTCAATCTGCTCAAAAACGTCGACGATACGGGTTATTTCCTTCATAATGTATGTTTTTCGGTGGCTTACACGTCAGTTGATGTTGCATCAGCTACCGTAAACTGTGAACCGTAGGTAGATTGTTACAAATACATTAGGCTATTTTTTGTCATGCTGACGAAGGAAGCATCTTCGGAGATGATCTTATGTATAGCCTCCGAAGATGCTTCCTTCGTCAGCATGACAAAAATAGCCCTTGTCGCATCCTCTAAACTATTTATACTCGGATACTTATATCGAATAAATTATACCTTCTCTAAATCAAACGGTAATTTACGGACTCGCTTGCCCGTGGCGGCAAATACCGCATTCGCCAGTGCAGGAGCCAGCGGGGGCAAACCCGGTTCGCCAACACCTTTGATCGTCGGTCCGCCTTCAGCCAGAATATGCACCTCAACTTCAGGCATTTCCTGGATACGTAGCATTCGGTTCGCGTCAAAATTTGTCTGTACCGTCCGACCGTTTGCGAACGTAATCCCGTCTTTGGTAGCGGCAGTCAGGGCCATCGCAATAGCGCCTTCTACCTGCGCTTTTACGGTGTCGGGGTTAACGACCGTACCGAGGTCAATGACACAATAGACTTTGTCAACGGTGATGCCGCCCGATTTGTTTTTCGAAACTTCGACCACCTGCCCAGCCAGACCCGCAAAGAATTCCCACTGAGCTACACCCCGGCCTTTTCCGGCAGGCAGCGGCTTGTCCCAACCCGAAACCTCTTTCAGTTTGGTCATCATCCGTCTGGCGTCGGTATCCTTCGTTAGCAAGCTTAACCGGAACGCCATCGGGTCTTTCCCGGCTTTGTGGGCCATTTCGTCCAGAAAACACTCGTGAGCAAAGGCAACCGTCGAACTGGTCACCGACCGCCAGTAGGTGAGCGGAATGTGAATGTCTGAATGGACGTAGCGAGTGCTTAGGTTTGGAATCTCATATTTCTGTTCGCCCGTTCCTTCGAGCATGGTGCCGTCGGGTTTGGTTTTGTCGTACTTATCACTCATCGTCGCGTCGATGGAGGGCGAAATAACCTTATGCTGGAACGCAACCGCTTTTCCATCGGCCGACAAGGCTCCACGCATAGCCGAGAATGTGAGGGGCCGGAAAGGCCCCAGGCTCGTATCATCTTCGCGGGTCCAGACAACTTTTACGGGTTTGCCAACGGTTTTCGACAATAGAGCTGCTTCAGTAGCAAAATCCTGCGTGAGTCGACGGCCAAAACCGCCACCATTGAACATGACATGCACCGTAACATTATCAGGCGATACCTTCAATACCTTCGCAACCTCATCTTTTACCAGATCGCCCCCTTGCGTCGATACCCAAAGCTCAATTTTGTCGTCTGGCTGGTAATGGGCCAGCGCGTTCATCGGCTCCATGGGAGAGTGGCTCACCATAGGGGTTTCGTAGAACGCTTCCAGTTTGGTTGGGGCTTCGGCAAAGGTTTTGTCAAAATCGCCTGCGTTATGGCCAACTACGCCATCGGCCTTTTCTAGATTACGAAGGCTTTTTTCGTAGTCGACCGAGTTGAACGTATCGTGATGCTGATGATCCCACTGCACCTTGAGTGCTTTACGGCCCTGTAAAGCAGCCCAGTAATTATCAGCCAGAATGGCAACGCCTTCGTAACGGTTTTTGCCCATGACCCGCTCTACTTTCACCGCTTTCTGAACGCCCTTTACTTTCAGGGCTTGGGCCGCATCGAAGCTAACGAGTTTACTGCCCAGCACCGGACACCGTTCGATGGACGCGTAGAGCATTCCGGCTACTTTAGCATCCATTCCAAACTTCGCCTGACCATTCACCTTCGTCGGTACATCGGGCCGGGGAATCGATTTGCCCAGCATCGTGAATTGCTTCGGGTCTTTCAGCTTCGGCTCTTTCGGTACAGGAAGTTTGGCCGCTGTTTCGGCCAGTTGCCCGTAGGTGAGTTTTTTGCCGGATGGTTTGTGAATTACCGTCGCATTTTCAGCGTAACATTCCTCGACGGGCACATTCCATTGACCACTAGCGGCTTTGATGAGCATCTCGCGGGCTGAAGCGCCCACTTTTCGCATCTGCGTATAGCCACCCCGAATAGAGCCGCTGCCGCCCACCGCCTGCGACCACATACCCCCATATTTCTTTTCGCCACCCGTTTGCCGGATAATGACTTTATCCAGTGATACTTCCAGCTCTTCGGCAATCAGCGCGGGCACCGACTGATAGGTTCCCTGTCCAATTTCGGGACGGGGGTTCATAAGGGTAATTTGCCCCGATTTGTCGATCAGTACGTAAGGGGTAAGTTCGGCCGCTTCAGCCTGGGCCAGTCCAGGCTGGGCACTCAGGTTGTGTACCGGGCTGGCCAGCAAATCGGTGCCCGATAAGCCCAGCGCAAACGTAGCCCCAGTTAGTCCTGCTGCTTTCAGAAAAGCCCGACGGGATGGGGTCAATTCGGATTGTTTCGGGTTATGGCTCATCGTTCACCGATTTTAGGGGCTGATTTAGGCAATTTAGGGGCCGATGTCATCTCGGTCGATGCCGTATGAATGGCCTGGCGAATCCGATTGTAGGTGCCACAGCGGCAAATGTTTCCCTGCATAGCGGCATCAATATCCGCATCGGTTGGCTTGGGCGTTTGTTTCAGCAGGGCCAGCGCCGACATGATCTGGCCTGACTGGCAATAACCACACTGTGGGACCTGATGCTCGATCCAGGCTTTTTGAATCGGATGATCGCCATTCTTCGAAATTCCTTCTATGGTTGTGATTTTATGCCCTGCGGCCGCCGAAACCGGGAAGCTACAGGAACGGATCGGGTTGCCATCGAGATGGACGGTGCAGGCACCGCATTGGGCAATACCACAGCCGAATTTGGTGCCCGTTAGGCCGACAACATCCCGAATGGCCCATAGTAAGGGCATTTGAGGATCAATGTCCAGCGTATGCACCTGATTATTAATCGTTAGCTTTACCGCAGCCATAACGAATAAAGATAGGGTTTGAAAACTTGTTTATAGACGGAAAGATACAAATTATAGCTGAAATCTGCTCCGTTTTATAGGTACATGGTTGATTGGGGGTATAGATAGTAATTGTTATGCCCATGGAGTTGCCAAAATGCTGGAAAGCGCTTTAACTTTCCCCATGACTTTTGCTGAACAATTAACGACCTACTTCCAGACCGTTGGCGAGGAGTGCATTTTGGGCCTTTAGCTCGATTGTGTCATCTTCGGCTTTCACGATACACGGCTGAAAGTTTTATTGCTACGCTGGAAAGACACAAACGAGTGGTGTCTGCCGGGTGGGTTTATTTACAAGGAAGAATCGGTCGATACGGCAGCCGAGCGTGTATTGCGCGAACGTACCGGATTAGGCCATATTTATCTCCAGCAGTTCCACTTATTTGGCGAAGCCGTTCGGTACGACTGGCAGGATACCTGGCAGCGGCAACAAATTCCTTTTCCATTTGGCAGTCGATGGCCAAAACGGACCATATCGGCAGGCTATTACGCATTGGTCGATTACACCAAAGTAACCCCTACCACCGATTTTATGTCGGACGAGTGTAGCTGGTGGGATATTAGTGAATTACCATCAATGCTTTACGATCATCGGAATATTGTTGATGTAGCCCTTAAAACGATCCGGCTTCAGTTAAACTGGCAACCTATTGGATTGAATCTGATGCCCGAAAAATTCACGATTCCCGAACTCCAGCGACTGTACGAAGCCGTACTGGACCGACCGCTGGATGCTCGCAACTTTCACAAAAAAATAACCGGACTAAACATTCTCAAACGACTGGACGAACGCCGAACGGGTGGTGCCCATAAATCGCCTTACCTCTACCAGTTCGACGAGGACAATTACCAGAAAGCCCTCATTAATGGCAATCTGATTTTTATCTGATCTATTCTCCTATGAATCAACTTATTTAATTCGTGACCCGACCGAGCCAACATTAACACCTTGTGCGCAGTTGTTTTCAGGAATGCAACATTTGATTCTATGGACATGAATGCACAGTCTGCACAGCAGTTAGGCCTTGGCGTGATCGGAATGGGAGGGTTCGGTTTGTTTGCCGTTCAACAGTTTTTGCAGGTTGGTTTCCCCAACGGACTTCATGCAAAGCTGGTTGCCATTGCCGGATCGAAGCGGGAAGAAGCCGTTACAGTTGCCAAACGATTTGGGGCCGAACAGGTCGGAAGTCTGGAGGAACTAGTCAATCATCCTGATGTCGATATTGTTTACATCGCTACGCCCCCTTTTCTGCATTACGAGCAGGCTATGCTGGCGCTGAATGCGGGTAAGCATGTGATCTGTGAGAAACCATTGGCCATGAATCCGGAGCAGGGCCAGGAAATGATTGATACGGCCCGGCAAAAAGGCCTGTTGATGGTAACCAACCTGATGCAGCGCTATAATCCGATGTTTGCCCGGATTAAGCACCTGATCGACAAAAAACTTTTAGGAGAGTTTCTGCACGGCTATTTCGAAAATTATGCGGGTGATGAAGGGCTGTCGCCAGAGCACTGGTTCTGGGACCGGAGCAAAAGTGGCGGCATTTTTATTGAACATGGCGTACATTTCTTCGACATGTTCGCTGGCTGGCTCGGTGAAGGTACGGTAAAGGCCGCTCAGCTACTAAAACGACCAAACAGCAACGACATTGAAGACCAGGTGCAGGCAACAGTCGAGTATGGGGACGATGAAAGCGGCCGTAAGCTGGTTAATTTTTACCACGGATTTACCCAGACCGGCCGGATGGATCGTCAGGAAATGCGCCTTCTCTTCGAACGTGGTGATATTACGCTGTTTGAATGGGTGCCCACTCGGATGATCATGCGGTGTGCAGTCGACGAAGAAACGACTCGTGCGTTGATGGACTTATTTCCAGGGGCCCAACTGAATGTTACGGCTAATATTGGTGGGAAGGACAGACCCTTGCGGGGGCGGCACAAAACCTTCGATGCCTATCAACAGATCGAACTTCGATTCGGATTTGGCGACGAAAAGCAGCACATCTACAGTGAATTACTTCGGCTTATGTTTCGTGACCAACTCCGGGCTATTCAGTATCCAGGGTCGCACCGTATTATTCAGGAAGACAACGGCCTGGAATCACTGAAAACGGCAATAATTGCTGATCAATTGGCACGGAGCTAAGATAACCCACTAATGATAAGGCGGTTTTAGTTATTAAAAAATTTAAAAAACTTTGCCTCGTGCCCTATAAGTGGTGCAAACTGCCTAAATTTTTGCGACATTTGCGGCTCGCTAAACCATCTTTCTCCGCATAACGCATGATCACGGAGTCAACTATTCTCGACAATACAGACGGCTTATTGTCGGGTGCATCACCCTCAGGTGGCCCTATTCAATCGGCCATCACGTATGAAAAAATTCCAACCCATATCTACGCTGATGCCAAAGACGCATCGCGGGC
Organism: Spirosoma sp. 48-14; assembly: GCF_001898575.1. Taxonomy (GTDB): domain Bacteria; phylum Bacteroidota; class Bacteroidia; order Cytophagales; family Spirosomataceae; genus Spirosoma. Next base: position 102,803 of record NZ_MKUD01000086.1, read on the forward strand.
AGTGGCGCAGGAAATTGCTGATTTGATTCGCCAGAAGCAAAGCGAAGGGAAACCCTGCGTACTGGGACTGGCAACCGGCTCATCGCCCAAAACGGTTTATGCCGAGCTGATTCGGATGCACCGGGAAGAAGGACTGAGTTTCCGTAATGTGGTTTCATTCAATCTGGATGAATATTACCCTATGGAGCCTGATTCACTGCAGAGCTATTGGCGGTTTATGCGGGAACAGTTGTTCGATCATGTCGATATTCCACAGGGTAACTACCATGTTCCCGATGGTACTGTCCGTACCGACAAAGTGGCTGAGTTTTCGAAACAGTACGAAGCGACTATCGAAGCGGCAGGTGGTCTGGATTTTCAGTTATTGGGTATCGGCGGTAATGGCCACATTGGTTTCAATGAACCAGGGTCGCTCATTAACTCGCATACCCGTTTGATGATGCTCGATAACTCGACACGGGCTGCTGCATCGGTTGATTTTGGTGGTCTCGCCAAAACGCCCCGGAAAGCGATTACGATGGGGGTTGCGAGTATTTTGAGTGCCCGTCGGGTGGTACTGCTGGCCTGGGGTGAACGAAAAGCGCCCGTTATTCGAGGTGCCGTAGAAGGCCTCGTTACGGAGCTGAATCCGGCATCGTACCTGCAGACACATCCAAACTCCTTGTTTGTGATCGACGAAGCGGCTGCATCGGAGTTGACCCGTATGAAGACACCCTGGCTGGTGGATTCGGTTGTTTGGGACAACAAAATGAAGAAAAAAGCTGTCACCCATCTGTCATTGACGTTAGGTAAGCCTGTTCTGAAACTGACCGACCGGGATTACAACGATAATGGGATGAGCGACCTGCTGGCTCAGTATGGTCAGGCATACGACATCAATATCGACGTTTTCAACCAGCTTCAGCATACCATTACGGGATGGCCCGGTGGCAAGCCCAATGCCGACGATACCAATCGTCCTGAACGGGCATTGCCGGCACACAAGCGTTGTCTGATTTTCAGCCCGCACCCCGACGATGATATTATTTCGATGGGTGGTACCTTCCAGCGTCTGCGCGATCAGGGGCATGAAGTTCATGTAGGCTATCAGACTTCGGGCAACATTGCGGTGGCAGATGATGAAGCCCTGCGTTTTGCGGATTATGTCGTTGATTTCAACGCGAAGTTTGGTATCAATAGCCCGGAAGCTACCCGGATTTTCCATGATGCGGCTGCTTCATTGCGCGAGAAGAAAGATAGTGAAGTCGATACCCCCGAAGTACGCTATGTAAAAGGGCTTATTCGGATGGGCGAGGCTAAATCGACCTGCCGATTTGTGGGGATTCCCGTTGAGAATGCCCACTTTATGAACATGCCTTTCTACGAAACCGGAACGGTAGCGAAAAAGCCAATCAGTGAGGAAGATGTTAAGATTACGATGGACTTAATTGAAAAAATTAAGCCACATCAAATCTACGCGGCTGGTGACTTGGCCGATCCACACGGTACGCACAAAGTCTGTCTGGATGCCGTTATGGAAGCGGTTCGTCGCTTAAAGCATAAGAATTTCATGAAAGACTGCTGGGTGTGGCTCTATCGTGGTGCCTGGGCCGAGTGGGATATTCACGAAATCGAAATGGCTGTACCGATGTCGCCCGATCAGGTGATGAAAAAGCGGTTGGGCATTTTCAAACACCAGTCGCAGAAAGATGGCGTGGTGTACCAGGGTACCGATTCGCGGGAATTCTGGCAGCGGGCCGAAGAACGGAACAGCGCAACGGCTGGTCTTTATAACCGACTCGGCCTTGCCGAATACGAAGCCATGGAAGCCTTTGTCCGCTGGCGGTTTTAAGTCAATAAAGTTTTAAATAAAAAGCCCCTCACAGCAAAAGGAGGGGCTTTTTTATGCTCGCGGTAGTAAATGCTGTAACTACGTCCAAAGAGGAGCCTTATCCGCCTGTTTCCTGGCTTGGGCGACCTCTATCGTAAGGCCAATTACCGTCAGCACGTAAAGCACAGAAACAAGTAGTGGAAGCAGGGTAAAGCGGAGACCAGGAAGTGTGTACCAGCAGGTAACGACAACGATTGTTCTGAGCAAGGCATGCAATTGGCACGCTTTACTATCATACAGCCAGCCAATAATAGGCCAGTGGATACTCATGCCAATTGCCAGGCACAAGGGTACTAGTGATTTATCGATGCTGCTGGCCGGGATAATGATTCCCCAGCTCAGCATCATGGAAAAAAGTGCGTAGGGAATAAGCCCTGACAACGGATTTTTTACCATCAAATTTGATTTGAATGGCTTTTGCAAGGCAAGACCCAATGGGAAAAGTAAACCACTGGTGCAGAAAGCCAGGAGTGTCCATTGGCTCGGTTTTAAATAAAAACCGGCAACGGCTAAGGCCACCCAGTAAATAGCACCCGCTATTGGTAATGAAATACCAGCGTTTGCACTGATAAGAAATTGACGTTTCTGATTGACTAATTCCTGGTTAAAATCCATGTGATCCAAAAGCGCTATTACCTAATGTATAGACAAAGATAGAACTGGAAAATCGTTTTCGGGGAATGATAACAGGCAGGGCAATCTAAACGGGTAGTGAAGTATCATTTACTCTAGTTGAGATGAATAGGCAATAACAGACAAGCTGTGGATGGCAGCGTGCCAAAAATTTAAATTGTGAAAGCAGTAGTTGTTATAATATAGTTTTTGAATATAATTGTAAAATATATTGTACTTATATTATATTGGGTAATTACTAGAAAGATGACCAGACAGAACAAACAGAAAACGCTTCGATTATTTGCCTTACATGAATTTATAGTTGATCATTTTACAAAAGCCGACTGGATTAAAGTAGCCTACCTGACGGATAGCCTGGAACTGATCGAAGACCACCCTCGTCTGTTGCGTAGCCTGGATTTTAAAGATGATGATTATGAGGGGAATAGCCTACAGGTACTCTCTAAGTTGATGAGCGAAAGCGCAAGTAATTTATACGAAATTGAGCGATTCGTCGAAACCAAGAAGGCGCTGCTTGGCCGGGCTGCCCGTACAATTCCAGATTTTATTTCGACCATTCAGGCGAGTGTGCCCGACCGTGTCATAACCTTTGCGCCCGATGTGTTCCGAATTCCTGATAGGCCTGTAAGTAGTAATGCTCTGGCCGTTATGATGCCGTTCGAAAGCCGTTTTTCAGGAACCTATGCCGCCATTCGCAATGTATGTTCCAAACTTGGAGTTGATTGCCAGCGTGCCGATGATATCTGGGATAATAGCATTCTGATTCAGGATGTGTTCGATCTGATTTTTACGGCTCAGGCCGTTATAACCGACTTCACCGACCGAAATCCCAATGTGTTTTACGAGACGGGCGTTGCCCATACGCTGGGTAAACTGGTTATTCCCATTACGCAATCGGTAAGCGATATTCCGTTCGATTTACGGCATCACAGAGCACTAACCTATTTACCAAATGCGGAAGGGCTGTTGAAGCTGGAAAAAGACCTGGAAAAAAAGCTGGCAAAGGTATTTAGTTGATTCGTTCCGCATACTTGTTGTATCTTCGAGAGATTAGATTATACGAAGCTTATGCAACCTTTTGTAGCGACCATTCCTGATACACAATCACGTGCTGCAACTCCATCTGGTAGACTACTTTCGCTGGACTTTTTCCGTGGCTTAACGGTAGCCGCCATGATACTGGTGAACAATCCGGGTGATTGGGGGCATATCTATGCACCACTGGAACATGCTGCCTGGAATGGCTGGACACCCACCGATCTGATTTTCCCGTTCTTCCTGTTTATTGTAGGCGTTTCTATTACGTTTGCTTTAGGCCGTCGGGATGAGCAAAAGGCGAAACAGGGCGTAATTCAGAAAGTAATAAAGCGAAGTGCAACGCTGTTTCTGCTGGGCTTGTTTCTGAATTTTTTTCCGAAGTTTGATATCTCGACGGTTCGAGTTCTGGGCGTTTTACAGCGGATTGCCATTGTGTATCTGGTCTGCTCGCTGATCTTTCTGAAAACCAGTCCTCGCCAACAGTTTTACATCCTGATCAGTATATTAATTGGCTATTGGCTGGCTATAACGTTGATTCCCGTACCAGGGGTCGGTTATGCCAACCTGGAACCAGAGACTAACCTGGCGGCCTGGCTGGATCGCATCATTCTAACCCCTGCCCACGTCTATAAGCCTGCCAAAGTATGGGATCCTGAAGGGCTATTCAGTACAGTTCCGGCTATAGGGACGGGTATAGTAGGTATGCTGACTGGAACCTGGCTGCAAACGAATCGACCGTTTGCCGAAAAAGCGGCCTGGCTTTTCGCTGTGGGTTGTCTGACCCTGTTTGGTGGGTTAGTATGGAATGGGTTCTTTCCAATCAACAAAGCGTTATGGACCAGTTCGTATGTGCTCCTGGCAGGTGGTCTGGCTATGCTGGTTCTGGCGTTGTGTTACTGGCTGATTGATGGACAGGCTAAAGCCCAAAACTATCGCTGGATTATATTACCGTTTGTGGCTTTTGGGGTTAATGCCATTACTGTTTTCTTCCTGTCAGGGCTGATTCCACGCATCATGAATCTAATTCACGTGACCAAACCCGACAGAACAGAAGTTGGCCTTAAAGAATACCTCTATCGAACACTTATTGCTCCTCCCTTTACTAATCCGACCAATGCCTCACTAGCCGGAGCCTTGACCTTCGTGCTCATCTGGTTTGGGATTCTGTGGTGGCTCTATCGTAAGCATGTGATCATTAAAGTTTGATCATGCGCTTATTGGTCTAGCTTTAATTGGGCGTTGGTGCCATAATTGAGCGTTTTACCAGCATCGAATCCGATGCGTAAAGCAGTACCAATTAGGCCAGACGGCATGTACACAGTATGCTTGATTTGTAGAATATCGCCGGCAGCTGGTATCCTACCACACGACCAGATAGATGCATCATTCCAGTTGCCATTATAGAGGGTATACATTTGTGGGCAAAGGGTGAATAAGGATGATGACGAAAAGGCCGAACTTTCAGTGGCCGAACAAAGTGTTCTGATCTGCCACTCATACTGTGCATCGCTGGTTAAATTGGTTAAGTCTGTATAGCCATATCCGTTCGTGGTGGTCAAATTACCAACTAGTGCCCAGCTACCTGTTCCGGCAATCCGATACCGAATCTCGTATTGGGTGTCGCTGTTTGCGTAGTATAACGACCAGTTTAATCGAACAGCGGTAGCTGTCCGATTACTGACATATAAGCCATAGGGTGGAGTGCAGGAAAAGGTGGAGAAATAAATTGAACTGGTAAAACTACTATATACCCCATTGGTACATGATGTTCGGCTTTGTACTTCAAATTGGGTATTGGTGGGGAGCCCAGTTAGCGATACACTCGTTGATGACAGATTGCTCAGGATGGTCCAATCGCTGACGCCCACTTTTCGGTATCGTACTTCATAGACAACATCGGGGCCGGTTGCAGACCAGTATACGGAAGCAGATGTAAATTGTACCGTTATCCACATTGAAGGTTCCCGACATTGGGTTGTAAAGTTTTGGCTGGCTGTAAAGGCTGAGCTTTCCGTGTCGGAGCAGACTGACCGGACCTGACATTCATACTGAGTGGCATTGGTTAAGCCTGCGATCACGCAGGAGCCACTGCTAGCTGATGTTATGGTAATACTAGTTAGGGTTGCCCAGGTTGGACTACCAACGGGACGATAACGTACATCGAATCGGGTACCACTGTCGAAAGTTCCATACCAGACCAGTTGGGCCGACGAGGATGATAGCTGGTTGATGTATAACGACGAGGGAACCGTACAGACAGGCGTAAACGTAAAAATGGCTGAGTAATCGGATTGAGCCGTATCCGAGCATCTTGTCCGAACACGCCATTCGTAGGTAACGTTTGTTGTCAGGCCTGTGAGCGAATAAGCAGTAGTGGTTAGGCTGCTGATCGTAATCCAGTTGGTAGCGCCAGATGGCCTATATTGAAGATCATACGTGCTTCCCGCTTCCAGCGCATAATAGGACGACCAGTATAATTGAGCGTTTGTTGCGGTCACGTAACTGGATAAATAGCTGGGTACGCGACAGGTTGTAGTAAAGGAATAGGACGAAGAAAAGGTAGAGCTTTGGGTAGGGGAACAATTACTTCTGATTTGCCACTCGTACGACGTATTATAGGTTAACCCGTTTATTAAATAAGAAGAACCAGATAAGATACTGATGGTTGTCCAGTCGGATGTTCCCACTGCCCGGTAGCGAATATCATACGTTTTGGTCGACTCCTGGTAAGTATCATACCAATACAGTCGGGCTGAAGTCGAGAAAACATCGGGTGTATAAATGGTGTTCGGCAACTGGCATGATAATGTTGTAAACGATTGGGGCGAAGAGAAGGCGGTTGTATATTGAGGTGATGTGGTACAGGTGCCCTGAACCTGCCACTCATAGACAGTAGCAGGGGTTAAGCCTGTTAACGAATAGTAACCGCTAACTATGCCCGCTACCGATGTCCAGTCAGTATTACCCTGCGGGCGCCATTGCATTGTATAGGTTTGTCCGTTATAGCTGTTCCAGTACAGATAGGCTATGCTTTGGTACGTGTAACTGCTCAGGTTGGTCGGCGTTGGACAGGTGGTGGTAAAGCTGGCTGGTTGCGAGTACGTCGTTCCAGCGGATACCTTTACCCGCCATTCATAGGCGGTTTTCGTGTCGAGTCCATACAGGCTGAAATTTGTTGAATACAAATAGGTGTAGGTATACCAGCTTGCACTTCCTACGGCTCTCCATTGTAAGTCATAAGCAACATTAGTACCCAGGCTGTTCCAGTTCAATTGCGCACTATTAGCCGTGATACTGGTTGTCGTGAGCCCAGTGACTACGGGTGGAGTAACCGATAGACTTAACGTTGGGCTCAGGCTACCGGTAGTGGTATTGGAGGGGCGTATGCGATAATAATAAATGATCTGAGACTGGAATGAGACTTTTGTGTCCGTAAATGTCGTTCCGTTAGGTCCCACACCGCCAATGGGTACAAAACCAGTTGTGGCTGCCGTAGAGCGCTCAATAAAGTAGCCCATTTCATTGCTGGCGTTATCCTGCCAGGTTAGTACGACAGAATTAACACCAATACTGCCCGTCAGATTGCTGGGTGCTGTTACAACCGTCGGAGGAGCCTTGAGTGTATAGGCTGTATGCGTTTGTCGTAAAGCTAATCCTGCCTGCATACGATCATACTGACCAGCTGTAAAGTTGTGTATGCAGGGGAAGTAGTACGACATGATGTTGGTAATAGACGGCGAATAGGCATCGCCATTGGCATCTCGGGCTGTACTGCTGGGGTCATATTGTGGGCAGCCATTGACATAGAGCAAGTTGGCTCCCGATATATTATACGGATCAGCAGGCGTGTCGCAAACCAGATCACCGTCTGTTGTACAGTTGGCTCCGACGCCCCGCGTAACTAACTCTGTTGTTACTCCTGAACCAAGCGTACCATTACCAGGATTCTGACCGAACGTGTGAATAAGGTTAAAATTATGACCCAGTTCATGTGGAATTAGTCGGTTACCCAAGTCATCTTCCGTTTCAAAACCACCAACAGCAATGACCGAGCGAGTCGAAATAAGATCATTGGATGGATAATAAGCATAGCCTCCCGCTCCTGATGATATGAATGGTACATAATATTGGTTTAGGGCATTGGTGGCATTGCCATCTCCATAGATGATACCGTTGTTATAGAGATAGTCATCATTGATGTTATCGGGAGTATCACCAGCGAAGTAAAACTGGATACCATATCCATTCTGTAAATAATAGCTGTTGGTGAGTGCCATTACCTGATTCAGACTGGCCATGCTGAACCCGCCGGTGCCATCGCTCCGACGAACAATATGCGGACGAATTGGAATATACGTTATCGTATTGAAGACGGCTCCAGACGCGCGTTTTTTTTCAAGAGCCTGGTTCGCTTCTTTCGTGAGAGCCTGTGCCTGTTGAGGGGTAAGTTCTGTAATGCCACACAAAGGCAAGGTAGGCTGAGTAGTCGTTTGAGCAAGAGAGGAAATGCAGACGGTTAACAGCAACAGCCCACTCAATAGGAAATAGGTAAGCGTAAGCTTCACAGGTGTAGGTGTGATTAATTTTCTATTCGTATGCCCATGCTATTTAGATATGTTCGACTATTAAAATAACTTTTTTTACTAAAAGGTTACTATACTATACCATCTAGTGGATAAATGGAATTTATACTAAACCTGACTATCGGTTTTTGTCTTCCAGCGCGAGCCGGATCAGGTCAACGGTATTTTTTACCCCCGCCTTTCGAATGATACTTGCCCGCTGGTTGGCTACAGTGTTCGGGCTGATGCCGAACCGATCCGCAATTTCGGGGCTACTCATACCGTCGATCAGGCAAGTAAGAATTTGAGCTTCCCGGGCCGTAATCCTGTTCCAGATCGACGGGCCTTTTGGGGTAGTGGCACTCACCTCATTTTTTCGTTGAATTGAATTGGGTAATACCAGATGGCGGATGATAACCGATGATGCATTCGGTGGGTAGTACAGATCGCCATCGACTACGGTTCGTACCGCCTTCAAAATCTCTTCCTGCCCGGTATCTTTCAGTAAATAACCGGCGGCTCCATGCTGAACGGCTTTCAGAATATAGTCGGGATTGTTGTGCATACTGAACATCAGCGTCCGAACCCTGGGGTATTTTTCGGATACAACTTTCAGCGTATCGATTCCCGACATACGGGGCATTGTAATGTCGAGCAGTAAGACATCTGTATCGACACCCGATAGCAGGGCAACAGCTTCATCGCCGTCGGAGGCTTCGCCAACGATCTGAATATCAGGTTCGTCTTCCAATAGCATTCGAATGCCTTTTCTGACTACAGAATGATCGTCGGTGACCAGAACGCGTATCGACATAGCGTTTGAGTTTATAGATTTAGCTTAGTTCGTTGATGATTACTTCGACGATTGTTCCTTTTTTGGGTTTAGATTGAATCGTCAGGGTTCCGTTGAGAAGCTGGGCGCGGGTCCGCATATTCTCCAGGCCATTAACGATCAGCGACGATTTTTCCGAGGAACGAGCCGCTTTCAACATAAACCCCTTGCCATCGTCCTGAACGGAAAGTGCTAATTTATGCCGATCCTGTTGAAGATTGATACGAATAGACTGGGCATTGGCATATTTTACGGCATTGTGTAAGGCCTCCTGCGCAATTCGGTACAATCCGATCTCCATGGTCGGGTTTAATCGGGCTGCATCGCGGGGGCCATTGAACGTAATATCGATGCCCGATGATCGGCTGGTTTGCTCGGCTAATAATTGCAGGGTTGGGCCTAAACCGAAATCACTCAGGGTAGAAGGCATCAGGTTATACGATACCTGGCGCGTGGTCTGAATAATATCGGCAATGAGGTCGCAAAGCTCAGCAAATCGCTGACGTTGTTTCTCATCGGCCAGTGAGATGGATTTCAGCTTTTCGGCATGGAGTTTTATGCCGGTCAACATCTGGCCAATGCCATCGTGTAGCTCGCGGGCAAATCGACGCCGTTCCTCTTCCTGGCCTTCCAGCAGGGCCGCCGACCGGACCCGATCTTCGGCGCGGATGAGCTGGTATTTTTCTTCGGTAGTACGAACCAGTTCCTGTTGAGTATCGAGTAACTTTTGATTGGTATAGGCCAGATTTTGGTTCGTTGCTTCCAACTCGTGATTGGCGATTTCCAGCCGCTGGTTCGTTCGCTGTAACGACTGCTCGGACTTCGCCAATCGGCTGATAACGGCTTTTGTATGATTGACGACGGGCTGGAAAATAAACAACCCCTCAATCAGCAGCGTCAATACGGTAGCAATGGTTAGTAGCCACTCAATGCGTTCGAGTGTGCGAACCCGCTGGAAGCTTTCGGTATCGAACTGAAAAACAATTGCATCCATTTGCTGTAGAAACGAAAGCTCATTTTGCAGTATGATGGGTAACGCTTCCTTTCGGCCAATGGGTTCTGCTAAACTGATGCGGCTGAAGCCCTGATACATCGCCTGAAAATAGGGCTCGATGTGGTTAAACATGCTGTCGAGGGTTGCACTTTTTCGAACAGCATATTCTTTTTCCATCTGGAGCTTTCCCTGCCGTAGCTGGTCGTGGGTCTGGTGCCAGTCGTATAGCAGTGAATCGAATGAAACCGTATCCGTTGCCGCTATTCCTTCTGCCCTGAGAATGGCCAGCTTGGTAAGTCGCTGGCTAAGCATTCGTTGTCGCCCGGCTACATTGACCACCCGCCCATCGTCGTAGTGATTGCTTAATGTGCGTTTGATAAACCAAAGACCACCCAACGATAGCATGGCAATGACCGTGAGGGCGATCACATAAAACCGGGTTAATCGGCGGGCTACCTGTTGGTCGAGTTGGTACATAGGGGAGTTGTTTTACAGGTTACGGTATTCGGTTTACGATAGATGGTGCGAAAGCAATGCTTGCGTCAGCCCATCGTAAACCGAATACCGTACACTTCACACACCAATATAGACAATGCCGTTTTCAACTTTTACCGGGAATGTGTTGATCCGGTATCCATCGTCGTTCAGGCATTGGCCGTTTTTCAGGGAGAATGTTTTTTTGTGAAATGGGCAGGCCACTTTAGGGTCGTCGCCCTGACTACCGATCATACCCCGCGAAAGAACCATCTGCTGACGGTGTGGGCATTCGTTATCGGTAGCGTACCATTCGCCCCGACGCGAAAAATTGAAAATGGCAATCTGCCGTCCGCCAATCAGGGCGCAAGCGCCCCCATCGGCCGGAATGTCCTCAACCCGGCAGGCAGCATGCCAGGTCTGTTTATCCTGATGTATTGAAATAGCTTCCATTTTTTAAAAGTCATTAAGTGGTCATTAGGCGGTCTTTGCTATAAACGATAAATGACAATTAACTACACCCATTCTCGGGCTCGTTTCTGATCGCGCATGGACTCGAAGTGAACCGCCGGGTCTTTTTGTTCGGGCGCGTTGACGAAATGGGCGAAGCGTTGGCGGAGGTGAGGGTTTTCCACCACTTCGGTCCATTCGCACATAAACGTGTCGACCAACTGTTGCATTTCGCGTTCCAGATCAGCGGCAATACCCAGCACATCATCCACCACAACGGCTTTCAGGTACGAAATGCCGCCTTCCATTTTGTTGAGCCAGGTAGCGGTTCGGGTAAGTGGATCGGCCGTTTTGATGTAAAACATCAGGAAGCGGTCGATGTAGCGGATGCAGGTTGCCTTATCGATATCGGATGCCAGCAGCAGGGCGTGTTGCGGTTTAATGCCACCATTACCACATACGTACAAATTCCAGCCTTTTTCAGTAGCGATAATGCCGAAATCCTTGCTTTGGGCTTCGGCACACTCGCGGGTGCAGCCCGATACTGCCGATTTGAGTTTGTGCGGAGCCCGAATGCCTTTGTAGCGTTCTTCAACCTCTATAGCAAACGATACCGAATCCTGCACGCCAAACCGACACCAGGTGCTTCCGACGCAGCTTTTTACCGTTCGAAGGGCTTTGCCATACGCATGACCACTTTCAAAACCAGCCGCGATCAGTTCTTCCCAGATGTTCGGTAGATCGCCAACGTGGGCCCCAAACAGGTCGATCCGTTGTCCACCCGTAATTTTGGTATACAGACCATATTTCTTGGCTACCTGCCCAATTACAATCAGTTTATCCGGTGTGATTTCGCCACCCGGTATTCTTGGGACGACCGAATACGTACCGCCTTTCTGGATGTTGGCCAGATAGCGGTCGTTCGAATCCTGAATGGTAGCCCGGCCTTTTTCCAGGATGTTCTCGTTCCAAAGACTAGCCAGGATCGACGCCACCGCCGGTTTGCAGATTTCGCAGCCATCGCCATGTCCGAATAGATCCAGGACGGCATTATACGTTTTCAGGCCGTTGATTTTGATCAGGTCCAGCAACTCCTGACGGCTATACTCCAGGTGTTCGCACAGTACATTGCGGACGTAAACGCCCTGTTGCTTCAATACGCTCTGAATCAAGTCCTTTACCATTGGCGTACAACCCCCGCAACCCGTACAGGCTTTGGTTACTTTTTTGAGGCCATCGATTGAGGTATGACCGTTTTCAGCGATTTCGTGGCAAAGCATGCCTTTCGTAACAGCCTCGCAGGAGCAGATAAGCGCATCGTCGGGCAGGGCCATTACACCGGCGCCAGCTTCCTCGCCACCCCGCGAGCCCAGGATAAGGTCTTCGGGATCGGGAGGCAGAACGGTTTTATTCTTGCAGGTTTGCAGCAGCATATTGTACTGATCGGCATCACCCACCAGAATCCCACCCAGGAGTTCTTTGCCATCGGCCGAGATATTGATACGCTTATAAACGCCCTTAGCCTTGTTTTCATACACAATAGTCCGGCAGTTGGGGCCACTGGCAAACGGATCACCGAACGACCCAACGTCGGTACCAATCAGCTTGAGTTTGGTCGACATGTCGAAGGGCTTGAACTCCTTCTCGGTGCCCATCAACCGCGAAGCGACTACCTCTGCCATTTCGTAGCCGGGCGCTACCAGACCATAAATCATATGGTGCGCTACGGCACATTCGCCAATGGCAAAAATAGATGGGTCGGAAGTTTGCAGGAAATCATCGACCAGTATGCCTCCACGCGCATGCGTATCGATGCCCGACGCTTTGGCTAGTTCGTCGCGGGGACGGATACCAGCCGAAATGATGAGCATATCCACGTCCAGATGGGAGCCATCGGCAAACTGCATACCTGTAATGGCTTCATCACCCGTGATCTGTTGCGTGCTTTTCGACAGGTGAATGGTTAACCCCAGTGATTCCAGTTGCCGTTGCAGAACTCCCGATCCGGCGTCGTCAATCTGTCGGGGCATTAGTCGCGGGGCGAACTCCACCACATGGGCTTCGTCGAGACCAAGGTCGAGCAGAGCTTTAGCCGCTTCCAGACCGAGTAGTCCTCCACCTAATACGGCCCCTTTACGCGTCAGGCCAGCTCTTGCGTTACGGGCATACGACTGAATAAGGTCGAGATCTTCGATTGTCCGATACACAAATACGCCATCTTTCTCGACCCCTGCTACGGGCGGTACAAATGCACCCGAACCCGTGGCGAGTACCAGATAGTCGTATGGTACTACAACGCCATGATGCGACCGAACTTGCTTACGCTCGCGGTCAATAGCCACGACAGGATCGGTCAGGAAGAGTGTAATACCGTTTTCGGCATACCAGTCGGTAGGCGCCAGGGTTAATTCGTCGGCTGTTTTGCCGTCGAAATAGGCGCTCAGATGCACCCGGTCGTAGGCAACGCGCGGTTCTTCCCCAAAAACCGTCAGCGTAAACCGATGCTCATTTTTCTGTTTGGCGATAAGCTTTTCGCAGAACTTATAGCCTACCATGCCGTTGCCGATGACTACGACATGTTTAATTGTGTTTGTGTTCATAGTTATAAGTAACTACAGCATTGTGAAAACCCTGATTTATTGTTGTATTAATCTAAGAAATACTGCCTTTTTATCCCCACAAAGGCAAGTCAAAAGTAAAAGGTGTTTTTGTTAATTCCTAGCTTAATATTTTGATTTAAGGTTATTTTAAAACATATTTTTTGTAAAAAGACTTGTTTTTAAGAATTTCATCTCTACTTTTGAAGCATAAATCGCAAATAGTTGTAAATAACTATAAATAGTATAATACCACTATTTAAGCCTAAAACGAAGATGCAGATACAGCCAAAGCTAACACTCGTGGGGGCGGGTCCCGGCGACGGCGAATTGATTACCTTAAAAGGAATCAGGGCGCTTCGACAAGCCGACGTTGTCTTGTACGACGACCTTGCCAATCATTCTTTACTGGAGTTTGCACCTGAACGGGCCTTGACAATGTACGTAGGCAAGCGGGCTGGTAAGGTATCGTTCTCGCAGGACGAGATTAATGCCCTGATTGTACGGCTGTCGCAGGAGCATGGGCATGTGGTACGGCTGAAAGGGGGCGACTCCTACGTGTTCGGGCGTGGGTATGAAGAGTGTGCGTACGTACGTCAGTATGGCATTAGCTGCGAGGTAGTGCCGGGGGTATCGAGTAGTATAGCAGTACCAGCTTCACAGGGTATTCCGGTTACGAGCCGGGGTGTAAGCGAGAGTTTCTGGGTCATTACCGGCACTACCCGCACCGGCGAGTTGTCCGACGATCTTCGGCTGGCAGTTCAGTCGAAAGCGACGGTTGTGGTGCTGATGGGCCTGAATAAAGTGAATGAAATCTGCGATATGTATTGCGAGGCTGGTCGGGGACATGTACCGATGGCGGTAATACAAAACGGGACGCGTGCCGATGAGCATTGCGTAGTGGGTCAGGTCTGGAATATGCCGCAATTGATAGCTGAGCAAGGCGTGGGGGCGCCTGCTGTGCTGGTCATTGGCGATGTTGTCGCGTTGCATCCGTCCTATCTGGCGGAATGCCTGCATAACGTTTCAGTAGCCTACTGAGAACAAAAAAAGCCGATCCGGTGTGGGGGCACCTTTGGACCGGCTTCACAGGGTTTTGTCCATGCGAAAACACAAACGTGTCAAAGAAAATGAAAAAACGCTCGTAAAGCAAATCAGCTGCTTCGCCAACTCAGGTACTCGTTGAGCCTTCGGGCCTCGCCAGGCGCCAGGTACCTGCTACCTCTCCGGTTATTGCCTACTCTTAACTCAGCGAACAGGCTGAGGTGAATTTGTTTTGTCAATTCCGTTCATTTTCTCGTCAAATCGACCACCTTCTGATGAAATTCTATACAAAGCATATCCTGCTTACAGGCTGCTTGTTGCTTGCTCTATGCAGTTCGGTACAGGCGCAGTTTTCGTTGATCGGGCAATTGCGTACCCGCACCGAACTGCGCAATGGCGTGGGTAACCTGGCACCTAAAGATGCCCCGGCTGCCTTTTTTACGTCGCAACGCGCCCGCCTGACCTTTGGCTATAAATGGGATCGTGTGCTCTTTCAAACCTCGGTGCAGGACGTTCGGGTGTGGGGTCAGGATGCATCGACCATCAACAATACCGATGGGAATCGTCTGATGGTACACGAAGCCTGGGCCGAAATTACATTGGTTAACAGCGCCGATACCACGATCAAATTCAAGCCTATTCAAAATCTATCACTGAAAATAGGCCGCCAGGAGCTAGTCTACGATGACGTTCGCCTGCTCGGAAATCTTGACTGGCTCCAGCAGGGACGACGTTTCGACGCGGCATTGCTGAAAGCGCAACATCGGGGCTGGGCTCTTGATCTGGGCGTTGGCTTTAACCAGAATACGGATGCGTTTGGAACCGTCGGGGATTACTACACGGCCGGAAATGCACCAACAACTGCCTTATCGACCAAAAACGTAACCCTGGTGATTCCGGCCGGTTTTCTGCCCACATCAGGCAAAGGTGGAGCGCCCATACTGGCAACGCCATTGAGCACAAACGGGCAGAATCAGCAGTTTAAGTCGTTTCAGATGGCCTATCTGACGCGCAAATTCAGTACTCCTGCAACTGGCAGTACAAAATTCTCGGCCCTGCTTTTTAAAGACGATTTTCAGAAGTACCGGATCGACTCGCTAGGCAACGCTACGCAGGGTTACGTATATAGTCGCCGTTATGACGTTTCGGGCGTGAATTCGCGGGTAACCTACGGGGCTATGCTGGTTGGCCAACTGGGTAATCCGACCTCAAAACGGGCTAAAGTACAGTGGCAGGCCTTTGCCTACGGTCAAAGCGGTAAAGACCGTGATGGCCTGACGATTAAAAAAGCTTATCACTATGGGGCCAACTTCATGATCCAGAAAGGAGCGTTTAGTGTGGGACCAGGCTATGAAATTCTGTCGGGTAATGATGCCACAACGACTCAATCGGGCGAAACCAGCCGATTCGATCCGCTTTACGGTACTCCGCATCGGCATTGGGGCTACATGGACTATTTCTACGTCGGAACGGGGGCGCCTGCTGGGGGGCTGAACGATGCGTTCCTGAAGTTTAAATATACCGGAACTCGCCTGACGACTTCGCTGGATGCCCATTACTTCGCCCTTGCCAGCGCGACGTACAACAAAATGCCCGACGTTCCGGCTGGGATCTTATTACCTTCCAAACTGGGCATGGAATATGACTTTGTGGCGACCTATGCGCTCAACAAGTTTACCACGCTTGAATTTGGCTATTCGATCATGAATGGTACCAATACGCTTGAGTATACCAAGCAGGGGACCATGGACGAAAAAAATAAGCTGGGTACCTGGTCATACCTGATGATCAACGTCCGCCCGGATTTTCTCGCTCCCAAAAAGTAATAGACTATTTGTAACGCGGGTGGAAACCCGCGCTATCTGGTTGCAAATCGCGGGTTTCCACCCGCGTTACTACACTACTCACAACTCTAAATCTTTAGACATATATAACCATGAATACAATCACGAATAAACCACTCAGCTCTCTGAATGTACTGAATTTTAAAGGTGTTCAGATGCGGACGTTCCACATCACCTGGTTTACGTTCTTTGTTTGCTTCTTTGGCTGGTTCGGTCTGGCTCCGCTGATGCCCGCCATCCGTGAAGATCTGGGCCTGACAAAACCACAGGTAGGTAACACCATTATTGCGGCTGTATCCGCTACCATTCTGGCCCGACTCATTATTGGTCGTCTGTGCGATACCTGGGGACCTCGTAAAACCTATACGGCTTTGCTGGTAATCGGCTCGTTGCCCGTGATGCTAGTGGGCCTGGCGCATGATTATACCACGTTTTTGCTGTTTCGGCTGGCGATTGGGATTATTGGAGCCTCGTTCGTAATCACGCAGTATCATACATCGGTGATGTTTGCGCCCGGTATCAAAGGTACGGCTAATGCGGTAGCGGGTGGATGGGGCAATCTGGGTGGTGGTATTACGCAATTGGCGATGCCGCTGATTATGGCAACCATCGTTGGGTTTGGTTATACGAAGCCCGAAGCCTGGCGGTTGGCTATGGTGGTGCCCGGTGTGCTGATGCTCATTATGGCCTATGTGTATTACCGCTTTACGCAGGATACGCCAGCAGGTAATGTCGATCAGATTGAACGGTCCGTTTCATTGGGTGAAAAAGTGAGTTTCTGGAAAGCCTGTGCCGATATTCGGGTGTGGGCACTGGCGCTGGCCTATGCCTGTTGCTTCGGTATGGAGATTACGTTTGATGGAGTCGCAGCGCTCTACTTCTTCGATAATTTCAAGATGGAGCAGACCGAAGCGGGCTTTTGGGCTATGTTGTTTGGCTTCATGAACATTTTCGCCCGTGCTCTGGGTGGTATCGTTGCCGATAGAGTCGGGAAGAAATACGGCATGCGGGGTAAAGGCGTTTTGCTGGCCGGTATGCTTCTGCTCGAAGGGTTGGGTATTATTCTGTTTGCCCAGGCTGGTAGCTTGCCGTTGGCTATTGCGTCGATGCTGACCTTCGCGCTGTTCCTGAAAATGTCGAACGGAGGTACTTATGCCATTGTGCCATTCGTCAATCCGAAAGCGATTGGGGTTATTTCGGGTGTTGTGGGGGCGGGGGGAAACCTCGGCGGTATGCTGATGGGCTTCCTGTTCAAGTCGCAGTCGATCTCCTATGGTCAGGCGTTCCTGTACATCGGTTGCGTCGTTGCCGTTATCGGCGCTGCTCTGTTTCTGGTGAATTTTAATAAAGCCGTCGTGGTCGAAGAAGCCCGCGAAGTGGAATTACAATTGAATTAACGGAGAAGGGAGAAAGGAGAAGGGACGAAAGAATGTTTCGACGAATGGACTTCTTTCCTCTTCCCATCCCTTTTCCCTTCTCCTTTCTCCCTTTTTATCATGCAAACGACCTGTTGTTATTGTGGTGTTGGCTGCGGAGTGGTGGTCAAACAGGAGCCGAACGGACGACTGACCGTTGAGGGCGATAAACAACATCCATCCAATCGGGGCATGCTCTGCTCCAAGGGCATGAATCTGCATTATACGGTTATGGATCAGTCGGATCGGCTGCTGTATCCGCAGATGCGGTTCAACCGGGCGATGCCTATGCAGCGGGTGAGTTGGGATGCTGCGCTGGAGCGAACAGCCGCCGTTTTCAGAACGCTGATCCAGAAATACGGTCCCGATTCGGTAGCGTTTTATGTGTCGGGGCAGTGCCTCACGGAAGAGTATTACCTGGTTAACAAACTCATCAAGGGGTTTATCGGCTCCAACAATATCGACACCAATTCACGCTTATGCATGAGTTCGGCCGTAGTCGGCTATAAACTATCGCTGGGCGAAGATTCGGTGCCGGTCTGTTACGACGACATTGAGGAGGCTGATGTATTTCTTGTCGAAGGAGCCAATCCGGCCTGGTGCCATCCGATCATCTGGCGACGGATAGAAGCGCATAAAGCCGCCAATCCGAACGTTAAAGTCATCTGCGTTGATCCGCGTAAGACCGACACCGCCCGCTCTGCTGATTTACATCTGGCTCTCCGACCCGGCACCGACATTGTCCTCAACAATGCGATTGGTCGATTAGTGATTGAGAATGGGGATATCGACATTGATTTTATTACCAATCATGCCGACGGATTTAGTGCCTACCGGGAGCAGGTGATGCAGCGGACAGTTGAGGAAGCGGCTGAACTCTGTGGCATTTCGTCCACTCAGATTCAGACCGTGGCCGACTGGATTGGTCGGTCGAAAGGGTTTCTGTCGCTCTGGACCATGGGCCTGAATCAATCGGTCGTTGGCGTAAACAAAAACCTGTCGCTCATTAATTTACACCTGATCACGGGGCGCATCGGTAAACCGGGAAATGGTCCTTTTTCGCTAACCGGGCAACCCAATGCCATGGGGGGGCGCGAAACGGGTGGACTCGCCAACGTATTACCCGCCCACCGCGACGTAACCAATGCCATCCACCGCGCTGAAGTTGAAGCGTTCTGGAATAGCCCCGTCAAGATTGCCGATAAACCCGGACTGACGGCTACCGAGATGTTCGAGGCATTGGCCAACGATAAGCTAAAAGCTATCTGGATTATCAATACGAATCCGATGGTGAGTATGCCCGATGTAAATACCGTTGAACAGGCGTTGAAAAAAGCCCGATTTGTGGTGGTACAGGATGTATCGAATCGGGCGGATACCGTTCAATTTGCTGATGTGGTACTTCCGGCGGCTGCCTGGCTCGAAAAAGAAGGTACAATGACCAATGCCGAACGTCGGATTGCCTATCTGCTCCACGTACTCGATGCACCCGGCGAAGCCCTGCCCGACTCAGAAATCATTTGGCGATTTGCCCGAAAAATGGGCTTTACGGATGCCTTTGCCTATAAAAACGTATCGGAGGTATATGACGAATACGCCCAATTGACGGCCAATACCAACGTCGATATTGCCGGCGTTAGTCATGAACTGTTGAAGCAGGTACGAACCGTGCAGTGGCCTTATCCGGCGGGGAGCAAGGAGCAAGGGGCAGGGGGGACAAAGCGGCTCTTTACCGACCATCAATTTTATACAGCAAACCAGCGGGCACAAATTCATGCCGTACCTGATGGTAATGCATCAGAACCTACCGATTCGGATTTTCCACTGGTGTTAACGACGGGCCGTATTCGCGACCAGTGGCACACCATGACCAAAACAGGTCGGGTGGCTAAACTGAATCAGCATAGTCCACAACCGTTTCTACAAATTCATCCTGAGGATGCACGCGTTCGGGGTATTCAGGATGGTCAGTTGGTAGAAGTTCGCGGTCGGCGGGGGGAGGTTCGGGTAAAGGCGCAACTTACCGAGGATGTCCGGCAGGGTCTGTGCTTTCTGCCCATGCACTGGGGTAAAGTCTCGGCCGGCGCTCCGGGGAACAGCAACCTGAACCGGGCGAATAACCTAACCAATGCGCTGATTGATTCGCGTTCGAAAGAGCCCGATTTTAAGTTTACGGCTGTGGAGGTTGCACTATATCGGAAGGCGACTGAGAAAATCATTATTATCGGTGCGGGATCGGCTGGATTGGGTTTTATCAATGCCTATCGAACGTTGACGGTCGACGATGAAATACATGTCTTCTCCAAAGAAATTTACCCGTTCTACAATCGCGTTCTTTTGCCCGATTACATCAGCGGAGCACAACCCTGGGAGCAGCTTGTCAAATTGCGTGAAGATCAGTTTGCCGAAGCGAACATCATCGTTCATAAAGGCGTAGGTATCGACCATATCGACCGGAAAGCGAAAGTCGTGATCGACTCCAACGGCGTTGAGCATTCGTACGACAAACTCGTTTTGGGAACGGGAAGTAGTGCTTTCATGCCGAAAGGGATTCCACGGTTGCCGGGTATTTTCAACATGCGTTCCCGGCTCGACGCCGATTCACTAATGCCGTTCCTCAATCAGAAAGATCCGCATACGGTCATTGTGGGCGGTGGATTGCTGGGGCTGGAATTAGCCGCTTCGTTACGACAAATTGGTGTTCGGGTAACGGTCATTCAGCGGGCAGGGCGTTTCATGGAGCGACAACTCGATCCACTGGCCAGCGAACTGCTTTATCTGGAACTTCTCGACCGAGGCATTGATGTCTATTTCAACGAAGAAGTTCAAACCTTCATGGGGACTGGTCGAGTCGAAGGCGTTCAGTTGAATTCGGGAAAACGAATCAGTTGCCAGGCCGTAGTGATCGCAATCGGTACAGTTCCCAGCATTGATCTGGCTCGCGAAGCCGGACTCGTCTGCAATCGGGGCGTGGTGGTAAACGATTACCTGCAAACCTCCGACCCCGACATTTTTGCGGCTGGTGAAGTGGCTCAGTGGAATGGGCAGATGTGGGGAATAACCCTGGCTGCCGAGCAACAGGCCGAAGCCGCTGCCCGGTTTATAGCCGGAGATATTTCGCAACCGTATCGGGGTAGTCTGGCTATCAGTATCCTGAAAATGGAAGGGCTGCATCTGTGTAGCATGGGGCTGACCGAAGTACCTGCTAATGCCGAAAACGAGTATGAAGAGATTGTGTTTATCGACAAGGCGAAACGGTACTATAAAAAGTGCATTGTCCATCGCGATAAACTGGTAGGCGGCATTCTGGTGGGGGATAAAAATGAATTTGCGGAGTTCCGTGAACTGATTGCCAATGGCACTGAGCTATCCGAAAAACGGCTTCAACTGTTGCGGGCGAGCAAAAAAGTAGACCCCGTCGAAGGTAAGCTGGTGTGTTCCTGTAATACCGTTGGGCAGGGTAATCTGGAGCGGGCTATTCGGGCAGGCTACACGGACTTTCAGCAGCTTTGCCAGAAAACAGGTGCCGGAACAGGCTGCGGATCGTGCCGTCCCGAAGTGCGAAGTATTCTGGAAACAATGAGCGAAAGAGTGAAAGAGCGAAAGAGTGAAAGAGTGAAACCATCCGGTAGGCTCTTCGCTCTTTCATTCTTTCGCTCTTTCACTCTTTCACTCTTTAAAAATGCGCGACTATTATACTCTGAAAATCAATTTGCCCGCTGGTATCGTATCGCCAGCGTCGTTGCAAAATGTGTTGACGCTGGCTTATAAAGCTCATGTGCGAACGGTACGGTTTGGGGCACGTCAGCAACTGCTGATGACGGTGCATTATGAGGATATGCGTTTTCTGGAAAAAGACCTCAAACAACAGGCCATTGCTTATGAGGTTAACACGGAGCAGTTCCCGAACATTATCAGTTCCTATTGTGGCGAAGAGGTGTTTCGGACGGGAGTCTGGCTGCACGAAAGCGAATACCATACTGTACTGGACCAGTTCGACTACCAACCCCGGCTCAAGGTTAATCTGTCGGACTCGAATCAGAGTTTTACACCCTTTTTTACGGGTAACCTCAATTTTATTGCGTCGCCGGAGCCGCACTTCTGGTTTTTGTATGTACGACCGAAGCAATCCAATATCCTATTCCGCTGGCCAGAATTGATTTATACCAACGATATTGGCCGACTTGCCAAAGCTGTGGAAGAAGCGATGCTTGATCAGGGACACCGCGACGAGTCATCACTCTATCTGGCTGTTACCGACGGGCAATCATTTATTACGCAACGGGCTACGCAGGAGGTTGAGCTTCCCGAGTTTTCATTGCCGTATTATGAGGGATTCAACCGATATGGCCAGCGGTCGTGGCTAGGATTGTATCGGCGGGATGAAGCGTTTTCTATCCAGTTCCTGCTCGATGTTTGTGCTTTATGTTTGAAAACGCGCATTGGTGAATTATGCGCTACGCCCTGGAAGTCGCTCATTATAAAGGGTATCGAGGAAAAAGATCGGGCTGCCTGGTCGTATGTACTGGGCAAGCATAATATCAATGTACGACATGCTGCCAATGAACTGGCCTGGCAAACAGAGGACCATTCTGACGAAGGGACAGCCTTGAAAAAATACATCCTGGGCTATTTTGAAAAACAGGATACACGCACCTTCGGGCTATGTTTTGGGATTCAGACCCGGCCAAAATCGGAGGTATTTGGCTCCGTACTGATTCGCCGACGGCCTCTATTCCAGATTGGACAATTGGCCTTATTCAGCCTGTACGACATTTATTATACCGAGAATTTTAACCCCAACAGCCGGGTATACCGTCGGTTCGAAAAAGGGCTCTTCAAAGTTCATCTGCCCAACCAGTTAAACCGCCTATGTCGAAAATTCAATACTGGACGATCGGAGGAAAAGCGGGAAATAGATCGTGTCGAAACCGAAAAGCCGGAACCGATCTCGCTAAATGAATATGTTGTTCATCAGTGCCCTCATTGCTTCACCACGTACGATGCTCAGTACGGTGATGAACGGCAGGGAATACCCGCTGGAACAACCTTCGATAATCTCCCAGGCGATTATGTTTGTCCTACCTGCGATGCCCCAAAACGTGAGATGCGTGAGGTGGTACTGGAGCCTGTATAAGTAGCAAAATTTTGCCTCCAGGGGTCTTTTGTCCGGCTTCGGCATCGGCCGTGCGGCTTCGTCAGCATGGTAAAAAATAACCTCACTAACCTGCTTGATTTAAAATGTTTATCCGTTATGAAACCAGTCGCCGTAGTACCAACTTTCTTCGCATTTGAAAGCGATTTTGTCGATTCGCTTCGTTGCATTCCCATGATTGTCCGGTATAAACTCGATACCTGCGGCATCAAACTAAAACTACCCGAATGGGTAAAGCTCACCGTTGACGAGAAAGCCCGGCTGGCCGAACAACCTTGTTATACTTCTGCCGAGATCGCGCAGTATCGACAGGATTTAATCGATCTGGTTCAACGTCGTTGCCACCATACCGTTAGCGAGTTGGGCGAGGTGAATCCAACCTGGGCATATCTGGGGGAAGTTCCAGACGAAGTACAGCTAAAAGCACAGGAATGGAAGTGTACACCTCTAACCCTCCAGCAATGGCTCCAACTCGATGTATTACAACGCTTTGCCCTAGTAAAGTTGAGCCGCTCAGGCCACGAAGGAGCGAATTTTCCGAGGGCAATACGGGAGTTTTTTATTGAGTGATTGAGTGGTTGAGTGATTGAAAAAGTATGCGTCAGCTTTTCACTCAATCACCAATCACTCAATAAAAATGCTTAGTATTAGCCTGTGGATCAGCAGGCACAGGAACTAAAACGACAAATCGAACGCATACTGCATTGGGAGCCCTCGTCGCACTGGCGTCTGCGGGACTTCGTACACCTACGTGATCTCGTGTTCAGTCAGACTAATCACGAACTGAATGTCGACGATTTACAGGCGTTCTGGCAATTGTCGGAGATTCCGTCAAAAGCGTTTTTAGATACCCTCACACACTTTATTGAGTACGAAGGCTGGGATGATTTCTGCCACCGAAATCAGGTGAGTGAAATGGTTCCTGTCAGGCCCGATGCATTTCATGCCCGTAGTTGGGAAATTCCAACGCGGTGGATTATTATTATCTGCTGGTTATCAGCAATTGCTTCCATAATCGTTGCCATTTTGTTAATCAGGCATCGATAAACGATTCAATCGCCTAACTCGTTATAGTTTAGTAATTAATTAACCCGCCTTCTACGGCCAACTAAATGGTACGTTTTCCGATTTTACTTAACCTGCTATGTGGTGCATCGCTGGTCGTTGCTCAGCCTGCGCCAAAACCAAAAACCGTTACTAAACCAACAGAGTATCAGGCTGGTAGCCTTAACCTGAATAGCCCAATTCCGGTCGACCCAGCCGTGAAAGTGGGTAAGCTGCCCAATGGTCTGACGTATTACATCCGTAAGAATGCCGAACCCAAAAACCGCGCTGAACTCCGGTTGGTGATTCGGGTGGGCTCGGTACTGGAAAATGATAACCAGCAGGGACTGGCCCATTTCATGGAGCACATGGAATTCAACGGCACGAAGAATTTCCCCAAAAACGAACTGGTCAACTATCTGCAATCGGCTGGCGTTCGCTTTGGAGCCGACCTGAATGCCTATACAGGCTTCGACGAAACCGTTTACCAGCTTCCTGTTCCGACCGACTCCGCTAATGTATTCAACAAAGCTTTTCAGATTCTGGAAGACTGGGCGCACAACGCTACCATCGACCCAGCCGAAGTGAATAAAGAACGGGGCGTCGTGCTGGAAGAACGACGGCTCGGACGAGGAGCGGGTCAGCGGATGCGCGACAAGTACTTTCCGGCGTTGCTCAATAACTCACAATACTCCAAACGACTGCCCATCGGTACAGAGCAAGTACTAACCACTTTCAAAACCGAAACCCTGCGGCAGTTCTACCATGACTGGTATCGCCCCGATCTGATGGCCGTTGTGGCCGTTGGTGATTTTGATGTGAAGCAGGTAGAAGGCATTATTCGGGAGAAGTTTGGCCGAATTCCAGCCGTTAAAAATCCAAAACCACGTACCGAGTACGACATCCCGTCGCACAAGGATACTAAAGTGGTTATCGTAACCGACCCCGAGCAACCTAATACGGTCATTCAGGTGATTTACAAACGTCCTGAAATCAAGGAGAAAACCCTGAACGATTTGCGGGAGAGCATTAAGCGTGGCCTGTTCAATACCATGCTCGGCAATCGGATTCAGGAATTAACCCAGCAGGCCAACCCGCCTTTTCTGGGAGGCTACAGTAACTATGGCGATTTTCTGGGTAATCTGGATGCGTTTACCTCAATTGCTGTTGCCAAAGGGGGCAATGTGGAACAGGCCATCCGGGCTGTACTGAACGAAAACGCTCGTGTGAAGCAGTTCGGTTTTACGGCTACCGAACTCGAACGGGCCAAACAGGAGTTCATGACCAGTGTGGAGCAGGCGTATAGCGAGCGGAACAAAACCCGTTCGTCCAGCTTTGTGAACGACTACGTGCAGAATTTCACGGAGAAAGAACCCTATACCAGCATCGAGTTTTATTATGACTTCCTGAAAAAGGAACAGCCGGGTATCAAATTAGCCGAAGTGAATGCGCTGGTCGATCAGTTTATCCACAACGACAACCGTGCCGTTATTGTAATGGCTCCTGAGAAAGAAAAAGACAAACTGCCTACCCAAGCGCAGATTCTAAGCTATATCGACGATGCTGGTAAAGGGTTGACGGCTTATGAAGATAAAACGGTCGACAGCCCCTTGCTGGCGACCCAACCAACAGCTTCGCCGGTCGTGAACGAAAAGAAGATCAGCGATATTGGTGTAACCGAATGGACATTGAAAAACGGGGTGAAGGTGGTGTTGAAGCCTACCGACTTCAAAAACGACCAAATCCTGTTTTCGGCCAATAGCTTGGGTGGAACGTCTCTCTATGACCTCAAGGATTTTCAGTCGGCCCGGTTTTCCTCTACCCTGACGGCAATGGGGGGCACGGGCGCTTATAACCAGATTCAACTGGGGAAATTTCTGGCGGGTAAACAGGTCAGCGTCTTTCCGTACGTGGGTGAGTTGAGCGAAGGCGTCAATGGCAGTGCGGCCCCGAAAGACCTGGAAACGGCTTTGCAGTTACTGTACAGCTATTTTACCCAGCCTCGCAAAGACCCTGACGTGGTAAAAGGCTTCCTGTCGAATCAACGCAGTGCGTTGCAGAATCAGATCAATACACCTACGCCACAAAAGGTATTTCAGGATACAGTATCGGTAACGCTGGGCGCTAACAATCCCCGTCGTCAGCCGCTGACACCTGATGATCTGGACAAAATTGATCTGGACCGGGCTTTGCAAATTTATCAGGAACGCTTTGCCAACGGGGACGACTTCCGGTTTTTCTTCGTCGGTAATTTTAAAGAGGAGCAAATAAAGCCATTGATCGAAAAATACCTGGGTGGACTACCCGCTTCCGATAAGCCTGAAAAATTCAATGATCTGGGTATTCGGATTCCGTCGGGGCAGATCAGCAAAACGGTGTATAAGGGCCTCGACCCAAAGGCATCGGTGCAACTGGTATACAGTGGCGATCTGACCTGGTCGACCGAAACAACCACACAGCTCGACGCGCTGGCCGAAGTACTGGAAATCAAATTAATTGAAAAGCTTCGGGAAGAAGAGAGTGGCGTTTATGGCGTGGGGGCCAGTGCCGCTTATGCGAAATATCCAGTACCGCGCTATACATTCCGCATCAATTTCGGCTGCGCTCCCGAAAACGTCGAAAAGCTGATTGCCAAAACCCAGGAGCAAATCAATGACTTAAAACAAAAAGGGGCTCTGCCTGCCGACATTGCCAAATTTAAAGCCGAAACTCGTCGCGAAACGGAAATTCAGTTGAAAGACAATCAATTCTGGCTCGGCTATTTGCAAAACCAGTATTACAACGGCGACGCCCCCGACGAAGTCCTGCACGAAAATGAACAGTTGGACAAAGTAACGGTGGAAAGTACAAAAGCTTCTGCCAATAAGTACCTGGGCCAAAACTTCATCCGGTTAGTATTGATGCCGGAAAAGAAGCAGTAATAAATTGTTAGATTGTACAAAAAAGATAAAGCCCGGTACGTACCGGGCTTTATCTTTTTCGTGGATTATTGCTGGTTGGAATATCGTTTACATGCCCTACAAAAACCCTTTTGCCAGGTAAGAGAGGGTTTATTTCACGATCTGCTCGCCCGGTAATAGCCAGACCCCCCGTGCCGATTGCCCGTAAAATGTATTGCCGAAAGGGATTTCCTGTCGACGGGTTTTGCCATTTTTCAGACGAAGGGATACCACAGTCGTTTTAGCATCGACGGGCGTAAACGTTTGTGGCTGTTGAACAGCAAACAGGCGTAATGGTCCACGGTTTTCAGTCGTTGCAATCCGGCAGTGGCCCTGCGCGTCAGGTAAACTCACCAAGGCTTTGGCGTTACCGGGAACATAAAAACCACTTCGGGCGATGGTTATCGGCTGAAAACCGCCTTTACCGTCGCCTTTCAGGACGAGCCCATTGAAGGCATCCATCCGACCGGCTACCAGGTCGCTACCGTGTTCATTCCCGACCAGTACGGCATCCAGGTTTCCATCGCCATCAATGTCCTGAGCCAGCATACCAAAAACGGGGGCCGCCTGAGCCATGATCGGTAAGGGCTTAATCTCAAACTTGCCGTTGCCCTTGTTCTCAATATAGCTGGTTGATAAATAGGTGGCCGTAAGTTTTAGCGCCTGGCTGCGTTCGTCGTCAGTCAGGATCTGATTAATGGTTGCTTCGCCAAAAGGAGCGTATTTGAGGTAGCGTTTTTTGATTCCGATCATCTGCTTCACCATATCGTCCCAGCCAAAATAGGGGTATTCTTCATACTGGCCTTTGGCATTTTTGAAGTATACGGTTGGGAATGCGTCGTAAAAGCCATTGTTATCGAAGTCGCCCGCATAGATTCGAACAGGTCGTTCGGGAGTAGCGCGAAGCAGGTTGTTCTGCCCCAGATTTCCAGCCAGATAATCAATGTCGCCGTCGTTGTCGAAGTCGCCGGGTGTTAACGAGTTCCAGAAGCCTGATTTCTCGCTTAATCCACTGTTTTCGACGGGCGTAAGACGACCCTTTTCGTTATGGAGCATCAGTAAAGGTGCCCACTCTCCGGCTAATAGCAAATCAGCATAACCGTCATTGTCGTAGTCGGTCCAGAGTGCATCGCAGGTCAGGCTTTGCTTCGTAAGGGCCGGAGCCATCTGAGCAGTTGCGTCTGTAAAATGTGGTTTATCCTTGCTGCCTCCTTCGTTTCGTAATAGATAACTACGAACCCCCATCGGGTATTTGTACGGTTCGACGCGGCCACCGACAAACAGATCGAGATCGCCGTCTCGGTCAATATCAGCCGCTTTAACACATGAGCTATTCAGCCGAAAATTTGGTAAGGCCGTGGTAGACACCGTAAAATTTCCTTTGCCGTCGTTTACATACAGTCGATGGAGCAGGGCTTCGTCCAACTGATTTTGGCCAACTTCAGGGCTACCACTGGCTGCGTACAAATCGAGGTCGCCATCGCCATCGGCATCAAACAAAAGAATACCAGCGTCTTCCGATAGTTTGGCCGGAAACGATTTTCGGTCGAAATGACCGTTGGCTTGCTGAAGCAGCAAGTCGGTTGAGAATTTCGAGCTACCGCCCACTACCATATCCATAAAGCCATCGCCATTTACATCGCCAACAGCCAAGGCAGGCCCATATTCGGTGAGCTTATGCAACAGAGTTTTCTGAAGATTGAAATCAATAATGTCGGTTTCCTCATGCCGGTAGGTGATGCCCAGTGCAGCTGTTACATCGTTCATCAAAGGGCTTGCAACCGGCTTTGGCTCCGTAACGGAGGTGCCGGGTTGGGCGTTGGCTGCTTTCAGAACCAATAGCTGATCGGCATTTACCGTTGGAATAATCTGCACCCGGCCACCGGGCCAGGTCACTTTCAGATTTTTGATCGTTTTCTCCTTACCTAGCCCAAAGTGAGCAATCGGATCTACGCTCGACAGGAAGCCTCGGTATAAGGTATGTTCGTAAAACTCTTTACGACCATCGGGCAATTCGTACTCAACCAGAGCGCCTAAACCCAGCCGGTTGGCCCCATCGCCCTCAAACTGAATGCGGAGGTAATGGGCGTTTTCGGGCTTACGGTCGTTGAGATTGTTCCGATAAACAAAGGCTTCGTCGTTGATATTGTTGATTACGTAATCGAGATCGCCATCGCCATCGAAATCAGCATAAGCAGCACCGTTCGAGAAACTGGGTTCAGTCATGCCCCATAGTTCGGTTACATTTTCGAAAGCTGGCGTTCCCGAACTGCCCCGATTGTGAAAGGCATAATTGCTGACTTTTACCTGCGGTATTTTATCGGTCAGCTCTTTCCGCAACGCGTCGCTTAAGTAGGTGTTCACCGAACTATAATAGACGGTAAAGTCACGGTCGGTTACGTCGCGGGGAAAGCCGTTGGTTACGAGCAGATCACGATAACCGTCGTGGTCCAGATCGACCAGCAAGGGCGACCAGCTCCATTCGGTTTCGGCCACGCCCGCCAGCATACTGATCTCACTAAAAATCGGCATGTTGGCATGGGTTTTCGAGGTGTCGGTGGGTCGAACGCCCTGGTTCAGTTGGAGGGTATTTCGCGCGTACTGGTGTTCATAGCCTAATCGATCCCACTCCTGATAGGCAAAATAACTGCTTGGCCCCATCAGACTCTTCTTGCGAAGGTTATCTTCGGGCAGCATGTCCATGCATACAATGTCGGCCAGGCCATCGCCATTAATATCGGCCACGTCGTTGCCCATCGCCGACGAACTGGTGTGCTTAAAGGAGTCGTGAGCGCGGTTGGTAAACGTACCATCGTGATTGTTGATGTAGAGTACGTCGTTGCTCGCAAAGTCGTTGGTAACGTAAATATCTTTCCAACCATCGCGATTGATGTCACAGATATTTACACCCAGACCGAACCCTTCTGCAATGACACCCGCCTGTTTGGTAACATCGGTAAAGTAGGCGTGACCACGCTTAGTGTCGAAATCGTTGCGGTACAGTCGGTCGGTATTGGGCGATGTACCGTCGTCGATACGAATTTTCAGATAGCCGGGATTTTTTGGGTCGGCAATCTGATCGACTAACACAAACAGGTCTAAATCACCATCATTATCGTAATCGAAAAAGGCCGAGTGAGTCGAGTAGGTCGTGTCGGCAATGCCATAGTCAACTGCCATCTCCCGGAATTTAGGATTTCCGTCGGTGTCATTTCCCTGATTGACATACAGCAGATTAGCCCGCTGTGCCCCTTTTTTATGAAGTGTATTGGAGACATATACGTCGAGCTTACCATCGGCATTGATGTCGACCACCGATACACCTGAGCACCAGCGTCCACCACCGCTAACCCCGGCCGACGAAGTGGCGTCTTTGAAGTGGAAACTACCACTACCCGTTTCGGTATCGTTGATATACAGTCGGTTGGGTACCTGGTTTCCGGCGAAGAAAACATCCGGTTTTTGATCGCCGTTAAAATCACCGACACCGACACCCCCACCGTTGTAGATGTATTGGTAGTTCAGGATATTGAGCGTATCACTATCGGTAATGTTGTTGGCAAACGTGATGCCGGTATCGGACGAGTCGAGCCGTTCGAACAAGGGTTTTTCGCGGCAGGAACTAAGGGCGAACAGACACAGTACGGGCAGGAACCAGGCCCCATGTGAGATGCTAAATTTCATGGATAAGTACGCGCCGTTTTGGGTGGCAGAGGAAATAAATTATCTTCAAATTTACCTATAAAAGCACCGATTAGTACAGGACATGGCTTTTTAGTGGAAATTTAACGTCTCTCATTCAGTTTTTTGCCGATCAGGTCAAGGCTGACCTTCGCTGGGGAATATCTGCTCAGGTTCGCTGGGAACCTGGGGCGTTTTAGGCTTTTGTTTTCGGATACGGGCCAGTACAGGCCGAAAGGTATCGCGCTCAATCACAGCAATTACAGCCAGAAACAGCCCGAACAAGCCAACATGTACAGGCACCGATACCCATAAGTTGGCGATAGGGAACTGCCAGGACAGGTAAATCAATAATCCTGCCCCTAGTATATAGCCCAAAGCGGAGCCTACCTGATAGGGCACTGGATAATATTTCTCGCCCAGCAGATAGCAGATCGCCATCATAACGAAGCTGGATACCAGAAACGCTACTGCGCAGCCCATATACCCAATTACCGGAATCAGAAGAATATTACCCAAAATTGTAATAACAGCGCCCATAACTGTAATGAGGGTACCAAACTTTGTTTTATCGCTGAGCTTAAACCAGAACGATATATTATAATAAACTCCTAGGAATAAATAAGCAAGCAATAATATAGGCACAATACCTAGACCGACTCGGTAGCGTTTGGAAACTAATAGTCCTAATATATCAAGATTTAGGCTTACTCCTACCCAAATTAGGACACAAACAATTAGAAACCATTTGGTAGTCAACGCTAGTAGATCAGGTGCATTTTTATCTTCGGCCTTCGAAAAAAAGAATGGATCGGCTGCGAACTTGAAGGAATTGATGGCCAAGGCCATAAAGACCGATAATTTGTAGCAATTACCGTAAATTCCCAACACATCAGCAGAGCTTAAATCGGTATAAAAGCCTTCGGGTAAAAAATGTCGCAAAAAAATCCGGTCAGTTGTGTTATTGATTAAACCTGCCAGATTTGTGAGCATTAGTGGAAATGCATACACTAGTATTGTGTTAATTTCACTTCGGTTGATTCGGAATTGAAATCCTTTGAACGTATTTCGAATAAGTAAAAAATAAGAAGCATTAGCCAGTAAATTCGCCAGAAAGATGTAACCAGGACCAATAGCAGGATTATAAATTAGTTGAATGGCTGGCTGCAAAAAACGGGCGTATTTACCCGCTGAAATGTCTCGGCAAATGATTAGGAAGAAAATATTTAGAAATACCACGAGCGCAATATTAATAAGCTTGGCCAGCACAAACTGACGAGCTTTGTTCTCTACTCGTAGCCGGGCAAACGGAATAGCTACAATGGCATCAATGGCAATTAGTAATGCCACCCATACAACAGATGATTGCTGTCCTGGATAATCTAGCCAAATAACTAATTGGGGAGTTAAGCCGATAATTAATGCGGACGCAAGCGTACTAACAATAATAACAATACTTAGAGTATCATTGAAAATTCGTTGACGTTCGGCCTGATTGTCTTTTGCTCGGGCGGCAAAACGAAAAAAAGCAGTTTCGAGCCCTAATGTGTATAGAGTTAACAAGACAGCTACATAGCTGTATAATTCGACATTAGAGGATAACTCTCCCGGCTTTTTAAACACATAAGTGTGTAAGGGGACCAACGCAAAATAGAGTAGTCTCCCTAAGATAGTACTGACCCCATACAGGGCGGTATCGCTCGCTAATTTTTTTACGGTGCTCATCTGTCAGAAAGAACGTTGGATTAGGTCGGCTTAGTTGCTAACCTACTCCAGAGTTCACCTTGCTGACTGCAAAGTTAAGACCTTTGGTTATCTTTGTGGCTCAGGCCGAAACAGGCTCCCGGCTGTTTCGGATTACTTGCCATTTAGCTACTGAAACAGCCGGAGCCTGTTTTGGCCATATTCATGTCTCTGAAAATCTCCTCTGCTTTAATCTCCGTTTACTATAAAGACGGTTTAGAGCCTTTAGTTCGGTTATTGCACCAGCAAAACGTCAAACTCTATTCGACGGGTGGTACACAGGCATTCATTGAACAACTGGGAATTCCGGTTACAGCCGTTGAAGACCTGACAGGCTATCCGTCTATTTTCGGTGGTCGGGTAAAAACGCTGCACCCCGCCGTGATGGGTGGTATTCTGTACCGGCGTAACATGCCCGAAGATCTGGCTCAGGCCGAGCGGCACCGGATTCCGCCAATTGATCTGGTCATTGTAGACCTGTATCCGTTTGAAGAAACAGTCGCATCGGGCGCATCGGACGAGGACATCATCGAGAAAATTGATATTGGCGGTATTTCGCTGATTCGGGCGGCTGCCAAAAATTATAACGATGTACTGATCGTATCGTCGCGGAGCCAGTATGCCGGTGTGGTCGAGTTACTGACCGAAAAATCAGGTACGACCGAATTGGCTGACCGGCGTCGGTATGCGGGAGAGGCTTTTGCTGTTACGTCGCATTATGACACCGCCATTCAGGCTTATTTTGCGGGCGAACAGCCGCAGGGAACCGGCTACGAAGGGGTTATTTATGACTTCAAATCGTTACCTGCCAATCACCTTCGTTATGGGGAGAACCCGCATCAGCAGGCTAGTTTCTACGGCGATCTGGATGCGATGTTCGATAAACTGCATGGCAAGGAATTATCGTACAACAACCTGGTTGATGTAGATGCCTGTGTGGGGCTGATTGATGAATTTCCGGCTACGGAGGATTTGGCTGCGTTTGCCATTATCAAACATACCAACGCCTGTGGAATTGCTACGGCACCGACGGCAAAAGAAGCCTATCTGAACGCGCTGGCCTGTGACCCGGTATCGGCCTTTGGGGGCGTCGTGATTACAAACGTACCTGTCAATCTGCAAACGGCTGAAGAGTTGAATAAACTCTTTATGGAGATTCTGATTGCACCCGACTATGCGCCCGAAGCATTGCAATTACTGAAGTCGAAAAAGAACCGGATTCTGCTAAAACGCAACCCGGTCGACTTGCCACCTGTGATGTTCAAAACGATTCTGAACGGGGTGCTGGAGCAGGATAAAGACAATGTGGCCGAAACAGCCAGCCAGTTTAAGACCGTTACGGACAAAGCGCCTACCGATAGTGAAGTTCGTGCGCTGGAATTTGCCCTGAAAGTGTGTAAACATACCAAATCGAACACCATCGTTCTGGCAAAGGAAGGACAATTGCTGGCAAGTGGCGTAGGGCAAACCTCACGGGTAGATGCGCTTCGACAGGCTATCGAAAAAGCACACTCGTTTGGCTTCGATCTAAAAGGTGCTGTAATGGCTTCAGATGCCTTTTTCCCATTCCCTGATTGCGTAGAAATTGCCGATAAGGCTGGTATTACCGCCGTTGTCCAACCCGGAGGTTCCATTCGCGATCAGGATTCAATCGATTATTGTAATCAGCACGGTCTGGCGATGGTCACGACGGGTGTGCGCCATTTTAAACATTGAGATAGTTTTTTGACAGGATTAACCGGATTGGCAAGATTTTCTTAGTCGTTTGCGTTCGTCAATTTACAGGGTTTTGTCCAGGTAGGATGAGGACGGATTCTCAAAACCGAATGGTCTGTCTGGCTCGGTTTTGAGAATCCGCACAAGGCAGGTTATAAGAACCTGCCCACACGAACGCAAACAACTTCTTCAGCAATTAATCTTGTCAATCCTGTTAATCCTGTCAGAACATAGTAACGTATGCGATTACTCTACACAATCTGGTGCGCTATTTGGTTCGTGGCGTTGTACCTCGTACTGTTCCCGTTTCAGTTTGTGTTTCTGCAACGGGAAAACTGGAAGCCGCTTGCCCACAAAGTCAATTACATTTGGGGCATGCTGTTTTTCCTCGTGGCAGGTATGCCGGTGCGGGTCGAACGTCGGTTTCGTCCTGACCCTAAAAAAGTATATGTGTTTTGTGCGAACCATTTTTCGTACCTCGACATTGCGGCTATGGGTGTTATCGTCAGAAACTACTATGCCTTTATCGGGAAAAGTGAGGTAAAACACATTCCATTGTTAGGGTATATGTTTGCCAAACTGCACGTACAGGTAGACCGGAGTCAGCCGAATAGCCGGGCGTATTCGCTGGCTAAATCCATACGAACGCTGGCATCAGGGCGAAGCATTATGATTTTTCCGGAAGGGGGTATCAAGGCCACTGAGCCACCGCAAATGGTCCCGTTTCGCGACGGAGCGTTTACGATGGCGATTCAACAGCAGGTGCCTATCGTGCCAGTAACCTTGTTGAACAATGATCTGATTTTGCCTGACAGAAGCCCAATCCGCTTTCATTGGCATCCATTACGGGCCGTCATTCATCCGCCCATCGATACAAAAGGCATGACTCAGGACAACCTGGAGCAGCTTAAAGAAGAAACATATAAAGTTATTGATAAAGAATTGATGAAAGCACGAAAGAGCGAAAGCGTGAACGAGTGAACGCCAGTTGGCTAAGACACTCCTTTCGCTCTTTCATTCTTTCGCTCTTTCACTCTTTTACCATGAAAGTAGATCAGGAAACACTCTATAAAATAGCCCACCTGGCCCGTCTGGAAGTTCGGCCAGAAGAAGAAACGGACTTACTCAACAGCCTGAACGGTGTGCTGACCTGGATGGAGCAACTAAATGAGGTCGACACGACGGGTGTGGAACCCCTGACGCATATTTCTGACGAAACCAACGTGCTGCGAGACGATGTCGTGGGCAACCACCTTCCTCGTGAACAAGCCCTGGCCAACGCCCCTCAACACGACGAACAATTTTTCGAAGTACCCAAGGTGCTGTAAATCCCGGCTCAGACAAGTATCGGTTTGATGACTTTACCGGCTACATCGGTCAGGCGGAAGGGGCGCCCCTGAAACTGGTAGGTTAGTTTGGTATGATCGAAACCGAGCAGGTGAAGGATAGTTGCCTGTAGGTCGTGGATATGCGTTTTGTCTTTCACGCCATAATACCCAATGTCGTCGGTTTCTCCGTACGAGAAGCCCCGTTTTACACCGCCCCCCGCCATCCAGACCGTAAACGCTTCGAGGTGATGGTCGCGGCCCATGAAGGGTAACGTTTGCCCGTCCCGGTTTTCCTGCATGGGCGTTCGGCCAAATTCTCCGCCCCAGACTACGAGCGTATCGTCTAATAAGCCCCGTTGTTTAAGGTCTTTCAGCAGAGCCGCTACTGCCTGATCCGATTCCTTGCATTTGTTCCGAAGCCCGATTTCGATGGCTCCGTCGGCACTGGTGCCGTGGGTATCCCAACCCCAGTCGAATAATTGAATAAACCGTACTCCTCGTTCGGCCAGACGGCGGGCTAACAGACAATTTCGGGCAAACGACCCTTTGGCGGGGTCAACACCGTAGCTATCGAGAATGTACTGAGGTTCGCTTTTGATGTCCATCGCATCGGGGACAGACATTTGCATACGGAAAGCAAGTTCGTACTGGGCAATACGGGTCAGAATTTCCGGGTCTTTCACATCCTCGTACTGTTGCTGATTGATCTGGCTGATGGCGTCGATGGTTTGCTTGCGAATGTTCCGGTCCATGCCATTGGGATTTGAGGCATACAAAACAGGATCACCATCGGTACGGCATTGAACACCCTGATACACAGTCGGTAAAAAGCCGCTTCCCCAAACCGATTTCCCCGCATCAGGTTGCTTTCCTCCGGACGCCAGGACAATGTAACCCGGCAGGTTATCATTCTCCGTACCCAAGCCATAGGTCACCCACGAACCAAGGCTAGGGCGGCCCAATCGAGCGCTACCCGTGTGCATGAGCAGTTGAGCAGGGGCATGGTTGAACTGGTCGGTGTACATCGCTTTCAGAAACGAAATCTCATCGGCAACGCCCTGTAAATGGGGTAAATAATCAGACAGCCATGCTCCCGACTGACCATATTGGGCGAACTTACCCTGTGGCCCCAGCATCTTCGGAACGCCCCGGATAAAAGCGAACTTTTTCCCTTCGAGCAGGGCTTGTGGGCAGTCTTTGCCATTGTACTTGGCCAGTTCGGGCTTGTAGTCGAATAGCTCCAGTTGGCTTGGGGAACCGGCCATATGGATATAAATGACCCGTTGCGCTTTGGGCAGGTACTGGGATGGATGCGGGGCTGTTGGCTCCGAACTCAACGAGGGGGCACCAACGGCATTGTTTTGCGATGACTCCTTGCCAAAAAATCCACAACTGCCCAATATAGAACTCAGGGCCATGGCCCCCAGACCTGTGGAGCAGGTATGCAAAAAGTGCCGCCGGGTTTCGCGTTCGGCTGCCGTCTGCTGGAGTTCGTTTAGTAATTTATTCATTGTAGTTGACCCCACCCCTAGCCCCTCCCCTGAAATCAGGGGAGGGGAATTGAGAAGGAGCTTTAGTTGTTAAAATGAGCTTTGATTTTAGTAAGGACAGATTCTAAATCTGTCTCAACTTCTTCGTTGCTAACCCGTAGAGTTGTAATTCCCAATTGAGCTAATGTATGGTCGCGTTCCTGATCATGTATGATAGTCTCAGGATTTTGATGAATACTCCCATCGACTTCAATGGCTAATCGCTCGGCCGGACAATAGAAATCGAGTATGTACACACCTATGCTATGTTGACGACGAAATTTCCGTCCTTCCAATTGACTATCACGCAGTTTCTCCCAGAGTAATGTTTCGGATGATGTCGGATTTTTACGCAGTTCCCGGCGATATTCCTCCATTACTTTCCAATTATGAATTAATTGACTCATCCTAAATAGCGGTAGTGTTTAGCCCCTCCCCTGAAATCGGGGGAGGGGTTGGGGTGGGGTCAAAGTCACTCTTTCGTAACCACTTCGTCCAAGTTCATGATCGTATTCGCTGTAACCGTCAGGGCCGCTAGTTGCGGAGAAATGGCCGAACAGTCCATACCAGGGCGATCCAGTAAGTTTTCGGCCTGACCGGGCTGTTGCTGATAATAGTGTTCAGTGGTTTGATAGAGCCTGACCAGAACCGCCAGTTTTTTAGGAGATATCTCCCGCAGCATAAGCCGTTTGAAACCCGCCTGAATTTGCTGACTGGGAGAATGGCCGTGTTGACGCATATAGTCGGCTAAATGCTGGGCCGCTTCTACATAGACGGGATCGTTTAAGGTGACTAGGGCCTGTAATGGGGTGTTCGTGCGAAGCCGACGAAGCTGACAGAATTCACGGCTGGGGCTATCGAAGGTAACCATTGATGGATACGGGGCGGTTCGTTTCCAGTAGGTGTACAAGGCCCGGCGGTGCAGGTCTTCGCCCGTGCTTTGTTTCCAGGTTTCGCCATCGTAAGGCGACTGCCAGATGCCATCGGGTTGAACGGGCATCACACTGGGGCCGTATAGTTTTTGGCTAAGTAATCCACTGACAGCTAAGGCCTGATCGTGAACTGCTTCGGCCGAAAGCCGTACACGAGGGCCACGGGCCAGCAGTTTGTTGTATGGGTCTTTGGCCAGTAGTTCGGGGGAGGCTGTTGACTGTTGCCGGTAGGTTGCCGACATGACCAATTTTTTGAGGAGTTTTTTGACGCTCCAGTGGTCTGTATCCATGAAATCAGCCGCCAGATAATCAAGCAACTCGCGGTGCGTGGGCGGAATCCCCTGCGTACCCATGTCTTCAACGGTTTCAACAATGCCCGTACCAAAGAGTTGCTCCCAGAATCGGTTCACGGCTACCCGAGCGGTGAGTGGCTGATCCCGGCTGACCATCCAGCGGGCCAGACCCAGCCGATTTTTAGGCATCTCAGTAGTCATTTTGGGCAATGAGTTCGGAACGTCGGGTTTTACAAGTTTGCCTTTGACCAGCCAGTTGCCCCGCTCAAATACGTGCGTTTCGCGGAACAGATCGCCCGAGCCGTCGAGTAGGATGGGGGTTTGTTCGGCATCCGCATTCAGCAGATCAGTGAGAAGTTTGTCCTGTTCGCCAAGGGTATTCTGGGGCTGGCCGGGCAGGATTGGCGCAAAGGCGACCCACTTAATCTGCACCCACTCTTTCGGCTTCTTGGTACTATTGAGCGACAGATATAGATTATGGCGTCCCTGAACGGCAGGTAGCGAAATCATCTGAACCGTGTCTTTGCCGGGTTTCGGGGTAGGAATCGTTGCCAGAACGGGGCCATCCAGACGATCCTGATGCAGGGTAACGGTGGCATTTTCGGCTTTGGTCCCCCAGCGAATCAGCATTCGAGGCCGACCCGTGAGCGTAACTTGCTTGATTCGACATGAACCTTTGTCCTGAAAGCCAAAATACTTGGCATCCAGCAGGGAGGCATTGACGTATTGGTCGAAATCGTGCGAATTGATTTTGGGTTCAATGGTACGAACCAGATGGATTACCTGATCGACGGTAGTTTGCGCCTGTTTTGGGTTAGCGACTGACTGGCGAATATACTGTTGCAGCGTAGCCAGTTTAGTGGAATCAGCAGGTTTTAGAAAGCGTAGGGTAGGCGTATCACTGGTGACGTCTTCGTCGCGGGTGTTATTGAAAAAGGCCAGGTATTTGTAGTATTCCTCGTTGGTAAATGGATCGTAGGGGTGGCTATGGCATTGTACACAGCCGAAGGTAGTACCCTGAAAGACATCCCAGGTGGTATTGACCCGATCAATAACGGCTGCGGTACGGAACTCTTCATCCTGCGTACCCCCTTCGTCATTAGTCATCGTATTTCGATGAAAACCAGTGGCTACTAGCTGATCATCAGTAGGTTTGGGTAATAAATCGCCGGCGAGTTGTTCTACGGTAAATTGGTCGAAAGGTTTATCCGCATTGAACGCTTTGATGAGCCAGTCCCGATACCGCCAGATTTTTCGTCCGGGGTCACGTTCATAGCCTTTCGTATCGGCATAGCGGGCCAAATCGAGCCACATACCCGTCCAGCGCTCGCCATAAGCGGGCGATTGGAGCAATCGGTCGACTACTTTTTCGTAGGCGTTAGGATCGTTATCGTTTATAAAATCGGTTGCCTCTTTTTCGGTCGGTGGTAAACCTGTCAGGTCAAGCGAAACCCTCCGGATCAGTGTAGCCCGGTCGGCTTCGGGAGAGGGCTTCAGCTCGTTTTGCTTTAGTTTGTCAAGAACGAAGTGGTCGATTTCGTTTTTAGTCCAGTCCGTTTCCTCATCGTGCGTAATACCGAGTCGGCTCAGGAACGTACCAATCTGGGGAACATCGGGTTTCTGAACAGGTTGATAGGCCCAGTGGTCGCCCCATTCGGCACCCTGATCGATCCAGTTGCGAAGCAGTTCTATTTCATCGGGTTTCAGGGCAGGATGATCGAGCGGCATTCGCTCATCGGGATCGGTCAGGGTAAGCCGTCGAATCATTTCACTGGCGTCGGCGTCACCTGGAATAATAGCTGGTTTGCCAGATTTTGCCGGAGCCAGGGCTTCCTGTTTGAACAGTAGCGAAAAGCCCGACGCTTTTTTCACACCACCGTGACAGGCAATGCAGTTCTTATTGAGCAACGGTTTAACCTGTGTGTTATAATCGACTCGTTTCTCAAAAATGCCCAAAAACGACGATAGCGTGAAGGCTAATCCAACACCCATTAAGCCAACAAGTATCCATTGAGTTTTCATAAACCAATACAATCAAACATCACATGCTTCTAAAAGCACATGACCGGCTATTTGTACTATGAAAATCACTGATTGCTTTGATTTTAACGTAGAAGAGTGATAGAAAAGTTTTCGACAGGATTTACAGGATGAACATGATTGCTATGAATAAATCATGTTCATCCTGTAAATCCTGTCGAAAAGCAGCCCTGTCAAAAACTATCGGACTCGTACATCTACCTGTGCCGTATCGTCTTCGCCGTTAGTAGTACCGTTATTGGGCGTAGAATCTGGGTCGGCAACGCTGGAAGCTGTCAGTTGAGCTCTGCAAATACCCGTTCCTGAAGCAGTGGCCCGTGACCGGAAGATAAGCGTAACACTACTACCAGCCGCTAAACTACTTACTCCACTAACCAGATTACCGCCCGATGCGCCAAAGTCGTCGCCCGAAACAAACGCCTGTCCAGCGGGTAGTGTGGCCGCTACACTTAACCCTGAAGCGGATAAGCCTCCCTGATTGGTAATGGTTAAGGAATAGCTAATAATATCGTTAATAATGGGCGTTCGGGTATTTGTCGCCAGCCGGATGCTAATGTCGGCTTTGTTAGGGTCGGGAGTAGGTTGGCTGCTAAGGACCGTTGGTAACGGAACCTGATTGGGATTGGGCGATGCAAACAGACTAGCTCCTGGTTGAAACGTGCGGAAGTCTACCTGGGTGGCATCATCCTGGCCGTCGCCCGTACCGGAGTTGGGTTGGCTGTCTGGATCTGTACTCGTTGCCTGGGCGATCTCAGCGGCATTCTGGTAGTAGCCTGCGGTAGTTGGCTGAGCAACAAAACGGATTGTCTGGGTAGACCCCATCGCCAGATTGATGGCTGAACTAGTCAGGATTCCACTACTAATCGAGAAATCGGTAGACGAAACAAACGCTAGATTGGCAGGTAGTCGGTTTCTGACCACTACATTGGTGGCTTGCCCTGGTCCATCATTACGAACTGTCAGGCTGAAGGTGACAGGCGTACTCAGCGAAGGGCTCCGGGAGCTAATGGCCATGCTCAGGCTGACATCGGCCTGCGTTTGGGTTGTAATTTGAAAGGTATTGGACGGAACAGCTGGGATAGCTGGTGAACTTGCCACAACCCGAATCCGGTAATAACCGCTGGTTAATGAACTGGGTAAAGTCACCGGGATTGGGCTGGTGGTTCCACTACCCAGTACACTTTTGTACTGCCCCAGCGAGTCCAGAAGTTGAACCTGCCATTGATTCCCGCCGTTGAAGGGGCCAAGTGTTGCAAATGATACACTAAGACTGGCACCCGGTAGTACGGTATTAGCCAGATTGCCTGTTACAGCAAACTGAGTTGGCATAATCGGTTGCGCGTTCTGGAAAAAAGACGTGTTCAGGCTATTGTTCCAGTTCCGGGCCAGGTGCGATAGGCCCATATTGGTCGGAATCGATCCGGTATTCAGGTAATATTGAGGATTGGGGTAGGGGCGTTGGATATTTCGAAAATGTCCACCGTTGATTCCAGCGTTTCGTGCTGGTATTGTATCCGTGAGGGGCCCTTGAAATACGTTCAGACCGGGCGTATTGATGACTTGTAGCTGCTTATCGATAACCGGCTGACGAACTGGGTTTATAGAATCTCCATCGAACGAAACACGGGCTACCATCCAGGATACATTGCGACCGCCAAAATCCTGCCGTGATTTCTGAATCAGGTTGGTCAGGTTGGTGGCATAGGCAGGTATACTACCCGTTGTCGCGTCACCATACTCGGCTTCGCCCTGATGCCAGAGTATGGCTCGTACACCTGCCATCGACAGGTAATAGCTCATGACATTCTTCAGGTTAGTGTAGGGCTGAAAATTAGGCCAGTTTTCAACGCACCAATACCGATTACAGGCCGGAATCCCATTGGCGCTGTTAATCCAGTTCTCAACTGTGGAGCTGTCCCAGCCCGTTATGTAAAAAGCTACCGGCACATTATACCGATTTACAATGTAGTCGCCCAGTTCACCCCAGCACCATGAACTTTCGGCCATTGGAAAGATACGCCTTCCAGCCGTGAGGGGTTTATAGACGGGTACTGGGAGTGGGTCGCCCGACGAATACAAGGCTTGAGCGCCCGGCGGATAGTAATGGTTGATGGAGTCGATGGTGCTGACCCGGTCGGTAAACGAGCCCAGATCATTATCCCCAATACCCAACCCGCGAGAGTTCGATTGACCTGCCGAGACAAATATCTCACCGATACCTACCGGCTGTACAATAGCCTGAGATACTACGTTATTATTGACAATGGTGCGGACAGTCAGGATATACCAGCCGCCCGCACCTGTGATGTAGCCTAGAAAAATATTGTTGGTGGGGCTGGTTTGTACGGTTTGCCAGCTTGTTGCGGTTCCCTGCCCAGCGACAGCAGGAGTAAGTTGAGCTTCTACGCGA
This sequence comes from Spirosoma sp. 48-14, assembly GCF_001898575.1. Taxonomy (GTDB): domain Bacteria; phylum Bacteroidota; class Bacteroidia; order Cytophagales; family Spirosomataceae; genus Spirosoma. The sequence goes on from NZ_MKUD01000086.1 coordinate 145,369, forward strand.
TCAACCGTACCCGTAAACCGGCCCGCTATGTATAGTCGCCCATTACCATCCAGCCCTCGTTGCACCACAAAGCGCGCCATAGGATGCGAAATCTGGAGCTGTGCAACGGCCAGTAGTGGACAAAAAATGAGCAAAAGAAACCATTTTATAAATGATGGCATGAACAGTCGATCCGATAAGCTGGCAAAGATACAGACAAGTCGGCTTATCGTTGGCTAGTCGTATTGCTTTATCGAAGCTGTTAAACGTTTGCAAATGGAGCCAAAGCAGATACGTTTTTGCCATTCCGGTCACCCCGCCGATGCGGATGAGGAATGACAAAAACGCTGGCAAACAAAATGTTTAAACAGATTCAGCAGTAATTCACCACTTCTGAATAGGCCGTTACACTTTTCCCCGCAAATACTCTGCCGTATAGTTACCGTCGGTCAGCTTTACCATCTCTTCGGGAGTTCCCGTAAACGTCACATAGCCGCCGGTTTCGCCCCCTTCAGGCCCTAAATCAATGATATGGTCGGCATTTTTGATGACTTCCATGTTGTGTTCGATGATAATAACCGAATCGCCCTGATCGACTAATGCATTAATGGCCGAAAGTAATTTTCGAATATCATGGAAATGCAACCCAGTAGTAGGCTCGTCGAAGATGAAAAGCGTGCCGCCTTTGTTCGGATTTCCCTTGCCCAAAAACGATGCCAGTTTCACCCGTTGGGCTTCGCCACCTGAGAGTGTATTGGCCGATTGCCCAAGTCCAATGTAGCCCAGGCCAACGTCCTGCAAAGGCTGTAGTTTATCCGCCATTTTCGGATCGACCTCCCGGAAGAAGGTAATAGCCTCATCGACGGTCATGTCCAGAATATCCGACACGTTTTTGTCGCGCAGCATCACCTCCAGTACTTCCTGCTTGAACCGCTTGCCCCCACAACCTTCGCACTTGAGGTAAATATCGGCCATGAACTGCATCTCGATTTTTACCTCGCCTTCGCCCTGACAAACTTCGCAGCGGCCACCGTCGACGTTGAACGAGAAATGGCTTGGTTTATAGCCGCGCGATTTCGACACGGGCTGATCGGCCATTACGGTTCGCAGGTAATCGTAGGCCTTAATATACGTGACGGGATTGGAACGGCTCGACTTCCCGATCGGGTTCTGGTCGATCATTTCAATGGATGTGATTCGATTGAGTGACCCTTCCAGCGATTCGTATTTGCCCGCTTCTTCGGCTGCTTCGCCTTTTTCGCGCATCAGAGCCGGGTACAACACTTTGCGGATGAGCGTACTTTTTCCGGAGCCCGATACTCCCGTTACCACCGTTAGTGTATTCAGGGGGAAACGGACATCGACGTTTTTAAGGTTGTTCTCGCGTGCCCCTTTCAGTTCGATAAAATTAGTTGCCTTCCGGCGGAATGGCGGTACAGGTACGGTTTCCTGGCCCGTCAGAAAGTCTATCGTGTGGGAGCGGGAGGCACTCTCATTCACCACGCCCTGCTCACTGCTCCGTGCGCCTTGCCCATTGATTTCGTCCCACGTTCCCTGAAATACCAGATGACCACCCAGTGAGCCTGCATCAGGACCAATGTCGATGAGTTGGTCGGCCGCCCGCATAACTTCTTCTTCGTGTTCGACCACAATAACTGTATTGCCCATATCCCGCAACGATTCCAGTACGCTAACCAGTCGTTTAGTATCGCGGGGGTGAAGCCCAATACTAGGCTCGTCCAGAATATACATCGAGCCAACCAGGGCCGAGCCGAGTGATGTGGCTAGTTTAATGCGCTGATATTCACCTCCAGACAGAGTGTTCGTTAGCCGGTTTAGCGTCAGATAGCCCAGGCCAACCCGCTCCATATAATCCAGTCGATTCCGAATCTCGATCAGAATCCGGTTGGCCACCTGCTGCTGTTGTGAAGGAAGTTCTAGGTTATGAAAAAATTCGGTAACCTGTGTAATGGGCATCAGAACGAGGTCGGTAATGGATTTACCACCTACTTTTACGTAGCTCGCATCTTTCCGTAGCCGCGATCCCCGACACTCGGGACAGTTCGTTTTGCCTCGGTAACGCGATAACATAACCCGGTACTGAACCTTAAATGTCTGGCTTTCAACGAAATTGAAAAAAGCATTCAAGCCGTCGAAGTAGCTATTGCCTGTCCAGAGCAATTCCTGTTCGGCGGGAGTTAAATCTTTATAGGGGCGATGAATCGGGAAGTCGAAACGAATACCGTTTTTGAGCAAAGGGCGCAAAAACTCTTCGCTCATTTTTTCACTCCGCCAGGGCGCAATGGCTCCTTCGAAAACGGACAGGTTTTTATCCGGGATAACCAGGTCTGGGTCAATGCCCAGCACTTTCCCAAATCCGTCGCAACGCCGACAGGCTCCGTACGGGTTGTTGAACGTGAACAGGTTGACGCTTGGCTCCTCGAATGCAATACCGTCGAGTTCAAATTTATCGGAAAAGGTACGGGATTCCTGCCCGATAATATCGACCCGACAGGTACCTTCTCCTTCATTAAACGCTGTTTGTACCGAATCCGAAAAGCGATACAGGTTGTCTTCGTCGGGTTTGCTATCCGTATCGTACAGCACCGTGCCCCGGTCAACAAGAATTTCCAGTAAGGAGGAATCGTGCGGCAGTAAGTCCTCACGCACAGCTCCTAGCTCCACACTACTTTCCAAAACGTCTTCAATTTGCAGAACCTGGCCGTCGGCAACGATCCGGGTGTAGCCTTTCTGAAGCAGGATATTCAGTTCATAAGCCAGTGTGCGCCCTTCGCGTATGCGCAAAGGGGCCATGATCATGATCCGTTGCCCTTCTTCGAACCCATAGATGTAGTTAACCACATCGGTCACGGTATCTTTCCGTACCTCATGGCCCGAAACCGGCGAATAGGTGATACCCGCCCGGGCAAAAAGTAGTTTCAGATAATCGTATATTTCGGTGGAGGTACCCACCGTAGAGCGTGGATTACGGGTCGATACTTTTTGCTCAATGGCAATAGCCGGTGATACGCCCTTGATGTATTCCACTTCGGGCTTCTCCATGCGGCCCAAAAATTGCCGGGCATAGCTGCTCAGGCTTTCGACATACATGCGCTGGCCTTCGGCAAATAATGTATCGAATGCCAGCGACGATTTGCCCGAACCCGACAAACCCGTCAGCACTACTAGTTTGTTGCGCGGTATGGCAACGTCAATTCCTTTTAGATTATGTACTTTCGCCCCTTTAATGATAATGAACTGTTTGGGGTCGAGCTGGTCAACGGAGCGTAAGTGTCCGGTTTCCGGAGTTTGAGTCATCCTAAGCTTATGAGGTAGAACATGGACAGGTCCGATCTAACCGAAAAAACCGGATTCGGGACCTTACTAAATTCTGTGAAATGCTATCTAATTTTAACGGTTAATTTGCCAATATGGTTTCTCAGATTTGCCTTTCCTGGCAGTTAAATCCGAGAGCTTTCCTAAACAATTTGATTGACGGATAAAACGGATGAACTTTGCGGAAGAAGATCTGATTCGACTGGGTGTAGCGCTGATTGTAGGTGGCCTGATCGGCATTGAGCGGGAGTATCATGGGAAAGCCGCTGGGCTGCGAACCATGATTATGATTTGCGTTGGGTCGACGTTGTTTACGATTATTTCTGGTCGGATCGGTAATACCGGCGACCGTATTGCGGCTAATATTGTAAACGGTATTGGTTTTTTGGGGGCTGGTATAATTTTCCGGGAAGAGAATCGGGTGAAAGGCCTCACAACGGCTGCAACGGTTTGGGCCGTTTCTGCGTTAGGGATGTCGATAGGGGCGGGTCATTATGATATAGCACTCGTCGGATTTGTGTTCATTTTGAGTTCGTTGCTGCTGCTGGTTGGCTTCGCTGAACGGGTTCAGCGCATGAATCAGTTCCGGGATTATAAAATTGTGACGGCTTTTCATAATAAAACCTTGAACCAATACGAACGCTTTTTCGAAGAATGCGGTCTATCTCCTAAACGGGGGCAACAACAACGGATTGGTACTGAAATTATTGGCCATTGGCGGGTATATGGCTCCGAAAGTAACCACGAGAAATGTATAAATCGGTTGTTGAATGACCCGGAAGTAAAAGAATTTACGTTCTGATTTCGTTATTAGTATAATTTTCTTTCTTGTACAAAATACTATGAATCATATTAGAAAGCTACTGTTTATCACGGCTTTACTGAGTAGCAGCCTTGCCTTCGGCCAACTTACTGAAGACCCGGAAGATCGCCGGGATCAGGGCCGTGACCCGTTGCGGACACAAACACCCGAAGGTCGCCCTTTGCCGTTTGGCCAACGTCTTCGGTTTGGGGGAGGTATCAATGGCTTCCGCTTCGGAAATCCATTTAGTTTGGGTGTTTCGCCAGTTATTGCCTATCAGGCTACCGAACGCATGCTGATCGGGATTGGTGGGAGCTACACTTACACGCGCTACAAGGCGTATACCAATACGGGCCAAACCGTTCCGTACCTGACCTATAACCAATATGGGGGACGGGGTTTTGTGATGTATGAGTTTATCCCGTCGATTTTACCGAATCTGTACCTGCATGGTGAAATTGAAAGTACAACCATCCAGCAGCTCGAAAACCAGACAGGAGCAAAAACAAGTGCCGCATTGACGGCTCCGTTGGTAGGGGTTACGTATTCGCAACCTATTTCTCGTCGGTTTGGGGTTAACCTAACAGCGTTGTATAACCTGAATTACAACGATAATTCATTAGCCCGTACCATTTACGGTAGCCCGTTTGTACTCCGGTTGTCGTTCTTTTAACGGATAAGCCTAGGCTCGTGCCGGTGCGTAAAACGCTGGTCAATGATGATACGGATCCTTATCATCATTGACCAGCGTTTTAATTTTTGTCATGCAGAATTAAATCAGCCGCTTTTTCGGCAATCATAATAACAGGCGCGTTGGTGTTGCCCGACACAATTGTTGGCATAATCGACGCATCGACTACGCGTAAACCTTCCAGGCCCCGCACACGTAACTTATCGTCGACAACCGCTAATTCATCCGACCCCATTTTGCAGGTGCCAACCGGATGATATACCGTTTCCATAAACGTCTGGATGTGTGCCCAGAGGGCGTCGTCGGAACTGAAATCCAGCGGAATATTGATACCCTTACTGTAGGAGCCGAAGGCATCTGCCTGCATAACCTCAATCGCTTTTCGGATGCCACTGATCAGAACCAGCCGATCGGATTCTTCTGCCATGTAATTAGGTTGAATAATCGGTGCGTCGAGCGGGTTTTTCGATGATAGGCTCACATAACCACGGCTTTGGGGCTTCAATAGCGTTGGCAGCACTGTATAGCCATCTGTAAACGGGTAGGTACTTAAATCATAAAAATCTGTACTGCCGTCATTCCCGAAGTGAACAGGGGCAAAATGCAATTGCATATCTACAGCGTCGGAGGGATCTTGAGGAGACAGGTATTCGGTTTTCAGAAAAGCCACCGCTTCGAGCGGACTGCTGGTCATTGGCCCCGTGTGTTTCAGGAAAAACTGAGCAAGTCCTTTCAATTGATTGAAAGGTTTCAGATGGAAATTGGCTGATGCTCCTTGCTGCGTACATAAACTGCTGACGCCTGTGAATAGGTGATCCTGTAAATTCTGACCAACACCAGGGAGCTCTTTTTTTACTGGAACCCCAGCCGAACGTAGTGTATCAACTGGTCCAATGCCCGATAGCATTAACAGTTGGGGCGACTGAAAGGCACCTGCTGACAGAATAACTTCATTTCGGGCCTTAACCTGTTGCGTCTGGTTTTTTCCGGTTTTAAACTCAACTCCGATAGCTCGGTCACGCTGTATCAGAATCTGTTGGGTGTGTGCATGCGTAATGACCTTTAGGTTAGGTCGGTTCAAAATGGGCTTCAAAAAGGCTGAAGCCGTGCTGTGTCGCTGCCCATTTTTAGTCGTAAACTGAAAGAAACCCGTTCCGGTCTGTTGAGCCCCATTATAGTCTGGATTGCGTTGGATACCCACTTGTGTACAGGCTTCAACGAAGCAGCTGGCCAAGGGCGTCTGGAAACGGGTAGCGTACGTAACATTCAATGGGCCAGCATTTCCGTGATAACGCGGATCAAGTTGATCATACTGTTCATTGTGCTCCGAGCGGATAAAGTAAGGCAAAACGTCGTCATAGCTCCAACCCTTATTGCCCAGCGAGGCCCATTCATCATAATCAAGTCGATTGCCACGAACATAAGCCATGGCATTGGTCGATGAGCAACCTCCCAGCGTTTTACCACGTGGCTGATACATTCTTCGATTATTCAACGCTTTCTGAGGTTCGGTCCAGAAGCCCCAGTCGACGGATGAACCGTGCAGTTTGGTATAGGCTGCCGGAATTCGTATCTCCAGTTTAGTATCTGGCCCACCCGCTTCCAGGAGTAGCACGGATACGGATGGATCGGCCGACAGGCGATTGGCCAGCACACAACCTGCCGATCCGGCACCAACAATTATGTAATCGTAGGTCATACCAGAATGAGAGTTATAAATAGAGAATGGTTAATTAATTCTAAAAATAATCAAAAAAGCCAGCGAGTTTGCGGTTGTAATTAACGCAGTTTTCGAAGCACACAATAAGCTTTGTAAACAAAAACCGATCAATACTCATTCTATTGAGTGATCAGCATTCATACACAATGTTTAATGGCTCTTGTGGCCTATTTTTTGATTAAAATTCAGTTACTCAACGACATGAAGTATGGATCAGATACGTGTATTAGCAGATGGCCTGCGCTTTCCCGAGGGACCCACCTTCGATGATGCAGGCAATCTGTGGTGTGTGGAGCAAAAAGGAGAGGGGTTATTTTGTCGGTACACGAATGGTGACACCAAACGAATTAAAACGGGCGGACAACCGAATTCGCTGATTTGCAATCGGGGCGATCTTTGGTTCTGTGATTCAGGGCAAAATTCGATCAGACGCGTGCATACAGCCACCGGAACGATAGAGACAGTGATTAAAGAAATAAGCGGCCAGCCGCTTAATATGCCCAACGACTTAATTTTTGATGATCAGAATAACCTGATTATTACTTGTCCGGGCCCGTCGGAAGCGGGACAACAGGGTTATGTAGTCGTTTACTCACCAACGGGTTCAATCGAAGTTATTGCCGAAGGGTTACTTTATCCGAACGGCGTGGTTTTTTATCCAGACAGCCAGACGCTGCTAATTGCTGAGACGCATCAGCAGCGCATTTGGGGTGGCTATTGGGACACTTCGGACTTAAGTTGGGAGAATATTAGCGTTTGGACCACGGTTATCGATGCTCCAGCGGGAGCGGCCATTCCAGGTCCAGACGGTATGACGGTTGGGCCAGATGGCAATTTGTATGTGGCCGTATTTGGAGCTGGTATTATACGGGTATTCTCACCGGAAGGAGCCTTTGTCCGTGATATTCAATTACCGGGTCAAAATCCCTCCAACTGCACTTACGACCCGTTGGGCGAATTGGGTCTAATTGTTACCGAAACGGAAAAAGGGCAATTGTTAAGCGTTAGGTAAAGAGCAGGGAGAGTATGTCTACAAACAGGAAGAGGTGGAACAGTGCACTGGTAATCTAAACCAGCACGCCTATTCCACCTCTTCCTGTTGTAAATCGGTCTATTTCAATTCAGCCAACACCGTGACACCACCTCGGGTCACATCACCGATGGCTACTTTAATGTCAGCGTCCAGCGGCAGGAATACATCGACACGAGAACCAAATTTGATAAAGCCGAACTCTTCACCCTGTTTCACAGGTTGCCCTTCTTTTACATACCAGATGATTCGTCGGGCAACCGCTCCGGCAATTTGCCGCAAAAGTACCTGAACGCCATTGGCTGTTTCGATCACAACAGTGGTGCGTTCGTTTTCGGTGCTGGACTTAGGATGCCAGGCTACGAGGTATTTGCCTGGGAAATATTTAAAATAACGAACAATACCTGACACCGGGTTACGGTTAACGTGGACGTTCAGGGGCGACATAAAAATGGAAACCTGACGACGACGGTCGTTAAAGTACTCGCTCTCGGTTGTTTCTTCGATCACAACCACCTTGCCATCAGCTGGGGCGATGACTTGTGTATCGCCTACTGTTAATAACCGATTCGGGACCCGGAAAAACTGTACGACCAGGATAAATAGAATCAAACTAACCAGGGCTAACAGGAGGATAGCTGTTGAGTTATCGGAGAAAAGGTAAAAATAAGCGAGCAGGTTCAGGGCCAGTAAAACCAGCCCAGTGGTAATCATGATGGTTGTTCCTTCGCGGTGTAAACGCATAAATTAATGAATGAATATGTACAATGTATAATGAATAATGGTTGAATTATGTTCGGACCCCGACAAAATTATACATTGTACATCATTCATTATGCATTCCCTTAATATCCGCCCCGGTATTTGTAGGTGCTGGCTACTTTGTCGATGGCTACCATGTAAGCGGCTAATCGCATAGGGACCTTGAATTTTTGCGAGGTTTCGAATACCCGGTCGAAGGCATCTTTCATAGCCCGGTCGGCCCGGCGATTGATACGATCAAGCGTCCATTTATAGCCAATTCGGTTTTGTACCCATTCGAAGTAGGAAACGGTTACGCCACCGGCATTGGCCAGAATATCAGGCACAACCAGAATGCCTTTGCTGTTAATAATTTCATCGGCACTGGCTGAAGTTGGGCCATTCGCACCTTCCACAATCATTTTGGCTTGAATCGAACCGGCATTGTCGTCTGTAATCACATCTTCTTTGGCGGCAGGAACCAGCACATCAACGGCTAACGAGAGTAGCTCTTCATTCGTAATTTTTTCGGCTCCAGTAAATCCTTCGAGCGTGCCTTTATTCGAGTTACGATAATTGACAGCGGCCGTTATATCGATACCGCTTTTGTTATAGTAGCCCCCTGAAATATCGCTGACCGCTACCACAGTAACGCCCCGCTCGTGCAGAAGTTCGGCGGCAAAAGACCCTACATTACCAAAACCCTGTACGGCAGATGTAGCCCGATAAGGATTCATTCGTAGTTTATCCATTGCGGCCAGGGCCGCTACGGTTACGCCCCGCCCAGTGGCTTCCGTCCGGCCCAGTGAACCACCCAAAACGAGTGGCTTACCCGTAACAACACCGTTGACAGTCATGCCTTTCGCTTTGGAGTATTCGTCCACGATCCAGGCCATTTCGCGAGGGCCAGTACCCATATCGGGGGCCGGAATGTCGCGGTCGGGACCGATTACATCGAGCATCGCAACGGTATATTGACGGATTAAGCGCTCGATTTCGCCAGCCGACATTTCGCGTGGGTTACAGGCAATACCACCTTTAGCACCCCCATAAGGAATATCGACAACGGCACATTTCCAGGTCATCCAGGCCGCCAGGGCACGAACTTCATCCAGATTAACGGCCGGATCGAGTCGAATACCACCTTTGGCAGGCCCAAGAATATTGGAATGAATAACCCGGTAGCCTTCGAAAACTTTAATAGCCCCGTTGTCCATCGTAACGGGTAGCCCAACAATAACCTGACGGGCGGGAACTTTCAGGATGTCATACATCTCGTCGGAGATGCCCACCAGTTTGGCGGCAGCGTCAAAACGCGACATCATCGACTCAAGTGGATTCTCTTTATCTTTTATCGGAGCTGGTTCAATGTAGGCCATGACTTTGTGTTTGCTTCCTTTTAAACAAATATGCTAATGAAGTGGTCCACAAACTTAATAAATCGTTGCTTATATTGTGAAAGGTCTATTTTTTCTAAAATTAATATAATATTAAAACGGCCGCATAATTTTCTACGTTCGCTGTCTTTATCAAAAGAGGCTATCAATAAAGAGTATATTAACCGAATATTCATTTGTGAAATTCAGAATTCTCAATTTGATAAAATTCCTCTAAAAATAGATTATGTCGCAAGAATCGTTGAAATACCGAGTACAAACCATTAATTTTGTGGCTGAAAAAATAAAGCACACCATCCAACGAAAGTTTAACATTGAATTAGCTATGGTTCAGGAAGAAAAAAAGCGTTACTCGGAAGAAGAACTTAAGGAGTTTGAAGAGCTGATCGGGCAAAAGCTGGATGCTACTCGCAGCGAACTTAACTACATTAAGGAAACACTGAGCAAACGGAACGATAGCGGTACGGACAATACGTCGGGGAACTCAAAACTGCTCGAAGATGGTGCCGATACTAGCGAACGTGAAAATTTAAGCCAATTGGCGGCTCGCCTGCAAAAGTTTATCCAGCAGTTGGATGCTGCAATGGTCCGTATCAAAAATGGTACCTACGGTATTTGTAAGGATACGGGCAAGTTGATTCCAAAAGAGCGGCTACGGGCAGTGCCCCATACGCAGCAAACGATTGAAGCCAAATTGCGTCAATCGCGGTAAGATGCTGTCGTATCTGAAAAATTAGGCGTCACGCCTGACTTTGTAATTGAGCCTATTGTCGGACCAGCGCTCCTGCTGATAATAGTGCACACTCGCTCTTGGCTCCTCTAAATCAGGGAGTAGGCCAGGGGATAGCTCATCAACAACGGTAAATTATTTGTGAACAGCTTCACACCCTGCGTGTTGAAGCTGTTTTTTTATTTCCTCACTTTTTTGAAACAAATTGAGCCCATATTTGTAAATACCGCAGAAGGAAATCAATTATTTATAACCATGCTGGAACATCTGGAAGAAATCCGGGAAAATATATTCCGTTATCTGGAAGCCCGAATTGAGCTGTTTACGCTGGAGAGCCGGGGCAAACTCGAAGAAGGGGTTGTTGTTGGCATTCATGGCATTGTACTCGCTCTACTTAGTACTATGACCCTTCTTTTTCTCTTTATTTTACTTGCTGCTTATTTGAATAAAGTAACCGATAGCCAATATCTGGGGTTTTTGATCGTAGCTGGTTTTTTTCTGGTACTTACCTTACTTTGGCTTTTTGCTAAAGATTTTTTTAAAGCAAAAATTCGGATAATGGCTTATAGCGCTATCAAGAAAAGTCAGGAGAAAAAAATTGAAGAGAAATCAGAAGCGATTGAGGAACTGATGGCGCAGACCCGTTCGGCAATGAGCAATCCAGGTCCCCAATCTAACTAACGCATATCTATTTCAGAAAGTCTGGTAAACAGTTACTTACTAGTTCGATACGTTTGCATTCAAACGCTTTTTCTACTGTACAAATGGAAGACCCTAAAGTACCATTCGCTGATACAACGGCTCGGCGGGCCGAACTGATCGCTGCTACAGAACGGCTAAAATCGTCGATCTCAAACGGCGTCGAAACCATAAAAGATGATGCTACCGAGCTGGGCAAAACAACCTTGTTTGTCGCAGGTGCCGCTTTAGCTGTATATTTGGTCGTAAATGCCGTTCTGCCTAAATCGGATGAGTATCGCTATGCCGAAAAATATGGCGAGCCCGACGATGAGGATTATGAAAGCGATTATGATGATGACGAATCAGACGATGTGTCGTCAAAGCATAGAGTTGTCAGGAATCTGGCACCTAAAGTGGAAAAGACGGCAGCCGTGAGTGGCTTAATTAGTGGTATCCTGACCACCGTATTAACAAATATCGCTCGCGAGCAGCTAACTGGATTTTTAGCCCGCATACGTTCAAATAATGCCATCAATCCAACTGCCGAACCAACAGACTACCACGAGCAGGCATCGACTCAGCCTGTTGACTATACTCCGTAGTAATCGGCTGTCTGGTCGGAAAGCTATTGCCGTCCTGCTCGATCCCGATAAACTTGAGCAGGACGGTCTGATAAATTTACTCAACCGCACCGTTGAGCATCCCATTGATTTTTTTCTGGTAGGGGGGAGTCTGGTGACTAACTATGTACACAAAGAGGTCATTGCCACCATCAGGCGTCATACAGCTATTCCGATTATTCTCTTTCCGGGTAATCCACTTCACATTGAGCCGTCGGCCGACGCCATTTTATTTTTGTCGCTGATTTCGGGCCGTAATCCTGAGTTTTTGATAGGCCAACACGTTATTGCTGCTCCTCTGCTGAAAAGAAGCGGCCTGGAAATTTTACCTACAGGCTATATGCTGGTTGACAGCGGTACGCAAACAACCGTTTCGTACATTAGTAACACAATGCCATTGCCGCATGATAAGCCAGGGGTGGCAGCTTGCACAGCTATGGCTGGCGAAATGCTGGGTTTGCAGTTGATGTATCTGGATGCGGGCAGTGGTGCACGCCGGCCTGTATCGCCCGATATGATCGCGGCTGTTCGCGCGGCTGTCGATCTGCCCGTCATTGTCGGTGGCGGAATTAACTCGGGAGAAAAAGCCTACGAAGCCTTAAAAGCGGGCGCTGATCTGATTGTGGTTGGAAATGGTATCGAGCAAGATCCTGATCTGCTGCCTCAATTATCGACCGTTGTTCAGGAGTTTAATCAATCTGTTGTCCGCGCTTAACTTATGAAACGGTTTTCTTTTTTGACACGCTGCCTGGTCGCATCTATTAGTCTCGGATTGGCCGCTGGAGTCAGCGTAGTGGCGCAGCCTCAGGCTAAAATTGATAAAGTTTACACCGTAGCCGAGCAGCAACCTGAATTTCCGGGAGGTACTGTGGCGTTGAGCCGTTACCTGGCGGAAAACATAGTAGTGCCAAACGCCTTAGTTCGGAAACGATACGAAACTGGACCAGTAGCTGCGAAATTCATTATCGATGAACTTGGCTATATCCATGATGTACGGGTACAGGTGAAGCCACTCGACAAAAAGGGTAGAAAGGGTATGGAAGCATTTATGGCTAACATCATCGCAGCCGTCGAAAAGATGCCCCGCTGGACACCCGGCGAAGTTGGAGGAAGACCCGTTCCTGTCTATTACACGCTGCCTATCGAAATCACAATGCAATAAAAAGAGGAGAAAGGAGGAAAGGGACGAAAGGAAAAAGGAGTTGCCCACAGCATTTACCTTTTTCCTTTCGTCCCTTTCCTCCTTTCTCCTCTTTTATACATTCATCAGCGATTCCCGACGGCGCATTTTACCGGCTGGAATGCCAAACATCATTTTAAATCGGCGGCAGAAGTAGGCGGTATCTTTATAACCCACCTCAGACCCAATAGCCCGAATGCTCTTTTTGCTGGTACGCAACAACCCTACAGCCGCTTCCATACGCTGGTATTCGATATAATCCTGCGGGTTGATACCAGTAAGCATCTTAAAGTACTGGCCTACATAGTCTTCCGAAACGTTGGCCACATTAGCCAATACCTTGTTCGATAGATCACCGCCCAGATTTTCTTTAATATAAGCAAAGATATCGATCAGACGAGGGTCTTTGAAGTAGGTGCTATTGGTAACCAACTGCTCAACGAACAGGTGGTTTTTCAGAATGTATCGAACTACCTCAATAACAATTTCTTCGGTCTTTATCTTGATAATCCGGCCTTTACCCGCTAGGTCGGTCATTTCTTCGGCCAGAATCTGATCGATGGTATTGGCCAGGTGATCTTCGCGTTTGATAATAAAAGGCGGTACGTCCAGTGAGTTAAAGAAGTTCACCGAATCGAATACTTTAGCTTCGAACGACACGTAGCCGAATGAGTTGGGTAGATGTCCGATTAGCTTCGGGTCATGATTGCCTTCCCAATACGATTCCCGATGGGTCATGAACTCTTCATTCGAGACAATTTTTGGGTTGGTGGGATCACCATACGTAACCGTAACGTGTTTACCACCCGGTATGAATAGCATATCGCCAACTTCCACCTTTATTTTTTCGTCGCCAATCGATACTTCACCGTTATATAAAATCAATAACGTGTTCTCAACATCATAGAAGTTTCTGATGGTGATAGGCTGCAGAATCCGAATGTTGCGGGCCTTGATAAATTTCACGCCCAGTGATTCGATTATTTTATTATAGTCTTCCATAGATGAAAGGTGCGTGTTGCCGAAGTTGTATTGCGCTCAAAGTTGCACAAAACTAATAATTTGTACAAAACTAATACAAGTATAAAAGTTTCCAAAAAATAAAAAAAATAATGCGTATTCAGGCCGAACACGCATTATCGAATGATAAAAATTCAATTTTATATGTAATTACATCATCGAATTAGCTCTCTGGCTATCACTAATTTTTGTATTTCGGACGTACCTTCATATATCTGAGTAATTTTAGCGTCCCGCATAAGACGCTCCACGTGAAATTCTTTCACATAACCGTATCCGCCATGGATCTGAACGGCTTCGGTAGTTGCCCACATAGCTACTTCAGAAGCAAATAATTTAGCCATGGCAGCGGCCTGTACATAGTCTTTATGCTCATCTTTCAGCCGGGCTGCTTTATAAACCAGTAATCGGGCTGCTTCGATTTTTGTGGCCATTTCGGCCAGTTTAAACTGAATAGCCTGATGGTCAAAGATTTGCTTTCCAAACGACCGGCGTTCCTGGCTATATTTCAAGGCTAGTTCATAGGCTCCGGCTGCAATACCCAGCGCCTGAGCTGCAATGCCGATACGGCCACCATTTAAAGTCGACATGGCAAATTTAAACCCGAAACCATCTTCCCCGATACGATTTTCTTTAGGAACTTTTACGTCGGTGAACAGCAGGGAATGCGTATCTGAGGCCCGGATACCCATTTTATCTTCCTTTTTACCAACCACAAAGCCGGGCGTTCCTTTCTCAATAATCAGACAATTGATGCCTCTGTGTTTCTTCTCCCGATCGGTTTGGGCAATGACCAGACAAACGCTCGACGAGTTGCCATTGGTAATCCAGTTTTTAGTCCCGTTCACTACATAATAATCACCTTTGTCTTCGGCTGTGGTGCTCTGCGAGGTGGCATCCGAACCCGCTTCAGGCTCCGACAGGCAGAATGCACCAATTATTTCGCCGGTTGCGAGTCGGGTAAGGTATTTCTGCTTCTGCTCTTCAGTGCCGAAAGATTCCAGTCCATAACAAACGAGTGAGTTGTTGACCGACATAATTACCGAAGCCGACGCATCGACTTTGGAAAGCTCTTCCATGGCCAGTACGTACGAAACCGTATCCATACCTCCTCCGCCATACTCAGGCGGCACCATCATGCCCAGGAAGCCCAGCTCGCCCATGCGTTTGACCTGCTCAGCCGGGAAACGGGCTTCGTTATCGCGTTCAACGATGCCGGGAAGCAGTTCATTCTGAGCGAAATCGCGGGCGGCTTCCTTTACGGCCATGTGCTCTTCCGATAAATTAAAATTTAATCCCTGTAATTCCAGCGATTCTGTTGCCATCTGAATTGCGTGGTTTTGTTTGTGACTGTGTAATGAGAAGGAGTAAAGATACGTAATTGGCTACTAAAGTAGTATGCAAGCATACTACTTATTCGAACAGTAACGTGATTAATTCGGCAACACAGGCGGGTTTGGGCCGATTCTCGATCTCGAAAATACATTCGGTTATTACTCGACTTCCGGTAGCCTGCGGTTCGACACTCAACAATCGGGCGTTTAATCGTAAACGACTGCCAACGGGTACAGCATTGGTAAATCGAATTTTATTGGCTCCGTAATTAATGCCCATCCTGACCGATTCGACCCGGTAAATCTGGGCCATAAGCTGCGGTGCCAGCGAGAGGGTAAGAAAACCATGGGCAATCGTTGTCTTATAAGGTGACTCAGTAGCAGCCCGTTCGGGGTCGGTATGTATCCATTGATAGTCGCCAGTGGCTTCCGCAAATCGGTCGACCATTTGCTGGGTGATTGATAGGTAGTCGGTGCTGCCCAGCGATTGACCAGCGAGAGCCGCTAGCTCAGTAAGGTTTCTGACGGTTAACATACGCATTTGGGTTTTTTGCAACTTTGTTGGTATGAGCAAAGCCAGGGTCCAAAAAATTGAGGTGGCAGGTAATCTGCTTGCCTACCAAACAATCGGGAATGGCCCGGTAGTTTTGCTGGCGTTTCATGGTTTTGGGCAGAATAGCCATGTTTTCAAGGGGCTGGAAGTTACACTAGGAAATCAATATACCATTTTCGCGCTGGATTTATTTTTTCATGGCGAAAGCTGCTATCGGAAGAGGGAGCTTTTAACCAAAACTGCCTGGCAACAGCTTATTGGCGCTTTTTTACAGGAAAAAAATATTGATCGGTTCGCGTTGATGGGTTTTAGCTTAGGTGGCCGTTTTGCACTGGCGACCGTCGAAGCCTTTGCTGATAGGCTTGATCAGTTAGTCTTAATTGCCCCCGATGGTATTACCCGCAGTGCGTGGTATCAACTGGCAACGGCCTCAAAGCCAGGACGATGGCTATTTCGGTATTTTTTGCAACATCTGACCGCTTTGAACCGATTGGGCCATCTGCTGACTCGATTAAGCCTGCTCAACCGGACGGCTATGCGCTTTGCTGAACTGTCGCTTGGTACGCCCGAACAGCGGGAGCGGGTTTACCAAAGCTGGACACAGTTTCGACTGATTTCGCCCGATCTGGCTCATATTGCCGCATTGCTGAATAATCACGCGGTTAGGGTGCGTTTTTTTACAGGTGCTTTTGACCGGATTGTGCCCGGTTCATATATCCTTCCACTTTCCAAACAGCTCCGACATTATGACCTAACCGTTTTACGGACCGGCCACAATCGGCTGGTTGAATTAACGGCTGAGCAGCTGAGGCAGTAAAAGGAGCCTCCTCCAGCAGAAGGGTTATGCTACTGTTTCAATGATTTCTGAATCGTACGCCAGAGTCCGGCAATGGAAACAATAACCAAGGCGACGACAACGATTTGCGTCCAGGAACCCTGATTCGGGTTGTCGAGCAGGGTTTTTATCGCATGGGCTTCGTGGCCTGACCACACGGCCAGAATGGTCCGGGGCGTCATACCCAGAAACCCACCCAACAAAATATTTTTTAATCGGGCTCCCGATAAAGCAAAAAGCAGGTTGGTCAGGCCAAACGGAAGAATAGGAGAGAGTTTGGCGAAAAAGATTACCTCCAGCTCATTGTTCAGGATACGATCCAGTACCGATTGTGCTTTCGGATTGCGTCGGATGAAGGCCAGTACCCGGTCGTGATCGAGCCATCGAACAATTAGATTGATGAGCAAAATACCACCAAAGTTGATGACAAACATCGGTAGAAGGGCATTCCAGCCCAGAAAGTAACCGAAAATCAGCGCCAGCATCGTTGGGGGAGTTAGGCCTGCCGAGGTTACAGCGCAGGTTAGGGTGATGCCGATCCATTGCCAGGTTGAGAAGCCAGCGATTACTGGTTCATAGACAATAGCGTAATAGGTCAGTACAGAGGTAAAGACAATTGGGGTTGCCGAGAGTATGAGTCCGGCAATGGCTGGGCCAGTTATGTTTTTAGGAATAGTGGTTTTCACTTAGTAGTAAACTGCAAGACGGGTGCTGGGGTTTTGGTAACCGTTGTGGTTATCCATTTGCGTTACAAACTTCGTTACTTTTGAGTATGAAATTCGGAACCAAAGCCATCCATGCCGGTATTGAGCCGGACCCAACGACGGGTGCTATCATGACACCCATTTATCAGACCTCGACCTATGTGCAGGAATCGCCGGGGAAGCACAAAGGGTATGAATACGCCCGCACGCAGAATCCGACCCGAACGGTGCTGCAAAATAACCTGGCCGCGCTTGAAAACGGCAAACATGGCATTTGTTATTCGTCGGGGTTAGGAGCAACCGATGCGATTCTGAAACTCTTCAAACCTGGCGACGAAATTATTGCCAGCAATGATCTGTATGGTGGTACCTACCGTATTATGGTTCGCGTATTTCAGGAATTTGGCCTGACATTCAAATTCGTGGGGCTCGATGATCCGGCCAATCTGGAAGCGGCCATTACACCGGCTACTAAAATGGTCTGGATCGAAACCCCGACCAATCCGTTGCTTCGTTTGGTCGATATTGCTGCTATTTCGGCCATCACCAAACGGCATACGATCCAACTGGTTGTGGATAATACATTTGCATCGCCCTATCTGCAAAATCCGCTCGATCTGGGAGCCGATATTGTGATGCACTCCGTGACCAAATATCTCGGTGGACATTCTGATACAGTAATGGGGGCTATCATCCTGAATGATGACGAAACGGCGCAGCGGCTGGCTTTTATTCAAAATGCCTGTGGAGCAGTGCCAGGGCCGCAGGATTGCTTTCTGGTATTACGAGGCATCAAGACGCTGCATGTTCGAATGCAACGACACTGCGAAAATGCCATGAAAGTAGCCCGTTATCTGCAACAGCACCCGAAAGTGAGTCAGGTGCATTATCCTGGCCTGGAGTCGCACGTTGGGAATGAACTGGCTAAAACGCAGATGCGCGATTTTGGTGGCATGTTATCCTTTGAACTCAAAGGCGACTCGATGCCCGAAGCCGTGCGGGTCATGGAAAGTTTCGAAGTATTCTCATTGGGCGAATCGCTGGGCGGAGTAGAGTCACTTTGCACGCATCCAGCCAGTATGACACACGCCAGTATACCGAAAGAAGAACGTGAGCGAAACGGCCTGAAAGACACCCTTATTCGGCTCAGTGTCGGAATTGAGGATGTAGATGATCTGATTCAGGATCTGGAACAGGCCATTGGTAGATTATAGATGTGACCGTAAAATCGGATGTTAGTCATATTAATGTAGTCTCATGAACGAAATATGAGAAAGCATTAACTTAACTAGCTAGCTGTATTCGTCTAATGCGCTTCATTTGTACGGTCTTACTGATTGGTTTGCTGAAATCGGCGTTTGCCCAACTGCCGAGTGGGTTTGTGGAGAAACAGGTTGCCCGTAATCTGAACCCGACAGGTCTTGCTTTTTCGCCCGATGGACGTCTTTTTGTGATAGAAAAAGACGGAAAAATTCGGGAAGTAGTAAAAGATGTACTCTCGCCCGACCCGTTTATGACGGTTACTAATATTGACGTAACCAATGAGCGGGGCCTGTCGGGGATTTGCTTTCATCCTGATTTTCCGCGAACCCCTTATTTCTATGTCTACTATACCGTAAACGGCCAGAATCATAATCGGCTAAGTCGTTTTCGGGCACCTAATGGAGTTGCAGATCCGGCCAGCGAAACCGTATTAATCGATTTTGACCCCTTACTGGCGACGCTCCATAATGCCGGGGCTATGCGATTTGGACCCGACCGAAAGCTGTATATCGCTGTTGGTGAGGGTACCAATGCCTCGGCCGCCCAGAGTCTTAACAGTTTGCTTGGTAAGGTGTTGCGTTTGAATGATGATGGCAGTATTCCAACCGATAACCCGTTTGTTGGTCAGCTGCAAGGTAAATACCAGGCTATTTATGCGCTGGGTTTACGGAACCCATTCAGTATGGACATCGACCCGGTATCCGGGCGGATTCTGGTTGGCGATGTTGGCGATGCCAGTTTTGAAGAAATCAATGAGATTCGTGCCGGGAAAAACTACGGTTGGCCGCTTATTGAAGGTCGTCGTACAAATCAGGATGCTCCTGAAAATTATGCCGATCCGCTTCAGGTATATGACCATGATACCGGCTGTGCCATAACCGGTATGGCCATTTATAACCCGCCTACGCTTCGCTTCCCGACCGATTATAAAGGCAAAGCATTTTTTGCAGATTACTGCAATGGTACCATCTACACGCTCGATCCGGCAAATGGTCAGGTCAATGGTTCGTTTGTGACAAATGTTGATCGACCTGTAGGGATAGCCACCAGCCCTGACGGATACTTGTATTATCTGGCCCGGTCTGGGCTTGGTGGGGGTACGCAGCAGGACAATACCTCAACCTGGAATGGGTCCCTACATAAAGTGTCGTTCTTCGATTCGGGTTTGCCGTATATCAGCAGCCAGTCGCCCAATGCGTTTGTGCCCGTTGGCGAATCCATTACGTTCAGCGTCAATGCCGTCGGTCAGAAACCACTGACATACAAATGGTATCAGAATGGCAAACTGATAGCCGGAGCCGATCAGAGTCAATACACCATCAGTAGTCCTACGCTCGCCAATAATGGAGCTACATTCTACTGTATCGTTTCTAATACACTTGGAGCCGACAGTTCGGATGTGATGTCGCTACGCGTTGTGCAGGCGCAGCGACCCGTAGTACGCATTCAGCAACCCATAACCAACAAAACATACCGGGCAGGTGATGTGATCACCTTCGCTGGTGATGCGGTTAGTTCAAGTCAACAACCTCTGTCTAATGCCAAGCTAACCTGGTGGATCGATTTTCATCATGACGATCACGTTCATCCGGCGCTTGACCCCGTTTCGGGCATTACGACAGGTACGTTCAAAATTCCCCGCGTGGGCGAGACGTCTACTGAAGTCTGGTATCGAATCCATCTGTTGGCAACTGATGTGTCGGGTTTGACGAACGAATCTTTTGTGGATGTGAAACCCGAAATCGCTACGGTTACCATTGCCAGTAGTGTTACTGGAGTACGCGTGTATCTGGATGGAGAGCCCCGTCAACCAGATTTATCGTTTCAATCGGTAGTGGGTATGTTGCGTAGCCTGGAAACAAAGCCGTATGCTGCTGCGTCGGAGGGGTTTTACAAATTCATAGGCTGGGGTAATGGCCAGAATGCGCCGTTAGTTACCTACGAAGTACAACCGGGTAATCCGATGCTGACGATGCAGTATCAGGCCTTACCGGCTTCGTCGGGAAATGGCTTATTGGGCGAATACTACAGTAATACCGACCAGATTGCAGGTACACCAACCTTTACCCGAACGGATGAGACGATAAATTTTGACTGGGGCGAAGGCGAACCCGCGCCCAATGTAGGTGCCGATCATTTTGTGGTGCGCTGGACAGGTAAAATCCAGGTGCCCTTCAACGATACCTACACATTTTATACCCAAACCGATGATGGCGTTCGGCTTTGGGTGAATAACAAACAGTTAATTGATAAATGGGAAGCTCAGCCGTCGATCGAATGGTTAGGAAAGCTTGATTTGGTGGCTGGACAATCATACACGATCCAGATGGATTTTCTTGAAAGCCAGGGTTACGCTACGTCAAAACTATTCTGGAGTTCGCCCCAATTTGAGAAATCGATCGTTAGCAAACCGTATCTGTTTAGCGGTAAGGTAGTAACGGGTACAACTCCTGAAGTCGAGACCGGATTAACGGTATTCCCTTCGCCAGCGCGCGAACAGATCACTGTTCGGTATAATGCCCAGATGCCGGGTATTGCTCAATTGTATGCGACGGACCTGCTGGGTCGAATGACCTACAATCGCTCTGTTCGATGTACAGCCGGTACAAATGAATATGGTGTTTCAGTAGCGGACTGGCCAGCCGGATTGTATCTGATTACATTGCACCCAACTGACCAGCCAGCCGTGCACCAGCGTTTATTGGTACGCTAATCTTAGGGTCATTTTTGGTCATTAATTGTCATAGATAACGGCCTTGATGTCGGTTTCTTAAAAATCGACATCAAGGCCGTTATTCATTGCATAGTACTAAAGGCTTCTTGTTGTGGTGTCAGATGCTCACATCTGACAGGTTAGGTTTCTCAAAACCTATTCTAACTTTTTCAATAGGTTTTAAGAAACCGACATCACGCCAAAAACCGACATCACGCCCACAGCCAATGGCAACCCAATAACTTTTCTAAAACCGTAGCCGGATACCAGCCAGAAAGTTTCGCCCGGCCTGTGGATAATAGGCGTTATCGGCATAAACCTTCCCTTCCGAGATGTAGGCATAGGTGTATCCGTTCGATTCGTACAGTTCATTCAGAACGTTGTTGAAAAGTAGCGTGAACGCCAGTTCCTTGGCAAACTTCGGCTTTAGGGTATAAATCAACCGGATATCGTTGGTGAAGTAGGGATTCAATTTCCGGTTTTCATTCGAGGTATTGTCCAGGTATTGCTTTCCGACATACTTTGATAAAAGCCCTAATTCCAGTCCTTTGGCGGGAGTGAATAAGAGTTGTGAGCCAGCGATCACATTGGGCGAAAACGAAATGTCGGTTCGGCTGTATTGACGGGCCTCCTGAAGGCCGTTGTCGTAGTTATCGAGGTATTCGGTAAAATTTTTGACCTTATTCTGGCTAAAGGTTGCGTTCACGTTCCAGCGAAGCTGCTTAGCCAGTCGGGCACCTGCTTCCAATTCCAGGCCAGCGCGGTAACTGTTGGGGATATTAACCCGGTTATAGGCACCCACATCGTTCAACTGACCCGATAAGACCAGCTGGTTTTTGTAATCCATGTAATATAGATTGGCGGTGAAGGCTAGCTGTTCAGTCTGGAGTTTGTAACCGGCTTCGTAGTCGATGAGTTGCTCGGGTTTGGGGCGGCTCGCGGGGGTCGATTGCGTATAGTCGTCGCGATTGGGTTCGCGGTGCCCAACGCCAACCGATGCATATAGCGTACTCTGGTCGTCAAGGGAATAAGTCAGGCCCGCTTTAGGATTGAAAAAAGTCAGATTGGCGTTCTGCTGGACATTCTGCAACTGACTGTTGAACCCTAAGAACGAATAGCCAACCGTTCGGACCTGCAAATCCAGGAAGCCATTGAGTCGATTGCTGAATTGGTAAAAGGCTTTCGCATACACGTTGAAGTCGGTTTTGGTAGCATCGTCATTGTAATACCGCTCCCGTATGTTCGTATTACCCGCCACCCGAGCCCAGATAATTTCGCCGTAATGACCGCCTTGATACTGGTTCCAACCCCCACCGATGTTTGCCGTCAGTTTACCATAACTATTGTAATCGAACGAGAACACCGTACCATAAAAATCATTGTCGAGCCATTTCCGGCGGATAATATCGGTCTTGGTGATGGTCGAATCGCCAATGGTTACGTTCGGCAGACCATACTTGCTGAAGCTGTCATTGGGTTTGAACTCTTCATAATACCCTTTACCCTTCGTGTAGAAAAAGGAAAGGTTAGCCCGCCAGTTTTTGCTAAGTTCATAGGAACTAATAAGCTGGTAATTATCCTGTTGATAATTGTCGGTCTGGTTATCGTACGTAAAGGCGTTATAAGTCCGATTCGTTTTCAGAATGTCCTCCGGTATACCATTCCAGGCCTGATAGGTCTGCTCCTGACCCGAAAAGGCATTGAGCCGGATAAATCCCTTTTTGCCATAATACCCACCCGACAGATAGAAGGATTTGAGGTTTGAAAAAGCCCGGTCAATGAAGCCATCGGAGTGAATGGTTGATAAACGGGCATCCACGGCAAAATGACCGTTGAGCAGCCCCGTTCCAGCCAGAACGTTCAGTTTACGAGTACCAAATGAACCTACCGATGCATTGGTTTCGGCGTATGGATTCGCTTCCAGTTTATTCGTCTGAATATTCACCGATGCCCCAAATGCTCCGGCCCCATTGGTCGATGTGCCGACGCCCCGCTGAATCTGGATACTGCTGACTGAAGAAGCAAAGTCGGGCATATCGACAAAAAACGTTCCCTGCGATTCGGCATCGTTATAGGGTATACCATTCAAGGTCACATTAACCCGCGTCGCGTCGGAGCCTCGTATGCGAATGCCTGTGTAACCAACGCCCGTTCCGGCATCGGAGGTGGTCACGATAGAAGGGGTAAAGTTGAGCAATTGTGGAATATCCTGACCCAGATTCAGTTTGTCCAGATCCCGACGGGTTACGTCGCTATAGGCAATGGCCGATTTCTGATTCGCCCGCGTCGCACTGACCACAACTTCATCGACAGCCACTGCCGTTTTGGCCAGTTTAATGTCGATAGTCGTATTCTGGCTTAGCGTTACAGTTTGCGTTTGGGATTCGTAGCCCAGCAGTGAAACTTTCACGGATACAGATCCCGGTTTCAAATTGACCAGTTGAAAATTTCCGGCTGCGTCGGTGTAGGTGCCTTTGTAGGTTCCTTCCAGAATAACGGCTGCACCTGGCAGTGTACCGCCTTCGGCATCAGCCACTTTACCCGAAATGGAAAATTGCGCCCAGGCGGGCAGATTGAGTAGCAGCAAGGCTACTAAGACAACAGAATTGGTAAGATAGGTCGTACCTTTTTTCATGACTGAAAATGGTTACGATAGGCAAGGGGCCAAACCTACCTTGTTATTGGTATGATATTTGTAAAAACACTCACAGACGTAGCCTATGAGTACATTTCCCTTCACAGCATTACCTGCGCAGGTTCAATGGGTATAATCTCAGCCCGTTCGTTAGGGCACCCCTAGAAGATTAGCACGGCAAAGTTATTTAATTGTGAACAAAACAAGATGCAATGTCGAGCGTTTCTTTTTCTGAACCAGTATATGAGTCTATGAGTGAGTATGATTTGGTCGTACTTCAGGAAGAGATTGCAGAGGGACGCCTGAAGGCCGGAGATGTCGGAACTATTTTAACCGTTTATAATGGCGGTAAAGCCTACGAAGTTGAATTTGTGACACTTACGGGTGAATCTGTGGCAGTAGAGACCCTATTACCGCATCAAATTCGGGAAGTGCGTTCGTCGGAGGTTATGTCTGTACGTGATATTGAGTTACAAAACGGACTGGATTCGTAAAGTTTTGATAGTTACCCTTTTTCATAATGGTAAATATTCCTAATTTTGCAGTCCAAATTGCAAAAGCATGAGCAAAAAGAATAGCGGACTGGAGTTTTTGGAAGATCCAGACGCACTAGCTGGTCAGTTAGAACGGGCCGAAGACTTTTTTGAACAGAACCGGAACATCGTGTTTGGGGTACTGGGCGGTATTTTGTTGCTGGTGGTTGGTTACTTCGGTTATCGCTACTATATCAGCGAGCAGGATGATACAGCCCAGGTCGAAATGTTCCCATCGGTTTATCAACTCGAAGCTGATTCGACCAAGAAAGCACTGAATGGCGATGGTAAAAGCCCTGGCCTGTTGGCTGTGGCAAGCAATTACGGCTCTACATCAGCTGGCAATCTGGCCGAGTTTTATTCGGGTATTGCCTTGTTGAAACAGGGTAAGTATGATGATGCCATCGAACATCTGAAAGCATTCAGCTCATCTGATCTGTTAGTTCAGGCGCGGGCCTATGCACTGACTGGTGACGCTTATATGGAAAAGAAAAGTTTCGACGAGGCCGCTGACTACTACCGGAAAGCCGCTGATTACAAGTCGAATAAATACTTTACGCCTGGTTACCTGATGAAATTAGCTGTTGCTTACGAACAGGCTAAACAGAACGATAAGGCCATTGACACGTACAACGAAATTATTGAGAAGTATGCTCAGTCCGCCGAAGCAGGTAGTGCTAAAAAGTACAAATCCGTACTGGAAGCTACCGTCGGTGAGTCGTAAGCGTACTTGATCCAATCAATACAGCAAAGGACAAAGCCGAAGCCGGTTTTGTCCTTTTTTATTGTCCGAACCGCTCCGGCGGCCCGGCGGGATTACGTAGATCAAGGATGTACACGATTTTGTTTCTAGTTGGTTTTAGAGGCAGGTTAGTATATCTTTTTGACCGATAAAAATCCGATTCAAACAATATTCAGAAAATCCATTAATCAGTTAAATCCCGCCGGGTTGCCGGTGCAATTCAGAATGGCCACTGCTGCAAAAAGTCTTAGTGTATTTTCGACCAACGACCTACCCGATGTTAGTGAACGCCGGTTTGCGATACTGGTTTCCGAATGGAACAGTGAAGTGACCGAAGCTTTGTTTGAAGGGGCTCATCAAACGTTGTTGCAATACGGAGCTAAAGCCGAGAACGTTATTCGAGGGAATGTACCCGGCAGTTATGAGCTAACGCTGGGAGCGCAATGGTTTGCCCAGCGCGACGATATTGACGCCGTTATTGCTCTTGGCTGCGTGATTCAGGGAGAAACCAAGCATAACGATTACATCAACCACGCTGTAGCCCAGGGGTTAACTAACGTTGGTCTGAAAACTGGAAAGCCTGTTATTTTCGGTGTTCTGACCCCCAATGATCAACAGCAGGCGCTTGACCGGGCAGGTGGTAAACACGGCAACAAAGGCGACGAAGCCGCTATCACCGCCATCAAAATGATCGGATTACAAGAACAGGTTTATAGCAAGTTTTAAAGAGTGAAAGAGTGAATGAGTGAAAGAGCGATTTTATGCTCTCAACTTGTTCGCTCTTTCACTCATTCACTCTTTCACTAATTAAAAATGCACGTCTGGAAATTTGGCGGCACGTCGGTTGGGAAACCGGAACGTATGCAGTCTATCCGCCAACTGGTTACTGAAGATAGCACCCGAAAAATTGTCGTGCTATCGGCTTTGTCGGGCACAACGAATGCCCTGTTAGCTATTGGAGAATCGTTGAAAGTAAACAACGACGCCGATGCAAACGCCAAAATCGATACGCTCAAGGCGCACTACGACGGTTTTATTGCCGAACTGTATAAGACCGAGCAGGGCAAAGCAGCCGGACAGAAAATTATTGATAACGAATTTGCCTTTATCCGGTCGCTGACCCGAATCAAACCGTTTACGCTCAAACAGGAAAAAGAACTTGTAGCTGAAGGTGAACTGCTGAGTACCCAAATGTTCCAGGCCTATCTGGACGAAGAAAACGTAGCTTCCACGCTACTGCCTGCACTGGAGTTTATGCGGATCGATGCGGATAATGAGCCTGAGATTGCGTTCACAGAGCAGACATTGGCCGAGATGCTGCCACAGCATACCGATAAGCACATCATTGTTACGCAGGGCTTTATCTGTCGAAACCCAAGGGGTGAAGTCGATAACCTCAAGCGTGGAGGTTCGGATTACACGGCTTCGCTGATCGGTGGTGCTATCCGGGCCGAAGAAATCCAGATCTGGACCGACATCGACGGGATGCACAACAACGATCCGCGCATTGTTAAAAACACGTTCCCCGTTCGGGAACTGACGTTCGACGAAGCGGCTGAGCTGGCGTATTTCGGTGCTAAAATTCTGCATCCGTCAACCATTACGCCCGCCCGTATGTTTGGCGTACCCGTGCGGTTGAAAAATACCATGGATCCCAGTGCGCCCGGTACTCTCATTGCCGACCGCACCAGCGATCAGGTGTTTAAAGCAATTGCTGCTAAAGACGGTATTACGGCATTGTACATCCACTCGACCCGTATGCTGAACGCCTATGGTTTTCTGCGCCGGATTTTTGAGATCTTCGAGAAGTATAAAACGCCGGTTGATATGATTACGACCTCCGAAGTTTCGGTGTCCGTTACAATCGACAACACCGAGCGAATCGAAGATATCAAAGCTGAACTCAGTGCATTCTGTACCTTAGAAGAGCCCGATTACGATCAGACGATTATCTGTATTGTAGGGAACTTCAGTGCTGATAATGAAGGAGTAGCTGTCCGGGTATTTAACGCCATGAAAAACATCCCGATTCGGATGATTTCGTATGGCGGTACGGAAAGTAATCTATCGCTACTAGTTCATGGCAAATACAAAGCCGATGCACTGAATGCACTAAACGACGGCTTGTTTTCGGCATAAGGGTTGCCGAAAAACCTGATAGGTCTCTCTAATGTGAATTTCATAGCCGTAATTAAACGTATTATCGCAAAAGCTAATGCTTCAATTACCCTTTATCCGTGAGAATAAGGAAGCTGTACTAACAGGTCTTCATAAACGGCATTTCGCGAATGCCGAAGCCACAATTGATCAGGTATTAACCCTTGATCAGCAACGGCGGGATACACAACGTGAACTTGATGACACCCTGGCGCAGTCAAACGCCAAAGCTGGTCAGATTGGCGCCTTGATGAAGGCGGGCGACAAAGCCGCTGCTGATGCCGCTAAAGCGGAAACCGCCGAATTGAAAGTCCGTTCGAAAGACTTGGGGGAAACGCTGCGTCAGATCGAAATCGATTTGCAGGCTGTTCTGGTAACGATCCCAAATATTCCACATAGCAGCGTTCCTGAAGGCCGCTCGGCCGATGATAACGAAGTTGTACTGGAAAATGGCGAGAAACCGTCGCTTTATGAAGGAGCGCAACCGCACTGGGAGCTGATTAAAAAGTACGACATCATCGACTTCGAGCTGGGGGTTAAAATTTCGGGCGCTGGTTTTCCGGTTTATAAAGGCAAGGGCGCGCGTATTCAGCGGGCATTGATCAACTTCTTCCTCGACGAAGCGTTGAAAGCCGGCTATCTGGAAGTGCAACCGCCTATTGTTGTCAATGAAGATTCAGGCTTTGGAACGGGACAGTTGCCCGATAAAGAAGGTCAGATGTATTACGTAACGGAAGACAAACTCTATCTCATCCCGACAGCTGAAGTCCCCATTACGAATCTTTACCGTGATGTTATTTTACCTGAGGGCCAACTGCCTATTAAAAATGTGGGGTATACACCTTGTTTCCGACGGGAGGCCGGATCGTGGGGGGCACATGTACGTGGTCTGAACCGGCTACATCAGTTCGATAAAGTAGAAATCGTACGGATTGAAAAGCCAGAGAAATCCTACGCAGCACTGGAAGAGATGAGCCTCCATGTACAGGGCCTACTACAAAAGCTGGAATTACCCTATCGAGTCTTACGGCTTTGTGGGGGCGACATGGGCTTCACATCAGCATTGACGTATGATATGGAAGTGTGGTCGGCAGCCCAGCAGCGCTGGCTCGAAGTGAGTTCGGTGTCGAATTTTGAAACGTATCAGGCCAACCGGCTAAAACTGCGCTCGAAATTGGAGGGTAAGATGCAACTGATGCATACGCTCAATGGCTCTGCGTTAGCTCTGCCGCGTATTCTGGCGTCTATTCTGGAAAATAATCAGACGCCAGAAGGGGTTCGGATTCCTAACGTTCTCGTACCCTACTGCGGGTTTGAGATGATTGACTAACGGTTAACAATCACACGAGTAATTACCATAGCTGGGATAACGCGGAGACAATTTGCCCGAAACGCTCACAACGCGGTCGAGCGGAATGATTTCGCCAGTGGCCAGTTCAAGCCATTCAGCGCCATTCTCGTACGAAAGCTGTTTGATGAGTACATCGGCTTTGATAAACTCATTTAAGTCGGTCAAATACTCCAGCCGGACAAATTTGCCGGGGACAATGGCCGCCCGAAAGTCAGTGTTGGACGTTAAAAAGTCGGGGTTATTCAGGTTTGTTTCCATATCTCAATAACAATTCGGTAAAACGAAACGTGCCACAGCTTCAGAAGCTGTGGCACGTTCATTATAGCAGCAAACTCCTGCCTGTTAATCAGTATCCTACACTTTCCAACTGCTTCTGGAATTCGCGCAGAATTGTTTCTTTCATGGCAATTTTGCGTTTTTGAGTACCGATTTTGTTCAGAATCATCTTGTCTTCTGCATTGTTGGGGTCGAGCCCTTCCGCATCCTGTAGCGCGAACTGAAGGTCATTTTTCTCCCGTTTAATCAGGTACTCCATCTCCCGAATTTTGGTCCGAAGCTGCTCCGCCTTACTTTTTAATTCAAAAGCAGGGTATTTTCGGGTTAACACACGGCCTAAATAACTCAGCTCAAAAATCTTGTCACAGGCAGACCGGAACCGCTCATTCAGGACTTTATCCTGAAGTTTGAAAGGAACCTTGATTTCCTTCCAGCTATTCAACAGGACTTTAGCCCGGTCGGCAGCCGCAAAAATATCCGACTGTTTTGACAGACGCTCGGCTTCGTCGGCCATTTTCATTTGAGCCTCAATACGCGGATCGATCTTCGGCTGGATAACAATGCCCTTCGCGTCGTTATACTTCGCATAGAACATCGTCGTCGCTTTTTTGAACTGCTTATACAGTTTGCCACTTTTCTTGATAGGCACTTCGCCCACCTGTTTCCAGGCGTTGTTGAGCCGACGAACTTCCTGAAAAGCAGCATCCAGATCGCCCAGGCGATTGGCCCGGAACGCAAGCCGAATCAGTTCGTCGTATTTTTCCAGACGTTCCTGAATGACCTTGTTCTGTTCGTTGAAAAACTCGCGTCGACGTTGGAAGAAACCATCCAATAGCTCCTGGAAACGACCTTCAACCTCAGCCTCAACTGACTTATCAACCGGCCCTGTCTTGATCCATTTGGTCTTGATTTCCTGAAGAGCATCCGCCGTTGGACGCCAGTCGTTACTATCGACAATAGCTTCTGCTTCGGCGATCAAGGCTTTCTTGATGTCGTAGTTCTTACGCTGATTGACCGTAATTAGGTCGGCCAGCAGTTTCTCTTGTTCATCCAGCCGCTCAAGGAGGGGCGGGAAGTCACCTAGTGCATCAAACCCGAGGAGTTTCTTACGGAGTTGAACCAGCTTAGTCAGATAAGAGCCTTTGTTCTGCGCTTCGGCAATATCACTCTTCAACTGGCTGACTTTGTTTTCCGCAATGATGAAGCGATTTTTAAAATAATCGAGCGCTTCCTGCTCGGTCCGTTTTACTTCGCCAATCTGGCGATCTTCATAATTCAGGTAGCCTTTCAAAAATACCTTTCCGTCTTTGACGTAACCGTATTCATCTACCAGTGAAGCGTTTTCCATTACTGTGCTTGGTTAAGGCTGCGCTGTGGGTTAAATTTGAGGATTAAAGCCAACTACAAATCTATTAGAAATTAATGAGTCAGGAAACCATAATTTTCTCTATGGCTGGCGTGAGTAAAAATATTCCGCCTAACCGACAAATCCTAAAGAACATTTACCTTTCCTTTTTTTACGGTGCAAAAATTGGTGTTTTGGGCTTAAACGGCTCCGGTAAGTCGACCCTGTTGCGCATAATTGCAGGTATAGACAAAAATTATACCGGAGAAGTAGTTTTCTCGCCAGGTTATTCGGTGGGAATGCTCGAACAGGAACCAAAATTCGAATCGGGGAAAACTGTCCGTGAGGTAGTCGAAGAGGGTGTACAGGAAGTAGTCAATCTCCTGAAAGAATTTGACGAGATCAACGAAGCCTTTGCTGATCCTGATGCCGACTTCGATAAATTGCTTGCGCGACAGGGTGAAGTTCAGGAAAAACTCGACCATTACAACGCCTGGGAGCTGGACCAGAAACTCGAACGGGCTATGGATGCGCTGCGTTGTCCACCAGCCGACGCCCTGATCGACAACCTGTCGGGTGGTGAGAAGCGCCGGGTTGCACTGTGCCGTCTGTTATTACAGCAGCCCGATGTGTTACTGCTCGACGAACCGACCAACCACCTTGATGCGGAGTCGGTTCTGTGGCTCGAAGAACACCTTCGGCAATATGCGGGTACAGTGATCGCCGTTACGCACGACCGCTATTTTCTGGACAATGTAGCAGGCTGGATTCTCGAACTCGACCGGGGTGAAGGTATTCCCTGGAAAGGCAATTATTCATCCTGGCTGGAACAGAAACAAAATCGGCTGGCTCGCGAAGAAAAAACCGAATCCAAAAGACAAAAGACACTTCAGCGCGAGTTGGAGTGGGTACGGATGGCCCCTAAAGCCCGTCAGGCTAAGTCGAAAGCGCGTTTAGGGGCCTACGAAAAGCTGCTGAATGAAGATGCCAAACAGCGCGACGAAAAACTGGAAATTTTCATCCCGGCTGGCCCACGTTTAGGTGCTAAAGTGATTGAAGCTGAAGATGTTTCGAAAGCATTTGGGGAACGGCTTCTGTTCGAACATCTGGGTTTTCAGTTACCACAAGGGGGAATCGTAGGTGTTATTGGCCCGAACGGTGCCGGTAAAACGACACTATTTAAGCTCATTACCGGGCGTGATAAACCTGATACGGGTACTTTTGCCGTGGGCGAAACCGTAAAAGTAGCTTACGTAGATCAGGAACACGATGGCCTTGATCCGAATAAAACGGTTTTTGAAACCATTTCGGGTGGGAACGAATGGATTATGCTGGGTGGTAAACAAACGAACGCTCGCGCTTACGTAGGTCGTTTTAACTTTAGTGGATCTGATCAGGAAAAAAAGCTTGGAACCCTGTCGGGTGGGGAGCGCAATCGCGTACATCTGGCCGTGACCCTCAAAGAAGGCGCTAACCTGCTTTTGTTGGATGAGCCGACCAACGATCTGGATGTAAATACGTTACGGGCGTTAGAGGAAGGTCTGGAAAACTTTGCGGGTTGTGCCGTCGTGATCAGTCACGACCGCTGGTTCCTGGATCGGATTGCCACGCATATTCTGGCCTTTGAAGGTAACTCGCAAGTGTACTGGTTTGAGGGTAATTTCTCAGAATATGAAGAAAACCGTCGTAAACGTTTGGGTACTGAGGCCACGCCAACCCGCATAAAGTATAAGAAGCTGGCGTAAATTAAAAAGGGGCTACATAAAGCCCCTTTTTAATTTTATCAAAACTTCGGACAAGGTAGTTTCTTATCGCGCCGTTTTACGCCAGCTCTACGGCCTTCAGGCTTGTCGAAAATATAAGAGATCGATAGTTCGTGTGATCCCCCGCTATTACCAAGTGTTGAAATGGTTACGTCATAGCTGTAGCCAATCGAAAACTTGTCCATGCGCCAGCCAATCAGAGCGGCTACTGCATCATGATTGTTGAGCGTCTGATCATATTTTTTGAAGGGAATACCCCGGTAGTAAGCCCCGATCGTCAACGGCGAATAAGTCAGATAAGCCCCCAGGTCCAGCTGGTCGTATTTGCCCTGGTGTTTATACATGACTACGGGTGAGATACTGATTTCGCGATCCATTTCGTCGGCCAGCCCCGTGAAGCCCATCAACGGGATGCGAAGTCCGGCCTGGATACTAGCTTTAACGGGCAGCCGCTCACGACCTCCAATAAAAAATCCCTGATCGGGCCGATTGATGTGGTGTGCTGACAAACCCACCCAAAACCAATCGGAATAAAAAAGGCCACCCGTCGAGAAATCCACGTATTTTTGGGTTGGAAGTCCGCCTTGCAAAGCCGGGTCGTTGGAAACACTGCCTGTGATGAATCCACGGTCAGTGAATTGGTCGCCAGTGGTTAATCCGAAATAGTTGATGCTCCGATTGACATACGAGCCTTGTAAGCCCAGACGGACAAACGAGGCTTCGCCTACCTGAAACTGGTATGCATATTGCAACCCTATATCGGTAGATTGAATCCTTCCCTGACCCTGATTATCATTTTGAATCAAAAGACCCACGCCACTATTGTATTTTTCAAAAAAATGGTCGACCGAAACCATCGTTGTTACGTAGTTTGTAATTGCTGGCCATTGATTTCGATAATTGGCGGTAATGCGCGGAGCCAGTGCTGAACCCGCAAAGGCTGGATTCAGGTAGAGCGGAGCAGCATAAAACTGGGTAAACTGGGGGTCTTGCGCAAAGGCCGCCCGGCTCAGAGCCAGTGTCAAAATGGTCAGTATGTATTTTTTAATCATATGAGCAGAATCAGGCAAAGACTGGGCCAACTTTTTGGTTGCAACGTTATGAACGCAAATGGAGTACTAAATGATGCACACCCTATAAAATTAGTCGGATTTTAAGGGTAGTTGTGACAATCAGACGATAAAATTTTAAAGAATCATTATCGTTTATACTAACGTAATGCCCCCGCTGTTGTTATGTTGTGGGACTGAAATTGGGAAGGCGGCTATATTCAGCGTTTGTTCATGTTAAGTTTTAGCAGTACTATTCGTGTTGTCGGACTCTGGGCCTTACTATTTCTAGTAGCAGGATTGACTACGTCCTGGGCTCAGGGGTTCAAAATTAGTGGAAAGGCCTGTATTCCCGACCAGGAGTGCGGGACCGATTCCCTGACATTTACAGATACATCGGCTGTTAAAGCGACTACCCATGTCTGGAGTTTTGGCGATGGGACCACGCTTACGAAGCAGCGAGACTCGGTAGCCAAGCACGTGTATACACGACCGGGTTTCTACACAATTACCTTGACCCGAACCATTAATGGGGTAACGCAAACCAGCGAGCGGAATATCAACGTCAGTACACCTCCCCCTTCGTTTACAAACTGGCGTACCGATACAACCATCTGTAAAGGAGAAGTCATTACACTTGATCCGTATGCAGGTAGTACCCAACCGGGATTCCGCTATATCTGGTATCCTAAAGGTGATACGACCCAGTCTATTCAGGTTGATAGTTCTGGATGTTATTCGGTAGAGGCAATCAGCCCCAATGGCTGTTCGTACCAAAATCGTATCAATGTCGATGTCTGCGGTGAAAAGAAAGAATCGCAGGGGGTGAAGTGGTATTTTGGGCAGAATGCAGGGCTGGACTTTAGCGGGGGAGGAACGCCAAAACCGATCACCGATGGTAGTTTAAGTACAATAGAGGGCTCATCATCAATTGCTAATACCAAAGGCGTCTTACTTTTTTACACCGATGGCATCACCATTTATGGGAAAGATGGTAAACCGCTTAAATCGCTTGTACCAGGCGATACAAATGCGGTTCAGATACCGTTAGATGGTAGTCCTCGCTCAACTCAATCGGCTCTGATTGTTCCCAAGCCAACCTGCCGGGGTTGCGAATACCTGTACTATGTGTACACCACTTCCGAGATACGAGGCAAAAAAACATTGACGTATAGTGTGGTCGATATGCGTCAGAATGGAGGTAAAGGGGCAATTGTCGAGAAAAATATCCTGCTCTCGGGCCAGGGAACTGAGCAGGCAGCATCGGTTGAGAACAAGCGAGATTCCACCTATTGGGTAATTACCCGGATTTATGGAACCAACAAATTCGAGGTTCGACACCTGACTCGTGGCGAAAGTGCCGATCCGGTAACCTACACGGGTGGTCAGGTACTGGATTCCTTGTCGAATGCCGAAGGGTATATTAAAATTGGTCCGGCCGATACAACCAGTGGTAATGAAGGTAATCGACCCATGGCAGTTGTGATTCCGGGACCTCCCAAAAACTCTGTTGAAATTTACACATTCAACGATTCGACGGGCGTGCTGAAATACGAACGAACGATCGATCTGGGTGCTGCGCCACCGAAAGCCTACGGGGCTGAGTTCTCGCCCGATGGAAAGAGCCTGTATGTAACAATGCTGGCCGATACCAATTCAAATGGGAGTCAGAAGGGGGCATCCTATATTCTGAAATATGATCTGACACAAGCGGACTCTCTGGTCTCAAAGTCGAAAACGGTTGTCGATAGTAGTACAACCAGACAATACGGGTCCATACAGATTGGGCCCGACGGACGAATTTATGTGGCTGTAAAGGGAAGCAACTCATTGGCAACCATCGAGAATCCAAATGGCGGTTTGCTCGATAGCCTGATCTTCAACCCAAACGGGCAGTCGTTGGGAGGTAAAACCAGCCAGCTGGGATTGCCAAACCTGGTAGCGAATTTTAATGATCAATCGAGTGGGCCGGGGCTTACCTATGCCGATACCTGTGTCAATGCGCCAACGGTTTTTACCATAGGACCTAACTGCCCTAAGCTAAAAGAAGCCTATACCCTCGATTTTGGCGATGGAAGTCGTCCTTATTCAACAACCTCGGCTCAGCCTGTTACACATGGCTACGCGAAACCAGGGGTCTATTATCCAACGCTTAGGATTATTACCCGAACAAGCTCAGGTGGTATCTGTAAAGACACCCTTATAAAAGATACTCTCACTATTTTAGAAACACCACCCGACATAAATCTGGGTGCCAATACGGCGATTTGTAATAAGAAAGGCATTACGCTGGATATAAAAGTACAGGCAAAAGTGTATGTCTGGCTAGTGAATGGGGCGGTTGCGAGCAGGCAAAAGACCATCACTCTTGATCGGCCCGGTTATTACATTGTAGTGGGGCTGGCTGCCAACGGCGAATGTTTTAAAAGTGATACCATTGAGGTCCAGATCAAGCCTACACCCTCACTTGATTTAGGGCCCGATACGGTATTCTGTTATCGGTCCAGCGTGTCTATACGAGTCCCCCAGCAAACATGGACTCAGTTTCAATGGAGTAATGGAGAAACGACCCGCTCAATTAATGTAACAAAAGCAGGTACGTATACGGTTACAGCCCAGTCGACGGTAAATGGAACCACTTGCGAAAACTCAGATACCATTCGCGTGGCCGAATTGCCCAAACTGCGCATGGCCGCTAACCTGACTGGCCCCACTGCCTGTACATCGGCCGATGGAGCCATCCGAGTGACAACAAACCCAGCCGGTACGTACGAGTATAGCTGGACCCGTGCGGATGGAAGTATTCTTACCGGGGTGGGTAGTCAGCAACTAAGCCTTACTGAAGGCGGGTATGCCGTAAGTGTATCCGATACATTGCACGACTGCAAAGCCGATACCTCATTCATATTGAAGTCGCCCCAGAATCAACTCGCTATTAATCCATTGATAAAAGATGCTTTGTGTAGCATCCCGAACAGTGGAACCATTAGTATAACGGTTACGGGAGGAACAGCTGCCAGCTATAGTTGGTATGGGCCAAACAACACGGTCATTGCTACATCACCTGTGCTGAGTCAGGTATCGCCTGGACTTTACAAGGTCCAGATCGTAGATGACAAGGGCTGTAAAGCTTTGAAAGATAGCATTAAGGTCGGGCTGGATAGTACTGGATTTGCCCGATTAGGCCCTGATACACTCAAGTGTAATGGCCTTACGGTTGTTCTGGCTCCACTATCGGGCGATATTCCCGGAAATGTATATCAGTGGAGTACCGGAGCAACTAGCCCAAGCATTACCGTCGCCCAGCCGGGTTCGTATAGCGTAACCGTTCGAAATACCCAGTCGGGTTGCGTAGGGCGAAGTAGTATTCGAGTCGGTGAGCGGCCACCGCCACCTTTCTCACTTACCCAACAGGCTTCGCTTTGTGAAGGTGATCAGGGTAGGGCTACGCTTACGGCTGGTGGAGCTGCAGGATTAAGGTTCCTGTGGGTAAATCGAAACGATACGACCCGCTCTATTCTTGTAGACCGCGCAGGTGATTATCAGGTCAAAGTGACTGATCCACTAGGCTGTACGGCAATAGGCTCAACACGAGTGCTTAACCTATGCGAGCCTCGGGTCAATATTCCAGATGCCTTTACGCCCAACAATGATGGGGTGAATGATGTGCTGCAAATATTCACAGCATATGTTACCGATTATGAATTCCGAATTTATAATCGCTGGGGTGAAGTGATTTTTGCCAGCAATAACCCGGAGCAGAAATGGGATGGAACTTACCATGGCTCTACCTATCCATCCATGCTTTATCCGTATGTAGTGACCTATAAAAGTGAGTCATTTCCAGAGCGCGGACGGGTCACAAAAAGAGGGTCGGTATTGCTCATTCGGTAGCGGTTTTCTCCGGTTTTTTTCGTATATTTGACATAAACGACCCGGTCATAATTAGCTGTTCAGGCTATCAAAAATGGCCGGGTCTGTATGTATCAAAACCATGCGAAACGACTTTTTGAAAGGTTCGGCCGATGGCATGACCGCTACTGACAAAGAAATTGAACGCGCACTCCGACCACTCTCGTTCGAGGATTTTACGGGCCAGGAAAAAGTGCTTGAAAACCTTGAAGTGTTTGTTCGGGCCGCTATGCAACGGGGCGAGGCACTCGACCATGTATTGCTTCATGGCCCCCCCGGCCTGGGCAAAACAACGCTGTCGCATATTATTGCCAACGAACTTAATGCCAACATAAAAATGACCTCCGGGCCTGTGTTGGACAAACCCAGCGATTTGGCAGGCCTGCTGACGAATCTTCAACCCAACGACGTTTTGTTCATTGACGAAATTCACCGGCTCAACCCGATTGTGGAAGAGTACCTCTATTCGGCAATGGAGGATTATAAAATTGATATCATGCTCGATTCCGGCCCGAACGCCCGGAGCGTTCAGATCAAGCTAAATCCATTTACCTTGATTGGTGCCACCACCCGTGCTGGTATGCTTACTTCTCCATTGCGGGCTCGCTTTGGCATTAGCTGTCGGTTAGAGTATTACGATGCAAAGCTATTAACCACCATTGTTCAACGGTCAGCGGCTATTCTAGGAACGCCTATCGATGAATCAGGTGCGTTTGAGATTGCCCGTCGGAGCCGGGGCACACCACGGATTGCTAATAACTTGCTACGTCGTACCCGCGATTTTGCTCAGGTAAAAGGCAATGGGTATATAAATGTCGCTATTGCTGAAATAGCCCTGAGTGCGCTGGATGTGGATCAGAATGGATTAGACGATATGGACAACCGAATTCTGATGACAATCATCGATAAGTTCAAGGGTGGGCCGGTAGGTATTACGACCATTGCTACTGCCTGTGGCGAAGAGGCTGAAACGATTGAGGAGGTCTATGAGCCCTTTCTGATTCAGGAAGGTTTTCTGAAACGTACATCTCGCGGACGGGAGGCAACCGAGAAAGCTTACCGTCACCTGGGTATTATTCCCAATTTTCGAACCGGAGAGTTGTTCGGATAGTCAGTTAAAATAGCACACCGTAAAACAGAATCTAATAACCCACTTATTAACGTTCTGCTTTACGGTGTGTTATTTTAACGGTAATTAGTTTAAACAAGCTTACTTTTGTAAATACAATCGATAATTTCAGCGACGGCGTTATCTACCAGAAAGTAGTAAATGTTCTTACCACTACGCCGGATTTCGAGTATCCCCTTGTCTCGCATATTGATCAGATGGTGAGAAATCAGCGATTGTTCAGCGTTTAGGTTTTTATAAATCGCTGATACGTTCAGCTCTTTATTTTCATTCAACATTTGAATGATTTTAATTCGGAGAGGGTGGGCTACCGCTTTGAGCACGTAGGCCGCCTTGTCAATCCGTTTTTCTTCATCTAAAACTTTTTCAGTTGCCATAGGAGTGATTTGTTAACAGTGGGTAATAGAGCGAAATATAGTCCGAAAATTGACATATGTAAAGAACTAACATCCTGAAAGTGAGTGTAACTTTATTTAATGGTTATTTTACCGAAACAAGTGTAACAAGAGTACACCGATAATGCTTAGACTGGTAACCAATAAGTAAGTAACAAAGAGAGAATAGCTACAATAATACTGAGGAAATTTGCAGTAATTACTTAGTATTATTTTCAGTAATTACTTTATTTTTCTTTGTATATAGATAGGAGAAGGAGAAGTTAGTGTTAGCCTCAAGTCATTCCCAAATGCAAATACATTGATGACTATAAATCGGACTTGGGTATGCGCTA
Source organism: Spirosoma sp. 48-14 (assembly GCF_001898575.1). Taxonomy (GTDB): domain Bacteria; phylum Bacteroidota; class Bacteroidia; order Cytophagales; family Spirosomataceae; genus Spirosoma. Next base: position 184,320 of record NZ_MKUD01000086.1, read on the forward strand.
AAGAAAAAGGGGAAGTCTGGTTGTTTAATCAACTCGCTCCCCCTACTTATAATTTTGCTTTACTTCTGCCTGAAAAACAGAGTGATCGGCACACCTGTAAAATCGAAATGATCGCGTATCTTATTTTCTAGGAATCGCTGGTAAGACTCTTGAACGTATTGAGGTAGGTTGCAAAAGAAAACAAACGTTGGCGACGGCGTTGGTACCTGAAGCATATATTTGATTTTAATATGCTTTGCTTTCACCGCTGGCGGTGGATATCGTTCAATCTCCGGTTGCATAGCCTCGTTCAGCTTAGAAGTGGCTATCTTCTTGTTTTTGTTTTCATAAACCTCCATCGCTTTTTCCATAACCTGAAAAATGCGCTGCTTTTCATGGACCGACGCAAAAATGATGGGCAAATAATCAATAGGCATCATTCGCTGAATCATCTCTTTACGCCACACATCGGCGGTTCGGGAGTCTTTCTCAATGGCGTCCCACTTATTAACCATGATGACTACGCCTTTTCTGGCTCGAACAGCTTGCCCTATAATGGTTAAGTCCTGAGCTTCCAGACCACGGGTGGCATCAAGAAGAATGATGCATACATCCGATTCTTCCATCGCTTTGATGGAGCGAAGGGTCGAATAAAATTCGATGTTGTCCTGAATTCGCGCTTTACGTCGGATACCGGCTGTATCAGTCAAAATAAAGTCTTTACCATAGGCGCGATAACGTGTATCGATCGCATCACGGGTGGTACCAGCAATGTCGGTGACAATGCTTCGTTCCTGACCTGTCAAGACGTTCAGAAACGAGGATTTACCAACGTTAGGACGTCCCAGAATGGCCACACGAGGAATACCAGCATTCGGATTCTCAACCCCGTCGGTCTGAAAATGCTTAACAATTTCGTCTAGTAAGTCGCCTGTTCCTGAGCCAGTTACCGAAGAAATAGGGTGAGGGTCACCTAAGCCCAAACCGTAAAATTCTGCTGCGGCATGTGTTCGTTCGATGGTTTCGGCCTTGTTGGCAACCAGATAAATTGGCTTTTTGGATCGACGAAGTACGTCGGCGAAATCCTCGTCAAGGCCGGTTATGCCCGTTTGCGTATCGACAACGAACAGTAATACTGTCGATTCCTGAATTGCGATTTCAACCTGTTCACGGATCGACTCCTCAAAGACATCTTCAGAGCCGACTACATACCCTCCGGTATCGATAACCGTAAAATATTTGTTGTTCCATTCGGCCGTGCCGTAATGCCGATCGCGGGTAACCCCACTTTGGTTATCCATGATGGCCTGCCGCTGTTCAGTCAGGCGATTAAATAGAGTGGACTTACCCACATTTGGGCGCCCCACAATTGCAACAATGTTTGCCATTTTTATTAAGGAGTGAGGAGCGAGGAGCGAGGAGTGAGAATGGCTGACGCATTCTATTGCTTTCGCGTCAGCCATTCTCACTCCTCGCTTCTCACTCCTAATACTTATTCATCATACCCAAGCCTTTTGAGCATCCGTTCTTTCTGGCGCCAGTCGGGTTCTACTTTGACGAATTGTTCAAGAAACACTTTTTTCCCGAAGAAGCGTTCGAGTTCTTCTCGGGCCATGATACCCGTTTTTTTTATCATCTTGCCGCCTTCTCCAAGTAAGATAGCGCGTTGGGTGGCGCGTTCAACCAGAATTTCAGCCTGAACGACAATAATATCTGGCTTCTCTTTAAAGCTGGTAATAATGACCTCGCTGCTATAAGGTACCTCTTTTTTGTAGTTCAGAAAGATCTTTTCACGGATGATTTCCGAAGCGAAAAATCGCTCGGGCTTGTCGGTTAATTCATCCTTTGGAAAATACGGCGGATGCACAGGTAGCCGGTTAAAAATAGCGTCAAATACCTTATCGATATTGAATCCGTTCAAAGCTGAAATTGGTATAATTTCCTGGGCTTTGAAATGGGTCTCCCAATACGCTATTTTTTCAGTAACCTCATCGTGCGTTGCCTGATCAATCTTATTAATAAGCAGGAGTATAGGTACTTCTGATTTTTGCAGCCGTTCAATGACATCATTTTCGTCATGTTGCTCAAAAATATCTGTTACGAACAGAACCACATCCGCATCTTCGATGGAGCCACGTACAAAGCTCATCATGGACTCATGAAGCTTGTATTGGGGCTTGATGATGCCGGGTGTATCAGAATAAACAAGCTGAAATTCCTGGCCATCGTGGGTTCCGTTCAGGATGCCCATAATGCGATGGCGGGTGGTTTGTGCTTTCGAGGTGATGATCGACAGGCGCTCGCCAACTAGCTGATTCATCAGTGTTGACTTGCCCACATTGGGCTTACCGACGATACTAACGAAGCCGGCCTTATGATTGGCCGGAAAATTTTCGATGATTTCCGTGTTCATACGAGGTGATCCCACGGGCTGATTACCAGTGGCTTTAGCAAAACAACTCCCGATCTAACAAAAACGTTTCAGATCGACCGTAAACTTTTTTTTACAAAGATAGTTGTTTTATAAGAAAGTTGCCGTACTTTTGCAGTCCAAACATCGCGGGATGGAGCAGTTGGTAGCTCGTTGGGCTCATAACCCAAAGGTCGCTGGTTCGAGTCCAGCTCCCGCTACTCTGAGAATCAGGCAGTTACATGAAAATGTGGCTGCCTTTTTTCATGCTACCTTAAACATACCTAAAACTTTTCAGCGCCCATTTGCCTTTTCACCGTCTCTTCTTTTGGTTACGAAGCTGGTAAATCCCTAGTAATTGACTGAATGAGCAAGGAATTGTCGCTCCAGAGACAATTTGCAACTACAATAAAGCGATTAAGGGTGGGATAGTTGTCCTTTAAATAATTTGGCCATTCGTAAAGGTCAGTATTTAACTGGTAAGCAAAGCTTTTATCAATAAGATCTCTATTTTGGTCAAAAAACACCATGGAAGTTATCTGTCTGCACGATGAAGCTTTTTATGCCTTGATTGACAAGGTTCTGGAACGAGTTCAGCAACATCAGGTCGCTAGAGATGATAAATGGATTTCAGCCAGTGAGGCCATGAAGAAGTTGCGCATCCAAAGCAAAACGACGTTGCAGAAGCTTCGTGATGAAGGCAGCATTCGATTTTCACAGCCTGAGAAGAAAATCATCCTATATGACAGCGATTCCATCAACGATTACTTATCGCGCCACGCTAAAGAAACCTTTTAGCCATGTTAGAAGACGAAGAAGACCCATCCCCTGAGTTTTTGAAAGGATATAATCATGGTTACCAACTCGCCAAACATGAACCGGAGCTATTGGACAAAATTTTGAAGTCTCAGAGTGATAATCCGCCTAATGATTATAGTAGAGCGATGGTACATGGGAGAACTCAGTATGAGCATGAAAAGCTCGTAGCTGAAATGAAAGCCATTCGCACAAGGCAAAAGCAGAAGATTAGGAGGAAGCGATAGATTATAAGTTTTATAGTAAGTTATGTACCCGGTGGTATGCTCTTTCATAATGTATTTGCCAACATATTTTCGCCGTACACTCATTAACCGTTTTATTTTCGGTATTAGTCATTGAATGGACGTATAAAGTGTGTAAGAGCAAGTTTACGGAGGAGCCCAAAAACTAAATCTGCCACTCCAAAGGTGGTGTAACAATAAGTTCGTATGATCTTAATTTTTACCGATAAAGATGATGTACATGCAGAAGCGGTTATTGAACATCTTAAGGCGTTTGACGCCGACTTTGTGCGCTTCGACCAAGATGTTGAGAGCCTACAGAAAACAATCGTCACCTACAAGTCTGGTGACTGGTCTATAAAGACCGATAAGGAGGCTTATGTATTAAATCAGATTTCTAAAGTCTGGCTTCGGAAATCATACGTTAACACCACCCTACAGCAGGACGTGGATAGGTCAAATCACTTCAAGCTTTGGAAGGGGGAATGGAATAAGACATTGCAAGGTATGTATTCAACATTGAGTCACCTACCTTGGTTAACCCCATTTAGGGAGGTATTTAGGGCGGAAAATAAATATCTGCAAGCCAGTGTAGCGGCTAAGTGTGGTTTAAAAATGCCTCCAACCCTTATTTCTAATGATAAACAAGAGTTAATCGAGTTTGCATCTGTCTATGGCCGTGTAGCCTTTAAATTAATGTACCAAGACGTATACCAAGTAGCGGATGGTACATTTCATGGACTATACACCAATGTTATTACTGCCGATAGTTTAAGCGAATTCGAGGTGATGGGTGAAAACCCTATTGTACTGCAAGAGTATGTAGAAAAACAATACGAAGTACGCTACACGGTAGTCGGTGACCAGCACTTTGTAGCTAAAATAGACTCGCAGATGTCGGACGTTTCGCGCATTGACTGGCGTAGATATGATTTAAAAAGTACTCCCTATATCGCTATAGAACCGCCTGCACATATTAGAAACGGGGTAAATACACTGATGATAAAATTAGGTCTGATCTATGGTGCTTTAGATTTTATTGTTAAACCAAACAATGATTGGATTTTTCTGGAAATTAATCCGTTAGGTCAGTATCTTTGGGTAGAAGACTTGACGGGAATGCCTATATCCAAGGCAATTGCCAAATGGCTCGTTTAAACATCAAATTACTAGTTCAATGCACACATTTTCAACTAGATTTCTTGAGCCGATGCAATCGGACGTTATCAGCCCATCTGATGCTTGGCGTTGGCAACCACAAAACCCAAACGTCAAACACATTTACGCGTCAGGTCATAAGACGGCAACTAGGTCATCTACGTATGCCGCAGAGAAAGACAATGAAAGTGATTTTGACCGTCCCAACGAGGGCGCATAGGTCAGCTTTTGTGGTAACAGGGCCGTATTGGTACGATGCTGATACGGCCCTCGTTCTTGTGAATCTACGAGAAAATGGTTATTTAGGAAGCCAGTACCTGTCGAATGCATAATGGTTAACCTTTTAATCATCTCTAAATATTCAGGTCGGTGATAGTATCGTATCGGGCGATCAAAGGGGTTATCGCCGGAAACCGCGTCGATACTGTTGTTGCTGCTTTTGCTCCCGTTTTTCACGTGCTTGTTGCGCTAGTTTTTTGACTTCGGCTTCATCGACAGGTTGCCCTTTTGCTGGTTTAGAACGCTTGATTTCTTCACCACCTCCTGTGTCTTGCTGACCGCTTGATTGGCCTTCCGTTTGCTGTTGTCGATATGCCTTGATCATGTCAGCCGCTTTATCCTGGCTTTGTGAAATATCAGGTGCTGGCTCTGTTGGTGTGGGTTCCCCTAAATATTCCCGCTGTTCCTGAGCAAAACGGGTTTGTACGTCTTTGACTTTCTTTTCGTGGAGTGTTTTGAGCCGATCTAATTGGCCATCATACTTTGCCTTATCGTAATGATCGTTTTGCAGTTGCCGGACCGTGGCCTGATCCGCGAAATACTCCTGATTGAGCCGTTCAAGTTCTTTGTCCTGTTGGGCTAAAAGATCGCTGTACGACATAAATATGCGTCTTAAGTGCCTGATTTGCAAATGTATGAATTTGTAAAGAGAAGTGGTACCTCAAGAATAGTCTTGCCGAAGGCAAGATTATGATTTTTGTTCATGCGTGTATTTATCCTTCCAGTGATTAGCCTCCATCTCAGCTTTATTTTTTTCTGCCGTCAGCAAGGCGATGGTCAAGTTAGCCTTTTCCAATTGATGACGGAGTTCCTGCTCGGAATACACAATGTTGCCTGTGCCAACTACATTATTGTTTGTACAGTTACTGAAGATATTGGCAATTTGTTCTCCGTGGGAAAGCAGGCTGATGAGATCCATTCCTAGCACTTTGGCAATCTGCTCTAAGCGAGAATGGCTAATATCAGTCTTATTCCGCTCTATGTTGCTATAAGCAATGGATGAGATGCCGATTAAATCAGCCATTGTCTCCTGAGAGTAACCTTTAATTGCACGTAGGCTCCTAATCTTTTCACCAATAGTCATGAGAGTAGCCATGTTAGATTATTATAAGTATAGCTTTAAATTCTTAAAGTTAAAGTTAGCTTAGATTTTGTATTGTGCTTCTATTATTGCTAAAAAAATTAGCCTATTAGAGATCAGATCAAAATCTAAACTTACTGCCATGACAACCATAGATCAAGAAAGCCTCTTATTTGATGATGCTTCTGTCATCAAACAACTCTTCGGGCAACAGGAACTGATTATTCCATCCGCAAATGCCAATTGTGATTGTATAGGCTACTCAACATCCGATGATGAAGACATTCGTACCAATCAAATCGCCACAACTGCTGGTCAGGCCCATTGACGATCAACACGTCTTTGTCGTCAATTGCGCTTATCCCAATTCGTTACGGATTCTCAGTCGAGCACAGTCTGACATTCTGGCGGCTATTGATAATCAGACCTCAATAGTAGCCCTAAGCGAGAAATTCGGTATTGCGACTGATGTGGTTGAGGAATTTTTAAACCTGCTGGCTCGAACCGAAATCATCCGATTTGACCAGCAGTTTAGTGTACCGCGAAAACCAGCTAGCCCCAAGTCGCTCAACTTCTGGATTCACACCACGAACCGGTGCAATCTGACCTGTAGCTATTGCTATATCTCGACGCTCAACACCACGCCCGGCATGTCGGAGGCAACCCGCCAGCAGTTGCTCAGCAAGATGATCGAGACGGTTCGCAAACGGGGTCTTACTTCCATCAAACTGCGCTTGGCCGGAGGAGAGCCCCTCAGCCAATTTAAAGCCTGGAAAACCTTTATTCCACAGGCCAAAAGGACCTTAAAGGACATCGGTTGTCAGTTGGAATGCTCGTTTATTACCAATCTGACCATTCTAACTAACGAAATAGTAGCCTTCTCAAAAGAGTACGGTATTAGCTATGGGATTTCGCTGGATGGGTTAGACGTGGATCATGATAACACCCGCACGTTTAAATCAGGGGCAGGGAGCTTTTCCATTATTGATCGGAATCTGAGAACCTTGCTGGCTCATCATATTCCAGTATCAACGAATACAGTTGTTACGAATAGCAACCTAGCGGGATTGCCCCGTCTGACACGTTACCTGATCGATCTGGATGTTCCCTTTCGATATTCAATTGTGAAAGGCGAGGCTATTGATACGGACATGCTAGACCAATACTTGTCAGAATCCTATGACTTGATGAAAGATGCCATCGGGCAGGGCTGGCGGTTCTCTCAGCGTCATCAATTTTGCGATCTCAAGCCCAGTGAATTAGGCTTTCAAACCTGTGCATCGGGTTTTTCGGGAGGTGCCATCTATGTGGATGGATCGGTCAATTATTGCCATGTCCATTTTGGCGATGAAAGCCAGGTGTCCTATAGCCTGTTTGCCACGGATATGGATTTGGTAGATATGATCCAGCAGGGCAGCCATTACGAAGATATGAAATCTCAAGATTGCCAGTCCTGCCGTTACAGATCGGTTTGCAACAGTGGCTGTCCGGTATATCGGGTGAATGGCAAAGATCCTCAATGCAGCCTGTATCACCGGTTTATCCCCTTGATCTACGAATTACAGGCGCGGGAACGATTGAAATTGTTGCAAGATTGTAGAATGATAGCCTAGCTGGAAAGCACCTTTTGGCAAGAAGGTGCTTTCTGCATTATAAGCGTTTGCATTATAGGAGGCTAACTTGGCGATTCTGATTTCAGTGTTAGCGCTGCTGGCCACATTTTATCAGTTACACCTGCAACGGGTTCACAATGAAAAATCCCTCAAGCCGTTAGGCCAGATTGATTTGCCCGACTATAACAAGCAACTGGCCGTTCATGTGCGCAATAATGGTCTCGGTCCACTCATTATTGACCGACTGACGTTCATAAAAGACGGCCAGTCCTATACGATTATCGACGATTGCCTGGATCTAAATCCGAGGTCATACATGCGTATGGCCATTAATAATACCGTCAAACGCGTGGTGCTTCCGGCTGCATATCTGGTGGTTTTTGAAACCCAATTTGGTGAGCATGAAGGTGAGGGTGAAATCAACCACGCTCGGCAGCAACTGGCAGCGATTACCCTGAAAGTCGAAGGACGCGATATTTATGATAACAAAATCCGCCTTGAGCGTAATTTTAACTGGTTTTCCCGGTATATGCTGGATGGATAACTTATGCCCTCAAACCGTGGCTATAGCCATTAATAGTTTTCGTTTGTCTGCCAATTCGTAGGGATTAGAAGTTTCTATTGTCAAGTTTTTTGATCAAAAAACTTGACAATAACGAGGCTTTAGGCTATACTTGTTATGTGACCCGTGTTTCCGACAAAGTAAGCCAACAGGTTAAGGGACTACCCGAAGACACCAGCTTCGGCTACAGCCAGCTTGCCATACCTAAACAGGACTATGTGACAGCAGCTAAAGCGCTGGAACGGCTGCAAAGGAAGGGTGTCATTAAAAAACTGGCTAAGGGCATTTTCTATAAACCGAAGAAAACAGTTTTTGGCGAGAAAAAACCGGATGAGCAGCAACTGCTCAAACCCTATCTCTATCAAAACGGCAGGCGCACGGCTTATATCACCGGCGACTATCTCTACAATCAATTAGGGCTGACAACGCAAGTGCCCGCTGTGATGCAAATAGCCAGTCGTAACCGGCGTGTTTTTGTGAACAACGGTGCCCTCAAAGCGACAGCGGTCAAAAGCTATGTCGATGTCACGGATGATAATTATCAGATGCTAGGCTTTCTGGATGCGATGAAAGATCTCAAACAAATCCCTGATGTCGATATACACAATACCCTAACTATTTTTAAAAGCCGGATCAGTGCGCTGAAGCCTGCACAGCGGCAGATGATGATTGACTATGCACTGGCTTACCCGCCACGGGTGAGAGCCTTGTTGGGGGCTATCCTGATCGATTTGAACGTCAAGAAAGGCATTGCTCAACTGCGCGATAGCCTTAATCCGCTCACGACGTTTGATCTGGGTATTGACGATAGCCTGTTACCGAACGCATCCGATTGGAATATTCGATGAAGCTGCACGAAAACCGCGAACTCTTTGCCGATGCTGTCACCATTACCGCGCAACAGATGAATTTACCCGAAATTTATGTCGAGAAAGACTATTGGGTGACGCTGGCTTTGCAACGCATTTTTACGAGCCCCTTGGCCGAATATACTGTGCTGATTGGCTGTTTTGGTCAATTTGATATCACTAGATGAATTGGGCGAGGAAACCGGGACATCAGTATGATTACTAAACTGTCTTTTCTCTTTCACAGCTTATTTGTTCACTTTCTTTTGACAGCGCAGAATCCAATTAAGAAAAGGTAAAAACTGGTTTAATATAGCGGCATTACCATCCAATATGAGAGCTATCTTCACGTTGTAGCTTCTCTTTTGGGGGCTTTTGGCTCGGTATTTGTGAATATTAGACTAGGTTATTTATGGCCGATCTTAATAACTCGTTCTTATGTTTACATGGTATTTTCTAAAACCTTAATGGCTCATGGCAAATGATACCTATGCTTCTGCTTTAAATAGTGATTTTACGCCGAGTACAATTGTTTATGATGCCTATGCTACTGCCTCCAACGCTGATTTTAAACTAATTGATCAAATACCTGTTCAAACTATTGTCGCTAATCCTGAACTATTTACTCCCGTTGTTCAGTGGAATAATGGAAAAGCACGAATTGTCAACACAGCAACCATTAGCTTAAGTGCAGGGGAGACAACTTATTATTTTATCGGCGGAATGCCAGCCGTAACCAGTCTTCCTACAACCTATGATTTCCGTTCAGGGGATAGTATATCTATCATGTTGGTTATCGCCCAAAATTTGAATTATCCTTATAATTGGTCAAAAAAATCCTTCGTACAGATTTTTTTAGGCACCGACCCTTTACCTACAGATAATGATATCCTACCCCATCGCGTTACAAGGCCATCTTGGTTAGCACCAACTGATATTTGGTTGGCTCGTGGACAAAAAGACGCGCCTACCATGACAATTCCTGACAACCGCATATTTTCTATTGTGCGGAAGCGTAATGATATCACTTCTGACAGCATTGTTTCTGCAAAACGAGGTGGAGTATTAGCTATCATGGATACAGGGGTTGCTAATAATCAACGTATCAACTGGACGCATAGCAAAAACTTAGCTCCTCCTGGAGGCCCTGGCCCTTATACAGGTTCAGAACCAGGAGCTTATGCAGGTAAAAGTTTAAGTACAGCAGATATTAATCGCGCTAGTGATCAGATTCCTTGTGCCGTATTTGAAGCTAATGAAATAGAAGAAGGACTTTATTACGTTCCCAATACTTCCCAACAAGCGTCCGATTGGTACGCTGCTCGGAAGCGCAAATACCAAGACCCCGTTCAAAATGCATTAGGGCTACCCTATCGGGATTTTGGTACCTATGGAGGTATGTCTAACTACAACGGAGATCCCTGGAATTATCAGGTACCCGGTGGGGCAAGTGATCCGCCTAATAGCCAGTATTTTAAGAATAAAATTCAATCTGTATCGGGGGCACAACAAAGCTGCGATTATTTCAGACTTTTCAAGCCAAAAGGGATTGGTGCCTTGGTTAAACACTATGCTGATGAACCCGATTACGCAGGACGTTACTATAATAAGGCTTTTGCTGCAGAAGTAATGGCAAAGGGGATCGATGAGACACCAGCAGGTATTGCCCCTACTCAACTGGCTTATATTGATTGGGGTAAAATCGAAGCATTAAGTGCTGATAGTGGGGGTTTACACACTGGTTACTTATTTACTCGAACGGTTGGTAATTTAGGTAGCCTAAAGACGGATAAACATCCACAGGTTGATTATGATTGGCAGGTGGGAAACATTTTTTGCATTGGTTTTTGCCGCACGATTGGATACATCGTTTTTGATACACGGGGGCTGAATGATCAGTATGGTATAAATCCCAATGAAGTAAAAGGATCGGATGGGGGACCATGGATTTGGCAGCCTAAGGTGGATGGAACTCCTGCACCCATTACGACAGCAGGTTATCCGACAGAGCCAATACGTTGGCATGATGCTGGTTTTGAGGCCGCTTACTTTTATTCTCAATGCAATCGTACTGAAGGTACTGCTTGGAAATATTGTCGTTATCAGTTTAAAGACACTGGCGTTTGGGTTGAGCCGCGAACGGATGGCACTGACCTTTTGGAACATGCGGCTGCTTTTGATGGGCCATACGCCAATTTTCCAAACGCTAGACGGGGAAGGCCGGATGCCATGTATCGTATCAAAGATAATGCAGTGGATGTATGGGCGTTCGATCCCAGTCGTGGTAAGAATAGTTATGAGACAATTATTCTTAACCCAGTACCAAATGTGGTAATAGAGGTCAATTTACAAGGTAGTAAATTAGCTTTATTTAATACTGTTCAGTTCTTTTTTTAGCAAAAATGGAATTTCCTCTTCTTAAAATATGGCTATTGGTAATCAAGTGATACGTATTCGACGTGCTAGTGACGGACAAGAAATGTATCAGGTAACAACAAATCGAGATACAGACGTATATCCGCTTACTAGTGCAGGCCAGGCAGCTTTCGAAGCTGCTGCTAGTGCCGGAAGCTTTACGCTTATTGTTGATAATGGATTGGTGATCGCAGCTGGTACGCGCCCCCCACTAGTAAAACCGGGAACAGGTACGGGTGGGGTATTCTCTTTAAAACTTCAAGCCGAAAATGCAACCGGCACGGGTAATTATTCAGGCGTGCCGGGCGATAATACTTTCCGTGGGCCTTACTCTACTTCAGGCGATTATTTATTGTATGCAATTTCAGATGTACCCATTACCGCTTCCAACTATACTCTATCCATTCGTTATCAAACTAATTCACAAACCTCTGGTTTGGGCACTGTGATTGTCAATAATGGTATGACTATTGATTTTCCTTTAGAGGGGGCAGATGGTGGTCAGCGTACCTATATAATGAGTATTTCACTCAACGCAGGGACTAATCGTATTCGTCTTCAGGGCAAGTCAGGCACTGCTTTCAATGTGGATTATATTATGATCACTCGCCAAGCCAGTTAAATAGTATTGATATTGGCATTAGATGTACACATAATCGCTACGACTAAGAATTATTTTTATGAGGAAAGCGAATTATACAGCTAGAATAGCCTTTTGAGAAGTATGATTTCTAACTTTTGTTAATTGAAATAATGATTGATGAGTAGGTTAGTAAATCGATTCAACATAGTCTGTAAAATCTTCAAAGGTACGAGCAGGAATAACTTGGGGTTGGGTGCGGTATGATAAGACAATAAACACTAGTAATAGCGAGATTAGGAAAGCTTGCAAAATGACAATAAAGAATAAGGATACTGAATAAGCCGCCCATTCTGGAACGAGGATATCAGTAAATAGCCGAATACCAACAATCACACTTATGCTGCCTAACGAGACGGCGATCATCGCGATACAAAACAGTGTAAGCCGAACAGCTGTGGTATCAATCAACACAGAAATTGCGCTCAAGCCATGTAGCACTAAGGATACAAAATTCATTCTAGACTCACCGGCTAGTCGGTAACCGCGCTCTAATGGAATAGACGTATATGGTAATCTGGAGCGAATAACCCCTCCTGGATAATTATTCCAGATCTCAGATACATGTGTCAGCTTACGCAGTTGTGAAGCCGGAATAAGGCTAAAATTCCCAAAAGTGATAACTTTTCCTGTTAAAAGCCGAAAAACTATTTTATAAATCGAGTAGAAAAATCGAAATGTAAAACTCTCTTGCCTTTTTGCTCGATGGGCAAAGACAATCACATTCGGATTTTTATACCCGGCTTGTAGGAGTTTAACTAAATCTTCGGGCCTATCTTCCCCATCTGAATCCATAACAATCGTCAGATAGTGGTTAGGCAGTGAAGCTAGGTATGATAATCCTAGAGCAATAGCTTTTTGATGGCCGACATTGCGAAGCAGACGCATAATGGACAGGGAGCAGCCTATATTTGGTAAAACACCTTGACTGATTGTGGAACAGTCATCAATGACCAGAAAAGCCAGTTTATTGACAAGGTCTGCTGGACAAACGCTTCGAATACGTTCTAGGAGCAGATTAAGGGCATCCCAATCGTTAAATAGAGGAGTAACTATATAAATTCGATCAGTAGATAAAATGGGGTGACTAGTCAAAGTAAAAGAAGATTTATTTTGACAAAGATAGTGCGGTTGATGCCCAAAACTATGGATCAATAGTAACAGAATCCATTTAGACGGGTACCAGAAAGACTAGTAATTTACTGACATAGGTACGATAAAGCAGAAAAATTAGTGGGTTTTTGTAGTGGTTCAATAGATACGCTACAGTTAGAAAGGGGAAAAAAGTAGGATAAAACTACGTTTTGGCCCTTTTGCGAAAGTTCTTAAGCTTCTTGTCTCGTTTGTAAGATTGTACTCGAATGGGCTCTTTTTTAGGGTCATAACGCGCAATCACTTCATCCCAAAACGGGGAGCCTGCCGACTTCTCAGCTGCGGCTTCTGCCGGGGTCTTACCCTGTAATGAACTGTGGGGGCGCTGATAATTATAGTAAAACTGCCATTCCGCCAAGCGGTCGTTTAAAGCAGGGTCTTTTAAATCAGCCGTTCGATAAAACTCCTGTAGGTCTGTCTGCTGACTCCGTTCCACTTTGCCATTCAGATGCGGTGAACGAGGTTTGATGGGTCGAAATTTGATGCAGTATTCCTGTAGTTTTTCTTGAAAGCAGTAAGCAAAAAATTCTCGCCCACGATCCGTTTGTATCCGTTGAATGGGGTAAACAAATTGTTCCAGTACGCGATCCAGAAAATTAATCGAATTGGCGGCTGTCCGGCGCTGATACGTATAAAGAATCTTGAACCGGCTACAATCATCAATAGCGGTGTATTGATAAATACCTGGTGCAATCTTGCAAACGTCCATCTGCACTCGGTCTCCTGGTACCGGTCGGGAGTAGCGGATGGGCGGTTGACTTTTACGATAGCGTTTGATGGGTTCACGCTGATGCTTGGTGAGAATACGAGCTACCGTTGAAGCCGATACCCGAATCGAGTGCTGTTGAAAAAGAAAAGAGCAGATGCGGATTTTGCCCACGTTCATCGTATCTCGAATCTGAAGCACTAATTCTTCCAATTGGCTATCAAACTTCTGGTGAGCTAAGCGGTGGGGTCTACGAGAATGGTCTGCTAGTCCTTCAATTGTTTGTCGTTTGATCCACCGTTGGAGGGTTGATCGAGCAATACCACATCGTCGGGCTGCTACGCTGACAGAGCCCACTTGTTTATAGACGGCTAGCCAAGTTTGACGCGCCTGAATTTGAGAAGCTGACATGGGTAGGGTTAGAAAGGAATGGGTAACCGAAAATAGTCTTTTTCTCAGAATCTCAACATACCCATAACTGTAGCGGATGTTGCGAACCATCACAGTTTTTGTCCTCTCCATTATATCTGGCTTTGTTAATCTAATATTAAGATAGGCAAAAAGATTGCGAGTTTGCCCTATAATATGGACTATTACTAGCATCTACGTATGTTTGTCGCACGTTTTAGTTGCTTAGACAATGACTCCAATCTTATCTATTGCCAAGAACAACATACTGCAAATTAGTTTAGGACTACTGCTAATCGGTTGTTTACTTATTACTCTGATTATACGCTATCGATTAATTTTTTTAACAAACTCTGACATTGGTGGTATTGAAAGTAACGTAATTTACGCGATTCAACGCTTTTTAGCAGGCTATCCGCTTTACAGTAACCCGGAAATCGCTCCGTATTCGATTACCCAATACAGTCCATTTTACTACCGTGTTGTAGGTACCGTATGCAAGCTGGCTAGTCTTAATCCCGATCATCCTATTGAAATTTATCGAGCCAGTCGGGTTGTGTCTCTATGTGCTAATTTACTCTTTGCTTTCTTATTGTTTGGTATTGGACGTATTTTTCAGCTTAAGCTAAAAACAGCCTTGGCTGTATCTGTGATTGCCTTTGTATTGTTGCCACCTCAGACGTATTCTCGTCCAGATAGTATTTATATCCTATTCGTTTTGGCAACCCTATATACCGGCACGAGATCGATCCAAGATGGGTCGCCTAAGGCGCGTACAGGTTGGTTAATTGTTGCCGTTTTAACAACGGCTTTGGCAATCGCCACTAAGCAATCAGGAATTGTTTTACCGGCTATTCTCACCTCATTTTACCTGGTTTGGAGTCGGCAATGGTTGAAAGCTCTTATTGTGGGAGGTTGTAGTAGTCTTCTTGGATTGCTGCTATTAGTAGGATTTATGCCGGAGCATGATCTACATTTATTATACACCAATATTGTAACAGGGGTAAGTCAGGGGCTGGATTGGACTTCCTATAAAGTTAATATCTTTGATCATTACCTCCGCCCCTACGGTCTGCACAATGCATTCGGTTTGGCACTTAGTATATGGTTATTACGAAGGACTAAACTAGAGCACAAATGGCTGGGTTGGTTCACGTTACTCTTGTTTGGGTTTGCATTATTGACTAGCCTGAAGCAAGGCTCAGCGCTCAATTATTTTGCCGAGTTTATCGCCTTAACTGGACTTATTGTAGCCATCTGGCTCCAAACTTTTTTAGACACTTCGAATGGGCGGCAAATCGGCTTGGGTATTCTCATTTTTTCAGCCGTTTTCTGGGCCGTGATTCCTAATATCAGTAATTTCAATTGGCCACTAGCTCTAAGACGTGATGCTCTTTCTGAAAATCCGTACTATGAACAAAAGCGTGTAGCAGACTATATAACTGACTCGTTGCATCTTCAGCCAACCGACGCCGTTTTTATCACTAATTATAACTATTGTTATTTGAACGGCCTATTATACCGGAATTGTATACTGCCGCAACAAGAGATTGTTATGGTGATGTATCATCGTCATGAGTTGAGTTATGCCGCTTTTGATAAGCAGATCAGAGAGGGGAAGATCCGATTTTTGATCACTAGGCCTAAAGAAACCGTTACGCCATTTCCGGGCCTCACCACAGTAGGCTATACACTTCGTCATCAATTCTCTGACTTCGATGTCTACGAACGGACTTCAAATCTTTCTCTTAGAAATAGTAAGCCATAAGTACTTATACAAAAGCATTGTAGATACTCGCCTTTAACACAGTCAACCTTTAGTCATTTTAAGAATGACTAAAGGTTGACTGTGTTAAAATAGCTGCTGTATAATAAAGGATATTTTTTGATTATTGTGGTAAAAACCATATAAGAACTTAAAATTTTATTGATTAAGCAATCACGCAGAATTAATCTTAATCATATTTCGATTAGCTAGTTCTGAGAAGTCAATCTTGTAGTCTTGGCCAAAATTACGGATAATGGCAAAGATAGCTTTCTTCAGGCAGGCCCACGAGTTGTAATCCACTTTCTTTAGCCATCGATACTTGAGCGACTTCCAAACCAATTCGATCGGATTCAGATGCGGACTATAAGCCGGTAGAAAGAACAAATACATCTCCTGCTCTTCCCAACCAGCTTATTGTTCATAGACTGCCTGACACCGATGAATCGGCCGCTGGCGGACCATCCGTTATCCAGTACAATCACCACCGGTTTAGGATGATCCTTGGTTACAAAGTCGGCTAAACAATTCACTACAAACTGGCCTGTCAAGGCCTTTTCGCTGTGGTAAACTGTTAACTGATTATCCAACCTTAGCAGCCCTAGCAGGTTAAGGCGTTTGGTGACGATGCGAGCCGGTAAGCCAAGCCGGTGGCCTTTCTTTTGCCAGCCATAGGGCACATAAGGCTGCATGGTCAGTCCCGTTTCATCGGCAAAATACAACTCAATTAGCCCGCATACCCACAAAGTAAGCAGGATCTGCCGACGCTGGAAGCCATCGGCATAAGCTATGGGATTTTGAAAGGGTTTAGTGGTTCGCCGAAGTCGGTGCCAGGCGTAATCGTTTTTTTTAGAAACCGCTTGATCGTATCCCGACTCAGGGATTGGCCTAGTGCCTTTTCCAAATCCGTCTTGATGCGCCCAGCGTCTTGATAATGCGTGGCTACAGCCTGTTTCAAGGCTTGTTGATGAGCCGTGTTGGTTACGCTTAAGATCGATCTACGCCCTTGGCCTTTCTGGCGCATCAAGCCCACTAATCCTTGCTTTTGCCAGTTAGTAAGCCAACTGCTCACACTGACCTGACAGACCTCCAACTCGGTAGCAATGGCTTTGACGGACCAGCCTTTAGCACTCCAAAGTAGTGCCTGGCAACAGCGTCGGAACTCATGTTTAGGATGGTACTTGATTCCCTCTCGCAGCGTGATTTGCTCTGACTCCGTTAGTTCGATACAGCGTTTACGGCCCATACCGAAAGATAATGAGTAAACTTAAATTTGCTTACTTGATTATATGAAAAAAATTACACGTGTTTATAATTTTGACTCCTTTGAATAGGATAGAGTTAGCAGCGAAATATAAAACCAAACAAGCTATATCTGCCTTGTTTTATTGAGAATATATATGTTTCCATGGTAACTTGTTGATGATTAGTAAGTTTGGCCTTGTTAAGTTATAATTAAATCTTCAAAAAGAGTGTTTCTACGTATTCAGCAAAGTAGATACACGTTTTTTTTAAACAGTAGAATCACTGAGGTAATATGGGTCTTTTACCATTGGCAGCTCTTATTATGAAAGCTAGCTTTGCTGTGTCATTATAAAACTTTACAGCTTATGCCTTATGACACATATGTGACAGCGGACAGTGGGGACTTTACTGCTGATCAAACTAACCCAGTCACGTATGTGACAGCGGACAGTACGGATTTTACCTCCGATCAAATTAATCACGATACCTATGTGACAGCGGATAGTACAGATTTTACCTCCGATTCAATTGATCCAAACCCAACCCCAACGGTTCAGATTGTTGTAGCGAATCCGGAGTACTTTAATCCGGTTGTAGAGTGGAGCAATGGTAAAGCGCGAATTGTTAATACAGCAAGTTTTAACTCAGGTGGAAAGAATATTTATTATTTTATCGGGGGACAGCCATACGTAGCTAATTTGCCAACCTCCTACGTTTTTAGCCCAGGTGATTCAGTATCCATAATTATGGCTATTGGAACTTCCCCAGATAGTCCATATAATTCTCATTGGAGTCAAAAAGCATACGCGCAAATTATTTTCGGACCTGAACCTACTCCATCTGATCCCGCGATACCAGTTGGTTATGGTAATAGTTATAAAGTGTTTAGACCATCTTGGCTTTATCCAACTGACATATGGATGGCCAGAGGAATGGCAGAGGCTCCATACTTTACTTTAATAGACGGTAAAATATTTTCTGCTGTACGGAAGCGTACCGATATTACGTCAGCTAGCCTTATTAAGCTAATTAATGGAGTCAACCAAGGGCAAGGTCGGGGAGGGGTCCAAGCAGTTATGGACACTGCTGTCGATAACCAGATTAAAACTAATTGGACTGAAAGTAAATTTTTTGTGGGAAAAACAAATGCTATTTCTGCATCCGATATAAGTGATTCAGATATTCATAATGCTAGTAATGCACAATCAGTAAGTAGATTTGAAGCGGATGAACTTCAAGAAGGTGACCCATATGGAATGTTATATGCTCGCCACCAGTATCTTAAGTGGTATCAAGAGCGAGCAGACAAGTATGCTAGCGAGGGAGCGACTTTTCGGGATTTTGGGACCTATGGTGGTTCAGATAATTATAACGGAAATCCTTGGAATAATCATATTCCTGGTGGGGGCAATAACAAACCCAATGATCCATTCTTTAAAGGTATCATTGCTAACCCTAAAGCTCCCTCGTTTACCTCTGAAGATACTGGCACAAAAAATATTCCATATTTTTCACTAGGAGGCTTAGAGTCAATAGGCGTTGGGGCTATAATCAAGCACTATGCTGATCAGGCAGATTATGCCAGCCGATATTATAATAAAGCGTTCGCAGCAGAGGTAATGGCCAAGGGTATGAATATGACTATTCACCATACCGATGCCAACGCTACGAGCAGTCAACCCCCCCCGCCTAAGTTAGTTTATTTAGATTGGGGTAAGATTGAAGGTCTCCCGGAAAAGCAAGAGCCTCAGAACGGCAATAATTTCCTTCATGAGGGTATGTATTATAGTCGTCAAGTAGGAAATTTAGGGGTTCTTAAAACAAATCAACATCCTCAAGTCGATTATGATTGGGAAGTAGCCAATATTTTCTGCATCGGGTTTTGTCGAACCAATGGCTATATAGTATTTGATAATCGGGAGCCTATAAACCAGTTTGGAACAGACTCTTCTAAAGTTAAAAAAAGAAGTACCGATAGTCAAGTACCTGTATCAGATTGGCAATGGATACCAACGATTCCAGGAACGCCTGAACCCACAACAGCTCAAGATGATGGCTACCCAACAGAACCTATTCGTTGGCATGACGCCGGTTATGAAGCAGCTTATTTTTATCAACAGTGCTTTAGAACAGAAGGGCTTCCATGGCAATATTGCCGCTACAAGTTCAAAGACTCTGATGTTTGGGTGGAACCTAATACTGATGGAACGACTATTTTAGAGCATGCTAGTGCTTTCGGAGGACCATATGGTGATGGTAACCCACGACGCGGGCGTCCGGATGCTATGTGTCGTGTCAGGCATATTTCCAACGTTCAACATGTTATCACTCAAATAGATGTTTGGGCATTTGATCCCAGCCGAGGTAAAGATAGTTACGAAACAATTATACTAAATCCATTCCAAGAGTATATGATCGAAGTGAACTTACAAGGAAGTAAGCTTGCGCTTTTTAGTCTTGATGATAGCGTTGATTTAGGTACTGAACCTAATCCAACTACTACTTAGGGTATTATAAGTCACTAGAATCGTATATTGAACTAATTCAACTTAATATTATGGCGACAGGTACTCAATTAGTCAAAATTCACCGCAGCAGCGACGGGGCTGTATTGTATACAGCCACTACTAGACGCAATACGGATAACTATCCCCTGAATAGTACAGGAGATGCTGCTTTTGGACAAGCCGCTAGCAATGGCAGCTTTGAGCTTCGGGTTCAACCTTCAGGACCTACTATTCCAGTAAATACTATACCCCCACTAAACCCGTGGGGTGGAGGCAGTACCAGCTTTTACGAGAAAATTCAGTCCGAAGTAGGTACTCACGGTTCTCCTGGTAAAGTCACAGGTACGGGCAGCCAAGATGGAAACCCCAACCTTTATGGAGATGATGTGATGATGGGTCAGTTCATAACCAGTAGTGACTATTTGGATTATCATTTAGAGTCTATTCCTATCACTGGTGATTATCACTTGGACATTCGGTACCAGACCAACACCCAGGCACAGGGTACGGCCACAGTCATTGTCTTCGTGAATGGTAATCAGGGAACTCCCCAAGATTTTCATTTGGATGGCGCTGAAGGCGGCAAGCGTACTGCTGGAATGACTGTTCACTTACAAGCTGGCAGCGGTAATGTGATTCGAGTTCAAGGCAAAGAAGGCACTACCATGTTCCAAGATTACATTATTGTGTCGAGTATTTCCAGCTAGTAAATTTTAGCTCACAGTAAAACGTATAGGCATCATCGTGAGGTGATGCCTATACGTTTTTAAGTATATACTATATAAAGAATTGAGTAGAAAAAAACAGTAGATCCACATACCTCTGGTCAAACTAATAAATCCATTTATAAGGACTGCTAAATCACTAATTTGATAAGGTACTGTGCACATAGTCAAATGAAAGTGGACATAGCTAAGGTGATTTGAGTGAAATAACCAAGGCACCAGCGATTATTGAATTGTCTCTTCCCATATTTAGCACACTTGTCCTCCATCCTATAAACAAAAGATATTTCCTTGCAAAAAAGGGCATTTTTCACGTTGTATTGATTCGCCTGGCAAGGGACATTTGTTAAGCGAATTAGCATTTGGTAAATGCCCGATAAGCGGTTTAAATAATTTTTTTGATCAAAACCGCACGTTCTTATACAAACATATTATCAGTTTAGGTTTAAAACTCGTATACCATGTCAACAGGAAATGGAATGCTTAAATTGGCTAAAAGACACATTGGTGAGCAATATAACCATGTAGTGGTTCCTAAGAATAATTCAAACTGGCATGGGCCTTGGGATTGTGCAGAGTTCATGTCATGGCTTGTATTTCAAGACGCAGGAATTTTATACGGATGTATTGATAATAGTGGAAACCCAGCTTTTGCTGATGCGTATACCGGGGCTTGGCAGCAAGATTCTTTGAAGAGAGGAATCCGTATTCCTGTTGAGCAGGCTGCAGCAACTGTTGGTGGTATTTTACTTCGATTTCCTCCAAATCCAGGAGCAATGGGCCACATCGTTTTATGTGACGGGAAGGGTGGGACTGTAGAAGCAAAAGGGGTCAAGTTTGGTGTAGTGGCCGATACGGTCCATAATAGACGGTGGGATACGGGTGTGTTAATTCCTGGTATTTTCTATGACAGTGCCGTTGTGCCGTTGCCTGTAAAGCAACCAAGCCATGTCTATTTTATAGGTGCAAGTAATATGGAGCCAGACGTGGTCATAACTATTCAACAGGCTTTATTTCAATTAGGGTTCGATCCAGGCCCTATTGATGGAATCTATGGTGATAAGACAGCCGCTGCTGTTGCTGCTTTTCAGCAAGTTAATGGATTGGTAGTAGATGGAGAGGTCGGGCCTCAGACGGCAACTGAACTTGGTATTACTTTATAGAATTCAATTCATTATAAGCAATCGAGACATCTTTGGCTATAGATGTCAAACATATCTTCCTAAACTACAAACAACTATGCCACTTCCGGTAGCTATCCCACTTATTATTTCAGGTGTAAAAGCACTCCTCCGATTTAGAGGACAAATTGATACCGTATTGTCCATTAATGAAGCAACGACTGGATTACCATTTGCGCTGCCGCCTGTACCTAGAAATGATGCCCCTCATTTGAACGATATGCTGGCTTTTTACCAGTCAGACCAAGGGAAATTACTTCTGCAATTGAAGCCTGACTTGCAAGGTGATTTGACGTTGATTTTACCCAATCCAAATGCTACTACACCAGCGGCCAATGGTGCGCGAGGGCGCCTTTTTATAAATTATTATGAAGCGGCTGGTGTTCAACCAGACTTTCTTGGCCCCGTTCCTCCTGACTCAAAAGGGATAGCAGCTTTAAGCACGCCGGAAATGCGACTAGCTTATTATACTGTTGAGTCGCAACGCCTATCAAACAATCCAGTACTTACTCGCATATTGCTCGTTAGTGCGGACACGCTGTTAGAATTTTTGGGCGAAAATGCACAAACCTTCATCAGCAATCCTCAGACGAGTAGTGTAGTGGCAAGTTTGATCAATGAATTTGCTGGAAAGCGGAACTTTGATGATGACGGTATTGAAGTTATATTTAAATCACTGCTCGGTTCAACCATATTAGCCTTTGCTAATAATCCTGGAGAGTTAGCTAATAAACCCGCGCTCAAAGCTCTTTTTGCTGCTCTTGGCGATGTCCGTGATAATTTAGGCAATGACTTCGTCGCTAAAATAATCTCAGTTGAAGGGTTTGAAGGACTTATTGCTGCTTATGCCACAGAAGCAGCAAAAGACCCATCCTTCCTAAGCAAAGATAAAATTGCTCAGGATGTTCTTACCGCCGTGCTGACTAAGATCGGGAAGACCCTGCCGCAAATTATTGACGACCCGAAAGCCTTAATAGGTGTGCTTGAAGTAGGTATCGGAGCTGCTGCCGCTAATGTGCCTGCCATCCTGGAAGGTAAAATAAATGGCCAACCAGTATTAGCAGCAGTACTTACCGGAGTGTTTCAGGAAATTTCAACGCTCGGTCAGCAAAATAGTCTGTTTGCCAGTATTGCTAATGGTCAGGTTGTTACGGATCTATACAAACTTGTTCTACAAGCGGTTGCGGCTAATCCGCCTAAATTTACGCAGCAGGCAACAACGCAAAAATTTATCGCTGATTTAGTGAAAGGATTAGCGAATGCTCTTTCTCAGCAAGCCGTTACTAATCTGTTCTCGACCGAAACTCTTAAAGTAATTGCCTCAGAAAGCCTTACCGTTTTAGCCACAGATGCGCAGTTCCTAACTAATAACAATCAATTTGCCACTAAACTCCTTGAAGCTATTTTTAAAGCAAGCAGTAGTGCTATCGCTGACGGATTATCTAAAGATGATCTTATCGATGTAGCAACAGTAGCCGTTAAATCGGCAGCCGATAATGTTGCCCTACTAAATATAAACGCGCAATTGGCAGGTGCTATTACATCTATTGGCGATGCCGTTGCCGCCAGCGGTTTACAAAATTTAACCAACGCACAGGGCAGAAAATCGATTTTGATAAGCTCACTGCAAGCTGTGGCGGCTAATCCAGTCGTTTGGGGACAGTTGCAAAGTGGTAGTCTTGTGCAACCATTGGTACAGGCTATCCTTAAGGGGCTTGCCACTGATCCAGCGAAACTTCTTTCGGGTTCACTACTGACTGAGTCGTTCAGCCAAATCTTGCTGGCAGTTGTACGTCGTGGTCAGCAAATTGTTAGTAAAACGGTGAAAGCACCTGATATAGAGCAACTTTTGACACTTGCTTTAGCACAAGCCAATCTGGAAATTGGAAAAAGTATTGATGGTGAAAATCTACCTGATTTCCTGGAAAAAGTTGTCATCGCTTTTCTAAAGGCTCCGTTTAATCTCACGACAGCCCCAGCAACAAACTTTAAAGGCTTAGTGGACAGCGTTTTAACAGAGTTAGATAATTAAACTAACAAAAATTTATGAATCAATCGATAAACCTTTTATCTGCCAGGACAAAGACATTAAAACTTGCGGCTTTACTACTCTTGCTTTGTATTGAACTAAGTGGTTGTCGCATCTTAGCGCCTAGGGTAACGGCTATTAAGCAAATCCATGCAACTTACAGAGATGAGTTTCAATCGGCTATTCAATTATCGATAGACAAGCCGAATGATAAATCAGCGCTTCCAAAAGCAGACCCAAACAGGTTTGTCTTTACGAATACACTAAAGGAAATTCGTGATTTTCAGGCTAAATATCCTGATAATTCATCCTTGAATGCCCATCTCAATGTATTGCAGGGTATGATTTACTTACAATCTGGCGAGATGGGTATGGCTAAGTCCGTACAAACGGCTATAAGTGATCCTAATACTATAAAGTTGCTCAAATCAAAAAGGGATGGTTTCACGCGTGATCAGCTTTTTGCCCAGTCGTTTGCAGACTTAATTAAGGGTTGGAGCGAAATTCAAAATCAGATTAAGGCCGAAGCCGGACAGCAATCCAATGGAGCAAATACACAGAACTTACTTAGTGCTGCTGATAATATTGTTGCCCTCTTAGGGACTGACAAATTTAAAGATAAAGAATCGCCGGATATAGATGAAGGAGCCATTTACCTGGCTACCGTTGCGTCGACTTTTTATGTATGGGAAATCGCTATAAATTCGGGTCAACCCAAAGATGATAAATGTACAAAATATAAAAACGGTAGGGATCAGATTAAAAAGTATCTATCGGCCCAAGAATTAAAACCTTCATTAGAAGATATCACCATCCAAGGTGGACGCTATCGTTATTTAAGTTGGTATAAATTTCTTGATAAACAAGTAAGGACCCTCTGTCCAAACCCATAAACTGTGATTTTATGCGCTACTTAATTCTATTCATCCTTGCGATTGTTTTTTTTGTCGGTACACAAGTTAAAGCACAAAAGGACTCAATATCGACTAGCCTAAGAAATAATGAAAGCTTGGCTAATGATAGTTCAACCAATCAAAATACACCTAAGATCGATATCATAGGCAACGCTTTAGTCAAAAGCATTAGTGAGGACGCGTCATTAATTCAGGTAGAACGCAACGATTCTGCGTGGACATTAGCTGTAAAAACGAGTGATCTTAAAACAAGTTTAAAAAGTTTTGCTAAAAATGATAAAGTAGATATTACTTTTTCTCAGAGTAAAGGTGGAAAAGAACTTAAGACTATTTTGGTGAAAACTCAACAGAACTCAGTTTCAACAAGAATATGGACGCTGATAGGAGTGGCCTTAGGACTTTTATTTTTCTCTTGGTTATTGATTAGGCAAAGTTTATCTAAGCTCATTCTCGGCCTTGATAACCGATACAGTAATTCTAAATTTCAAATTGTAATATGGTTTTTTTTATTGATTGTTGCCTACATCGCTACGAACATACTTAGAAGTCGGGTAAGCATCGATTTTATAGGTGGAGTAAATATTCCATCTAACCTTCTAATGCTTTCCGGGTTAAGTGCATTAACATTCGCCACCGCAAAAGGTATAACAGAAAGTAAGGTGGAAGAAGCTAAGAAGGAGGGGGTTGTCGATCCTAAACCATTACCTACCACAGGACCAAAATTTCCATCTGATCTATTCACGGATGATGCTGGTAATATTGATATGGCAGATTTTCAGATGATCATTATTACCTTGTTGGCCGTAGTTACGTATATAGTGCAGGTCTTTGGCTTTCTAGCCTCCATTGAATTTCACAAAAATATTACTCTTCCAGATGTAGACACCACTATCTTGGCAACTTTTGGCCTGGGCCAAGGAGCTTATTTGGCGAAGAAGTTTGTGAGTAAAGTTGGGAGCTAAACCTAACTATATCAGTTGTTGTTTGGCTTATCATAGCCTAATTAATGGGGCAGAATGTTCAAAATCAATAATCCGTATGGATTCGCAGACTGTCTATTAAGAGACCATAATTTCAAATGCATCAAATGTAACCCCTGTGTAACCCCTCGACACACCTTGTGATGACAAGACTATAATTAATTTGTTGTTTAAAATGGTGGGCCCGGCCAGACTTGAACTGGCGACCAGACCGTTATGAGCGATCCAGCCGAGGATTAATTCCTGAACGGCTAATGAGCGTTGGAGAGCGTTTCCCAGATGGGCAATAATCCAACTACCTACCAGTGGCAATCTGTGCGAATGGATGTTGAGTAGTTTTAGAATCCATGACTAGCCATCGGTAGCCAACGTCCCCCCGATCTCTGTAAGAATAATTTTTACTGCCGTTTTCAAACACTTTGCTAATTGATGAGGCAAAGCTAACGGCCGCAATCCCTTCCGGGATAGGACAAAAATGAAGTAGTGTAGGACTTATTTAAACTTCATTCTAAAGGCTTCGGGCGAATACCCGGTTGCTTTTTGAAAAAGCGGATAAAATAGGAAGCATCTTCATAACCAAGATGCCATGCAATCTGATTGATCTGGTTAGCCGTAGCTAGCAAATATCGCTTGGCTTCCAGCAGGATGTACTCGTTGATGAGGGTGGAACCCGTTTTGTCCAGCGTTACTTTGGCGAAAGCATTCAACGGGTAGACGGACAGATGAAGCTGGTGGGTGTACCAATTCAGCTGCTTCTGATCAGCAAAGTGATTGGCAATCAAGTCCTGAAACACTTACAACTGTTGTTGGCTATACATACTGGCACTATCTGAATTTATCGATGCGCTTTTTTGTTGACGTAGTAAGTCAATAAATAGCAAGTGAAGGGGAGTTGAACGGCCTGTTCGTAGTAAGGTCGTTTTTCGGAAATCTCTTGGACGATGGCCTCCAGGAAAGTACATATCCGGTCAACATGTTCTTCGCCGGTCTGGTCAACATTCGTTCTACTGACGTTCTTCAGGGTTTGCATAGCCAGCTTGTCGGTATGCACATAAAACTCATCAAAGATCTGGACTAGAAAGCCTTTTGAATCTTTGGCTACTGTTAACTCATGTACCTGGACGGATGATGAAAATGGTACCATCTACGATCGGATGGGAGGTGAAATCGAGGTATGCCTACCCGATCCTTTTTCAATGACCAAGATGAAATAGAAACTATGCCGGTGCAAGGGCTGAACCATATCTTCTCCAGCCAGTAGGTCCTCCAAGCTGCGGATAATAATAGGGGCTGAGGCCGCTGAAT
This sequence comes from Spirosoma sp. 48-14, assembly GCF_001898575.1. Classification (GTDB taxonomy): domain Bacteria; phylum Bacteroidota; class Bacteroidia; order Cytophagales; family Spirosomataceae; genus Spirosoma. The sequence goes on from NZ_MKUD01000086.1 coordinate 211,262, forward strand.
TACTTGTATTGGTGTGTCCTTGTCGTACCGGTGTCGTATCCATGATGAAAATACAGATGACACTTGTAAAGATACTTTATTCACTATTGGTTAAACAGCGACTCAGTTTAGCACTTAGTCCGTACTAATCGTTTACAAAGAATCTCCGATTTCTAGCAAGCTAATGCATCATCACAAAAGGCTCCCAAAACTGAGACAACGAACACTTTCTTGATCCGCTTCAAAATATAGGCGTTTAATGCGGCATGGGATACCTTTCGTACTATTCTTCTTAAAGTACGAAACAGCACATGACTATCTGACAACCTAATTTTCTAATTGTAGAAGTCTGCTAATCCCACCTATTCATGGCTTTTTCAATAAGAAAAATTTGACGGGCATAGATACTGGATTAAACCCAACATGCTTACTGTTGTCTATTGTAATGATATTCAGCCGGTCGTTCCGAACAAGAAGCTGTTTTGGTATCATTCTAGAGGGCTTATACCAGGTAGTCCTTCTAAACTTGTATAACTTAATCGATAACCATGCATGGGGCGAATACGCCATACAGCATCCCATGGAATGAAGAAAACAGAGCCTCCTTCAACTGACCAGACGCTGGTCTATTACCGAGAATTGCCCGCGCAATTCACCAGTTGGAACCAGTTCTATGATGAGTTAATCCGCCTAGGGTTACTTGAGCCTGACACCCCTTTCATTCGCATCAAGGTCTTTCGGGCAGCGGATACCCTGAAGGATGGGGATAGTCTTTCCGTGAATCTAATCTTTGAGCGTCAACATATTGAGCGGATGTGTCTGGATGAATTGCTTCAACAACGGACAACCCAAGCCAGCCACTTATTGACCAGTCAGCAGGTAACGCACATGATTGATCTAGTCAGTAACCAAGCCTCTAAATTAGCGGATTGGGATTTATTGCTCAAACTCAAGGAGCTTTTAGCCCATCAGCAGCATCAGGAAAAGAATCGAAGCAACATTCGTATGGCATCAGGGGAGTAAACGATCTAGTGATCACTGAATGTATGGCTAGGCCATCACAAGAGTGGGTTCCTCCACTTCTGAATTACTATAGATTCGTTTTATAGATTCGGACGGGTTATTATCTAGTAAAGATCGCTAGGCGTTTCATCATCGCCACTAAATCTACAAGGCGAAAAAATGATTTTTCATGACAACGAGTGCTAAGTTATTTCTCAAACTACTTCTGTATTCCCTGGGTGGAGCAACTATTTCGGGAATACTAGGTAGTTTGTTAAGCGAGCGCAAGCTAACCGGGGCAAACCTTTTTAGTTGGATTGCTGTTTACTGCGGAATTATCGCATTCATCACGTTTCTCGCTTTTCTAGCTTCATTTGTTATTAGCTCCATTCGGGGGCCTAGCAGCGAGTTGATTAAGCCATTACCCGAGTCCAGCGCAACCCGTAAGAAAACGGGACGCTCAACTACACAGAGAGGTAAAGGTTGAGTATGATAGCCTTTCTTTACCTGCTGAGTTGCTAGTGGAATAGAAATAGTCCCAATCAGAATTGGCTACTGTAAATACAGATAGCAACCGCAAGTATCAGCACTCTTTTAAAAGATGTATCATTCGACCTAAAAAACGCAGCCACATTTACGTAGCTGCGTTTTAACCTAACTCTGCCAAATAGCAGTTACTCAATAAATACTAACACCTCGTTAAACGGACTTCTTTCTAATCGACTCCATCGCCCTTTTTCTTTTTATCCTTAGCGACGGCCTTGAGTTCTTTGGCATCGCTTTTCAGTTCTTTCTTTTCAGCATGTTTTAATTTACGATCCGCTTTGGCATTGCGTGTTTTAGAGTCCGAAATCCCGGCAATCTCCACTCCTTTACCCGTAGCGGCATTCGACTTCAGTTCCTGCGCTTTGGCTACTTTCTTATCCGCTTTCTGGTCTTTTTTCTCTGCCTTAGCTTCTTGAACAGCCTGGCCAAACGTGCTTTGAGTGAGGCTTAACATGGCTACCACGGACGCCCCCAAAATGATCTTATGCATAACGTGTTTAGTTTTAGTGAAAGGTATTCTTACCATTTAGTTTAATTAATTGTACTTAACTTGAATGAGTGTTTTTTTGTTTTTGGGTACACTAAATTTAATTTTTGATTAAACTAAAAATTACTCTATCGGTGTACGCCCTATTAAGCCCAATCAAATTATCTTGCAAATATCCTGAATACCCGCAAACGATGCTCGGAACAAATTGGATGTACGACTTGTGCCGAATAGGACAGAGAAAGTTGGCGCTGAAGATTTTTCAGCGCCAACGAGTGAGTGAATGATGAACTAAAAATTAAATAGTAGCTAAGCTTGCTAGTTAAATCGGTGTGGACGAGTTCGAAGTGTCGAGCCTGCCTGACTTTGTAATCTGGCACGTGTGGAAGTGTGAAGCAACTTAGTAAACAGGCTAGAAGCTTTAGGCAGCGTCGAAGTACTAGTTTGATAAGACGTTTGAATGTTTTTAAATCTAGATTGAATGAACCGAAAAGCGACATAGCAATAAGCCACAATCACCACCGATTCCACAAGCGTATCGAATGGATTGTATTCATAGCGCCCCAACTTTACATCCTGGAATAAGTCCAACAGTAGCCAACAATAGCCAACAAAGCCTAGTAGGATAGCCAGGATAATACTCATCAAAAACAAGGATTGTCTCATAGTCGAATGGTTTAGTGGTGTACTCGTGAATTAGCACAAGTTGGTTCGATGGTGCTTTAACTTAATTAGTACTGCATCAATGCGACGGCGGGAGACTTTGACAGTATGTTTATTTGGTAGGCTTACTTCTAATGTAGTTGAGTTGTAAGCACTGTATTTTTGGACAAAACTGGGATTAATTAGTTCAGACTTATGTACCCGGACAAACTCGGGGATCATATCTTCAAACCATTTGAGGTTTTTGGCGATCAACATTGGTCTAACCCCAGCGGTGAGATGAAGCCAAGTGTAGTTACTGTCCCCCTGTAAGCGTATAATCGAGTTTAACAAGACGGGTATTTCAAGTCCGGGAACTTTAATGGATCTGGTGGTAATGCCAATAGCAGGAATCATAAGAATGGGATTAATACCAAAAGTTGAGGAAGTAACAGACGTAGCCTAGCCTATTCACTCAGCGAACTAAATCGATGGCTCATGGCATAACATTGAGAAACCCAGTTATATAAAGATTCGTTGGGCTGATTAGATTAAATGGGATCAATGTTGAACCCTATCGATCCAATTAACAGCCTATAAACAGGGAATCATCAACCGGCCGGCCCTAGGGAGCCGGAACGAGCATACATCAAGAAGAAAGGGAGCGGCCTATAGTCGCCAGACCGCATGGAGCACTTGGAACTGCCGACGTTTAAGGTGTCGATGGATGAGAAAAGCCAGAAATGGTAACGAGAGAACTAAAAATCCGTCAACTAGACAGACGATTTTCAGTTGATAATACGTGCTAGCTGGGTAAGCAGGAAGAACTTGTCGATAGTCAATAGCTGTTGGGCTGGGTGATTGAACCGGTTGGCTATGTACATAGGTATCATACTCATCGCCAAAATCATCACCCCTATCGCCCAAGTCAACTTCCAGGGCTGCACACGAGAAAAGTAGGCTTATCCAGAAGACTGTTAGTAGGCGAGTCCAGCTCACTGTCACAAGCACCCGCTCGATAGAGCTATGCAGAACGATAAGACTATTCAACGACTTAGTAACTGATAATCGGGATGGTTGATGAATTGATTGGCTAACAAATAGAAATTCCAATAATAGGTTAAAGGCTATTACCGGAAGAGGTTTCTTTTTGGCCGATGTATCAGCAATACATACCTGTTGCATATGAATAGGCAATCAATGAACTTTTAAAGGAGGAGGGCTAGCTGGATAGATAGTAGGTCGACAAAAGACCTGCCAATTTGCTTAAGTCGTATAATTCTTTTGGAGGTTTCTGCATAATAACACATGAAACAATCAACTTATTGACCGTTTTTTGCTCATCAAGGCCTATTTTTTATTTCGCAACATGCCTCCATCGTTAAAAACCTTATTTGACAAGCTTATCCTATCTTGAGGAATAAACTCTACAGAATTGGGGAAGTACGTAGTCAGAGCGAAAAATAAGTTATTTCAACTCAGTCTAGATTAACGATTGCTCCTATACGTCTCCATAAGCGTTTGGCTCAACAAGTAAAGGATACAATTTCGAGCTATTTCAGTAAACTCTAACTACATCCTATTGACTGTATGAGTGTCAGCATATCAGAGGATGTATCTAGAGGAATTTTGCAAAGAACGATCAACCTAGTTAAGTTACTTGTTGACTGTTGAGGAGTTAGAGCGACTGATGGGAGTGCTCGCTGAACTGTGTCAGATGCCATAGAAAAGCCCTGTCGGAACAGGGCTTTTCTATGGCTTTCAGTCAAATGTGCTCCTTTGCTAATGCTTGAATGGTGGCATTAAGGGTAATGAACTTGATGGAGCAGTACCTGCTCCACAAATGGCTAATGTTTAACAAATCTGTTTACAAATATCTTATTATCTAGTCGGGTTTTAATTAGATAAGACCCAGTAGAAAGCTCCGGGACATGGATGGATAGGGTATTTATGCCAGCATCCACTATGAAACTTTCGGTTCGTTGCTGCGCACCATTTAAATCCAGTATCAGAACCGTAACCGGATTAAATGACCGTAAAGAAAAAACTTTCAAGTTGATTTCGCCCTGACTTGGGTTTGGGTAGACAAGAAAAGGAAGCTCACCGTCTGATAGTAAAACATCACCAGTCATATTCGCTGACGTAGTATGCTGTATTTGCTTCATCATGTCTATGATCCTGGTGTTACTGTGAAATTGCTCTAAGGGACGAGCTGCCGAGTGAGCCGATTGACCGGAACGGGAATAAAAACTACAGCTTACATTGAGCGAAAGTAGCTTATCTGATAGACTAACAAATGCATCCTGGTTAGAAAGCACCTGCACTTGTGTGAGATCGCCACCGGTTCCTTTAAATGTAAATAAGGGAGTAGGTTCGCCCGATTTAAACGATCCATAATTCGTTTCCATGGGCGTTTTCCCAACTATAAAATAAGCGAATGATGGATCTGCCCCTGCTTGACGAAAAATAGGCTCCGTGCCTATTTTTCGAGGTTGTTTGTCCCAGGTTCCTACTTTATCTTTTAGTTCACTCAAGACAAAATCACGCGGTGTTTTTAGGGTAACCTGGGCAGTTACCCCGTACTCACTGGTTTCGGGATTATTCAGATTCGGCGTGTCATATTGAGGCACAATCCAGGCTGTAAACTGTTGTAGCGCAGCATCATAGGTTACCATATATTGTACGGTATTCATCGACAGCGACTGGCCAATAGCTGGTCTAATACCTAGAAGGCTCCATCCGATCAAGAAACTAATCAGTAGTCTTTTCATACGAATCGTAATCAATAGCAATAGTTATTAAAACCGTTAAAATTTTCAGGAAAGTAATAAGCCTTTAGCTCTCTACAGTTGCTGGTGACGCTTATCTTCGTCCTCTTATTTTTGTAATTACCAGAGGCAGACAGACATTGGGCTTACAGCAATTCCCTGGTATCACGACAACTGGACAGCAACCCGTTATTGGGCAGTTGTTATTAGCCACCTGTACTGTGTAGGTACCTGTCTGTGTGATCAACAATGAATTACTGGTGGCATCAGGGATCAATTGATTATCACGGAACCATTGTATTCCTTGTGAGGCTACTGGAATGCTCAGGTTCAGTTTATCGTCCTGACATAAAGCAATTGGGACGGATACGCAGGCAGAGGCTGAATTATTATCAGGATTAGGATCGAATTGATCCAGGTGCGTAACGCTCGCCCGGTTATAGGCCACGCCTTCGGCCGTTAGTCGCACACTCATAACGAGCGTGGCACTACTGGTAGCCGCCAGGCTACCAATGGTCCATTGGCCTGTAGCGGCATCATAACTACCCTGACTGGCAGTAGCACTCACATATTGAGTTCCAGTCGGAATTGTATCTGAGACGGTTAGACCTGTCCCTGTGCTGGGTCCAAGATTGGTGGCAACAATCGTAAACTGTACTACTTCGCCGACAGCGGAAGTCTGACTGGTTGGTTTATTGACTGTTTTCTGTACTTTAATATCGGCCACAGGACGGCAGTCAGCAGGGGCACCGGTGATATTGACAAACTGCTCTAGAGGTACTACGTTCCCGCCAGCTGCCTGGCCAGACCGGGAATAAAAGCTATTGGCGACATTAAGTGACTGCTGGCTGGCAGCTGTAATAAACGGATCAGCAGGTGGCAAAGGAGTCACTGCGCCAAAGCAACCTCCGCCCTGAAATGTAAACAACGCTACAGCTACACCCGATTTGAAAGAACCATAGTTGGTCTCCGTCGAACTTTTGCCAATGACAAAATAATTATAGGCCGGATCTAAACCTGACCACGATTGTCCTGATGCACCAGGTCCCAGTCGTAAAGGATTTTTCTCCCAATTTCCATGAACATCCTGGACGTTTGTGACCGTAAATGAGGCTGGCACTTTAAGCGTGAACTGGGCCGTACCGCCAAATTCTGTCGAAGCTGTATTATTGATCGGAGCCGTTACGTTCGGAACATTATAAAGTGGAACAACCCAGGCCGTGTAGCGGTCTGTGCCACTGTCATAAGTCACCTTATAGTTTACCGTATTGGCCGATACCTGCCCCCAGCTCACCTGGGCTGATAGTAGCAGAAGTAATAAGATTAGTTGTGCAAAACGCTTCATGTTGCCGAAGTTTAAATGTCTGTATGATTTTTGATTGGAGAGCTATTTACAAGCTCTCCAATCCGTTCGAGGTAAGCAATCCTGCTTAAGGCCGTTGCTCACGGATCTTAAAGAAGGGTACAACCAGCTGATTTCCAGGGTGATTTTTTATGACGTTCTGATAAATAAATTCAACATCATTCTTCGTTCCCTGGAAAATGACTTTGCCATCCAAATTGATGTCACCATGGAGGTAGCCTTTCCGAATCGTATAGGGTGTCACTAAAAAGCCAGGGGGATTAATGACTTGCTGATAAATGACATTGACGTCATTATCATTTCCCTGATAAATCACGTAGTCGTAGGGTGCACTCTGGTTGCCATCGTTGAACGCATTACCAGCCCACATTGCTACCCCCTGATCGACAATTACCTGGGCCTGATCGACAGTTACCTGGGAGTAACTGGTGGTTCCGGTAAAGGTGTAGGTAGGTGTTGAGGGCCGTCTGAAATCAACCGTAGTGGTAGTGGAACTCAACGGAATGGCCGTCCGACTCATTACGCCCAGGTGGTTGCGGTGGCGCACCGCTACTTGATAGTTACCTGGTGAAGCGGAAGCAAAGGTAATAGGCGATACGCCATCCACATCAACAATATCGCCATCACGCTGGAGGAGTGCTGCCCGGCTGTCAATCACCGTCGAGAAGCTGGCTGGGCTTCGCAGTTCCACAAATACCCAATCCACGATGGCGTTGACCCCAGTTGTCGCCAACACTGCTGATGAGGTGCTTCCCACTGTGGTAATTGGCGACCAGGCTGAATAAGGGCTTGATATAGGTACGTAGCCCTGCGAACGAAGATCATCCCGCATCAGAGTGTCCGGCGCATAGACACCAATCAATGCTCCCTGGAGGTATACTTTTGGCAAAAGCGAAAGGGCACCAGGGGGCTGAACTCTAATGGTAACCGTGGTGCTGCTACACTTGGTGGGGTCAACCTTGTCACAGATCGTGTAGGTGAAACTATCCGTACCCGTGAAGCCGGGGGCCGGGGTGTACACCAGACACCCATTGGCACCCGCCGTGACGGTCCCGTTAGCAGGCTGACCGGCCACCGGTGTGGTGACGTTGGTCAGCCTGGCCGGATTACCCAGTTTATCGGTGTCGTTAGCCAGCACACAGACCGTCACCGGGGTGTTGAAAGGCGTCGTCTGGTTGTCTGGATTGGCTGTCGGTGCCTTGCTGTTGACCACGATGGTGACCGTGGTGCTGCTGCACTTGGTGGGGTCCACCTTGTCACAGATCGTATACGTAAAGCTGTCCGTACCCGTGAAGCCAGGGGCCGGGGTGTACACCAGACAGCCGTTGGCACCTGCCGTCACCGTACCGTTGGCAGGCTGACCGGCCACCGGTACGGTTACGTTGGTCAGACTGGCGGGGTTGCCCAGCTTGTCGGTATCGTTAGCCAGCACACAGACTGTCACCGGGGTGTTGAACGGGGTGGTCTGGTTATCTGAATTAGCTACAGGTGGGACATTACAAATAACAAACCCCATTGGAGCTGATATGTCTTTACAAATGCCCGTTATAGCCCCGACTTTAGAGCCAACAACGGCCCCTTGAATTGTACCACTGTAATTAATCGCATAGACGTTGTAAACGCCATCCTGAAGGGCCGAAAAACTGGGAACCGACGAAACAGCTAGAATAACGCCTTTGCCATCTGTTAACAGATACTCTTGAGTCAGAGAAGCGTTTTGGTTGGTTACCTGTACTGTGATCGTACTGTTTTTTATATTATCACAGTCGCAAACGCCGATGGGTAGTGGCTCTGATAAAGAGACACATGTACCCCCAATTGAGCTGATTGGGTTGCCTACGTTTAAATCCGGGGCAGAACCACTGTTATCTCTGTTAATCGAATAAGCCAGATATTGGCCAGCAGCAACTCCTGTAAAAGGAAAGGCGTTCGTGACATAGGCAATCGTATTGGTTGATGCATTCACCAGTACATACGCTGTCGCAAATCCTGCATCTGTATTGTTGCCTGTAATTGATAAGCTGATCGGCGTTCCTACTTTATAATCACAACCCGATTGAGCTTCCACAAAATGGGTTGAAAAAAGTATGATGACTATCAGGGACACAATACTCCACCCCGGCGAAAAATTTATCCTAAATCGCATGTCTTTCTGGTTTTGGGGAGGTTACTTACTTAAAACGCCCGCGTTGGCTTCGCAACTTGACTTCAGACCGAAGTTCTGGTCAGTTACAGCACTAGTGATAACCGTTACCGATGAGATTGTGGTTGGCGTTGTATTCACCAGTAAGGAAGGTATAGTTGGCGTAACATCCGTTAATGTTCCATTGTCATCCAACACCAGGCAATAATCCCCTGGGTAGACAGTCTGGAAACTATACGCCCCCGTCGTTTGATCGGCAGCCACCGCCTGAGTTGCCGTTGTGCCACAGGTTGAGCCCGAACGAGGTACTAGTTTGACAAACAGAGGAACGCCGGTGCCTGCTTCTCCACTTCCTTTGAGGCCATTGCTGTTTAGATCGTTGAAGACATAGCCTGAAACTATCTGAGGAGGCCCTGCTGTGACGGTAATGCCCACCGTAGCGGTAGCACACAAAGGGGTGGGTGACGTTAGATCACACACCTGATAAGTGAACGAATCCGATCCCAGGTAGTTGGTGTTGGGCGTGTAGGT
>NZ_MKUD01000086.1:220779-221357 GCF_001898575.1 Spirosoma sp. 48-14
GAATCATTTGTAGCCACCGAAGCCGTGACGGGCGTATTCTCAACCGTACTGACCGCATCATCACCCGGAACAGGTGGGCGCGACAGGAAACCAAAGTTTTGATCCGTAATCGCTACCGTAATCACGGTCACTGAAGAAATAATCGAGGGTGTTGTGTTGATGTACCCTTGTGGCGAAGTAGGCGCTACATCAGTCAGAGTATTGTTGTTATCTACCACCAGACAGTAATCCCCTGGAGCCACACCCGTAAAACTGTAAGCCCCTGTTGTTGGGTCGGCGGTCACCGCCTGAGTTGCCGTTGTGCCACAGGTCGAGCCGGAGCGAGGTACTAGCTTGACGAACATAGCCAGTCCAATGCCGTTCTCCCCACTGCCTTTAAGCCCGTTATTATTGGCATCGTTGAAAACATAGCCTGAAACTATCTGAGGAGGCCCTGCTGTGACGGTAATGCCCACCGTAGCGGTGGCACACAAAGGGGTGGGTGACGTCAGATCGCATACCTGATAGGTAAATGAATCCGGTCCCAGGTAGTTGGTGTTGGGCGTGTAGGTGTAGGTGCCGTCGGCGTTGAAGACCAC
>NZ_MKUD01000086.1:221476-221919 GCF_001898575.1 Spirosoma sp. 48-14
CTGATCTGTTACAGGTGAACTGACAATCGTGATCGATGTAATAGTGGTTGGGGTTGTGGCAGAGTACCCTTGTGGCGAAGTAGGCGTTACGTCGGTCAGGGTGCTGTTGTTATCCACCACTAGGCAGTAATCTCCTGGAGCCACACCCGCAAAATTATACGCTCCTGTCGTTGGGTCAGCAGCCATCGCCTGAGTTGCCGTTGTGCCACAGGTTGAGCCGGAGCGAGGTACTAGCTTGACGAACATAGCCAGTCCAATGCCGTTCTCCCCACTTCCTTTGAGCCCGTTATTGTTCGCATCATTGAAAACATAGCCTGATACAGACACGGTAGGCCCTGCTGTGACGGTAATGCCCACTGAAGCGGTAGCACACAAAGGGGTGGGTGACGTTAGATCACACACCTGATAAGTGAACGAATCCGATCCCAGGTAGTTGGTGTTGG
>NZ_MKUD01000086.1:221976-249796 GCF_001898575.1 Spirosoma sp. 48-14
ACCGAAGCGGTAACTGAGGTATTTTGAGCGGTGCTAGCGACATCATTAACCGGAGTAGGTGGGCTGGCTTTCAAACCGAAGTTCTGATCCGTTACCGATGTACTGCTCACTGTCACACTGGTAATAATGGTAGACGTCGTTGCTGAGTAACCAGCAGGCAAAGTAGGCGTTACGTCAGTCAGGGTCGTGTTGTCATCAACTACCAAACAATACGTACCTGTCTCAACGGCGGAGAAACTATAAGCCCCTGTGCTTGTATTAGCCGCTACGGCTGACACAGCCGTTGTGCCACAGGTATTGCCAGACTTAGGAACTAATTTTACATATACTGGTAATCCAACGCCGTTTTCGGTTCCCCCTTTGGTTCCATCGCTATTGGCATCATTGAAGACGAAGCCTGAAATAGGCTGCTTCGGCAGCGGAGCCGCAATGGTTATCGTCTTCGTATCGAAGAATTCGCGTCCACATATGTCGGTAATGACAACAGTGATCAGGCAATTAACACTACCTGATGTTACAGTGGGTGCTGTAAACTGTATGTTTTGCGAATTGGCGCCAGGGGAAAATGTACCTCCACAAGGCGAACTCCATGTAAACGTATAACTTGACGGAAGTGCACCCTGTGGTAATACAGCCGATAGGTTAAGCGACTGTCCTGATGTAATTGTGCTGGAGCCACTCATACCCGTTATAGTAGGGAGAACGGCTTTATCATTCGCGGCTAAAAAACTAAAGTTTAGAAAGGCCCGTTGAGCCGCCACACTCGCGGCATTATTACCTATGTCTATATTATGGGCTGCTTCATACATCACCAACCCCCGATTATTGTCGCCAAAGCCTCTACCGTAAGCAATTAATGCTGCCTGGCCCGGTGATTTACCCGCTGTCACATCGGTCTGCGTAGGATCGTATACCGAAACTCGGGTTGTGCTGGGTAGCCAGCCACCGCCTAGTAACGGTAAATAAATCTGCTCAGAACCATTTTGCTGGGCCGCATCCGTAACCCCCATAAACTGCATAATAGGATCAGTCGGATAGATCGTCGTATAAGGGGTGCTACCGTCCGCGTGGTTCTTGTAATTGATCAGACCCGTTTGCGTCAGAAAGTTCATTTTATAGACGGTATTGGGATTAGCTGGATCAACCCGTGAATCAGTACCACTCAGGCCTTCCATAACCGATACCGCATGACAGCCAGCCCAGATAGCCCCCTTATAGGTTTTATTCCAATAATACAGATTGCTGTGAGTAGCCCAGGTTGGGTCAGCATGAGGCATGACAAATATGTCGTCACAGGCTCCCAGATCAATAGGATCCTTCCAGCCCTTTTTATCTGTGCCTCCATAAGCTGTTCCTGGGATTCCGGCATTATCCAGAAAGCCCTGAGCGATTGCTCCATTCTGTAAATCAAGTGTCCACCGTGGCGCTACCCGAAAGGTAGAGTAGATTTCAGCGGTAAAATCAGAGGTAGTTGTTACACCCTGAACACCCTTAGCGATCCACGTGTTAATCGTTGCATTGACAGCTGATGTTCGATAAGGTGCCGTAATAATTAACGTTCCTCCTTTGTAGTCGACACCGTTATAGGTGAAGTCAGCTGCATCTTTTGATTTGGTACTGTTGATGGCCCAGAGTACAGTAGCGTTCCGGTTTTTGAGTAAATCGTAGAGCAACCCATAAGGCTTCAGGCCACTGTTATAGGTCTGGCTTGAAACGCCCATATTCACAATAAAGGAACCTGCCGGAATGACCTGCGATCCCTGCGCATAGCCCTCGACCACTATTCCCTGAACAACAAGTGCCAGTAGAATAGTCCGTATCCAGTTACTAAGTATATATGATTTCATAAGTGAATTGTGTTGTATTTAAATGGGTTTACATAAACCAAACTTTCTATTTATCCGCTAATCGGTTTCTCTTCAGCAGGCTTATTTGCGTTTCTCCTTTGTGTATTTGTGATAATTGGCCAGAGTTAACATATGGCAATACTGACTTGCATTCAGGGGGTTCATATGCATTGTTTCGTTAAATGTTATAGCTGTTTGTTCAAAAATTAATCTGCTTTATAGGAAGCAGGATGCATAATAACCGGAGCAACAATTATACTTTATCGTATGTATGGTTAACTATATGGTGAAGAAAGAACTGATTATGTACATAACCGGAAGGGTGTTTTTTCCCAATATCGTTTGGTGTGAAAATTGAGAGGAAGGTTGTTCACATTTGGTTACTTTGCCAAACGGAATACAACGATGGTTTTTCTCTTAGCTAAATGGTAGATAGATAGCCAAGTTGCGACAATGCTAATACATGGATACCCATGCACACCGCAACCAGCTACTTATGAGGTAGTAGAGAAAAAGCAGGATTAAAAGTTGTTGATCAGGTCAGTTCGATTTGCGTGGCTGTATTTATCCAACATTCAATGTATGTACCAAGCGAAAGTTCTTCTTTTTATAAAGAATATTATACTTAGTGACCCTTATCTGTTCACCCTGAGTACAACCTATTTGCTTGTTTTATTTGTAGTGAGCCTTTTATTGCTCGTTGTTTTAATGTTGGCCTTTCAGCTTAGGCAAAAGCAAGAAGAACTCACCCAGGCTAATATCAATCTTATCAATACGCTTCAGGAAATGAAGCAACTTAGCAGTGCACACAGCTATTTCATACGAATAATTGCTCACGATATGCGTAGGCCACTTATCTCTTTTCGGGGCTTGGCCGACATACTCAATAATCTGTTAAAAGCAGGTGATTTTCTGAAAATAAAAGCAATTTCTCAAGACATAGATTCGACTAGTTTAGCGTTGGAAACGATGCTTGACAACCTCATCCTTTGGGCAATAAGCCAGCACGAGCCAATTCCCTACCAACCTGAAAATCTGGAGGTTGCTGACATTATGCATAAAGTTGTGAATATATTCGAATTGCTTACGAAGTATGATAAAATAACGATAACCTTGCAATGTCCATCTGATCTGACCCTTTTTGCCGATCCGAACGCCCTGAAGCTTATACTGCGGAACCTCATCGATAATGCGATCAAGAACTGTTCAGAACAGGGGGACATCCTTATTGCATGCGAAGAAAAAATAGACAGTAACATGGTACAAATTATGGTCACTGACAACGGGGTAGGAATCAAAAAATCACAGTTAGAAATCATACAAGACGTGCTGGCAGGCCGTCGCATTACGTATCCTGAACAAGTGGGGATGGGGATGGGCTTAATGCTTGTTCGTGATTTTACTATTCGAAATCAAGGTTCTGTATTTATCGAGAGTAAATTGGAGCAGGGAACTCAAGTCTTTCTGTTGTTACCCCGTGCAAACTTTTGATCAATACCTATATTCCCTGTTTCCCCCCTTTTTTATACCGGAAATCACCGAAGTTGATTAAATATATGTTTAGCAGAGATAAGGCGAAAAGTTAATTCATATATCTTTATATAATATTTAATTGATGTAGTGTAGTGTATGTTAAAAATACTTATCCTTGAAGATAACGTTATAGAACAAGTTCGTTTAACGAGTCAACTTCAGGCGGTTGGTTACAATAGAAATGTTTGTGTAACTAATATCAATGATGCTCAAAAGGCCATCCGAAAAACTAAACCAGATTTGTTAATAGCTGATATTTTTTTACAACAAGGTACCAGTTTAAATTTCGTTTACGAGCAGACGATTCCTACCATTTTTATAACCATTGTAAAGGATATTCATGTGTATGAATCACTGAAGAGTAAAAACTTGTTTGCTTACATAGTAAAGCCTGTTGAAACCTGCACATTATTAGGGTCGATCAATTTATTATTGCAATCCTCTACTTCTTCTAAAAGTACAGAGTCAATAGTATCTCCAACTACTAAAGATACGTACTTCGTTGTCAGACAAGGCAAAGGCCAATACCGCATTGACCATTCGGATATTGTTTTCTTACAATCGGAAGGAAATTATACGCACCTTGTTACGACCGGAAGGAAATTTATTGTCAAGAAATCAATGCGGCAATTGTTGGCAGAAATTAAGAGCGATTTAATTCGAACACACAAGCAATATAGTATTAACGTCAATTATATAACCAGGGTTGAGCAAACTCGCCTATTGGTTAATGATCAGGAGATTCCCATCAGTAAACGATTTCGGCCTTCATTCATGAAAGCATTCTTACAGAGAAATCAAAAATTAGGATTATTGTCCTCCAATAAAGCAATCGGTTGATGTCGATCAAGCCTGGACAAAATTATACTATAGATTTTGGCCTTACCTGTTGCCTGAAACACCAGTCTCACAATCATCGCTCAAATGCCCCTTGATAATCAAAATCGATCTGGACGGAAAGCGCTAATATCCAGGCTGGTAGTCTGATTATCGATAATTTCGCTAACTAATTTACCTGTCGCTGGTGCCAGACTGAGCCCTATCATGCCATGGCCCGTCGCCAATATAACGTTGTCGAAACGTGTAAACTTTCCAATGTAGGGCAGTCCATCTGGTGAACAGGGACGTAGCCCACGCCATACCGTTTCGACCGTTGGCATATTGACCTTAATATCGGGGTAGTAATTAGCAATGGATTGCACAATCCCGCGTACCCGATTCATGTTTATGGTCCTATCTGTATCAGCCACTTCTAGTGTTCCGGCCAGCCGCAAATCATGTCCCATTGGGGTCGCTGTAGCGCGGGCTTCAAGCAGGATGGCCGGTACGCGCAGGTTGTTGTCTATGTTTCGAAGCATGAAACTATACCCTTT
The DNA here is from genome assembly GCF_001898575.1 of Spirosoma sp. 48-14. Classification (GTDB taxonomy): domain Bacteria; phylum Bacteroidota; class Bacteroidia; order Cytophagales; family Spirosomataceae; genus Spirosoma. Next base: position 226,730 of record NZ_MKUD01000086.1, read on the forward strand.
TCCTCCTTGAATGCAGAGGTCTGACCCAAGCATTCGGGTAATAGTAGGTGACCAGGCACCAGCTGCCACAACTACAGTATCGACTTGGTAGGTTCCATGTTGAGTTTGTATTGCGCTAATCAGTGAACCGGTTTTGTTAAAACCTGTGACAGAATGGTTTTCCAAAATTTGTACTCGATTTTTCTGCAGATAAGTCACCAATGATCGCATTAGCTGGCCAGGATTGAGGTGAGCATCGCCAGGATACCATACACCACCTCTCACATCAACTCGCACATTGGGTTCCATATCCTGCACCTGATGACCGCTAAGGATCTTCGCCTGAATACCTGCCCAGTTCGCTACCTCAGCTTCTTCAGCCATTTCGTACTCCGCCGAAACGGTTTTGTAGAGCATTAATAGGCCCCGTTCTTGCCATTCGAATGTCAAATCACCGTTGGTAGCTAAGTCTTGATAAAGCATTTTGCTTAACAGGCTTAGGTTGCGTAATACCGGAACCGAACGTTCCACATGTTCAGGTGTTGCATGTCGATAAAATAACCAGCCCCATCGCAGCAACTCTTTATTGAATTGGGGTTTAATGTAGAAAGGACTAGTCGATTTCATCATCCAGCGCATTCCTTTAGCAATTATACCGGGCTGCGTCAACGGAATAATATGGCTAGGAACAATCATTCCCGCATTTCCAAATGAACATCCATCTGCAATATTGTCCTGATCAAACAGAGTAACTTGATGGCCTGCCTTCTGTAAATAATAGGCTGAGCAGAGCCCAATAATGCCTCCGCCCACAACACCAATGTGCGCCATATATGAAATGATTGAATGGTAGATTTATTGAATAGAGTATAAAGGCCCGCCGTTGCAGTTGACGCTTATGAATTACGCACTCGCATCGATAAATGGTCGGTTAGCTAAAGCTGTTTGAATAGTCTCAAATATCAGCTCCCGTTCGGCTCCAGTGAGTGACAAACGAGGTGCTCGTACATATTCGGAACCAATGCCAGTAACGGTAACAGCCAATTTGATGTATTGAACCAGCTTAGGGTGAATATCTAACTCCAGTAGTGGCATAAACCATCGGTAAATCTCTAGTGCTTCAGTAATCTGTCCTGTTCTGATTAGTTCATAAATGGCGATGGTCTCCTTTAGAAAGGCATCGACCCATCCAGCCACCCAGCCATCACAACCAAGCAGCAAGGCTTCCAAAGCCAACGCATCTACGCCACCCATCAATTTGAACCGATCACCAAATGCATTTCGCATCCGGGTTATACTGGTCATATCACGAGTGGATTCTTTCACGGCTTGAATATTTGGTTGTTGAGTCAGCTCCTCGAACATGCTTAAGGTTGTCATGATTTAATAATCAAAGGGATTATTATAAATCATGATCGGTAGCGCGCTTTCCTGCGCCACAGCCCTAAAGTATGTAACGGTCTCCCGTGCATCGGCAAAGTAGCGCATAGGAGGTATAAGCATTAGGCCACGAGCACCAGCCGATTCGGCTTCTTGAGCACAGGCAATAGACTGTCTGGTGGCTTGTTCAGCTATGTTAACTATCACCGGAACTTTTCCACCGGAAACCGATAGCGTAGCTCGCAGCAGTTGCATTTTCTCTTGATTAAGTAGCGTGCTAGCTTCTCCTAGAGATCCTCCGATGATAAAGCCATGTACCCCATTTTCAAGTTGGGCTTCTACGTTTTTTTTGAACAGGGATAAATCAAGCTGATCATCAATAGTAAATGGCGTAAGAAGCGCTGGATAAACGCCCGTCCAGGCAACAGAAACGTTCATGCGATTAGGGCATATAGAGTATGTACGAATTACCCAGTAAAATTACTCATACCTATCTAAGTGAAATTGCCTGTAATTGACCTATACTAATATTATTTTCACTATTTTTAAATACAAAATGTACTTTATTTGATAAATATCTACCAATGAAACCCTTGTTATTTAGAGTGCCGTCAATTGAAGACCGTAGCTTTCAAATAGAACATGACAACTCTACTCACTTTTTACAGGCGTTTGCATTTTCATTCCGAAATTCAATTGACGCTTATTCAAGAAGGGGAAGGCACATTGATTGTTGGTGACAAAATAGATCGGTTCGGCTGCAATGATTTACTGATGTTAGGGCCCAACCTTCCACATGTACTATGTAGTGATCCCGACTATCTAGCCCCCGAATCTACCCGGCGTTCGGTTGCGACTTCCGTATTTTTTCGGGCCGAACACCTGGAATCAACCGTATTCTGTTTACCCGAAACTCGGCATTTGCTGCAACTACTGCAGGAGTCACAGCATGGGGTACGATTCCGGTGTCAGGATGGGCATTCGCTACTTAGAAAATTTAAGTCTTTACCAACACAGCCCCTCCGCAACAGTTTTTGTCTTTATTGAGTATACTTGACTATTTATGCACCCAAACAAATCGGGAGGTGCTGTCTGCGACCTCCTTTTCATATCCGCAACGCCCCGAAGATCAACAGCGGCTCGAACGCGTATTTTCTTATATTCTCGAAAATTATTACTTGCCGATTACCCTGAAAAATGTAGCCTACAGGGCTAATTTGACCCCAGGTGCATTTTGTCGGTTTTTCGTCAACATACCCGAAAAACATTTTCAACACTACTAAATGAGGTTCGAATTGAGCAGGCCTGTCGATATCTGCGCGCATCGAAACAATCTATTAACCAGATTGCAATTTCTTGTGGTTATACCAACTTATCTAATTTTAATAGACGCTTCAAGGAGATTATTGGCATGTCTCCTGGCGAATACATTCGTAGCCATAACAACCTATCTGACTGATCATTGCTGAAGAAGAAAAAAAAGCTTCTATAGCATGACACTAATTAAGAGTCGTCTTCAGTTTTGCTTAAAGCAAAAAAGTCGTTTTTCAATACGAAAACGACTTTTTTAAATACTGATTTACTCATAATATGTCTAGTCAAATAAGAGCAAAAACTATACTTCGTTTTAGGTCAACAGTTAAATTAGGGGACAAGCGGTAAAAGAATGGTGTTAATGAGTGGTCTTGTAGTGTTGGATTAATGTGAGGTATGTAATAGTTTTAACCATATACAGCTTTTACGTCGTCAAATAAAATGTACAAAAGGGCCGGGCCAACGTTTCGTTAAAAAGAGAATAAGCGATTCAGTAAGGCCTTCTTCAAACGGATGGTCGCCCGCTGCCAGCAGATAAACCGGAACACCTCAATGGACTTGGGAGGAAGGCACTATAGCCACAGCTGCTTTCTCACCAGTGATTGACTAAAAAAACTTAACAATTTTTTTAATAAGCGGCTTGAGCTTATAGTTTATGCAGTGGACTTGCAACAGTCAATTAAGCTTTAGCACTGAAACTACCTATGTCTCAAAATACGCTCCCATCTGAGACGAAGAATCTTTCATATACGCTATTTAAATTGACAACACTCAAAAACCAATATCGTCTTTAGCCTTTTTTAATCGTCAGGCATGTTATTTCCTCTTTATAAATTGAATCAATGAATTTAGGGCGGGCTTTGTCTTCCAATAAGATCGTGAAAATGACAGTTAACGAGGTTATCAACGATTAAGCTTCGTACATCTAGGTCGGTTCGCAGTGTATCAACTAGGGACAGCCATTCTTGTTCATAGGTACAATTGATGAACTGATCGAACGGTTTTCTTAAGGAAAAACAAAGAGTTCGTCCGTTTAGCGACAGGTTCGCAAATACGAAATTGATGAGCTTACGCTTCTGCTCAACACTCGAAAGGGTGAATAACTCATGGGCTTGTGATGACAAGGATACCAGCGAAATCAACGAATTCTTGAAACTATCATCGCCCTCACGATTCGCAGCCATGTGATTCTCCACATCCATCTGCTGGCTCCGTAAACTGGACTTCTTGGTGTCAAAATCGTGGCGATCGATGGTGCCATCCAGCAGTAAATCCATTAGTGTATCCAGCCGATTTTGAAGCAGGGCATGTTGTCGTTGCAACTCACCCATCTGGCGACGCAAAAAGACCCGTTCAGCTTGATCAGTTTCACGGATATAGGCCAGTACTTTGACTAATGTATCGGCTGGAATCTGTATCCGTTTTAAGACCTGCTCAACTTGGGCTAAAATCTCTTCTTCACGAACCCACATCGTTTTAGTAGGATTGGCAGGATCACTACAGCGTAGATAGGTCCATTGAGCGGTCTCACCGCTGACATAGGTTTTCTTCTTGGTATCAGCGGTAACCATTCGGCCCGTTGTGGCACAGGTTAACACACCACGAAAAATATATTCTTTACCCGCCCACTGAAACGGCTTTTTATGCCAGCCTTGCAAAACCGCCTGACATTGATCGAACAGGCTTTTGGAAATCAGTGGTGGATACCGATGGTCATGCAGTTGGCCTTTGACGCTCATCCGGCCATAGTAGAACGGATTGGTGATGAGCTGGTGGAGTTGGGATTTGGTGAGATAACCCTGTTTGCCAAAGCGTGTCTTGAGCCCCCAACTCATCGTTTGCTGGCGTAGCTCGGCTAACGTGCTAGTGCCAACGGCATAAGTTTCAAATATTCGACGAACGAGTAACGCCCGATCAGGGTCAACAATCACATCCCCTCGTCGGCGGCTATCCTTGACGTTCAGATAGCCCAAAGGAGCTAGTGAAATGCATTCGCCTTGTCTGATTTTATGATCGATCGAGCGTTTGACGTTATCGCGTAAGCTATCGACGTAGGACTGCGCCATGATCACACCCATTGACCACATGAGCCGTTCCTGACTAACCGAATTTTTATGGATGATGTAATTTTCTGAATTGAAATGCAGTTCAATTCGTCCGTCCTGGATCAGCGCATCCAGCATTGGGTATTCTTTAAACGAACGCTGAACACGATCTACTTTGTCGGCCACAATAGCAATGGGTTCCCGATGGCTTTTAACAAATTTGATCATGGCCGTGAACTGCTTGCGATCCCCTTGCGTGGAGGATTCCACCAGTTCAAAGACTTTCAAGATGGAGAGATTGCGTCGTTGGCAGTAGAGTTGTAACCGATGCTTCTGAGCTTCGATGGAATAGCCTTCTTCCTGCTCTTTGGACGATACGCGCGTGAGAATAACAGCTTTGGTAGCCGTTGTCTGGCGTTGGCTGATATCAATGACTTTCCGGCCCATAAGCCTATCCTAGGGGTTTTGGCGTTTGATTTCAAGCAATACTTGACAAAAGCCAATCAGATTTCGGGCTGCTTGATGAGCATCCCGTTCGGATAATACGCCCTGATAAAGTTCATGCATGTGCTCAACCAGGCCATGGTAGGCATCGCTTTCAGGGCTTTTTATTGGTTTCGGCTCTTCTGACTTCATCGGCGTTGCTCATGAGAGTGGATGTATGATTGTCTTGGCAGCGAAGCCATCGTGTTTGGGGAATTAGTGGCCCCGTTCCCCGGCTTCCAGCCGTGACTAAGTTGATGGAGCGAAAATAGGGCCTGATGGATCAGCTAAATGGTATACAACCCTTTTGATGGGAGGGTTGGAAAATGTCATTCCATTAAAAACGGATATACATGACTCAATAAGACCTAAGCCGAAGGAATAGAATCACTCGTACCGGTACGTAATGTTGATGATTCATGTCTGGCACTAGACCTCATTTTCGATAACAACCCGTTTGTTGATAGATCGTTGTTATCAGTTATTAATCAACCATCAATTGAATTGACAGTCATTCCTAAACTTATTTAGCTTCTGGACGTAAACGGCACATTGCCCTTGCCGATGATCGATACGCCCCCTTACCAAGGATGATACATGCCCCATAGAACTCCTCCAGAACCGCTGCTGGACCGAAAGAGCGCGGCTAAATACCTGCGGATCTCTCCAGGTACCCTTGCGGTTTGGGATTGCACGAAACGTTATGATCTCAAACCCGTCAAAGTAGGGCGATCCGTTCGCTACCGCCGGTCGGAGTTGGACAAATTCATCGAGCGCCAACTTCAGCAGTAAATAACTTTCATTCATTCCACTCATGTTTGAGGAGATCGCCCGTGAACATTGATCAGGCGAAAGCGATAGCTATTGTCGAGATTCTAGCCAAATTGGGTATTCACCCCCAACGTAGGACCGCCGATAAGGCATTCTATTTATCTCCCGTACGAGACGAAAAAACGCCTAGCTTTTGGGTCGATACCAAGACCAATCGTTGGCACGATTTCGGCGACGGTCGAGGAGGGGACGCCGTAGATTTGGCTACTGCCTATCTACAATTCACACGGGAAGCCCATACGGTTTCGGATGCGTTGCGCTGGATTGGCAATATGGGTGTTGTTGCATATGAGATGACACCCATTTATCGGGCTGACGAGCATCGAAATCATGATGATGGATCATTGGTCCTGAAATCAAAACGATCTATTCAACATGTAGGGCTAATCCATTATCTGGATAAGCGCGGTATTCTACTTCCGATTGCCCGTCGCTATCTCAAGGAACTTCGCGTTCAGAATACGCGGACGGACAAGTATTTTACCGCACTTGGTTTTCCCAACGAAGAGGGTGGCTTTGAACTGCGCAATCCCTTCTTTAAAGGCTGTTTACGTCCGAAAACGATTAGTTTTGTTCGGGGGAAAACGCCGAAGCCGGAAGGTATTCATCTCTTTGAAGGCTTCATGGATTATCTGTCAGCCATCAGCCAGTTGCAGGGCAGCGGCCTTGCCGACGATGCTATCATTCTCAACTCGCTTTCCTGTCTGAAACAAGCCATTCCCTATATGCAGAATTACGGTTACCGCGTTGCGTATAGCTGGATGGATAACGACGAGGCCGGAGCAAAAGCGACCAATATCATCGCTGAATTCTGTCAGACGCAGACCGATTTGCGGCATACGCCCATGAACAAAGTTTATACTCCGCACAAGGATGTCAATGCGTGGCATATGCACAAACTCAACTTGACGCTGTAAAGAGAGGTAAGAATGTCACAACTGAACATTCAATCGCTGTTTACTGTCAACGAAGTTGAGATCAGCTACCGTAACAAAACGCCGTATCAGGATCGGATTCAAATTACCCGCTCCGCAACAGCTTACGAAATTCTGCGTTCGGCTTGGGATGAAAATAAGCTGGAATTGCTCGAACAGTTCAAAATTCTGCTACTGGATCGGAAGAATAATTGCTTAGCAATCTCTGACATCGCCACGGGCGGTATGACCGCTTGCATTGTCGATCCCAAAGTGATTTTTGTGACAGCACTCAAAGCCAATGCTTGCAGTATTATTTTGGCACATAACCACCCATCCCAAAACCTCCAACCTAGTCCACAAGATTTAGCGCTGACGCGGAAACTGTCCGAGTGCGGCAAGCTGCTCGATATTGCTGTTCTTGATCACTTGATTGTCACATCGCGTAATTACTACTCCTTTGCCGACGAGGGCTGTATGCCACGCTAACGGTCACCGGTTCAATTTTCATTCTGCCAAAGGCCAGAGTTACTTGTTGGTCTATACCCGACGCCACTCACTCGCCAACCACAATTTTCGCCTGCTTTGCATTCCCCGCCCCACCAAAATTCTGGTTGGTTCTCTCGCTAAGCCGCCGTGTTTTTTCATTCCCTGTAATCCCAACCATTGGAGCATGATACATGACCAAACTGATTCCCCGCAAAAACACATCAAGCCCTGCCGAACAGCCTCAACAAGATATTTATGCCCGTGTTACGGCTAAAATCCTAACCGATCTTGAAAGCGGCAATCTCTCATGGCGCAAACCGTGGCACTCTGAGCATTTAGCTAGTCAGGTCATGCGTCCGCTTCGCTGGAATGATATTCCTTATACCGGCATCAATACGCTCATTCTTTGGAATGCCGCCAGTGACCAAGGCTTTACCTCACCCTACTGGATGACTTTTAAACAGGCGACGGAGATGAAAGCCTCTGTTCGCAAAGGCGAGAAGGGCACCCAGATTGTCTATGCCGACAAATTCACCAAAGAAGAGGAAGATGCCAATGGCGAAGTCAAATCCAGCCAGATTCCCTTTCTTAAAAGCTATACCGTCTTCAATACCTCCCAGATCGAAGGCTTGTCAGACGGTTTTTATCAAACACCTGAACCCGTTTTTATCAATCAACAAGAACGTAATCAAGAACTCGAACAGTTTTTTGCTCAGACGAAAGCCGATATTTATACCGGTTCCAAAGCATGCTACACGCAGAGCACCGACCGTATCCAAATGCCGCCGTTCGAAAGCTTTGAAACAGCCATGCGATATTATGCTGTTTTAGCGCATGAAATTTGTCACTGGACGAAACCTCCACACCGGTTGAACCGTGATTTCGGCAAAAAACAATACGGTGATGAAGGCTATAGCAAGGAAGAACTCGTGGCTGAACTGGGAGCCTGCTTTCTGGCGGCTGATCTGGGCTTTGAACCGCAGCCGGAAGACCATCACGCGGCTTATATCCAGTCCTGGCTGCACGTGCTCAAGGATGACAAACGCTTTATCTTTCAGGCCGCATCCCACGCACAAAAAGCCGTTGAATATATTCATGCCCTGCAGAGCCCTCGACCTTAAATTCCAAAGGTACAAACCCATGCGTTGGCTCACGGACGATTTGGCGGTTTCTTCAACGGCATCTTTCTTGGGGTCAGTTGATAGAGGATGTCAGCTTAGCCCAATTGTCCGTCATGGCGCTTATCCCTCATTTTTACGGTGTAAAAACGATCTACGACTGCGGGGAGCTGTCACGGCTCCTTGAGCTTTGTTCGCTTCCATCATCAACAACACAAGAAAGGAGATTTGATGATGACTAACCAAACCGAAACCGGTTCTAACAAACCAACCCACACGGTTTATATTCTCAAACTGCAAGCTGATACAGAACAAGCTGACTGGATCAGAGTTGGTGCTGCTTGGGAACACGGCGATAAAGACGGCTTGAACCTGTCCTTGAACATCCTCGGCCAGAAAATTCCGGTTGTTGTCCGTAAGAACAAACCGAAAGCCAATTAAATCAGCAGGCCGGACGGCTTGGTTGTCGTCCGGCTTTCATCTATCGAATTTTGATAAAGCAAACGGTTATTCTACGCATATTTTGCGTAGAATAAAGGGTCTAATCAACGCATAAGACCTATATTACTCGCTTTTAAGCAAGATTTCAGTCACAAGACTATACTGCGTTTGCCCGTCAACCAGATAGCGTGGATTGCTAGCTCTAATCGTTTTGAGGCTATGATCGAACAATAAATCGAATAAGGGGCTTAGCTGATACCCTTTCAACGTGACGATATGCCCACTGAAATAAAGTAGTATCTCATTCAAATTGTCAGTGATTACCAAGTCAACCGATACCAGATAGGCGTAATTGAAAAATGCCCGTCGTCCGTTTTCCCATACGAAGCAGAGATTTCGCACTGTACTGTCTATATCATGCAACTCTGTGCTACCAACCGTGTAATCAGTAAGATTATCGCTGGTTGTATCCACTACCTCATCTTGCGAGAAATTCGCCCTAAAGTTTTGGACTTGGTGCATAACCGTTTGGCTTTCGTTGCATAGGCTTTGGCTTGCTTGGGGTATTGATACGCTTGATTGATGATTTCACCTTCGGTGGTGCAGGCCGTGTTGTTCTGATGATATGCTCGACAGCATTTCGTTTGGTGTTGTTTCGGTTCACCAGTTCTAATGCTGACAATCGATCTCCTGCTTCAGATGCATGAGCCAGCAAAGCGGCTTTATCATCGGTATAGATATGCACACCATCCCGCGCCCGTGACACCGACACATAGAATTGGTTGAGATTGGTAGCCGAAAAGCTGCTAGCCGGTTGCGCAATAAAGACCTCATCGACGGTCTTGCCCTGTGCCACGTGCGAGGTCAGGCAATAGCCATGGGCGATATGGCCGAAGTTAGCCGGAACGGTATAGGTGGCTTTGCTTGCCTTGTTGTGTAGGCGCAAAGCCCCATTCGGCTCAATGGCGATAACATCCAGCATTTGTCCGTTCGTCAATCGTTTTTTATTTGCGTCATATCCGTTCCGGGTAATGCGCACTTTATCACCTTTGGATAGCGCGATTTCGCTTGGCCGGTACACATCGAATTGCTCCATGCGGTCTAGGGGCAGGGAAGTTTGCTGGCCACTGGCATCCTGAATGTGCACAATGTTATTGACCACAGAGTGAACCACCCACCGCGAACTGCGCTCAATGCCGACCAGTTTCTGGTTGAACTGGATGACTTGACCAACGCGATAATTCCGATGATCGCTTTTTTCAGCCACTGTCAGATTGGTATTGACCAGTTGTGGCAGGTCTGTTTCCGCAATGGCAATCCGCCCGGCCTCGCGCAATCTCTCGCGAATGGCTTTTGTAACCTGTTCGCCTTCCTTATGCGTCGGTGAAATCACCAAAGCCGATTTTCCTTTTTTCAAGGCAGTTATATAATCATCGGCTAAGACGGTAAAGGAATTGACGGGACTCAAGGTCTTGATCGCTCCAATTTTATCCAGCACCGAAAACGCTTCACCAACTTTATTATCGGCTAAGGCTTGAACGGCTTTGCGATAGTCCAGATTGCGTTGTCGGTAGATGCGGCTGACTTCGGCTGATTGAATACCCGCCACCGTATTGAGAATGCGCAAAGCATCCCCACGTATGACACTGCTATGTTGCCGTGTGTCGCCACTTAAAATCAGCCGGGCGTTTTTTTCAATGGCCAACGTGAGCAGGGTGGTCATATCTTTTGTGTTCAACAGTCCCGCTTCATCAACCCACAACACGCCATCGGCTAAAGCCGCTTGCAGTTCGGGTGAGGACAACAATTTGGCGACGGTGTCGGCTTCGCTAAAGCCTTCCTCCCGTAACACGCCCCGTGCCGCTTGCGCCGTCGGTGCCACAATGGTGACTTTATGCCCTGCGTCCTCGATCAGCCGAATGGCTTCTTTCATGAGCGTGGTCTTACCGGTTCCAGCCCGGCCTCGAATAATCGACACGCGATTGGTGGTAGTCAACACATGAGATATGGCCTCATGCTGTTCGCCTTCCAGTAAGATTACGGGGGCAACCGGATAAAGTGGTGGTATCTTACCTTTGCCTTGTTGCGCTAGAGCCACCATGCGTTTTTCCTCGCGTAACACCTCTTGGGTGGTACAGAGCGTTTTGGCTCCATCCTTGACCTGAATAATTCGCTTATCGTCTGCAAAGCGGTCGGTAATCTGATCGACAGTCAACATTGGATGGCCCAAGCCTTGCCGATAGGCGACTTCCAGAATCCGCCGATCCTGCATAACCGATACGCGCTCAAACCGCATGGCTAATGCATAATCAATACAGTGTTTAGGCGAGGGAGGGGCAAAAGGTTTGACAGGGGCAAAACGGATCGGCTGGTCACCTTCATCTTTATCTCGCATCCCCAGCGCGAATATCTGTTTACGCCATTCCTGCTTGAGTTGGGTCATCGTCAAACCCTTTTGCTTCTTGGCGCGGGTTCGCGCTCCCAATTGATCCAGTTCAGCCTGATCGGTAATGCCGAGTTCTTTGGCGATCTGACCGATTTCATTGGTGCGTTTAGAAAACAGGTCAATGATGTCTTCTGGCACACCAGCGACTTCAAAGGCTTTATCCGTTCGTCGGATGCGATAGCCCAACTCAACCAGCTTATCGGCCAGTCGTTTGTGAAACCGCGCCTGATAATACGGCATGTCCTGTTTGATTGACCGGAATTGTCCCGCCTTGAATTGCTGTTCAACGGCATCCCACGTCACATTGAATACAAACGAATGACAGTGGAGATGTGGATCAGGCACTGATTTATCAACGGGCCTTGCGGTTTGGTGGATAAAGTTCGCCCAAAGCAGTTCACCCGTTGGTCGGTCTTCATCCTTGTCGTTTTTGCGAACCCGTGTCTGAGCATCGGCTTCAATATCCAGCATTGTTTGCTGAACACTTTCCTGAAACGCACCCAGAATGTGATTATCATCGATCAACGCCTGAAGGATCGAAACCGACTTCGGACAGTGGAAATTGATGTCGTACCCGACCGTGCGATTATCTTTTTTACGAGGTGTAAGGGCCTGGCCCGTGATTGGGTTAATGTTTTCGCAGAGGGCGTGAAAGGCGTTCTTCGTCGCTACCCCTGTAATGCTAAAACGAGCGGCTATCCGTCCATAGAAACACCCAGGCTGTTCCTGATCATTTAAGTAATAGTCGGATTGGTGCAACGAGTCATTGAAATACTCTTTAGCCTGTCCAGCCGAGCTGCTTTGAATCATACGGATCATGTATGATTCTATACATCAGAAATGACCAGCGACTGGGTAGATTGTTAGTTTGTTATAGCTGGTAGCAGAGTAATAAAGGTGTAGGAAACAAAATTTTCTAGGCCGTCGGAGTATTGAGAATTCCCGCAATAGTAATTCTGAAATGAATTGTTATTACTAGACTGGAGAGAGCGGGACGTTCTAGTGGAGAACCATGCAATAGCGTAGCGGTCATCAACTACTCGTTAAGTAAACGTGAATAAACATACCTCAAAAAGAGAGTATTTTAAGAATCGTCAGTCTACTAATCTACATACATACATGTAGGTTAGTAGACTGATTATAAATAGTATTCAATTTGAAATCTAAATCTATTGGGTTCATTAATATCGTAGCTTTGATAAAAGATAAAACTATGCCATCTCCTTGTTCACCCGGCAGTGGACGGTTTACTATCCTATTGATTGAAGATGATAGAGTTGTAATCGACATGCTCCAGCGGGCCGCTAAAATTTGTTTTCCAGAAGCTGATTATGTATCTATTACCACTTTTGAAGAAGCGGTTCTATATCTGTTTAGTTTAGAAGGGAAAGGGCCCCAATTAATTCTAGTGGACGTTTTCTTTTCGGGCCTGCAAACGGGGTTGGATTTTTTAAAGCTCCTAAAAACCGATCCACAAGGGAAATTCATACCGGTTATTGTCCTGTCGGCTAATGACAATGAACAACAGGTTAAACAGGCTTATCGAGAAGGGGCAGCCTCCTATTTCGTGAAACCATTCTCCTTTGAGGAATGGAAGGTCTTTATGACGAATCTACGTCTATTCTGGTTTCAAACGGCGACGCTTCCATTAACTTATTTTGAACGGCGGGTAAGTATACTTAGAGAGTGAGACGACTGAGCTAAAGCAAAAAGTCAACCTATTATAAGAATAACTCATTCTCGTTAGCGTCAATTGGATTGTTCATTCTTGGTCGTTTTCTGAGATGCCGTATTTTCTACCTCAGCAGGAGTCCCTGTGACCATTTGGGTTATCAGCAAGATATACAATAACTGAGCCAGTAAAATCAGTAAATTACTTATTCCAGCATGCAGGTAAGATACCCCAGGGCTATAAAAAGAAGCCTGCTAGAATCAACATTCTTCGTTTTACCAACCAGCCAATTCGCCCGTCCAGGTTGGGATCAATTAGGCGGTTTTTATAGATGGCATACCCCATTGGGGTGGAAAGCCAGGAATGACTCAATGGCATTACTGCCATAGATCAATATGGAAGATTGACTTACCTGTTTTTCACTCAGCAAGTCGTCAGAAAAGGGAATTCGCTAGGAAAGCCACTTTTAGCAAGGTTGGCAAACAAAAGCACGCTCTCTTGAGTAGTATTAAGTAAACCAATTAGTAAGGGTACCTTTCACTAAAATGATAAACATCATGAATAAGATTATCCTAGGGGCATCCATGGTCGTCATGTTAACCCTAACCCAAACCAGTTTTGGCCAGGCTGTTCAGGAAGCCAAGGCGGAGAAAAAAGAGCAGAAAGCCGACAAAAAAGTAGCCAAAGCCCACGAGCTCAAGTCGAATGCCGCCATGGGTAAAGGTATGGAGATTGCCGGGATTTCGGACCCTAAAACGCGTAATGCCAAAGCGGATCGTAAATTAAAACATGCCGAAAAGAAAGAACTGAAAAGTGATGCTAAAGAACTCAAAGCCGTCGCTAAGGATAAAAAGAAAAAGGCCGATGGGATCGATTAGGAAGAAGTCCGTTTGATGAGGTGTTTGTTTTCATTGAGTAACTGCTATCTGGCAGAGGAGTGTTAAAACGCAGCCACATTAATGTCGCTGCGTTTTTAATTGGGGACTTATACGTCTTCAAGCGAGTAAATTAATTGCGGTTGTATATAGTAAGCCCAGATTGATTGGGACTAGTTCTATCATCACTAAAACCGTGCAAAGCCCCTTAAGCAATAAAGAGTTAATCCAAGGAAGTCAGGGGTTGGCCAGGGCATGCTTACCCGTTTCGCCGAAGCTGTACGACTATCTCCCGATCGCCATCTGATCTATTTATCTTACGTATGACAACTGCCGTCCATGAGCCAATCGCCAGCAATGGCAGCATGTCACTACTGTTTGCTCCAGTTTGTAAGTGACGACCTCGGCTGTATTTTCCCTACAAATCCCCTGTTCGTTCACTATACCTTTAATCGTCTGAATGATAGATACGCAAATCTCTCATAGTCTCAGTTGGGAGGCTATTTTGATATTTAGAAATACACTAATCCGGCTCTGTTCGGGTGATCTGGTAGCCCTACTGCCGGGTGTAATGCCATACTGATTTCTCCTAGGCTTCTAGCCTCAACCCGCTTTTCCCCTCGCGGTCAGTCGATACCTGGTAATAAGCGATGGCTGGCATTATTGCGTATTTTTACTTAAGTATTTTTTTTGTTTCTTTGTAAGAAATTATTACTGAATACCAGTAACATACCTAACTTAACCTAAATCATGAAATCTCACAAAGAAGAAGACCGCTTCAATGCGCTTCTTATAGCCTATCTCCAGAAGGTTCAAAACCACTATAGTGTTAACCGGCCAACTAGTGACGTCATTGCCAAATTGATTAAACAAGTACAGGTAGAATCCGCTCGAACTCAAGCAAAGAAATAGGCTGGTGGAATAGGAAAGGGCGAAGCTAGCCTATTTTGTTACTAAGGAACCAACGTTTATGTAGTATCAGAATAGAAGCGTTTATAGGTAAGCGTTCGTATGCTTGTGAACAAAAATAACAAATGAAATCTGTGTCGTCTCAGACAATAGGCCATTTGAGACTTGAGCTTTCGTACTATACTTCCCAAAGTACGAAAGTTGCGTAACAGCTACAGTAGTATTTGAGCTATTTAAGCTAGCTAAAAAAGAGGGATAATGTTGAATCCATTAACCTATAGCTATGCATTTGGTTGAGATTATACGAATGATCATCAACTTGAATAAACCCAACGCTGAAAGACCAGACTGAGGATTCAGCATGCCACTTGGCTGCACTGGAAAGATAAATTCGAACCTGGGTAATCTGCTGGAGTTCGATTAACTCTTGCAGGTTGCTACCTAATCGCTCTGCTGGGCTGCTCATTCCGGATAATATAGATTGTCTAAAACGGATTTATAAATAAAAGCATTGTTGATTGGGGTGGATGAGATCAATGCCATTTTTTCAGGCATAGGCCTCTAGGGCTTCGAACTCCAGCGCGATTGTAAAGGTAGCCAAGAACATAATGAGAAGCGATTTGTTTACCTTATAATGTTAGGAACTTTCCTGTTCATCTATTTCATTGAGTGAAAGCCTATCTTCATGAGGTCAGGCTTTTTTTGTTGTCCCTATCTGGATGTTATAGACTATTCCGTTCACTAGCTTTCAGTCGATTGGTGATTGGTTTCTAACCAATACTGACAAACAAGTTCAATCAAGTCTTTTAACTCATTAAACTCTACTTTTTTAACTAGAAACGAGTTCACCCCTCATGCGCACGACAGATGTTAGTTTTAAAGGATTTATTGTTACTCGCTTAATTGGATGCCGATTAAAGTGGCTTCTTGGCAGACAAAATCAATTAGGCAGCAGAATATAGTTCGGATTGGAGGTACTATGGACCAACTTTGGTCTAATCAATAATCAAACACACTACATCATGAAAACACTGCTCCTTTTGGGAAGCTTATTCGCTTTCTCACGAGCCACTGGACAAGAGAGCCGCGAACACAGGCCATTCAAGACAACGCTTATAATAAATCTATTTGACAGGCCCAACACTACATTGACTCATTACGAAGAAAACAAGACATTCCGGGCATCTCTATTTGTGTTGGAACCACCCAAAAGATACTCTGGGCGCAGGGGTTTTGCCTTGTTCACAAATCGTACCTGGTCGCTTTGGATAAAATCGAGTCCGTTGAACGAGATCGCATCCGAATTCATCAGGCTATTTTACCTATTTCCAATACTTACCGGGACCATTTTTACGACCAAATTGGTCGCTCTTCCAAATAATTGATCCATGGACAATTGAATAATCAGTTAATCAACTGAGCGAAAAACCCTCTAACTAACTGGTATATTCTTGAGGCAGCCGGTTGTAAGGCTATTAAAGTAAATCCATCAGACATCTTCCCTAAGCTGTGCATTTTATTTAATACTTAAAGTAACGTGAACTATGAGATCATTCAGGCTGCTAGAACCCAATCCGGTTCAGCTGCCTTCAGCAAATGGTCGCCTAAGTTGATACTTACCACGGGCTTATGCTCATAGAACGAGTAAGCGATCAGGCTGGCGTAAATGTTGACAAACGCATTGGTGGTTGAGCGATGGCGACTATGCTCCAAATCGCATACCGACTTGCTCTGCCCAATAACGGTTTCGATCAGATTCCGCTTTTGGGCCCATTTCTTAGCCGCCACAGGCCAGTCGACCACCTGCTTAGGCTTGCGGGGTTTAGCCGCCCAAATCAGTTGACCTTCTCGTTCTAGAAACGCTTGCTTTTCTGGGTTAAGCAGATACCCCTTGTCGCCGAAAACCCAGCCAATCAGATCTTTGGTGAGTGAAAAAAGCACTTTAGGATGGGCATCATGAGTACTCCCACCAGTGATACGCACCTGGATCAACTCGCCTAAGTTATTGATAACCAGATGGAGTTTTAGGCCAAAGAACCAGCCCGTCGAGGTCTTGCCCCAACCCGCAAAGCCTTTTAGAGTCCGATGTTGATGAGCCCGTTTGGGATGAGAAGCCTGCAGCGAATCTACTTCAATCCTTTTACTATTATAGACCCTATTTTGCCCCCTCTGACAATCTGGTATTGATGTAATTAATCGATGAACAATATTTGTTAACACTCCAATACCGGTACCGTAAAATGACGATGTTTTTACGTGAAACAGCGCATTTGATTAATTATAAGCGAGTACAGCGATTGATGCAGACAATGGGCAAAGGGGCCATCTATCCTAAACCGAATACTTCCCAAGCGGCTGTAGGCCAACAGATTTATCCCCACTTATTGCGAAGGCTAATGATTAATCGGGTGCATCAGATGTGGGCCACTGACATCAGCTATGTACCCATGCCTGATGGATACATGTATTTAACGGCGGTGAAGCACTATGTAGTGGTTGGGTTAGATCTCTAACATGATGGAAGCTGATTGTTGCAGTCAGTTGGTAAAGAAGGCCTTGGTCAGCTCTCCTACTCCATCCATTTTTAACACTGATCAGGGGAGTCAGTTTACCTCAGATACATTCACATCCATCTCGCAGGGTGCTAATATTCGGATCTCGATGGGTGGAAAAGGGTTAACCTTAGATAATATTTTCATTGAACGTCTTTGGCGCATGGCAAAATATGAACGGTCCGTCGTACATATCTTTGTTTTAGGTTGATTACATCAGAAAAAGTACAATTTTTGAGTACGACTTGACAAGGCTAGTCAGCACCCTGAGTTCCGCCGTTAGTACGTCCAACCGATACTGTGCCGCTGGTTGCTCTGGCTAGCTTGTCTTTTCCCTGTAGCTTCAACAGTACCTATAGACGTAGCCAATGGCCACGATCTGGCATGCATGTGCAAAGGCGGGAAAAGGCGGTCGGTCAACCTATTCATGCTTTATTCCCTTTTCTATGCCACTGCTACGCTATTGTGTTGGACTAGACCGCACCGGCGGCCCGGATCAGTAAAGAGTCGCTTCAAGTCTGTCTGTCGGTAATCGACACCGATGGCCGAGTCGTCATCAAAGGGTCGACTAAGGTAGCCAACAAACCGGTTGCTTTTGCTCAGTTAGAGCACTGGGTTAGTAAGCATCGCAAAGCGGACGGCTTCCCACTGCGCTACGTGATGGAGTCGACTGGTGTCTATCATGAGGCTGTAGCCTGGCACCTCTATCAAACAGATCAGTCGGTCTGTATTCTATTGCCTAACAAGGCAAAACATTACCTGAAAAGCTTAGGCTACAAGTCTAAGAATGATAAAATTGATGCTCAGGGGTTGGCTCGAATGGGGCTCGAACAACAACTTACTCTGTGGAAGCCTTTATCCAAGAACATCTACAGCTTACGCTTGCTAACCCGACAGCATCAGCGGCTTCAGGAATGGAAAACTCAGTGCCGTAACCAGCAACATGCCTTGGATTACAGCGCAATAGGCGATGATTTTATCACAAAGCAGAATGCCAAATTGCTTGCTGTCTATGATCAACAGCTAGAATCTTTAGAGACAGCCATTCACCAACTCATTGAGCAGGATGCTATTCTGAAAGAACAGGTCGAACGCTTGACCGCTATCAAGGGGTTAGCACTTCTATCGGTAGCAGTTTTGATTGCTGAAACCAATGGCTTTGAGGGGTTCACGAACCAACGACAATTAGTGAGTTATGCAGGCTATGACGTAGTCGAAAATCAGTCGGGCAACCGATCAGGCAAAACTAAAATCTCGAAAAAGGGCAATAGTCGTATTCGCCGTATTCTTCACTTACCGGCTTTCAATGCGGTTCGCTTCGGGGAACCTACCTGTCAGGCCCTTTATGAGCGGGTCTATCAAAAGACCAACACCAAGATGAAGGCCTATGTGGCTGTGCAAAAGAAGTTACTCTTATTAGCGTATGCGTTGTGGCGTCATCAGACGAAATATGACCCAATGCATTCGGTTCAGGCAGAAACTGAATCTTTACTGCCCAGAATGGCTGATCAGGATAGCAAAAAAATAGTCCCAACTAGCGGGACTACACGGGATCAATCCACCGTGGCGGAGTTGTCCTTTGGATAGATCAAAGATATTGAAAAAATCCTAACGCAAAATTTGTTTTTCACGACAGTACCAGCGGCATCTTTATTTGTATGCCTATGCAGATGGCTGGTAATTCGAAAAAGGCTTGAGTAAGTTATTTATATTTTTCAAACAGCGCCGGTATCATCAAGGCCTATCTTATCGCACACCTGAGCAAATTTTCAGATCAACCGAATAAGAAAAGCAAATGGAAGAATCAATCAACTAACAACTTCATTATCACGCTGGCTGGTACAGGTCTAGAGGTTCACTGTACCCCCTCCGATTTAAGTCACATTGATAAATCTACTTTGCTAAGCCTTTTACACTTACCATACACCTACTAATTGCTATCTGAAAGCTTGTGAATAAGTCTGTAAATTCTTCAGCCATTGTCGAAGGCTATCATACTTTCTGCATTTTTAAATATACACCATAAGTGTGACAGAATTTTATTTCGTATGATTAGATTATTTTTTGATATTTCAAAATTTTAACAGATTTTTTGGATTTATAAAAAATTTTGTATTGTTATTTGAAATATTAAAATTTTGTATTTTTTTTGTTAAAAAATTTAAATAAATCATGAGTAAACAGAGGACCTTCAATGAAGGAGAGCCATATGATCATCTGAATAAGTGCCTTTCTACTGTATTAGCACTTAATAATTCACACCGTGATATTTTGAAAAAAGGCTTAGCTGAGTCTTGTGCATGCTTACATACATTTAGTGGACAAATACCTAATCCACAAGATGAAACTGTTCGAAGCGCAGAGGATATAAGCCGGGGGGTAAACACTAGCATAAAAAGTTTATTATCATTTCGAATGGTTTTGACAACAAGTATGGCTAGAGAGTACGTTTCGTTTTTACAGAATAAAGAAGTAACAAAAAGTGAATTCGAAAACATGGTTAATAAAAGAAGGCATAAAGACAAATTTGGCTTTGAGCCGACTGTTGGAGAACATAACGCAAATTGCTATACTTACGCTGCTATTTTTCAACTTTGGGAAGTAGAGCCTATGGAAATGCCGAGTATAGATTTCACTCTTTAGTTGAACTACTATGCGCATAACTAATATATTTAGCTCAACATCAGCAATAAGAGATTATAATTTGGAATTATTTGTTGGGAGAAACGATAAATTAAAATATGGATTAGTCAATATAAATAAATCAGGTGCAATTGTAGGGGTTTTTGGTGAAAGAGGGATAGGAAAGTCTTCTTATGTATGGCAACTATTAAATTTATTGTCAGGCAATAAAGATGTTGCTTCTATCTTCAATATAGATATCGATGGTGAAAAAGAGAAAATATGTTTCTATATAGAATGCACTAAGCGTGTAAAAAATCTTGAAGACTTATTATTAGAATTTATATTTAGAAAGCACAATGAAAAGGCTACTTATTCTCATATAAGTCTAAATAAAATTTTTAGAAACCTAATCCAAAGCATTAATAACACTGGAATAAAAACACAGTTAGAGTATGATCTAAATTATGCAGAAGCCAAAATTAAAGATAACGAAAAAAATGAAATAGACGCCATTAGGCTTTTTTTAGATTTAACTGATTTTTTAACAAAAACTCTACAAAAAGATTTAGTATTTGCAATTGATGAAGTAGAAGTAGTTGAAGATTTTACAGGTATAGGAGACTTTTTGAAGAAAGAACAACGTAATAAAGATTTTTTAGAACCAAAAGTGAAATATATTTTCTCAGGTTTACCAAAGGCAATTGAAAAATTGAGAGAAGATAATGACTCTGCAGTCCGTAAGATAATACCGATTCCACTTGATAGACTTAATAAAAGCGATATATTTGAATTATTTCGTAATGCGGTCAGGACAATTACAAATATTTATATTGATTTTACCGATCAGTTTATTGAAAAATGCTTTGATTTTTCTGATGGTTATCCTCCCCTTGTTCAGTCATTTGGTGAATATGTTATTGATTCATTCAACCTAGGATATATAAATATGGAGGAATCCATCATAAATTATATTGATGAAAATATATTTTCTGTAATTGTCAAAATGGTAGCTGATAATCAAAAGACTTTAAATGCTGATGAATTTAGTAAGATAAGAAAAAAGATAAATACTATTGGAAAAGTTTCTATTATAAATAATTGTATTAAGCACACAGGGTACTTTAACATAGATACTGTGACTTATAATGAAGAAAATAACGTTAGAAGAAGAATTAATAATTCAATAAGAGATATCAATTCTTTGATTGATGAAAATGTTCTAGAATATGTAGAAGGTAGTAGTAAACTGTTGAGATTTGTTTCTCCGAGGTTTCGATTTATATTAAAATATGGCGATTATACTGGTAATAGCCTTACATATGAGAACGTTTGATTATATTCCAATTATTTTTTGAAATTCAGCGACAATTGCCTGATTTATAGAATCAATGCCTCTCAATGTGTTGATTCTATCAACATTATTACTTGTTTTTATCAGGCTGAAAGTTTCTATATAGAAATTAATTAGTGATTCTATCTTTTTATTTATATTCTCTGAAAAATATATTTTTTTCAAATTGAACAATTGAGCCAATTCCCTCTTTTGCTCAAATATTTCTTGTAATAAATTTTGTGCATCTATAGTTTGATAATCATTACTATTTATCAAATAAGAAAATTTATTTTGAAGATTCGCTATTATTAAATATAGTTGCTCAACAGCTTTTACTTGTTCACTGTATATCCGTGTATACTGGAGCTTATATAACTCAAGCTCTTTACTTAATTTATTTTGAAATTCAGCTTTTTCTTTTTCAAAATATTTAGCAATATATTTTTCAGCTATAATTTTAGATATATAAGAGATTATGCCAACGGAAATTAAGCTTAAACCAAGCACTTTATAGACAATTTGAACAGCATCCTCGATATTCATAAAAATATTTTTTGAAATTTTGATTTACTATGACAAGTAATGATTAAGGGGGTCTTTTGCTATTTTTTATATATCCTTTGCTCCATTTTAAGGATTCAACAACATCGCCTAAACATTCCTTAAACACTGCTTCAAATATAACAACTTTAATTTCTTCAGATACTCCTTTGTCTATATTTTTGTTTAAATCATTTGCGAAATTACTAATGCCTTCTAAAAGAAGTTTTCTAAAATTAAATGATTCAGTATTTCTTTCAATTTTCTGACTATCACTAAGATCTTCAAGCTTCTGAGACATAATAACCTCTGATGTTGACTACGTTAAAAATAATATAATTATTTTTAACGTAGTCAATAAAATAATTATGTGTGAAATATGATATTAAATAGTTCCTTTTTTTTAGGGTCGATATTAATATTGAAAAGATGGATATGAATATTATATAGTCCCTTTTGTTAATTAATTCAAGACTATAGATAAGGGTTATAGCCAGCTTTGATTTGTAACTCAGAAATTTGATAATAAGGACGCTTAGGAAATACAGTCGCTGGATTACCCCCAAAAAATGCAAAGATGTTTTCTGCTGATCCACGACGTACTTCATCTGGCGTGACTAGTGGCCTCTGATTGGCATTAGTGTCCTGTACGCCAAACCAGCTTCGCGTTGTAATGACATGAGAGGTTTGGCCAATAGCCGCACTTACATAGTTCGCCGTAAAATTATCGTTGATCGTAAAGAACTGTCGGATTGCTGTATTGGCTGTGAAGGTCTCCCAGTTCTCACCATACAATCCCTGCAACTGAATGAGCGATTGTAAGATCGGCCAGACTGTGATCTCAAATCCCGCATAGGTGCTTAAAGCCGTCTCGATTTCAGGTAAATAACCCAAAGCTGCAAATTCGTCGAGTAAAAAAGTTACACGCTTATTGGGATTCCTAACAACGGCTCGAAGTGTCGTCGTTGCCATGAGTCGCAGCCACCGCGCATGGCTTTGCAACTTGTCGGCGGGAATAATGATATAGAGTGCCGTATCGCCATCGGATAAGGTGGCTGGATCATAGCCAGAGCGTAACGCTTTTTGTAATGAGGGACTTTTGAGAAAATCGGTGGCTTGTA
>NZ_MKUD01000086.1:249812-299206 GCF_001898575.1 Spirosoma sp. 48-14
GACGATCTCATTACCGGCGTTGCGGATGATTTCTCCATTCACCGGATCATTGTTAAGCCGCATACGAGCGACCAATTCGTCCCAATCATCACCAGCTAACCGTGCCCACCGCCAGAGCGTAGTGAGGGTTCGATCATCACCTTCCTGAGTTGTCGCAATTTGCATGATGAGGCCGGTGACGACCGAACGCGCTGTATCGGTAAAGAAGCGGTTCTTATCGTCGCGCTCGACGGGGACGAGCATTTCCGCGATCATGTGCGCATCATCGACTAAATGAATGCTGCTGGTATCGGCTAGAATATCGAGTGGGTTATAGGATTCCGCTTCACCAATATGCTCTTCGAGCAATCCCCACGGATTGAGAATGACAACCTGTCGACCACTCTCCCGCTGATACCTCGCTGTGATCGCGGCATTCTCACCTTTGGGGTCGATGATAACCCAGGAACCGGTATAACCACCCAAGCCGAGCAGATTCGGGATAATCAAATTCGTGCCTTTGCCACCCCGTGTACCGGCAACGCTCAGAATGTGGCCTTTGTCCTTGAAGACGAACCCGCCACCGATATAAATCCCTGGGCCTTGCCTGTAGGGATTTAATTCATCAGGTCTGGCAAAGCGTGCCGAGCCAAACCGGTTGCCTTCGATCAGCTCGTTGTTAACACCAATCTGCCAACGTCGGAAAATGAAAAATACGACGAGTGAAAAGAAAAGATTGAAGCTCATGAAAACAAGAAACGCATAGCCCTGCATTCCCATTAGTGATGCGACGAACCAGAGAACGAACAGAAGCCCAAACAGAACGAACCAGCCCAATATCGCCCAGACAACCATCGCAAACTTAACGATGGGCCGCAGGGGATAGAGCAGGGGGTATTCCGCCAATGGCTTCATAAAACGCAGATAGGCTTGCGTATAGCCGAATAAGGCTCCTGCCAAAGTAATAGGTGTTAGGAAGAGGCCGACTAGAAACAGAATAATTCTGTTCTGTAGCGAAGGATTGGGGGTGATATTGAAAAGCTGATTGATTTCATCAGAGGTCACACCGAACCCGTTTGTGGCTGGTTTTGGTGCGCCTACCATTTGGGGTTGGGCGGGATTCATCAAAGAGTAGGTTAAGGAGGGTAGAAACGTTGCCCAAAAACGAAAAAAGAATAACTCCCCGCAACGGGATTTTTCCCGTATTTGTGAGATGGTCTAATTTATCGGCACACTGGACTTGCTTAACTTCGCAAGACCATGCAGCAAACCAGAAAGCCCAAAACTCGGTGTAAATATGACGCTGACTTCAAAAGTGAAGTCGTTAAAATGTTGGTCAGCGGCCAGACTGTCGCCTATATCTCTAAAGCATTAGGCATTTCAGAAAATCTAATCTACCGCTGGAAGAATCAGAACCAAGGGGTAAAAAAGGCAACCTGTGAGCAAAATGAGTTAGCTCTGGAAAATCAGCAACTTAAGGATCGAGTACGGCAATTGGAAACCGAGCGCGAAATCCTAAAAAAAGCCTTGAGCATTTTCAGCCGACAGACTTGACGTTATACTATGAGCTCATTCATGCCCTGACTGATACGTTTACGGTCGAAATACTCTGCTCTGTGTTAGGCCTGAGTCGGACGGCTTACTATCGTTACCAGCGAGGGGAAAGCTACAAACCAACGGTTGAAAAGGGGAAGAAACAGCAGTTGATCGAACAAGTTTTCGCCAATCATAAGCGTCGGTATGGGAGTCGACGGGTTGTAGCTGAATTGAAGGAGCAAGGCCATGAAGTAGGACGGCATCAGGTGCGAACACTTATGAAACTAGCTGGCTTACAGCCTATTCAGCCCAAGTCGTTTGTACCACGAACGACGGATAGCACTCATGGAAAAGGCTATTGGCCTAACCTATTATTAGATCAGCCCTTACCACAGGAACCTAATTTGATTTGGGTAAGTGATATCACGTATTTGCCTTCGACCAATGGAGAATGGGCCTATTTAGGCGCTTGGCTGGATCTGTTCTCCCGGCGAATCGTAGGGTGGCGCGTCGACGATAACATGGAAGATGCCTTGGTTATTATACCTCTGCGTAACGCCTTGCAATCTCGCCAGCCTTCACCCAGCTTAATTACCCACTCAGATCGAGGAGGTCAATACGTATCGAATGAGTTGCATGAGTTGATCAACTTGTGGCATATTAGGCCCAGCATGAGCCGAGCCGACGATCCCTATGACAATGCCTTTGCGGAGTCATTCTGGAGCCGCCTAAAAGCGGAATTATTGGAAGGAGGAACGTTCTTGAGTGTGGACGATGCTCGAACCGAAATCTTCGAGTATATTGAAATGTACTACAATCGGGTGCGCAAGCATTCGTCACTGGGCTACAAAAGCCCTGAACAGTTTGAGCAGGAGTATTATACAAAACTTGCAAGTTCAGTGTGCCGCTAAACCGGACCACCTCATTGAATGGGTGTTTTTCGCACAGGAAAAGTAATTGCCCAGAAAAAAGAAAAATCGGTTTGCCTTGAAAATCAGTGCTTTCCTTGTCTTAAAGTAGGTATTGTAGGACGGACAAGCGAATTAAAAACAGCACTCCGAAATTATTTTAGCGCTATATTGATGGTCAACCCTTTTAAAGGTTGAACTCAAGATTGATAGTTTATAGCTGCTACTATTGAATGGTGTGGATAGAAACTAAAAAAGGGACCAACATTGTTAGTCCCTTTTTTTTCTAAGCAGTGCTTAGGGAAGGTATCTGATAGAGAATCTAACGAACCAAGTTTAGCTACAACTATACGTTTTGCCGCTTAAGAATTCATACGAACCCGCATTTTTATCGTACGTGATAACGAGTTTGATTTGCTTGACACCCTGCTTACAGTAGGTGAAATCTTTTCGGGCTGCCAGTGTCTTAGTGGTGGCCAGCACCCATCCTGAACTAGGCGATGTGGTCATGTTATAATAACATGCAACGGTAATGGAGCTTGTGGTCGATTTGTTCCAGACCCAACCATAGGTATATGGATAAGATACAATTCGTGTTTCAGTTGCTACATTAGCAGCCGCAATTTTTAGTGCTCCTTGAGGATCGCTAATGCGATCATCGATTGCACTTTTTTCGCAAGCCGACAAGCCGATGAAAACAAAGAAGAACGTGATTACCCAAGTAAGAAGTGCTTTCATTATCTCTTATGGTTTAGAAGTGAACTTTGTTCGATTCTAAATTAAGGCTAATTTTCAGTATTCCAAATTTTTCTTTGAGCAAAATTTTTAAGGATCTTAAAACGGATGGGGTATTACGAAGCGAGGCACATAGAGCATAACTGGCGTTCCTCTGAACGGAATATAATGCAGGATAAAAAAGGGGTTTCCGATTGTATAATGTTTCGTTATCTTCCTAAACAGATTGACAATGAACATAAGGATTCTGCTTTGTCTGCTGAACAATCTCAAAATCAGTTACCCATATCATTTAAGGCGTCAGTTCGTGATATTGTAAAAGCAATCGCTACGAATGTTGACATTCAGGGTGTTAACCTTGTCGATAGAGTACAAGATCCTGGTTTCCGTTTTACGAGCGAGGTTGACCCTGATTTTGGAACTGATTTGTCGGAAGCCTTTGCCGTACTATTAGCAAGAGCTCGCGCTCTTGCTAGCCAACTGCATTCTGAAACGGCTAAAAAGGGTGGAGCGACAAGTAGTATTTCCCGGAATGAACATGCCAATGCTTACGCAGCGAAAATGTTTGGTATGATTAGCGACTTAAAATCTGAACATGGTATTTCAACTTATCAAGCAGTAGTGGACTTGCTGAATGATAAAAAAGTTGAAACAGCCGGTGGTAAAACGACTTGGCATATAAAAACGCTGCAAAATTTAGAGAAGCGTTGGCAGAATTTAGGCTTAGTGCCGTCTAAGCCTAAACTGAAGTAAATCACTTGTTCTCGTTACCCTTCCATTCAGACACATCTGATTTCTGCTTGGCACCGGAAACATAGATAAACTCCTTACCGGCAAAAATCAGATGTCTCCTTGCTTCCTATCGTCCAAATTCCGAACGTTGTAGAAACTGAAATGGGTGAGTGTCGCAAGACGTGCTTTGTAGCTACAAAAACTCCGTAATTGTAGTTTCCAAACCGTTCTTGTAAGGGCGGGGATGCTCCCTCCCTTAACCCTCCCTGTAACCGCTACCGCGTATGGCACGACCCCAAAAGGACGATGCGGACAAACGCGAATTCACCATTCGCGTTCGCGTCACGGCATCTGAGAAACTGCGTATCTGGCAGATGGCAGCCGAGAACGGCTATACGCCCAGCGACTTCATGCGGTTACGGACGATGGCCGCTACACAACCCTTGCGGCATAAGCCGACACCCGAGCGTGAATTGATGCTCAACGTCATGGCCGAGCTTGGTAAGATCGGCAGCAACGTCAATCAGATTGCCCGTGCCCTTAATAGCCGTGATGAGACGGGGCAATTGATTGGTATCAATACGGATGAGATCAATCAGGCCATGCAAGGTTTGGATAACCTCATGGCACATGTTCTCAAACTCCTCAGCTAATGGTCATTCGAGGAGCGATACGGGGCAATGGCAAACAGCTAGCGCATTATCTTCTCTCCGGTGAAGCCAATGAACGTGTCCAGATTGTGGAAGTTGCCGGTCGCTCTAATGCAACCGACGCTTATTTGCACCAGACCTTGCAAGGTATGTCCTTAACCTCCGAACTGACCAAAAGTCAGAAAGGGCTGTATCACGCCCAGATCAATCCGGCCTATAGCGAAGACCGGAAGATGAGCGAAAAGAACTGGCTGAAAGCGGCAGACATTTTGGGTAGTGAGTTAGGGTTACAGGAGCAACGGCGCGTGATTGTCCTCCACACCAAAAAGGGTCGGACACACGCGCATGTGGTCTGGGAACGCTACGACCATAAAACGGGTAAAGTGATTTCCAACAAGTTTAGCCGGTTGGCTCAGGATCGCGCTCGTAAAGAAATGGAGCGGGTGTTTGAACAGCAGCCAACACCCCATCGGAATCAGCATCGGCCTGAACTTAAAGAAGCACTAACCAATCTGTGGAATGAAACTGGAACGGGGAAAGAGTTTGTCAAAGCCGTTCACGACAATGGGTACCTGTTAGCCGAGGGAGTCCCGCGCCATCCGTTCATGGTAGTGGATGAGAACGGACGGTCGTTCGATCTGGTGCGCCAGCTAAAAGGTGTACGGATTAAAGAGGTGCGTCAGCGTTTACGCCATGAAAAGCTAATCCCTGAAAAAGAAGCCATCGAACTGATGCGGCAAAAGCAGGATGGCAGCAGTGACGCAAATAAGGATGAACAACAGCGTGATTTAGATAAAGCGAAACGAACGGCTGGTGCTTTCTGGGATAATAAACAGGAAACGACTTTAGAGAACGCAGAGACTCAGAGTGAGAAGCGCATGAAAGATTTGGCTGAAAACTTTATTCAGTCAGGGAGGGAGTTGGCGGAAATCATAGATCAATCTGATAGCCTTGAAAAGAAAAAGAGACGGGTAGGGGAATATTTTCTGAATGCCGATGAATTGACGGGCGAAGCCGAGGAAACCGAAGTCGATGAACCTGCAACACAATTAGTAGACGATTACACAGAGACACAAGAGGAGATAACTACGAAGTCACAGAGCACAAAGAGCCGACAGAGACAGCAAAGGGTAGCGCAGCAATTTGCAGCTAACGAAGAAGACACAAGCCAACCGAGTGCAAAGCCAGATAGTAAACGGCATCAGGACATCCTGAAAGAGCTTATGCAGGCCGAGTACGAATTGGTTAATCAAAATGATAAACCACAGGAAGAAACCGTGCAGCGACAGCAGACAACCGCACGGCAATTTTTTGAAAATGAAGACTTAACGACAGCCGAAGTTGCCAACGACGAAAACGAGCTTCAACGACTGATGCAGGAGCAGAGGGCGATCCGAGAGCGCAAACAGCACAAGGTCAAAAAGCGGTCTCGCTAAAAATATGCGTGAAAAATTCGTTGAACTGGTGCCCTTATTGGTACGGGCCTAAAATTCTTGTCCAAATAAAAATCACTTACAAGGTTTACCTCATAAGTGATTCATCTGCTTTTGACTGCTCGGAAAACAGTTGCTTATCGTTAATAACTTAAAACAGTATCGAGGGCATCATCTGCCTCTTTGTGGATGAAGTTGGACTGATAGTTAAGGGTTGTCTTCAAGTCCGAGTGGCGATAGAGCTTTTGCAACATCAATGGATGAATTTTATCCCCTGCTATATTTCCGAAGGAATGCCGCGCGATGTGAGCGGACAGATTTTTTTGGATGCCACACATCCCGGCGATTTTCTTTAAATTCTTGTCAATCAGCCGTGTCGCATTCCGAGTTTTTCTGAATATATCGCGTGGATCGCCGAGGTTTGCATCTTTCAGAAACGGAAAAACGAACCCCTGATTTTCCGATCTTTTCCCAAAATAAAGTTCTAATATCTTTTGGGCTTTCTCTGGGACTTTGAGGCTTACAGGCTTTTCGTTTTTGTTCATCCTATAGTAAAGGCGGCCATCTAAAAAATCCAGCCACTTCAGTTCCACCACATCCGAAACTCGGATGCCAGCGAAATAGAAGGCAAAGAGCCAGACATTCTTGGTATCCCACAGGGATGTCTCCGGCTCCAATACTAAATCTTCGATATTGTCGATTTCGCCTGGTGTGCATCCAATTTTATTGCCGGACATAATTCTTATAATTTCATTGTCTCCGCCAAAAGGATAGTGCTTCTCATCGACTAACTTTTCCTGTATGGCCGCATTAAAAAGGGTTCGTATAAATATTAACTCGTTGGCAATGGTACGTGTGCTGTGGGCTAGGTACGCAGCACAGAACGTTTTGAAGCGGTTGAGGAAATTGACATCGATTTCCGAAAAAGCCAGTTTAGTGTTGTTTTCGAAGAATTTTAGGTGATCTTGTAGGGTGAGTGTTCCTTTTCGCCCCTGAGATATTCGCTCTTTTCGTCGGGCATTGATGCCCTCAATGATCTTTTCTCTGGAAAGTGCGGGGTTCCAGGTGATAAACTCATGAATATTATACAGGATAGAAAGCTCTGGCTGGCTAACCGAAAACGTCCCGGTTAGATGTTTGCTTTTGATCCTTTCGGATGCAAACTTGAAAAAGGATACTTTGGTATTCTTCCGGGTATATTTTTTCTTGATCTGTGCAGACGACAAATCCTCATCCAGAAGGTCGGCTCTATCAGAGATGGTTTCGACCTTGGCGAGCTCCTTGCCAAGAAAGACATTGAGCCGGGTCGATCCCTCATGCGATTTTTTTACTTTACATTTTTCGGCATCCCAATCCTTTTCGAGTATATACTTTCCAGTAAAGACATATCGGATTTTTCGATCCTTGGTTATCCGGATCGCAATAGGGAAGGTATTGTCGGTTTTTTGATCCTTTTTGTTCTTCCAAAGAACTAATTTCACGGTTGCCATACGTCTTTAGTTTATTAGTAAAGATACAAAAAAGAACGCAATCGCCTTAAACATACCTTAAACATTTTATGGTTTGAGGTGTATCAATATGGTCTTATAGTAGATAAGAAACAGCCTAATTTTGTCAGAAAAGCACTTCTTGAAATAGATCAAACCATAGTTCGTTAGGCTCATAACCCAAAGGTCGCTGGTTCGAGTCCAGCTCCCGCTACTAAAAGAGGCAAGCCGTTACAGATCAATTCTGTGACGGCTTTTTCGTTTCTTGCGACTGCTTCATAGTATTGCCATATCGCCAATAGGTTTGTCTGATTCATGGAAGAGCTCATCGCCTATTTGCTCCAGTTTGGATACCTTAACTTTCAACAGCGTGAATTAATTCTGGCTAAAGCCAAACACTGGCGCATTGCCAAAGGGGCGTATTTTGCCGAAGCTGGAAAAATTTCTACTCAGATTGGTTACGTAACCGACGGGATTTTTAGGGTTTGTTACTATGATAAACAAGGCGATAGTTTCACCCGGTACTTTGTCTATGAGAACCGATTTGTTGTCGATGTGAGTAGCTTTCGGGATGAAATTCCATCCGCCGAGTACATTGAAGCGATTACAGATTGTCAGCTTTTAGTGTTCTCCAGAGAAGACTTTATCCAGCTTTCTGCCCTTATTCCCGGCTGGCACGATATGTTCGTGAAAATTACGTCATATGTCCTGGAAAATAAGTTGAAGGTAACCAGCAATATGCTGGTGCAGGATGCTCAAAAACGATACCTGAATTTTCTTGACCATTACCCAGGGTTGGCTAATCGGGTTCCGCTTAATATGCTGGCTTCTTATTTAGGCATTACACCCTCTTCACTCAGCCGGATCCGAAAAAATATCCCGTGATTGTATTTCTTGCCAAATGGCAATTGCGTTTATCGGCTTACAGGTCAACTTTGCCTCGTCATTAAACAGAAACCGATGGAAACGACGAATCTCTTGAGGCAGATTGAGTTTATAAAGGAAGTGGACAAGCTGAAGTACATCGTTCGCAAAACGAAGCTATTCAACAGTGATCGGAATGAGAACGACGCCGAGCACAGTTGGCATCTGGCTCTTATGGCCATCGTTTTGGTCGAGCACGCTAATTTTCCGGTTGATCTGCTCAAGGTTATTAAGATGCTACTGATTCATGATCTTGTCGAAATAGACGCTGGCGATACCTTTATCTATGACACGCAAAAAAGCCATGACAATACGGCTGAGGAGCGGGAGGCTGCTAAACGGATTTTTGGCTTACTGCCCGATGAACAGGCTACTGAATTGATCACTATTTGGGAAGAGTTTGAAGAGCAGCAGACCAATGAAGCTAAGTTTGCCCGAGCGATGGACCGACTTGAGCCTCTGTTGCAGAATACCTCGAATCAGGGTGGTACCTGGACTGAATTTGGTGTGCGTTATAATCAGGTGTACGCTAAGAAGAAAGTAATTGAACAGGGGTCTACGCAAATCTGGCAATACGCTGAGCAGCTTATTAATGACAGCGTTGAGAAAGGAATCTTAAAAAAGTAAGGCAGCCGCCCTGGCTGGGCATGACATCCACTATTTTGGGCGTCATGCCCAGCCAGGATACTAGCCAATCACTGTGCAAGGATACGCAACTTGGTGGCCCATCACCAGACAGTTATCCGTTCATGCTCGGGTTTGTACATTTTGTCGCCTTCTCGCACATTAAACGCTTTGTAAAACGGAGTGAAATTCATCAGTGGCCCATTTACGCGCCATTTAGCCGGTGAATGTGGATTGGTGTTTACGTACATCCGTAGAAACTCGTCTCGTGTTTTTACCCGCCATATTCTGGCAATGGAAATAAAAAACCGTTGGTCAGGCGTAAATCCATCCAGTTTCGTTGTGTCTTTGCCTTGCTGGGTTAGTTTAAAGGCGTCATAGGCGATGGCAACTCCGGCCAGATCCGCCGTATTTTCTCCAACGGTTAGCGGGCCTTTTATAGGTACCGAATCCAGCACGGTAAATCGGTTATATTGATCAATCACCTGCTGGGTTTTCGCTTTGAATTTGGCATAGTCTGCTTTTGTCCACCAGTTTGTCACGTTACCGACTTTATCATATTGAGCACCCTGATCGTCGAACGAATGGGTTATTTCGTGACCAATGACCATACCAATGCCCCCATAATTCAGCGCATCATCGGCATTCATATCAAAGTAGGGCGATTGTAGAATGCCAGCCGGGAACACAATTTCATTGAGAGGAGGATTGTTATACGCCGTTACGGTGGGTGGTGTTGTAAGCCATTCTGTCCGGTCGACTTGCTGGCCTACTTTGGCCAGGTTATAAAGATAGTCCTGTTTATTCGCCGATAACCGGTTTTCGAAGTAAGCATCTCGTTTTACAATTACTTTTGAGTAGTCGCGCCATTTGGACGGATAGCCAATTTTTTCGCTAAAGGCGTGTAGCTTTTCTTTCGCTCGGGCTTTGGTCGAATCGCTCATCCAGTCCAGTTTGTTGATGCGGGCTTCAAAGGCTTTTTTGAGATTGTCGACCAAAGCGGTCATCCGTCGCTTGGCTTCTTCAGGGAAATACTTCTTTACGTAGATCTGCGCCAGTGCATCGCCCAAAGAACCATCGACGGCCTGGGTCATTTCTTCGGATCGGGTTTTCTTAACCGCTTGCCCAGTCAGAATTTTAGTGTAGACAAACGTGGCTTCGTCAAAGGGTTTACTTAAATATGTTGCGTAGTTGGTAAGCGCATGGGCTTTTAGGTAGATTTTCCAGGTAGGGATCGAAACGGAGCTTAACAAAGCGTTGAGCTTTTCATAATAAGCAGGTTGGCCTACGTTGACGGAGTCGGCTTTTACACCCAGGTTAGTTAACAAGCCAGTCCAGTTGAGAACAGGTTGTTTTTTAGATAAAGCAGCTACTGCCAGCTTATTGTAATTGGCATTTACATCCCGAAGTTCGATGTTGGTTCTGTGGGCGGTTGCTAATTGCTTTTCAAGATCATAGACCACCGTTGCGTTATTCCGGGCGGTCGTTGGGGCAGCGCCGGTTAATTCAAACAGACGGGTGAGGTAGTTTTTATAGCCT
The DNA here is from genome assembly GCF_001898575.1 of Spirosoma sp. 48-14. Classification (GTDB taxonomy): domain Bacteria; phylum Bacteroidota; class Bacteroidia; order Cytophagales; family Spirosomataceae; genus Spirosoma. The sequence goes on from NZ_MKUD01000086.1 coordinate 260,360, forward strand.
TGCTGAATAGCGCGTGTCGACGAGTCAGTTTTGAAATAATAGTCTCGTTCAGGTAATCCAATGCCGGTTTGGTAAAACTGGGCAATATTGACCGTGCTCTGTTTATTGTCGGGACTAACCGAAAAGCCGATGATCGACGCATTGCCAACTTTTTGTTCGTCGGCCACCAGTTTCAGTAACGACCCAGCATCCGTAATCGCATCGATACGGGTCAGAAGAGGTATTATAGGTGTATAGCCGCGTTTGTTGATCGCGACCGTGTCCATACCTGATGCATAAAAATCACCCACCTGTTGTTCGAGGCTCCCCACGGGATGCTGGCTTGCAGCCAGACTATCCAAAATTCCCTGTAATCGTATCCGTTGCGGGTAATTCAGAAAAGAATACGACCCAACACCCGTCTGACTGGGTGGTATACGGGCGGTATCATACCAGATGCCATTGGCGTACATGAAAAAATCATCTCCGGCTTTCTTCGTGGTGTCAATCCCTGTTATGACCACCCGTTTGGTATCCGAATTGTGCTTACAGGCAACTGCCAGCAGCAGTGCAATTGAGAAATATAAAAATCGTTTCATGCTCTATGTATACTGGTTGTTGTACCAGACCTGGTTTTGCCTTTGTAAGTTAATAACGATCACGACTTGATAGCGAATGTTTTCCTGGATTCCATGAGGCTGTCGGGGAAACAGGTCAAGTAGAGGTAGCGCGAAAACAACTTCTTAAGAAGTCAACCCGTTTGCCTCGACCAATGAAGTATGTATTAGCCACGGTGTTAAGTCTGCTGCTCATGACCAGCAACGCCCAATCTCCCCTCCGACTTGCCATTGCGGGTCTAAGCCATGGCCATGTAGGCTGGGTGTTTAACCGTCCCGACAAGAAAGATGTAGAACTTGTTGGTATTTACGAAACGGATCAGGCATTGGTCGATCGGTTTGTCAACCGCTACAAGTTGGATAGAAAGTTGTTTTTTACGGATATGGGTCAGATGCTCGATCAAACCAAGCCGGATGCGGTTTCGGCCTTTGGCGCTATCAGCGATCACATTACTATTGTCCGCGCCTGTGCCCCCCGAAAAGTGCATGTGATGGTCGAAAAACCGCTTGCTACGACGTTTGCCGATGCGAAGGAAATTCAACAGCTTGCCCTGAAAAATAGTATTAAGGTGTTAACCAATTTTGAAACCTCCTGGTATGCCAGCAATCAGTATATCCATGAACTCTACCAGGCCGGGAAGTTGGGGGAAATCAAGAAAGTGATGATCAACGATGGGCATGAGGGGCCTAAAGAAATTGGTGTTAGTAAGGAGTTCTTTGCGATTTTGACCGACCCGGCTAAAAATGGTGCTGGTGCTCTGGTCGACTTTGGCTGTTACGGGGCCAATCTGATGACCTGGCTGATGAACGGCCAAAAACCGCTGACTGTAACCGCCGTTACCCATCAGAATAAGCCTGATATTTACCCCAGAGTCGACGACGAGGCTACCATTGTTCTGCAATACCCGTCGGCCCAGTGCATCATTCAGGGCTCCTGGAACTGGACATTTGCCCGGAAAGACATGGAAGTATATGGCACAAAGGGGTATGCCGTTGCTGTCGATGCCACTACCATTCGGGAGCGGCTCCAGGCTAAGGAGCCTGAAGAACGCAAGAAAATCGCTCCTCGCCCTGCTCCTTTCACCGATCCGTTCTCGGTACTGGCCGATGTGGTGCAGGGTCGCCTGAAATTAGAGCCAAACGACTTATACGAGCTACCTGTTAATGTGACGGCCGTTGAGATACTGGAAGCCGCAAAACAGTCGGCAAAGTCAGGGAAGACCGTTTCGTTAAAGTAACCTGTTTTGCTCTATACATGAATCGCAGGGATTTTCTTGCTATAACGGCCGGGGCTTACAAAACCGTTGGGCTTAGCTCCTTAGTATGGGGAAATGATACGCCCATCCCTATCATTGATACCCACATTCATTTGTTCGATACGAAGCGCCCGGAAGGTGTGCCCTGGCCGACGCCCAAAGATGGTCCACTATATCAGCCAGCCCTACCCGATCGCTATCGGAAGATCGCCACACCGCTGGGTGTAGTAGGCGCCATTGTGGTGGAAGCCAGTCCCTGGGTTGACGACAACCAGTGGGTGCTTGACCGGGCCGCTCAGGATAAAATCATTGTTGGAACGGTAGGCAATCTTGAACCAGGGAAGCCAGATTTTCGCCGACAGCTCGAACGGTTCCAGCAAAATTCGCTGTTTCGTGGCATCCGGTATGGAAATCTATGGGATCGGGATTTGGCTATCCAACTGGCAAACCCTGGCTTTGTGGCCGATCTTCAGGTGTTGGCTCAAGCGGGTTTGGTGCTGGATACCGCAAACCCGAACCCGGCTTTACTGGCTGCGATCGTTCGGTTGACGGAACAAGTGCCGACCTTGCGGATCATCATCGACCATCTGCCCCAAATGATTGTTCCTACAGAAAACGCAGCCCGGAAAACCACCGAAGCTTATTTGCAGGCATTGAGCCAGCGCCCTCAGGTGTATGTGAAAATTTCGGAAGTACTGCGCCGGGTAGATGGTACGGTTCCTCGGCAAGTAAGTTATTATCGCGAGCGGCTGGATGAATTGTTTGGACTTTTTGGCGAAGACCGATTGCTCTATGGCAGCGATTGGCCCAACAGCGATCAGAGGTTGCCTTTCGATGCCGGATTGCGATTGGTACAAACGTATTTTATGAGCAAAGGCCGACGCGTGGCCGAAAAATACTTCTGGAAAAACTCGGTGAAAGCCTATCGGTGGATCAGACGCGACCCCTCGCAACCGGCCTGAATTCGGTAGTGAGACGGGAAAGAGGATGCGTCTGATTGAAGCAACTTGACGGTTATCAAAAGAAAATGATGCGTATAAGCGTTTATGGGTGTAGTAAACACCTATACACCTTCACACATGGCCGATCAGCCCAACTGGCTTCATAAATTAGGGAATCTTCTCGTTCCCTCCAGCCAGAACCAAAGCAACGCCAGCGCCACGGTAACGAATAAACGAATCCTGGGCGAGCTGGTCAATTCGTTTCAGGACTCTATAAGTCGGGAGTCGGTTGGGGCAAGCATGCTGTTCAATGCCCACTTTCTCATCATCCTGCATCCCGACACGTACGAAGAACGACAAAATGCATTCCCGGTTATTGTTGATGAAGCGGTGAAGGCTTTCAAGGCGCTTATTGAATCGCAGAAAGGGCAGTATGAACGCGTAGCGCCCGTAGCCTCTAGCTGGTTTTTTAAATTTGGAGGTGGTCGGGAGTTCAGTGGTGAAACCGTCTCACCTACGGATGTGTATGTGGTAGGAGCGCTTACGGGTATTTTGCCCGGTAATCAGCAGCGGCAATCACCGGATAAGCTGCACGTAACTCGCCGGGTGAAACAAACCAATCGCTACGAAAAAGTGGATGTGGACCTGAATACGTTTCAGCATATCGACTTTCGCGAACCGGGCGCTTTTGTTGTGAAGTTCAAATTTAAGCCAACGCCATCCACCAGCGAACGAGCCCCTATGCCGGGATCAGCGACCCGAAATGCACCAAACTTACCACGTAGCCTCGCTTCCGGACTGGCTGAGATCACGTATTACATAGCTGAGCTAAACAAGGAAGATGCGTACCTGATGCGTGACCGGGAGATTGTAATCGCTCGGAAAGAACCCGAAAATCAGCATTTCCCGAACTATCTGCTTCTCGAATCGGCCTACGTGTCGAACCCCCACGCCCGTATTCGGTACGACGATGCAACCCAAACTTTTCACATTGCGTCGTTCAGTCGGAATGAAACCCGTGTGAACGAACAGCTTATTCCCCGCAGCGAACCCGCTAGTCCACAATGGTACACCCTGCCCGATAAGGCTCAGATTCTGCTGAACAGTATGGTCACGCTAAACTTCCAACGGACGACCTAAGATGATCGATGCACTGATTGTTTTCGCCCTGCTTTTGTTTGTCGGTTTGCTGATCTGGAAACATTTTCAGGATTTACCTCGATAATATATCTGACAGGATTTACAGGATTTCCTGAGAGAAAGACAATCCTGTAAATCCTGTCAGATAAAAAAGCCTTGCACCGCTGAATGAATTCAATCGTATTTACCGGCAGAACCGATGTAGGCCGACGCCGAACCGATAATCAGGATGCTTTTCTGTGCGCAACGATCTGGGCAGAAACCAGTGCATTATTGGCGGTTATCGATGGGGTTGGTGGGTATGCCGGGGGCGACCGGGCTGCGGCTATTGCCAGGGAGTCGATAGAACAGTACATGGCTGCTCCTAACGGCAATCCCTTATCGATGTTGCGTGAAGCAGTCGTCTTTGCCAATAATCAGATTTATAGAGAGCGACAACAGGAGCTTCGGCTGGCAAATATGTGTTGTGTGCTGACTACGGCCATAGCGGATAGCCAGTCGAGTAAATTGTATTTTGTTCATGTGGGCGATACGCGCCTATATCGGTATCGCCAGGGCATTCTCGAAAAACTTACTTACGATCACTCACTGGTTGGCGTTCGGGAAGATGCCCAGGAACTGACCGAAGCCGAAGCCATGCAACACCCGCGCCGGAACGAAATTTTACGGGATGTTGGCTCCGCCATGCACCGGGTCGATGATCCTGACTTTCTGGAGTCGGGCGAAACGGATTTTCTGCCGGGCGATCAGTTGCTGCTCTGTAGCGATGGTCTTACTGACCTGGTCACGCAGGCCCAGATTAAAGCTGTTCTGGAGCAAAAACAGTCTTTGGATGAACAAACAGCCGAATTGGTTCGATTAGCCAATCAGCAGGGAGGGAGCGACAACATTACTGTCGTGCTGGCTAAGAATAACGGGGGAATTGATGAGCCTGCTGCGAATAAGGATGCCAATAAGGGTACTCAGGCGTCGACGTTGAAACAGCCTGGCGTAGTAGTTGCCGCTGTTGCGGATACGCCAACGTCTGCTAGTTCGAAGCCAGGCCGGAAGCGATCTGTAGGCTTTTTAGTCCTGGTTGGCCTGATTGTGATCAGTCTGATTACTGCCATTGTGTGGTATCAGAATCAGCCATCCGGCCAGTCTGATTCCGCAGCGGCCGATTCGGTGTTAACTACCAATCGTCAACCGTCTGATTCATCTGTAGTGGTGAAGCCCGACGGACGACTGGATTCATTGGTGCAAATGGCCTATCGAAGTAAAGAGCATCGGTTGATTTTGTCGGCTGATACGTTCCGGCTTAGTAAACCCCTGTTGGTAACCGATTCGTTACAAGGTATACTGGGCGGCAATCGACCAGCAGTGCTGCTCCCTGCCGATTCTACCAAGGCTCTGCTGGCTTTACAGATTGTTCGATCTGGAAAGGTTCAGTTGGAAAATATTATCATTAGCGGGTTTAAAACGGGGATAGAAGTAACCCAGGGCACCCGGTTACAGTTATCCAATGTATCCTTTCAAAACGTTGAACTGCCTGTTCGGGCGGCTATTCGGCAAGAAAATTTCCGCAAGGCCGTCATCACATTGTCGGTAGAAAATCAGCCTGATTCAACCAAAACACGACACCAGTAATGTCCACGATTCGATTTGACACACGGTTTCCGGGTTATGAAGTGCTGAGCGAATTAGGACGCAGCAATGCCCGTATCCTGAAAGCGCGTCACCTGGCAACCGGCGATTTGGTAGCAATTAAGCACTTTGCGCTCAATACCGATGCTGAAACGCTCCGTCGGTTTGAGCGGGAATCGGCTATTATGTCCAGTATCGCCCATCCTAATATCGTAAAGGTGCGGGAGGTGCGTTTGGAAGCGGAGTTACCTTATCTGGTCATGGAGTTGATTGAAGGGGGAAGTCTCGATCAACTCATTGCCAGTCGGGGCTCGCTGGATACGTCGACGGCTAGCCGGTTGGGTTTGCAAATGGCCAGTGCGTTTAAGGCGATTCATCCGCAGGGTATCGTTCATCGGGATATTAAGCCGGAAAATATTCTGTATCGTCCGCTGCCAAGTGGAGAACTGCATTTCCTGTTGACGGATTTTGGCGTGGCCCGCCTGCACGAGCAGTCGAATACACTGACTGGCCAGTCGCTGATGACCTACGAATATGCTTCTCCCGAGCAGTTCAACGATCCACGAAGTGTGGGGGCGGCAACGGATTATTATTCCCTGGGTGTGGTTTTGTACGAGTGCCTGCATGGAAGCGTACCGTTTGCTCTGGACGATCATACAGGTATTGTGACGTTCATGAATAAAGTACTGACGGAAGCTCCTCCCGCCCTGACAATTTCGTCGAACGACCAGACCCTTAGCCCATTTGCTGACTTACTGCGGGGCTTGTTGCAAAAGAAAGCCGCTGATCGACTGAGCGATCCTGACGAATTGACCTGGCTACTCAAACAGGCTGAACTAACCTGGTTACAGGCGAATCGTACCCATCAGGTCCGAACCTCAGCAGAGCCTATAAAGTCTGCAACGCTCAGGGAGCCTGAAAAGAATAAGGATACCTCAGCAAACGTAGCCCCGCTGGAAGCCAGGCCGATACAGAATCCTCGTTCTCGTAATCCGATGTCCGGCAGTCTGAAATGGGCCGCTTTGGCAATCGCTATTTTTCTAGGCATCGTTGGCTTATACCTTACCGTTCTCAAACCTAGATCCGGTACACGCACAACGCTCGTTGATACGCCCATTACCCACACGGATTCGACTGAAGTATCTGACCGTAGCGAAGAAACGGAGCGCCAGCAACGGGAGGCAGAGGAAGCCGTTCGGAGAGAACAACTTCGGCAGGAAGCCCAGGCCGCAGCTGATGGGCTGACTGTTAAGGCGAATGACTACCGGGTTGGCTTTTTCGGCGGCATCAAAAACGTGCAGCTTCAACTGAGCAACCCAAGCCAGGTCACGTTCTCATCGGTTGTCGTTAAGGTGAACTATTACAAGGATAACGGAGGGCTGTATAAGTCAGAAAAGGTGTCTTTCAACAATGTCGGACCCAATTCATCGGCCATTCAGAGCGCACCGAATAGCGATCGGGGGACCAAGCTTACCTACAAAATTGTGGAGCATCGGTTTGCCCCTCCGCTTGATTCCCTAATGCAGACCGCTTCATCAGACTCGATCCACTAATTGACCCATGCCAACAACTGTCAGTGTCAATACGCATTTTCCGGGTTACGAAATCATAGGCGAGCTAGGCCGATCGAACGCCCGCGTGCTGAAGGCGCGTCATCTGGCAACGGGCGATCTGGTGGCGATTAAGCACTTTACCGTCAATACCGATGCCGATACCCTCCGGCGGTTTCGACTCGAATCGCAGTTGATGACCGACATCCAGCATCCAAACGTCGTGCGTGTGCGCGAAGTGCAGCTGGATATGCCTATGCCATTTATTGTGATGGAATGGGTTGAGGGCGGGAACTTACGCACCCTGCTTGGCGAACAGGGATATCTGGACATACCCAATACCATTCGTCTGGGGCTCCAAATGGCCGAAGCCTTTAAAGCGATTCATCCGCGCGGTATTATTCACCGCGACATCAAACCCGAAAATATCCTCTTTCGCTCGCTGCCTTCGGGGGAAATTCATTTTCTGCTGACCGATTTTGGCGTGGCCCGCCTGCGGGAACAGTCGCAAACGATGACGGGCCAATCGTTGATGACCTACGAATATGCGTCGCCGGAGCAGTTCGATAATCCACGGGGTGTCGATGAGGCTACCGATTACTATTCGCTGGGCGTAGTATTGTATGAATGCCTGTCGGGCAAAGTCCCCTTTTCGATGACGGATAGTACGGGCATTGCGCGGTTTATGGGCGAAGTGCTTCGTTCAACACCCCCCGCGTTGCGGTTGCCATCCGGGCAAAACGTGCCCCCAAGTCTGGATACGATTCTGGAATGGATACTGGCCAAAAGCCCAGCCAGACGACTGCATGACGTGAACGAGCTTATATTCCTACTGAAGCAGGCCCAGGTTGAACAGACCCAGACCAGCCGATTGTCGGCTCAGCAACCATCGGTTCCGTCGCGTACGATGGCTGCTCATGTACCGATGTCCCAATCGGTGGCACCAGTCGAACCAGTCGCTGATGTGGAACCCTATATCCGTACCAACCGATGGCTGAACGGACTGATCTTTTTTATGGTCACCCTACTCATTGGGTTAGCGGTGCTGTACAAAAATTATCTGGACGATGCCAAAACCAAAATCCATATCGTAGCCGATTCAACACGCATGACGACGGACTCATCGGATACGGATGTAGTCGAAGGTGATACCACATCAGCGTCATCCGAGTCCCCGATAGAGACTATTACTGATTCGACCAACACAGAAACTCCGCCAGAAACAGTGCCTGAACCACCCGCCAACGTACCCGATTCATCGAACGTAGTCGTTGACTCAGCCGCAGCGTTTAACGAATAACCTTTCAACCTTGCTCGGCCAATTAAGAAAAGGGCAAAAAAGGGTATGACTACCAAACTATGAATATATCCTCTGGTCATTCTGGCCGTTACTATTTGCTGGGCGTATCGGTTATGTTGCTACTGCTAGTTGGACGGTTGTATATGAACTTGCTTCCCACGCTTAATCAGGCGAAGGGGGCTCTTGCCAGTGGTCGGGCCTTAACGCTCCATTCCGGGCTGAAATCGGCGTCTGTCCAGCGACTTCTCAACACGGGTAATTACTACAGTGATCCGAAAGACCGGGCGCTGGTTGCCGATTCGCTGGTCGCTAAACTTCGACAACAGGGGTCGCCCGAAAATCTGGGGGCCTTAAATAAGCGGCAGTTTTCGGTACTGGCACCCGTCGCGTGGCGAGGGCGAATGGGCGGAGTCGATTTCCAGAGCCGATTGCAGGTGTCCCGCCAGCAAATGGGCTTCGATTCAGTTCTGTACGTTCGCGAACTAAACAACCCAAAACCCTACCCAGCTTCGGTTAGTGCAGGAAACGGCACGGAAGCGATAACGGGTCAGGTTATTCGGGATGAACAGCCAATGGCCGATGTGTTGGTTCAGTTAAAGCGACATCCGGCCACGGCCCAACCCGATACCCTTCCAGACCGATTCATCTATGCCCGAACGGATGCCGATGGCCGATTTTCCTTCACGGGCTTGACCAACGGTGCGGGCTACAGTGTTGTGCCTTTGAAGCCTGGTTTTGAGTTTGGAAGCCGGCGAGGAACGAGCCATCTGACGAGCGACCAGAGCTTCACATTTGCAGCACGTCGGCATCAACTACGGCTAATTGGCTCAACCGTTTACGGGCAACTTAAAACAGATCATGCCTTCACCGTTCGAACCCCAGCGGCTTTTACCTTACAATTCTGGGCAATTGTTGGCCTGTTCCTGCTGGTTTTCTGGCTCGTTCAGGGCTTCTGGGACATCCGCCGTTTCCACCCCGACCCTTTGTTATTAGCCATTCTGATGTTGCTGACGGGTATATCGGTAGTAACGCTACTAGCTATTCAGGACCCGTTGCAGGATATGCTGTATGCCTGGCAAACCGTGCAGGGAGTTGCGGCTGGACTGCTGGGTATGACCATTGTATCTCAACTGCCTGTTGGTCGCTTGTATGCAGATTGGCGCTACGACTGGCTGTTTACTTTTCGGAATCGGGATGCCGTGCGGCTTTCTGGCTGGACCTGGCTGGTACTTGCTGTCGGTCTGGCAGTCTTGACTTTACTGGTTGGTTCGGGACCGGAAGGGAGCGGTGTACGGGTAAATCTGTCTATACTGGGGCTGACGTTTCAACCCAGCGAAATCACCAAATACCTGCTGTTGCTCTTTTTTGCGGGTTTCTTTGCTGCCCATGAGCAGCAGATTCGACAATTGCCCGATCTGCGCTGGCGATTTGGGGTAAGTTTCGGCGCTCTGGCTGGCGCAGGAGCACTGATGCTGCTCTACCTGTTGCTGGGCGATATGGGCCCCGCCCTGGTCGTTTGCTTTACGTTCCTGTTATTTTATAGTATCGCCAGGGGAAATCTGCCCCTCACGCTGGCAACGGGGCTAGGGTATGGGTTGGCACTCTGGTTATTGCCCGGTTGGCTGGCTACTATACTCAGTTTTGTTGGGCTGATCGGGTATATGTACTGGCGGGGCGATGCCCGTTCCCAAACCGGACTTGGCTGGGCCGCATTGTTGGCCGAAGCGCCGATACTACTTTTACTCGTAATGGCCATGTTTGCCTTTGGCGATCAGTTGCCGTTTGTTGGGAACCGTCTGGCCGATCGAAAAGCTATGTGGCTAAGTCCCTGGGATAATGATGTTTATGGGGGCGACCATCTGGCGCACAGTTTCTGGGCCTTGGCATCCGGCGGCTGGACGGGGCAAGGCTTAGGAAAAGGATTTGCCAGTGCCATGCCAGCCGCTCATACGGATATGATACTCCCCAGTGTGGGCGAAGAACTGGGTGGATTGGGCGTAGTGGCTGTTTTTCTGCTGATGGGTATTCTAGTGCACCGGATCTTGCTACACGCCCGGCGGGCTGGTCAGCCGTTTAGCTTTTTCCTGGTGGCGGGTATCGCGCTGGCAACGGGCGTTCAGTTTTTGATCATTGCGGGCGGTTCCATTGGCTTACTGCCTTTAACGGGTATCAGTGTGCCTTTTATAAGCTACGGCAAAATATCGCTCATTATCAATTTGATAGCTATGGGGGTTGTGTTTAGTGTGGCAACTAGACCGGGGCAGTCTGAACAGCGCCAATACCTGGAGAAACACTATGATGTCGTCCTGATGGCGGGTATTGCTGGTTTTCTGCTGGGTGTGCTGGTGCTGATTGGTCGCCTGTTGCCCATCATAGGCTGGCGGGGTAACGAGTATATTGTGCGGCCCGCCCGTGTCGTTACCCGCAACGGTGATCCTGTGTATAGTTACAATCCCCGAATCGAGCGGTTAACCCGCGTACTGGCTGCGGGTACTGTCTACGACCGGAATGGGTTGGTGCTGGCAACCAGCTCGCCCGAACGGGTTACCCAACAACTGGCCCGGCTTCGGCAGATCGGCCTGAAAACCGATCAGCTTCAAACGCTCATACAAAAACGGCAGCAGCGGTATTACCCCTTTGGAGAGCACCTGTTTTTCTGGACGGGGGATTTAAATACGCAACTCTTCTGGGGGCAAAGTAATGGATATTATGCCGAAGCAACCCACTTCAGCGAGTTACGGGGTTTCAACAGCCGTCCTCGAAAAACAACGCTGGTTACGACCGATTACAGGGCCGACCGCTTTAGTCCAGTCGTTCAACAGGCGCGGACACTAACCGTTTATGACTACAGCGAACTAGCCCCAGCTTTACGGGCAGGGATCGATAGCCGGGAAGTGGCCGATCGCAAAGCAAAAAATCGCGACATTCATCTGAGTATCAACGCAGGATTGCAGGTGGCACTACAACAGGGACTGGCGCAGTCGGACTATAAAGACAAACGCCTGTCAGTGGTGGTACTGGACGCTGGTTCGGGCGATGTACTGGCATCGGCAGTTCATCCGCTACCCGCCCTGAAAACACCCGATGTGCTGCTGTTGTCGGATCGGGATCGGCTGAAACTCACGTATCTGGTCACCGAACGGGATTTGGGCATGACCTATCCGACAGCTCCCGGTTCAACAGCTAAAATCCTGACTGCCATGGCCGCCTTTAACAAACTGGGATCATCGGCCTCGGCTATTCGCTATCCGATTTCGTGCGAGGAAATTATTCGACGCGGGGCGCGGGAATCGGAACCCTGTGGAGAACTGGTGGATATGCGGAAGGCAATCGTTCGGTCGAGCAACGTCTATTTTATCCGAACCGCGAATGACAACGCGCTGGATACTGAACTGGCTGATCTCTATTTAGCCACAGGGATGAACGTCGATCTGGTTGGTGGCTACTCCTTTTTGGATACCCATACCGATGCGGAACGGGTTCAGATACGCCAGCATTGGCGGGATTCATCGTTTGTCGTACGTCGGAAGTTGTATCAGAGTACGCAATATCCAAGACGTTACCGAAGTGAGTTTTCTGGGCTGGCCTGGGGGCAGGGACAGTTGACTGCAACGCCCGCATCAATGGCTCGCATGGCCGGAGCTATTGCCAACAACGGTGTTTTACAGCCTTCGCGCTATGTACTGGACCGGGCCGGAAAAACCGAGCCAATAACCAGCGGCAAGCCCGTAGCCCGACAGCCTGGTTATGCCGAACAATTAAAAGAATTCATGATTGAGCAATCAAACCCACCGTCGGGACGTAGTAAGATAAGTATCGCGCGGGTAGCGGGTAAAACAGGCACGCCCGAACGGGTTGTGCAGGGCGTACAGGTCAACGATGGCTGGTATGTGTTTTTTGCTCCCACGCCTGACGGACGCTCGAACACAGTTGTGGCAGTACGGATCGAATTAGGACAATCTTCAGCCGATGCCGTCAGTTTAGCGAATACCGTAGTGGCTCCTATTTTAAAAGAGCGTAACTATTTGGGAAGTTTTTAACGTAATGCGGGTGGAAAGCCGCAACCTGTAAATAGCCATACAACCTGGTCTACGGCTGCACGGGTTTCCAGCCGCGTTACACCAATTCATTATGAGCCTGATAGAAAAAGTCAAAAATTTATTTGGGTTTACCCCAGCTGAGCAGCAACCGACTACAGTGGCTTCTAATGTCCCTGCTGAGGCTGGACAGCCAAATCCTGGCCCGTTAAAAGCAGTACCAGCGGGGCCTCCACCAGCAGCTCTGTTACGGGAGCAGGTTATGCGGTTTATAATCGGTAAACTTCGGGCCTATCAGAATGAGCCCGACACCGCTCCTGTAGGCTTGCGATTGGCTGTTTTATGCACAGATACTGAGGACGAAGACTTATACCGGGTCGTTCTGTGGGCGAACCAACCGGGAAAGTTTCAGGCTGAATTGGCTCGTCAACTGGCCGATCATTACATTACGCTTCCTAAAAACTGGCAGTTCGAATTCGCCTTTTTTATGGACCAATTGCCCGACACTACATATCGGGAAGGCAATCTGGGTTTGGTCGTTGTCGATCGCGCGAAGCCCGAAAGCGCCACTCTTCGGGCGAGAGTAGTTGCTCTGGTGGGGCAGATGGAGCAAGCGGAATACATACTTGATTCAACCCAGCAGACCACGTTCTGCATTGGCCGTGGGCATACAACCCAAACGGCATCGGGGCGGGTCCGAACCAATGATATTGTTATATTGAATGACGACGATCCAGGATTTGACCCCCAAAAAGGCGCTGGCAATGGGGCCGTTAGTCGGGCGCATGCGACAATTCGCTTTGATATGATTCAAAAACGTTATGCACTGCTGGTCGATCCAGGTGGGCTGCCTTCCGGGGGAAATAAAACGAAGATCATTCACCCGAACGATACCATCGAACGGGCCGATATTTCAGGCATGAGTTACCCTCTACAAAGTGGCGACCAGATTGAGCTTGGGGGTGAAGTGATGCTCTTGTTTGAGCTTCTGTAAAGCGGCTCACTATGGGTTAGAGTAGGCTCAAGTAAATCATTCTATGTGAAGGCTTTGGTAGTTCTGGGCAAGACGTACGTCGTTTGCAATGCCTGGTTTATTTCCTATGAAAACCTTATCTCTGCTTTGCCTTTTCTTCTTTTTTCCGTTGATCCTGTTGGCCCAGGCAACGGAATCGTATCCTGTTCACCCTGATGCGCAGCCTCAGGAGGGAGTTCCCAAAGGCGAAGTGCTTAAATTCACATTCGAGTCGTCCAAGGTTTTTCCTGGCACATGGCGCGAGTATTGGGTATACATACCTGCGCAATATAAGCCTTCTCAACCCGCCTGTGTGTATATAAATCAGGACGGCATTCAGTGGCAGGCCCCCGCCGTTTTTGATAATCTGATTCATAAAAAGGAAATGCCCGTCACGATTGGCGTGTTCGTGATGCACGGGCGTGTGAGAGCAGCTAATTCCGATGTAGCTCTGGATCGCTTCAACCGGAGTTTTGAATATGATGGGTTAGGGGATAACTATGCCCGCTTCCTGCTAGACGAGCTTCTGCCCGAGGTTGAAACCAAAAAGGCCTCAGATGGACGAGCTATTCGTCTGTCTCATAACGGGAATGATCGTGCCATCGGTGGCTCAAGTAGTGGGGCCGTTTGTGCGTTTACGGCTGCCTGGGAGCGCCCTGATGCATTTAGCCGGGTATTTAGCACGATTGGTACGTATGTTGGTTTACGCGGGGCCGATCACTACCATACCTTAATCCGGAAGGTTGAACCCAAACCGCTGCGCATTTTTCTACAGGATGGCACCAACGATCTTAACATTTACGGTGGCGACTGGTGGATGGCCAACCAGACGATGGAGCGTGCCCTGACGTTTGCGGGCTACGATGTGCAGCACATCTGGGGCGAGGGGGCTCATAGTGGCAAACACGGAACGGCGATTTTTCCCGATGCCATGCGCTATCTGTGGAAAGGGTGGCCCGAGCCCATCAAAGCAGGTACGTCAAAAAATCAGATGCTTACTGATATTTTAGTGCCCAATGAAGGCTGGCAACTGGTTGGCGAAAACTATCGCTTCGCTGATGGGCTTTGCGCCAATGCTCAGGGCGAAGTGTTTTTTAGTGATGGACCAACGGGGGCGCTATGGAAAATAGGTCTTGATGATAAACTGAGTCAGGTTGGTAGCAAGCGTAAAGGAGGCCATCGTCAGGCATTCGGCCCCGATCAGCGGATGTATGCCACTGCGAATGCAGGTTCTGGCATAACCGCCTATACACCTGACGGAAAGGCGTCGGTTGTGGCCGAAGGGCTGACTGGCTATGATCTGGTGGTAGCCAGCAATGGCAATACCTACGTTACCAGTAAGCGTACTGATGCCAAAGGCGGTAGTCAGGTGTGGCTGATTCCACCGTCGGGCAAAAAACTTGTGGTCGATACCGATCAATTTTCGGCGAGTGGGATTACGCTATCGCCCGATCAAACGCTTTTATACGTATCCGATTCTGATTCGCACTGGGTCTACAGTTATTCGATCCGGGCAGATGGTACCCTGGCTAATAAACAGAAATATTACTGGCTTCACTCACCCGATACGGCCGATAATGCGGGAGCAGACGGTCTTAAAACCGATCGGGATGGGCGGCTCTATGTGGCTACTCGTCTGGGTATACAGGTATGTGATCAGGCGGGCCGGGTCAATGCTATCCTGCCAATCCCGGCTGGAAACGTATCCAGCCTTTGTTTTGGGGGCGCCGATTTTGGTAGGCTCTACGTAGCATGCGGTAATAAGGTATACAGCCGTAAACTGAATAGTAAAGCGGCTAATACATGGGATAAGCCCAGCAAGCCTACGGCTCCGAGATTATAAGTTTATCCACGTGTGCCGAACATTAGTACCTAGATAGGTGGCTGTCTGTGATTCATATTGACTTACGATTAAGTATTTGTCAGTGCAAAAAGGTAACATAGGTCCTTGGTGTTGGTCGCCAATTGTTGCCGTGTTATGGGCTAGATAAGTTAAATGCGGGCTGATATGTCACTTCTGTTGTCTTTTTGGTTTCAATGAGCTATTTTTGCGGAGTCTGATTGATTGGGTATTCGGTTAGGCTATAGTCACCCTTTGTAGAAATATGGAAATGTTTCTATAATTAAGAGATTAGCATGAGTTTAATAATCCGTTGTTAATCAGTGCATAGTGGCTATTCTGCTTAGGGGTGGGCTGGTTTTAATTATACGGTAACTTTACTGTATAAATGAAAAGAGTAAAGACTCGTATGGTTGGAAACTAAGGCCGCTAATAAGGTGATAAATGTACTAAATACTATATAATAGTATATTGTTGTATGTAGGTTATGCGCTTTTTGGGTAATTTAATGTATGTTATTGAGTACTTTGGCCCGATATTTATACAGAAAAAGATAAAAAATGCTTTCCTCTTAACGTTATAATTGTATGCCTTCTTGCTTGCTTGTTGAGAGCGATCTTGTGATTGCAAATCAATTAACCACTTACTTAACACAGACTACGCTTTTTGATCCACCGATTGTGTGCTCAACAGCGATGGAAGCCTTCCAGTTACTGACAGATTACCCTGTCGATTTAATCGTATTGGATCTGGATTTGCCTGATATAACAGGGATTCAGCTGCTTGAAAGCCTGGTTAATGCTCCGCCGGTTATTGTGCTGGCTGATCATGCTGAGCAGGCTGTTGCCTGTTATGATTTGGATGTGGTTGTCGATTTTTTGCTAAAGCCTGCCGCTTATTTACGTTTTTTGCGTGCCGTCCAACGGGCTTTATTGCCACAGTTCAGCCATAGCTTCGTAAGAGATACCAACTTGGTAGCTGGTAAAAAGGGAGCTGAATTAGTTCGATCGGCCCGACACTTGAAACGGGTCGTACTCGATGATATTCACTATGCCAAAGGGTAACACATGAACTATATGCGCGATTTATAAAAATGAACGAACCTCCAGATAGAAGCTCTGGAGGTTCGTTGTAGCGAATAACCGCTCTTAGTTTTTTCCACCCGAAACTTTGCCGGGTTTAGCTGGAAAGCCTGGCTGAGTGATTTCGAAATTTTCCTTCTGCTTGGCATCGGCAACCATCTTCCGAACATCGGCCAGTAATTTTTTAGCGTCGTAAACCACACCGTCTTTCACTGTGTAGGTAACGCCCCCCACGCGCTCTACCTCGTTTTTGTC
This sequence comes from Spirosoma sp. 48-14, assembly GCF_001898575.1. Classification (GTDB taxonomy): domain Bacteria; phylum Bacteroidota; class Bacteroidia; order Cytophagales; family Spirosomataceae; genus Spirosoma. The sequence continues at coordinate 276,992 of NZ_MKUD01000086.1, forward strand.
GTTCAAGTGAATGGCCCCCGTTCCATAGAGCACTTTCAGGTTAGCCAGTGGGTTTTGATCAATAATTACAAAATCAGCCAGTTTGCCTACTTCAACGGAGCCAATCTGATCGGCCATACCGAGGGCTTCGGCCCCTTTCAGCGTAGCCGCCCGGATTACTTCGAGCGGATGGAAACCGGCTTCGCGCAGGAGTTCGAGTTCGCGGATGTAGGCAAAGCCATAAAGTTGATAAATGAAGCCCGAGTCAGAACCCGTGGTTACGCGGCCTCCCCGATTTTTATATTCATTGATAAATTCCATCCAGAGCTGGTAGTTTTTCTTCCAGGCTACTTCCTGCTCAGTACCCCACGAATGCCAGTATGACCCGTGCGAAATCCGGCTGGGCCCGTAGAATCGCCATAGGCTGGGCATGGTGTAATCGTCGTGCCATTCGGCGCGTCGGGCCAGCATCAGTTCGCGGTTGGCTTCGTAGATGTTGAAGGTGGGGTCGAGGGTAAAGTCGAGCGCAATCAATTCATCCATGACCTTATTCCAGCGTTCGCTGCCGGGCTTAGCGGCCTGTTGCCACAGATTACCCGCTTCCTCAAACCGATTTTGCTCATTGTTGTAATTGTAGTTGGCCGGGTAGTTCTGCACGGTCTTATCGTCAAAGAGGGCTTCAGGCAGTCCATACCAATGTTCCAATGAGGTCAAACCCGCTTTGGCAGTCGCCAGGGCGTTCATGCGAGCTACTTCGAGTTGGGCGTGGTGACAGGCTGACCGTAGGCCGAGCTTTTTGTTTTCTTCCAGCGCTGCCCGAAAAATAGCCGGTTCGGCACCGAAAAATTTAATGCCATCGGCCCCGCGTTTGGCATTTTGCTGCACCCAGGCGCGGGCTTGTTCGGGCGTAGTGATTGGGTCTTTCGCGCCCTGCCCAAATACGGTGTATGCCTTGATGCGGGGAGCGGTAATTTCGTTTCGTTCACTTTTCGCCCTGTGTTCCAGTACCCAATCCAGTCCATTACCGCACGATGGGTCGCGGATGGTGGTAATGCCGTGCCCCAGCCAGAGTTTGAACACGTATTCGGCATTGGCTCCCTGTGCCTGCCCACCAATGTGCCCGTGCATATCTATAAAGCCCGGCATCAGGTACATGCCTTCGCAGTTTAGTTCTTTATCGCCAGGGTCAGCTTTGGGGCGGTTCTTCGGATCGATGGGTACGCCAGGGTAACCCACCTGTTTGATCTGCGTAATCCGGTTTTTTTCGACCACAATATCGACAGGACCAATAGGGGGAGCCCCCGTGCTATTAATCAGCGTTACCCCTCGAACGATCAGTTTGCCAAACGGCCCTTCGCCCTCATGGCGGGCCGGGGCTTTTTCAACCTGACCAAACAGGGCGTGAAAAATGAAGAGTGAAAAGTTAAGTACAAAGAGGAGTCGTGTATACGGTTGTATCATACGGACAAATCGTTTTTGATAAACAGTTGTAAGATAAGCGAATCTGCCGGATTTTTGCACAGACGGATAGAACGCAGATTTTTATGGTTTACACAGATCATGATGAATCATACCAATCATAAAAATCTGCGTTCTATCTGTGTTCACTTGCCTATCGTATGCGCCAATTCATCATTACTAATTTTCTGCTCATTGTGCTGGTGCTTGCTGTGGCATTTGCCTTTATTATGAAAGCGACGATCTTTCAGAAGGAGCCCGATACGAAAGCAAAACCAGCCGAAACTGCCCCCACTGTTTTCTCGAACTACTGGTTTGCCAATAAAGCGGAGCTGAACAGCTATCGGCTTCAACAGGCCAAAAGTGGGGCGCTGCATACAGGCGAGGCTACGCTGATTTTCCAGACAGAGAATTTCCTGCCAGCTAAACAGGTAAAAGCCGACCAACCGGCAGGGGGGATTCCGGTACTGAAAACCAGCCTGTTCAAAAGGTTTGCCACAGGTCTCTACGAGTATTCGCTGTCGACCTCGGTCTTTACACCAGTCGAGAAAAGCGGTGGTCGGCCTGTACTGTTCCCGAATACGTTGAAAGTCAGCATGGCAGGGCAGGAGTGGGATGGCCATTACTACCAGCAGATTAACTACCGCGACAATGCCTATCAGGTGATCGGGAAGTCGTTTCTGGAAAAAGAGGTCGATGACGCCTACCCACTCGATAAAGTCATGCTTGAAGATGAACTCTGGAATCAGATTCGTATCAATCCTGACAAATTGCCCACGGGCGAAACCCGACTGATTGCCGGAACCATGACCGCCCGACTTCGGCGTAAACCCATTCGCGTGTTACCGGCCAAAGCAACGCTGGCCAATTACGAAGGGGTATTGTTTCCGGGTAACTACCTCAAATCGTACACAATCGAATACCCTACCGACGACCGGACGCTGATCATTATTTTTGAGCGTGATTTCCCCCATAAAATCGTTGGTTGGGAGGAAACCTACGATACCAAAGATAACCTTCTGACCTCCAGAGCCGTTTTACAGAAGACAGTTCAAACGGATTACTGGAATCATAAGGCCCCGGCCGACAGTACATTACGGAAGGAGCTTTTACACTAAACACCTATTCAGTTGGATTAATCCGGCTGGGTAAAGCTATGCCTAAGTTCACGAACACCATGAATCGTATTATCACTTTTTGCTTATTCATCGTATGGCTAACGGCCTGCTCTGGCGATGGCGATAAGCCTAAAACAACGACCGAAGAGCCAATTTATACGCTGATTTTTCTGGATAAAACCCGCAGCGTGAACATCGATAAAGCGTTTGTAGGTCAGAAATACCAGCAAGCGCTAACCGACATCATTGAACAGAACATCCGGCAGAAGGGCGATAAGCTGGACGTGTATTTTATCCATGAAAATACATCCAAAGCTCGTGCATTGAATATAACCGTTCGGTCCGAAATGGAAGATGTATCGGCGGCTAGCCCGACTGATCGTGAAGCGGCTGAAACAGAGTTCAACCTGTCGCTCACGCGCGAAAAAGCGCAAATCCGGCAGCGGGTGCTCCAGCAGTTGGTAGCGCAAAATGTTGGTTCATCGAACCAGGAAACGGACATCTGGGCCAGCCTACCTGTTATTGCTAAAGCCAATGAATCGGGCGCTACGGTGAAAGTGTATTACCTCAGCGACATGATCGAGAGCGTAAAAGGTGCAAACCGACGAGATTTTCAGGTTACCCCGCCCAAAGACAACGCCCAGGCCGATGAATGGGCAAAAGCCGATGCCGAGCAGCTTAAAAAGTACACGCTGGGTAGTCCGGAAATCACAATGATCCTGCCTTTCGAACCGAACGCATCCGTAAAGGAGAATAACCCGGCTGTTACGCAGTACTGGCAAAAGCTCTTCTCTGAACTGGGTGTAGGAACTGTAGAGGAGCAGTAAATCAGGACGAGATGGAAGGCGTTTCGGCTGGAATTTCGAAGTGATAACCTTCCGAAAAGCCAGAAAAATCTTTGTTCAGGCAGTAAGACGTGAGGGACAAACCCTCCCCTTCGCGACGAACAGCCAGGTAGTGGAACAAAGGTTTGTAATCGGCGGCTATATCGGGCAGGCGGCTTGGCGATGTATTGAGAGGCTGACGCAACCCCCCGCCACCGCCGATCACCAGGAATGTTTTTCCGTCGAACTCATACCGTTCGAACGCGTGCGAATGTCCGGTAATAAACAGTTTTGCTTTTTGGGAACGGAGGTAAGGTGGCACAAACCGTTGCTGAACCAGCTTGGATGAACCTACCAGTTTGCTGTTGGAGTAGGGAGCGTGGTGACAGGTCACAATAACGACTTTAATTGATGGGTCGTTGTCCAGTTCCTCCAGTGTTTGCTGATACCATGTCTGTTGGGTAACCAGATCCGCTATCGACAGGATACTGAAATTAGAGTTCAGCATAATGACGGCAATGGAATCGGTTACTTTCACATAGCCTGTATGAATATGGTCGGGAAAGCGCTGCTGAAAATTTCGGGCACCTTTCCGGGGGCGGCCCATCACATCGTGGTTACCCATGATGGCATAAACGGCTGTTTGAACTTCCGTACATTTTAGCAGAAACTGATCGATGATCCGCCACTTGCTATTCCGATAACCCAGCGAAACAATGTCGCCCAGCCAATAGAGAACGGCCGGTTGAATACGCAGGATTTCGTTGAAAATTACCTGCGTAGCTTTTTTGTTCTGGTGTGTGCGCAATACCAGGCGTTCGACCCACATAGGCGCCTGTGTATCGCTCAGAAATAAAATATCCCGTTTACTCGTATCCGTTTCCATAACTATTCATGCATTTTACCAGGAGAATGCCCGCCAAACCAACTGCAACTCGGCGGTGAAGGCCGCGTTCTCGACGGCTACGGCATCGAACCATTTCAGCTCTCCTGCTATCCGAAAACGACGGCCAATCGGATAAGTGTATGAAGCGGCCGCCATCCAGCCTAAACTATTCGTATTAGTCATGACCGTACCCAGATAATCGAGCCGGGAATGATTAACATATAAACCCGTTCCGGCGGTTATCGCCATCCGACGCGCTATGCTCCGATCGGTACCCGTAAGCCACCCCAATGGCATCGAAAACACGACCAGAATCGGAACGGCCGACACATACACGTGCGTATTCTCGCCCGCTACCTGCCCTCGGTAACTATACATCGTTGTCCAGCCCGTTTCGAGCCCTACCCGAAGCCGATGATCGGGGTACCACATTACCCGGAGGGAGGATGGTGTACCAAATCGGCTCAGGCGCGTCTGCTCAATGGCAGCCGGTACACCAAGGTGCGTTGAATAATACGACAACCCTCCTCCTGCTGTTACAACCACGGTGTAAGGGCCACGTCGTGTATCGGTAAGTGTATCGGCTTCAATAGCCTGTAGCCGACGCTGCCGACGGGCCGACGAGGGCCGCTGGGCCTGAACAGCCAGACTTAGTAATAGTAGCAAAACCACCCAGCTTGTTGTCTGTAAACGACGATAGATCATGCTCACGGCTGTTCAGTATAGTGATAAAAGGCAACAACAGGCGAATAGTTGGAAAGGATACCGTCGAACTGATTCTGACCGATAAACTCCCGGATAAATTCAGGTTCATCGAGGGTCCAGACAAAGACCGTCAGTCCGGCTGCTTTCATAGCCTGTACTTCGGCGGTTTGTGGGCCGAGTGTCCAGCGAGGAGCCCAAATTCGTGCTCCAAGACTACGGGTGAGCGCGGTGTCTAGTTCGCACAGGATTGGGGTATTTTCTTTGTTAGCCAGGGCTTTGTACGAATCCACTGCTTCAGTACTGGGCAATCCAATAATGATGCGCAAGTCACGCCCAGCCTGAAGTGCTTTCTGGCGGTACTTTTGCTGAATAGCCTGCACTTTGTCCATCGGGCCAATGTATTTGGTATCGAGCCAGACAAAGTTCAGCGCTGTGTTGTTCACAACCGTTTCCAGGGCTTCTTCCAGCGTTGGTATTTTTTCACCGTTGATGAGCCGCACAAACGTGCTTAATTGCTGATACGTGTAGTCTTCGACTGGCCCCATCAGGCCATTTTTCTGGATGAGCCGCAGATTAAGTGTGTTGTCGTGGTACAGAATCGGGACACCATCTTTCGTATAGCGAACATCGACTTCAATGCCGGTAGCGCCTAGCCTGGACGCCAGTTTGATGATTTCGACCGAATTTTCAGATGCAGGTAGCAAATCTGATGTACGTCCTCCACTGCGGTGCGCCATAATGGAAAACGGCCGAGAATTAAGCGGTCGATTATAGGTTAAGGTAATCGGATGACTGAGTTTACTGTTTTTATCGCCGTACAGCCCGTCGATGACCATGGTATCGCCGGGCGCCAGCTGGCCTTTATAAAGCTGGAGTTTGCCCTGATGCTTGACCCGGAGCGTTAACTGAGCCAGGCCGATTTGATCGTTCACCAGTTTACGCCAGTAACCACCCAGCACCAGGCTATCTGTTTGTGACGTGCCTTCAAGGTTAAAATACGCGGCATCTTTACCCGTAAAAACCGACAGGTAGTAACTGGTGTCGGCCCCATTGTGTAGATACGTCCATTTCAGGGCTACCTGATCGCCAAATTCGCTGGCCCCGTTCGAAACGGTATACACGCCGTTCGTAACTGCCCGAACAGCCGTTCCAAACTGACCTGAACCAGGCAAATTGGTAAAATCATAAGGGACCAGAGCTTCGTACGTTTTCCGGCAACTCAGAGAGGCTACCAGAAGCAAACCCAGCAGACTATAGATGACCGGTTTCATAATATAAATCCAAAAATAAGTTGAGGGTAAAACAGGTTTCGGTCAAACGTGTCGAATAGCGACCAAAGTTGCCAGTTGAAATTGGAATAGGCTCCCCGAACGCCCACCGACACATGGCGCTGGTGATAAAAGGGCTGTTCGAGCATAAACGTAAAGGCTACTCCATTTACCTCCCGGCGGTTATATACGACCGCCAGCGAACCCACCTGCGACCGATAGTAGAGGTCTACGATAGCTTCGGTTCGGAACGTAAACCGAAGATCGCGGGTGAGTTTATAACCCACCGATACATTCGGAAACGTTTCGACACCAAAGGCCTGGCTGCTGAACACATCCTTGATTTGTAAGGCACCCAGCCAGCCAGTTATGTCGTAGCCGGCCGACATAAACAGTCGGTTGGTAAACGGTTTGACCCACCGAAAGCCCACGCCAATGTTACTCTGTACGAACTGAGTTTGAAAGCGGCCGGTCAGATAGAAATTTTTCGACAGCCCCCGCTGCAGGTTAAAGTCAATGGCAGGCACACTGACCCGGATTTCTTCCGTTAGTTCGGGGGGCGTGGTGGTAAAGACAACCCCAACTGACTTGCGCCATTTGCCGGGTACTGGCGCCTGAGGAAAATAAATGCCGGGCTGCAATGGCCAGACTTTGCTGGATTGAGCCATACCCAACTGGGCAAACCCGATCAGCAGAGCTGAATAGCCCAGTTGTCGGAATAGGTTACTGGAAGTGTAGAGATTTCGAATGGTAGCCACTTAAAAATCGGTATAAGCGTCAGAAGTACTAAACCGTGTGGACCGTAATTTGTTGCTTCGGATCATCGTCCAGGTTAGTAAATCTAGATAATTTGCTCAATTAGCGGGGGGACAACACGGTTGATGATTCAGTAATTCCACCAATGAAGTAATCGTGCAAAAGTAGCTATACCGTTTTCGTAGGGTGTATCTCTGAGAGAGTTACCTAGACCGGATACGATATTTAATTCCTATTAAAAAAGTAACCAGCCCGAATTGGTCAGGCTGGTTAAATGGCAACGCAAACACTAAACTCAACTTATCTCACTATAAAAAATCAATGTTACGGGTGGAGGTACGGACTCTAGCTAGCAAAGGCATAGTCAAATTCCGGCGTTTGTTCTACAAGGCAGTCAGTATTTTGGCGGAGACTCAGGCAGCGTAGTTGCGTATTGATTTGGCGCTGGCACGTCCTGTATGTTGATAAAGCGTCTTCCTGGCTGAGATCGATCAGTAAATAATCATATCGGCGAAGTAGTAAATGAATGGTTAAGACCAGCTCAGGTTCACCCAGTAAAATTTCGGTACGAAACGCGCCCAACCCGCTTTTTGACAAAAGGCCTACCCAACGGTTCAACTGTTCATTGGCGGTTTGTTTGGCTTCCCGAAATAGGGAAGCTTTCAGTGGCTGATCGGCATTCTTGTTGAAATCAAACGCATAAACCACCGTCAGGTCAATGGGTTCTGACTGTGTTTCCAACCAGCGATTGAACGACAAGGCCATATCGACCGACCCATCCGTGAGCAAAAGAGCTTTTTTCATTGCGTAATCCTACCAAGTATTCCTGTCAAAATTAGGCGAGTTGGTTACGCTGAAGTATGAGTAGCGTTAGGCACAGGGCTGATTCTGGTCAGCCGACAGGCTGGCTTTCAGGGAACTTCGGTTTGTGGCCGAAGAAGGAATGGCGACAGGATTTTTGTCAGACTATTGGCTGGACTGAGTGACGAAAGTCTGCTTCGGGCTTGACCTGTCTCAAGAATTTTGCGGGAAGGAAATGCCAATTTTACAGCTACAAATTGCCTTTATACCATGGCACTCACGTCGTCTGTATTTCCGGTTTTGCCACAGCAGCCTATCTTACTGGTCTGTACATCGGCCAGTAATTCACAACGCCTGGATATAGACTGGTTGCTGGCGAAGCTTCGGTCGCTTGTCAAGCCGGGTATACAGATTATGTGCATCGACGAATCCACGCATCCTGAAGTTGTTCGGAGTTTTGGCTTTACGAGCTTTCCAGGCTGTGTATTGCTTCAGCAGGGTTTCGAACTTTGGCGATATGCTGGCCCGATTGATTATGCTGTGCTGTCTACTTGATAACTCAAGAAGACAGAGACAGGCACTGAACCAATCCTAACTATCCACTACTTCGCTAACAGGCTGTGGCACATCGGTATGGCGTCCTGAACGCGGACCGGGAGTTGATAATGTGCCAGACCACGACCGATCAGTAATAGAGCAACAACAACAGTCGCCAGAGAAAGGGCGCGGTTCAGGTATTGGCGGCCAAGTATCGACAACCAGCCTGTCATCAGATTGACACCCAGCAGTGCGGGTAGCGTTCCCAGGCCGAACAGGAGCATATAGGAAGCTCCGGCCTGAGGGGTATTGGTGGCCAATGTACCGGCCAGGGCCAGATAGGTAAATCCGCAGGGGAGCAGACCATTCAGGATACCCAACAGCCCGAAGCCTATCCAGCCGGGCTGTTGCATATGCTGGCGAAACGTGCGGGTAATCTGGTTGTCGAGCCAGGGCCAGCGTAGCCGGGCGGGTAATCCTTTTCGCCAGAAAAAACTAATCAACAGGATAAGGCCACTAATAACGGCTAGCGGACGTTGCCAGCCCATCAGGTGTAACCCCAGGCTCATTGTACCGGCTAATGCGCCTAATATGCCGTAGGTAGCTACACGCCCCAAATGATACAGACCAACAGCTTTCCAGCGGGCATTTTTTGGAATTCGGCCAACGGGTAGAGCTGCTACCAATGGTCCGCACATACCTACGCAGTGCAGGCTGCTGATCAGACCCGTAACAAAAGCGGTAGCGAGCCAGGGCGACATAGCTTATAAATCGAATTGACTTTCCTGATAATACTCGCGGGTGCCATCCGACCACGTGAACTGTACGCGCCAGCGCCCACGGGCCAGAGCAGCCGTTGAAATCACCTGCTGGGCCTCATGGCTGGCTGGAATCGTTACCTTAAAATCCTGCTTCCGATTACCAGGGCGGTAAAAAACAATCTGACCATTTTGCAGGGTTTTGGGCAGTTCACAAACCACCTGCTGCTGGTCGGGCTGATTGGTGATGACAGCAGTCGTGTTTTGCCGGGCATTTTTCTCCCGATCGATTTGCCGCTGATAGTCAAGCTCATTCTGGTAATAGTTATCACTAACCAGGTCGACATGCTCGCGGCTCATCTGGTACACCATCGTACCGATAAAACCTGCAAAGAGTACAAATACAAGAACGATTGATTTACCCCAGTTCATAGATTTAATGAGCGAAAGAGTGAATGAGTGAAAGAGCGAATGGGTTGAGTAAAAAATAACGTGCGTCAGCATTCGCTCTTTCACTCATTCACTCTTTCGCTCATTGGACAGGTCCTAAAAATGTTGTGTTTATTTTATCGACGACTTCGCCATCGGATACAACTTCGATAACGAGTTTGGTACTGTTCTGATGGATCGATTTCTCGGGTAATAGGATGAAAAACATACCCTTTGTCAGCTCATCGGCAGGTGCTTTTGTGATCGGTTGTACCATCCGTAGTTTGGCTCCCGGATAAGCCACCCGGAACGAAACAGGCTTGTCTTTGTGCGTTTTGTTGACTAGTTCGACCAGATACAGATCGGAAATCATGCCCCCCGGTTCGCGTTGAAATAATTGGCCCGGCGCCCGCAGAACGGTGGTGTCGAGATCGCTGCGGCTTACCAGCAAAAAGCCCCATACACTCATGAGTAAAACCAGAATAACGCTATACGCTACCATACGAGTGGTTATACGCCAGGGTTTCTGTGTCCGAACACCTTCGAGCGAATCGTACCGGATAAGGCCGCGTGGACGACCAATTTTATCCATTATGTCATCGCAGGCATCGATGCACAAGGTACAGTTCACACATTCCATCTGATTGCCATTCCGAATGTCGATACCCGTCGGGCAAACCTGTACGCACAGTTTACAGTCGATGCAATCGCCTTTGGGCTGGGCACTAGGGGCGAGGGGCAGCGGGCTGAACGTATCCCGGTGGTCGAGTGTAGCGGTTGTACCTTTTTTCTGAGTGCTACGCTCGATTTTTCCTCTTGGCTCGCCCCGGACTTCGTCATACGTGATGAGTACCGAATTTTTGTCCAGCATTACGCTTTGCAGACGGCCGTAGGGACAAATAGTCGTGCATACGTATTCGCGCACGTGGGCATAAACGGTGTAGAAAACCCCCGTGAACACCAGAATGGCTGTCAGCCCGGCCAGATGGTTCGCCGGATTGTCGGTTATGATGGTCAGTAAAGCATCTTTGCCAATGATATACGCCAGAAAGGTATTGCTGATAGCGAACGAAAGCAGGAAAAAGAGACTGTACTTAGCCGACTTTTTAAGGATTTTTTCGGTAGTCCAGGGAGCAGCATCCAGACGTTTGCGGGCGTTCTGATCGCCTTCGATCCAGATTTCGATGCGCCGGAAAACCATTTCCATGAAAATGGTTTGTGGACAGGCCCAGCCACAGAATACGCGTCCATAAATCGTTGTAAACAGAACGATAAAGACAATAAAGGCCAGCATACCAATGGCTACCAGGTAAAAATCCTGGGGCCAGAAGGTAACACCGAAGAAGTTGAATTTCCGCTCCAGAATGTTGAATAGGAACAGCGGCTGGCCATCATGACTCAAAAAGGGCCCGGAAAACAGGGCAGCCAGTAGCACCCACGATACGACATTCCGCCAGCGATAGTACCTCCCTTTTACCACACGAGGATAGAGCCATTCCCGCTTACCAAACGTAGGGTTGGGTTTCTTTTCAGGAGGAGCGTTGAGTGTTGCGTTCATTGGTTTCGTTGTTGGGAGTTATTACACAGAGATACAGAGAGGTTAAAGAGATTCACAGAACTATCTATTGTTTCTCTGTGTGACTCTGTGGTTCTTTGTGTATCTCTGTGCAATAGTCATACTTAATTTATCGCTACTTTCTCGCCCTGTGGTTCTTTGGCGCCTGCGGGCTTAGTGCCCTGTATGGAGAGTATATAGCTGGAAACCTGCTGAATCTGAAGGGGGTTGAGTTGCTTTTTCCAGGAGATCATGCCTTTGTCAGGCACGCCTTCGGTAACCGTGTGAAATACTTCTTTCACCGAGCCGCCATGTAGCCAGTATTCATCTGTGAGGTTCGGACCAACTTTGCCTTCGCCATTCTGACCATGGCATGCCGTACAATATTGGTTGAATAGTGTTTTACCGGCCTCTAACCCCTTCGCTTCTGTGATTTTTGTAACGGTGTTCTCATTGATTTTGCCCGCTACCAGTTTCACATACGCTTCACGTTGTTTTTCAGCAACGGTTACTTCCTGATTGTATTCCTGCTCCATTACATTCCCCGTACCAATCACGTGGAAAATGAGCAGGTAAATAGCGCCGAAAGCGATGGTCAGGTAGAACAGACCCATAAACCACGGAGGAGTAGGGTTGTCGAGTTCGGCGATACCATCGTAGGCATGTTCCAGCATCAGGTCTTTTTCGGTGCTCAGCGTGTGCAAACCGGCCCACTTTTGCCAGGCGGTCCGATTGTCAGCGGGTTTGGCTCCAGGGTTCGATTTTAGTTCCAGTGCCTGACGCAGAATGTAAGCTAGATAAAGCGTAATGACTAATAGTAATCCGGTGGCAACGGTCACAAAGATCATCACCATTACCCACAGCAGGTCTTCGCCGGAGCTTAGATCCCAGATCGATTTGCCAGTTGTCGGGTCAAACAAAGTTGTTACGAGAAGATTCATAAAATAGATCGATTAAACCTCGCTGGATTCGTCGAGGGGCAGGTTACTCATTTGCTGCATATGGCGTTTGTCGGCGAGCAACAGGTACAATCCGACCAGCAGGAAAAAGGCGAAAAACGTCAGGAACGAACCGATCATATAGACGTCTGCCCCAGGTATGGCTGAAATAAATTGCTTGAACATGGCTTTTTGAAGGAGTTAGTAGGTAGGAGCGAGGAGTGAGGAGGGCTGACATGAGCCTATTTCTACTAGGGCTATTCTCGCTCCTAACTCCTCGCCCCCACTACTTATTTCTGTGCGGTTTCCATTTTCTTAATGTCCGTTCCCAGCCGTTGCAGGTAGGCAATGAGGGCTACGATTTCGCGGTCGGGTTTTACATTGATCCCTTCTTTGGCCAGCCGACCACTAACGTCGGTTGCCTGTTTGGTCAGATCTTCGTTGGCCTGGGCAATAGCGAGGTCATCGTAAGGAACACCAATCTTGTTCAGGGCTCGCAGTTTCGCTGATGTGTTCGAAATATCGAGCTGCTGCGTGATCAGCCACGGATAGGCAGGCATCACAGACCCAGGCGACATTGAGGTTGGGTCGTTCATGTGGTGGTAGTGCCAGGAGTCGGGATATTTGCCGCCTTCGCGATGAAGGTCGGGGCCGGTCCGTTTGCTACCCCACAGGAATGGGTGATCGTACACGAATTCGCCAGCTTTCGAGTATTCGCCGTAACGCTCGGTTTCGGAACGGAACGGCCGGACCAACTGACTGTGACAGCTTACACAGCCTTCACGGATGAAGAGGTCGCGACCCTGTACTTCGAGTGCGGTATAAGGCTGTACAGAAGCAATGGTTGGCACGTTCGATTTGACCATGAACGTTGGGATAAGCTCAATGAGCGAACCAATCAGGATAACGACCAGCGATGCAATCAGGAACTGGAAAGGCTTGCGTTCCAGCCAACGGTGCCAGTAGGTCTCGCTGCCGGTTGGTTTATAGCTGACAGGCAGTGCATAGGCTTCGGCTTCTTCGTTGGCAACCAGCTTTCCAGCGGCCATGGTTTTGAAAAGGTTATAGCCCATCAGAATAGCGCCCAGCAGGTACAGCGTTCCACCCAATGCCCGCATCATGTGCATGGGCAGAATTTGCAGGGTTGTTTCGAGGAATGTCGGGTATTTCAATACGCTGGCATCCGTAAACTCTTTCCACATCATGCCCTGCGTGAAGCCTGATATGTACATGGGGATGGCATAGAACAGAATACCCAGGGTGCCGATCCAGAAGTGGAAATTCAGCAGTTTTTTCGAATATAATGGTGTGCGATAGATGCGCGGAATAAGCCAGTACAGCATAGCGAAGGTCAGGAAACCATTCCAACCCAATGCCCCAACGTGTACGTGCGCTACGATCCAGTCGGTAAAGTGCGCAATCGCATTAACGTTTTTGAGCGAGAGTAGCGGCCCTTCCAGCGTGGCCATACCATAGGCCGTCAGGCCAACGACCATGAATTTCAGAAGGGTATCTTCCCGAACTTTATCCCAGGCACCGCGTAGGGTCAGCAGACCGTTGATCATACCGCCCCACGATGGAGCAATCAGCATAATCGAGAAAACGGTTCCGAGCGATTGCGCCCAGTCGGGTAGAGAACTATACAACAGGTGGTGAGGGCCTGCCCAGATGTACAGGAATATCAAGGCCCAGAAGTGTAGAATCGATAGTCGGTACGAATACACCGGACGGTTGGCCATCTTAGGCAGGAAGTAGTACATCATGCCCAGGTACGGTGTGGTCAGGAAGAAAGCCACGGCATTATGGCCGTACCACCACTGAACCAGCGCATCCTGCACACCCGCATACATCGAATAGCTTTTCAGGAAGCTCACCGGCATCTCCATCGAATTGACGATGTGCAGTACAGCTACCGTTACGAAGGTGGCGATGTAGAACCAGATAGCTACGTACAGGTGCCGTTCGCGACGTTTAACGATCGTGCCAAACATGTTGATGCCAAAAACCACCCAGATCAGCGTAATCGCAATGTCGATGGGCCATTCCAGCTCGGCATATTCTTTGGAACTGGTAAGACCCAGTGGCAACGTAGCTACGGCCGACAGAATAATTAATTGCCAGCCCCAGAAGTGGATTTTGCTCAGTACATCGCTGAACATCCGGGTTTTACAGAGCCGCTGGAGCGAGTAATACACACCCATGAAAATGGCATTACCGACAAACGCGAAAATGACTGCATTGGTATGCAACGGACGAATCCGGCCGAAGGTAGTATACTGATTGCCCAGGTTGGCGGCTGGTGCAAATAATTGGGTGGCGGCAATAACACCGACGAGCATCCCGATGATGCCCCAGATGATCGACGCTACGGCAAAGTCACGGACAATTTTGTTGTCGTAGGCAAAACGCTCCACCAGCGTCTCACCGCCGGGTGGCTGCTGCCCAATGGACACCTTGCCGGGCTTAACCAGGCTGGAAGCAGCATCAGCGGCAGGTTGATTAATCGAAACATTCATAATGAACGAGATAGGGGTTACTTTGCGTGTGATTGAGGTTCAGCAGTATCCGGTGCGTCGTCTTCCAGAAGCATCCGAATCGAGGGGGTGTACAGATCATCCTGCTGCCCAGTCCGCATCGACCAGAAAAAGGCCCCCAGAAAACCCAGTGCCATCATCAGGCTGACACCAATCATGAAGAAGATAATGCTCATCACCGTCTCGATTTTGCTGGTTCAAAATTGAGACGGTTTGCCCGTACGAATCATGAGTTTCGTCAGGCAGGAGACTGATTTTGGCCCGGTCAGGCAATGACCTGACAAACGTCAGATAATAAGTTGACGAGCGTCAGGTAGAGGGGAGGTGGCGAGGGGCAACTTTGCGCTCATTCGTAGCTATCTTCTTCTAAAACGGGTGCATGTGCTGTCAGATTCTTTAATCTGACAGCACCGTAATGTGCCTGTGAAGTACCTCGAATGACCATCAATTTCTCTTTTATGATCATCCTCGCTTTCTTTCTGACGCACTGGTACCTGTCGGTACTGATGCAAACCTTTTTTCTTCACCGCTATGCTGCCCACCAAATGTTTACGATGAGTAAAGGGTGGGAGAAGTTTTTCTACGTCGTGACGTTTGTGGCTCAGGGGTCGTCGTTTCTAAGTCCTCGCGCGTATGGTATTATGCACCGCCTACACCACGCACACGCTGATACCGAGCAGGACCCCCATTCACCGGAGTTTTCCAAAAACCTGTTCGACATGATGTGGAAGACCCGGATTTACTATAATGACATTCTGAATAATCGCGACCACATTCCGGCGAAGTTTAAGAAAGGCGTTCCCAACTGGCCATGGATGGAGTGGTTTGGCGATCGCTGGCCTGTTCGGCTAGCCTGGGGAACGGCATACACGTTGTTTTATATCCAGTTTGCGCCTTCGCCCTGGTTTTTCCTGCTGCTGCCGTTTCATTTTCTGATGGGGCCGGTTCATGGTGCTATCATCAACTGGTATGCACACCGCTACGGGTACACTAATTTTGAGGTAAACGATACGGCCAAAAATCTACTTCCCTTCGATTTCCTGATGATGGGCGAATCGTATCATAATAATCATCATAAATATGGTGGCCGGGCCAACTTCGGGGGTTTCCGTTGGCATGAGTTCGATCCCGCTTATCCACTACTGAAACTACTCAACTCGCTGCACGTGATCAAACTGCGATTCGGCCGCGACGAAGCCTATATGTAAAAATGGCTGCCGTTCGTCTGTGATACAATCGCGGGCGAACAGACGAACACAATCATTCATCCGGCTGAAAGCCACGCTCTTCCAGCGGTTTCCTGCGTTCGTCGTCATTGATTTTCTGAGCTGTTCAACGGGGTGCAACTTTGTTTCATCAAACAAAAACAAATCGAGAACAGACCATGAAAAAGTTATTCATTCTGATGCTGGGACTGGTAGCCGGTACTGCATCATTCGCTACAACAACTGCCAACGAGAATCCGGTTGCCGCCATAACGCTGACTGCTGATAATAAGGTTAAACTGGTTATAGCTCCTGAAGATGCCAAAGCAACTATTGCATTGCAGGATCGGGAAGGTCATTTGCTCTATACCTCCTCGGTCGATTTACGCCAGGGAGTCAAACAGAAATTCAATATCAATGAGTTGAGCGTTGGTACCTACCAGATCGCCGTTAAGGTAGGAGAACAAAGCACAATAAAAACCTTCGTGATTCAGGAGCGCCCGGCCGAAACATTCGTTATGCTCGAATCCTAATCCATCAGGCTAAGTCTATGCAAAACCGGTTTCTACGACCGGTTTTTATTTTTCCAGACCATTCGCTGACTATAGGAAAGACCGGTTTGGTTAAGGGTTACCATTAGTTTTTTGCTATTGTACGCTTCGTCTATTTATGGATAATCGGCTTACATCGACACAGAAGTGGCAGTTGGCCATTCGGCTGCTGGTACTTTTTTCGCCCCTGCTGCTTTACGTCAATTTGCCCGAATCAGCGCGAAATACAACGGCTTTGGTTCATTCGATTCCTTTCTTTATCCTGTTCAGCATAATTAATCTGGGATTGTACTACCTCTGGATCAGTGCTACCGACTGGTGCCAGCGGCAACTGTCGAATCGGTTCAGCAGTGATTTCCTGATGCAGTTCAACTGGCGGTCCATTCTGTTGACTCTCCTGATCTCATTCTCGTTGGCCCTTCTGTTTACGAAACTGCTTCCCATGCTTTTATTCGGCATACTGAAAGTTGTCAAGCAAATATGGCCGTCGTTGCTGCCCAGCCGTGGCCCATCACCCTTTCCGCCTGCGGTGATGGCCTACATTGGTCGCGCCAACAACGTCTTCTCCATCGTCATTGTGCTTACGGCCTTTTACCTGACCAT
This sequence comes from Spirosoma sp. 48-14, assembly GCF_001898575.1. Lineage (GTDB taxonomy): Bacteria > Bacteroidota > Bacteroidia > Cytophagales > Spirosomataceae > Spirosoma. The sequence goes on from NZ_MKUD01000086.1 coordinate 293,897, forward strand.
CAGCGAGCGGTCGTTCCGGCAGTTGAAAGATGTTCAGCTAAAGGCCGAAAAACTGGAAAAAGAAGCCCTGTTAAGTCAGTTCGGTGCTTTGAAGAGTCAGTTAAGTCCGCATTTTCTGTTCAATAGCCTGAGTATTCTGACGTCGCTGATTCATGAAGATGTCGACCTATCGGAGCAGTTTATCAAGCGGCTGTCCAAGGCGTATCGGTATATACTCGAACAGCGCGATCAGGATTTGGTGCCGTTGTCAACCGAGCTTGATTTTATTCAGGCGTATACCTTCCTGCTCAAAATTCGCTTCGAGAATAAATTCGATGTGCTGATCGACGTACCCCAGGCTGCCCAGCTTCAGTATCGGATTGCTCCGCTCACGTTGCAGCTCCTGGTCGAAAATGCGGTGAAGCATAACCGAATGTCGCAGCGGGAGAAACTCAAAGTGCGTATCTACGTCGAACAGGATTGGCTATTGGTCGAAAACCCAATTCAGGCCCGCGACCAACCCGAACCATCGACCGGTATCGGATTATCCAATATTGCCAACCGCTACTCGCTCCTAACCGATCGGTCGGTCTGGTTCGGTGAAGATCAAGGGCAGTTTATCGTCAAAATCCCACTTTTAACTTAAAGAGCGAAAGAGTGAAAGAGTGAAAGAGTGAATGGGCGACGAGCTGGGTTTCACTCTTTCACTCTTTCACTCTTTCGCTCTTTCGCTCTTTCACTCTTTAAAACATGAACGTAATCATTATTGAAGATGAAGACCGCTCGGCCCGGCAGTTGGAGCGGATGCTGAAAAAATACGATCCAGCTACGCAGGTGCTGGCCCAACTGCCCTCGGTAAGTGAATCGGTAGCCTGGCTTAGCCAGCACTCCGTACCCGATTTGATCCTGATGGATATTCACCTGGAGGATGGGCTGGCATTCAGCGTTTTCGAGCAGATTCAGTTGACGGTGCCCATCATTTTTACGACGGCCTACGATGAGTACATGATCAAGGCGTTTAAAGTCAATAGTATCGACTACCTGCTCAAACCCGTCGATTATGACGAGCTGGTCCATGCCCTCGATAAATTCAAAACCCTGCGAAGCGTATCGTCCAGCCCCGATCTCACCAAACTACTTCAGGTGGTGCAGCAGTTTCGGGAGTCACCTTTCAAGGAGCGGTTTATGATCAGCATCGGTACTAAAATTCGAAGCGTCGAAACGAGCGAAATCGCGTATTTTTTCTCGGAAGAGAAAGCGACGTTTCTGACCACCAAAGAAGGTCAGCTACTTCCGCTTGAGTATAGTCTTGACCAATTGACGGGTATGCTGAACCCATCACAGTTTTTCCGGGTAAACCGACAGTTTTTAGTGGCCCGGTCGGCCATTCAGACGATCCATGTTTACTCCGCCGGTAAGCTAAAAGTTGATCTTCGTCCAGCCTCTCGCCAGGAAGTTTTGGTCAGTCTAAGCCGTATCGCTGATTTTAAAGACTGGCTGGGTAGGTGAGTAATCATATTTTAACGCAATTACTCGGCAATCCTTTGCTTGACTTTGTTTACGCGACTGCCGATTCGGAGCAGGTAGTATAACCAGCCTGATAAAACGACTCCAATCACGGCTACGACCACCCAAATTTTGCCATCCTGCCTTAAGACTTCTGCTAACTGATCCATAGTGAATTAACTTATTGATTCATTCGATTTCGCGTCGGCTAAACGTTTGCTGGCCGATTGTTCCAGTTCCTGCTGATCATCTAAAATACTTTCTACTCGTCGCAAGCGTACCCGTAGCTGGGTGATCCAAAAACCTAACAGTGTAAAGCCAACGAAAGCGGGTCGGATGATGCGTTTGATCGAATTGTCGGCGTCATACTGATTGAAACCAGGGTTACCGCCGTTGCCGGGATGTAGCGAGTCGGTTAATCGCGGCAGAATAAGGATAAGCGGAATGAAAACCGCAAAAGCGAAAATATTATACACCGACGATATCCTGGCTCGGCGGGTATCATCATCGACCGATCCCCGTAATATAAAATAAGCCAGGTATAAAAGCATGCCAACGGCTACTCCATTGGTCTTGGGATCGTTTGGCCACAGATCGCCCCAGGCAAAGTAAGCCCATACCGATCCGGTAATACAGCCCAGCACACCAAACAGCAGGGCTGTATTAGCCAGTTCAACCGATATCAAATCGTCATCCAGCCTGCCCTTTCTTAAGTAGCGAATGGAGAAAATGGCCGACCCTAGCAGCATGGCCATCATCGCAATCCAAAGAGGAGGATGGAAGAATGTGTTGCGGATGGCTTCGTGCAATATGGGCAATTTGGGGACTGGACTCATCAGCCCTGCGATAAATACATAGGCTAGAATAAGAACAGTCAGCGCTTTCCACCAGTGTTTCAGCATAGATAGAGCAATTTTAAAAATGGGCATTCCATGTTAAGAAGCCTTGAATCGGCAAGTTATACCATATACAACGGACTAGATAGTCTTTACTTCTTTTCCTTTCGCATTGCCAATACACCCAGCATAGGGCCGGGAAGCAGGATGTAAAAAAGCCAGCCCGACAGACCAATTTGCGTAACGAGCCAGGCCATGAACTGAATCGAAATGACTGTGATCAGAAATCCCAGGCAGGTAACCAGCGTAAGGATACTGCCCCGATTTTCGAGGGTAGCATGACTGGCTACAAGCGTTGAAAATTGGGGCGAATCGCCAGCGGCAGAGCTTCCCCATACAAATAGAAAAAGACCGAATACAGCTACCGGAGCTTTTAACAGAAATGGCAGCAGGAGAATGCATAAGCCAGAGGTGATTAATAATGATCGGGCTACTCGGGCACTCCCCATCCGCAGGGCAAGAAAGCCTCCGCCAATACAGCCTAAAGAACCTGCCCCAATAGCACCAAATGCCCAGAGTGAAGTGGCTATTATGGCTTCGGAATGTTGCTGTTGATAGTAGATAATCAGCGCGGGGAAAAAGGCCCATAATGTGTATAACTCCCACATATGCCCAAAATACCCCAGCATAGCCGGGCGAAAGGCCGATCGCTGAAAGAGGGCGTGCAGAGCCTGAAAACGAAAACGGTTTTTCGAGGGTTGAATGGAGCTGGCAGGCACTAGACCATAAAGTAAAATGCCCCCACTAATAGCCAGCGCACTTACAGCCAATAGTAGACTGCGATAGGGCAAGTTACTGCCTAAACCGCGAATCAGATGGGGAAAGGCCGTTCCAATTACCAACGCCCCGACCAGAAAACCCATAGCTTTCCCAAGTATAGGTTTAAATCGGTCGGCGGCTATTTTCATGCCTACGGGATACACCCCCGCCAGAAAGAAGCCCGTCAGAAAACGGCTCACCAGAATCGTTACAGGTTGTATCGGAAGGAACAGCCAGATCAGATTGGCTGCTGCCGCCAGACTAACGGAAACCAGAAAGACATGCGTGGCCCGAAATCGATCGGGAATGGCGAGCAGGGCGTATAGGAGTGTCCCCGAAATAAATCCAATCTGTACGGCTGAAGTTATCCAACTCGTGAATTCGGTTGTTTTCAGAAGCGTTTGCAGTTCGGGCAGGATGGCGTTCCCAGCAAACCACAGTGACGTTCCCGCAAACTGGGCAAATACCACAACGATCAGTTGAAGATTAGTCTTCGAGGAAGGCAGCATCCCCAAAGATAAGCAGTAATTTTTTACGACAGGGTTTACAGGATTTAAGGGATAGAAAATCTTGTACATCCTGTAAATCCTGTCGAAAAAAATTATCGCCAGCCCCGGTAACTCCGAACGCCAAAGGTAGCAATGGCCAGCATGGTTGCTGAGCTGATCGGCATCAGGATAGCGGCTACAACGGGCGACAGGTTGCCAAATAGCGCGTAGCTCAGGCCAATGCCGTTATACAGCAGCGACACCACAAAGCTAAACCGGATAACACGCATACTGAATCGGCTGAAATCCAGAAAGGCAGGTAGCTGAGTCAGCGCGTTTGCTTCCAGAATGGCATCGCTGGCGGGGGTAAACTGAATGGTATCGTCGGTGACGGCAATACCGACATTCGCTTGCTTTAAGGCACCGGCATCGTTCAGGCCATCGCCAATCATCACGACCCGTTTGCCCGTGGCCTGCAAATGCTTGATGAAGGCTAGTTTTTCCTGAGGCCGACAGTTGAAATGCATTTGTCCGGTATCGGGAAACCATTGCTTTAGTTCCGTTTTGGTATGGTCGTTATCGCCCGACAATAAATAGAGCTGGTAAGATTTGTTCAGGCCGGTAAGCATGGCGTCTAGACCCGAACGGTATTGGTTTGGAAAACGAAAGCGTCCTCTGCATTCATCGTTAATACTTACGTATACTGCCGATTCGGAAGGCGTGGTTATATCGGTTTCGGTAGTTGAAGGCACAGATTGGGGCGATGAAAGCGCATTGCCGGAGAGGGCGTCTTCACAGGCTAGAACGGAGGCATTGACAAACGAACGCGTTCCTAGTTTAACAATTTGCCCATCTACCACCGCCTGAATGCCATGTCCGGGCACCTCGGTGAATAAATCCATTGGTAGTGACGAACAGTCTGCCAGATGAGCCGCCAGTTTTCGGCTAAGTGGGTGAGCCGAGTGCCGCACCAGCGAAGCAATCATGCTGCGTTCAATAGAAGTCAGTCTGGGCGAAAGCTCTTCAATAACTCCCGACTCATCACTCTTTCGTTCTTTACCTCTCTCGCTCTTTACCTCCGTCAACGTTCCCGTCTTGTCAAACACAATGGTGTCGCAAGCGGCCATTTGCTCAATAACTTCCGCGTTTTTGAGGTACAAATGGCGTTTACCTAATAGTCGCAGGCCATTACCCAGCGCAAACGGGTATGAGAGTGACAACGCGCATGGGCAGGCAATAATCAGTACGGCTGTAAAGACATTGACCGCTCGTGCTGGATCGTGTTGCAGGTACCAATACAAACCGACGACTGTAGCCAGTGTGATGACCGTAATGGTGAAATATTTCCCAACCGCATCGGCAAAGGTGCGGATACGCGACTCGTTATCCTTCTGAAACGCATCGTTATTCCAGAGCTGGGTCAGGTAACTTTGCGATACGTCGCGGACAACTTCCAGTTCGATAGCTTCGCCGACCTGCTTACCACCTGCGTACACCAAGGCACCTGGCTCTTTCGATTCGGGCTCCGATTCGCCCGTTACGAAGCTGTAATCGATGAGTGCGTTGCCTTTGTAAAGCAGCCCATCGGCCGGTATCAACTCCTGATTACGAATTCTGATCCGATCCCCTTTATGGAGTTGAGCAACTGGAACTACGCGCTCCCCGCTCCCCGCTCCCTGCTT
>NZ_MKUD01000086.1:299226-349732 GCF_001898575.1 Spirosoma sp. 48-14
AACCATTTGCCACACAACAGGAAGAAAACCAGGCCCGTCAGCGAGTCGAAATATCCCGCTCCATCAAGCCACAACACTTCGTAGGCTCCCCGGAAAAAAGCGACCAGAATACCCAGCAGAATCGGTAAGTCGATGTTGATAAGCCCTTTACGGAGGCTCGACCAAACCGATTCGAAATACCCCGATGCCGAGTAGAAAACGACCGGAATGGCCAGTAGTAAGTTAAGAATGCCGAAAACGTGTTTGAACGATACATCGTCGAGGCCGAGGTATTCCGGGAAACTGAACAGCATGATGTTGCCTGCACAGAATCCGGCCACACCCAGTCGGTACAGAAACGGTCTGTTGGAGGTTTTCTGCCCTTCTTTCACCACATCGTTCAGGCTGATCAGGGGTTCGTAGCCAATCGAACTTAGTAATTCGACCACCTGCCGAAGCGTAATTTCCGACGGGTTATACGTAATAAAAACCTGTTTCTTCAGAAAATCGACCCGCGACTGCTGGATAGCCGGGTTAATCCGGTATAAATGCTCCAGCAGCCACAGGCACGAACTACAGTGTATGGTGGGTACGTAAAACGTGACCTTCGCAACAGAATCGCCCGAAAACTCCAGTAATTGAGCAACGATGTCGGGGTGGTCTAAAAATTCCAGACGGGTTTGTTGGGCAACAGTAGCGGTTTGCGTAGTTCCCGGACGGTCAGTTCCTGGTTCAATGGCATAATACTGGCAAAGCTGGTGCTGGCTCAAAATGGAGTATACCGTTTTACAACCGTCGCAGCAGAAGTGCTTATCATCGAAAATAAGGTCTTCGTCCAGACATTCATTGCCACAGTGGTAGCAGACCGTTGGGGAAATCGTTGCCGTATTCATCGTTCAGAATTTGGACGCAAATTGGCACAGGTATTGGCTGCATACCCTGATAATCATCAGCAGATGGCCTGATACGGCTCAGTATTTGGAAGTTAGTGAGGAGGGAAATTTGCAAAAAATACGAGGAGTGAGGGCGGGGTGCAGGGAGCGGGGGTGAGTTATTCATCTTTGAAATCTGTATACTAACTCCCCGCACCTTGCACCCCGCTCCTCGCCCCTGCGGCTATGCAACTGATTCAGAAATACAACGTTCCCGGTCCGCGTTATACGAGCTACCCGACTGTGCCCTTCTGGGATGAAACCACCTTTAGCGAAACTGCCTGGATACGCAACCTGCGTCGGGCCTTTGCAGTAAGTAATGGCAAAACGGGAATCAGTCTTTATATCCACTTACCCTATTGCGAAAGCCTTTGCACGTTTTGCGGCTGCAACAAGCGGATCACTAAAAACCACGGTGTAGAAAGTCCATATATCGATGCCCTGCTGGCCGAATGGAATAGCTACTGCGATCTGCTGCCTGAAAAATCGCGAATTGCGGAGCTGCATCTGGGTGGTGGAACACCGAGCTTTTTTACGCCCGATCAGTTGAAACGACTGCTTACGGGTATTTTTAGCCGGGCTGTACCTACCGACTCGCCCGATTATGGCTGGGAAGGCCACCCCAACAACACGACCCGCGAACACTTACAGGTATTATACGACTTCGGATTTCGGCGCGTAAGTTTTGGTATTCAGGATTACGACCCGGTTGTGCAGAAAGCCATTCACCGGATTCAGCCCGTCGAGAACGTAAAACGCGTAACGGACTGGGCTCGCGAAATTGGCTATACATCAGTCAGTCATGATCTGGTGTTTGGATTACCGTTCCAGACCACCAATTCGATCATCGACATGATTTACCAGACGCTGATTCTTCGCCCCGACCGGATTGCGTTTTACTCGTATGCACACGTGCCCTGGATCAAGGGAAACGGCCAGCGGGGCTTTCGGGACGACGATTTGCCATCAGGTGAACAGAAACGTATTCTCTACGAAACGGGACGGGCATTACTGGAAGATGGCGGCTATGTCGAAATTGGGATGGACCATTTTGCCCGCCCACACGATGCCCTTTATAAGTCGATGGAAGCCGGTACGCTGCATCGGAATTTTATGGGCTATACAACCGCACAAACTCAGGTATTGATTGGCCTGGGTGCATCGTCTATTGGTGATGTGTGGACGGCTTTTGCCCAGAACGAGAAAGATGTCGACCTGTATATGAATCGGGTGTTAGCCGGAGAATTGCCCCTATTACGTGGGCATGTACTGGATGATCAAGACCAGTTTCTGCGTCGGCAGATTCTGAACATCATGTGTAAAGGAAAAACCAACTGGCACCTGGGCAACTGGTCGAAACGGGAGTGGGAGGCCTTGGAAGCGCGGCTGGAAGCGTTCTGGCTCGACGGCCTGATCGATTACACGGCCGAAGGTTTACAAGTCCGGCCGGAAGGGCGCCCGTTTCTACGAAACATCTGTATGGCGTTTGATGAGCGCTTGAACTACGCTAACCCACAAACCCGGCTCTTTTCGCAGACGGTGTAAGTATACCCTCTTCTGTTTTCCGTTGTTAATACGAATCCTTTCCGTGGCCTGTGAGGACACAGGCTACGGAAGGAAAACGGTCAAACATTGACAATCTACAACAATGCTTGACTATTCCTTAACAATCCTGACCAGCCTTGACAAAATTTATTCCCACTTATCCAGCCCCAGCAGTTTACGGCCCAGTGGGCTTAGCTCGGCGGTTTTATAGCGGGTTTTCTCCCAGCCGCGCGGATCACCGGGGAAAGCGTAGCCTTCGGGAGCGACACGGTCGCGCCAGGAGGTGATTCGCCATTGACGTAGCGCTTCGTTATCTTCTTCGGCAGGCATCATCGAGATGTATTGGGCTATCCGCACCTTGTCGGCCGACCGATTGGGCCGGATACCGTGCGGTTGTGTACTGTTGAAAATGAGCAGGTCGCCCGCTTCCATCTTTACCTTTACCAGCTCGAAACCTGTTGTGTCGGGTTTAAAATGGTCTCGGTCGGCAGGTTGGGTAAGTTTCCAGGTATCGTAGGTTCGATACAGTTCAGGAATGCATTGGAAGCCACCCATGTTTTCGTCCGTCTGATCGGCCAGTGCTAGTACGCCCTGTACGTTTTGGGGTCGGGTTTCGGGGTCGTAATCCCAATGAATAAAGCCTTTGAACGTATCCTGGGGGCGTAGCGGAAAGTTCAGGTTAGCCCGGTCGATGGTGACCCAAAGTTTTTCGGTGCCCCAAATATCCACAAAAGCATCGTACACGCGCTGGTATTGCCGATTGTCCCACTCGTACTGATGGTTGTAGAGTTCAACCATGCCGCTACCCGTCAGTTCTTTCATCTTCATTTCGGCGCGGGGTGGGGCATACCAGGTGCTGGAGTCGGTAGGGTCTTTTTCTTCAAACTCCCACAGAAGCGCTGCCAGCCGCTCGGCGTTTTCTTTCGGCACTGCCTGTTTGATAATTACGTAGCCGTTGGTAATCCAGAATTGCCAGTCTTCTTCCGATAGTACACGGAGTGGTTTCCCATTTGAGCGGTCGCTCAGTTTGAGTTTGCTGCTGGTAGCCGTCGACGGGTTGCCCGGAATCTCTTTATGGGCGTTGTTCGGAATCATCGTCGGGGCCATTGTTTGCGTCGCTTCCATAGCTGGTTTGTATTTTTGGTGTTTTTAGTTGTAACAAAGTTAGTCGGACTGCTTAGCGACGTGTTAGGACAGAAATTGCCAGTTTTTGCACTATATTGCTCTTGGTTCCCCATTTTTTAGATAAGTGAGGTAGTTATTGGCAAAAAGAAAGCACATTGAAGGTCGTTTTAGAGGAAATTAACCCCGATGCCAACAGTTCATTTCATCTGTTGCTGACGCCCCATCTGAGTGAGGTGTTTCTCTGGCATTATCACCCTGAGTACGAAATCGTGTATATCGAAGGAGCGAGTGGCACTCGGCATGTGGGTGATCATATTTCGCGATACGAAGGCAGCGACCTGGTGTTTATTGGCCCCAATATTCCGCACCTCAATTTCGATTATGGCGTTCAAACGGAACATCAGAAAGTAGTTGTGCAGTTGAAACAGAATTTTCTGGGCGATACACTTTGGCAGGCCCCGGAGTTCAATGCGATTACAGGTCTATTCGAACGGGCGCGGTCGGGGGTTTCGTTTTACGGGCAGACCAAGCAGGAAGTGGGTGAACAGTTGAAGCAGTTGGCTCAGTTACCGCCCTTCGAGCGACTGATGAAACTGCTGGCTATTTTTCAACAACTGGCTACCAGTACCGAATGGACATCGCTACAGGGTGAGGCCGTCACGAATGCATACAATCTGACGGAGCAACTCCGGCTGAAAAAGGTCAATCAATTTATTGCCGAACAATATGGCCGCAAAATCGAGGTCGATGAAGCAGCAGCTGTGGCTAATCTGACTAAAGCCGCTTTTTGTCGATACTTCAAACGCATGACTCACCTGACTTTTACGCAGTTTTTGAATCAATACCGGGTCAATCAGGCGCAGAAATTATTGCTGGTTGACCGAACGGTATCGGAAGCCTGTTTTGCCTGTGGTTTTGACAGCCTGTCGTATTTTACTAAAATTTTCCGGCGCGTAACCGGCGAAAACCCGCTACAGTTCAAAAAGCGGCATCGGAGTTAGTTTGATGTTTTTTAGCTGGCAAGCGTCCTCTTTGTAGTGTCTCGTGATGTCGGTTACTAATAACCGACAAGCTAGGTTTCTCAAAACCTATTGCGTTAGATTAGGTTTTGAGAAACCTGGCTTGTCAGATGAAAGCATCTGACACCACAACAGAAAACGGCATCGGGTGTAGTCAGGATTCTGCCTTTTGATGGAAAATCATTAGGGAAATGTGCGAATAAAGCGTCATGATCCTGGTCATGCTTTTGCCAAAGAGCTTTTCGGGTAAACTGCGTTGGTGAGCCGACATGACCAGCAAATCCACTTTGTTTTCGTCCAGATACTGCTCCAGTGTTTTTTCGACGCTCGTTCCTTTGACAAGTCGGAAGCGGATGTTGGAAGGACCAACTTCGGCGTTCACCTGCTGTTCAAAATCTGCCAGTGTTTTCACAGCTTCATCCGATTCGTCTCTGGTAATGTGGATAACTGTGATGTTGCTGTTGAATGCCTGCGCAATCGGTACCAGTTTTTGAAGATTGTCGATATCCCCTGGTAGATAATCGCTGGCATAGACAATGGTTCGCAGGGGTTCCAATGGCTGGTTGTCCGGCATGGCGATTACTGTACATTTCACATGTTCGACTATCCAGGAGGTATTGGTGCCAAACAACTTGCCCTCTAGTCGGCTGCCCGAACCCTGAGTACCCATCACAATGAGGTCAACGCCTTTTTCAGCCACCAGACGAAGCATTTCTTCATGAAAAGCCGTATCGCTACTGATAAATTCAGGACTTGGAAAGGTGTCGCTAGTGCCGACACGGGCGTACAAGTCTTTTAACTTCTGATCGGTATGCTCTTTTACCGCCTGTATTTCGTGGTCAAACGAGTTGGCCGATACATAAGCGCTGGTGTGGTGGCTGTGGAACGAATTAAAAACAATAAGCCGAGCCTGTAGCTTTTGCGACAGATTACTGGCGAAATGCAGCGCATTTTCTGAGTTCTTCGAAAAATCGACCGGTACCAGAATGGTTTCCATGATAATAGTATAACGCTTTTTGGGCGCTGATTAGTCAACCATAAAAGTACCGGGAAGCAATTTTTTCAACGATGACTTCAGTCATGCACCAACATGAGAATCACCTTCACAGTAATGCGGGTGGAAACCCGCAATTTGATTAAAAACTACGGGTTTCCACCCGCATTACCGAATCTTTTTCGACGAAATGTATAACGTCATGATGCCAGCGAAGATGGTAGGAACAGCATAAATCAGAAAGTTCGTGACCATCGATAACCCCATGCCAATCAGCACACCCCCAACAGCGGGACCAATAATGCCTCCTAACCGACCGATACCGATTGACCAGCCCACCCCCGTTGTCCGAAACTCTGTTGGATAGAGCCGGGCGGCTACGGCATACAAACCAACAAAGCCACCCTGGATGCCGAAACCCAATAGCCCAAATAAAACCAACAACAACGATGATCCCACAAATAACCCGAACATGGCCATCAGCACGCCCGTCATAATCAGGAAGATACCAATGGTTTTTTTGAGGCCAATCCGGCTTGAAAAATAGCCCTGTGTAACAATGCCAAAAAAGGCCCCTACGTTGAACACCGTTCCGGCATAAATGGCTAATTCAATGGAAAGACCCGCGTTGGAGGCTAGTTTCGGAATCCAGCTTGTCAGGAAATACAGCGTCGCAAAGGCTAGAAATAGAGCAATCCACAACTGAATCGTCGGGGTTTTGTATTCGCCATCCAGAACTGCCGTAAGCGGGATGCCCTGCCGTCGGGTGGGTTTGGGAGGCAGCACCGATAGGGTATTCATCCGCATCCGGTCCAGAATCACATTGGCCTTTACCAGCGCATCGGTTGGTTGCGACTTCAGATAAAATTCCAGCGATTCGGTCAGGAAAAACTGAATGATGGGAAGAGCTACAAGCGTAGCCATACCTGCCAGTTGGAACATCGTTTGCCAACCCGATTCCGGAATGACACGAGCTGCTACTAACCCCGACAGAACCGCCCCAACCGGATAGCCGCCAATGGCGAAACTTACCCAGAAATCTTTGGTTTTGTCGGGCGTGTACTCAGCCGCCAGAGCCGCCGTACTGGCCAGCATACTGCCAATGCCCAAGCCACTCACAAAGCGAAATCCAATCAAATGAAGCACCGAAGTAGACTGGGCCGTCAGGTAGATGCTAAAACCCATAATGACAGCACTAATCAGGATCATGGTTTTCCGGCCGAGGGTATCGGCAAACGGAGCCAGCATCAACGCACCGAAGGTCATCCCGAACAGTCCCGAACTGAACACGATGCCTAGGGCTTCGGGACTCGACTTCCAGCCTTTGGCAATGGCTGGTGCCGCATACGAAATCACCATTACGTCCATGCCGTCGAGCATGTTCATCAGAAAACAGATCAATACCGTTGTGTATTGTAGCCGCGTGATGGGTTGCTGGTCAATCAGAGTTTTGGGGCTAACTTCCATTGGTCAAAGGAGATTGGGTTTAGGATCTAGGCGCTCAGGTTAAGCCTAATAGCTTTATGGCATTCTCTTTCAGGATCAGGGGCTTTACTTCGTCGCGAAAACCGGCTTCGTGAAAATCTTTTATCCAGCGTTCGGGTGTGATCAGCGGGAAATCTGTACCGAACAGCATTCGGTCTTTCAGCAACGTATTGGCGTACTGCACCAACTGCTTCGGGAAATATTTAGGCGACCAGCCACTCAGATCGATGTAAATATTGGGCTTGTGCATGGCTACCGAAAGGGCTTCATCCTGCCAGGGCCAGCTTGGGTGGGCGATGATGATGGGGTTGTCGGGAAAGTCGATGGCTACGTCGTCCAGGTGAATCGGGTTCGAGTATTCCAGCCGAAGCCCACCACCTCCGCGTACTCCCGAACCAAACCCCGAATGTCCCGAATGAAACAGCATCGGCAATTTATATTCGGCAATAACCTCGTAGAGATGATAAGCCATGCGGTCGTTTGGGTAAAATCCCTGCACCGTCGGGTGAAATTTGAAGCCTTTAATGCCATGATTTTCGATCAGATCTCTGGCTTCGCGGGCACCCATACGCCCTTTATGCGGGTCGATGCTGGCAAAGGCAATCATCACATCGGGATTGTTGCGGGCCCCTTCGGCTACTTCTTCATTCGGAATCCGGCGCTTCCCAACATTAAACTCCGAATCGACCGTGAACATGACGAAGGCCATATTCTGCGCCCGGTAATAATCGGCCGTTTCCTGAATGGTCGGTCGTTTATCCGACTTGAAGTATTTGGCAAAGGCTTCGTCGAGTTCAGGCCGAAAGTCATCGTGCGGATGCCAGCAGGAAGCTTCGGCATGGGTATGAACGTCGATGGCGACGATTTTACGGGTATCGATCATTTTTTAAAGAGTAAATGAGCGATTGAGTGATTGAGCGATTGAGTGAATAGCTGACGCCTGATTTTTTATTCACTCAATCGCTCAATCACTCATTCACTCAATTTATAAAGCCTGCGGTTGGTTTTTTACCTCTTTTGACCCAGTTTCTCAGCGCATCGAACGCTTGGGCGGTTTGTTGCGGGGTGAACTGACAATGCCCTCGCCCGTTGGTGTACTTGACGGTAAAGTAGGCGTCTTTTTGCTGCTGATGCACCATATTCTCGAAGTTGACAACGCCATAAGTGGGAGGGATCAACTGGTCGTAGAGGGTGTGCATCAGCAGTACAGGTTTATTGATGTTGCCCGTTCGGTCGTACTTAGCAAAGATCGCATTGGGATTAGCCGTTGCCGCCAGTCGTTCGGCTTTCTGGTTGACTTCCAGATTGTTTGGGAAACCGCTGTAAACGGTATTGGTATTATCGAACGGGTTGCCTTTTGCTTTCTGGGCCAGGTCGCGCAGAACATTTTCATTGAAAAACAGCGAAAACGCTAGGTCGTCGAGTTGCAGATCAAAGCGTTTGGCAAAGGCAACGGCCAGCACCGAATCTTTAGCCAGAATCGCCGTTCGTATGGCCTTGGCTTTTGTTACCATAGCCTGAATCGGTTGGGCCTGATACGGTTTCGACAGATCGAAAATGTCGGTCAGCGAGGTTACAATACCCGGAAACAACCCATTGAACGTAGCATACATATCGAATTCTTTCCGGCACTGCAAATACGGTCGGCTCGAAAGTGGGCAGAGGGGTAGCCCACCGTTGTAGTTGGCGCCAAAGTTTTCGATGGTAGCCACACTAACGCCACCGCCCATCGAATGCCCAACCATAAACGTCGAATCGGGTTTGCCGTAGGTTTTAACAAAGAGCTTGCGTAAGGCTTCCGTATCATCCACACCTTGCGGTAGCGCAAACCCCTGGTACTGGTAATCGGACGCAGCCACGGCAAAACCGCGTTCCAGAAAGGGCTTCATGTTATTGGAAAAGCCAGGATTCTGACTCTGCAACGGACGTGCGCCCATAAACTCATAGCCATGTGCATACATAACCAGCTTCCCTTTCCAGTTTTGCGGAAACAGAATCACATACCGCGCCCCATCGATACGGCCCGAATCGATTTTTGCTACCAGACTTTGTGCGAACGACTGGCTGATGAGGGATAAGGTAACGAGTAAACTCAGCAGTGCTTTCATGAGGTGTAGTATCTTGATTTACGCTGTTCCCCAGACTTTCCGGGCGGTATTGACGACCAGTTCAATTTTGCGCCATTGGTCGTCATACGTCAGATCGTTGCCGTGGTGCGTTGACGAGAAGCCGCATTGCGGGCTTACACAAAGGTTATCCAAAGGCATATAATGAGCGGCCTCGTCAATGCGTTTGCAGAGGTCATCAATATCTTCCAGTTCACGCACTTTCGACGAAATGATTCCTAAAACCACCATCTTGTCTTTCGGCACAAATCGTAACGGTGCAAAATCGCCAGATCGTTCGTCGTCGTATTCAAGGAAATACGCATCGACATTGATTTCGTTGAACAGAACTTCGGCTACGGGTTCGTACCCTCCTTCGGCAAACCAGGTGCTGCGGTAATTGCCCCGGCACAGGTGAATGCCTACGGTCAGGTCGTCGGGCCGCCCATCGATTACGGAATTGATCAGGGCTGCGTAGGTTTTAGGAAGCAGGTTCGGGTCTTCGCCCCGTTCAATAGCAGCCGCTCGCATCTTGGGGTCGCAGAGGTACGCCAGATTCGTATCGTCCAGTTGTAGATACCGTAAACCCGCCTGATACAGATGGTCGATTTCTTCCCGATAGGCCGCAGAGAGATCATGGAAAAACTCATCCATATCGGGATACGATTCAATGTCGATGGATTTCCGGCCTCCCCGGAAGTGAATCATGGTGGGCGACGGAATCGAGACTTTGGGCGTTTGCGTCGTAACGGATTTCAGGAAGTTGAAATCGGCGACCTGAATATCTTTAACGTGTTTGAGCTTGCCCGTTACACTGAGCACAGGCGGTTTAAATCCATCTGAGGCTACTTTCGCGTTTGGATTCGCTTCAATGCCACCCGTTACCGAAACTCCAGCCAGTTCTTTCAGGAAATCGAGGTGAAAATAATCCCGGCGGAACTCGCCATCGGTAATCGAGCGCATCCCGGTCGATTCCAGTTTTTTAACGGTTTCGGCAATCGCGGCATCTTCAATGGCTCGTAGCTCATCGGCCGTAATCTCGCCTTTTTTCCATTTCAGGCGGTTTTCTTTTACTTCCGGGGTGCGCAGGAGGCTACCCACATGGTCGGCACGAAAAGGGGGAGTTTTCATTCGGTATTAGGATTTAAGAATGTTATAGGTTGGTAATTAAGTAAATGGATAATGGATAATGGATAAAAGACTAATTAGCCATTGTTCATTTTGCATTATCCATTATCATAAAGCTGTTCAATCAAGTGCGGTCGGTTGGCTAAAATGGCTCGCTGGTTCAGAGAGCCTTTATCGGTTATTTCACCTGTGTCGATGGAGGGTGGGTCGTGAGCGATAATCATTTTGCCTATGCGATCGGCACTGCCCATTGCGGTTTCATTGAGTTTGCCAAGCAATTGGTCGACAAAATCCGTTACGGCCATTGTCTGAAAAGCCTCCCGGTAGTGGACATCAGGAGAAAGCTTGGCTAGCTTCCGGCAGGCATCAGTGTTCAGGAAAAGGATGGCGCTGGCATAATCCCGGTCGAGTCCGGCAATGACGACATCCTGCACAATGGGCGAACCTGCCGCAATTATTTTCATACGCAGTATTCCTACGTTGACCCAGGTGCCGGTCGATAGTTTAAAATCTTCCGCAATGCGTCCGTCGAAAACAAGTCCTTTATTGGGGTCGGCCTCATCCAGAAATTTCACGGCATCGCCCGTTTTGTAATACCCTTCGTCGTCAAACGCTTTTTGAGTGGCCTCGGCATTGCGCCAGTAGCCGGGGGTTACGTTTGGGGCTTTGTAACGAGCTTCCAATTTACCATTGTCGGGCACCAGTTTCACACTCATACCGGCAACGGGTACACCTAATAAACCCGAAAAGCTACCTCCCCAATTGGCAAAAAGGGCCGATGGTCCCGATTCGGTACAACCCAGGCCTGTAATGATCGGAATTCGCTCGCCAATGGTCTCGACAGCCAGTTCTTCCAGTCGGTTCCAGATCGGTTGCGCCAGACTGGCTCCCGCATAGAACAGCATGGAAAGTCGGGCGAAAAAGGTTTCTCGCAGGGCGGGTTCGCGCTCAAAATAGGGAATCAGCATCTCGAAGCCTTTGGGGACATTGAAGTAAACGGTTGGTGAAATTTCCCGGAGGTTCTGCACCGTTGTTTCGATACCGGCCGGAGTCGGTTTACCATCGTCGATGTACAGCGAGCCACCATTGTAGAGCGCCAGCCCGACGTTGTGGTTGCCCCCGAAGGTGTGGTTCCAGGGAAGCCAGTCGATGAAAACGGGGCGCTCGGTAGCCATAAACGGAAACGTCTGCGTAATCTGCTGCAAATTGGCGCACCACATACCGTGGGTATTGATAACGCCCTTCGGCAAGCCCGTCGAACCGGATGTGAACAGGATTTTGGCAACCGTATCGGCCGTAACTTGCTCAAATGCCTGATCGACGGTATCGGTTGGCTGCGTGTTCAGTAGCTCAGAAAAATCGGTCTCATTGCCGGGTGTGGCTGTGATAATAAGGACTTCCGGGAAAAGCGATTTCGCTAACGCAATGGCGCGGGCATAGGCCGTCTCATTCTGTGCAAAAACAACTTTGGGCGTCATCACTTGCAAACAATGCTTTAGCCGCCCCAGATCGGTTGATAGAAGCGAGTACTGTGGCGAAATGGGGCTGTAAGGAACCCCAATATGCAAAGCCGCCAACGCCAGTAACGCATGTTCGAGACTATTCTCCGACAGAATGACGATCGACTCATTGGGGCTGATGTTCAGATTTAACAGGTATTGGGCAATGGCTTTTACCTGATCCAGCGTAGTCCGATACGATAAACGAATCCACTCTCCATCCGCCCCGCGACGAGCCAGAAAGGTAGCCTCGGGCTGGTGAGTGGCCCAATAGCGTAGCTTTTCGCCTGGTTTAGCAGGGTAAGCACCCAGTGGCTGTTCCAGTTCTAACCGGATGCAGCCATCAGCATCAACCTCTTTTCGGGTAGTCGTCGGTCCGAATTCAATGGTTTTGTAAGGAGATGTCATTGGGTTTAGGGTTTGCAGTATTGGGTTTATTGGTCGATCGTCCGCGATACAATCGTGGTCGAGTCGGCTCACTGCCCGACTTTCTTGGCTCGTCCTTCCAGAAAATCGGTTAATCGTTGTTTGGCTTCGGGCGATGACTGGGCAATGGTAGCCATCAGGCTTTCCATCAGCAATCCTTCCGATTGCGATGAATCGGCAATACGGGGGAGTACATGCATGAGGGCATAATTGGTCATGGGAGCGTTCTGGGCAATCCTTTTCGCCAGTTCAATCCCTTTTTCAAGCCCCTCCCCAGCCATGGTCACGTACTGAGAAAATCCCATCCAGACCCCTTCTTCGGCCGAGATCGTCCGTCCCGTAAACATCATATCTGCCATACGAGCCATACCTATTAGTTTGGGAAGCCTGACCGATGCACCACCACCCACAAAAATGCCCCGTTGCCCTTCGGGTAGGGCGTAAAACGTACTGGCTTCAGCTACCCGAATATGACAGGCCGACGCAATTTCGAGTCCGCCACCCACACAGGCTCCTTTTAGCACGGCCACGACCGGCACCTTCCCAAATTGGATTTTGTCGAGTACCCGGTGCCACATGCGCGAATGGTGCAGTCCTTCAATAATGTCCCGTTCCTGCAATTCAGACAGGTCGAGCCCAGCGCTGAAATGGTCGCCTTCGCTGTGGAGCACCGCACATTTTACCCCGTCTGGCATGTCGGAGAATACGGCTTCCAGTGCCAGAATGAGCGCATCGTTTACCGCGTTTCGCTTTTGTGGGCGGTTCAGTTTGACAAAAAGCAGTTCGCCATCCTGCTCGATTTCTACTAGTGCAGCCATGTTGTTGGAGTCATTCATTGCTTGAGGTTTAATCGATCAATGACAACGCTTATTTCACCTGCCAGACGGTAATGAGCACGTTATCTGGATTCCGAACTGCCGTAGCGATGAAAATGGCATTGTTCATCCACTCATATTTACCAACTGGCGCTTCGAATTTGGGCACCGTTCGGAAATAGTATTCGCTGGGGCTCACCTGTTCGCCACGACCAATACGCGCAGCCACTTCGGGCGTTGCAACCCGAAGGCCTGTGTTGGTGATGTAGATTGTGATCCCATCGAGGGTTTTGAGCTGATAATGGGCTTCTAGCTCGGCAACGCCATCTTTTCGGACGATTTGCCAGTCGGCCCCTCCGGGCAGGATTTCACCTTGAATACGGGGGCCTTCAAACGTACCTCCCGTAATAGGGATGATACGACGCAACCCATGAGGGGTTTCCCCAACCACATAAGGAGCCCCGACTTTCACACGTAGTTCGCAGACAAGTTCCAACTGTGGGATGTCGTACCGCTGGGGTTTCTGGGCGAGTGCGCCAGTGATTGACCCAATTAGTGCAAGCAGGATAAAGAGTTGGCGTTTCATAGCTTTCTTAACTCACTCGTTCCAGAATGATGGCGTAGCCCATACCGACGCCTACACACATGGTGGCAAGGGCATAGCGTTTTTGCTGCTTTTGTAATTCAAGCGTTGCTGTTTGAATCAGTCGGGCACCCGACATGCCCAACGGATGGCCCAGTGCAATGGCACCTCCGTTGGGGTTGATACGGGGGTCGTCGTCAGCCAGGCCCAACTGCCGGGTACAAGCCAGCGACTGGGCTGCAAAGGCTTCGTTAAGCTCAATCACGTCAATATCGGCCAGCGTCAATCCGGCCTTTTTTAACGCTTTCTGAGTAGCGGGTACAGGACCAATTCCCATGATACGCGGCTCTACACCCACTACGGCCGATGCAACAATGCGGGCTTTTGGAATGAACTGATACCGACTGATGGCGGCTTCCGATGCAATGAGTAGGGCGGCTGCCCCGTCGTTCAGGCCTGCTGAATTTCCGGCCGTTACGCTACCTCCTTCTTTCCTAAACGCAGGTTTCAGTGTAGCCAGAACATCCAGTGTGGTATTCGGCTTCACAAATTCGTCGTAGGCAAACAGCAATGGCGCTCCTTTTTTAGTAGGAAGCTCAACAGGCATGATTTCTTCCGATAATCTTCCCGATTGCTGGGAGTGGGAAGCCTTTTGCTGCGACCGATACGCAAAGAAGTCCTGATCGTCGCGGCTGATGTTGTACAGGTCAACCAGATTTTCGGCCGTTACACCCATCGCATCCGTACCATATAGGGCCTGCATTTTAGGATTGATGAATCGCCAGCCAAAGCTGGAGTCGAACAGTTGGGCGTCGTTGCCAAACGGTTTGGAGGTTTTCGACATCACCCATGGGCCACGCGTCATGTGCTCCATACCTCCGGCAATCAACACATCCCCATCACCTGCTTTGATTGCCCGATTGGCATGAATCACTGCCGACATGCCCGACGAACACAGCCGATTAATAGTTTCGCCTGGAACGGTGTAGGGAAGACCGGCCAGCAGCAGCGCCATTCGGGCTACGTTCCGGTTGTCTTCGCCCGCCTGATTATGACAGCCGAGTAGCACGTCATCGACCGCATCGGGTGGCAGGCCAGGATTGCGTTTGAGTAGTTCTTTGATCGGTAATGCCGCCAGGTCGTCGGCCCGAATGGTCGAGAGGCTACCGCCGAAACTTCCAATCGGGGTACGGATGGCGTCGATGATATAAGCTTCGTTCATAGGTGAAAGAGCGAAAGAGTGCAAGAGTGAAAGAGTGAAAGCCATCCGGCCAACACGCTCTTTCACTCTTTCACTCTTTCGCTCATTAAAAAATTCGCGCTTGTTTTCGTCTTTACGTCCTTCAATGTGGCACCAGGCATGAGTTCTACCAGGGTTAGTTGCCCATCAGGATAGGCAAATACGGCTAAATCGGTGATGACCAGATCGACTACGCCAGTAGCAGTGAGCGGAAGCGTACACTGCGGCACGATCTTGGATGAACCGTCGGGGTTCGTATGGGTCATGGTGATGATCAGCCGTTTAGCTCCTTTGGCCAGATCCATCGCCCCGCCAACACCTAGTAACGGCTTGCCGGGAACAGCCCAGTTCGCCAGGTTAGCGGCTTCGTCAACTTCCAACCCGCCCATGATGGCTACGTCGATATGGCCACCCCGAATCATGGCAAACGAGTCGGCACTGTCGAAGTAGCTACTGCCTTTCAGGGCGGTTACCGGAATTTTTCCGGCATTGACCGGATAATCCATCGCCCCACCGCCGTCGGCCGGAACGGGGCCTACACCCAACATGCCGTTTTCGGTGTGAAGCATGATACCCTGTTCGTCGGTGATCAGATCGGCGACGAGGGTTGGGATACCGATGCCCAGGTTGACCACATCACCTTTCTTCAGTTCGGCCAATGCCCGACGAGCCATGTTCATTCGTACCTCATCGACTTTTTTGGACGACGATACGGATGCCGACATGCCCAGATCTTCCGGCTTTAACGTGGCTTGCACCAGATAATCGACAAAGCAGCCGGGTGTATGCACACATTCGGGCGCAATCTGCCCTACAGGTACAATCTCTTCTACTTCCGCAATAACCAGATTAGCGGCTGTTGCCATCGCCTTGTTAAAATTGTTTTCGGTCATGCGGTATTGGAGGTTACCCGCCGTATCGGCTCGCCAGGCCCGAATGAAGGCCACATTGCCCCGAATGCTTTTGATAAACACGTGCTCAACGCCGTCGATAACTTTTATTTCGCGACCCTGTGCCAATGGGGTGCCTGCTGATGTGGGCGTATAAAAACCTCCGATACCAGCCCCTCCGGCCCGTATGGCTTCGGCCAACGTGCCCTGGGGTAGTAATTCGTATTCAACCTGACCACTTTGGGCGGCTTTAACGGCATCGGGATTGGAGGTGAAAAAGGAGCCGATCAGCTTTTTGAGTTGACCATTTCGTAATAGCCGCCCGCCACCAAGCCCTGTTTCGCCCGTATTATTGCCGATAAATGTCAGATTCTTAGT
Source organism: Spirosoma sp. 48-14 (assembly GCF_001898575.1). Lineage (GTDB taxonomy): Bacteria > Bacteroidota > Bacteroidia > Cytophagales > Spirosomataceae > Spirosoma. The sequence continues at coordinate 315,370 of NZ_MKUD01000086.1, forward strand.
GCCCAACTCCGCCAGGGCGTGCATTAAATGGACAGGGTTGCCCGTCATGCCAAAGCCGCCCTGTAAAAGCGTATCGCCATCGCGTACTAACGCAGCCGCCTGAGTTAGTGTCAGGATTGGGACTGTTTTCATCGTTCAGAAAGGGTAGGTGGGTGTAGTGCTTCTTGCGTTTGCATACTTGCCTGCCTGGCCGCTAAACCAACGTAGTTTTCGGCTATGAGCGTAGAGGCTGTTCGACTAGTGATTAGCTGGTTGAATCGGGATGTCTGCAAATGGGCATCGAACGAAGATCGTTCTGGATTGTGATGCAGCAGTTCGGTCATGAAATTGGAAAACTCCTGAACCCGCCAAACCCGACGCATACAGCAATCGGTGTAATTAGTCAAATCCGCTGAACTGCCTTCCCGATACCAGCTCATCAGGGCATTGAAAAGTTGCTCTGTATCGGCTACGGCCATATTCAGCCCTTTTGCGCCCGTTGGCGGCACAATATGGGCCGAATCGCCAGCCAGAAACAGCCGCCCGAATTGCATGGGTTCGCTCACGAAGCTACGCATGGGTGTAATGGTTTTTTCCAGAATAGGCCCCTCGGTCAATGTCCAGCCTGTCGTTCTCAGCCGAATCTGTAATTCGGCCCATATGCGTTCGTCGGGCCAGTCGTCGAGGGTGTCGGTTACGGAACATTGCACGTATAGTCGGGATATTTCGGGCGAACGCATACTGTGCAGGGCAAAACCTCGCTCATGATACGCATAAATAAGTTCGTCGGTCGAGGGGGGAACTTTGGCCAGAATGCCTAGCCAGCAATAAGGGTACGTTTTGTCGTAAACGGTAGTTAGTGAGGCTGGTATAGTTGAGCGGGAAATACCGTGAAAGCCATCACAACCCGCTACAAAATCGCAGGTGAGGGTGTGCGTTTCTCCTTGGTAAGTATACTGAATGGTTGGTTGCTCGCTTTCCAAACCTTCAATGGCCGTGGCCTCGGCTTCAAACAGAAGGTCGCCACCTGCATCCAGTCGGAGCTGAATCAGGTCTTTTACCAGTTCGGTCTGAGCATAGATCGTTACGTGGGAGCCGCCCGTTCGTTCGGCCAGGTCGATGCGATGACGCTGGCCATTATAGCTCAGAATAACACCATCATGCACAAGTCCTTCCCGGTCGAGTCGATCCGTCGCACCTGCCTGTCGGAGAACGTCTACTGTATTCTGTTCGAGCAAACCCGCCCGCTGACGACTTTCGACGCGCTCCCGTGATCGATTTTCCAGCACAACCGACCGAATCCCCTGCCGATGCAGTAGCTGGGCTAACAGTAGTCCGGCTGGACCCGCTCCGATGATGCCTACCTGCGTGTGGTGATTCATAGCTGGCGTTCATTTATAATTTCCTGGGCAGCCTGAAAAGCGGCATTCGCGGCTGGTAGTCCGCAATACAGAGCTGAGTGCATAATGACTTCTTTCAGTTCGTCGAGGGTGACGCCATTGTTGAAAGCCGCCCGAACGTGCATCTTGAATTCTGTTTCGCGATTGAGGGCAATCAGCATCCCCAACGTAATCAGGCTACGGGAGTGACGGGTTAAACCGAGTCGGGTCCAGATTTCGCCCCAGGCATAGCGGGTGATGAAATCCTGAAAATCAGCAGTAAAATCGGTAAGGCCGGCGTTGGCCCGGTCGACATGTGCATCGCCCAGAACGGCCCGCCGGACGGTCATGCCCTGTTCATACGTGCTCTGCGTGGGCGATCCCGATGCTAATGACTCGCTTTGGGTGGCTGGTTCCTCTAAAAACGCCAGCAGGAGTTGCACCACTTCATCGGCCTTTTCAACGACCGACATATGAGCCGCCGATAATTCGCAAAGCTTGGCGTTCGGTATCTCCTGCTGCATAAACTGGCCGTCGGAAACGGTCGTCACCGGGTCGTAGGTGCCCGCAATGATGAGCGTAGGAGCCGTAATGTGGTGGATAGTTGCTCGTAAATCCGTATCCCGAAGAACTGCACTGCACGCTACATGACCTTCGGCTGTGTTTGCCTTAATCATCGTTAGCAAGCGTGCTGTCGATTCTGGATTTGCCTGTTGAAATCCATCGGTCAGCCAACGGTTCAGTACGGCATCAGCAATGGACGAAATACCCTGTTGACTAACGGTGTTAATACGGTCATTCCAGGCTGCAACGGTTCCGATTCTGGCGGCTGTATTGCAAAGAACCAGCTTGTCGATTCGGTCGGGATGATGAACTGCCAGCCATTGTCCAATCAGCCCACCCATCGACAAGCCACAAAAGTGCACTTTCGCGATGCCTAATGCGTCTAGTAAGCCAAGCACGTCCTGTCCTAAATCGGCTATACTGATGGGTTCCAGCGAAGGTGGGGTTTGCCCATGTCCGATTGTATCGTAGCGCAGAATCCGAAAATGAGACCGTAACGGCTCCACCACATCGTTCCACATGGTCAGATCAGAGCCCAGCGAATTGGAAAAAAGCAGAACAGGCCCTTGCTCCAGGCCTTCGAGCTGGTAGTGGACTAGGTTTCCGTTTATCTGTAGATAAGCCATTGTCAGGGTTGAGTAGTCAGGTTTTGTTGCATCCGGGCGGTATCGACGTCGAGGGTACGGATCAGATCGTTGGCATGGTGGAGGTTGGCAGCCGTGAGTTTAACTAGTTCCCGGATAACCGGCCATTCGCTGTGCCAGGCTCCGGCAGCTCGTTCGTGAGGCTGGTTCATTGCGCCTAACAGGCTGGCTACCAGATAGGGTGTCCGGTGCGCAATAGCCACCATAAACGTAGAGGTTACAGGGTTTCGCTTGTGCGGCATGGACGATGAGCCACCCTTGCCTTCGGCAGCCCCTTCCCGAACTTCACCGACTTCGGTTTGCATCAGCAGGATGATGTCGTTTGCCAGTTTGCCAAGTGACCCGTTTAAAATGCCCAGTGTAGATGCCAGATCGGCCAGCCGATCCCGTTGTGTATGCCAGGCCGTAGCGGTCGTGCCGAGGTCTAATTCCGCAGCCATCAATTCGCAAATCGTACGATAATGCGCTCCGAACGACTGCCCATTTCCAACCGGACCGCCCAACTGTATTACCAGGCATTCCTGACGAACCCGATCTAAACGCTCGGTGGAGCGAAATAGCCCACTGAGCCAGCCCGCTAGTTTGTCGCCGAAGGTAATGGGTAGCGCCTGCTGCAATAAAGTCCGGCCCATCATTGGCGTATGCTGATACGTTTGCCGAAGTTTTGTTAGCTGATTAATGAGTTCTTCCAGATCGGCCTTCAGTTGATCAATCGCCTGACGTAGTTGGCTCATTAACGCCGTATCGATCACATCCTGACTGGTTGCGCCCTGGTGTACGTATTGGGCTGCTTCGGGGCTTTTCTGGCGAACGCGTTGCCGGAGCTGGTCAACGAACGGAATGGCCGGGTTACCTGCCAGCAGCGTCTGGGTTTTAATCGACTCGATATCCCAGTCGGTTTCGGCACAACAATTCTTGATGGTTTCAGCCACTGACGCAGGAATAACCCCCATCGATGCCTGGGCCGTGGCCAGTGCCGACTCGAACGCCAGCATCAACCTCAGTTCGGCAGTGTCCGAAAAAAGGGATTCCATTAGCGGAGTCGTGAAAATTGAGTCGGCCAGCACAGCGTTAACAGGCTATAAGTCAAAAAATACGGTTTCGTCGGAACCTTGTAGATGAATGTCGAACTGGTAATGCCCTTCCCTGCTCTTCTTCGCGATGAGTGTATGGCGCCGTTCTGCGTCGACAGAATGGAGTAAAGCGTCCTGATTGTTGGCTTTTGGCTCGTCGGAAAAATAAAGCCGGGTATAGAGCGTTCGCAACGAACCGCGCAGAAACAGAATGACGTTGATGTGCGGTGCTGAATCCGTTGCAGTAGAACCCGGTTTGACGGTCGTAAACGTAAACTGATTCGTGCGTGTCGTACCGGTACCTAAGCGGCCAAACCCGGTAAAGCTGGCCTGATGGGGAGGGTAGGCAATGGGTTTTGTGCTGTATTGGCCTTGAGTGTCGGCTTGCCAGCATTCGATCATCGCATCGGAAACGGGTTGGCCATTGCCATCGAAAATTTGCCCGGATACGTAAATCAGTTCTGCCGAATGGGCGATGGGGTCTACAAGCTCTCCTTCGGCCAGACTGTTGAAGTCGTAGCCGTATTGATGGGCCGTCAGCCCATAGGCGAAAAAAGGGCCTACCGTTTGCGAAGGGGTGATGGGTAAGGTCGTCATTTACTCAAACGGGGTTTGATTTCGGCCATTCAGCACAATATTGAATTCATACGCCAGGGCGAATTCCGGCTCGGTCCAGTTCATGCTGAACCTGGCGATCAGTAACTCACGGGCGTGTTTCGGAACCGACTGGAAAATAGGATCATAGGCAAACAGCGGATCGCCCGGGAAATACATTTGTGTGATTAGCCGTTGATCGAGGTGGGGGCCAATTACCGAAAAATGGATGTGATTTGGGCGCCAGGCGTTGTAATGATTGCCCCAGGGATAAGCCCCCGGCTTGATGGTGTAAAACGAATAGCGGCCTTCGGTATCGGTGAGCAAACGTCCGGCTCCTAAAAAGTTGGGGTCCAGGGGGGCGTCGTGGATCTCTGCTTTGTGAATATACCGACCAGCGGCATTGGCCTGCCAGATTTCGACCAGCACATTCGGCAACGGCCGTCCCGACGCATCCAGCACGCGCCCCGCCACTTTAATCCGCTCGCCAATGGGTTCCCCATTTTTCCGTGCGTTTTTCGTCAGGTCATTGTCTAGAGGGCCCATGCAGGAATCACCAAAAACGGGCATCCGCAGGTTTTTCATCTGATCGGGCACCAGCATCAACGGGCGAGTTGGACTCCGTAGAATCGTGGATTTATACGCCGGCGACAGGTGCAGGGGGTGGTTGCTCAACGGGACAGATTGATCAAGGCCAGATGCGGTAGCAGGCTTATCCGGTTCAACGATGTTTGGCTCCATGTCGGGTTTGGTTCGGTGGTCTATGCGGGAGGACAAATCTATGGGGATGGTGCAATAATTTCTTGGATGATTCTAAAACAAGCTTGTACAAACAGAACATTAATCCGATATTCGGGCAGATAGTTGTCTTTTTAGAACATGAACCGCCAAGGGCTTAAAAACTATAAAGGGTTATATGGCGATCACCGATTGCCCTTCCCGGAGAATTTTATCCATCATGAGTTACTGGCTGTTCGTAGTAAACTATATGGTTGGGAAATCGATCAGCACTTACATACCGACTTATACCAATTATTCATTTTTACGGAAGGGAGTGGGATTGTTCTATCAGAACAACGGCGGGTTACGCTTCGACCGCCTTGTGTGTTGATGGTTCCGGCCAATACCCTGCATGGGTTTGCGTTTCAGGCGGGCATGGATGGCGAAGTGTTTACCCTGTCGGAGTCATCGCTGGACAAGCTTCTTCGCGACTCGCAGCACATTCGGCTGGGACTGAGTCAACTTCAACAGGTAACGTTCGAGGATTCAGGGGTTTCGTTCAATGATATACACTGGCTAAAAGACCGAATTATTCGGGAACTGGAAACCGATCAGCCGGAGAAACAAGGTATACTGGAGCATCTGACGCAGTTATTGCTGATTAGTTTGTATCGCACCAGTCTGCGTTCCGAAGCACCTGCGCCGAAGTCGGACAATCGAACCCTAACGTATTTTCTTTCCTTTCAGAAATTGATTCGCCAGTCGGTTCATGAGCCGAAGAGCATTCAGCAATACGCCCGCGAACTCCATATCACAACCGTTCATCTGAACCGGATCTGCCAGTCGATTGTCAACAAATCAGCCTTACAACTGGTACACGATTATCTGACGGCCGAGGCCAAAAAGTACCTGCTCAATACGTCCTGCTCGTTATCGGAGGTATCGTACCTGCTGAATTTCAAAGATCCGGCCTATTTCTCCCGACTCTTCAAGAAACAGACGGGTCTATCGCCCAGAGATTTCAGGAAACAGCAGGGGATATTATAAAAGGCCTTTCCGTGGCTTGGTAGAACACGCGCTAAGGAAAGGCTCGGTTTGTTGATGGACATACCAAACAATCTTCAATATTTTGTGGATTATATTCGTTAAAAGTAAGACCCGCCTGAATTTGCGTTATCTTGGGCGCGGAAAGTTCTGCTCACTAACCTCTATGAAAACCATTACGTCGTCTGCGCTGCTGGTGGTATTAGGTCTGGCCCTGGGTTTGTCAGGCTGTAACTCGGCCATGCAGTCTTATAAAAAAGGCGTTCGCCACTTCGATGCGGGAGAATATAATCTGGCCCTGACTCAGTTTGAGAAAGCCAGTAAAGGCACTATTGATCCGGCCCGGCTGAACTACTACGTGGCGGAGTCGTACCGGCTTTCGAACCGTTTTGGCGAAGCAGCGCCTTATTATCAGAAAGCCATTGAGGCCAATACGACCGAACCAACTGCCCGATTCAATTATGCTTATGCGTTGAAATCACAGGGGAATTACGCCGAAGCGCTTAAGCAATTGCAGGAGTTTGTTACCAATGCCCCGAAAAACACGGCCAAAGCGACTTTGGATAAGGCGAAACGGGAGGTCGAAACCTTGAAGGCCATCGACATCATTGCTAAAAATAAGTCGCTGATTACCTTGCGCAACATGAATAACCTCAACTCGCCCGGTGCCGAATTTGCGCCCGTAGTACGAGGGGAGGAATTGATTTTTACGGCATCGCGGAAAGAGCAGCTCTATAAAAACAACGGGCAGCCTATGCTCGGCTTATACAAAACCAAGCTCAACCAGAAGCCCGACGAAACCGGAACGTCGCCTGCTCCCGAACCCTTTAGCACAAATGTGTTTCAGGGTGATGTAAACGAAGGAACGCCTGCGTTTACGAAAGACGGGAAAACGATGGTTTTTGCGCGGGGCAATAATGGCAAACGCAAAGGTGGCCTGGATGTCGATTTGTATATTAGTCGCTTAGGGGAGGGGGGCGTATGGAGCCAACCGTTACGATTGCCCATCAGCGACTCGACAGCCTGGGATGGCTCACCCGCTTTTTCGGGCGATGGCCGTACGCTTTATTTTGCTTCGAACCGGGCTGGTGGAGCCGGGGGAATCGACCTGTACCGGACCAGTATCGACGCATCGGGGCGGTTTAGCCGTCCGGTCAATATGGGCCGCGATATCAATACGCCCGGTGACGAAATGTTTCCCTACGTAGGGCCGAATGCGAAACTGTATTTTGCGTCGGATGGGCATCCGGGCCTAGGGAAGCTGGATGTATTTGTAGCAACCCGTTCGGGCGGGGTTACACGCGTGGAAAACATGGGCCAGCCCATCAACTCCCCCGCCGACGATTTTGGCCTGATCTATACCGATCCGAACAAAGGATTTATGGCTTCCAATCGGTCGGGTGGTAAGGGCGATGACGATATTTACTTTTTCCAGGAAGGGCCTGATACGGATACAACCACAATTGTGCAGAATCCTCCAGCCAACGCACCCAAAATCGTTCATTACTTTATTGCTGGTACGATCTCTACGAATGAAACGCCTATTACTCCGCTTGACTCGGCAACGGTGAAAGTCATTGATGATGCTACAGGCCAGCCGATTGGCGAAGCTGTAACGGACAAGCCTGGTACATTCGGAAAATACCCCTTGCAGGAAGGCAAAGATTATACGGTTCTGGCGCAGCGGAAAGGTTATCTTACTCGTCGGGAGCAGTTCACGATGCAGGGCAGAAGCATTCCGCAGATATTCCTGACCAAACCGCAAACCGACACGACCTTTACCGTCGATCTGCTGCTCGATAAGGCAACGCTCAACAAAACGTTTGTGCTAGAGAATATTTACTACGACCTCGACAAGTATAATATCCGCCCGGATGCTGCGGTCGAACTCGATAAACTGGTGACGATTTTGCAGGATAATCCAACCCTGAAAATTGAGTTGGGTTCTCATACCGATGCCCGCGCTAGCGATGCCTATAACCAGAAGCTGTCGCAGAATCGGGCTAAGTCGGCGGTAGAATATATCGTATCGAAGGGTATCGACGCTGACCGGCTTACCTACAAAGGCTATGGCGAGACGCAGCTTATCGTAAAAAACGCCAAAACGGAAGAAGAACACCAGCGCAACCGCCGAACGGAGTTCAAAATTCTGGAACTATAAACCTTACAGACTATTCCTAAACATAAATGCCACCTCTTCGTGCTAGAGGTGGCATTTTGTCATTTTTGAGTGCCCTGAATTGTACAGGGTTATTTAACAAGCAACTGCGTTTGCTGTTGTTGGCCCTCCTTAACAATGACCAGCGAATAAAGCCCAAAAGGAAGTGCGTAAGTAGGTTGAAGGATTAATTCCTGATCATTAGCTCGCGACAGATTGATGGGTATTTCGAAGCCAAGAAGATTATATAGACGAACATCGACCGATGATTTTTCGGGTAATAGAAGCCGAAACGGTGCATTCGATTCAACCGGATTAGGGTACACGGTCAATCGGTCGGATAGGTCATTAGCAGGGCGATAAATGGAAATAATACGGGAGGTTTCTCGGCTTCCATCCAGGTCGGTTTGTACGAGTCGGTAATAGTTATGCCCCAAAGCGGGTGTTTCATCTACAAAGGTGTAGGCTTGCGTTTCCTGCGTTGTGCCCTTCGACTGTACCTTCCCTACATTGTCGAACACCTTTAAATCGGTACTACGCTGTATTAAAAAGTAATCAGCGTTTTTCTCCCAGGTGGTGGCCCACTCAAGCTTAACGGTTTTCTCGTCGGCTGTACCTTTCCAGAATAACAGACTTACAGGTAAAGGATTACTTTCCAGCGAAAAGGCACAACTGGCATCGCTGCTGGGGTCGGCAATATTCAGGACAACAAGCCGAACCGGATTCGATCCACAGGCGGTGTAACTGGAGCCTGTAGTGACACCCATGCCCAGAAAGCCTTCGTTACCCGTTGCTCCCCGGTCGTCCACATACCCTGTATGGCCACTGGCATCCACATTCTGGATGAGAACCGCTTCCCGGTGCCCCCAGGAGGAGCCTGAGTCCCGATAGAGCCAGCTAAAAATAGCCTGTTCTACGGCATAGGTAGCAGAACCGCCACAGGCGTAGTAGATGTTTTCAGAACGGCCCATCGTATACTGCCCTGAGCCATTACGTTGTACGCAGTTAGTCGCATAGGTGTCGGCAACTCGCTGAAAAGGGTCAGAACCGGGTATAGTATGTGTAAATAGATTATTGTTATACAGATAATTGGCCCAATTCTGGGCTGTATTGTCAAGGTTCGTTTCAATGCCTTCCAAAGGTTTACCTAGTACCGAACCACTGCCGTAATTGATACCCGCTCTGGCAGTTCGTTCGGCGTTGATTAAGTAGAGCGCACGTTGATTATCAGACAGTGTTGCATAGCTGGATGGAAGCGTGAGATTGCCCAGCGAATTAGCGGCCAAACCTAATTGGGTTTCTTCGGCACGTCGTGCTTTGTTAAATGCGGCCACTATTTGTGAGGTAGACGAGAAAAAGCCATACGGACCAAAGTCAGTTTCAGTTGGTGCTGTCAAAGAAACATCACTTGTAAGGTTCGCTGGAGCCTGGGCAAATAGTTTACCTAAATTTAAAAGTAGAAGCAATAGAAGACCATAGGTCGGGTGGTAGGGTAGTAGTATTTTCATTTTTATCACCTTGCGTAAACTTGAAAAAAGGTTAGTAGATATATTTATTTGAAAAATAGATAATTAATTATATATTAAAAAATGTATAATATATAGTAAGTCTATTGTAAATATAGTTTTTGTCGCTGTTTGTTTGTGAAATGGCACAAAAAAAGCCTGATATGTCGATCGACATATCAGGCTTTTTGATAGTATTCGAACCTAATCTTCGAGTATGGTGATGCTTTGAATTTTATCACCCTGCTGAATCTGGTCTATGACATCCAACCCGTCAACCACCTTACCGAAAGCAGTATGGTTGCGGTCGAGGTGCTGTGTATTCTGGCGGTTGTGGCAGATAAAAAATTGCGATCCACCCGTATTGCGCCCACGGTGCGCCATCGACAGGACACCCCGATCATGATATTGATTATCACCCGTTAGTTCGCAATCAATAGCATAGCCTGGTCCACCTGCTCCTGTGCCTGTTGGATCACCACCCTGGATAACGAAGTTTGGAATGACCCGGTGGAATTTAGTGCCGTTATAAAACCCTTTTTTAGCCAGCGAAATAAAATTGTCGACCGTTTTGGGAGCATCTTTCTCATAGAATTCGATGAGCATCGTGCCCTTATCCGTGTTCATTTGTGCCTTTGGCATAATTGCATTTGTTTAATGGGACGGCAAAGTTACGAGTATTTCCAGTGTTGTTTCCTAAAACCCGTTGAATTGAAAAAGAGAGCTATAGCAAATGACTGCAGTGAATGATCAATAATAAGTTAAAATAAACATGGTTCAGAGGGCTGTGAACCATTACTTACGCCACTACATCGATCAGGTTTTGAAGACCAGGGCCGTCCTTTATTGTAGCAAGCGTAGAAATGCCATCGGCGGCTTAGGGCCTGTGTATAAACACTGTTTTGGGCCTTGATAATAAATTGGCTCATTCGATTTTCTTTCTGTAAGGATTACAAAAATGCCTACTAATTATTAGGGCTCGATTTGTAAATTGGAACCAATTCCCCATATAATTTGGCCCGATGGGTCATATAAAATATAGCTGGCAATAGCTGTATAGGCATTTGGGATCGTTACATGATGGGCGATACGTATTCGGCTTTGAGCGGGTGGAATACAGGCGCACGACCATGTATTTGGGTCGTTCCAACTTCCGTTAGCAATAGTGTATATAAATGGTGTAGCCAGAAAGCTGGCTGTATAAATAGCGTTTTCTTCAGATATTATGACACTGCCATCGGCTGCTAAAGCAGGAGACCAGTCCGAGAATGTATAAATAGCATTAGAATTGATCTGCTGATTGATTGTACTGATTTTTACTTTCATCCCAGCCACAAATGATTGACTAAAAGGAGAAGTGAATGGAACTCCATCGATGTTTATCTGTAAACCGTTGGGTATAGTTGTTACCAGCATAGGCACTAGGTGGGGGTCTAGGTCAATAGAGTCTTTACCAATAATGCCGTTGCTATCATGAACTGTAAGAATAAGTCTATACCATACATTGGGTGAGGTTTCGCCTTGGTTAGGAATAGCTAACGTCCCACTTTGCGCTCCCGTCGAAAAAGGTGTTCCGCCATGGCGGTGAGTATTGTGGTGGAGGTAAAGCTGCCAACTGAAAGCTGAGGGGGGTAACAATCCATCTTCGGCATCAGTAGCCGTTCCCGAAAAGGCTACCGTCGTTCCGGCTTCATATACAGTATGGTTGGCAGGCGATAAAATTTTCGCTAAAGGTGCAGCATTGTGCCCAAGATTTGTTAAAGTAACATCATTGCTAGTTACGGTACCTTGAGAATTACTGACAATCACATGATAAGTCCCGAAGCTTGATGTTAATGAACCGGGTATACTGTACGTTGATGAATTAGCCCCAGGAATGTTAATTCCATTTAATTGCCATTGGTAATTCAGTGGAGTAGCGCCTGATACTGATACAGTAAACTGAATAGGTTGACCCTCATAAGCTGATGTACTGATAGGCTGGGCTGTAATTGCTGGACTCAGATTGTTTGTATATTGAATTCTATACAGTGTCCCCCAATCCCGGGAAGCAAAATACAAATTTCCATCTGGGCCCGTAGTCAGGCCTAAGGGTGATACACATATGTCTCTGGCGAAAGGTAGTCGTGTAGCTTGGCTCGTAGATAAATCGAGACAGTTTAGCCACCAGCCACAATAATCTATGTAGAAATAGCGGCCTATCCATTCGGGAGGATAGTTTGTTACTGATGGATTAAAAAACGTTCCACCCGTTATAGCACAACCTAACCCGTCGATGCCAGTTGCATGACCGTACGTATACAGCGGACTAATAAAATTCGGATCATTAGTTTGCCCTTCTGTGGTTGGCCAGCCAAAATTTTTTGATGGAAGAGTGGCATCATTAATTTCTTCATAGCTACCAAAGCCTACATCATTTACGAACAAACGACCTGTACCAGGCTGTATGGCTAACGAAAAGGGATTCCGTAAGCCCATTGCCCATGTAAGCCGTCTTGTAAATGAGCCACTTTGATAGGGGTTGTCGCTTGGTATTGAACCGTCGGGATTAATACGTAGTAGTTTACCATGGTTGCTGTCTGGGTTCTGAGCATCTAGCGATGATGAGTGATCGCCAATACCAACGTATAATTTACCGTCAATGCCAAAATGCATAGAGCCGCCGTTATGGAATACACCAGCCTCAGCTGGGTCAATGTCAAGTACTGTGAATTCTGATTCGAGAACAGCTATATCCCCATTGGCTGTAAAACGACTAATTCGGTTATGAGATGGATTTCCAGGAACTGTGTAATATAAATATACGTATCCGTTAGTTTCAAAATTTGGATCTATTGCTATTCCATCAAGCCCCCGTTCTCCCTGGCTATCGACTGTCAACTCGATAAAAGACGAGGAAAGCAAAACATCATTTTTAAAAATTCGCACTTTGCCTGCTTGCTCGGCGATGAAAAGTCGGCCATCAGGGGCAAAAGCCATTGACGTAGGATTTGATATGGACTGCGTTAACTGTACTATACTAAACCCGGGTGGTAGCGATTGAGCCAGACTTAAATAGTTATTCAACAACACTAGAACTAGAAAAAACGCTTTTAAAACGAACGATATTATTTTACTCATCAATATACTATGGAAAGAATGACTAGGCTAGAGAGCCGACCTGTTCAACACTTAGCAATTATTTGGTAAGCAGTGCATGTTGACCTGCCTGATGCGCATTGTCGCTACGGCCAGGAAAAGGCAGTAGCAGAAAATGCCATCAGTGGAGGAGGGGTCGGTCGTTAACGAATCGACTAGTAGTCTTTGCTGGCACATCTGTAAGCAAACCTTGGAAAGCACTGTTGGCCTTCTTTCAAGGTATGCTACACATTGATGAGGAGAGGAAAAGGTACTTTTTTAGAAAACAATGAGTCCTTCATTAGATAGGTCAGTTCTCATTGTTGTTTCAGCAAATTTAATACCATTGCTTTTTTTGTATACAATTTAGTACATTAAATTTTAATAATATACTATTTATAGGGTAATAATAGAGTTGCTGTATAAATAAGGCGCCCGGATTGGTATACATAGCAAGCAAAAAATATTTAATGCGATACGAGTAATTCTCTAGGAAATTATTCAAGCTAAGAGCACGAAACAGTTTGTACTTTACCCAGAAGGATTGTTTTAAAGAAAGCCGAATAGGAACTGGCTAGACTGACTATGTTGACGCTTTGGGTGAAACAGGTGTACTATCCTATATCGTATTTTTATAATTTTATTTAGTAATGACTATCTAGAAGTTCGTTTAGGCTGTGGTAAAGCCCTTTGCGAAAGACCTGAGTGTATAGAGGATTAACTATAAACTTGTTAGATGTCTTTTGCGGCTAAAATTCTAGTAGTCGGCTATAGTTTACATTCATTATTGTCGTAAAATCTCAGCTAATATGGAAACGCCAGCCAATCCACCTTTGTCAGACGATAATCAGGCTTTAACCCGCCTACGACGCTTTGAGGATGCCAATGATTTTCTGGAAACCTGTGACCGCTTATCGTCGGGGTACGAAAGTGGTCTTTATTGGGAAGATGTTCAACGGGCCCTGCGTATTGCCGCCGGTTTGGAGAAATGGCCCGATTGATGTAAAAGTAATGACTGGTCATGTTGGGCAAGTAGCTTTCTCAACGTTGTAGCGATCAGAAGCTATAAGTCGATAGGTTATTAATTTATTGTTGGAATAATCCAATTACATGGTTGTGTTTTTTAGGAAAATGCAACTAAATTGCCTGAGCTTAAGTTGGAAAGTAAAAACAGGAGCTAAGTCTTATCTTGTTTTTATTCAATACTACTTATAAAAATGGGTCAACTGAGTAGTACTACTCATGTAAGAACTACTACGAATCTGACTCTGCCCATTTGGACTAATAATGCATTCGTCAGGCCTTGGAAACGCAACCGATTCCTTATTACGATAATCTACCCGATTTTTTGAAGGCGGTAAAATCTATCGACGCCACCAATCGGTGTTTTGGTATTTTCCCCTTTGAGCAGTTTGGCGGGCCGGGCGAAGTGATTCCACCTTTTCGGAGTAGCACCTATGTAGCTGCTTTGGTAACGGAGGGAAGCGGTACGATTCATCTGGATGGTGTTCCCTACTGCGTAAAGCCTGGTACGTTGTATGTATTGCGCCCCTGGACGGTTCGGTCGATTCATAAGCAGGATCAATGGCATGGCTATGTCATTATGTTTACATCGGAATTTGTTACGAAACGTTCGGTACAGTCCGACCCCATGCGCGAATATCCGTTCTACCGGAAAGGCGCTCAGCCCTTGATTCATATTACACCTGCCGAAGTGGCGGAGTTATATAGCCAGTTTGAATTGATTGACAGGGAGTTTAATAACCCCAATCGACCTAAGGCCGACCGTCTGGATTTAGCCTATCATTTGTTGCAGGCGTTGCTGATCAAAGAACGTCAGATCTACCGCCAGACCCTTTCGGCCATTGAGTATTCACAGCCGATCTCTCTGGTTGAGCGATTTCAGAGTCTGCTTCAGATGTATTACCTGCCCGACCCGAATCAGGAGACTCCGGTTTTGCTGACGGTACATGAAGCGGCCGATCGACTGCACATTCATCCGCATTATTTAAGTGATATTCTGAAAAAATATACCGGCAAAACGGCCTTGCAGCACATTCGTGAACGAACGGTTTTTGAAGCGCAGAGCCTGATTCGAAACACCGATCTGACCATGGCTGAAATCGGGTACAGACTGAAGTTCGACGATCCGTCCAATTTTACAAAGTTCTTCAAAAGCGTTACGGGCATAACCCCACGCGCTTACCGCGAACAGGGGTATGTATTAGCTGCCTGACGTTATAACTGGTAATTAACTGAGCCCAACTTTAGGGATCTGCATTTTTTACCATTGAAACTACCAAACCTACCTGTTCTTCCAGATAGACTACCAGTAATTTTGACCCAGTGTTGACCAAAGTGACGACGAGTTGAGCTGGTTAGCTATCAATTGAGCTTATCTAACACGTATCAGGTTTACTATGTGGATTGTCCGCTTAGCGTTAGAGAAGAAATACACCATCGCCGTTATGGCGTTGCTGATTATGATTATGGGTGGGCTGGCAGTAACTCAGATGCCTACCGATATTTTTCCGCGTATTAACATTCCGGTTGTATCTGTCATCTGGGGGTATAATGGCCTGTCGACCAATGAAATGGAGAAGATGATCACCAACTTCTCCGAAACCTCACTCATCAATAACGTTAGTGATATTCAGCGGCTGGAATCGCAAACGTACAATGGTACGGCCGTTCTGAAGATTTTCTTTCAGCCAACCGTCAAAATTGAAGAGGCCATTGCTCAGGTAACGGCTATCTCGCAGACGATTCTGGTCAGGATGCCGCCCGGTACACAACCACCGCTCATTGTCCGATATAATGCTACCGACGTTCCGGTACTGCAATTGGGCCTTTCGTCTGATAGTCTGACCGAACCGCAGATTACCGACTATGCGCAGACTCGCGTTCGTCCGCAGATTTCGACTGTGCCGGGTAGTCGGCTCTCGCAGGCGTTTGGAGGGAAAAGCCGCCAAATTGCAGTAGACCTGGACCCTGAACAACTGATTGCCTATAACGTAACACCCGAAGAAGTAACCAATGCTGTTGCGGCCCAAAACCTGACCTTGCCGGGGGGCTCGCTACGGGTGGCAGATCGGGAATACAACGTCCGATTGAACTCAAAACCTGATGTGATTTCGGTCCTGAACGATATTCCGATTAAGGTAGTCGGCGGTACCACCGTACACATGCGCGATGTGGCGAATGTACACGACGGTGCTGCCATTCAGACCAACATCGTCAAACAGGATGGTAGTAAAGGTGCCCTGATGCGGATTGTGAAAACGGGGAATGCGTCGACCACCGAAATTGTCGATAAAATCAAGAATCAGATTTTGCCGACTATCCGGGCTGCGGCTCCCTCAAACCTGCGGGTTGAAGCCTTGTTTGATCAGTCGCTGTTTGTTCGGGCGTCCATCAAAGGGGTGTTGACCGAAGGGTTAATTGCGGCTTTACTGACGGCTGCGTTGATCCTGCTCTTTCTGGGTAGCTGGCGGAGTACGCTTATTGTTGCCATTTCAATTCCATTGTCCATTCTGACGTCGCTCATTATTCTTTATCTGCTGGGCGAAACGCTGAACATCGAAACCTTGGGCGGGCTGGCGCTGGCCATTGGGATTCTGGTCGATGATGCAACGGTTACCATCGAGAATATTCACCGGAACGAGGAACTGGGTATGCCGCTTCGGCAGGCTATTCTGGAAGGAGCGCAACAAATTGCGACACCAACACTGGTTTCGACCCTGACTATCTGTATCGTATTTACATCGGTACTGTTTCTGGAAGGCCCGGCGCGTTTCCTGTTCGGTCCGCTGGCCGAAGCCGTTGTGTTTGCTATGCTGGCTTCCTACGTGCTGTCGAGAACGCTGGTGCCAACACTGGCCGATATGATGCTGAAAAATGAACATCAGCACGATCATCACGGTACTAAACGGCCCAGCGCTTTCCGCCGATTTTATAATCGATTCAATGCGGGCTTCGATCGGTTTCAGGCGCGGTACGTTCGGGCTTTGGAATGGGTGCTGAATCACCGCCGGACTGTCTTTGTAATCTTTGTCGGTGTCGTGGCTGTTACGCTGGTTATGCTGCCGTTTGTTGGTCGGGATTTCTTCCCCCATGTCGACGCGGGTCAAATCCGGTTACACATGCGGGCACCTGCCGGAACCCGACTGGAAGCTACCGAGCAGATTTCAGCTAAGACGACCGAAATTGTCCGGGAGGTGATCCCTGCGGAAGAAGTCGGGTCGGTGATCAGTAATATTGGCTTGACTTCAGAGCGCTATAACTTCTTTTTCTCTGACAATGCTACGGCGAGTTCGGCCGATGCCGAATTGCTGATTTCGCTGAATGAAGAACGATCTCACTCGACCGACGATTATGTGCGTGCCTTGCGGACGCGACTCCGCAACGAAATGCCGGATATTTCCTACTTCTTTCTGCCGGCCGATATCGTCAGCCAGATTCTGAATTTTGGTCTAACCTCAACCATTGACGTACAGATATCGGGTTTCGACCGGGCCAATAACCTGAAAATCACCCGGGAAATGCAGGCGAAAATAGCGCAGATACCGGGGATGGTCGATGTGCATCTGCATCAGGTGCTGGATGCGCCTGAACTCTTTCTGGATGTTGACCGAGAGCGGGCGAGCCAGTTTGGATTGACCGAGCAACGTGTAGCTACTAACCTGAATATCTCGCTAAGCGGTACCGGGCAAACCCGCCCGAACTTCTGGCCGGACCCCAATACGGGATTCCCCTACATTATTGCCGTACAAACTCCCCCTTACAAACTGGATTCGTACGACAAACTGTTGCGGACACCGATTACGTCAGGGCAGCAAAGCAGTCCACAGCTACTGAGTAACATCACGACCGTTAAGCGTACAATAGCCCCTGTCATCATCAACCGGGTCAACACGCAGCCGACCTATGACATCTATGGTGGGGTTGAAAAAACGGATCTGGGCTCTGTTGCAAAGGAATTGAATAAGCTGGCGGCTGAATACAAAACGCAGTTAAAGCCGGGTAATGTAATCTCGATTCGCGGTCAGGTCGAAAGTATGGAGAGTGCGTTCAATCGGCTGGGGTTAGGCATTGTGTTTGCAGCCCTGTTTGTATACCTGCTGATGGTCGTCAATTTCCAGTCGTTCCGCTACCCATTCATTATTATCACCGCCCTGCCCGGCGCGTTGTGCGGGATGGTCTGGATGCTGTTTCTGACAGGCACTACGTTTAGTATTCCGTCGCTGATGGGGGCTATTATGAGTGTGGGGGTGGCTACCGCAAACAGTATTCTGCTGGTTAGTTTTGCCAAGGATTATCTGCCCGAAGTGGCTGGAGACGCCTATGCAGCAGCACTGGAAGCCGGTCGGACTCGGCTGCGTCCTATTCTGATGACGGCCATTGCCATGATCATCGGTATGTTGCCGATGTCGCTGGGATTAGGCGAGGGTGGAGAACAAAACGCGCCATTGGGTCGGGCTGTTATTGGGGGCCTTTTACTGGCAACCTTTACCACGCTATTGTTTGTACCCGTTGTGTTTAGTGCGCTGGCTCGTAAAACCGATGTCAAACCCGTAGACGCTGCCCCTGTAGCCGAAGAAGTGTAATTTTAATGAATAATGGATAATGAACAATGTAAAATGACTGCTATGCGGCTCGTATTTCTGGTGATCATTGCTCATTATCCATTTTACATTGTTCATTCAGTATAAGATGAGTATCATTTATCACATTGTTCCAGCGGTTGATTGGGTTTGTTACGAAAATGAGCCAGTTTATGAAGCTGCCAGTTTGCAGACCGAAGGATTCATTCATCTGTCGACGAAAGAGCAGGTGGATAAAACGTTGAACCGCTATTATCAGAACGTGCCCGATTTGCTGTTGCTGCACGTTGATACCGATAAATTGACGCATGAACTTAAGTACGAGCCATCGACCAATGATGAATTGTTCCCGCATGTGTATGGCCCGCTTAACAAAGAGGCCATAGTAACTATACAGCGTTTGAATTGATTGACTTTTAGCGATTTATATGAAAGCGTTACGAATCATTATTCCACTCCTGGCCCTGATTGCCCTGTTTGTGTTTTTCGGGGTATTGCCGCGTATTCGCAACAGTCAGGAGTTAAAGGCAGAAGCCATAGCCGAAAAAAATCGGGAACCGATTGTGAATGCGGTGCCGCTGAAATACTCGTCGGATACAACCGGGCTGACATTACCCGGCCAGATACAACCCTATCGGCAAACCCCTTTGTATGCCCGTACACAGGGATTTTTGCGTCGGTGGTATGTGGATATTGGCGCACAGGTGAACCAAGGTCAGTTACTGGCTACCATTGATGCCCCTGAACTAGACCAGGACATTGCCCGTGCCAAAGCCGACCAGCAACTCGCTCAAACAAATCTGGATCGTTTGCAGAGTGTACAGTTGCCGGGGGCGGTAGCTAAGCAGGACGTCGATACCCGCCAGTCGGCGGTAACGGTGGCGCAGGCGAATGTACGTCGGCTGGAAGCGTTGAAGGATTTGCAGCAGATTCGGGCTCCATTCAGCGGGGTTATCACTAGTCGGACAGCCGAAAACGGCGTCCTTGTGTCGCCCGGTGCCGGGCAGCCGCTATTCACGATTTCCGAAATTGGCACCCTGCGGGTATTTGTCGATGTACCGCAAACCTATTTCCAGTACGTCAAAGTGGGCTTGCCAGCCACGGTAGTTATTCCTGAATTAAAAAATCAGAAATTTACGGGTAAGGTTGTTCGTACATCGGGCACGTTGCGCAATGAGTCGCGTACGTTGCTGGCCGAAGTGGTTATTCCAAATCCGAAAGGCAATCTGCCATCTGGTTTGTACAGCCAGGTTAAATTCGACATGATCAATGCCAATGCGCCCGTGCTGATTCCGGCCAATGCGCTGCAAATAACGCCACAAGGGCCTCAGGTAGTAGTAGTCGATGCCGATCAGCGAGTTCGGTTTGTGCCTATCACACTCGGCCGCGATTACGGAACAACCCTTGAGGCTTCCAGTGGATTGACCGGACGCGAATTCGTCGTTACCAATCCCAACGAACAGCTTCACGATGGACAGAAAGTAAGGCTTCGGAAGCCAATTGCCGAAAAAACAGTGGCACGTAACTAGATGAAGAAACATATTTTTAGCGTATGGTTTTTGGCTTGTAGTGGGTTAGCCTATGCGCAGACAACGCCCGTTAATCCGACTGGAGGGGCCGTCACGATTCAGCCAAACGCCAGCCCCACGACTGGGCAAGGTACCGTTCAACCCCAGAATCCAGGAAATACACCCGGTGGTACTCAGCTACCCGCTACCTCAGCGTCGTCAGTAGACAATGATCTGGCTCCGACCTTGACGGTTAGTGGTTTCAAGCGATTTAGTGATCCACTACTCGAATCGCTGATTCAGTTGGGCCTCGACAATAGCCCCAATCTTAAAGCCGCTTTGAGCCGTCTGGAAGAAGCCCGGATTCGGGTACGGGTAGCCCAATCGTTTCTGTCGCCATCCCTGCGGAGTTCGGCATTGATCACGACTCAAAGCCTGTCACAACACCGACCGCTGGCGCTGACAACGGCCGCTCCTGACGAATTGCCGCGTTTTCAACTGAACACGTTTCAGCTATTACCCATCGATGCCAGCTACGAACTGGATCTGTTCAAACGGATTCGGAGTACCATTGCTGTAACCGAATTACAGGCCCAGGCCAGTATCGCTGACTATCAGGCGTTCCGGCTATCGCTGGCAGCCGACATTGCGCGGACGTATCTGCTCATTCGGGGAAATGATGCTGAACAGGCCGTTTTTCGCCGGAACATCCAGTCGCGCGATACTACCCTTTCGATACTTCGCGAACGCTTCCGGGTAGGATTGATCAATCAGATTGATGTGCAGCGGGCCGAAACCGATTACGCTACGTTGCAGGTAACGCTCAAAGGGCTGGAGCGTGCCCGTGTTGAACTGGTGAATGGATTGGCGCAGCTTTGTGCCCAGGACCCAACTCAATTTTCGGTGCCTATAGGTACCTTGCCAACAACCGTTCCGGTTTATCCGTATGCCAGTGTCGCCCCCGAACAAGTACAACGTCGGCCCGATTTGATTCAGCTCAGTCGGCAAAATCAGGTGGCTACAGCGCAGGTTACGCTCCAGCAGAACAGCACGCTTCCCAGAGTGAATCTGGTTGGTTCGGGGGGCATACTTTCCGGACGGATTGGCCCCTGGTTTACACCAAGCAGCGCCACCTACATTGTGGGTGTCAATGCATCTGTCCCATTGTATGAAGGGCATCGGGCCAAGCAGAACATTGCGCTTTCGAAGCAGCAGGTACAAACGGCTCAGCAAACCTATCAACAGGCCGTACAACTCGCCCAGCGAGATGCCGAAACCGCCCTCGATAATCTGATCTTACTCCGTCAACAGATTGACTTACAAGGGCAGACACTAACCTTGGCCCGCCGGACCGAACAGTACAACCGTGAGCTTTATGTTCGGGGGTTGGCCACCTACCTGGAAGTATTGGATGCCCAGCGTACCATTCTTACAGCCGAGCAGCAACTGGCTCAACTGCGCAGCCAGGAGATGCAATATGCCGTGGCTCTGCTTCGTGCCGTTGGTGGCGATTATTGATTAGTTTGCTGATGGCTGTTTTTGGTTTCTATTTAGTTGCCGTCTGCTAAAAAAATAAATAAAACGAGCTCGCTGGACCGTAAGCGTTTCATTCCGTTTGGTTGGAAATCGTAACTTGGACTTCGAAAATCAGTTATATACTAGCAACTTTGCTATAACTTATCGAAGTATCAATGAATCATACGTATGTAGTTATTATGGCGGGAGGTGTCGGAACTCGATTCTGGCCGTTCAGCCGCACAAGCTATCCGAAACAATTTCACGACGTACTTGGCACTGGCCGAACTTTACTGCAACAAACCGCTGACCGTTTTGAGGGCATTTGTCCCCCTGAGCATATCTTCATCGTTACGAGCTGGCTTTATAAAGACCTCTGCCAAGAGCAACTACCGCAGTTGTCCGACGATCAGGTACTTTGTGAACCTATTGCGCGGAACACGGCTCCCTGTATCGCCTACGCGTGTTATAAAATCGCCCAGCATGATCCAGAAGCCAACATTATCGTAGCCCCTGCTGACCATATCATCCTGAAAGAAGAGGAGTTTCAGCGTACCATTAAAACGGCGCTCCAGGCTACGACAGGCCAGGATATTCTGGTGACACTAGGTATCCAGCCCAGCCGCCCTGATACGGGTTATGGATACATTCAGTACATCCCTGAATCGGGCGATGCGATTAAAAAAGTAAAGACATTTACCGAAAAACCGCATCTCGAACTGGCGCAGCAGTTTGTGGCGAGTGGTGAGTTTGTCTGGAACGCCGGCATTTTCGTCTGGAATGTACAGGCTATCATCAAGGCATTTGAACAATATCTGCCCGAAGTAGCTGAGATTTTTGCCGAAGGGGCTGATGCATATTATACAGAAGGCGAAAAAGCCTTTGTTGATAAAGCATACTCGCTCACCAAAAGTATTTCCATCGACAACGGCGTAATGGAAAAGGCTGGCAACGTACACGTGGTATTAAGCGACTTCGGCTGGTCGGATCTAGGTACGTGGAAATCGCTTTACGAAGTATCGGACAAAAACGAAGACTTCAATGTAATCGACGGCCATATTATGCTGTACGACACCAAAAACTGCATCATCAAAACGCCGAAAGATCGGCTAGTAGTGGTTAATGGTCTAGACGGTTATATCGTAGCCGAGTATGATAACGTCCTGATGATCTGTCGGAAAGAAGAAGAACAGAAAGTTAAAAACTTTGTGGCCGACGCGAAAGAACGAGGCACGGAGTTTGTGTAGCATCGATTACCTTCCCGAGAGTTTTCGCTCTCGGGAAGCCAAATCCGCCTGTTAAACGGCCAGCAGGGCAATGGCAGAAATGATCTGTTCGTTAGCTTTGCAAATGGTGCTATCGGTATCTTGTGAAAAAAATAATTTACCTAAGTTTTTCGCTGCTTCTGACGACTCTGTTGCTGGAGTGTAAAGAAACCAACACGGATTTCTCACCCGGAGCTGGCGATACCCGTATTACGGGTACCTGGCGGCTTGTTGAACGGCTCTTTCAGGTCAATGTCAATACAACTGCCTATGATTCGGTCTTCGTCAAAGGCTATTATAAAATTGATTCGACACTGGTAAACGGGAAATACATTAAAGATTCCGTTCTTGTGAAAGATCATTACGTGAGGGATACCATCCAAATTACGAAATCGGTTGATGTTATTAGTCGGTATCCTGGGAGCCGTCCCCAAACCATCACGTTCAACACAGACGGCAAGCTAACCGCCAATGGGGATTCGATGTCCTACTACTTTCCCATCAAGTATTACCGGGTCGATACGACGTACCCCGATAGTCTGGGCATCAATTTTTACATTTATACCAATCGGGCAAACGTCTATTTTCAGCAGGGATTGCGGTTTAAAGGCGATACGCTTATGTTCCTGCCGCGTTGTGAACGACCCTGCTATTCGAAGTTCGTTCGGGCGAACTAAATGCGTTTCTACTGTTTGGTTGCTGTAAGGGTTACCGATGTCGTGCTGAACGGGTAATTGGCGAGATTCAGCGTACCCAGTACCCAACTTCCTACTTTGGTGCTGCCATCATACAGGTCAATGGTGTTATCGGCTCGCTGTAGGGTGATGGTTTTACTTTCCGAAAAAGTTGAGCTACCCGACGAGCTGGCTGTAGTGTAAGAAAGTGTAAGGTCAACTTTATCCAGTGCTGTCCCATTTCGTACCATCGCTACATTGCCACTAGCCACGGTTGTCGGTTGGCTGCTACTGGCCAGACTGATGGTAGTAAATGTATACGTTCCTGCTACACTTTTGGCCATGTCGGGGTCGGGTACAGTTTCGGTTTTTTTACAGCCACTGACCAAAAGTAGACAGATACAAAAGGTAGATAACCAATAGGAAAAGGTATTGAATGATTTAAACATAGGTTTTAGAAACTATTAATCTTCGCCATTGCTCTGACCGGAAATGTACCAGCTCCTTTAAATTTGGGTGGCGCAGCCGTAAAGGTAAAGTCCTCGGTCGGAACAGATGATAAATTGCATAAGTGTTCCACAATCAGAATGTTTGCACTGAGTAAGGTTGTGTGTACCGGGCGGTTATTTCCGCGTGTATCGTCGATGTTATGAGAGTCGATACCAACCAGCTTAACCCCACAATCGCGCAGGTAATTAGCGGCATCGGCTGTCAGAAACGGGTGGTTCTCATAGTAGGTTTCGGTGTTCCAGAAGGTGTCCCAGCCAGTATGAATGAGCACAGCCCGATTTCGCAGTTCGTAATTTCGTAAATGAGCGTCGGTAATCGCCAGGGTATCGGTATGGGGAATACGAATCACGATGCCTTCCAGATCGGTGAATGCTTCCAGACCAACCTGCGACAAATCATCACCATTCTCAAAACGATGAAACGGACAATCCAGATAGGTGCCTGTGTTGGTAACCATTTCGATCTTGCCAATCTGGAACTCGGTACCTGGCGCATATAATTGCCGTGACCGTTCACGACTCAGGTAATCGCAGATGATCGGGGCGGGGAGACCTTTATACGTGACCAATCCATTCTCAATCGTATGACTCAGGTCGATCAGGTAACTTCCCGAATGGCTTTTGGGTAAAGGGTTTCGTTTATGCGGTTCGGTAATGATTTCTTTGTTGACTATCTGGGCTTTACCAACCATAAGCAATCGTAAATCCGCAACGATATAGTCGATCAACTCCTGATCTGAAATTGAGTCACCGTCAATATCCAATCGGAAATCCTCACCTTTCAGGCTGCCGCCATTGGTAAATTCGAATGCGAAGTCAAACTTTACCCGCTTTTGTGTCATTCTGTTAATAGAACGCAGATGCTTATGATTTTTATGATGTACGCAGATCTTAATAAATCATAATGATCCTAATAGTCCGCGTTCTATATAACTATAACTGTCCCCAGCCTTGTGCCCGAATGGGTGTTTGTTGTCCGGCTTTGGTTGCCAGAACAATCTGTGAAGGGTCGGCTGTCAGATACCCAATGGCCGTAATTCGGGAGTGGTTGGCTAATTTCTCGAATTCCTGTGGGCGAACCGTAAACAGTAATTCATAATCCTCACCGCCGTTCAGAGCAGCCGTTATCGGACTAATTTTGAATTCGTCGGCAGCCAGATGGGCCTGATCATCAATTGGGATATTTTCATCAAAAATAATGGCACCCGTACCTGATTGGTGGCAAAGATGAAGCAGTTCCGACGCAAGGCCGTCCGAAATATCGATCATAGCCGTAGGACGAATACCCAAATCCCGAAGCTCATGAACAATGTCGGTGCGGGCATCGGGACGGAGTTGACGCTGGAGCAGATACGATCGTTCTTCCGGCAGGCTGGGTTGCATATTGGGATCGGCCAGAAAAACCTGTTTTTCCCGCTCCAGCAATTGCAGACCCAGGTAAGCTGCCCCCAGATCGCCCGTTACACAGACCACATCGTTCGGTTGAGCTGTATTCCGATACGTAATTAATTCTTTAGAAACCTTACCCAACACAGATACGGAAATAACTAACCCCGACCGTGAGGCTGTGGTATCGCCCCCAACCAGATCAACATCATACGCTGTACAGGCTGCCCGAATCCCTTCATACAACTCATCAATGGCTTCGACGGGAAAGCGGCTGCTGAGGGCAACGCCAACGGTCACCTGAATGGGGAGGCCATTCATGGCGGCAATGTCTGATACGCCAAACGTGATGGCCTTATAGCCAAGATGCTTCAGCGGCACATACGACAGGTCGAAATGAATGCCTTCTACAAGCATATCTGTAACCAACAGCCCGTACTGGTCACCCCAGTCGAATACAGCCGCATCGTCGCCAATGCCCCGTATCGTTTCGGGATGTGATGGAGCCGAAGTGGCTTGACGGATGCGTTCGATCAGGCCAACTTCGCCAATTTTATTTAGATCAGTCATGGGAATGAATAATGTAGAATAGCCAATGAATAATGGGAGGTATAAACCATGCAATGCGTGATTCATTACCTGTTATTCATTGAAAAAGCCGTTCCGATTGATTTACGGAACGGCTTTTTTTGCGAATTGGTTTATAACTCCTTACGGATTTGTCAGCGTATATACGTTTGTAGTACCACCTGTTTTCTGGCTAACGTCGGTCCGGGTCAATTTCAAATTACTATCATCAATGGAGTTGATCGTAAATGTAATTGTTCCATTCGTGCCCGTCGGAACAGGATTTAAGTTCGTCAGTTTTAGTGTATTGTCGTCCGGAAGCGAATATTGTCCTGTAAACGAAACTGTAGCCCCGTCATAGTCTTTATAAACGACCGTAGGTGCCTTGCTTAGATCAAGGCTGAATTTACTGTAATCGCGAATGTTACTGGTTGCTCCTTTCGTGTAAACAGTGGTGCTGTTTTCGTCCACTTTACTGGCGGTCCATACTTTGGCAATACGTTCCGAAACAGGAGCCACTTTATTACCATTGCAGCCCATCAGTAGACTGAACATGCTTAGTACCGAAAAGAAACCAATAAAATAAGTCTTTCTCATGGTGAATTGAATGCGGAGAATCAGAAGTGGCTAAAGTTACGCTAATTTTGATGTGACTCACAAAATTGATGCCTAATTATTCATTCAACTGATTAAGCGGACGATGTCGACAGAAACTCCATTACCCGCTTATACGCGTTCTCAACTCGCTTTACGCAATGGTCAGGACCGTGACGAAATCTGGTGTGCCTACAATGGCCTTATTTATGATCTGTCAACGTCGAGACTGTGGCGTAATGGGCACCATTATGAACACTGGGCTGGTCAGGACCTGACCGACGAACTGGCCGATGCCCCGCATACCAATGGCGTTTTTACCCGGTTTCCGGTAGTTGGGAAATTATGTTAAACTCAAACTATGGCACTATTAATTGCCGATAGCGGCTCTACAAAGACCGATTGGCGGCTTGTCGATACCGATGGGCAAACTCATGCTATTCAAACGGACGGATTGAATCCATATTATCAGTCAACCGCCCAAATGACAGAAACTTTACGCGAACAACTAGTACCGCAAGTGGCTGATGCGACCGTTCGTAAGGTTTTCTTCTATGGAACAGGCTGTACAGGGCCAGCCGTTAACCACATTGTGGCCGATTCTGTACAGGCTATATTGCCTGGCTTACAGGTTGTTGAGGTAAATAGCGATATGCTGGGTGCCGCCCGGGGCGCTACAGGGCATGAACCCGGTATAGTCTGTATTCTGGGAACGGGTTCCAACGCCTGCTGTTATGATGGAGAGAAAATCAGTCGGAGTATTCAGTCGCTTGGTTTCTGGCTGGGTGATGAGGGGAGTGGTGGGTACTTAGGTAAAACGCTGGTTCGGGATTTTTTTCAGGAGCGCTTGCCCGCCGATCTTCGTGAACAATTTCAGGAACGTTATGGGCTTGATCGGCCAACGCTACTCGAAAACGCTTATCAGAAACCCTATCCTAACCGCTATTTTGCTGCGTTCACGCCCTTTTTATCAGAGCGTCTGACACACCCATACATTAAGGGCCTGGTAACCGATGCGTTTACGCTGTTTCTGACAACATACGTGAAACGCTTTCCCGAATCCGGCCAATGGCCCGTTCATTTCGTAGGATCTATCGCTCATTATTTTGCCCAGCCTTTACAGATCGCCATTCAACAAACAGGGCTGATCATGGGTACTATTCTGAAAGCACCCGTCGAACGTTTAGTTGAATTTCATAAAAATAGCTGAGTATCGGGTGTTCACTGTATTTTTGTAGGACGGTTTTCGGTTTATGCCGAATCTGACAACTACCTGAAAGAATGGCAAATCGGTATTTTTTGAAAGTAAAAGACGTCGTTCGCGAAACGCCCGACGCCGTGACAATAAGTTTCTGGCACCCCATCAACGAAGAAGTTCGCTATCAGCCTGGTCAATTTCTGACGTTTCTACTCAACATTAACGGAGAAAAAATACGTCGGTCCTACTCGATGTCGTCGTCTCCTCATATGGACGTATCGCTATCGGTATCGGTCAAGCGTGTACCCGGCGGCACTGCTTCCAACTACCTCTGCGATCGGACCAAACCCGGCGATATTCTGGAAACACTGGAGCCCATGGGCACCTTTGTGCCGAAGCTAGATCCACAAAACCGGCGGACAATCGTACTGATTGGTGCCGGTAGCGGTATTACGCCTTTGTTTTCAATGGCTAAGTCGGCGCTGCATGTGGAGCCTAATAGTCGTGTATGGTTGATTTATGGCAACCGGAACCAGTCGTCGATTATTTATAAATCGCATCTGGATGCAATGGAGC
This sequence comes from Spirosoma sp. 48-14, assembly GCF_001898575.1. GTDB lineage: Bacteria > Bacteroidota > Bacteroidia > Cytophagales > Spirosomataceae > Spirosoma. The sequence continues at coordinate 343,542 of NZ_MKUD01000086.1, forward strand.
AAGCCTACGGCCGTTCGCGTTTTCAAGTGACCCATGTACTTAGCCAGCCAACCTTTGGCTGGACAGGGGCAGAAGGCCGATTGAATCAGCACTCAATCAGTAAATTGCTAGAACAGCTACCAACCACCGAGCGTCAGAATGCCAGTTACTATTTATGTGGTCCCGATGGCATGATGGCCGAAGCTCGCTCAGCGCTCGCGCTTCTCGGTGTGTCAACCGAACATGTCCACAAAGAAAGTTTTGCTCACGCGCCCGTTACAGCTGGCGATGTAGTGGAAGAACCCATGACAGCTGCTGATTCAGGAACGCCCGAAGTAACGGTGTTATACGAAGGCAGCGAATATAAATTTACGGTAGCTCCGCATCAGACCATTCTCGAAGCGGCTCTGGATCTGGATATCGATTTACCGTACTCCTGTCAGGCAGGAATGTGTACTGCCTGTATGGGGCGATGTACGTCGGGCAAGGTAAAGCTGGATGAAGAAGATGGATTGTCTGAGTCAGAGTTGAAAGCGGGGTATATACTTACCTGCGTAGCTCACCCCGTCAGCCCGAATGTGGTGATCGAAATCGAGTAATTGATTATCTGAAACTATAAAAAGCCGTACACTGTGGTTTGTAATACCTTCAGTGTACGGCTTTTTATAGTTGAATTAATCCTACTCAGTTATTGACACTGACGACGGATGTGGTTGCTTTGCCAGTTGCTGATTGAACCGTTGTAGTAGCGAATGGGAGAGCGTCAGCACGCGCAACTGATGTCATGTTGGATGTAAGTGAAGCTGCTTTTGCCATTGGAGACTTACCGGGTTTGGCAACCAGGCCTCTTACAGACATAGCATGTTCGTTATTAAGTGTGGGTGTTATACTGGACTGATCTTCGGGCTTTGGAGCCGTTGGTGGTTTGGGTGTTGAGCGGGGCGTTGCTGGCAGCACAGGGGCGGCTGGCGCTACAACATCAGGAACTACATGTACATCGGGTACAACGGCAGGAGCTGTGGCTGCTTTCACCCGAACTGATGGACGAGTAGGAGCTAGTGGTGCTGCCGGAGCCGCTGGGGCAGGTATATACCGCCAGCGTGTTTTCATGGGGCGATCTGCACGGGGAGCATAGCGAATTTTTGGCCGAGCGCTTCGGAGATCATAGTCAATTTCTTCCTTGAATTCATCTGAAAAATTGAAGTTTCCATCAACTTTTACATCCATATCTATATTCGATAGATGCTCGCCATATTTACCCATTTCTTCTGATAAGCGTTCTAGCCGCTCGTTTAATTGCTGACTTTCACGCTCTAATTTTTGCAGGGGTTTTCGGGCTTCCTGCATTTTAGACTGAGCCGCTTCGAGTTGCTGATTGATTTCTTCGATATGCTCTTCCTGCTTTTTAATTTCAGGCTCCAGGGCCGCTACCTGCTTCTCGACATCGTCCAGTGTTGCCTTCTGCTTTCCATCCTGATACATTACCTGGCGTTGTTTTTCGATCAGGGCCATGCGTTGCTGCATCAGCTTCTGTTTACGCCACTCCAGCATTTGTTGGTTACGTTCAGATTCCTCAACGGGGAACTGCATTTTTTCCATCTGAAGCTGTAACGTCTGAATGTGCTGCGTCTGTTGTTGCATAAGCTGTCCGAGGCTATCCATTTTCCGTTGCTGCAAAGCCCGGAGCCGATTAAGTGAATCGTTAGGGACAAACCCAGATAGGGAGGCCAACGCGTCATAAATAATTCCGTTTCCATGAATATCCGCCAAGACTTCGCCCGGCTCATTGAGTGGATCTGGCAAATTATTGGCTGCGCCCACCGAGATAGTCGATAGGTCGATATGCGATAATCCTTCGCCCAGAGAGGCCATGCCACTCTCGAAAGCATGGTTTTTTTCAATGATCGTCAGGAGTATATCGCGGTCCGGTTGCGGAACGTTATCGAGCGATAACTGACCGGTCATTACGCCATCGAGCTGATGCTGTAACCGCATAACCCGCTCGCCCGATAGCCGTCGTCCTTTCCAGACTACGTAGCTAATATGGCTATCGTCGGCCATGCCGTATTCTGAACGGCTATCTACTTTATGCTTGCGGGTTGTCTTTAAAGGGTGAGGTTGGGTAGCTTGGTGTTTGGGTTTATCCTGCTTCTGAACAGCATAGACCGATACACTCATCAACAAAATCGTTATGAATGTCAGGCCAGCCAGGCTACTGTTCGATATGAAAGGCTTAGTTGGTACGCCCAACACCCGGCGAACCCGATGCAGTAAATGCTGACGTTTTGAAGCAAACGCCATCGCTAGTGAAGGGGCCTGTATCTGCTGCGTTAGCCGTAGCTCTTCGATACGGGCAAGGGCCTGGGCCAGTATTCGTCCATCGCCACCGCAAACCTGAACCGCCAAATCATCGCAGCAATGTTCGCGCTCTTCCCGAACGCGTGCCGAAAGCCACCACAACGCCGGGTGGAAGAAATACAGCACCTCAACGACGGACTGCAACAGATTTACTGCATAATCGTATCGTTTGACATGGGCTAATTCATGAGCTAAAACGGCTTCAATTTCCCGGATCGATAGGTTCGCTGCCAGACCAATAGGAAGTAATAGAACGGGTTTAATCACGCCAACCACCATCGGAACAGCAATGCGAGCTGATTCTCGTACCTGGATCAGCCCCCGGATACCCAGCGCCGAACGAAGCCGATCGGTCATTTGCGCCCAGCCTTTCGTAGCCGGTTGTAGTGCTGTTTGGCTCAGCCGTTGTAAGTAAAGCCAGCCACCTGCCAGCCGTAAGCCGAATAAGCCTACTCCGATCAGATAAATCAGCACAAACTGGCTCAGATGAATTTCCAGAAACTGCTGCAATTGCTGCTGCCAAGAGACCGTTTGTGCTACCGTTTGCCAGCGTACCGGATACAGAATGGCTTTGTGCCCATAGGAAGGTAAGGCCGGAATAACTACGGCAGGTTGATAGCACCAGAAAAAGGTACTAATCGATGCCAGCACCTGCAAAGACAAGGTGGCTACACCTACCTGATAGCGTAAGGCACTGGACCGTTTGCGCAGCAAATGCAGCACGATAGCCATGGGCAGTACCAATGCGAAACCCTGCCAGATGGCATGAATCAGTGTCCAGCCCAGCGCATCGACTACCGGATTCGATAAGAAATGGAAAGCGTTCATGAGTATAGGAATTCTTTGTTTGCGGAAAATCAATTTATCACATCCTCAATCGACAAAATCTGTTTAATCAGCTCAATCCAATAAATCCCGGTTCAGATTGTTCAGCAGGGTTTTGATTTCGTCCAGTTCCTCACGGGAGGCTTTGTGCTGGCCCAGTACCTGCATGACCAGTTTTGAAGCCGAACCTCGAAAGGCGGTCTCTACAAAACGGTCGACCAGATTACGTTGCGTGTCTTCTTCGGTGACAACGGCCGTATAGGTATGCGAGCGTCCGTCTTCTTCACGCGAGAGCAGACCTTTCTCGTACATTATTTGCATCAACTTAAGGGCCGTTGTGTACCCAATGTCACGATTCTGGCTTAAGTTATCATGTACCTGTCGAACAGTGCTGGGACCATTGGCCCAAAGCACGTGCAGGATTTCAAGTTCGGCATCGGTTGGCTTCATAAATGACCTACGAAAGATTTCGTAGCAATGATATACGAAGTTTTTCGTAGATGCAAATTTGTGAACAAAAAAGTTTTAGAATCACTTAATTGTAGGGTGGCTTACCAGCCGCTATATTGCCATTTGTAGACCTATTTACGAGCTAAAGGCTTTTCCAGCCGAGTTACTGATGACTGCCAACGAAACCCTGACCATTCCAGCCCGACCCGCTCGCCCATTTATCGGCGAAGCCCTAACATTGACAAGCTGGGACGATGTAAAACCTCTGTATGACAACCTGATGGAGCGGCCCATCCAGAACGCTGATGAGCTGCGGCAATGGCTGATCGACCGAAGCGAGCTGGAATCGTATCTGTCGGAAGATTTTGCCTGGCGATACATCCGCATGACCTGCGATACGGCTAATGAAGAACTGGTCAACAACCTGAACTTTTTCATTGCCGAGATTCAGCCACCGATGACCGCTGTAGGCAACGAGCTTGATTTGAAAGCAATAAATAGCCCTTACCTGAGTCAGTTGACCGACGAAGGCTACGAGGTGATGGTGCGGGGAATGAAAAAAGCCATCGAAATTTTCCGGGAAGAAAATATTCCGATTCAAACTGAGCTTCAGACCGAAGAACGGAAATACGGCGCTATTGTTGGGGCCATGACCGTTACCATCGACGGACAGGAAGTCACCTTGCCCAAAGCTGGCGATCTGTTACAATCCACCGACCGGACGGTGCGGGAAGATGCCTGGCGGAAAATCTGGGAGCGCCGTTACCAGGATCACGAAGCACTCGATCAACTCTTCGATCGCTTACGGACATTGCGGCATCAGGTGGCGGTGAATGCAGGCTTTGCCAACTTTCGCGATTATGCATTTGCTGCACTGGGCCGGTTCGATTATACGCCACAGGATTGCGTTAATTTCCATGAATCGGTAGCCGAAGCCGTTGTGCCCTTGCTTAATGAACTGGCAAAGGAACGTAAACAGAAGCTTGGCGTTGACCCACTCCGCCCCTGGGATGCGAAAGTCGATGTGGAAGGCCGTGCTCCGCTAAAACCGTTTGCCAATGGTGATGAGCTACTCGAAAAAGCCATTGCCTGTTTCGATCGTCTGGATAAGGAATTAGGTGATGACCTGCGTATTATGCGGGCGATGGGCCATCTGGATCTGGAATCGCGGAAAGGAAAAGCGCCGGGTGGTTACAACTACCCACTCGAAGAAATTGGCGTACCTTTTATATTCATGAACGCCACCTCCAGCCTGCGCGATCTGGTAACAATGGTACATGAAGGTGGCCACGCCGTCCACTCCTTCCTGACTCGCGACCTGCCATTGAAAGCCTTCCGAAATCCGCCGATGGAAGTAGCCGAACTGGCGTCGATGAGCATGGAATTACTATCGATGGACCATTGGGACGTATTTTTTGATAATCCGGAGGAGCTTCGGCGGGCTAAGCTTCAGCATCTTGAGTCAATTATCGAGACACTGCCCTGGGTAGCCACCATCGATAAATTCCAGCACTGGGTGTATGAACATCCAACGCATACCGATGCCGACCGTCGGGAGAACTGGCTTCGCATTTATGAGCAGTTTGCCGATTCAATAACCAATTGGGATGGCTTTGCCTATTATAAGGAATACATATGGCAGCGGCAGCTTCATTTATACGAAGTACCGTTCTATTACATTGAATATGGTATTGCGCAGTTAGGGGCCATTGGCGTTTGGCGGAATTACCGTCGCGATCCAAAACTAGGGTTGGACGGGTATAAACAGGCCCTGAGCTTGGGATATAAGCGACCCATTCGGGAAATTTACGAAGCTGCCCATGTACCATTCGATTTTTCTCAGGCTCACATCCAGGAGTTGATGAATTTTGTGTGGGAAGAGATTAAAAAGCTAAGTTGACAGCCATCTGTAGTTAGTCAGTAGGAAGGGGCGTTGTCCATTTGTGAAAAAACTAACGACAGATGGTTATTGACAAACGACTCTTTTTCCTATTTTTGCCGAATCAATTCGTAATCAAGTAGCTATGAAACGCGTACTCAATATAGGTTTGTTAGGTGTGTTGGTGTTGTCGCTGGCCTCGTGCGATTATCAGAAATATAACTCCGTACGCCAAACCGACTATCGTGCTGGTGATGTTAGCTCAACCTACCGGGCAGGCGATCCAGAGGTATATGGCCTTGGGAAAGATTCGCCGGCCGTTCAGACCCGATACAAATATGCTCCGAATGCTGCATTGGATGCTAAAGCAGACGAGATTCGGAAAAAATTGTATGGTCCTAACAATATAACTCAAGGTTTATAGGAACTGTTGAATAAACATAGAAAAGCGATGAATTGGTCAATCACTAGCCGGTTCATCGCTTTTTTTGTTCATAGTGACGGGCTTCTATACCTTACGCGTTTTATTCAACGGCCGTACCAAACGCACAGTAAGTGTAAATTTTTGTGTTACTTTGTTGAGTCAAACAACTTGAGAAAAAAGAATTATTTGGTGAGATAAGCCGCTCTACGCATAAATAGCCTTATGAAAATTGCACTCGTTACAGGTTCGGCAGGGTTGATCGGTAGTGAAGCCGTT
>NZ_MKUD01000087.1:0-15858 GCF_001898575.1 Spirosoma sp. 48-14
ATCGAGTTTTCTTTTTCTTATAGCCTAATAAATCATTAAGATACGTATTCATACTGGTTTTTGACTAGATTTTCCAGTAGCATACGACTGGTCTTCTAAATTCATTCGCCTTGGTATCCATTGATAGTTATCTGTAAATTGATACTGCGATACCGTCTCCACAAGTGCGCGCACTAGCTTCAATCACTATACCAAGACTGATGAAATAACAGTCTTTAAAGTTTTTATAGTGCCAATTGATTATATAGTCAAAATTCATCTTACAATACGTGCTTCAATCCCTAATGAGTTTTAAACTATCGATTTGGCTATATTTTTTCTAATTAGAAATTTCTAATTAGAAAAAATAGGTTAGTATAAAAAGGCTGCAAGAAATAGCAGCCCTGATATTAGTTTAATTCACATTCAACGCTTGGTGGGTTAACTCATGAAAAACCTTTTCATCCATAGCATACCGATCTGAAAGAGAAAGGCTGACGCGGCTATTCATCAGCGAGTAATTAAAAGCGTTATACAACAGCCACATCGTGGGCTCTGACTTTAATATCCGTTCTTCTACTTTCATACGTTCCTGGGCTTGCTTTACCAGTTGTACCGGGATTTTAACTTCTTTGGCTAATTTTTCGACTGTGGCTTCTTGGACAGGTTTATTATATAATCGCTGATAAACTTGGGCGGTTAGGGAGCCTTTATGTGCCATAAATTGCGTAAGAACCTTTCCTAAATAGGAGCTTAGGGAATCTATATCTAACCGAATATGATGCAGTTTTTTATGAACGACTTCATCGACTTCTTGCTTCGTGTAGGTTTTGGTTTCAATACCACTTTCCTTTATATCCAAAGCTTTTTTGTGCTTCTTGGGCTTCCCAGCTAATAGCCAGTTTAAGTAAGCATCCATTTCCAACCATTCATCTGCCCAACCCATTAAACCATTGCTACATATCTGTCGATAGTAGCTAACCCGTACGCCCGTTTCTGTCACAGTTCGTTCATTAACAATCGTTCCCTGAACCGTAAAAGGTGATTTACCCGTGTAACTATTGTTAATTATCAGATTGCGGTACAACCATTCGTCGCCGATACTGATCTCGTTCGGTGTAATTACGTTTATAGTAAATTCTCCTCGGTCCGTATACCGTATGTTGATTTCATGCTGAGGTATGTACTTAGTCACAACTTCTCGCAAAAGGGTGTTAGGCACGATTGAATACTGCTCAGATTGAATCGCATAGACCACTGGGTTACTACCAGTTGGATAGCCAACAATCGAGTTCTGACGGTCCGATGGCACAATCTGGTAGCCTGGTAACATATCAATTAATCTTACCGATTCCACAGGGAAACAAATCTCGCTCCAACTGTCTGTTTTTAAAGGGGTTGTGCTTACGGATGCCATACAAAATAGTGTTTGCCTGTTCAATTACCTTTCGTGTACTAAAATAACTATTAATTCTCTAATTGCAAATTTCTAATTAGAAAAATGTAATTAGAAATTGATTATCTGCTTTTTTTCCCGATGTACTGTTAGAATTAGGCATTTGTATTCACTGATTATTGTTTACATAAAAGCCCTGACAAATCTGCCAGGGCATAGCTTATTCATTGATTTATTGCCTCACATTTTATAGTGGTTTCGAATCATACGTTCGTAGATACCCGTTGGTAAAATACTTTTTAACAAAACGGAAAATTTCTCCAGGGATTTACCAACCCGGTACAATCGATCAACTTGGGGCGACTGAATGATTTTTTCGACCAGTGGCCCAAACACGTCGGGTTCTATTCCCTCACTAACACTTTCGTCGATTAATGCATACGTGCGGTCAAACGTTTCTTTATAGGCACTGTTGGCAGGTAAAGATACCCGAAGCCGATTCTTGTTAATATCCGTTTTCGTACCACCTGGTTGGATATAACAAGCCTGAATTCCAAATGAGGCCAGCTCTAATCGGAGTGCTTCAGTCAGCCGGTCAACGGCGGCTTTACTAGCGCAATAACCTCCTCGAAACGGTAACCCTGCTTCTGCCGCAATGGAACTAATATTAATAATTAAACCAGACTTTTGCTGACGCATCGTAGGTAAAACGGCTTGAATCGTTCGGATCGTACCAAAGACATTTGTATCGAATACCCGCTGTACTTCGGCAAGCGGTAAAGCCTCAACCGGCCCCGCAATAGCCAACCCAGCATTGTTAATTAATACATCAATTCGGCCATGCTTCTCAATAATTCGGTTCACCCCTTTTTGAATACTTGCTTCATTACAGACATCCAAATCCATGGTCAAAAAAGGTTTTGACTTCTGCTCAATTGATCGGGATGTTCCGTATACGGTAAAGCCCTTCTGCGCCAAATAGGTGGCGATAGTTTCTCCTAAGCCCGTTGAGGCACCAGTTATTAAAATAATTTTTGACATACTACACTCTGGACAAAACGCTTATTTACTCTTCAACTAATCTTTACCCTTTAATTTTATACGGTCGTTTTTAGTTTACTGTGCTCTCAAAATCTCACTCCATCGAGTCGTATACCGTCTGCTTAAAAACTTGCTGCGCGGTTTCCAATGTACGCTGTATCCCTGACTGGCAAATCGTATTTTGTCCCGCCCATACTTCGCGTTGAGTTTATCAGCGGTTTGGCTTACCGCTCGTAGTCGAGGATCGGAAACGTCATTAAAGAGGGTTGGCTTTTGATAATCATGAGGTACAAAACCTGATAGCATCACGCCTACACGCTTAAGTTTATATCCGGGCTTGTAGATCGCATTTAACACACCAATGGCATATTGAAGTAATTCAGGGGTAGCACTAGAAGGATGCGGCAGTGCTGTAGCCTGACTATTGAAATACTGCGGCTGGTCAGCTCTAAATGGATTGGTCTGCAAATACACAGTTACTAAACAGGCAGCCGACTGTTGTCTTCTTAGTTTTTCTCCACATCGAACTACGTGCGTATTCAGTCCTTCTTGCAGTGTTTTCAGATCGTCAACAGGCGTACCAAAACAAGGTGAGGTTAAAATCGACTTTTTCGGCGCAGGATATTGCTGGACGGGTCGACGGGTATTTCCTCGCAATTCATCGACTAAACGTAAGCCTTCAATTGTCATGTGTTTCTGAATCCACACATCATGACACTGGGTTAACGCATACGCCGTTTCAATTCCGTTTTTTTTGAGGAGTTGATTGTACTGGTGACCAATATCCCACACCTCCAAACAGGGGAAATCAGCAAGTGCCTGTTGAATGCGATCCGCTTCCCGTAGCTCAAAAACTCCGTTGTAGTTGGGTTGCTTTTTAGCGTACCAGCTCGCCACTTTTGCTAAGGTTTCTTTTGGCACAATACCAATCGAAACCGGCAAACCCACCCACTGCTTAATTGTCTTTCGGATCTGATGGCCAAATGCTACTAAGTCGGTATAGATCCGCTCGTACCCAGTCACATCTAAAAATGCCTCGTCGATTGAATAAATCTCGATCTTCTCAATGAATTGGTTTAAGATTCGCATTAATCGGCCGGAAACATCGCCGTACGGGGTAAAATTGGTGCTTATAATCTCTACTTTATGTTGCTTAACAACGCCCCCTAATTCAAACGTGGGTTGCCCCATTCTTATTTTCAGCTTCTTGGCCTCCTTAGAACGGGCAATTATATTTCCATCGTTCGCGCTAAGCACCACAACGGGTTTTCCTTCCAGATCGGGTCGAAAAATCCGTTCGGCGCTAACGTAAAAGCTATCGACATCGACCAAAATAATCATGGAATAACTGTAGTTTTTGAAAAAAGAAAGTAAACCATGCCGCTTCACTTTTTTCCCCGCTGTCCAGTTTCCTTATAAATCTCATGTAACAAATTAACTATGCAATAAAATATATAATATACAAAGTAAATTTGTTACGTTGTTAACAATTACAAAATTTTGACAATCAATCCTTTACAGGTATATCCGTTATTTTAATATAGTAGTCCTTCTCGGTTTGTTTCTTTATATAGAATTGTGTTGTTTCAAATAATTCATGGCGCAAGTGGCGCTGCACATGAATTGGCTCAACGCCTTCTTGAATAAGAAGTTGGCCTGTTGTATGACGTAGACTGTGCGCGGATAGCCTGGGACGTTTCAAGTTCAGTTGCCGCAGATATTTATCAACCCGATACCTGATTTGATAGGTTTTTAAATCGGTCCACAAGGCCTTGCCTGCCTGTGGTGGAATTGGCCAGTACGATTTATCCTGTAAGTAGGAAATCAGAGCCTGAGCGCAGGAATCAAACAGGTGGACATCTTTTCGAGTATCTTTTCCTTTCCCTTTGACCCATAACTGTTTACGTTCAAAATCAATGTCTCCCACCCGTAACCGGGTCACTTCTACAGTCCGTAAGCCTTCAATAACCAATAAAGCGACCAATGCCCGGTCGGCAGCATCCTCAATAGAATTCAGGAGTTCATCTCGCTCGGCCCGTTCCAGACTATCTTTATAAAACTTACGTTCGGTCGTCAGGCCACGCACAGCATCGACATCCCTAAGCGAATCGACCTGATCCGCAACTAATCCAAGCTGACTGCGATTTTTAATCACCCAGGCGGCTAGTTGCTTAATGGCCGAAAGGCGAATATTGACCGTAAATGCAGATAGACCTTCTTTCTTGAGCCATTCGACGTATCGACCCACCGTTTGACCACTAAAAGAAGCCTGGTTGCCCTGGCCTTGCTCATCAGCCAAATAACGAAAGAAAGCGTTCAGCGATTTGGTATACGTATCTCTGGACTCTTCCCCTCGTAAAGTGATTGAATCATGAAGGAAGCTAAGGATTAATTCATTGGCGGCTGGAATCTTGGTAGAAGTTGGTGGAGGGTCGGCGGTCAGCTGGGGCAAGCCTTGAATCTGATAAAACAGCAGAAATTTCCGCAGAGGGGAAATACGGTTAGCAGGCAAACCAGCGGCAAATAAACTTAGACTGAATCGATCAATGGAATACTTGTTGGTTAGACAGTAAACCAAGTATGGTCGCACGATCCTTGGATAGTTACCGGGTTTGGGTAACCAGGCGGCAAAGTAGGTCAACACCTGGGTAAGTGTCAGCTTACCACTACTTGTTTGGATAGCCCCGTCTGTAGTATTAACAGTAGAAAGAGTACACGATTGCTTAGGCATGGCCAAGGGTTTAAAAGAAGCAATGTACAAGTATTTTCAACATCTTGGAAATTCGGCTTTCCGAGATTTGTTGAAAAACGACAATATTGGGACTTTCGCCGAACTTCTCTATGTTAAATCATATCGCGAGTAAAAGCCCGTCAGCAGGGGATGACTAAACGTGAATCAGCGTTAATGTTATGTAAAATTCAGAAAAACCAGTTTGAGCTTAATTTCTCTGCCCCGTAGGAAGAGATGTGGAAGTGAATCAACCGCACAACGTCCGTCGTGGCTTTGTTACGTTAGATCGTTCATGTATTAGCTGACTGACAAGTTGACAGAATGAATGGCAGCTAGTTCATAATCACTGCCAACATCTATCACTATTGTGAAATCAGGTCAACTAGTCATTTAATTGAAGTGATAGATAATCAGGGGAAATTGATTTCTAAAGGTAAAGTGATCCCCATAGCAAGTCGAACTTATTTTAACTTTTATCAATTTTCGACAAAGTTAACAAGTCGCTGATTATCAGCAACTTGTGTTGATTGATTAGTGGATGTTTTTCCAGTAACAAGATATTAACGTTAATAATTTATCTGCAATTCAAACTTAATACTGCTCAACTGCGTTTATTTTGTAGAAAAATCTCATAATAGACCATGTTGATTCAATTTAAAGTATCGAACTATAGATCAATAGGTGAAGAACAAGTTATCAGTTTATTGCCAGCACCTAAGCAGAAAGACTTCGAAAACAATATTTTAGAGAAAAGTAAGTACCAAGCATTGAATGCAATTGCTATATATGGTCCAAATGGAAGTGGAAAGAGCAATCTTCTTCAAGCAATGGACTTATTAGATAGCTTAGTTCATATTTCGGCAAGAACTTCATCAATAACACCCTTGCCCTACGATCCATTTCTTTTAAAGCAAGGGCTGGCGACAATGCCAACACTATTTGAAATTACTTTTATTTTAAACGGTTATAGATACAGATACGGACTAGAATTTAATAAGGAAGAAATTATTTATGAATGGCTATTTAGAAAAGGTCAAAGTCGTGAAGTAAGCTTATTTCAACGCAAAAATGATATAATAGATGTATCCCCAGGCTTTCAAGGTTCTTCCAAGGCAATAGATGCTGCAATTGAAGCAACTAGAAAAAATGCTTTATTCTTGTCTACATGCGATATGTTGAATGTAGAAGAAGCGAAACAAATATTTCAATGGTTCAATCATTTTAGAAAGGTTGATGGTATTCAAACTGAAGATGAAGTCTTTCAAACTTTTGAACTTTGGCAAAATCCTGAATATAGATTAAAAATAAAAGAATATTTTTCGAGATTAAATTTATCAATAGTAGACTTAGAAATAACTACTCAAAAATTTGATAGTAATGAATTGAATAAGCAAATTCCAGATAATCTTCGAAATGCAATCATTAAAGACTTGAACGGGAAAGAAGGGTTTTCAGTTTGGTCGACACATAAAATGTATGATGCAAATGGAAGTAAGACAAAAGAAACAGTTAACTGGAAATTAGAAGAAAGAGAATCCGCAGGTACAAAAAAGGCTTTCCATATCAGCGGCCCAATTATTTGGGCACTAGTGAACGGTGGCACATTAATAATTGATGAAATAGAAGCTAAAATGCATTCTATAATGACCTTGCAAACAATCAATCTTTTTCTTAACAAAAAAACAAACCCAAATAAAGCGCAACTAATTTTTGCTACCCATGATACAAACTTGCTATCTTATTGTGATTTAAGAAGAGATCAAATTTATTTTTCTAGTAAAAATAAATGGGAGTCGACAGAAGTGTACTCTCTATCAGATTTTGTATATATTGATAATAAGAAAAGCCTAAAACCAGAGAAAGAGAGACCAGATACAGATAAGGAAAAAAGATATTTTGAAGGAAGATATGGTGCAGTCCCAGACTTAAAGGATTTATTATCATTAGAAATTGGAACTAATGGCTAGGAAAGGGAAGCTTGCAAAAAAAGCGTCAAATGAATCAGTTAAGCGGCCTCTTAGAATAAAAAAATACGAATATGTATTCTTTATAGTTTGCGAAGACGAAAAAACAGAACCTTATTATTTTGATCACTTTGTAAATCTACTTCCAGAGGAAACGCTCTATTTAAAACCAATAGGTACTGGCCTAGATCCAAAGGGCGTAGTTGAAAGGGCAATAATTGAAAGGGATAAATTTGTAAAAGATGAAAAAAGAGAAGTCGATTTTCTTTGGGTCGTTTTTGATAAGGACGATGCAGATATTAACGAATCGAGAATAAGACGGTTTAATGAAGCACTTCAAATCGCTGAAGCACAGAATTTTAACACGGCTTATAGTAATGAGGTATTTGAACTTTGGCTATTATTACACTTGGTAGATGTCGCATCTACTCCTCCAATACCTAGACAACAGATTTATATATTACTTGAGCAAACAATAAGGCAATTTGCGAACCATGAGCAGTTTGTATATAATCATGGTAGCCCTGACATTCTGGAGGTGATTTTCGTTATTGGAAGCGAAATTGATGCAACTAACAGGGCTGAGGCTTTATTGAGTGCACATGTTAAGGGAGTGCTCGCTGAACTGTGTCAGCAGGTTTTATTCGAAGCGATGGGATTTAATCCGCTCTTCAAAGATAATACTGAACTGATTGATGATCTCTTTCCAATTGTAAGTCGTCGTTTCCCATTTGATTTGCAGGTTCTGAATCGTCAGATAAACCAACTTTTGTAAAGCTACATCCGACGAAAAGGCACCTTTCGTTTTCGTCACTTTGCGTAACTGGCGGTGATAACCTTCCACTGTATTGGTGGTGTACATCACTTTGCGAATAGCGGCCGGATAGTCGAAAAACGGCGATAACAGCTCCCATTTCTCTACCCAAGGCTGGACCGCTTTGGGATATGCCGATCCCCATTTTTCCTGCACTATCAATAAATTTTCCAAGCCTTGCTCTCGGTTAAGAGCCTGATAAACGGTCTTCAAGTCATTAGCCAAGTCTTTTAATAACTTGTCGGGCACGAACCGAAAACTGTTGCGGAGTTGATGAACAATACAGAGCTGCACCGTTGTGGCCGGAAAAACACTGGCAATGGCCGTATCAAAACCTTTCAGGCCATCGACACAGGTAATGAGCAAGTCTTCAACGCCCCTTTGTTTAAGATCTGTCAGGACCGTCAGCCAGAACTTAGCTGACTCACTTTCAGCCGTGTAGATACCCAATACTTGCTTTTTGCCTGACAGGCTTAGCCCGATCACACTGTAGAGTACACGCGTGACTACTTTGCCATCATGGCGTACTTTGTAATAAATACCGTCTAGCCACACTAGTGTATATAGACTCTCCAGTGGCCGGTTTTGCCATTCCCGCATGGCTGGAATTACTTTATCCGTAATGGCGGTTAACTCGCTATCAGAGAGGGAATAGCCATACATCTCCGACAGATGCTGACTAATATCGGCATAGCTATTGCCTACGCTATAGAGCGAAAGCACCTTCTGTTCGAGTTGGGGTGTCAGTACAACCTGTCGTTTGGGAACGATCTGGGGTTGATAGCTGCCGGTTCGGTCACGGGGAGTTTGCAACTCTAAGGGACCAGCACTGCTTTTAACCTGCTTAGTAGTTTTGCCATTTCGACGGTTCTGCTCAGGAAGTCGGGTTTGTGCTAAATGGCCATCCATTTCCCCTTCCAAAGCGGACTCTAAAAAGTGTTTGAGCAAAGGGGCAAACAGGCCGTTTTCGCCCGTTAGGGGTTTACCTTCGTAAAGGCCTTTGATAGCGGCCTGTTTGAAGGCCTCGAAATCGAACTCGTTAGTCATGATAGTGAAAATAAGAGTTTTTTATCCCTTTATTCACCTGTGACACAGTTTAGCGAGCAGTCTCCATGTTAATGTTCCTGTAATTAATGCTAACCCAAGTACTAAAGTACATTTATTAGTTAAAGACCTCAGAAGTTGGATTAATTATTATAATTATGAACCCTGAGCGATTATATATTTTTGAATAAGCTTTACATAAAGGAGTATTTCACCTGTGTCAAATAATTGAAATTCTCTATAAAGCGTTCTATGGCATTTCTTATATTTTGAAGTCCCACCACAGAAACATTTATCTGTATTTTTTGGCTCTTTTTTCTTTGCAATGAAATGAAGCATTTTGACGATGAAATCTAGATCTGTAGTATTGAACTTCTCCTGAAAGAATTCAATATGACCTTTATTTCCATGAGATCTTTCTTTTAAAAAATAACCAAAAAGCTCGCGGTGTTTTTGATTGTAGAAATAAGGGATTACTTCTTGCTCAATAAACCAAACTAGTGTTATACCTTTTTTGCAAGTTAAGGTCTCTTGAGGGATTGACATTAAGCAACAGTGGCCGTCAGGAAAAACATGCCAATCAACATTGATAGGGATACGCCCTCCCCTTTCAAATACCTTGGGAAAACTTAAGGGGTAATTATCCGTTGGTACTATCTTGATTAAATAGCTATCAAGCAACTCATTTTCAGGATCAGTTAATAGAATCTCTCCGTAAATGAATGGATGACCATTTTCCTCCTCAGCATAGGCTAAAGTGGGAAAATGGTCATTTATATATTTTGCCTCTTTCTTGAATAAACCAATCCCATTAATCATTACACCATGGATTAGATCTGGCAGCACCAGTTACAATAGTTGTTTTTAAAGCAGACTCTTGTTTTTTATCCTCTCCATCGGGAAACCGATCTCCTAGGTGTTTTTGCCAAAGTTTACTTGCTTTAAATTGATTCTCTTCTCGAAGTGCTTTGTTGGCATCATCTAAGAATTCTTTTAAAGCTGTCTTAAAGTTATCCTCTCTGGTTTGGTCATAATCCTCAAAAAGGTCATCGCCTGGTTTAACAGGAACAATACATTTAAATTCTGAATCTAAAGTTTTTTTTATCTCACTAAGAATATCTCTCAGTGTGATGTCATCGCGATCGTTGAGGACAATTTTATCTAATGTATTTGATGCTAAAATTGTCATTGTTAGACCGCTGGGCATTTTATGTCTCTTAAAATCGCACCAAGCTTTCAAATACATTACTGCATTAACTATTCTGGTATCCTGTTTTTTCTTTTTTATGAACCAAGAAATCATGCCTTTGGGATCATCATCGCGCCAGTCTTCACCTTTGATTGCTATTTGATACTCATCAGTATCTACATCTTTATAATAGACTGGATGGTCAATCTCATAATCACCGGCAAAAATCGTCCTGATACATTTTTTTCGATGTTGTGCAGGCTTGCTTGTATATCCGTCGACCGCCTGACGTACCCAGTCTTGAAGAGTTTCCGGTTCATGGGTCGGGGTTTGAAAGAAATAAACACCGTCATCTAAATCACAAATGTCATCTTTTGTCTTGATGACTGACTTCATCTTTGTAGAGCCCTGCACATAAAAACAAGGCTTATAATCGGGTTGATTTTTTTTAAACCAGTCACGGATTCTATCCCGAAGTTTATCTCGCGACGTCTTCATTTTCTTTTCCTTTTCGCTATCAATCGAAATCTTAGCGAGATAGGATCGAAATAAATTTTGACAGTCTGCCATTATATTAGTAGTTAAAGTGGGTTAATTTAAAGTGTCAAACTTAATTAATTCATTTTCAATATTATCAGGAACGAGTATCCTAATTGTTTTTTCGAAATTGGAAATTTCACGCCGTTGAATTCGATCAAGATTATTGTCACGGACTAAAAAATCTTGACTAAATATTTTATTAACTGTTTCTAAAGATGACAATAAAGTAGTGGGTATGTCAAAAAAATTAACATTATCCTCATCAATATCTCCTTCTATATAAAATGGAAAAGGCCGAAATGAAGTATTTACTGTTATTTGTTTTAACGTACTGGTTCTTCTTTTTAAAATAGCTGGCTGGAGATCAGATAGTTTTTGTGGCAATAAAATAGTGATAGATGGAAATCTATTTTTTACTTGTACAATTTGTTTATTTATAATATCGCCTTTTGAGTTTTTCTCGAGAACTTCAAATTCATCAATATGTGTAAAAGCATCAGAGACCTTTTCAAGGAAATTTTTGTAATATCCGATAGCTAACGATGTTGATGGGAGCAGAGAAAACCGATAGAGCTTTTCAGCAACTTCCATTTCTCTTCTAATAGTGTTACAGCTATTGCCGACAGCAGCAACTAAATTGTCTCTCCCTCTATATGTTGTGTTTGTTAGTCCCTTAAAATCAGTAAGAATTTTTACAGATTCTTCGGCAATATAAAATGTACGGTTTACACCAATTGCTCCTAAAAAAAGACCTAATTCAAACAAAACATTATCTCTGGGAATTATTTCGTTATTACCCCTAATTAATGCCTCGTCATCAGGAGTCAAAATGATTATCGCGAAATCATAAAACGAGGCTCTATTTATTAAATTTTCAAGATTACTCTTATTTAAAGCAAAAAGATTTTCATCCCAAATATCAACATCGGCTTCTTTATCAAAATTAGATTTAACAGCTCTGGCAACTTCAAGACCTTCACTGCTACTACCTATAAATATGCTAGGCCGATTATTTGAGGCAACATTTAAAATAGCCATATTAGATAATTTTTAGATTGTCTGAATCATGCACTTTTACGCTTAGTATATATTGAGCCATGACCTATTTGTAGCTTGATGTAACTAATACAGGCGAGGTTATAATATATACAAAAAATAGAATATAGGATACAAAAGCTACGAAATTTGAATATCAACCAAACCTTATTTGTATATTCTTTTGGAATTAATGACCGAGTAAAGTCCAGCTCTGATTACGCATTTTCAATTTTATTCATAACTTGGTGACCTATACCACCCATTCTACCACGAAGCGTGACATTAAGGATGTCACGCTTCGTGGTATATTAAATAGAAAAGCATTGCTTACTAATTCAGAGCTTAATCAAATCTCAGATCTTACCCTATTAGAGCTTTTTTGCACTAATGAAGTGGGTGATGAGTTGTACGAACAACTTCTTAAACGTTTTTTGACTGAAGTGAAGAGTGAGTGTGCTCGAATATGTGAAAAACGTAAACTTGACCCGCATATTGGAAAGCAAATTGCTCACGAAACATTCGAAAGGCTCAAGAAATATAAATCCTTTCAGGCAGACCAGATTAAGAGTGCTGATCAACATCGAGCAGTTTTAGTTTACTTATACAGGATCGCAACATCTCTATTTAATAACCACTATGCTGCCGAGAAGAATAAAACTACTATAAATAGGACCTATTTTGAGGACATATTCGATTCCTCGGAATATTCTCCTGCGGAGGTACGCGCCTTAAAAAATAAAAAAGATATAGCTGTTCTTATTTTTAAAAAACTGAATTTTAAAGAGCAAAAGATTATTCTTGCTGATTTGGAATTTAAAAGACATCATAAATATCTGCCAGATACAGTCACTGAGGCACTAGCTCAAGAGCTTAGTATAAAAAAGGACACTATCCGTAAAATACGCGAGAGAGCAATTGAAAAAATTAAAAACACCATTAATGAAATCAACAGATAGAGAAAAAGTAAATTTCTCCTTTGAAGATTTTGAGAAGGGGCTAATGTTAGCGGGCTATTTAATGCCTAAAACGGTAGAGGAGATTTTAGAGCGAGAAGCTGTTAATTCTCTTGAAAATAGTGATAAACAATCACTCCAAAATGTCTATTTTAAAAGAGTAGTATTAGCAGCAGAAATAGCTTTTAAATTAAATCAAGAACCTTCCCTTGGCCGCGTTAAATTCCAGAAACTTGTATATCTGTGTGAAAATGCAGCAGAAATGCACTTAGAGTCAAGGTATCAAAAACAAGCAGCGGGACCATTTGATAATAAATTCATGCATACAATTGCAAAAGAATTTAAAAAGAATAAATGGTTTGACGTCGAAAAAGAAATTAAAACAAATTATACTAGATATAAATATACTCCATTAGAAAATGCAGAAGGATATAAAAAATATTATGAAAACTATTTTAGCCAACAAGATCATAGAATTCAATTTATAATTGAACTTTTTAGAAAGAAAAGCACTGACTATACAGAACTCGCAACGACAGTTTTTGCGTGTTTATTAGAGTTAAAATCCAAAGGGTCTGATTTTATTTGGCAGGATCTACTTAATCTCTTTTATGCTTGGTCTGATAAGAAAAAGAGATTTAAAGAAGATGAAATACGTAATTCCTTTGACTGGCTAATTGAGAATGGATTAGTTAATGCCATAGATTGATAAAGTCTAGCCTATTTTGGAATAATTAACTGTAATATAAACTGAAAAGGTAGTCCATTCATTTACAGCTAAATGAAATTCATCATAAGCGTTCAATTAAACCTACCAATGACAGAAACTCCTGAACTAAATTGAACGAGTTTATTGAACGCAAAAAGGGCCGTTTCCAGCCCCTTCTCTCCTACTCAATCACCGTCCAAAAAAACGTCGGTATATTTTTGAGAGAAGACAAACTGACAACTTTTTTTCAGGATCGGACAACAAGTAAACGTATATTAGTATATCCATGGCAAATTTATTCCTAATTAGATGCCGCAAATCATGAAGATTCTCCTCATTGTCAGTATGGTATTGGTTTGGGGATGGACAATCTTTATGGGACTTTTTGCTACTCATGCAAACGGTCGCCGGGCGGGTTGGCTAATTGGTTGCACGATTAACATACTGCTAGCGATCTATTATAGTTATTTGGTGAAACGTCCAAAGACAGTGAAGGAATGGTTGAAGATGTAAGGCTACTGGTCAACCACTTTTTAGTGATCTTGGCGAATCGATAGCTGATGCCGAGATAAATAATTGGGGAATCCTGTTGTCCAATAGCATATTGATTCAGCGTATCCAGTTCGGATTTTTTGCAGGGTATTCAATAGATTAACCGCATTAAAATTAATCAAGGCTTTCTTTTTACTGATATCCTAGTACTCGCATTTCGCCGGTCGAGCCCTAGTTAATTCTCATCCTCACCACTCGCCGATTTGCCTTTCTTCACCTTGGCCCCATTCAGATTACCTAGTTTATAGCTGAACGTCAGGCGGATACTGGAGTTGTAGATATACTGCCGGAAATCCTGGTTAAATTGCGCCGAGTTCAACACCGAAGTGAAGCCCATACCGTTGGTGAGAAAATTCTCGGCGGCTAAGCCAATACTGCCTCGTTTGTTAGTAAATGATTTACGGGCGCCTAACGAGTATTGGGCAAACCCAATCCGATACCCTTGCAGGGCGATGTCCTTGCCCCGATAGCCGAGGTTAGCCTGAATGGCCCAACCTTTGTCGAATTGTATCTGGCTATCGAACCGACCACCCCAGCGAATACCCGTGTTACTGAGTGGGATCGATAACCCCGATACATCCAGAGCCAACCCGCTGATGTAGCGGTACATAATATCCAGGTTCGCATTGACACTCCAGCGAGGGGTAATATTCACAGTAGCAAACAGGTTGGTACCGTAATTGTACTCCTTGCCAATATTTGATCGGCGGCTCACGACCGCACCGATCAACGTATCAGAGCGTTGGCTAATCGACTGAATGTCATCCCGATTCAGACGGGTATACAGCGTCAGATTCAGGTACGTTTTTTTGACGTAGGTACTATAGCCAAATTCAACCCGGTCGGTTATTTCAGGCTTTAAATACGGGTTGCCGATGGAAATATTGTAAGGATTAGCGGTATTGAAATTGGGATTCAAGTCCTGAACGTTCGGACGCTGAATCCGGCGGTTGTAGGCCAGTTTAATCGTGGTTGTCTCGTTAAGCTTCTTCGAGAGATTAATACTGGGCACTAGTTTACCGTAGTTCGGAATCGAAATAGGCCCCTGGTTTCCAACAGTTGACCCTCCAGTCCGGGCCTGTATGCTGGTGTATTCATAACGCGTTCCTGCCTTAATCGTGATCTTATTATGTGTCGTTAGTGTGTATGACAGATAAGCAGCCCCAATATTCTGATCATACAACAAGGAGCCATCTGGACGCTGACTATCAACCGAATACTCGGAGGTTGGGCTCGCTAATAAGTACTGATACTGACTGTTTACCCGCCGGTAGGTTTCTTTAGCGCCAAACTCAAGCATTTGGGTTTGACTGATAGGCGTCTGGTAATCTACTTGCAGAACAAATTCCTGGCTGGTGTTGAAATTCAGGTTCCGTTGCCGAGTGGTCAGGATGCCCAGCGTATCCAGATTATTCGCATCAAAATTATTAGTTAGGTGATTTTGGCTGTACTGGGTCGAAATGCTCAATTCACGAGTAGGACCGTCGACTGCGCCGGGATAGGTATGCAGGTAATCGATGTTCATATCGACCGAGTTCGATAAATCCTGGCTATTCACATCCCGTCTCGTTGGTGCTCTTACGATGTTCCCGTTCAATAAACTGGTGGCCAGATGCTGGTCGCGGCTTAAGTTGCGAACGCCAAATCGAACCCCGCCGGTGAGCGATTGATTTTTCGCAATATCATAGTCCAGTCCCAGAGCATATTGCCCAAACAGACCGGTATCGAAACCATCCGAATGCTGACTCGTCCGAACGGGGGCAATGGATTCTCCTAGAAAGGTCGTCTGGGCTAAATCTGAACCTGATTTATTGTACACGCCCCGGCCATTTCCGTTCAGACTAACACCTAATTTACCCTTTCGGAAACTACCATTTACACCCAGAGTTGAGGCTCGGTTACCCCCCC
>NZ_MKUD01000087.1:15907-19799 GCF_001898575.1 Spirosoma sp. 48-14
GATTTTGATAATACCACCCGAACCTTCAGCGTCATATTTAGCTGACGGGCTCGTAATAACCTCCACCGTTTTAATCAAATCAGCTGGAATCTGCCGCAGGGCATCGGCCAGATTTCCGGCCAGAATCGACGAAGGTTTATTGTTAATCAACACCCGTACGTTGGAGCTACCCTGTAAGGAGACATTTCCCGCCAAATCCACGGACAGCATCGGCACTTTTTTAAGAATATCCGTAGCGTCTCCACCTTTGGCGGCCAGATCGACATCCGCGTTATAGACCAGCCGATCGACCTTGTCTTCTACCAGTGCTTTCGTTCCGGCCACGGTTACTTCATTAAGTGTACGGGTGCTGGCACTGAGTCGGATAATACCCATATCCTTGATCTGACCCTTGGTAATTACTACGTTATCAATGGGTTTGGCGTTGTAGCCCAGAAAGGAGATCAGTAGTCTGTAGGTACCGGGCGCTACTTTGGTGAGGGTGAATTTACCTTTATCATCAGCAACCGTGCCGTCAACCAGTTTATCGGTGGCTGTATTGTAGACGGCGATGTTGGCATATTCAACCGCTTTGGTCAGCGTAGAATCGACGACATAACCTGAAATTTTTGCGTTGCCTTTTGATGCCGTTTCGCCTACTGGTGTAGTAGCGGGTTGACTCGATTGAGCCGGAATGGGTTGCGTGGGAACTCCGGCTGGTGTTTGGGCTAACGTAATTCCCGTTGTTAATAAAAAAAGAAGCCCTGTAGATTTAAACCACATAACGTGAGAGTAAAAAATTGAAAATTGCCAGATCGCACAAACTTGCCACTAGCCCTTGATGAATAGAAACTAAATAGACCGACTACCTATACCCGGTGGATGCCCTTATGGGCTGGCTGGAAAAAAATCATGGCCCGCTTAGTTTGTGTCGATAAGCGAGCCATGACGTCAGTCAATCCGTGGGATTACTTAATAAACTGACCTTTCTCATCGAAAATCAGGTCTTTGCCACCTACTTCTGCTTCGTAGGTTTTCTTGCCTTTCGCATCGACGATTTCTGCTGCTTCCTTAATTTTTTTACCAGCGTGGTGTTTAGCCACATACTCCCGCACAGAGGCTGGCAAAGCCGATTCGGTAATGGTCGTTTCCGTTTCGAGTACATTGCCTTTGGCATCGATCACCAGCGACAACTCCTTTCCATTGTGAGTTAGGCCAGCTTCATAATTCCCATCCTCTTTCTCCCATTTCACGGCCTTCACACCGGGATATAATCGGGCAACGGTGGCTTTGACAGCCGCAGGCACATCAGTAGTAACGATAACAAGGGCTGGCTTCGAACCGACGATATAGTTCGTTAAAGCAACCGAGGCAGCGTGTGCCGACGTGAATAGGACAAGGCCACTTATCAATAATGTATACATGTATTTGTAGTAGTTTAGTTTATGAATCAAACGTACCGCTGGATTCTAAAGCAATTTTGAAGTTATAGCCGTCAGTAGCCCTCATTCAGAAATCAACCTGAAACATGTGCCGACGCATGGACGATGCATAATCGTATTTGACAGTCATGCCATACTGTCCAGCAATTTCCTTTACTAAGGCTAACCCTAGGCCTGTAGATTGAGGGAGAGCCTGGTTACGGACAAATCGTAGAAAAAGCTGGTCCTGCGGAAACGGCAACGGGTCGCCTTCATTGGTGATAATAAAACTGTTGTTACCCACCTGGATGAAAATTGAACTGCCCACGTCCCCGTGGCGTATTGCATTTTTGATCAGGTTCGAAAAAAGTACATCGGCTAATTGCCGATTCATATTTCGACAGGGGCCTTCTTTAATCATTCGGTTAATCATTATGCCTCGGTGGGCCACATAATCCGAATAGTTCTCGACCAGTTGATTGACCAACTCGCCAATATTGACCGAATCATTTTGGGCAAACTGGTGATTATCAATCTTGGCTAACAATAGCAAGGATTTATTCATGGCCGAGAGACGATTAATTTCCTGCTGCGATCGCTGAATCCGATTCAGGTCGGTTTCGTCCAGCCCAGCCGACTGTTGTAACAGGTCCAACTCAACGGACAGCACACTTAAGGGCGTTTGCATTTCATGCGAGGCATTATCCGTGAATTGCTTCTGTTGTGCGTATTGATGACGGGTTCGACGGCTCATTTCATCGAGCGACTGAGCTAGCAGCTTAAACTCGTGCACATCACTGGATGGAAAGGCAGCCTCTTCCGGACCATCGACCCGATACTGCTGTAATTGACGAATGATCCCATAAAAGGGCTGCCAGATACGCCGGGTAACCAGCACGTCAGCCAACACCAGCAGGGTCACCACGATCAGAAAACAAACAATGGCCCCCACCGATACCGCGCTAGCGATTTCATCAAACTCCAGATACGATTGCTGAAGGGAGATAACATACGTCTGATTGCCTACCGCATAGGTCGTGCGGAGCATTCGAACGAGTTCTTTTTCATGTTGCCCAGGAGTAAAGGCAACGGTGTCGGTATAGGTTATGGCTGGTTGCAGTATCGAGCTAGTTCGCCTAATCCGAATATTAGGGTCCCAGCCCGGCAGGTCGGCGGAAGAGGGCGGGTGCTGGCGGAGTTGGGCCTTCACCTGGATGAGTTCACTGGCCAGCAGCTCGTCGATTTCATGCAACATGTCCAAGTGGATATACGCATTCAGCAGAAAAACACCGCCAAGGGCGATCGGAATGGCCGCCAGGAGTAGATAGAGTGTTGTTTTATGGAGCAGTTTCATTCGCCTGCCGTGAATATATACCCGGCTCCGTAGCGCGTTGTAATGTAATCCGGACTACCCGCGTCCAGCAGTTTTCGGCGCAGGTTCCGAACATGAGTGTACAGAAAATCGTGCGAGTCGATCCCATCCATGTAATCACCCCAAACGTGCTCGACAATGACCGCTTTGGATAAGAGTCGATTCTTGTTGGTGACCAGAAACAAGAGCAATTCATATTCTTTGACCGTTACCTCCAGCGGCTGATTGGCCACAAGAACCTGTTTGCGGTTAGGCACAATCGTAATGGCTCCAAAAACGAGCTGGGTTTCGCCCTCATGTTGACGCCGACGCATCAAGGACCGGATACGGGCATTTAGCTCCGGCAGATGAAAGGGTTTGGTCAGGTAATCATCGGCGCCTAATTCGAGGCCTGAGAGCTTATCATCCAGCGAGTTTTTGGCCGATACAATGATAATCCCCGCCTGCGAATGCGCTTCTTTTAGTTCTTTGACAATCGCCAGCCCATTTCCGTCGGGCAGGGTAATGTCTACGACAACACAATCATATTCATAATCATGGGCCTTTATGGAGGCAGTACGGAAAGTATTCGCCGTCGATACATTATAGTGTTCACCCTCCAGGTAGTGGCGCATGGCCACTAGTAGCGACGGTTCGTCTTCAATCAGCAAAATTTTCATGGTCCCTCCTTGAGCTTATCTCCCCAAAGTACTGGGTCAAATCTGAATACATTTTGAAGTTGGCTTCTGCATCTCCGATTGAATAATCATCACTAACCAACTTCAGATTCTCTTTAGGTTTCCTCCGTTCCTTTACACTACCCATTCCTTCCTAACTCCTGTAAAGTACTATAGCCACCCCACGCTTTCAGCTCGCGACGCGTAGTGATTAGTGAATAGACCAAATGAATAACTGAATGACAAAACAAAACGGGCGACTAAATTCTTCATTTTTCAGCTGGCTGTTAAGTAGTTGGTTTTTTCTATTTCCGTTAGTTACAGTCTTCGGGCAACCGCTAAACACTGTTTTCCAGCGGGCATCCTGGGACAGTATTCCTGCTCAGCCCACTACCTTCCGATGGGTGGCTCCGGCTGTGCTGATTCCCGTTGGGCTGGCCTTATCACCCGACTACCCAAACAGT
>NZ_MKUD01000087.1:19818-26102 GCF_001898575.1 Spirosoma sp. 48-14
TTCTTACAGTACGGACCCGCTGTAGCCTGGGCTGGGTTGAGTCTGGCGGGCGTGAAAGGTCGATCGCAACTTCTCGACCGAGCGTTAATCGGTGTACTTGCCTACGGGATTAGTACAGTCGTGGTGTTGGGGCTAAAACACACCTCGAATGAGCTTCGGCCCGATGGGTCCAATTACCTCTCCTTTCCGTCGGGTCATACCGCCAATGCGTTTACCGGAGCGGCTTTACTGGATCGTGAGTTTCGCGGAGTTAGGTCCTGGATTCCGATTGGAGGGTACGCGATGGCTACTTCGACCGGAATCTTACGGATGACCAATGATAAACACTGGATATCGGACGTACTGGTCGGAGCAGGTATTGGACTACTCTCAACCGAGGTAGCGTACCGGGTTTATCCATGGCTGAAACGTAAAATCGGAAGGCAAAAGGCCCATTCGTACTAACTCATTTCTCTACTGGTTATGCTTAAACAACTGTTGGTGGGCTTACTTCTCGTAGCCATTCAGGGCAGGGCTCAGGAATCCGGACTGGATTCTGTCCAGTCCAGACGTGCCCAGTTTATTCCGCTGCCCGTCGTGTATTACACGCCCGAAACTAAGTTGGGCTATGGTCTATTAGGCGTTTGCCTATTCCGTACCGATAGTACCGCCCGAACATCAAATGTGGATTTTGCGATTATCCATACGCTCAACCGGCAAACTGTGGTAGAGCCAACCTATACCGTATTTACCCACCGTGAACACTATTTAATACGGGGTATGTTTCTCTACACACAGTTTCCAGAATTTTATTACGGTATAGGAAATGAGACTACTGACAACCAGAAAGAATTGATTTCCTACAAAAGCTTGCGAGCTTACAACCGGTTGCTTCGGCAAATCAAGCCCGGTTTGTTTGTGGGTTTGCAGCAACAGTATTTCAAAACGTTCGATGTTAACAGATCATCGGAAAGGGAGTTTCCGATGAATACGCTGATTGGAGGGCTTGGCAGCGTTGTTAATGGGGTTGGTGTGGCGGCTGTGCTGGATACGCGGGACAATATTTATTCGCCCTCTCAGGGTTGGTATGCTGATGTTTCCAGTATGCTTTATCGTCAGGTATTGGGAAGTGAATTCACATTCACCAACTATACCGTTGATATTCGGCGATACAAGTCCCTATCTCCACATACGGTTTTGGCGTTACAAGCCTTTGCCAATCTGAACGTTGGTGAAGTTCCGTTTAAGCTGGCCGCAACCTTAGGCGGCTCTTTTTTACTGCGGGGCTACTACAATGGACGATACCGCGACAATAATGCACTGGCTTTTCAGGCAGAAGTTCGGCAACGACTAATTGGTCGGCTGGGCGGAACTGTCTTTGCCTCGGCGGGTAACGTAGCGAATGTTCTGAATGAGTTTTCGCCGACGGAATGGAAAGTGGCGGGTGGTGCCGGACTACGTTTTTTAATCAGTCGAAAAGAGCACCTGAATTTACGATTCGATGTTGCCGTGGGGCAGCAAACACACGGCATTTATGTCAATATATCGGAAGCTTTTTAATTATGTTGACACACAACCTCATGCTGAAGTGCCTACTGTTTATCGTCGTTTTAGTCCTGTTTATAGGTCGTGCGCTGGCACAATATCCGATGATAAACAGCAATCCTGCCGCTCGTGCTTTACTGACGGAAGGCCTGGACCAAGTCTATGATAATCACTTTACTGTTGCTGGAGCCATGTTCGCTCAACTAGAGAAAGTAGCGCCCAATCACCCAGCCGTCGATTTACTACGGGGTGTCAGTTTGTATTACCAGTGGTTTCCAGCCCGCACCGACGCGAAGCTGAAGCAACAATGCGTACAACAGCTAGAACTAGCGGCTCGAAAAGCCGACGACTGGCAAAAGGAGAAAAAGAAACCCAACGCAACAGCCAACAGTGCGACTGCGCAGCCAGAAGCCATATTCCTGTACTTCACTGCCGAGGCTATATTAGCCAAAATCAGTCATCTCGAACTTGAACCATTTGCCGTAATTCGGCACGCCAAGAACGCCTATCCGTATATTCAGAAAGGCAAGACGTTCCAGCAGCAGTATCCCGATTTTTACCTCTCCACGGGTCTCTACAATTTCTACCGTGAGGTCTATCCGGAAATTCATCCGTTCTATAAAACGGTTGCCTGGGTCATGACTTCCGGCGATAAAAAACTGGGAATGACTCAACTACAGATCGCTACCCAAAAAGCCCTGTTTGTCCGAACGGAGGCTATCCTGTATCTGACTCACCTACTGACGGATTACGACAATAAACCCGCCGATGCACTTCCCTACCTGGCTCACCTGATCATTAGGTATCCCAACAATCCGTACTGGCGTTTCCTGTACGGCCAATCGTTGCTTAACGCACATCAGGTAGATGACATCCCTCACGAAATCAGCCAGTTGATGGCAGCCCCAGAAGAGGTCTACCATCAGATGGGAACGCTTTTGAAAGCTCGTTACGCGCTGGAAAAAGGGCAACCATCTATTGCCCAAACCCTGGCTAATGAGCTTGTGCAGGGTTCAATACGGGATGAATCCGCGAGAGCGTATGCGTATCTGGTTTTGGCTAGAATAGCAAGCCTTCAAGGGCAACAAAAACAAGCCAGGCAATACTATAAACAAATGCTCGAGTTGGCCGAATACCCGGTATTACGGAACGAGGCCCCAAAATAAGCCGTATGCGATTAGAGAAACGACTATCCATAGTGAGTATCTGGCTACTGTTTCAGGCTATTTCTGGTTTTGGCCAGGACACGCTAGCTCACCGAAATCTGGCCTATTACCTCGACGCGGGACTGGCAAATAGTCCCTTGCTGAAGGATAATATCAATTCGATTACGTTGAATCGGCTCGACAGCCTGATAAATATTGCCATCAACAAACCGTATGTGCAGGCTATTGGCCAGTATCTATACGCACCGACTGGCCCCAACTGGGGTTACGATCAGAGTACGACGAACGGAGGGGCTTATACGGGTTTGATTCAGGCAAATCGAAATCTGCTCTATCGCCGGAATCTACGAATTCAGAACAACCTTAATTCAGCCCTCCGCGATTCACTGGTCAATACCGTTCGTATCAACCAGAACGATCTTGAAAAAGCGATTGTCGATCTGTATCTGACGGCCTTTCAGGATTATCAGCAGATGGTCATCTTCGGCGATTTGTACCAGATTCTGTCCAGTCAGAACGAGGTATTGAAAGAGCTACTTCGGAAAGCCTTGTTCAACCAGTCGGATTATTTGGCGTTTCGGGTCGACTGGCAACAGAGTGAAGTCAATCATGAAGGTGCCAAAGTCCAGTTTTTACAGGATATACTAGCACTCAATACGCTCTGCAACATTCCGGAAACGGGTCTGGTACAGCTCGAAAAACCAGCCTTGGCGCTACAAGCCCGTTTCACGCTCGACGATAATCCATATTTTCTTCGCTACCGCTACGATAGTGTAATCGTGGAACGAAACCGCCGGGTAATCGATATTTTTTATCGGCCCTCACTGGATTTCGTGGTCAATGCGGGTACAAACGCCATTAGTTCCGACCTGATCACCCGCCGATTTGGCTATAGCCTAGGGCTGAATTTTACCATGCCCATCTACAATGGGAACCAGCGAAAACTGCAATACCAGAAACTCGATGTAGCGCAATTGACCATCCGAAATTACCGGACTCAATACCTCAACCGATTCAACCTGCAACTGCGGACGGTCAACGAACAATTACGCGTCAATCAGAACCTGATTACCATTACCGAACGACAAAATACGGACGTCGAAAATTTATTGACCATTAGTCAAGCCCGGCTATATAGGGGCGATATATCGGCCATCGATTACCTGCTCATTGTGCAGCGATACCTGAATAGTAAGCTATCCCTGAACCAATTAATCATTCAGCGGCAGCGATTCATCAACACCTTCAACTATCGAAACTTTTAATCCAGACTTAAACGTATGGTGAACCCTCTTTATGCCTTAGGCTTTTCTCTTGCGCTGCTGTTAACCAGCTGTGGTTCGTCATCAACGAATGATACGAGTACTCAGGCTACCACCGATGCGTCTAAACCCAAAACGCCCGTTGACGTGACGACTGTGAAAGCCGATTCATTTCGGGTTGAAAAAACGTTTCGGGGCATAACCTATTACCTCACCAGTGGCGATATAAAATCACCGATTGCGGGCTACGTAACTAAGGTGTACGTAAAAATTGGCGATCAGCTTCGCAAGGGTTCTCCCCTGTTCGGACTGGAAACCAAAGAAGCTTACGCGCTGGGTGGTAAAAATTACCTCAACGACCCAACGCTTAAAAACATTGGCCAGTTAATCATCCGCGCTCCTGACAAGGGGCTGGTTACGCTGGTGCAGGCTGAAGAAAATGAGTATGTGCAGGACGGTACGGTACTCGCGACGTTTTCAGCACCCGATATGTTTGTTTTCCTGATCGAAGTACCGGCCGAACAGGATTCGTCAGTACATGTAGGCAGTGTTTGCAGCATCCAGTTACCAAATGGCCGTCGGATTGGTGGGCGGATCTCCCGAACGCTGGCTATTGCCGATTCGCTCTCTCAAACTGAACGCTTTGTAGTTAAACCCGACCATCCGATGGTGCTGCCCGCTCGGCTCCA
Organism: Spirosoma sp. 48-14; assembly: GCF_001898575.1. Classification (GTDB taxonomy): domain Bacteria; phylum Bacteroidota; class Bacteroidia; order Cytophagales; family Spirosomataceae; genus Spirosoma. The sequence continues at coordinate 24,460 of NZ_MKUD01000087.1, forward strand.
GCTGGCCATTACGTTTACAAATCAGCAACATAATCACGCACAGTCTCTGCCTAAGGGTGCCGTACTGGCCAATGAGCTCCAGACCGACTTCTGGGTCATGAAGCTCGTTAATGACTCCACCGCAATCAAGGTACCCGTCAAAATTGGTCTTCAGCGCGAAACGCGCATCGAAATTCTCAGTCCACGTTTTGGCCCCAAGGACCGCTTTGTCAGCAAGGGTGGCTACGGTCTGGCCGATACGGCGTCAATCATCATAAACCGTCCTGCCCATGCCCATTGAACAATCCGCCGAGCAGCCCAGTTTTTTTCGTTTTCGCAAACCGATTTTAGGGTTGCTGATCCTGCTGCTGGTGGGCGGTGTTTTCGCGTACCGAAGTATCCAGGTATCCTTATTTCCGGAGCGTACATTTCCCAAAATCAAAGTCATTGCCGACGCGGGCGAACAACCCGTCGAGCTCATGATGGTGGCCATTACGCAACCACTGGAAAATGCGGTCAATCAAGTGGAAGGGGTCCAGATGGTTCGTAGCACCACCAGTCGGGGTAGTTCCGAACTGTCGATTTATTTGAACTGGTCGGTGGATATGGACGTATCGTTGCAGCGTGTCAATGCCCGCATCAACCAGATTCAGAATACGTTGTTACCCAATACGAACTTGTCTGTAGAGAAAATGTCGCCATCGATTCTTCCGGTGATGGATTTCGCGCTTCAGTCGAACAGTCGTGATTTAATTGAATTGCGTAAACTGGCCGTGTACACCATTCGCCCGTATTTGAGTCGGGTAACGGGTGTGTCGAATGTGCAGGTGATGGGTGGCCGAACCAAAGAATACTGGATCGTGCTCCAACCCGACAAACTGGCCAGCCTGAACGTAACGCCAGCAGCCATTACGACCGCCCTGACAGCAACGAATTTCATCCAGGCTGACGGACTCGTCTCGGACTACAACCGCCTTTACCTGACCCTCACTGATGCAACGGTTCACTCCCGGCAGGATGTTGAAAACATCATCATTCGCAGCGATGGGCAACGTGTACTTCGTTTAGCCGATGTAGCGACCGTCGAACTACACGAGCAGCAGGAGTACACCAAAATTGAAGCGAATGGTAAAGAAACGGTACTGGTCAATGTCGTCAAACAACCGTCTGCCAACTTAATAAACCTCAGTAACGGCATTACCCAGAAAGTGCAGGAACTCAAAAAATTGCTCCCCGCCGATGTTACGCTGACACCGACCTACGTTCAGGCTGACTTTGTCCGCGATGCGGTTAAAAGCGTGACTGACAGCATTTTTATTGGGCTCGTATTGGCCATTATCGTCACGAGTTTATTCCTGCGTTCGCTGAAAGCCAGTACAGTTATACTCGCCACCATTCCAATAATATTAGCAGCTTCCATTTTAGTTCTGTATGTGATGGGCTACACCCTCGACATTATGACGCTGGGCGGTATCGCAGCCGCTATCGGACTGATTATCGACGATGCCGTCGTGATTGTGGAGCAGATTCACCGGGTTGAAGAAGAGCATGAGGGGAAGTCAGATGCTCAAACGATCCAGCAGGCTATTAGCTACCTCTTTCCAGCCATGATTGGCTCGTCGCTGAGCACGATTGTCATTTTTATCCCCTTTTCGTTGATGAGT
>NZ_MKUD01000087.1:26198-26503 GCF_001898575.1 Spirosoma sp. 48-14
TACGGTCTGTTCGGATCAAACAGGAAAAAGAAGAAAGATACCGCTACGCACCCCGCCATTGGCAACGTACTGTCCATTTTCATTCAGCGCCCCTGGATCGCGCTTGGACTGGCTGGAGCGATGGGATTGGCTGTCTTCTTGATTTATAGTCAGTTAGAAACCGGATTTCTGCCGGACATGGATGAAGGGTCTATTGTCCTCGATTATCATTCCGAACCCGGTACGTCCCTGGTGGGAACCAACGTTATGCTCGATGGAATCGATCAACAGATCAAGACCATTCCGGAAGTAGCGGCTTATTCGCG
>NZ_MKUD01000088.1:0-93394 GCF_001898575.1 Spirosoma sp. 48-14
AACAGAGCCGTTAAGCCCCGTACTGCCGATGGTACTGCTGTCACAAGTGGGAGAGTAGGTAGGTGCCACCTTTGAAATAGAAGGCCTGTCCAGATGGACAGGCCTTTTCTGCGTTTAGCACCTACCCGAAATAAGTAGAGAAAGAAAATCAACCTCTTTTGTTATATTAGCTTTACAGTGTCAATCCAGCATATTCATGGCTCTCTTCAAACTACTCGTAAACGGTCGTAATTATCAGGCTGATGTTGATCCCGATACCCCTCTTTTATGGGTTCTGCGCGATCATTTTGGTTTAGTCGGTACTAAATACGGATGTGGTATCGCCCAATGTGGTGCCTGCACTGTACATCTAAATGGGGAAGCAACCCGTTCCTGTGTGTTGCCAGTCTCCGCAGTTGGTAAATCGAAAGTTACAACGATTGAAGGCCTATCTTCCGATGGAACACATCCCGTTCAACTTGCCTGGGACAAGGTCGATGTACCTCAATGTGGCTATTGTCAGGCTGGCCAGATCATGACGGCGGCTGCCCTTCTTAAACGTAATCCGAAACCAAGCCAGTCCGAAATTGATGACACCATGACAGGTAACCTCTGTCGGTGTGGTACGTATCATCGGATTCGCGAAGCTGTAAAGCTAGCTGCTGAGCATCCTGTATCGGGTTCTTCTAAAACGCCAAAAACGAAATAGTCATGCAGACGATAGCTAATACCAATCGGAGAAACTTTCTGAAAATTGCTTCGCTCGCTGGAGGAGGTTTAGTTTTAGGCTTTAACTGGACAGGCGCCGATGCCGCTACACCGTTAACTGAGGCTGGAGCGGCTGCTGTGCCGGGAGTCGATTTCAACAGTTATCTGTCAATAAATCCGCAGGGAATCATAACCATCCTATCGCCTAACCCTGAGGTGGGGCAGGGTATTAAAACGGCTTTCCCAATTATTGTAGCTGAGGAGTTGGATGCCGATTGGACGAAGGTAGTTGTTGAACAGGCTCCACTCGATACCAAAAAATTTGAACGGCAGGTAGCTGGAGGGAGCGGCTCAATCCCGCATTCCTGGAAACGGTTACGGGTAGCTGGCGCAACTGCTCGCCAGATGCTGCTGCAAGCTGCGGCCAAACGCTGGAACGTACCTGTATCCGAATGCTCTACGGCTAAGGGTGTGGTGTTGCACTCGGCCAGTAATCGTCAGTTGAGTTATGGTGAGTTAGCTACTGAAGCCGCTCAAATACCGGTGCCGACCGATGTGAAGCTTAAAGAAGTTAAGAATTTTAAGTTGATCGGCAGTACTGTTAAGAACGTTGATAACCCAAAGATTATCACGGGTAAGCCACTTTTTGGACTGGATTTCTACCGGGAAGGCATGGTGTTTGCCATGTTACAGCGACCTGCTTTTGGGTATAAACTGAAGTCGTTGGATGCCAGTGCTGCAAAAGCTATGTCAGGTATTATTGATGTAGTCACATTCGATAATAATGTGGCGGTTGTTGGTAAGTCGACCTGGCAGGTGAAAAAAGCGAAGGATGCGCTCAAAGTTGAATGGGAAAAAGCTGATGCCCTGGAAAGTACTGCCGACCATAATCGGTTATTCAAAGAAATGCTCGATAGTTCGGAAGCTACCGTTCGGCGGAAGGATGGTGACGTAGAGACCGCTTTCAAAAATGCGGCTAAAGTCATAAAGGCGGAGTACCAATGCCCATTCCTGCCGCACAATCCGCTGGAGCCGATGAACTTTTTTGCCCATGTTCGTCCGGATGGCGTTGAGCTGGTAGGTCCTACACAAACCCCCGAACTAGCTCGCAATGAAACGGCTAAACTGTTAGGTATATCCCCTGATAAGGTGACTGTGCAACTTACCCGTATGGGAGGTGGTTTTGGACGCCGACTGAAAGCCGATTACGTACTTGAAGCAGTACAGGTATCGAAATTGGTAAAAGCACCCGTAAAGCTCATCTGGACACGGGAAGATGACATGACAGGCGGAAGCTATCGGCCCGCAGTTCGTTATCGCTTTGAGGCCGCTTTGGATGCTCAGGGTAACATGGTGGGTTACAAACTGCGCGGAGTGAGTATCAATGCCGGAAATGCTACCCGTGAAGATAATTTCCCCTCAGGAGCGGTTGATAACCTCCTGATCGATAGTGTAGATCATAAATCGCCAATCACTACAGGGCCTTGGCGGGCGCCAATTACTAATTTCCTGGCTTTTGCTGAGCAGTCATTCCTCGACGAAGTTGCCCAGGCGGCTGGTAAGGACCCTGTTCAATTTCGACTGGAGTTATTAAATAAAGCCAAACAAAAGCCGGTGGGTGCTATCAAATATGATATTGATCGCATGATAGGCGTGATTCAACTGGCCGCTGAAAAATCGGGCTGGGGTAAAAAGAAAGGTCCAGATGGAAAACTCCTTGCCCAAGGTTTTAGTGTTTACTTCTCGCATCGGTCTTATGTAGCTCAGGTTGGTGAAGTGGTGATGCAGAAAGGAAAACCGGTTCTGCAAAAAGTGTATTCTGCGGCTGATTGTGGCGTGGTCGTTAATCAAAGTGGTTCTCAGCAACAGGTTCGTGGCTGCGTGGTCGATGGTATTGGGCATGCCATGTATGGCAATATCACGTTTAAAGACGGTGTACCGCAACAGAAGAATTTTAACGAGTATCGATTGATTCGATTGGCTGAGATCCCAGAGGTCGAAGTGCACTTTGTTCAGAATGAAATCGAGCCGACTGGACTTGGAGAGCCATCCCTGCCACCTGCCGGAGCTGCTGTTGCTAATGCAATCTTTAAAGCGACTGGTAAACGGTTGCGTAGCCAGCCATTTGTCGAACAGGACGAATTCAAAGGGGTATCATAAACCTCTCTAATTGAATAGAATAGAAAGAACCATAGTTTGATTATGTATATTCCTCACCTTTAGCCTGTTAACCCATGTACGCACGCGTTATCCAATTCCCTTTTAAGCCAGAAAGTATTGATGAGGCTGTAAGTTATTTCCAGAATACGGTTGCTCCTGCTTTACAAAATCATGACGGTTTTCGGAGCAGTCGGATGTTAAGTAATCCAGAAACCAATAAAGGATTGATGGTTACACTCTGGGATACGGAGGCCAATCGACAGGCCGCTGAAACCAATGGATTTTTGCAGGGTGTTATCAAACATATGAGTAACTATTTTGCAGGGCCACCTACCATTGATTATTATGAAGTCAGTGTACAGGTTCCGTGACCTGGATACAAATAGATTGATACACAAAAGCCCAGATGTAAACCTGGGCTTTTGTGTTACTGATTCTGTCGATTATTGCATGGCAACAATGCGGGTTACTTTCTGAACGGGTGCTGGCCCTAAGGTAATCTGTTTAATAATGCTGCCTTCATCGGATTTGAATTCTAACTCATAAGTCCCATCTACTAGGTCATCGACATTCAACTTCACAGCATAGTTAGACTCATTCTTACTTAGGCTCCGGCGAAACAAGACTTCATTACTTCTATTCCGAAGTATAATCAGAACTGGTTTGTCACTACCCTTATTGACGGCAAGTCGGATTTGGTTATTGGCGGTAACGAATGCACTTGCATCGAATGAAAGGCTTTTTGGCGTAGTTGGGTTGGTAAAGGTAGAAGCGCTGATCAAAACGGATGCGACAACTTTGCTCATTAGCGTTAACATGGCTGTATTGTGTTTAGTAGTTTAAAATGGTTGCTCACTGTTCATAAGTACCGATCCAAAGCACATGCCAATTAGTTAAATGGTTGATATTTAAGTAATTGTCTCTGGTGACATGCTTGTGCCATGTCCGCAACTGGACAAACCTCGTACAATACCGGACAAAAGAATTGTTAATGTTTTGAGCGCATGCTTGCCTGGGTGAAACTGGACACAATTGGATTTTAAGACCAGGTCAATACAACGGAAAATGAAAACAGTACACTATTTTTGCGGCCTCTGAATTGTTTTCAACGGTTTAAATCAACACTATGTCAAGTTCTGCTAAACCCCTGCGGGTACTCGTTGTCGGTTGCGGCAACATGGGGGCATCGCATGCTATTGCCTACAAAACCATCGGTGGTTTCGAAATTTGTGGTATCGTTTCGACCGGAAATAGTAAGGTTGTATTGAATGAACGTTTGGGTGGCGGGTATACCCTGTATGATGATTACAAAACGGCCCTTGACGAAACTAAACCCGAGGCCGTCTGTATTTCCACCTATCCCGATACGCATGAATCCTTTGCTATCATGGCGTTTGAACAGGGCTGCCATGTGTTTATGGAGAAGCCAATAGCGGATACGGTTGAAGGAGCCAAACGCGTCATGGAGGCTGCACAGCGGGCCGATAAAAAGCTGGTGGTCGGGTATATCTTACGGCATCATCCCTCCTGGGAGAAATTTGTAGAAATTGCCCAGCAACTGGGGAAACCGCTGGTGATGCGGATGAATCTCAACCAGCAGAGTCATGGTACAATGTGGACCGTGCATCGGAATTTAATGAAAAGCCTGAGTCCGATTGTAGATTGTGGCGTTCATTATATTGATGTCATGTGCCAGATGACTCGTTCGAAACCATTGCAGGTCAATGCAATAGGTGCTCGGCTTACGAATGATATTCCGGTTGATAATTACAATTATGGCCAGTTACAGATTCGTTTCGAAGACGGTTCGGTGGGTTGGTATGAAGCCGGTTGGGGACCCATGATGAGCGAAACCGCTTTTTTTGTGAAAGATGTTATCGGGCCTGATGGCTGTGTGTCCATTGTGGCCAAAAATGCAGGGGCCGCCGGTAAGTCGGATAATGTCGATTCTCATACCAAGACGGAATCGTTGCGGGTACATCGCGCTAAACTTGATAAAAATGACCAGTTTACTGAAGCCGATACTTGGATTGATATGCAGGATGAACCAGACCATCAGGAGCTATGTAATCGGGAACAACGCTACTTTTTGAAAGCTATTCGGGAAAATCTTGATTTAACGGATCATATGCAGGATGCAGTCAATAGTTTGCAAATTGCATTTGCCTGCGACGAATCGGTTCGGACTGGTCAGCCAGTTATGCTGTAAAAAGTTGAGCCGTATAGCGGTTGACAGGTTCATTAACGATGCAAGTCCAGTAACTGTACTGCATCGTTAATGAACCTATTAACGTGTAGCCTATTAAACCAAATAGCGCTCGGTGATATGACGAGTGCGTTCGGTCGTTTCGACAAGCAGAGGATGCCTTGGTTGGCCGAGTGCAGTTTCCAGATCAGCAATCGTATCTTTAAAAAGCAAATTGACCGGGATTTCGTGGGATTCCTGTTTGCTTTTGATATACATCAGCGATGGACGGACGGTACCCGAAGCGGCTAGTTCGTTGTATTGCTGTTTGGCTGCAACAAACTGCTCGTCGCTATTGCCAAATGAAACAACGCGCTCCGGTAATGGATTCGCTTTGCGATTAGCTAACTGGGCATCCAGACCAGCCAGCAGACTTTTAAGGTGGAAAGTATCTTTTCCGGTGCGTATGCGCTCTCGCAGAGATTGCCGAATAAGATAGGTCAGCGAATTAGCCAGGTTGAGCCCAATTTCGGCCATCTGCTTAAAGATGAGCGACGAAGGCGACATACCGGGTATGGTGTTAGGATCGTGTAGTAACACATCGCCAGCCGGGGTCAGAAAACCATCAATTCGCGCATACACATTTATACCCAGTCGGGTAAAGACCTGCTCAACGGCCAATTGAATTTTACGATTATTCTCTAAGCTTGTCTCAACCGGTATACGTTTCTTGGTCGTGCTGAGTTTATACTTGGATTCAAAGTCGAAACTCGTCACATTATAAATTTCGGTTGGCGGTAGGGCAATGGCAACCTGGTCGTCATCCTGAATAACTCCACAGGAAAACTCCTGGCCACTGATAAATTCTTCGAAAAGCACTTCATCTTCGGCATTTAATGAAGCAAGGCTAATGCCTGGGTTATTCTGGAGGGCATCAAGTTTTGCAATAAAATCTTTTGGATGATGGATTACTTCGCCCGTTTGTTCAATGACAACCGGAAAGCTAATCCCTGAATCGAGGCTAACCATTTTCTGGGCTAGCTCTTGCTTTTCCTCTGACGACAAATGGCTCCATTCACTCAACTTACTCCAGCCATCGGGTTGAATGCTCATTGTGAAAAAACATTGCTCGACAGACCGGCAAAACTGCTCCAGATCATGTTCACGCACAATGGCTACACCAATCGACGAACCCTGATGGGGCGCCTTAACGACAATTGGTAAGCCTAAATGCTCCGTTAGCGATTGAAAGAACTGGGCTTTGTCGGCTTGTTCATAAGCATCCCGGCTGATCGTCGCTGTTTTTTTCTGCTGACCATTCGCCAGCGCAATGAGTTCGTTTTGCAGGATTTTATTGATACCTACAGCCGATCCAACCAGACCTGGTCCTGTATAGGGCATGTTATACCATTCGAGTAGGCCCTGTATTGCCCCGTCTTCGCAGTTAGGACCATGCATCGCCAGAAAAGCCATATCGAAATGGTCGCGAAACTGTTCGGGGCGAAGTTCGGGAAGGGCTGCATCCAGTGCGTCGATGGCGAGCGATTCGTCATAAACTGAAAATCCAGAATTATCTTGTGGCAGCGCATCCCGAAGCGAAGGGGCCTGTAGAAATTCAGGGGTAACGAGTCTAAAACGACCCCGCCCATCAACGAAAATTAAAACCGGCTCAAATAGGCCTTTATCTAAATTTGCTAAAGCTGTGCGGCCACCCGCAAACGATACCTCACGCTCCCGCGCAGGCCCCCCAAAGAAAATGCCTATTTTCACTGAATTGATGAGAATGTTCAAGTGCAAAGAAACAAAAAAAACGCCTTTTTTGGCGTTCCAGATCATGATATAAGGTCACCGACCGAATGGATTACGAAAGCTGACAAACTTGTACCCATATCAGCCCTATGGTTAAGCACTTATAGCTGATATGGGTATCTATAGTTATGTGGATTGCAGAGATAATCCGCAAATAATAATTAAAAAGCTGGGGTAATATTAACAGCTTCGACTTTATTAATTTCAGGTACAGCCCGTAAGATAGCTTCCTCTAAACCTCCCTTGAAAGTCATAGCCGACATAGGACATGAACCGCATGAACCAACCAGTTCGAGCCGAACGGTTTTATCCTCAGTAACTTCCAGTACTTTCACGTTACCTCCATCGGCAGCCAGATAAGGGCGCATGCTATCCAGAGCGCGTTCTATTTTCGTAATCAGTTCGTCGTTGGTAACTACCGTTTCCATTAAATAGTTGATTTACGGTAAATTTAATAATACCGTTCTATGTGTTTGCGAATCAAGGGGTTAGAAAAAAGGCACTGAAACATTACTAAAACAAGCATTCGAGTTTCTTTGTTCCTTCACGCAAGTTAAGAAAAAAACAAACCCCGACCGCAACCGGGCCGGGGTGTAAAGATTTCACCTTTTTACAGATTAATGATTTTTATGGTACTAGCTGAATTTTTGTCAATGTATAATATCGAGCAGTACTTAGCGCCTTATTGACGTTATCTATGACGGCGAACAACTGCTGCCAATCGAAGTCCTTTAGCGCATCGATACCCATACTGGTATCGCATCCGATTTCGTTTTCTGCTTCACATACCAGATCAAGAACCGAGTCTTTAACAACGTCAGAGCTGATCTTTAAACAATCAGAATCTTTGTCGAATAGTAGCCATTTATACTGATCGAATTCGTCGTCTTCCAGATCGGTAATATCCCGCAGGGTTTGCCAGCCTTCACCGGCTAAGCCGCAATACTCATACCCTTGTTCAATGGCTTGCTGCCGGGTCAATACTTCTACAGCGTCACTACCTGCAATGATGTACCCGGCCCATTCGCCGGTTGTCACTCGCATATCGCCCATACTACCGTATACCCCGGTGAATGGCTCTACTTCAAAAACGTTGCCTATCTGGTTGGCGTAGCTATACCAGGCTAATCGGGTGCTGGCAGCTATGATTTTTACGTTCATTGCTCGCTCAGTTTAGGAATTCCGTATTGTATGGCTACTAGGTTGCTGAGTTTAGCCCGTTGGTAGACGCGGTGGGCCGTCACTGGATTGTCGCCTACTGGCGGGTTAAGTATCCGTTCAATTTCCGTTTCTACCGCTTCTGCGTTTGCGTATAGGGATGCCTGTTCACGGCAGATATGCCGTAGCTTTGCCAGTAGCTCAGAGTCCATTTCCCGGATGCAGGCTAGTCTGCCGGTCTGGTTATCGACCAGCAACATATAAATGCGTTTGCTGATCGACCGCAACCACGGCTTTCGTTCGTCGCCCACAACCTTGAAAATGTTGAGCGTATACAGCATCGTCAGCGGGGAATTCTGAAACGTCAGGCAGATAAAGGGGATGTCCCGGAACTCAGTTAGAGCAACGGCCAGGGTAGCCTGACCCCAGATCGGCAGGTCAGCCTGAACGTCGTTACTGTAGAGGATCAGGTGTAAGCCATCGGCAAAGGTTGCCAGTACTGGCCCCTCCACCCGGTCGGGCAGAGGGTTTTCTATCTGGAAAGGTTCGTTAACCGTGAACGTCAATTCTGGATAATAGATTTGCATCTTAGTACGGGGTTGGAGATACTGGTTTAGGGAAAATGCTGAGTAGTAGTTTCTCGAAAAAGTCGAGGTCGGTAATGTCGAGCGTGCCTGTGTAGAAGGTTGATCGTTTACACTCGCTTACAGTATCGAACGTATAGGGCGATAAGAGCAGACGGTCAAAAATTATGTGCAGGTTAGTATTATATGCCTTCCAGTAATTACAAGGCAGGATAATTCGGGCTATCTCGTTTTTATCGACGCAAAACAGGAACCGTTCAGGTTTGCCGCCTTCTTCTTCGTCTTCTTCATTTGTAAAGCCATGTTCGGCAGCTTTCGCAATCAAGGCTTTGACGGCTGCAATCATGGCCTGTTCGGTTTGCTTTGCTGTTAGAATGTAAGTTTCAGGATACTTCAATTGCCACTCGGTTTTTTCATGTGGTTGATTTTCCATTGTCTTAGGCGTAAATAGGTTGAACGATTGAGTTGATGATTGCCTGTGTTAGCGTTTCCTGTACGACAGGAGCCAGCGGCAGCATACGAACGGGCGAGTACCCACGGCTGATTACTTCGTCGGTGCGTAGGTTGATCGACAGAAGATCCCGGATAGTTGGTTCGTAGTACTTCACTAAGTAGCCGTTGTCGGTCACGGCTTCAATCCGGCCAGTGTACAGGGCGACACAATCGCCGAGGTCAAAACTGAATGTTACTGTGTACATCGTGTTAATCTGTTTGGAGTTAAAAGTAGTATTAATATTACTCTGCCGGGCGTGGTGATACCCGGCAGAGTGGGAGAGGGTTACTTTGCAAGTAAATGGTCAAGTTTCCAGTCTTGAATTAACTCATTGAATGAAAACGCTTTCGGGTCTGCTATCTCGCTGTATTTTTTGCCAAAACGATTAGTGCCATACAGCGATGGAGCATAGAATGTATTTTCGTTCATTAAAACATTAGGCTCAAATCCGGGTAACGAGTCGCAACCTTTGTAGCTATAAAGATTTAACTTCGGGCGCAGCATCATAGCAGCGAAGAAAGCCGTATCTGCCATGCATATGCTGGTTAGATAGGCATAGTTAATTGGCTCGCTATGATCTTTAATTATGGTTGTAACTTCGTAGATTTTACCGACGCTGATTGCGTCCGAGTAGTTGACGCCTATAAGACGAACACGGTAATTTGAATTTTCAAGTGAGTCAATAACACTTATAGCAGCAGCGTAATAGGCGAATGAGTTTTCGCGGCTAATGTTATGGCAAACATCAATATTGATGTAAAAATCTACGAAGCGAGTGTCTGATGATTGGCTATAATCAACCATGCATTCCGGCTCTCCACTCATATACCGGCCAATATCAACGAAGTCCCCAGCTATAGCGTAGTTCGACTCGATATTATGAACTGGCACATCTATTGGATGTTTCTGACGGTACTGTTCAAACAGTTGCAGAATATAAGGATTGCCTGTAATTAGCTGGCCTTTTTGGAAATTTTTTGATGTGTCTCTCTGACTACTTGAGCCAATAATATCGAAGGGGGTTCCTTCGCCTAGATTAACAAAACTTGCCGCCTTTACTCGGTCTGCATAGCTATTTTTAGATATAATTTGGTCTGATAGATTATTCATTGCTGTTTGGTTTAGAGTATGTGTAAAGATAATACTAGTATTACTATTGTCAAGGTGTTTGGCAGGAAAAATAATATTAATATTACTTTTCCTGCTAATAAAAGTTTATTACTTATAGAATTGAGCGAAAACAGTTTTAACGCGCTCCGATAGGTTTACGGCCATTCCCTTTAGAATCCGAGTTTGCAGCACATAATCAGGCTTGCAACCAGCAGCTAACAGTTTGCCGCCCTGGATTGATGCGCGGGGACTAATTACTACTCTTTCTCCTGCTAGCTCTTTTCGCACAGCCTGAACGAACTGGCAGAACGTTTTATCAGGCGAAAGGGCGGTTTCCAGCTTCTCATCATAACCGAACTCGATAACGCTAAAACGGTCGAGCGTTGCGCTGTCCAGTTGATTGCGGCCAACGTATTCCCGGCTGGCTCCCGTTCCGAACGTATTGGCGCAGGCGATCAGAACAAAATCCTCATGCTTGCGAATCATACCGTCAGCGAAGGCACAGTAGTTGTTCGCTAGTGCTGAGTTCAGCACCGCAATAACGTTCGGGTTACCGGCGTCGATTTCATCAAGGACGAAAACCCCGCCATTCTGATAAGCCACCCGGAACTCAGTGCTGACAAAGTTGCCGTTTGCATCCATATAGCCGAGTAGTTCAGACTTCGAGGTTTGAGCGCAAACCGATTTACAGTAGAAATCCAGCGCAAGAGCCTGAGCAACGTTTTCGCATACGGTCGTCTTGCCAGAACCAGCGGGGCCAACCAACATAACGTGGTCACGGACAGCAACGTGTTTCAGGATGTCTTCAAAGCGTTCATGAACCAGCCCGTCAACCTGTACAGCGGCTTTGTCATTGACTTTTACGTGAATGGTTGTCGTGTTGTTCTGAACTTCCTGCTTGATCTGTTTCAGAAGTTCGTTGCACTCGTACAGTTCGTTATTCAGTATGTTGTGGAAACCTTTCGTTTCTTCCTTTACAGCATCCTGAATCATTTGCGCAACCTGTGCAGGGTCGATCTGAGCGTTACCCGGCTTAGGAGATAAACCCGCCAGCAGTTTAGCCAGTTGACGGGCTGTTTCTTCGACATTATCAACATCGGCAGGAACCATAGCAATATCGACAACAGGTTTAGGCTTTGAAACAACCGGCACAGCAACAGTAGCAGGTTTTTCAGGGCGTGGATTCTCAAGAACCCATGCAGTCATAGCAGCGTCGAAATCGTCCTCATTCTGGAAGTCCATACGACGGGGGGCTTTCGTTTTCGGCTTATCAGGAATAGCAACTACTTCGGGCGCTGCATTCGCTACTACTGACGTTTCAGGTTCAGGTGTTACTACTGGCACTTGTACCGTAGTAGCTTTTACTTTCGTAGCTACTGACTTCTTGGGAGTAGTGGCTACATCGGTAGATTGCTCCTGTTGTGCTTTCCATGCGTCATAGATTGAACGACGACCGCCTTTAGGATTGATGGGTACCCCTAAATGACGGGCTAAGTCCATCCATTCGCCTTCTACGTGTTGTAAGCCGGTAGCTGCTTTGTATTCTTCTACTGAATTGAACTGACGGGCGTTAATAATTTGAGCGTTCATGATGTTAATCTGTTATAAGGTGATTGTTAGTCGGGTGTTTCCCCGTTTGCTTGTTGCAAAGTTAATATTAATATTACTATTGTGTCAAGGGTAATGTTGGGATTTTTTCGAGGAAAATTGAGGATTCTTTGCGCCCCACTGATTCAGAAGAGGTTAATTATGCGGTTTTTGCTGCCATTTAGTTTGTATAGGCAAAGATTTAGAGACGGTGGGTATATTTTGCAAAAAGTAATATTAGTATTACTTTCGGGTGTTAAACGTTTTCATGTATGAATCTGGTTATATCGCCCACCCTGGACAAGCTACCCACGATCAATAGTAACGAACTGGAAGACTTGCAGGGTAATTTTAAAGACCTCAGTAAGAGCAATTACACGAAGCTGAAACACTCGCTCGAAACAGAAGGATTTTTATTCCCGCTTTTTGTCTGGAAAGAGCCTGTTTACGGTGTCATGTATTCATTTGACGGACATCAACGCTTGCGGGTTATTCAGCGCGAAATCCCTGGCGGCATTGAATTGCCGTATATTCTCGTTCATGCCGAAACCCGTGACGAAGCCAAGCGTAAGCTACTGCTGTTTAACTCGCAGTATGGCGAAGTCACAAAGGACGGCTGGGACGAATTTATTGCCGACATGGGGGATGCCGTCGATTACGTCAATGAGCTAACCACCTTCGGCGGGTTTCTGGATGAGAATTGGACGCCACCCGGTAATGATGTCACTGACGAAACCAAGGACGCGGGTTCTGCTGGCTCTGACGGCTCAGCCGGTGCCGGGGATGTTACGTATCGAATCGAGGCTATTTGTGTCTCTGAGCGCGAGCAGGAAGAATTGTACAACGAACTAACCGACCGGGGATTCACATGCAAAGTTTTGACACTCTAAAGATGGAAAAGATATATCGCAAATATCTAAAGCGACAATATCAATTCCGGCCCGTACCACTAACACCACGCCAAAGAGTAGCAGCCATGTTCGGGATATTCTACAATAAACGGATGAGTGTCGTGAGCCTAGGTTTGCCAGCGCATGGTAAAAGGTGGTATAGGAGTCAACTTGAAGGTATTCAGTATCAATCGAAAATAATGCGACATAATGAAAGCCTTTGACATTGTAAAAAAGTCAACGCCCCCGGCATCGTTCCGGGTTGCGTCTGTTGTTGGCACGTTCGATCTGCAATCCGAAACGACCGAAGAACGATTTACGGGCAGCATTGACCCGCCAGAAGGCTGGCAGGTTGGGCTGATCGTCGGTGCATCCGGTACGGGTAAGACGACGATAGCCAAAGAGCTATTCCCCGAAGCGTATATAACGGCGTTCCGGTATGATCAACCGAGTATATTAGACGACATGCCGTGGCATTGCCCCGTCAGTGAGATTACCAGCATGTTTAACGCGGTCGGGTTCTCCTCGCCCCCGTCTTGGCTCAAACCGTACGACGTACTAAGCAACGGCGAAAAGATGCGGGTTGACCTGGCTAATGCCCTGCTGCGAAAAGACAACCTGATTGTGTTTGATGAGTTCACATCGGTTGTCGATAGAACCGTTGCTCAGGTTGGCAGTTATGCCGTTCAGAAAGCAATCCGACGAACGGATAAGCAGTTCATTGCTGTAACCTGTCATTACGATGTAGAACAATATCTGCAACCGGATTGGGTATTCGATACCAACACAATGACGTTCAGAGTGCCGGAGGTCACTGCCGAGGGAAAGCCGGAGCCGGGCAGCAATCCGGCGAATCCACGCGTGGCCTCTTCCATATCGACATCTATGCTTGTGAGGGGGCTATCCGTAAGCGTGAGCTATGGAAGGCGTTTAGCAAGCATCACTATCTAGCGCATTCGTTCAATGCCTCGTCCTGGGTCTATGTCGCAACCGTCAACGGCCAGTTAGCTGCGTTTCAGGCGGTATTGGCCTTTCCGCACGCTCACATAAAGAATGGCGTTCGGCTGCATCGTACGGTTGTCCTGCCAGCATTCCAGGGTATCGGGTTAGGAGGTATCCTCACTAAGCATATTGCCGATATGTACCACCGTAGCGGACATGCATTATTCACGACGACGACGCACCCGGCCCGGATTCGGCAGCTTAGCAAATCGCCTGACTGGATTTGTACGCACAAGGGGCGAGTAAGCGCCAATACGACAGCAACCGCAAAAGGCGCAAGTTTCAACAAAAGCAACAGCCGGGGGCGCATTACAACCTCATGGAAGTACGCACCCGGAAAAGGTAAGTAAACGACTACGGCAATGGCACGTAAAGCAATTGTAATCGACTGGGAAGAAGTTAATAAGGCGTTGCGCTGTATGGTGGACGGGCCAGAAATAGCGGCCAAACTCGGCATTTCGGATGATACTCTGTACCGGGCCTGTAAACGCGAGCATAAGATGTTATGGCAGAACTATGCCGCAAAAGTCTATGCCAGTACCCGGCAGATGTTGCGTGAACAGCAGATTAACCGGGCAGTCGGTTACAAGCGCAAAGTCAGTAAGCCGTTCAATACTGCGAAGGGGATTGTTTTCAAAGATGTCATTGAATACGTCGAACCGTCTGACGCCATGCTTAAATGGCTCGGTATTCAGTACCTGAACCAGAAAGACAAAGCCGACGTAACGCTCGATATTCCAAACTTCACGATTGTGAACGATAGCGACGAAGACGAGATAGACGACGAGGAAGAATTAAACGACGAATGAGCCGACCGCAAAAGCGCGAAACTCCGTTACCTCCTCGTATTGATGAACCTGAACGCTCGGCCAGTGGACTACCCAAGAAAGTCAAGGTCGGGCAAAAGGTGTATACCCAGCGGCCTAGCCCAATCATCGACATGCGTAACATGCGGCACAAGTTGCTGCGTGTGTATCATGAACTGAACCGGGTTGCCGGTAAGACTGACTACGTAATCAATTACGGCTCTGGCGGTTCGGGTAAGTCGTTCGCTCAGGCTCAGCATTTAGTACGTCGTCTGCTGACCAGGAAGCACAAGCTGTTAGTCATTCGCAAGTTTGCTACCTCGCTGAATGACTCGGTAATCGAGCAGTTCAAAGCTGTTGCGCTGCCATTCTTTGGACTTCGTGAGGATGTTCACTGGACGTACAACGCGAGCCGTAAGCTGATCAAGTTTGCCAATGGCTCGCAGATCGTCTTTAAGGGGCTGGACGATGCCGAAAAGTTTAAATCCATTGTCGGTATCTCGCTGGTTTGGATTGAAGAAGCAACCGAAATTCAGGAGAGCGAATTTAACATCGTCAATGACCGTATCCGGGGTAAGCGTCCGGTACAAATCTACCTGACTTATAACCCGATCAGCGAGCGCCACTGGCTGCGGAAAATGTTCCACCATAAGGACAATCCGCAGGAAGGGGTAGACGATCAGACGCGGGTTATCTTCAGCACGTATCTGGACAATCCATTCGTCGGCGATAAATATATCCGTCGAATGGAGTGGTATCGGGAGAATGACCCCGACCACTACCGGGTATATGGACTTGGCGAGTTCGGGATTATCCGGCCTGACAATCCGTACTTCACCGCCTGGAAGCCGACGACATTTGTGGGCGAAACGAGGTATAACCCGATGGTTCCGGTTTATGTGTCGTTCGACTTCAACTATAACAACTCGTTTGTTATCAGTCAGCATTACAGCGGACAGTCGATTCAGTACCTCGAAGCCAAACACGGCGGGGGCGATCTGCAAGAACTTTGTAAGTATATCGCCCAGAAGTACGGACGGAATCAGATATTCTTTACCGGCGATGCGTCCGGTAATGCCCGGTCAGCCTACACCAAAGGGAATGTATCGGCCTGGACGCTGATACGGAACTACATGGCCGAAGCCGGAGCGATCTATTGCGACTATGAACGGGTACCGAAAGCGAATGCCAGCCATTCGAGTTCGCGGCATATCTGTAACGCGCTTTTGATCAGGTACGGTAGTAAGATTATCATCGACCGCGAGCACTGCGGATTACTGATTGATGACATTGAAAGGATGAAAGCCAACTCGGACGGGGGATTGGACAAACTGGACGCTGATAAGAACAATTACGGTCACGTCGGCGACTGTTTCCGGTATGATCTAAATAATTTTGAGTATGATACTTACAAATCACTTGGTATTGAAAAAAAACAGGTAGCTTAGAGCATTAATTTAAAATTAAATTCCCGGCCAACTGCCGGTTTTTTCGTAACTATTTGAGTAATAGTAACATTACCTTTTCTGTGATTATTATTACTTTTTTGTCTATTTAAGCATAAAGTTGTGCATGGTAATATGGCAAACGAAATGTTAAATGCTTTTCGGCCTCTGGTTGGACTTCGGGGCGTCGATAATTCAGCCAGCAGTTGGGTCAATGACCTGGCTGGGCTAAGTACCGAACTGGTCGGCGATCTGGCTTTGCCGTCCGACCTGCTCGACGGGGATAATTCGCCCGAATCAGCCGTATGGGAGAGCGTACACCGTAATGCCTGCGAACGGTTGCAGAATGAAGTGTTACTGCAACTCAGCGAGAATTACGACTTTCAGCCGGTTATCATGCGAACGCTGGAACCATCGCGCAAACGCCCGTTTGTGACAAGCTCAATGCAGGATGGCGTATTTCTGGCTACGCTGGTAACGATACCCTACACACCGAACGCAACGATCAATCTGCGTTCACTGACGGTCTCGGTTCCGGTTTTACCCGGCAATCAGCGGGTAACGGCCAGCGTTCGGGTCTATGATCTGGATGCGCAGTCACAGCTATACGCAGCCCCGCACGAATTTGATGCCGGTATCAATACCATTGAGCTAAACGAGACGTACCGAACGGTACTGATGGAGCCGCTACAGTTGGTTGTCATGGTTGATGCCTCGCATTTGCCGTTACATGCGCTCAATGTGTGCTGGAACGCCTGCGATAATGATTGTGCGCTGATCGAGGGCAGGCGCACCATAAACCCGGCAAATCTGGCCGGTACGCTACTGGACGAAGAAATCTATATCGCGCTCGATATTGAAGTGACCCGCTCGCTGGATAAGCTGTTGCCTCGCTACGCAAAGGATATGCAGGCCGCTTACTGTTACCTGTGCGGCTCACTGCTGATGACCGAGAAGCTGGCAACGCCTAATCTGTCGGTCTTCACCCTGTCGAATGCGGTGTTTACCGAGCGCATGGAATCGCAGCTCAGCACGGATTTTAAACGCGCCCTGCGTCCGGTGATGCGTCGGATGTCGAACGATCTGCTGAAAAAGGAAGCCCTCACCGTTCCGACGGCTACCCCTTCGGAAGTGACGTATATCAGTGGCTCTTATGTTTAAGTTTGACGAAACGACCGCAATTGCCGACATTCTGGCCGCGCAACAGACTGTACTTCGTATTGAGCAGGCCCGGCCCCGGATAGCGCAGGATACCGCGCAACATGCCGTGAATCTGGTTCGTGACCGGATTCAGTTGCGGGGCCAGAATGCAGACGGCGACCCGATGATCAGCAGTAGCCCGAAGCGTACCGGACGCTATTCAGAGCGGTACGGCAAAATTCGGCAGCAGGAAGGGCTGCGTACCGACCTGATCAATCTGACCTTTACGGGCGAACTGCTTAACTCTTCGTCCTGGGCTGTACTCGAAAACGATATTGATGAGTTCGGGGGCGGCTTTCTGAATGACGATATGAGCCAGCGAGCCGACTACCTCGAAGACTACTTCGGCCCGGTCTTCATCATGTCAGGGGAAGAACAGCAGGAGAGTACGGATTATTTCACAGAACAGATTAACGATTTGATGCGTGTTTAATGAATGATTTTTTGTTACTCCAAAGCGTTGACGACGAACTGAGAAGCATCATTGCGCCCAGCGTTCGCGCTCAGTTTGCTGGCCGGGTGCAGCAGTTCTACGACCCACAGCAGAAACGCCCTGCCCTGATGCGGCAGGATGCCGATACCGGAAAAGCCGCCCGGTTTACGGTTGATACGGTTCATTATGATGTACAGATCGCGCACCGTATGGTGGGAGGGCAACCGATCAAAGGAGCCATGCGCTGGGGCTCGCGTCAGGAAGTCGCCTTTAACCTGCGCTGGTCAATGATGGTTGCGACCCGGTTGCCGGATATTATGCCGTCGTTTCTGCTGGCGTTCTCGGCCATGACCGAACTGGCAATCAATGAGTTCAGTACCGATACGCTTGCCGTGCTGAAACGAGAATTTCTATTCATACCCGACCAGAAAACAGCCTACGACCCGACACTGCAATGCTTTTCGGTTGACTACCAGATGCTGAACGTGTCGGAGGATGTTTTTAAATCCCTAATAAGTAATCAATTGTTGTAAATATGAGTACAATTGCTGTTCATCCTGAATTCGATAAGGCTCTGTCGTTGGGTCATATCATTCCGGTTCTGCTGCCGAGTGGCGAGCCTTTTATCATAGAAGGCATTCAGTTCTATCAGGCCAGCGACGACGGGGCTAACATGTATCAGGGGCGGTTGATGTCCTTTACTGACGTTATTGAAAAGCATAACCGTCTAAAGCTGGACGAAACCACCTTACGCGCCTATTTTACGTCGATTGCCGAAAGCGCAACGCAGGCCATCCTGCAACTGTCGTCAGACCCCGAACAGGCGGTTAAATACCTGAATGATATTGCTACGCTGTCGAGTTTCGGCCAGCAGCGGCTAGACCTTTACGAAGAAACGGCGGAACTCAACGTCGGCAGCAATACAGCGCGTGTCTATGAACTGGGGTCGATCTGGTTCTTTGCGTCGGACGAAGACCCGGCGTCGTTCGACCCGGTGAAGGGTAAGCGTAACGTCATGCTGATGCTGAAACGCCCCGAGCTGTACGATTTTTTTTTACGCATGCGGCTCAACCGATTCGCGCCCTTAGCATCGGCCTCCGAAGAAAATACCCTGAATGCTATCCGGGCGATCCGGGAAGCGGACTACAATCAGTTTCTCCTATTCACGCAGAGCCTATTGCGGTTCAGAATGAATGGCGCAAATCCAGCTATGACGCAGCGTTTAGAGTCGCTACTGGCGACCCTGGCCGCTTACGATACCTGTTACGATCAACTGTTGAAGACGCTCACGACTACATGGCCGCATTTATCCGAAAGCAACAGTACGACGCCGAGCAGCTAGAAAAGCAGCTAGAAAAACAAAAGGCCGCAGGTTCGCGGTGACTACTCTGAATACCTACTAAACTGTACAGACACCTCAATGCAATCAACTTTTCCCTCAAAACCCGAAAAGGACTACCAATTACTACAACAGTACCTTAGTGAACATTTTTTTAATGATGCCGACTACCTGTACGACGCGCAGCCGGACGAATTGATTGAAAATTGCTTTCGACAGTATTACGTGTTTCTGTCGGGGTCGTTTGTGCTTTCAGACTGGTACGCACTCTTTCAACAGGAAGCCTATCGGACACTCTCCTTACGGGGCATCACACAGGATCAAACCGAGTACAAGCTACGTTCCGCCCGATTTATAAACTACGTTCAAAACCTGATGAACACCCTGCAAAACGAAAAAATTGACGTTTCATCCTACCCCGCCCGCGAATCCGGCGAGGATTTAGCCCATGTCTCAGTATGAACAAAACGTCCGTTTTAACTTCAAACTAGCCTCCGAATTACCTGACGCAATCCAGCAACTCGAACGGATTGCGGAATTAACAAAGCAACAGGGTCAGATAGCCTCCTCGACGGCAGATTTGGTCAAACAGGCTGCACAGCAGCAAAAGAACGACCGAAAACTGTACGCCGAGGAGGAATTGGCGATTACTAAGGAAATCGCCCGGCAGATGACCCTTGAGCGCAAAGCGCAGCTCGATCAGCAGACGGCGCAACTCAAAGCGTCCGAAGCTCAGAATACGGCCTATGTGAAGGCCAGCGAGCAGGAACGCGCTGCTATCGCTAAAGAGATTGCCAAACAGACGACTCAGGAACAGGCCGCTGAACTCAAGCGGCAGGAAATCGAACGGGAAGCATCCGAAACCCGTAAGACGACAATCCTGCGTGAAGAAGAAGAACGCCGTACAGCGGCTGTACGTGCCGCTCTACTGGAACAGGCGCAGATTGCCGAACGGCTGCACGAACAGACTACCCTTGAGCTAAAGGCTGAACTCGAACGGCAAACCTTATCGGTTAAAGCCGAAGCCGATCAACAGACGGCCATCATTCGCGGGGAACAGCAGCGGCAAACGCTACTACTCAGGGGTGAACTGGCCGAACAGAAGGCCGCGATTCAACAACATGGTCAAGCCTTTCAGGAACTGCGCAATTACATCGCCAGTGCCTTCGGCGTGTATGAACTTATTGACTTCACGAAAGGAGTCATTGAAGCCAAGTCGAAGGTTGATTCGTTCCGGGCTGGTCTTCAGCAGATGATCGGCACCAAAGCCGAAGCGGATGCGGTATTCGCCCGGCTGCTGGAAATGGCGAAGACCACTCCGTTCGAGGTTGAGAACCTGATGGAAGCCACGTTCCGGCTGAAAGCCATGGGGACGGCTACCCAGGACCTGATACCGACACTGGAAGTACTGGGCAACATGGCCGCTGTCGTTGGCTCCGAAAAGCTGGGGTATATCGCCAAAGCGTTCACCGACATCCAGAATAAAGGCGTTTTGATGAAGCAGGAGCTTAACCAGTTCGCCGATAATGGCGTTCCGTTGTACGATCTGCTGGCTAAGTCGATGGGCAAAACCCGCGACGAAGTGGTTAAGCTGGCCGAAGCGCACGAAATCACGTTTGCGCAGGTCAAAAAGGCGCTTTTCGATGCCTCGCAGGAAGGCGGTCGGTATTACAACCTGATGGCGATTCAGGCCCAGACGCTGGGCGGTCAGGTTAGCAACCTGAAAGATAAGTTCTTTGTCGCAAAGGCGGCTCTGGGTGATTACTACGAAGATGGCCTACAGAAAGTAATCGGCGGTCTAAGTAGTATGATTCAGTTTCTGGCCGGTTCTGACAGTGCAATAGCCCGGAATGTGGCAATCATCAAAGCCGGTGCATCGGCCTGGATTACCTACCAACTGGCGACTAATGCAGCCGTGATTGAAGAAAAGGCCATTGCTGCCGCGATGGTCGTCAAGAATGCCGCGATAGCTGCGTCTGAATTGGTAGTCGGTACGTACAATCTGGTTATGATCACGGCGACCGGCACAACGCGGGGATTTAATACGGCACAGCTTGAATCAGCCGTTGCTGCCCGTGCAACCTGGGCGGCACTGGCGGCTAATCCGCTGGGGGCGATCATCGCTACCGTCGGTATTGCGATCACAACGTATCAGGCTTGGAAAGCGGCAACGACTGAGGTAACCAGTGCGATGGGTGAACAGGAAGTAGCCCTGAAAATAGAGAAAGCCAACCTGAACACACTGGCACAGGTGGCGCTGAATGCAGCCGCAGGTACGAAAGAACGAAAGGATGCTATTGCGCTGCTGATCAAACAGTACCCGCAGTACTTTTCGGGGCTGGACTCCGAGAAGGTTTCCAATAACGATCTGCGTAAAATCCTTGATTCGGTGAATGTGTCGTACATGACCCGGATTAGTCTGGCCCGGCAGGCGTATAATCTGGAAGGGCTGGCCGCAAAGCAGAAAGAGTTGTTCGATCTGGAAAAAGAGTTCTTTAGCACGCTGCCTAAATCAATTACGGTGCAATTCGACGGGGATATTACCCGGTTCGTGAAGGCGCTGGATGCTGGCGGAGCGCAGGCCAACAAACTAAAAGACCAACTGAACGAAACCGCTGGCGGTGGGGCTGCATTCTTCGGCGAAGCAGCGCGAGAAATCAGTAAGAAGTTTGATGCCGTTGAGAAAGATTATGCGAAGGTCAGCCAGAACATGAAGTCTACCGACGAGGTACGCATAAAAACGGCGCTTGATGCGGAAAACAAACGCTGGGAGGCTCAGCTATCGACGCTCAAGAAAGGCACTGCCGACTACAAAACGGCGGAACAGAAGCACCTTGACGAACTGGCGAAGATCAATGGCACCTACCGCGAGAATCAGGAAGGGGCGGCTACCAATCACGGCGCAAAGATGAAATCCATTGTGCTCAATTCGCAGCTTACGGTTCGTGATATTCTGTTGCAAACCGACAACATGAGTTTCGAGGACAAAAAGAAATATTACGAGAACCTTGAAAAACTGGAAATCGAGCAGATCAACAAAACAAGGGTGAGTCGTAAAGCGTCCGAAGATGAAATTGTCGCCTTACGTGAACAGGCTCTGCAAAAGATTCAGGCAATCCACGAAAAGTATCAGAAGATTCAGGATGGTTTGTTGGCTATCGAACGGAAGTCGCTGTCGGATTCTATCGACGCTGAGATTGTAAAGTTTCAGGAGCGCAATAACGTTTCGTACGACTACATCGAGAAAGAAACGAAGGGTATCAAGCAACTGGCGCAGGAGGCTAAAAAGTCAGCGGCTGAGCGCGAAGCTGCCGAAAAGCAGTTGCAGACCGAGAAGGAAAAAACCATTCGCATGACCGAAGCGGCTGCTGATGCCGAGGAGAAAGCAACCCGGAAAATAATTAATATGTTTTCGGAAATGCTCAGCAAAGCAGACCCGCTGCTAGCCTCGATTGCAAAGGGTTTTATGACCGTCATTGAGTTTACCGATCAGTTGTCCGGCAAATCGTTGCAGGCGTCTCAGAATGCGCTGGAAAACGCGAAGATTCACGCGCAAACGCTCAAATCTATTTATGATGCGGGGATGGGCGGAACGGCTCAGCAGGTCGAGGAGGCCAATCAGGCCGTTCAGAAATCGCGGAAGGATTTGGCCGATGCCAGGATAGAGACGGCTACTACGGTTTTCGCCGTCATGGGGGCAATCTATCAGGTTTTCAGTGCTATCGCTGATGCGTATAACCAGCATCAGAAAGAAGTCTATCAGGCTATTGCGAGTGGTTTTGCCAGAATCCGGGAAGCCTATACCGACCTGTATGCCTTCATTTCCAAAGCTGCGAAAGATTCGCACGACGAAGAAATGAAGAATTTCAAAGGGACGATTGAAGAAAAATTACAAAAAATAGACGACTACTATAAGCGGGAAAAAGCCTATGCTGAAGGTCGCGACCGGATTGATGCAATGCTAGCTTATTACCAGAAAGCAGCTCAAATACAGGCTGACGCTGGCACTGATGCGGGTAAAATCATGAAGGGTTTAACTGAATTGGCGCTTGACCAAATCAAGATGCAGCAGCAATTGATCATAAATCAGGCTGAGCTTGAAATTGCCAAAGCGGGTGAAATTCGAGATGCAAAAGTTCAGTCTATAGAAGATCAATTGAAATCATATAAGGATGCAAAAGAAAAGGAAATTGATGCCTTAAATGATGCTGCTGATAAAGAGAAGAGCCGTATTGATGAAGTATTAAAGGCTAAAACGGAGGCTCTTGAGGCTGAGCTTAGTGCAGTAAAAGATAAGTATGATAAAGAAGTTGCTCTGATCAAAGATACCTATGATCAGGAACTTGCATTGCTCAAAGACCGAGAAAGCCAGGAACGGGCGCAGATGCAGGCAACCTATGATCTGCGCCAGCAATTAATGCAGCAGCGTATTTCAGATGAAATCGAAGAAGTTGCTATTCTTGACCGTGTTCGTAATGAAGCCCTAGAGCGGTATCGGTCTGATGAAATTGCCCGAATTACGGCGACCCGCGACCGTATTCTGTCAACGCTTACTGATGAAACTGAAAAGCAACAGGTCATCACTGAGTACGAAAACCAGCTTCAACAGTTGCATGATACGGTTGAACAGGCTAAGCTCGACAAGTCGAAAGGTGTTGCTCTAGCAACTAAGCAGCTCAACAAAGAGCAGACCGAAGAAACAAAACTGCTGAAAGCAGAAGAAACGGAAGCCCTGAAAAAACTGGATGATGAATATCAGGCCAAGTTTAAGGAGTTAGCCAAAGAGCGCGACGAAAAGCTGGCTCAGATGAAGGCCGATGAACTGGAACGGGAGCAGTTGCTGAAAGATCGTATCAAACAGTTGGAGCTAGACGCGGCCAATCAAAAACACGATCTGGAAATAGCAACGGCCAACAAGATTCAGGAAATCATGGAACAAATGGCGAAGCAGGAAGCTGCTGCCGCCGAAGATCGAGCCAAAGCAAACGCCGAGTATGCCAACCAGGTCATGCAGGCCAATCGTCAGATATTTGAAGCCAACAAGCGCATGAAAATTGCAGAATTGCAAGCTGAAATTGCAATTCTGGAAGGGCAGAAAGGGCTATTCAGCAATAACAGTGCGATTAATGCGGCTATCGATGCGCTCAATCAGGCAATCGGTACAATTACGGCGCTCTCCTACGATACAGGTTCCGCTACCAGCTCCGGTATTAGCAGCGTGTTCGGAAAAACGAACATAGTCAAAGAGACGCTAGGCGGAGGGACGGGAGGGGTTCGTCCAGGCTCCCGGCCAACGACGCCGGTAGACTCATCAGGTAATCAGGTGTCGGCGGCTTACGACGAAAGCGGCAATACCATCGAACTGACGTACGACCCACTGGGTCACTCGTTCAGCGCCTACGACGCCAACAACAACCCGATTACGATCAAGTTTGCAACCGGCTACGCTCCCAAAACAGGCAAGCAGTACTTTCTTGGTACAGAGTACGTAGACGACCCCAGCCGACCGAATGGACGCGATACCGTACCGGCTTTGCTGACCAAAGGGGAGCGGGTATTGACTGTCGATCAGAATATGCAACTGAATGGCATTACTAATGACGAGTTGGTACGCCGGGCGCTGCTGGTTGAAAACCTGAATATGCCGAATATGGCTGATTTCTGGGCTGGCTTTGGCAATATGCGACTCGGTTTGCCTGACGGGTTGCTGTCGGCTGGCGGTCGGGAGTTTCTAAATATTGCCGAACTGATTAACGAAACCCGACGAACGAGGCAGGTCTTTGAAAGTAAAAAGCTGGTGAACATTTCAATAGATCGGCAGGGGTTTTCCGAATCAGAAATCGGACAGCAAAGCACGGTTCGATACTGGAACAACATCTTTAAACGATAATGGAGCGTTTTTTTATCAATCAAACGGAGGTTCAACCCCCGCAGGGAATAAGCGGTCTGGTTCGGGCAAAATCACGAAATCCGCGTTATTTCTCGGTATTGTATAAACAGGTTGGGTATGCTCAGAGCGTTGGCAATGTCACATTTGCCGACGCTCTGAGTCGTCGCCTGCTGCTTGAGCCGTATCAGGTCGCACGCGTTGCGGCAAACACCCGCTTTCGGATGGAGTACGACGGCGTTACCGAGTACGAGGCTTTTGTTGATTACCTGACCTTTTCGCAAAACCGCAATGGAATCACATGCGCTTTTCGCGATAGTGTAAGCACAACATCATTGGAAAGTAATGCCGTAACGCAGTATAGTGTTTCGGCAAAAACAGCCGTAACGCTTCGGACGAAACGGATTACCGGACCCGCCACGCATACAGTCGGCTCAGCGCCAACGGTTCAGAAAGCAATGCCATCGGCGCAGTCGATCAGCCATTCGCTGCCGCTTGTCAGGCCGGAAAAAACGGAAAGCACACTGCCGGGGCAACTGCTGACCGTCGATAGTCCGCTATCGAATCAGCCGATCTACCGCAACACGACCAACGATGCGCAGTCCTTGCAACTGTCGGGACGGGTACAGATGACGTTTAGCGCCAGTGCCAGTACCGGGGCTCGTCTGGTTGTTCTGCTCTACGGGCCGAACGGCGAGTCTACCGAGATTCGGCAGGCTGAACTGCTGATGACAACCGGCCAGAAAACGGCAACGTATGCGCTACTGGCGGGGCTTGTCGTCCAGCCTGGGGGATGGGTTGTGCTCGGCATCCGGGGCGATACCGTCAGCAAGTGGTCGTTTGTGTATGGCAGCGATACCGTTGTTACGCTGGAATCGACCAATCAGGCACCGGAATCGATCTGCCGGGGTTTGCTGGCGGCTGATCTGCTGGCTGAACTGGTGCGCCGGTCGAGTGGGGGAACGCTGGCCTTTCAGAGCGAGTATTTTACGGCTGGCGACGGTAAGGATGTGTTTCTGACCAATGGCGCCAACCTGCGGGGCATTAACCGGGCTATTACCGCCAGCTTGCAGGATGTATTCGACGGGTTGACCGCTTCGGACCCGCTGGCGCTCTGGATTGATGGCGCAACCGTTCGGGTCGAACCGCTGGCTACCTACCTAACCAGTTACGCAGCCGTAAGCTGGCTCGATCAGGAGTCAATCAGTATTACCTACAAGCCGAATGCAACGTACCTGTTCAATGAGGTGCTGACCGGGTACGAAACGTGGCGCAGTAGCGGCCTGCTGGCAAACGATGAAATCAACGGCTCTCGTCGCTACCTGACCAGTTACCCGACTGTGCGGCAAACGCTCGATTTACGGGCTAAAACCGTGATTGCATCCGGTGAACTGATCGAAGAACAACGGCGTAAGCAGTTCAGCGATAAAACGGCCAGCGCCAACGCGTCTGACAGCAACGACGATAAGCTGTTTGTGATCTGTACCGTGCTGAACCGATCAGGCCAGCGGGTGAACGAAACCCGCGAAAAGACGCCGTATCTGACTGGTGTAGTCGATACCGAAACACCCTACAATGTGCGGCTTAGCCCTACGCGCTCGGCCCGACGCTGGGCTAAAATCCTGCCGATTGCGCCGTTGACGCTGGAATCGTCGGAAGGCAACAGTACGGCCAAAAGCAGGTACGGTACAGAAGCCTGGCCGTCGCTGGGTGAGGGGGATTACCTGCCGCGACTGCCGAAGTCGCTGCTCGGCGACGAACTAGCTATCGTCGTCATACCGATGTCACAGACTGAATTTAACAATCTGGGCGACTGGATTACGGTCTATGACGAGGGTAAGCCCGTAACCGGCTTGCTCATGGATGCCACATGGCAGGAAACCGAGCAGGGACAAACCGGCACGATGACGCTGTTTTTGTGATTCTTTTTGTTCTTTTTTTGTAATATTAATATTACCTTCGGGCATGAGACAATTTGTGCATTTTCTCCGATTTTTTGCGGTGTCCGATGATAACCGCATGATTCCGACGAATGCCCTGACCCCCCAGGACGCGCACCCGATCTTGCCGGTTGTCGCTGGTGATGTCATCCGGTTCCTGATACCAAAATCCGACCTGAAAGGGCAGATTCCCGAACTGAGCGAAATTGTACTGCTCAATCCGGCGCAGCAGCCGGTGCGCGTCAATCCGGCGTTAGCGGGCAGTGAACGTATCGGCATCGTTCGTCGGCAGCGCAGTGAGCAGTATGTGCAGTTCGCCTTAACAATCGATTCATTACCGGCCAGTGGGCAGCAGTTCGCTATCATGCGGACGGTATACACAAAGGACTCGCCCAGTGCGGAACCAACGGCGTCGGCGCTATCGGTGCTCGGTACGGTTTCTGGTCAGTTTTCCAGTCTGGACGACTATATCGAAGCGATACAGCGCAAGTACGAAGCCTACCCACACGCGCCGGTAGTGACCATTCGACGGGGCAATCAGTTGATCGTTCGCATTTTCAAGTCAGCCCGGTTTCAGCCTTCGGATGACGAACTGCTAAGCTGGCGTATCGGACTCGGCAAGCTCGATCTGAGCGCCCGGAACACGAACAGCCCGGCACTGAACATGCTCTCTCAGGGCGCGGTCAGCATTGGCGCAACGGATTGTTATAAAGTGGTTGTCAATGACGACATTGAAGCCGGTAACGTTTTTCAGTTGCAGGGGCTGACCTACACGGCTGAGCAGAACGACACACCGGCACAGGTTCTTTCGGGGCTCGGCCTGGGCGCGGATGCTACGTTGCTGATCGATGCAGGTACGCCGGTTGCGATACAGGCCAGTACGGGCGTCTACCGCAGTGAAAACCAGAATAAGCCGGTCTTGCAGTTGCTGTATGACTCAAACAACGGAGCCGGACAGGATAAATACAAGGCCGTCGTCGGGGCCGATGTGCAGGCTGGAAATATTTATCAGGTCGCGGCTACCGGCATGACGACCAAAACCGTCGTAGCATCGGCCAGCGATACCCCGGCAACGATTGCGGCACAGTTCAACACGAGTAGCGGCTTCTGTTTGATTCCAGCCGGACAGAATCCGGTGGCGACGACAGATCCCGGTTCGCAGACGATAGCCAACACCAATGCGCCGAGTATCTACCTGAGTGCAAAGATTACAACGGAAGCCTACACCGCTACGCGCTGGAAAATATTCGTTGGCAGCAGTATTCAGCGCGGTAATGAATTTGTGGTCGAACAAAGTGGCGTGACGACCAAAACCGTTGTAGCCTCGGCTTCGGACACGCCGATTGCGATTGCCGGTAAGCTGGGGTATACCACCAATCCGTTCGTGATTGACGTACCTACTGGTGGCACGCTGGCAGCATACGCCCGGCGCGGTGTTCGGTATAGCGAGCCGGACGACGTAGCGCCGGTTCGGCTGAGTGCGCTGCCAAGTTGCGTCCGACCGAAACAGGTTGTTTGTGAAGTACGGATGCCGTCGCTCAAACCGGGCATTTACTCGCTCGGCCTTCGTGATCGGCAGTTGCGTCAGGTTGTTGGCGTTTCTAACCGGCTGCGGGTGCAGATCGGGCCGCAGGGTACGAGTGTCCTGCGCTGGGGTAGCCTATCCGGTCTTGATCAGGTATTAGGCTACGAGTACGCCGAACCCGGACTGATGCAGCAGCTACGTCTGCCGGTTTACGTCGGGCCAGTGCGTCAGCAGACCCTTGAGACGCAGTACAGCACCCCACGCGGTAGAACAATCCGTACCAGCTTGCAGGTCAACTACAGCCACACGCTGACGACGACCATGCAACCGGCTGCGTTTCATCGGGCGCTGCTACTGGCGCTGAAACATCCACTGCTACAGATCGATGGCCTGCCGTATCGGGCGCAGTCGGATTACCGGGAAACTGAGCCTACGCCTGTCCAGCAACTGTATCAGGCGCAGACAGACCTGTACGAAGCCGAATCCATGCACTTCGATGCGGGAATGGCTGCGCTGCCGGGCAATCGTTCTGCGGCTTTTGTCGAGTCGGTGACTGGAACCGAATCGCTTGAAGGTATCTGGTTGCGCAGCCAGCAGCAACTAATTCCGGTTGAGCAAACGATGACGGTTGACCCGGCGACGTATGACTTACGGGCGCTCTGTCCGGTGGAGCCTTACGTGTTGTCGGCCTACGTGAACGACCGCCTGCGGATTAGTACGCTGCTCAGCCCTGGGGTACTGTCGATGGCCGGAACGTTACGGCTGGAACCCGGTGACCGGCTGACTTTGCAGGCTACGGTGTCGCTGGCTGCGATCAATTCGGCGGTGTGCGGCCCCGATATGGATGTAATAGAGCAAACACAAACAGGTCACGCCGAAACTACGGAGCGCGGACCCGATCATTCCGAGGACTTTAATCAGGATTATCACTAATGTCAATTAATGAAGCAAGAGCGTACGTAAACGCTCATTATGGCTACAATGGTCTGGCGCTGATCGACGGCGATACAGACAAAACTGCGTTACTGGCGATTCTCGACCTGATCGAAATGGATGGTAGCTGGTCGCCGGTGCTGGCGCTAACGGTTAACGGCCCCAATATAGTCATAAAGGTTGTTGACTGGGTTAACGGGACTGGCGTAAAGCCTGCCGTAAATACGTATCTGGGCAGTACGGGTTTCGTCACGGATATTAATCTGGCCGTTAGCGTTCGGGGGCCGCAGGGCTTGCCGGGACTGGCCGGAACCGGCACGGTATCCAGCATTACAAGCCCGGTCGATGGGGGAACGAGTCCACGATTTTTCCCGGTTTGTGAACTACCTGCCATAACGGGGGGGACAAACGACTTTGCCGAAATCGAGTTACGGGCCAAGTCCTGGGCGTCGGCGGAAGGAAACGACATCCTGATTAATCTGTATATCGCCAACCGATCAGCCGGTGACCCTTACTACCAGTACACCACCCAGGGGAGCGCGTCCTATTGCAGTCTGCTCGCCTACCGGGTTGCCGATGGGCGGCTGATCGTATACGCCATGACGGACAATAACTTTCGGGCGATTGCCGTACGGGTAAACAGCTCCTTGCAGGCAACGATCTATGGTTCGCTGATTCCGCAGGCTACCGTTACCGGCACAAAGTATTTCGATTCAGGCGACCCGGCAACCTACCCGCCAATGATGAACCTGAGAAGCCGGTTCACGAGCTTCTACGCATCCAATTCGGACGGCGGCCTGTTTCCGCCAGTCATCACCTCGCCGGGTAATGGGCTGATTAGTATCGGCTCAAATTACATTGCAGGCAATAGCGATGTAGCCCTGATCAATGCCAACCTGTCGGGTTCCGGCTTTAGCTTCTGGCAGATGCTTTCGGCTGGTTCAAAACGGTTTCTGGCTACACTGACCGGCGCTGGACGGCTGGGTATCGGCGTTACTGCTCCGGCTGAAATGCTGGACATTGCCGGTCGGCTAAAGACAAAAGGGGTCGTATCGACGGGTAGCCTGCCAACGGCTTCCGTTAGTACGGCTGGTGCTGGCGGCACGGCCAGCGTTACCGTTGCGGCAGGTAGTAACGATATAGCGGGTAAACTTACCCTGACTACCAGTGCCGGTTCTTCGGCTGGTAATAACCTGCTAACGCTGACCTTCAACGTAGCGTACAGCGCGACTCCGGTTGCGGTGCAGATTTCAGCACGCAATGCAAAAGCGGCTGAGCAGCTTACCCGCGTCTACGTGAGTGCGATTACGCCCAACGGCTTTAGTTTGTCCAGCAGCGGAACCGCTCTGTCGGTGGATAGTTTTGATTTTCAATACCTGGTTATTGCCTAAGATGAACCGCGATGTAATTGCCCGAATTCGCCGTACCGATACCGTATATCGGCTGCGGGTAGCGATGAGCAACCGACTGGAAAAGCCTGATCAGATGGAGCTGACGGCCCCGGTAATTGTGGAAGTGCTCGACAACAAGGAAGTACTGCTGCCGTGCGGATTCGTAACCGATTGTCACAGTGTTCCGTTGTGGCTGGGTAATATCCTGCCCGAATACGATAACCGAACTAACATCGCGGCTGTCGTTCACGACTATCTGTACATGCACTGGGAGGAGTTTGCCCAGCAGCCGGGCCGGTATTACGTGTTTTCGCAGATGAATCGGAAATATGCCGATCAGGTCTATCTGGAACTTATGAACCGCTTTCATCCGGGCGGCTGGCGTAACAAGCTGTATTACCGCGCCGTCCGGCTATTTGGCGGCTGGAACTGGGATAAATACCGGCGTATAAATCAGGAAGCAAATGAAAAAGAACATGAAAAAGTTGATCAGAATCAGTAGTGTTGATCAAACCGGGGGCCGGGTGCTGATCGCGGCCCCCGGCGTAGTTGACAAAACCGGCGTATCGCTGTTTTTAAATGGCGAAGCCGAAGCCTGGGGCAAGGGTGAAATCATCAGCGGAGAAGCGCACATTGTCGGTCGCTCGTCACTGCCAGCAACCTACTCGCTCACGATGGAGATTCATACCGTAAATCCTAAATTGCTGACATCTGAATGAATCTGGCAACCATTACTGCCGGAGCCTATCACGGTTCCGGCTTTGTCACCGTCGCCTGTAATCAGGCCAACGGTACGGCCATTCTGGTGTACCGGGGTACGTCTCTGCTCGGTCAAGGGGTGCTCAGTGCCGGTAGTGTCGTTATCGCCGTTCCTGCGCTGGCGACTAATGACATTATTCAGGCCAGCGTGACCGAGCGCGGCAACGCTGCCGGTGCGCCGGTCGTGGTAACGGCCAGCGCCAACCCGCCGACCGGATGGCAAACCCCGGATACGGTAGCGGTGACGCGACCGAACGGCTCTACGGAGATCATAGCGGCTAGTGCCTACGAAGCTGAATTCGGGGTTAAACCTGCGGCCAGCTACGACCCACGACTAAAAGTTTCGGTGGTGGGGCCGGACCCGGAAACGATTCAGCAGATTGTCAGTACGCCGATTCTGTTCAGTGTGCTGATCGACAAACAGGTCGCACAAACCGTCGTTACGGTATCCAACGTCACCGGCCAGAACGGTACTCCGCTCGTTCGCTGGGCTTCGTCCGAAGCGTTCGGTAATTCACTGAGCCGCACCTTTACAGCAGCCGCTACGGTTACTATCGACGTAAAAGGCGATAGCGACACGGCATTCGTTTCGCAGACGATCAGTGTTACCGTGTTCAGTCCGTCCACATCGACACCCTCGGCCAGCGATATTATCGCACTGGCCTATTCGCGTGGCAGCGGAACCGACATCATACGGGGTATCGTCAACGCTGGCAAAGCGTGTCAGTGCAAGCTGGAACCGTTTACCAGCACATGGCAGGCTATGGAGTTTCACGATTTCGACTGTCAGGATGTTGGCTTTTATCCGGTGCCTGCCGGAACCTACACCCTGTACGCACGGGTGAGCGGGGATACCAATTCGGCGAACTGGCGCTCGCTGACCGTCGTTAAACCGTAATTTATTTTTGCGAATAGGTAATATTAATATTACTTTTTTATTTTTGTCCAAATCAAACTATTTCATTGTCAATGGGAACATTACAGCAATTCATGCCGAACGTGACGCCCGGTTCGGCAGCTACGGCACACCGATCTGCGGATTACGGTTCGATTCAGCCGAAGGGTAGTTATATAGCCGTCGCGCTCGTTGTTGCGGCCAGCCTGCCGGAGTTTGGCATTAACTACACCATCGGCGCAGCGCCAGCCGCACCGCTGACGGCGAGTAATATTGTGGCGGCACTGAAAGACCTGGCCTATAAGGGGCAGTGCTGGTTTCTGGGCAACGGACTGGTGAACGGCAAAGCCGCCAAACCTACCGAGCGGAAGGCATCCCAGACCTACGGTTCGGAGTCGGCTCCCCGGCCTACGGGCGAAGTAGCCGAAAAGGTTGAATTCATGGTACGGGACACGTTCGCCAACGTCGATTTCTGGAACTCACTTCGGGCCGGTGCGCTGGGGCCGCTGGACGTTTATCTGTTTACCAATACGACCGTTCAGGTTATCCGTTACGCCAGCGAAGCGCCGGTATTCGATGGCATTGGTTACGAACTGTCAGGCAACTTTGAGCAGGACATTCCGGGCGGCTTCTCCATTAGCTGGAACAAGGCAAATGGTCAGATTCAGCCGGTAAAGGGCATCAGCATGGCGGGGCTTAAATTTGAAACCCTACGCTATACGTTCGCTGTGGCAACGCCAGCGCCGACAAACCTTGCTCTGGTAGCGGGTACGACCAACCGCTACAACATGGTTACAGGCACGGCTGCCAAGATCAAGCGCGCCGTCAACGAGGGCGGGGCCGTGCGGTATTCGATCTTTAAAAACGGTTCGGACGACATCCCGACCGCTGAACTGGTAACTATCGATAGTGATACCGGCGAGGTAACTATCGGCTCTGCTATGCCGCTGGGTCGCTACGTGTATACTGTTGCAGCCGAAAATACCTGTGGTGTGTACGGCACCTGGACGCTGGAAGTTATTGTCAAGTAAGCCAGCCTAGCGAAGTAAACCTGTGTCTATTCTGAACAAGGCGGTCGGCCACTGGCTTGACCGCCTTGTTTTTTAGCTAAAATCAGCATGTTATCATTTCAGGATTTACTACCCTATCTGCAACAGGGGGCCGGTCGAAACCGTCCCGGCTCGAAGCTGCTGCACAAATTTTACGGAAAGAGCATTTTGCACCGCGACGAAATCGAACAGGTTTTCGGGGATGCCTACCCCAAATACCTGGACAAAGACCGTCCGCGTGAACTGCCGGAGCATAAGAAGTATCGCAAGGAAGTCTACGAGAATGTCTTCCGGGGCTTTAAAAGCCGGGTAATCTCGGCCCTTGACTACATCCGACAGGCTGACGATTTCGATGTTCAATGGCCGACGACTGACATTCAGGAGGTCGATAGCCTTCAGACCTACACCGGCAAGGGCTTTTCGGCGGAAGGTGATTTTGTCGAGTGGTTTTTCTCGAACGTAAAATCGGACTACGTTGATGACCCGAACGCGGTACTGCTGCTGCTGCCGGTCGAGCAGCCGCTAAGTGATGCGGAATACCCCCGACCGCAGGCGATGATTATTCCGTGTCAGGATGTCTGGATGTTTCGCCGGGGGAAATTCGCCGTGCTGGTAGCGCCCGAAAAAACGATGCTGCCGGGCGATACGCCCGATGAACCGACCGGGAACGTACTGTATTTTCTTGACCATGACAGCTACACGATTGCGCGTCAGACCGGACTATCGACCAATCAGAACGGCCAGCGTATCGCTGACTGGCAGATTCTGGGCATGGAAAACCTGTATGACCTGGAAGGCAACCTGCAAGGGCAGTTGTTCAATCCACCCCGGCACTACTGTAGTACGATGCCAGCGCGAAAGATCGGCCTAAAGCGCATCAAAAAAACACCCAAAGGCGAGGAGTATTACGAAAGTCTGATCGCCGATGCCCTGCCGCATATTCGGCTCGGCCAGCGCAATCAGAGCGACATTCAGGTAGAGACCAACTTTCACGTTGCCAGTAAGGAATGGCGACGTAGTACCAGCAAATGCAAACAACCCGGCTGTACGGGTGGCGTGATTCATATCCGGGATGACGTAAAAGGTACGAAGTCAGGCGAGCCGGGCGCGATCATCGACGTTAGAGAATGCCCAACCTGTAAAGGCACCGGCTTTCACGATACGGGTAGCGGTCTGAACATTATGTACGTCGATGCCAGCGATGGCACTACGCCGGGTGATCTGCGTAACGTGCCGAGTGGCGACCCTGGCGGATTTATCAAGCGGCCTATCGAATCGCTGAAAACCTTCGTGGAAGAATTCAAACGCAACTGCGAGGAGGCTTACACCACGATTGATATGCAGTTTATCCGTAAAACGCCCTACGATGAGTCGGGAGCCAGTAAGCGGTACGATAGGCAGGAAATGCTGCGTACGCTGGTCGTTAACGGGGTGCATATTGTCGATCTGATGAGTTTCGGCTACGAATGTATCGATGCACAGCGATTCGGAGCCAGCGGACGGCTCGGCGAGCAGTTACCGGAAGTGCTGGCCCCCGTCCGGCTCGATCTGGAAAATGCGGAGTTGACCCGCGAAGAACTCAACAACGCCAAGGATAAAAAGTACGACCCGACGCTGGTGCAGGCGTACGAAAAAAAGATGCTGCTGTATACGACCGGCGAACAGTCGGACGAATACCGGCGGTATGTACTGCGGACGCAGTGCGACCCGTACCTTGACGTTACCGAGGAAATGAAAGCCTACCTGCTCGGCGTAGCGTTCCGTAACCCGGACAGCCCCGAAAACCGGGCTAAGATCGAACGTATCTACCTGTCGCTGGACTTTGACGGACTGGTTGCCGATGCACTGCGCGAGGATGCCGATTTCTGGCAGAAAAGTCTGACCGAGCAGTACAATGAAATCGTTCGTCGGGGTAAGGCGCTGGTCGGGCCGCAGACGGTCGGGCTGGCCGCTACCGGGGGCGCTGGCGGAGGGGCATTTCCAACGATTGACCCCCTGAGCCTGAAACCACCCGTGGACGTACAACAGATTGAGCAGACCCAGCAAAAACAATTCAATTAATATTTTTGAAAATGTAATATTAATATTACTATTTTTGGTCTGATCAATTGCGAGTATTACAAACGAAACTTTTTCAATGAGTTATGGCAAAAACAACTAAACCGGCGACTCAGCTAGCCGCTGAACTTACGGAAGCGCGTAAGACGACCGAAAAGACCTATGATCAGTTGCCCCCGCATCACGAGATCGTTGTACAGGTTGGCCCCCGGAAGCGAATGCAGCGCAACAAGGTCGTCACCGTCGAGGAGGCCCGAAACGTGATTTTCACCAAAGCCGGGTACGAAGCGATGGACCGGGACGAGGAAACGGGCGACACGACGCACATCCTGACCAAAGTGCTGGGCATTCCCGAATACAAGGATGTCGAAGACTTTACGATTCCTGACGGCAAGCGCAAAGAATTCGACATCCTGTATTTCGCTGAGGTCGATACCGACGAATCCGAGCCGGAAGCCTAAACCCGATTCGGACTAACCCTTACTAATTTTTTCATGCGTACCGGGGCCTTGCTGGCCCGAAACCAATTACCAGAATGAAACGGAGAGCTTTTCTCGAAACCGCGTTAAAGAAATACGGGCTAACAGCCGAACAAGCAAAAGAATTCATCGAAAAACTCGAAGATGAGTACGATGATAACGAGGCCGCTAAAGTGCTGGCTTCGCTGATGACTGCCGACGAAGCGAAGGGCAACGACGACATTTTCAAGGATGTCAAAAAGCGGGTAAAGGCCGAAGCACTGGACCCGATTGACAACATGCTCAAAACCTATGAGTCGAAGTTGAGCGACGCTCAGAAAACGGAGTATGCCAAGTTCGGGCCGAACGATTCGCACAAGAAATATTTGTTCATTTTGAAGGCGTTCGATGAAGCAGGTACCAAAACCGGCGACAAGAACTACGACGACCTGAAAGGCGAATACGATGCGCTGAAAGGGCAGCTTGGTACGGATTATATCAAAAAGACCGATCACGATACGGTACTGGGCAGGCTGTCGCAGCGTGAAACCGAGCTGACGAACGTGCAACTGCTCAATAAAGCCGTCCGTTCGGGCAAACTGCGCGACACATCGGGCGACCGTCATTTCGAGCGCAATTTCATTTCGGATGCGCATGATCTGATTACACAGGTCGGTATCGGCGATAAAAAACTGAAAGGTGTGATCGGTGCTGACGGCAAGATCATGCGGGCCGATTCACCCGAACAGCCGTTGCTGTTGGACGGCAAGGCGGTTGACCTGGCTATGCTGGCCGACCTGACGATTACCGCCTACGATTACGGTAAAAAATCCGACCCCACATCGAAAGATACGGTAAAGATTCCGACTGGCGCAGACAAAGCCACAACGAAAAATTCAGCCCTTGACGCCATGATTGCCGAGGAAATCGCGGCTAACAAGTAACGGGTCGATGGCTGATCTGTAACGAGTTTCAATCTTAATCACAAAATCGCCCAAGATGGCAAACAATGTAAATTTATCGGCGGCTCGAATCCTGCGAGCCTGCATCATGCACACGGCGGAGAACGCGCCTAAATTCAGCCAGATCGGTAGCTTGCAGGCGTTGCGCTCTCCGCAACTTGCCGGACTGCAAACGGCCATGAGTGCCGAAGGTGCTGGCGAGGAGAAGCGGTTGAGCTTTGAAGCCGGAGCCGGAGCGGACGACGTAGTTCCGAAGGTTCGGCTCAACTACCGCAAGCAGTACACGACGGGTACGACCTCATCGACGCGTTCGGTCAATACGTCCGGGACGCGCCCCGGTGCGGTTACTGAGCTGGACGTAACGTATACCGGCTACAAACAGTACGATCTTGAGTTTCGCACGATTGATCTGATGTCGCTGGAAGAAGCGGCTAAACAGTACTACGACGGCGTTATCGCTGGCGCTGTTCAGCTTGACGCTGGCGACGCGGCCAAGATGACCGAAGCCGCACTGGAATTCTACCTGACGGTTGAAAAAGACCTGTTGCAGCCACTGAACACGGCGGCACTGACGGCACTGATTGCGGCTGTCGGCACCAACAAGGTTACCAACTCAGCCGTACCGAAGGACATCTACCTGTATTACACCGATAGCAAGCTGCGCGATGATTTCTGGGGCTACCTCAACGATCTGCGTACGGTTCACGGCGTTACGGGTAAGTGGATAGTGATCGGGGGACTGAAAATGGTTAGCTGGCTGCGTAAGTCGAAGATCATGGATATGAACTCGCTGGGTATGGACGCGAAAGCCATGTACGATACCCTTCCTGCCGAGTTCTACTACGATCCGCAGATCGACACGAGCTACGGTCAGGATAAAATTCTGATCATCGAGCCGGGTTCGGCCTGCTGGCAGCAGATCATGGAACACGAAACGATTGTCAA
This sequence comes from Spirosoma sp. 48-14, assembly GCF_001898575.1. GTDB lineage: Bacteria > Bacteroidota > Bacteroidia > Cytophagales > Spirosomataceae > Spirosoma. Next base: position 37,691 of record NZ_MKUD01000088.1, read on the forward strand.
GAAAAAGAAAGTGGCTAACACCTCGTTCGGTGGGGCTCGTCTCAAAATTGCACAGTACGATTCGCCGACATTCGATCTGAAAGTTGACCTGCGCGTTCGTGAATACGATACGACCAAGTACCCCTACGAGATCGTCACCCCGTCGTCGGGCCTGTACGGGGTCTTTACCCGTCCGGCTGGCTTCGCAAAAGCGTATGACGGTTGGAGTACGTACACAGGTATTATCGGCGCCCGACTGGTCAATACGGAGCCGGTTGTCTAATCTCTTCACTTACCGGGCCGGTTCAGTACTCAATCTGAACCGGCTTTTCTCCTCCTCGAAATGATGATTTTCTGTTTTCTCTCTACTCTCGAAGGCTGGCTGCTGGGGCTGGCAATCCTGCTCGGTATCGCCGGTATGCGGATGTGGAACAAGATCGATGCGCTGAAAGCCCAGGCTAAAGGCGACCGGCCTTTGCACCCGCAAGACCGCTACCGGGCCAAACGTGCCAGAGCGCAGCCGGTGGCGGCTACCGATCACAGGCAGCCCGAATCGAAACAGCCGAACCCGCTGGACTGGCTTAACGTGCAATCGCCCCCGGTGTTTAAGCCGGTGCTTCCCGCTGAATCGCCGAACGATACGACATCCGGCGAAGCGATAGGCGTGATTGAGCGAACCGAAAGCCGGAACGCTTCGCTGCTCGACGGGCTGCTGCCGCATCTGAAGCCTGCCCTGTTTGCGCTGAGTATCGTACTGATCTGGTTCGGGTTCGCCTGCTGGTACGACAACCTGAGTAAATACGCGCCGGAAGCCGATAGCGTAGGCGACTTTCGGATTCTGTACCTCAAGAAAACAATCGGGGCCATCCTGCCGCTGATTTCGGCGGTCGGGGCTTCGCTGGGGCTGCTGTTTATGATTCACCCACGCTATTATATCTACCTGAACGGATGGTACAAAACGGATTACGATTTCTACAACGATTTGCGGTCACTGGATCAGCAACCCGCCTTTCGCCGGGTGCTCGTTTTTGGGCTATTGTTTGGGCTTTTACTGCTGGTTTCGCTCTATGTGCTTCTGCACAGCAGCCCGCAGGAGTTGACCCTGTAGCCATACTCAAACGCGAGAATACGGTGCGGGAAACGACGAACCGGAACGATCACCCGCGCATCGCTATCTACAACACGACGTATCATCCGGGGCTAGCCAAGAACTCGCCCTACTGCGGAACGTCGGTCGAATGGGCGATCAAACAGGCGGGTTGGAATTCGGTAATCGAATACGCACCGATGGCGCGTAACTGGTCGCTCAAGAAAGATTATATCGTCTGGTCGAGAGCGACCGGCCCCCTGACTCGAAACGGGCGGAAGTACACCCCGCAGCGCAACGACGTAGTAGTTTTTTACTCCTCCGGGCGTTGGCACGTCGGTCTGCTGGAAGACTGGCAGGAAGGGAATGCCTATTGTAAAACCGTCGAAGGCAACACGAGTGATCGGGGTGTCAACGGCATTAAAAAGCCTACCGGAAGGGAGGGCGTTTACGATGAAAAAATCAGGAACAAAAAGGACATTTATTGCATTGTGCGGCCTTATTGGATTGCTATGCATGTTAACCCTCAGTAACTGCGTACGGGTCGAACAGAAGCCGGTAACGCTTGAGCAGGTAGACAGCGCAAAGCTGGCGATGCACGTAGACAGTGCAGCCATCTATCGGTGCGACACCTGCGCGTTTGCGGTTGCTTATCTTAAACAGGCATCGGGACAGGTGAAGCCCTGTCCGAGTTGCCCCTGGGTAACGCTCACCAAGCCGAAGCATAACAAGGGCGACGTACCCGAACTAAGTAATCAGCCGGTTAATCCGCTGATCGAGCAGGACGCTCTACAGCACGGTACATCGCATCTGGTCGTTGTCGATACGCTGGGGCAACCTCCTTCGAGAGTGGCGCAGACCAGTCCGGCACTGCGCCCAGGCGACGACATTACGGTAAGCAGCAAAACCAAAAGCGACGGATTCTAATGCAACCAACTCCGCTGCGTTTTCGGAAAGGAAACCCCAACGTACTGGCAATAAATCTGAGCCGGTACGTTGGCGGAAGTACCGTTGCTGTGGTGCCGACGCAGAGCCTGCTGCTGTTTGTCGAGCTTCGTCAGAGCGAGAATATCAACCCGGTCACGGTTCCGCTGCTCAAGCCGGGACAAACCAATGAGCTGGCGGCTGTACTGCCTGACCTGAATGTAGGCACGTACCTGATGACGGTAAAAGTCGTGCCGTCAGTCGGTAGTCCGTATCGATATGCGTTGCCGAAGGTAACGTATATAAGTCCAGGTTCGCCGGAAACCATTCGTGACGTTCAGGGCGTAAGCGTAACGGTCGATGAGTCGCACAAGGTCATTGATGCGGTTATGGATGCCACACCCGCTACCGGGCTGGTGATGTCCTACGCCCAGTTTGCGCAGCAGGCGGCTCAGCAGGTAAGCGAAGGACTGGAAGCGGTTGCCGATCAGTTGGAACAGGCCACCGAGTCGGCAGCTACGATTACAGGAGCGATAGAAACCTGTACGGGGGCAGCGGCTGCGGCTCAACAGTCGGCAGGCTCCGCGCAAAGCAGTAAACAGGCTGCGCACGATAGTCAGGTTGCTGCGGCTGGTTCGGCTCAGACGGCAACTGAACAGGCCGGTGTCGCTACCGGAGCAGCGCAGCAGGCGCAAACGCTGGTCGGTAATATCCTGGCTTTTATTTCAATGGATGCATACGCTATCAAGATGGGTATCGGGGGTAATATCCAGATTGAGAATCATCCAGAAGCGCACTACCCCTACATGAAAGTTAAATTTCTGAGTTAAACGCAATGCCCGGAATCGAAGTAGAATTCTTACACAGACAGGCACTAACGCCTATCATTGCTGATCTGCAAGCAGCCGTAGCTGATTCGGCCACTGCCGCTAACGATAGCAAACTGGCCGCTGCTGGTTTTGCCAATGCCGCCGATGCCAGCAAACAGGCTGCGGCTGGCTCGGCCACTGCCGCTAACGATAGCAAACTGGCCGCTGCTGGTTTTGCCAATGCCGCCGATGCCAGTAAACAGGCTGCTGCTGGTTTTGCCAATGCCGCCGACGCCAGTAAACAGGCTGCTGCTGGCTCGGCCAATGCCGCCGACGCCAGTAAACAGGCTGCTGCTGGCTCGGCCAGTACAGCCTTAGCAGCCGCGACGAATAATCCGGTAAACAGCGCCAGTGTATCAACGAGTTATATAATTGACTTCTTTGCTAATTCAAAGGACAATCAGTATCACTTTATTACGCTGACGGGCAATGTGCCAACGCTGACGCTAACTAATGTGTCGGCTGGGCGATGTGTCTATCTGAAAGTCACTCAGGGCGGGGCCGGGAGTTTTACAATCACGTTTCCGGCAAGCTGCGTGTTTCCGGGCGGGGCTTCGATTGACTGGCATATCACTCCCGGCAAGTCGAATATCTTCTGTCTGGTCGCGGCAAGTTCAACGGTCATTGACGTAACCTACTACAAACAATGATAAAGACATTAGCCGGGAATGTTGGCCTGTTTACGCCTTCATTGTTTTTAGATTTTACAAAAGGCTCGTTACCTAGCGGTGTAACGTTTTCTCGATCATCAGTCGGTACGTATTACAACTCATCGGGCGTTCTAACAGCCGCTACAAGTAATGTAGCTCGGATTGATTACGACCCGGTTACGCTTACTTGTAGGGGAATATTATTAGAGGAAAGTAGGCAAAATTTTATAGTACAAAGTTCTGCTTATACTACTGGTTCATGGGTTAAAAGTAACTGCTCAATTACAGCTAATAGTGATGTTGCGCCTGACGGAACAACTACTGCTAGTCTAATTAATTTTTTCGGCCAAAATGGTGCCTATTGTCAACAAAGTTTTGGTGTTACGACGGGTACTACCTATTGTTTTTCCTTTTACGCTAAAGGGACTCAGATTGTCGCCAGAACAGACGGAGCAATGGGTGGCGGGTCGGGAAGTGGGATTGTATTCAATTTAACCAACGGCACCTTTACTAACGCCAGTGGTCTATATACGAATGTGACTATTACTAACGTGGGTAGTGGTTATTATCGTTGTTCATTTACGAAGGCCGCGACATCAACCGGAACTGGTACGTTTGCTATAGACAATCCTAACGGTTTTTATACAACCGTTGCAGGTAGTTGCATTATTTGGGGTGCACAAGCGGAAGTCGGTTCATTTGTCACTTCGTATATCCCCACAACCACTGCGGCTGTCACCAGGGCAACAGACTACCTCACTATCAATTCAGGTACCTGGTACAGCAAGAACGAATCCAGCGTTTTTGTGCAATACAACAATTTGGGGGGAGGCTACCTATTTAGCTTCGGTGACGGACAAACCTTTCAAAGTGAAATATTAGCAACGCTTAACGCTAGCAATATTCTACGGATGCAAATGCCCAACGGGGGCGGTTATGCCAACGTTACCGGAAATGGAATACAGTACAGCCCCTATACGTTTGGTCAAGTCAGTAAAGCAGCATTTGGTTTTAATGCCGGATCCATTTGCCTGGCTTACAATAATACCCTTGTTACTGGGACGGCAACGGTTATGCCTATAGGCAATGGTATTGTGAATTTCTACATCGGTCGAGATCGAAACAGTACAGCCAACTATTCGGGATGGATTCAAAAGTTCATTTACTATCCCAAACGGCTATCTAATGCTTATCTCCAAAAATTAACTCAATAACGCTATGTTTAAGCCAACAACTTTCGCGCATTTTGCGGCTATATGGCCGTTTTTATCCTTCGAGCAAAAAGAGGCTTATGTTGCAGAAGGCCCGGTTCGACGGATTATCGACGCAACGAATAATCAACGTGTTCTCGGTAGTAACTACTCACTACCCGACAACCGGGCGGCTGTTCGGTCTGTGTACATTTTCGGGCCTGACGATGAGCCTGAAATGATTCTGGGGACGGCTCACGAGTACGATTACGAACGTATCGAGGGGATTGACCCCGGCGTAACCAAACAGGTATTAGGAGCCGGAATTATGCTTGAACCAAGAATCATACCGGCGCTAGTGAAAGTGAACGGCGGAACAATGCCGGTTATTCTCGACCCGGTTATTCCGCCATCGCAACGACCGCAACCCAATCCGGTAGATGCTCCAACAGAAACGCCGGTCGAGTCCAGTCCTGAACCTGAAACCATAGTCGAGCCATGATAGCTGTTATTCTGCAAAAACTTACGCCCCTGCTGGGGTATGCACTCCCGATCTGGACGCACATTAAGTCCGGGCTGCGCTGGCTCTGGAAAATCCTTTGGTACCCGGCTGCGTTGCCGGTGCTGATCTGGCTGCTGATCGTGGGGTTCGGCCTCAAATCGTGCAGCATGTACAACGAAGTAGTTCGCGAAGCAATTGCCTATCAGGATTCGATTGTGAAGGCGCAGGATACCGAACTATGGCGGCTACGAGCCGATACACTGGAAGCGAATTTTGAAATCCGTGAACTCTATAAACGTCTGGACGACCGTGAAAAAGATGAAGTTATTTATTACCAGCAGTTACGCCGTGCTAATGATGCTGGCCTACAGGCTGACCTCGACAGCGTGTTCAATCGACACGTCCGGGGTAGCGTTAATCAGCCAGGTAGACAGCCTGCCAAATCGGTCGGATTCACGCCCATTATTTCAGGCGGAAGTCTTGCCGCCCCGAAGTTTGACCCTAACACCGGATGGGGCAAGGCAGGTACTGTTCGAGCATTTTCAGGTCGTTAAACTAACGGCTGATGTGGCCGATCTGAAAAAGATCATCAAAAGCAAGGATTCAACGATTACGCGGCTGAATGAAAGCGTAAAGCTACTGTCGATCAGTAAGCCATCGGTAGACCCAAAGAGCCGCAGCCCCAGTATCGGGCCAGCCACGACCAAACCTCCAGTCGTAAAAAAGCCAGTTGTTAACTGGCCGAAAGTCGAAAACTGGTGCTGGCGCGGACTGTTTACCTACATCGCGTTTGAGGCTATACGAGCCGCTATACATTAACGAAAAGGCCCCGCATTGCTGTCGGGGCCTTTTCGTTAATGTTTAAAGAGATTCGGTAAGTACAAACTTGTTGATCGATGCAAACGTATCCTTTATTTTCTGGTCAGTGCCTTGCAGGACGCGGATTAGATTTTTTTCGGGCGAACGTTTGTAGCTCTCAATCGGCGTGCCTGGGTAAGCAAACCATGAGTTCAGCAATCTGATTTGACTGACAGTAACGACATATCCGCCGTCAGCAGCATCGAGTGTCATTGTCGAGTGGACGATAAACGAAATCGGCATATCCTTTTTCTCGCTGGGCGCATCAACGAAGCTGTATCCTTTACCAATTAGTTCGCCGGTATTTTCATCGCTAAGCTGCAAAACGTCTTTAGCGGACTTGTAGGTTAATACCCACCAGCGCCGGGCGCGTCGAAAGACCTCTGCTTTAGACAGTCCAGGGGTTTCAAACTTTTGCTTGTAGTATACCTCATTGTTTTGCAGGGGCAAGATACCTTTCAGGGTATTATCCTGCGCATTGGCTGAATGAGATAGGCTTAAAAGAATAATAAAGGCGATGGTCGCAAGAGGTTGTTGGGTTCGTAGAAGCTGTTTCATGGGCGCAAATAAAAAAGAAAAGCCCGAACAAAGCGTCCGGGCGTTCTTAAAACCTTCCTCATTTTTAACCAAACAATTAACAACGCTCCATCAGCATCGCCAAAAGACTTGCCGGTAAAAACCGGCGAGGGGTTAGTTTAAGTCCGTACAACCCCTTTAAAAATGCTGCCCTCGTTTCGTGGGCCGTATCGCGCTCAATCAATTAATGCCCTCCTAAAAAATGGGCTTCTCGGTAGGAGCGGGGGCCGGACTCGAACCGGCGACCTGCGGATTATGACCGCGATGGCGGACCATTCCGCTATTCTAACCTTCTGAACTACCCCGCGCGGTAGATGCTGCTTTGAAAGAAGCGGTGCGCCAGCCTCCCCTGATGCGCACCCCACTCCGTTCTGCTTCAAAACAGCCTCATTGCAAATGTAATATTAATATTACATCACGCAAGAAATTTTTTTATACTTTTTCGTGGGCTAGGCGCAAGTCTTCGCGCTTCTTGCTGATAACGGCAACGGTCGGGTCTGACTTCTTGGTGAGCGTAGCCGTGTAATAATCGAATCCTGCGGCTATTTCATCGGCATCGACAAAGAAGTGCGTCGAAGCGTTATAATGCGGCTTTGTGAGTTTCTGGCCGTTCTCCTCGACGGTAAGGGTTCCGAGCTGTTTTACTTTCGGAAATTTCAGATCGTGCATATCGCCAATGCTGGTGCCGTCCTGCCGGATAAGTAGCAGCCGCAGATAACACTGATCGAGACTGCTACGGTTCAGCCACTCAAAGAAATGCCGGTGAACGGTTTGGCCTTGGACAACCATTGTCTTGACAGTCAGGGAGCGTACTTCAAAATGTGGTTTCTTCATGGTTAATATAAAGTTGTTCGTTGGGTAATCAGGCCGGACTGACGGCAGGACACTTCGAGCGAGTTTAGAAAGGCGTCGCGAGCCTGGGCGTTTTGGAGTTCAAAGAAAAACGTTGTTCCTGATCGAATCTTAAAAATGCCGGGATATTTTGCCCGATACATCAATTCGTAGCCAATAATATTAGCTGTATCATCAGGTAGCTGGTAAAAGCAGGAGCGGGTAAGGTCCAGCCGTTTCGGTATTTTCATAGTCGTTTAATCCAGAACACGTACGGGCCGAGAACGGTTGAGTCACCGCCGTAATGTTCTACGTAGGTCATCAGATGCCTGCGGCTGTCTTTGAGGCAGAACAACAGATTAAACAGTTGAAATCGAAAAATGTGGTTCTTTTTGGGCAAAATACTCATGGCTGTTTGGGAATCAATTGATTGACAAGCTGACTGTATTCGTCCCGGATTTTTGCCAGTAATTGATTATGTTCCGGCTCGAACAGACGCGGGTATGTTTCTACCATTGTTAGCGTCCTGGCGGCATCAGTATGTTGTTTTGTGATGCACTCAAATTGTCGGTCGATCATATAATAGGCTGGGGAACAAACGGATTTTCGGTCATGAAGCCGACCGGGGGCTGTGTATCGCCGGACTGGATAGTAAACCAGATCGTACCTGTATGCTGGATGTAGTCGATTTCATCGTCGGAAAGCTCCCAGTAGGTAATACACTTTTCGTCGTCTTTGTAAAGGATGTTAAGTGCCACCGGCTCCACGACGACCGAATAATTGCGTATCGGACAGATTGCCGATATGTGTATCGGGTCGATCTGGCTGTAAAACAGAAAAACGTAAATACCGAGCGACTGACGAAGCTGCTGCTTTTCCTCGTCGGTCAGTTGCCAGCAGGAAATACAGACAACATCGTTGGTAAAGCTTGGTAAATCCAGTATATCACTCGTTGGGTTGCCCTGTTCATCGCGGGGGCCGTGCAGAATCCGGTTTCGTCCGGGAAAGTCGATTGGTAACATGATCAGAAGGGAGTACGTAGGTCTATGATTTTGCTAAGGACTTTATGCCATGTTTCGGGCGAACCGACCTGCTGGAATTGATTGTGCATGACGAACTCTTTCATCATGTCCAGGGCTTCATTAAATCCGCGTTCTTCGGCTTCGCGGATTTTGTTGCGTAGTTTATTGAACTTGCCTTTCTTCATAATGACAAATAGGTTTTAAAGATGTGTTTGGCTTCGGCTCTGGTGTAGCAGACCCGGCAGCAGTAGCCGAGCTTGGTAAGTCGCTGCATCCAGTAATTCTGTTCGGCAGTCGGCTTGTTGTCGCCGTACTTCATTTCGACGTACAGGCCATGATAGCGACCTTTGGGAACCGGCAGACACAGATCGGGAACCCCCGGCCGTAAACCTTCGGCTTTCAATTTCAGGGCTTCCGGGCAGTACCGGCTGACCTTTCCGGTTTTCTTATTGGTTACGTTCTTGAAGGGTAGTTTTGCCCCGTTGGGAATCGCATACAATAACCCTTCATAGTCCGGGTAATCTCTATCGAAGTCAGACACGACCTGACATTGCAGGTCGTGTTCCGGGTTGCCTTTGGCTGGCTTCTTTTTGTTGAGGGCTTGAAACTGATCGGCGGTGATCAGATCAGGCACTAGGCGTAACGGTGAACGGGTCCTGCTGGAATTTTTCCTGAAAGCTGATGCAGACGCCACCGATGCCGATTTCGTACCTGTCGTCGTTGCTGGAAACGCTCAGATCGGTATTCTGCTCGGTATCAAGCGTCAGGTCACTGGATTGCCCCCCTCGCCAGAACTTGAGGTTGATCTTACTTTCCGTTACCGGGCCGTCGATCTTTAGCGAGCCTTGCGTCGTAATGTGATTGCCTTTGACGCTAACGGTCAACTCGCACAGTATTCCTTCTTTCGTAGCGGCCATTAACACGGCTAGAATGACTTTTTTCATGTAATGTAGTATTAATATGTCTTTTGTGGTGAAACTAACTCTACGCGCATTAAACGGGACTTAAACAGGGAAACCTTATCATTCGGATTAACGGAGCCGTCTGCTTTAATCCGATGCCCGACCGGATTGCCGGTTCCGTCGATTTCGGCCAGCACGTACATGACCTTGTTGTGAATGATGGTTTGCCCCATGCGAAGGCCGAACTCATCCAGTAATCCAGCACAGCGCACAATGAAGTACTGTAGCTGCTCGCGCTTTAAACCGGCTTCGGCTCGCAGTAGCGCGTTTTTGCGAACCTGTAGCATTAAACTGCGTGTGCTGTCTGAATACGCAATCATGCCATTTACTCGCTTTTCCAGTTCGGTCATAACGTTGAAGGCAGTAACGTCATTCTTGACTCGACCACACTGGTAACCTGCACGATAGCATATTTCTGGCCTGATTCAAGCGAATAGTCACGTATGAAATCCTCCGCCTGCTCAGCACTGGCAAACTGATCGTGCAAGTCTGCTGTAAAGGTTGTACCCTGAACCTGACCGACTAAAAACAGGGAACCGGGTTTGATCTTGACCGCCATTGTATTCATGGCGTTAACAAGCGCCTGACGCTGTTCCGGTGTTTTCTCAAGTAAATGCTGCGGCACTGCCGGAGCCGATTCAGGATTAGGGAAATTCTTGAGCCGGAAATTGCGAAGCTGAACCCCGTCAATCTGGCTGAGCAATGGCGTTGCACGAAACATCCTGCCTTTGCCTTTCTGATAGCCCACATCCTGAATAGCTTTCATGGCTACGCACAGCGTCAGGAATGAACTGGTAATCTTGAACGTATTGGCAATTTCGCCGGATTGGAGCGCAGCCGATTGGCCGTTCTTGAGTTCAGCTCGCAGGTAGTCGAGAGCTTCGTTGTAGCGTGATTCGTAGCCGCCCCGACGAATACGTTCTCGTTCTGGCTTTTGGGGCAAAGTCTGACCGATGGGCTTGAAATCGATTGCTGCCTGGGCTGTTTGTGCTGTAGACATGTTAGTAGGGGTTTGAAATGTTGGAGAGTAAAAATTTTAGGGCTTTGAGCCGGTTCAGGGCCGAGGTCATGACGCCGATCCTGTAATCAGCATCCATCTGCGTCATCTGGTTTGCGTCAACCTTTTTCTTGTAGAATCCGTAGCGCAGGCCGATTTCGCGGTTCACTTCGGCAATCTCCTCGTCAATGGTGAACTGCATTGCTTTCTTAGCGGGTTGGGTCTGTTCGGCCATTAGTAGCGTAGGTTTGTCCAGTGGATGAGTTTACGAATCAATAATTTACCTGGCGCATTTTCGATTAGAGGCCTGAACCAGTTATCAAACTCGACTAGCGAATCAAATCCATCATTGAGAACGAACAGTTCGATAGCCTGCCGGTTGAGTGTACGCCCATTTACCTGAATGCCAATTCGTCCAGAATCTATCTCGGTATACAAATACACGGATTGCGTTGCAGTGCATTCGCCAGTCGCAAACTGACGACGATCTTTAGTTCGGTTGCCGACAACGAACTGAATGGAGTTGCCTGCTTTCCACCGATCTTTCGGGTCTTCACGCAAAGTGTGCTTTTTGCGACCGTCCAGGATTTTCTCCTCAAACTCGGTCGGGCGGGGCGGCTTGCCCCATTTAGTGCGGAATCCAAGTGTCATCAGGCGTAGGTGTTTAGCATGACCGGCATTAACAATGACAGGTGTTTTTTATCTGGCTCCCCGTCGCATGGGTAAATGACGCAGGCCCGGTTGGGTGCCGACATTTCGATTTGAATGTGCGAACCGGGAACATGCTTGAGCAGATCGGCCATCAGCAGGCCATTGAACCCGATCTGGAACGTGTAGTCGTCATACTTGACAGCCATTGACTCCGTGCAGTCTTCCGAGCTGTCAAGGTCTTCCGCTTCGACAGTGATCTTGCCTTTGCTGAACGTGAAGGCGACCAGATGGGTAAAGCGGTTGGCAAAATCCAGTGTCCGGGAAACGAGCCGGATTAACGCCTGCCGGTTGATAACTGCCGACATTGAATTGTTGGTCGGAATGGCGTTCTGATAATCCGGGAATCGCTCATCGATCAGGCGAACGATCAGCGTATAATTCGCCCAGGCTAAGCGCATGTTATTTTTTACAACTTCACAGTGAACGTTGTCGTCAGATTTGCCGTAGGCTTTCAGAAACACGCTACCGGCTTTATAGGGCAGGATGAAGCTGACGTAGGTATTGAGTCCATCCACCTGAACACGAATGAGCCGATGCCCATCCGTTGCAGCCATGTTGGAGCCCTCGAAATAAACGCCGGTCATGGCCGGGCGCAGATCGTCGCCACAGGTGAACGGTAGCGTCTTGATCAGCGCATCGACTAAAACCTTTCCGGCCATCGTAAACCTGGCCGGTTCGCTCAGCGTTGGCAGCTTGGGGTAATCAAGCGGGTTTTCGGAAAAGAAATTGTAATAGCCTGAATCGGGGCAGATTGTTACTTTGCTATCTCCGTCGAAGGCTAGCGAAATCGGCTGTTCCGGCAGCTTGGAAAGTAGCTTGTAGAGTCGTCGAGCATTGATGCAGAACTGAACCGGCTTAGTGGTTGGCTTGATGCCTCTTACCTCGACGGGTAATTCGCAGCAGATATTCGTTTGCAGGTCAGAAGCGCGAAGTGTCAGCAGTTCGTCGCTATCGACACTGAACAGGATGTTTTCCAGAATCGGAACAATCGGATTACTCGATACGGCAGACAGTAGCGACTTGATATGCTTATGCAGGATTTTACTGCTGATGATAAAGCAGGTTTTTGTTACAGGGGTGTTGGCAATACTTGCCTGTAGTTCGGCGATTTGCTCGTCAATCGTTGGGTTCGGAGCGGTCATTGTTGCGGTCATTGTGTTAATCTGTTTGATTGAGAATTGATTATCGAACGGTTTCCATTACTTGAAGCTGGGGGTACTTTGCTTTCTTGGCTTCCAGTTGCTCGGGTTTGATCAGAATGATTCGATCTTTACCCATGTCCTGTACGCCTGTCAGGCATCGCAGTTGTCCGGTGAAGTCCGGCAGTGGCCCGTTGTAGCGTGGACTGGATATGTTCGCCCAATTGTTCAGGCCGGGAATGCCACTGATTGTAATCGTCTGAGCTTCATTCTTGCTCGGTTTCACTTTCTTCGCCATTGTCAAAAATTGAGTTTAAAAGTTCGTCGGGGGTCTGATCGAATTCGATCATATCTTTCAGCAGTTCGATAAAAGCGATTTGCTTGGCTTTGGTCGTGATGCGGTCTTTTTGCGGCAGATATAGCTGACCTTGTTCGGTAGCCTGTTTCAGTAGTCCGGCCAGATTGCGAGCGTCCTTATGCTCCTGCATGTTGCCGGTTGAACCGTGTCCGGCTTCTTCGGCCCGGATGCGCTCCTGAGCCTGCTTCATAAATTCCCACTTACGTTCCCGGTTGAACGGAATCAGCCCTTTGCTGTCGAGCCAGTTATAGAGCAGGTTACCCAGATCGTTGTAATCGCGTCCCTGCTGCTGGGCCTGATACGCGAACCGTACCAATTGGGCATTGGCTTTGTCCTGCTGCTGCTGAGAGGGTACGTATTCGGGCAGTAATCCGGCAATCGGTTTTGACGGGGCTGGATTCAGCGTTAACTGCTCGCGTTTGAATTCTTCGTAAGCGTGCAGGACTTTGCCGATGGAGCGCGGATTGAGTTCGGCAAACATTTCGAGCGGCTCGCCGTCCCTGCCCGGTAGTTTGCATTTTACGCCCAGTCGGTAAGCTAGTAGCAGATCGCCCGTCGTTACGCCTGGGTATTCCGTTTTCACGTAAGCGGTTAGGGCTTTCAGTAATTCTTTGTGCTGTTCAATGGACGCGGGTTTATTCTCGACCTTCATGCTTAACAGCAGCATGATTTCATTCCAGATTGATGAAAACTGTTTTAAGTCCGTGTCCGGCAGTTTCTTCGTCAGGCTGGCTTCCCTGATCTGTTGAATCGTCGTTTTCGGCTCCAGTTGTGTCACCGAGGTCGGTTGCGCTGACAAAGGCATGTTGCTTTGTGGTGCCAGTTCGGTTGTTGGTTGCATGTGTCTGGTTTTTGAGGTAAATGGTTTTGTAGGCGTAGGCTAGTTTTTGTCCGAGGCTGGGCAGGAAATAGGCGTCTTTCTCGAAGCGCATCACGGTTCCCCGTTCGTTGGTGACAGTCCAGTACTCGAAAAATTCTCTGTAGAAATCGACCGGATATTTTCCCGGATTCAGTTTGTGATACTCGTTGAGCTTGTCCCGGAATTCGAGTTTGCGTTGAGCTACGGTTTTCTTCGGCTCTTTCGGCTTCGTACGCCGGAGCCACTTACGAACCAAATCCTGCAACTCTTTCAGATCGTTATAGGTGCGTCCGGTGTGTTCGGCTACGAACGGCGCAACCTGATCATCATTGATGCCCCGCAGGCTGACCAGTTGACCGAGTTCCGAAGCCAGTACCGGCTCACTGCCTAGCCAGATGAACGGCTGTTGAGTTGACGCAGGATTTTGCGTGAGGTCGGCATTTTCGAGGTTTTTTGCAAAAAAGTTACTAGTAGTATTAATACTACTTTCTTGTGTAGTATTTAATATATTATTATATATATTATTATCTTTTTTACCTGAAAACCTCGAATCTTGGCCAGGGTTGACGCAAAATTCTGCGTCAACTTCTGTAAATCGTTCAGAATCAGCGCATTGTTCCTTGTTAGCTGACGCAAGAAATTGCGCCAACATGACGCAGGATTTTGCGTCAGGTAGAGCTGACGCAAGAATTTGCGCCAACTTGACGCAAGAATCTGCGTCAGCTAACATCAGCTTTTGTAGCAAAACCGGACTTAACGCAAAATCTTGCGTCAACTCGTTCAGGATAATTGTGCGCTGATTTTTCTTGAGCCTACGATCTACCAGAACGGTTAAAAAGCCTGCCCGGTGCAGGTTGGTAATAAAGGCACTACACGACCGTTCGCTGATGTTCAGACGTGCCGCCAGTTCGTCATTATCAGCATTGGTTCTGCCGTCAGCACCGCACAATACGACCAGACTGGGAAACAGAAGTTTCTCGCTGGAAGTAAGCAGTTCGGACTGCAAAACGGAATCGGGTACCATGATCATCGTTTCAAAAAACAGGGCGCAACCTAAAAAGTAATATTAATATTACAAAATAGTTTACGCGGAATTTTTAACACTGTAGTCGATAATCTTACTGATTAACGCAATCGGGATGTATTGAAATCGTTCGCTAGGCTTGATCAGCTCGCCCCACTGATTGCGCGTTCGTTCGTGCTGAATAAAATCCGTCTCGCTGTATTCGTTCCGGTTTTTCTCGCTTTGGCAGTTCAGAGCCAGTACGGTTCCATCGTCATTTATAGCCAGCAGCTTCCCGCAATGAATGATCTGGTAGCGGCCACAATGAACGACAACAAACAGGTTACGGCCTTTTAGATCGCGTAGTTGCAGGCACTTTTCAGCAACGCTATGCTCGCGGGTGAAATCTAGCTGCATGATTAATTAAAATAACGCATTGCCTGCTCACCGACCCAGCGCCCCATCGGGACGGGTACGGCATTGCCAATCAGTCGGTAACTGCTGTTTTTGCTGTCGAAATGAAAATCATCCGGGAATCCCTGCAACCGGGCATACTCCCGAACGGTAAACGGTCGCGCCCCATGGGGATTTGATCTGTCAACTACCATTCGGGTACTTTGATCTTTCTCGTAGTGCGCTACACAGGTAGGAGCCAGTTCACCCGGTCGGTCAGGGTCGCACAGTATCGGCTTATCTCGATATTGACCTTTCAGCCGCGCCAGTACATAATCTGGCAGGTCAATCATTGGTACGTCACGTTCCAGTATATCGCGCAGTCTGGGGCGCTTGGCGGGCTGTGGATGCATGATAAAGAACGGTTTACGGGTTCCTATCACAATCAATCGCTTGCGCTTCTGAGGTAGCCAGTTGGCCGCTTCGACCGGACAGAACACGTTCACGTAGTAGCCCGGTAGCCGGGTCATGGCCTCCATCACGACCGGGAATTTCTTCATGCCTGGAACGTTTTCAACGACGTACATTTCAGGCTGTTCGATTGCCACATGCCGGAAGAAATGCAGAAACAGATCCTCGCCCGTCCGGGTTTGGCTGATGTCAGCAATCGCGCTGTATTTCTTGCAGGGGTAAGTTCCTACAATGATGTCAGATTTCGGCTGATCAAGAACCCGGCGAGCCTGTATGTCTTCATTCAGTACAGCATGTCCGAAGTAATGCGGATTCTGATTCATGCAGCCGGTAGCGTCGCTATCCAGATCAAGCGACTGAATAAAATCAACACCGCTTTGCATCATGCCGAGTTCCATGCCGCCAGCCCCGGAAAAGTAGCCTTTCCCTGTTGGTCTATAGCTCATGCTGTTGCTGTTTTGATAGACGGTAGATCAGTAGGCAACCGTTGAAAACTATCCGCTTGAGGTAATTACTAGCGAATTCGGCTTCCTGAAAGATGTTATCTTTCTTTTCAGCACAGAGCATGCCTATCTGTGTAGTAATCTCTAAGTGTGCATTCATCGGTAAGCCGTCCGACAGTTTCCAACCTGTAAAAACGAGCTTCAGGACTTCCCGCGAATTGCAGGGCCAGCCTACTAACTCGCTGGCCCATTCGCACATCTGAACCGCTACGGCTGTAACCTGTACGGCTTCGTTCAGCAGGTTTTCTTTCGGCTCCTCGTCAATGATCGCTTTAGCGACTTCGCCTAATTCTTCCTGTAAGATCAGAATCCAGAAATACAGCTTTAGATTCTGTTTGCCCCATTTGGCAATCTGTCGCTCACGTTCAGCGACTACTAATTCAATTACCTGTTCGGTTGTCATGTATGAGTTTAATAGAATGTATTATGGACTAAGAATGTGCTATTGCACTTAGGGCATTCAACCTCTAGGTTTAAGTCTGGTATGTACTGCCCTGGCTGCGGTAGGTCTTCTTTTTCAACCGAATCGTCATCAATCAAATCGATGTCAGCCTTGCAGTGAGGGCATACGACATCAAGCGTAATAGACCAATAGGCGTCTGATTTCAACATGCTTTATAAGGTTTATTGTCAAGGACTCGGTTTGCCAGTTTCAGCAGTTCAGCCGGGTGGTTTTGGTATGCGTCAGAGCTGATCAGTAGCTCACGCATCACCCAGGCATCACGAGGAAAGTCTACCTGCCGTTTAAAATCTTCGTCGGTAACGATGTCCGTCCAGTGGTCGATCTCCTGCGAGAAGGTATGCAGTACGCTTACATCGATATATTCCCCGCAATGGCCGCAACTCACAAAGTCACAATGTTCCGGGCTGCTTTCCTGCCATAGCTGAATATGATGCAACCCTTCGATGTCGTCATACTTGCCTTTCTTTTGCTGCTGGGCAAAGTGCATCAGCCCCCAGGTTACGCAGCTTTCGCAAAGGCTGCCGTATTCATCGTCCTGTACTTCTTCGATTTGATCGCCGTCAGCATCGATAAAAACCGGATAGTATAACTTGTCCTTGATGTAAAAGAACTGATAGGTTTGATGTGCCGATTCAAGCCGGTTTGCGGCCATGTCGATCAGCAGTTTAGCGTCGCCTGCCTTCGTTCGTGGGTACAGTTTCCGCTTGGCTAGTTCATAGCGCGAAGCGTTGCAGTATCCAACCTTCTGCCGACTTAAATCGCCCAGGCTGTGAATCATATTCACGACAGTTCGCGAACGCATAGGCCCATCAAGGGGCGTAATATTGCCGCCGTTGTATTTACACAGATAGTAGCTCATTGCTTTTGAGATTTGAAGTACTTCAATGCTTTTGAGAAGGTCTTGAACTCAGTGTCATTAACTCCGTCAGGAACTTTGTAATTAGCACACCAAGCCCCAACATGATCACAGTAATAGAAGTCTTCCAGAAAAGGATACTTGCGTTTAAGCTCGGCTAGTAGTTGCGCAAACGATGAGGCATTCGATTGATCAATTTGCTTTTTAGTCGGTTTACTCATGATAAGAAATGTGAAGTACTCCACCGACCAGTAGCCAGTACCGAGGTCAGCGCAGATATGGCCGGAATTGTAAAGATTTACGATTTGGACGCGTTGTGGAAACTGGTTATTTCTCTTTCGTAGTTGCAGCGGAGCTTTATCGCTGAGCCCCGTTATAGTTGCGAAAATTTTGGGCTTATGATGATAGCTCATGCCGCACCTCCTTCCCCGCTACCGAGTAGCAGACCATTAGACCCAAGTTCCAGCGGTTTCGATAAGTCCATCAGCGCCAGATTTGCCGGGTTAACGCCCGGATGTTCGGCCAGATATTTACTGACCTGTAGGCCGGTTTCCATCGAGAACAGCGGAACCAGATCAACGACGGGGTACTGTCGATTTTCGCCCGGTTTGTTGGACTTCACTTTCTTGATCGTCAGCGAGAAGGGTAGGAACCGGACGCTGCCGAATGCCTGCATACTACCGTCGAAGCGGTCACGCAGGTTTGGAATCGACGTTTCAACGCCTTTGGTGCTGAACTGCCAGTAACCGAGTACCGGCACGTTTTTGATGCAGAAGCGCATCGTCAGCACATGCGCCCATTTGATGTATTGAGCCTGACTACCTGCCTGCTGTTTCAAATAATTCTCGCAGCTCTCAATCAGATCAGGTTTGTCGCTCAGTTTGACCGACTGATAGCCGCCCTTGTGAAAGACATAGAATGTCTCACCGTCGCCGTAGGCGTAGAGTGCCCCGGCCTTATCGCGGATTTCTAACCGTTCAGTACATACGTCGTTGAAATCGTCCGAGTAGAAAAAGATCGGTAGTTCGGTCGGCTTATCGCCGTATTGTGCCGTTACCTTTTGGTCGAAGCGTGACCGAACAACGAAGTAATCCGTTGATTTGGGAAACGCCCGGTTATCGGCGGTATAGCCCTTTTCGCCGATGCTGATACGGCCTACTTCGGGCAATGTTCGTTTGGCTGCTGGCTGCGCATTGGGTACAGCCTTTTGCAGAGGATTGTTTTGAATTCGCATTGTCTGGATTGTTTGGAGAGGTTAGAAGGAGACATAAAAGCCGTTTTCGTTAGCCCATTGCTCGAAAACAGACAGTAGGTTACTGTAATTCATGCCGTGCTTAACTTGCAGGTGTGTGAGAAACTTGGCGATGTCGGCTTGATCGAAGTCAGGTACTGGCTCAAACCAATCGGGGTTGTTATTGAGAATATCCCACACTAGGACATAGTTGAAATTGCTTTTGCAGTAGAAATAGCTATTGTTGCTATACTGGCCTTTACCAAAGTTTGGGTAAACTCTCGCGGCTTTTTCCGGGTCTTTAGGTACGCGGAGAAATATAGCTCCAGCTTTCACATTAGGCAGGTCTTTCAGGAGTTTGTAAGCGGCTGGCATTGCGTTTGGATTGTTTAGAGGTGAATTATTGTCTTGATCGTCTTTGTCTTGCAGCTTCAATCAGCGTATCTATTTCGTCGTAGGTTTCCGCTACGTTGCAGACGCGATTCGGTAGCGTTATAATGGCGTGGATGTTCGGTTCGCTGGGCTGATCGTACGGTTCGACCATTACGATGTATCGCAGGCCGATAGTGACGCGCTTGCTATCGCCGTTGATTTGAGTTACACGAATGAACATGGCCTGAGTGGTTAGTAGGGCAGTATCGCTTCGGCAACGCCTACGGCACGATGGTGCTGACCGATTGGGTTGCCGGGGTGAATCGTCCCGGTAAATTGATGGAATGTCTTGTTGTCAAGCTCGCCACCGTATTCGGCAGCGTAGATCGCCAGGTAATGATCGATCAGCGCAGGCGTATAAATCGTTTTGGTCTGGTTGACCAGCGTGTAGGTCGGTTCGGTCTGGAAATCTTTCGGACTCCAGGACCAGTTTTCAGCAATTTCGAGGTGCGGGAAATTCTCCTCGAAAATCAGCTTATTAAGGGCAAGCTGCATCTGTGCCGATTTATGAATGCCGCCCGATTTAAAGTCGATGTTGACCAGCCTGCGTTCACGCTTCGTTGTTGCATCCTTCCCCTTGCCGATCTTGGTTGTTATGGTCGCATAGGCCACCAGATCGAGCGTACCGGCGATACCCATTTCGTCGCTGGCAAGCATACCCTCGATTAGAATAGGCTCAATCTCGTAATCAGCGCAGAACTTGGCGTAGCTGGTTACCGCCTTATTCAGCTTCTTCGTCCATTCGCCAGCCAGCGCAAGCGGATGATCGCACTGTAAGAGGTAGCTTCTGACCCGGTTAGCGGTATCGTTGAAATTGTACCCTTTCTGATGGTAATCGGCAAAACAGATATGCATCAGCGTTCCGAAGTCTGCCGCCTGATCGCGCAGGATGTCGGCCTGCTGACCGTGTTTCTTGAACCATTCGATCAGGTGCGGACTCGTCGGGGTGACTTTCTTAATGAAGCTCGTTGTTGAAATGTAGAACGTGGCTTCGTCGCCGTCAATCGTATAGTAGTACCGGCTGTCGAGTGCGTCGATTCTCCGAATCGTACGGGGCTGAGCCAGCAAGACCGTCTGATTCGCGTAGATGTAGAGCAGGTTGTCTACATCGTCCATTGTGAGCATGGTATCGTTGACAGTCATGCCCGGTATTGTTTACGAAGTGCGAACAGACAGAGAATTTCCCAGACGATGAGAATGCCGAGCACGGCAAACGCGCCACCGACCTGATGAACCTGCAACAGTTTCAAACCGAGCCGACCGTACACCAGCAGGCCAGCAAAGGCCAGAAAGTCAGCGTACCGGGAGTAAGTCTTAATTTTCTTCATAGTAATATTAATATTACACTATCGAACAAGGAAAGAAACTGTTTGCAGGATTGACTGCCGTTGATCAGGGAAGGCGGTAAGAGCTGCTTTTGCGGCCTGACGTACCTGACGACGGTAGTTGTGTTCGGCTTCGCCGGTAACGATGCGAACGGCTGTGACTAACTGATTGATGATCAGTTTGCCGGGCCAGCCTAGGGGAGCCGAGTCGGAAAATTCACCGTAGCCAACCTCCTTGCCGTGTTCGCTCACAAAATGAAAATAGGCGCGTTCATCATCGACCTTATAGCATTTGGCCCATTCCGGGCGCTGGTAGCCGTGCGTATCTACGGCTCGCATGAGGGCGATTTGCAGCAGGGCATTCATGCGTCGTTTCTGTGACTTTTTTACCTTTGTGCTCATGACACGTTATCGTGTTAATCTGTTAGATTGTCGAAACGCTGTCTGCAATGCGGTCAGCGTTTTTTCTATATGACACTGCAATAGTAATATTAATATTAACATTGCGCAAATAAAAAGGTTTATTTTTTTTGTTTTTCCCGCAGAATATCCCTAAAGCGTTCCTGTACAAATTCTTTACTAAAGCCCTGACCGATAAGGTACTGACGGCAGGAACTCGTTTTGTAGAGCGGTTTGCCGGTTTTTCCATTCGTCTCGATTTCTCCTGATCGGGTCAGTTCCCACAGCTTAGTACTACCTACGTGCAAAAAAAGCATTGCATCCTTTCGATTCATGTACTCGCTGTTAGTGACCGTGACGGATTCCAGCAAGTCTAAACGGTTATTGATCTCCTCATAGCTATCCACAATCCGTTCCATCGTTTGCCAGAGCGCAAGCGGCACTGCAACCATGTCAGACGTTATTTGCCGAACTCCGTTTTCCATTCTTTCAAGCCGTTTATTTGTTTCTCCAATTGATCAGCCTCGGCCCGAAGCTGAATTACGCGACTTTCGGCACTCGCAATTACTACATCCAGTATCCGAAGTCGTACGCGGTACTTATGCCCTGGACGGGGTTGTGCCGCAAAGTTTGACACAGCCTGATAGGAGACGCCAGCCTTTGAGGCTACTTCTCCATAGCCGAGTTTTTGCGTAACTGCTGAAAAATCTTTTTCGATTGTTTGCATAGGATTTAAACCTTTTGCTAAATTTTGTGCTATGTTAATAATATACTTTGCAAATATTAACATCGAAATTATTCAACGCAAGAAAAACACATAATAATATTACTGTTATGCCTATACTCAGCCAGCAGAACCAAACATTAGCACTAACCCCCATGACGACGAATGAAAAAATCGCAGCCATACGCGATTTGACCGGATTGAATCAAAATCGCTTTTCCAAACTGATCGGGGTCGCTCCTTCGACAATGACCCGCCTGGAACGCGGCTCGCCTAACAAACCGAGTCACGACACACTACAAAAAATAGCCGATCATTTTGCCGAGGTTACGCTCGACTGGCTGACGGACGAAGACGACGACACATTACCTAAAACAATTACCCTCAAGCCGGGTTCTTCCATTGAGTCGTTATCGTCTCCCGATCACGAAGGACAGCGTTTTCGTCGGTTTGTTGAACGACACAAACCGAAGCTCAATCAGAATATTATTGCTGAATCTATTGGTGTATCAAGAAATCAGGTAGGGGCTTATTACAACACAATACGGTTTCGACAGAGCGTTCAGAGTGCATTATTGGAAGGGTTGTCGAAACTCCTGGGCCGTCCTGTATCGCCCGAAGAAGTATTCGGGGCAGGCCGTAACGCTGGAACAAACGTGCCAACCAATCTAATAGCAGTACCTAAACTTTCGGTCACTGACCGACCCAAGCTATCGACTCAGTTTCTGGGTAATCTGCAAGCCAACTTTATGCCTGCCGTTCAGATGGATAAAGTTATGTACGCGCCAAAGCAGGCCGTAACCGAGGAAAATTTCAAACGCGCCTTTGCTATCGAGATTGCAGCCGGTGACCGCATGGAGCCGCTTTATTTTCCCGGTTACTGGGTACTTGGTATTAATCTTGAACCTGCTGACTACTCCAAGCTCTACGACGGAACGGTTGCCGTGATGACCAACGACGGGCAGTTTCTGGTTAAGAAGATTGTAGCCAATAACATTCGCACCACGGGCGTTCTTGAGCTGGGTAGCTACATTGCTGGCAGCGGTGGTTCTGTGCAGCTACGAAAATCCGATATTTCGTTAATGTTCTCAATCGCCGGAATTATTTTCGGCCTGACAGCCTAGACCGTTATGGCTTCGGTAACCTTCCGCTTTATCCAGAACGAAACCGTCAGAGACGACGGCACACAGTTGGTACTGCTACGCATTACCTACCAGCGCAAGCATAAATACATCGGTACGGGGGTGTACCTGCGCGAGAAACATTTTAACCCGGATGCAACCAAAGATAAAGAAAACTGGGTACGCAAATCCTACGGCACCGCCGATGCCGTCAATACCCAGAACGGCATATTAAAAGCGTGGCTGGATAGGGGAGAGGCCGCCAAAAAGCGGCTGACCGAAATCGGCCAGCCCTTTACGGCTGACGACGTAAAGCAGCGCATCGAACAGACTTCCAGCGATTCGCTGGCCGCTTTTATCCGTCATGCCATTCAGCGGTATCGTGACCGGGGGCAGGAAGGAACGGCCAATAATCAGGAGTACTACCTACGGGCCTTGTGCCGCTTTATGGGGCTCGACCCCAAAACGGGGGACTTTACGATTTATCAGCTTTCACCCCAGCTAATGGAAGACTTTGAAACGTACCTGTTGACGAAAGAAACCAGTCGTAAGGGGTCAACCGATGCCAGCCGTAGAAATTCGACATCCGAGAAGCTGCGTAAATTGCATCAGTACATTCGTGCCTTTATCGTTAAGCATAAACTGCCCGACGAACTGGACCCGCTCCGGGGGCGAATCTTTGAGAGTGCGCCAACGCGCCGGGTGCAACTCAGCGAAGCCGAAGTAATGATTCTGGCAGCGGCCAAATTGCCGACTCAGACTAAAGGCGAATGCACGCTGAACAATGCCCGAAATATTTATCTGTGCAGTTATTTTCTGCATGGCCTCCGGGCGCGGGATTTGATCATGGCACGGGTATCGCAGCTCACAACCGAATGGCAGATCGTTGATAATGTGCCGGTGCGTAAGTACCGCTTTATGACGACGGCTTTGAAAACAGATAAGACGAAATATATCTACGTCGAGGACGAAATCCTGCCGATTCTGCTGGACTATGCAACGAACAAAGAGCCGGACGATTTTTTGTTTCCGTTTCTAAAAACGAGACATAAGCACCTTGACGATGTGAAACTTAAAAACAAGGCCAAGAGTCAGAACATCATTATCAATGGATGCCTGAAAACGATTGCTGAAACCTTGAAGATCAATAAGCCGATCTATATGCACTCGGCCCGGCACACGTTTGCGGATATGCTCATGGAAGAAACGGGCGATATTCGACTCCTACAGGCGTCACTTGATCACTCCGAAATCAGCACGACCGAACGCTATTTTTCCAGGGGCGTTAAACAGTCGCTCACCGATAAGGCGAACAGTTTGTACCGTCGTCAGGCTGCAACCCGTTCGCAGATAACCGACCTCGATAGTGAAACTTTACTGAAACAATACTGAAACAAAGCACGAAACCGGACGAAAACTAACTTTTCGATAATTGAGATAACTGTCTGTTATTCAATAAATACGAAAAGAATGGTTTCGCCTGGTTTCGCTTATATAACTGTACGGTAAATTTATATGTTCTATGCGATTTATGCAACCTGTACCCGTTCGGTTCGGTCAAGGCTTGCATTTCGGATGGCCACCTGTTGAGCCAATGCTTCGGCAGCTGATCGGAAAGCTTCGCTGGCAATGGGCTCGCCAACACTAATGGCTGGTCGACCTTCATCGCCCGCTTCCCGAATTCCCTGTACTAATGGAATCTGTCCTAACAGCGGTACACTAAATTGATTAGCGAGATGTTGTCCGCCACCTTTTCCGAAAATATAATATTGGTGATCCGGTAATTCAGCAGGAGTAAAGTACGACATATTCTCGATAACCCCCAGCACAGGTACATTGATCTGTGGTTGACGGAACATAGCCAGACCTTTAGTAGCATCAGCCAGTGCCACTTTTTGCGGGGTCGTTACAATGATTGCCCCCGTTACCGGGACCGTCTGTACTAGCGTCAGGTGAATATCACCCGTACCAGGCGGCAGATCGATCAGTAAGTAGTCTAATTCGCCCCAGTCGGCATCCGAGAAAAATTGCTGCAAGGCACGCCCGGCCATGGTTCCACGCCAGATGATTGCCTGTTGTGGGTCGACTAAAAAGCCCATCGACAGCATTTTAATGCCAAATTGCTGAACCGGCTCCATTTTTGTCTGCCCATCGACCTGAAAAATACGCGGTTGGATATTTTCAGCACCAAACATGGTCGGCATGGATGGGCCGTAAATATCAGCATCAATGATACCGACCTTAGCGCCGGATTTATGCAGGGCAATCGCCAGATTTGCCGTAACGGTCGATTTGCCGACTCCTCCTTTTCCCGATGAAACAGCAATGATATTCTTAACACCTGGGAGGGTAGGAGCGTTTGCTCGAGTCGAGGTTACGTCCGATTTCATATCGACTGTCACCTGAATATCGGCTCCAATGTGCGTATGAATGGTGTCTTCGCAGCGTTTACGAATAACTTCCTTGAGGGGGCAGGCGGGGGTAGTTAGTACGACGGTGAAACGAACGGAGCCAATGCCCAGGGTTACGTCGCGGACCATGTTGAGCGAAACAATATCGCGCTTTAAATCTGGTTCTTCAACGGTGCTCAACGCCCGCAGAACGGCTTCTTGTGATAATCGATAATCGGACATTCCGGGAAATGGATAATGAATAATGCATACGGCAATAATCAATCGGCGCGACGGCCATTAATCATTGAACAGTATACATTTTTCTAAACGCCCACGTACGTCAGCCAGTTCCGCCGACACATCGATTCGGTTCGATAATGTTTCTAATTGTGACAGTAACTTTCTCAGAAATACCTGGTGGGCTGGACTCGTTTCACCATACAATGGCCGATGAGCTAGTGATTTACTTATCTGCGTCCATTCTGCTACAAAATGGCGTAGTTCGGTATCAAAAGCACTGTCAACAAACTTTTCGAAAATATACGCCTGCGCCTGCGCGTTTGGGTGAATTAGGTCGGCTTCGTAAAAACGGTAATCACGCAGATCGTCTATCATTAATTCGTAGGCTGGAAAATACACGATCCAGTTGTTCCATATGGTAAGCTCATGGGCAATAACGCGGAGTGTCGATTTACTGACATTGTTCAGAGGAAGGGTATCGCGTGTGTGACGGACTGGGCTTACAGTAAGTACGATTTTGAGAGAAGAATTGGCTTTATGTAGCGTTTTCATCAATCGGGTCATATCGTCACGCAGGTGGTCGATCTGATAAAGGTACTTCTCGAACAATTGCCCCGGCATTTTGTGGCAGTTGGCAACCACTTTTCCCGTTTCAATATGCCTGTAGACGACCGCCGAACCTAAGGTGAGAAACAGGAAGTCTGCTTTTTGAATGGCTTCGGCTGTAGTTCTCAGGCAGTTCATCAATTTGATGCGCAGGTCATCCTGGCTATTCGCCCAGAGCGATGAATGGAAATCGTAATGAAACCAAACGCCATCCCGTTCGACATACCGATTTTCGTCTGGTCTATTTCCATGCAAAGCCATCGTCAATAGCTTAGCCATCGATACCGGATTGAAAATGGTGCCAAATGGATTGTTCAATACGGTAAGTTTATGATCGGCCAGGCGACTTCCTATTACTTCCGCAAAGCAGGAGCCAAGGGTTACAATTCGGCTCTTCAGACCAATGCGATAGGGGAGGATTTCGGGCGAAAAATCAGTATGAAGTTTCATACTTTCTTAACAAATAAACACCCTGTTTAGGTCCGTTTATAGTTAAAAATATGCCTTCTTTAGTTGCTGATAATCAATGGGTAAGGCTAAAAAAGAAGCTATCCTTACTGAGTGTTTTATGGAACACAGCGTAGCAACTTTACCCTGCTAGAGCAATAAAAGAAGGGCCCGCATTGTCGTTCGACAAGCGGGCCCTTCTTTAGCATGAGTCGGTGGTGCTTATTCAGCAGAAACGACTTCGAATTTAACTTTATGCTTCACATCCTTGTGCAGATCGAGCGATGCTTCGTAGGTGCCAAGGGTTTTCACATCGTCAAGAGTAATTTTCTTCCGGTCGATGTCGAACCCTTTTTCGCGAAGTGCTTCGGCAACCTGCGTGTTGGTTACACGACCGAAGATTTTACCACTTTCACCCGCTTTTGCAGGGATAGAGAGGGTAATATCACCGATAGCTTCTGCTAAAGCGAGTGCATCGTTTTTGATTTTCTCGGCTTTGTGAGCAGCCTGACGAATGTTTTCGGCAACAATCTTTTTATTCGATTCGGTTGCCATTACTGCATACCCCTGAGGAATCAGGTAGTTGCGGCCGTAGCCGGGCTTCACCGTAACGGTATCGTTTTTGTAGCCCAGGCCGGCAATATCAGTTTTTAAAATGATGTCCATTTTTTAAAAAGTTTTCGGTTTACAGCTTGCAGTTTACAGTACAGCGCTCAAAGGCGACAGATTACTGAAAACAGACTACTGAAAACCTATTTTAGTGAATCGCCTACGTAAGGCAGGATGGCTAAATGACGAGCGCGTTTGACAGCCTGGGCCACTTTGCGCTGGTTTTTGAGGCTTGTGCCGGTCAGCCGACGGGGCAGAATTTTACCCTGTTCGTTCAGCAGTTTCAGCAGGAAGTTGCCATCCTTGTAATCGATGTATTTGATACCAGCTTTCTTAAAGCGGTCGTACTTTTTGCGGTTCTCGGTTTTCGAGACAGATTCGTTTTGTAAGCTCATGATCAGGGACCTATCAGGCGTTTTCGGTTTGTTTTTTCTTACCAACTAAGCCGTTGCGCTTCTTTTCGTTGTAGGCAACAGCGTGCTTGTCGAGCGAAACCGTCAGGTGACGGATCACACGTTCATCGCGCAGATACTCCGTGTTGAGTTTCTCGATGATCGTTCCCGGAGCCTTAAACTCGAAGAGTTGATAGTAACCCGTGTTCTTGTGCTGGATTGGGTAGGCTAATTTACGCAGACCCATGCTGTCTTCATGAACAAGCTCCGCACCATTATCGGTGAGCACTTTCCGGAACTTGTCAACGGTGTCCTTCATCTGAGCATCAGATAAAACGGGAGTTAAAATGAACACCGTTTCGTAGTTATTCAGAAACATTTTTTGAATTGGTTGAAATGAGGGCGCAAAGATAGGGTTTTTTTGACAGGATTCACAGGATTTTCAAGATTTATTGAACTGGATACACCCAACAGTCGCAACAAATCCTGAGAATCCTGTGAATCCTGTCAAAAAAACGGTCTTATTACTTCACCGTAAACTCGCCTTCGCCAATTCGAAAGCCTTCACAGTAGATTTCAATAATGTGTT
Source organism: Spirosoma sp. 48-14 (assembly GCF_001898575.1). Lineage (GTDB taxonomy): Bacteria > Bacteroidota > Bacteroidia > Cytophagales > Spirosomataceae > Spirosoma. The sequence goes on from NZ_MKUD01000088.1 coordinate 65,402, forward strand.
TGCCCTCGTTAAAGCGCTGAGAACCTCGCCCATAAATGAAGTCTACGGTTTGACGGCTATTGTCGAAATTGAACCGTTGCATAGCCGTATAGATCATGCCCTGCCCACCATAGGTGAATTCGCCGGAGCCAGTTGCCAGATCTGAAATGACAGCACCACTAGGGTCCAGGATACGCATATATAATACTTTCTCCTCCTGCTTGGCTAACCCATTGGGGGCAAGCCGAACCGATACTTTTATTTTATCGATCCGTTTTGCCTTATAGGTGCCACCATCTTTCTCCTTGCCGCGCTTATTAATGGCATCTACCGTTATGTTCTCTGCCCGAAGGGCGGCCGCTATGGTTACTTTCTCTGTTAATTCCTGGTTTTTGGTCGATACCGCAACCACCGAATCACTAAGCGTTTGCCGCTCGGCTTTCAGCCCCGTATTTTCTTCGGCAAGGGTGGCGTTTTGCTGGCTCAATACGCCATTTTCTTCTTTCAATCGGGCGATTTCCTGGTCTTTCTGAGCCAGTAGGGCCTGGTAGTTTCGGATTTTCTGGTCGTATTTTTTACTATCAAACGAACCTACATTTTTAAGTTCATTTTTATCGACTTCCAATTGGGCTTTCACTTTCATTAAAGAGTCGATATTACCACCGAGTTGTTGAATCTCTGCGATTTTGGCATCCAGTTGTGCCGAGATCGAGTCGAGTTTGGTCTTCGCAATCAGTACCTCTTCAGTCTTGGCTGCAATGGTGGCGTCTTTCGTTTTATTGTCCTGCCGTTCCTGATAATAGAAGTATAACAGCAGTACATTAAGAGCCGCTAGAACGAGTAGAGCGACCAGTAAGTAGCTACGGCTATTATTTCGAGGTTGAGGTCTGGGTTCCATATAATATGGGTTAAGCGATCAAGTATGGTTAAAATCCTTACCAAAACTAGCCTTGGAGGCAGTTTATTGTCTTGTTTTGCACAATAATACTAAACGATTCGTAGAAGGTCATAATATAAGCACCTATGATTGCCGACGCTATTCATCAAATTGAGAGCTCATTGCCCGATTATGCCAAGTTGATTGCCGTGACAAAAACCAAGCCGGTGGCGCTGATGCGGGAAGCATACGTTGCCGGATGCCACCGGTTTGGTGAAAATAAAGTGCAGGAGATGGCAGAAAAACAACCGCAATTGCCTGCCGATATTGAATGGCATCTGATTGGGCATCTGCAAAGCAATAAGGTAAAATACATTGCCCCATTTGTTTCACTGATTCATTCGATCGACAGCCTGAAACTCTTGCAGGAAGTCAATAAACAGGCCGCCAAACACAACCGAATCATTAAATGCCTGTTACAGATTCACATTGCCGATGAAGAAACCAAGTTTGGTCTTTCGCCCGACGAAGCTGCGGTTCTACTCCATGCGCCTGAGTTAGATGGACTTTCAAACATCCGTTTAATTGGTCTGATGGGGCTAGCCACTAATACGGATGATGAAGCACAAATTCGACAGGAGTTTCGGGGACTGAAGCAGCTCTATGACCAGTTGGCACATATTGAACGCCCGAATGTGCAATTCAGGGAACTTTCGATGGGTATGAGCGGTGATTATCGGATCGCCCTGGAGGAAGGAAGCACAATGGTTCGGGTTGGGAGTGCTATTTTTGGAAGTCGAAACTAAACCAAAATCGTTGTGATTTTACTGAGCGCGTTGATTTTGGTTGTCTATTCGCCATAACAACAGCATCAGAAAAATCAGTAACGTCATTTAAATACCCGTTCAGACAGTATGAAATTTTTCCTTCAATCAGGGGCTCTATTAGGTGTATTAGGGGTTGCGCTGGGCGCGTTTGGGGCGCATGCCCTGCGAACCATGCTGGAGGCATCGGGCCGAACAGCGACGTTTGAAACCGCCGTTAAATACCAGTTTTATCATGCTCTGGCACTTGTACTGGTCGGACTGCTGATGCATGCATTCGGGAGTAATCCCTCAACGATGAAACTGCTCAATTGGGCGGGGTATTCATTTTTAGGAGGAGTTCTCATCTTCTCAGGTTCACTTTACATTCTATGCTTTACAGGCATAACCTGGTTAGGGGCAATTACGCCCCTGGGTGGGCTGGCCATGATAGCGGGTTGGGCACTTTTATTCTGGGCGTTTGTTTAACTTGTAGATGAAGAGCGGACTGGTGAAAAACGCTGGGATAAATAGGGCTGAGTCTTGTGTTTATTCTAAGATGTTCACGCTTCATTCTTAACTAATCTTCGTAAATTTGCGCTCTTATTCTAAGAATAATGCAAACGAATATACAGGCAGAAACCGCCCGTCGGCGTACGTTCGCCATCATTAGCCACCCGGATGCCGGGAAAACCACACTTACCGAAAAACTCCTGCTCTTTGGTGGCGCTATTCAAACGGCAGGGGCCGTTAAATCGAATAAGATTAAAAAGACGGCTACCTCTGACTTTATGGAAATTGAGAAGCAGCGCGGTATTTCTGTAGCTACTTCGGTGATGACCTTTGAGTACGACAACCTGAAAATCAATATTCTCGATACGCCCGGTCACAAAGATTTTGCGGAAGATACGTACCGGACTCTGACGGCAGTAGATAGTGTTATTCTGGTTATTGACTGTGTTAAAGGCGTGGAGGAACAAACCGAACGGCTCATGGAAGTGTGCCGAATGCGTGATACGCCCGTCATTATCTTCATCAATAAACTGGATCGTGAGGGCCGCAATCCATTTGACCTGCTGGATGAACTGGAAGAAAAGCTAACCATTCGGGTTCGACCCATGACCTGGCCGGTCAATATGGGATCGGACTTCAAAGGTGTTTATAGCCTGATCGAGAAAAAGTTATATTTCTTCAAAGTCAACAAAACGAAAGTTGAAGATGATGTGCTGCCGATTGAGCTGGAAGATAGTTTACTCGATAAAAAAGTAGGTGAGCGCGATGCAGCCCAACTTCGGGAGGATGTCGAGCTAATCGAAGGAGTTTATGACCCATTTGATCGACAGGCATATCTGGATGGAAAACTGGCGCCAGTGTTCTTTGGGTCGGCGGTGAACAACTTTGGGGTGAAAGAGCTGCTGGAAGGCTTTTGTGGAATTTCGCCCGAACCGATTGCCCGCCCGACCGATAAGCGCGAAGTCCAACCGGATGAAAAAGCATTCAGTGGGTTTGTCTTTAAAATTCACGCGAATCTTGACCCTCGCCATCGCGACCGGATTGCCTTCCTGCGTATCTGTTCGGGCGTTTTTGAACGCAATAAGTTTTATCACCATACGCGGCTCGATAAAAATGTGCGATTTGCTAGTCCGTTCAGTTTCATGGCCGATAGCAAAAGTGTAGTGGAAGAAGGCTTTCCGGGCGACGTAGTCGGACTTTATGATACGGGCACGTTCAAAATTGGCGATACATTGACCGAAGGTGAAGAGTTACAGTTTCAGGGAATTCCCAGCTTCTCACCAGAAATTTTCAAGGAATTAGTCAACCTTGACCCGATGAAATCAAAGCAACTCGACAAAGGTATTCAGCAGTTGACTGACGAGGGGGTGGCTCAGTTGTTTAACCTCGATATAGGAAATCGGAAAATCGTTGGTACCGTTGGTGAACTTCAGTTTGAGGTAATTCAATACCGACTAGAGAACGAATACGGCGCTAAATGTCGTTGGGTACCGCTCAATTACACGAAGGCCTGCTGGATCACATCTGAAAATCCGCCAAAGCTGGCAGAGTTCATTCGGCTCAAAGGCAACCAGATAGCCTACGATAAAGATAATAACCCAGTGTTTCTGGCCGAATCAGACTGGATGCTGCGGATGAACCAGCAGAATAATCCTGATATCCAATTCCACCTGACGTCGGAGTTTAACGTGATTGTTTGATTCCGGCCATTGAAATAGATTCTTTAATTCAATAAAACTCCTTCGTCGTTAGTGTGTTGTTATAGGTGTTACTCACGTTAAAAACGAGCTATACCTATGACACACACACTTGCAGCCCTGGCAGTGGCCTTGCTGTTGACCGGAACAGCAGTTGCTCAGCAAAAACCTGGAAAACGTTCTGCAGGCACAAAGACATCTGCTAGAGCGACCCCCTCCTCAAATGCCGATCAAAATTCTACATCGGGTTCGAATAAGCAAGATAAGGGGCCCGTTGCCGGGACCGGTTTGACAAATGATCAATATCAGACGCAGGCAACTGATAATTCGACGGATAAACCGACAAAAGTAGATGCCACGAGCAGCGTCAGAACGGGGCCTTCGCCAGTAAAAGCCCGTAAGAAATCTCCTAAATCTGCTAATTGATAAAGTGTTTGTAGCCAACTTAAAGAGCCACACTTTAATAAAGGTTTAATAACTATTTGGTTAGAGATAGGTTCTATTCGTGTAATGAACCACATAAAACCAGCTAGACGAATGAAGACCTTAATGATTGCAGCCGTGGCTGCTATGCTGATGACAGGTGCAGCGTATGCTCAGGACGACATGAAGAAAGACGCCAAGATGGAGCATAAAAAAATGAAGCATGATGCCAAAATGATGAAGAAGGAGGCCAAGAAAGATGGTGACGAAGCTAAAGCCGATGCCGCAAAAGACATGAAGAAAGAGGCAAAAGCGATGAAAAAAGACGCTAAGCAATAAATAATTTACTATACTTCTAGATAAGCCCCGAATTTCGGGTCTGACAAACCATCGAAAGCCTCCTCAACGTTGTGGTTACCAAACTACAATGTTGAGGAGGCTTTCGATGGTATACTGGTTCAGAAGTGTCATCAAAAAACGGAAATTACTAGCCTATTCGACCTGCGACTTACCCTGATGTGTCCCTGTATTTTATTGTATCGTCGTACACCTTGGCATTTGTTCACCACCAAGCTCGTTGTTTCAATAGCATCCGGCTTGGTAAATGATATTTACCAATGTCGATAGCTGGGGGGCCAACCGGGACAGCTTGAGATGGCCTTCCGTTGTACCAAATCGGAATCGGTTTAAGTTGATGGTACTTGTTGCTAGTGTGGAGATTTCTGAATGACATGCAATACTCCCATTTTATTTTGTGAAATTTTGCCAATATTGGCTATTCATCTTTTTGAGCTTCGTCTGGTAAATGGGCAATTAGTCTGTTTAGAAACGCTGTAAAGGATAATTGAGAAATGATCATTTCCTTTAGTAACTTAGGACCAGTATATTACACACTATTATTTTCCTGATTGTGAACTGGTGGATTGTTTACCAAATAGGGTTGATCCTCGCCCGATTCAATAACCCTCCTGAAGGTTATCAACTGAGTGATGAACTTTTTTTCGCCCAGTCGAATACGCAAAAGCTAATCGTTTTAGAGCATCCAGATACCACCTTATTGAATCTCGCTTTGTTCCAGGCAACCAATGAAGCGCGTCGGTTAGCAGGGTTGCCCATTTTACGATATGACCCTTCGCTCTATCAGGCTGCCCGCAACCATGCCGAATCGATGATGCGCAATGACTACACCAGTCATGAAGATCTTTACAATCTGGAAACCATGACGTTGCTTAAGCGTGTCCAAAAACAAACCAATCGCTTTGGCTGGATGGCCGAGAATATTGGTTTGTACCAGACGATTGATACGCCTGAATGGTATGGTGTTCGATTTAACAGGCAAACCCGCCGATATGAATACTTGGCCAATGATACAAAAAAGGTGTACCAGCCTTACAGCTATGCGAGCTATGCCCGATATGCTGTACAGCAATGGTTAGAATCGCCCCATCACCGGGCAAACCTTTTAAATCCATCGTTTACGCATGTTGGTTGTGCGACATTCCTGTCGGGGCAACCTTATGAGCAGCGTAGAGCACCTTTTGGACGCTTAGTACAGAATTTCGGAGCGGAGCGGGGCCATGCCCAGGCTCTTCGATAGAATTATCAACAGCATATGGAATACCTGTATAGACGATTCTAAATAAGGAGATTAGTTAGGGGTATTTGGTTGAGCAGGTGGTTTCAGATAACTTAATTCCCTATACAGTTAAATCAGGGTTAAGGCTTTAAAGATATAATTTAAGTTACTCTCCTTCGTAAAGATTTACATCTATCAAACTTGTTTTTTCATTTAAAATGCCTACTTTGGTAACTGACGTACGGGTATCCACTCCCAATGATAGAGTGAAGACTGCTAATGCAGTGTTGTCATAAAAGTGGGTAATTCATAAAGTCCGGCTACCATGTGGCCGGTTTTTTTGTTAGTTCAATACCAGTTGATGCCTTTTGGCGTGCTGTGTGATTAATGGAACTAGCTCCTGCCAGAAATCAAACAAAAACCAGTGGAGATTAATGTAAGGTTCATCCAGTGTCTTAAATCTGGCCATCAATAATTGATTACTTTCAGACTTTGCTCTGTCCATGATTAGAAAGAGACTATAATAAATTGCCTGAAGTTCGGCCCTACTGAATTCGTGTCCGTATTGGCGAGGAATAACATCAGGAAAGATGCTATCGTTAGCCACTAAAGTTTTTATATATTGTTTTAATAGGGCTACACCAGGGTAAACAGCCATAAGTAATTCGTACGGTAGAAATTTCGATAAAAAATACCTTAGTATTTAGTGCCAAAAAATTTATGTTAGGCTATTTGTGAAGTATAGTATGGATAGTCAAAAATAGAAATATAGCAATCCCACGTCCGCTGTATCAAATCAAAATTAAACAGGATTTAGAATTAAGCTAAGAAATCTACCAGATTCTAAATTATTTTCTGCTCCAAAACGTACAGGGTAGTTGTGCAATTAAACGGATTTTTACGTAAGTGCTTGGTGAGCAGCCCCTGAAGTCGTTTTGTTTATCCGTTTAACAAGCCCTCATCTTTAAGAACCGGAAGGAATACAGTTTGTAATTTTTTTGTTAGAGGTGACCAGATTACATCAGTCGGCAGTTGTTCTTCTCTGATAATTGTCCAGCCTTTACCATTGTTCCGTTGGTAGTAGATACCATCAATTCGTAAAAAAAGATGCGTATTCGATTGAAAAAACAAATCCTGATTCGTTTCCATGGCTATTGATTATATGGGTTAGATTAAGCGTTGTATGTGCTGAAAGGTAATTAGAAAAATCATTCACATACACAATGAATTTACGTTCATTGTTAATTAATAGCCAACATGTTACGCCGTATAATTGATTTTATGATACCTGCAGTAAAATAGTAAGAGCAGTTACGACAACCGGGTAAGTAAGCATCGCTAGCTACTGTGCCAACACGCTGGCAGAACAGTAATCTGCAGCTTCCGAATCAATCGCTGAAATAGTAATATAGAGGATTAGAAAAGAAAAAAAGGCCGTTAACCGGCTGGTTTACAGGTTTTGCTATTGCAAAGAAGGATGCCTGAGGGCCATAAATCGTTTGAATAATGGAGATTTAGGATATACGACCCCAGTTACTTTCTGTTTGCTTAATACCATCCAGGTGATTGCGGATTGGGGCGTGTTGGGGTAGGAGGAGCTCAGGGTCCTCGGCGAGGATTGCTTGTGCTGAATCACGGGCCGCTGTCAGGATAGGGCCATCTTTGGCCAGATCGGCAATCATCAGGTCCATTACGCCACTTTGCTGTGTCCCCGTCAGATCGCCGGGGCCGCGCAGTTGCAGATCGACATCAGCAATCTCAAAGCCATTATTGGTACGAACCATCGTTTCGAGCCGGGTGCGCGTATCGCTGCTGAGTTTGTAGCCGGTCATCAAAATGCAGTACGATTGTTCGGCGCCCCGCCCGACACGGCCGCGTAGCTGGTGCAGTTGCGAGAGGCCAAACCGCTCAGCACTCTCAATGACCATCACGCTGGCGTTCGGTACGTTTACGCCTACTTCGATAACCGTTGTAGCAACCAGAATCTGGGTTTCATTTTTCAGAAACCGCTTCATCTCGTCGTCTTTCTCGTAGGGCAGCATTTTGCCGTGCAGAATCCCAATCTCATACTTGGGTCGGGGAAAAGCCCGCTGCATACTTTCGAACCCATCCATGAGGTCTTTGTAATCGAGCTTTTCCGATTCCTCAATCAACGGATATACGACGTACACCTGGCGGCCGAGTTCAATCTGCTGGCGGATAAAACCAAATACTTCCGACCGATGTTTATCGAACTTATGTACTGTTTTGATGGGCTTACGTCCTTTGGGTAACTCATCGATCACCGACACATCCAGATTTCCATAAAGTGTCATAGCTAGTGTTCGGGGAATGGGCGTGGCCGTCATGACCAGGATGTGCGGAGGCACTACCTCATTTTTCCGCCAGAGTTTGGCACGTTGTGCTACACCAAACCGATGCTGTTCATCAATGATACACAAGCCAAGGTTTTTGTATTGGACTGCATCTTCGAGCAAGGCATGCGTGCCAACCAGGATATGCATTTTACCCGACTGTAATTCGTCATGGAGTACTACCCGACGTTTCTTGTTGGTTGAACCTGTCAGGATACCGATATTGAGGCCCATCGACTCGGCAAATGGTTTCAGGCCATTGTAATGCTGATCGGCCAGGATTTCGGTAGGGGCCATGATACAGGCTTGCGCTCCGTTGCCGATAGCCAGCAGGCAGGAAATGAAGGCAACGATCGTTTTCCCACTACCTACATCGCCCTGCAACAGCCGGTTCATCTGTTTGCCCGTCAGAAAATCAGCGTAGATTTCTTTTATTACCCGTTGCTGGGCAAGCGTCAACTCAAAGGGGAGGAGTTCTTTGTAAAAATGCTTCATCAGCGAAGTGTCCCGGAAAATCTGCCCCGGAAACTCCTCTTTCTGAATCAGTTTGTTTTTGATCAGCCGAAGCTGGTTATAGAATAATTCTTCAAATTTTAACCGCCGTTGGGCTTGTTTGAGCCAGGCCTGATTTTGTGGCAAATGAATATTCCACATGGCATCTCGCTTACTAATCAGCCGAAATTGCTGAATCAGTGAATCGGGTAGCGTTTCACGAATATGTGGCCACGACTGCTCCAGCAGTATCCGCATCGCTTTCCCAATGGCTTTACTGTCGAGGTGGCGTTTGCGAAGCTTTTCTGTAAGGTTGTAAACTGGGAAAAAACCTGCCTCGTGCTCCGCAGCAGTGGCCGTATTTTCCAGTTCGGGGTGAATGATGCTAAATTGTCCGTTGAACGACTGGGGTTTACCATAGACAATATACTCGCCATCGCGTCGGAGAGTCTTTTCTAGGTAGGCGATGGCCTGAAACCAGACCAGCGTCATGGAGCCGGTTCCATCCTGAAACGTGGCGACCAGCCGCTTTTTAGGCCCTTCTCCTTCCTGATACCACTCCCGTATACGACCTCGTATCTGTGCTGAGGGCATCGAATCCATTAACTCGCTGATTGTATAAAAGCGACTTCGGTCGTCGTAACGAAAGGGGTAATACTGGATTAGGTCGCCATACGAAAACAGATTCAACTCTTTGTTGAGTAATTCAGTCCGTTGTGGGCCTAATCCTTTCAGATAAAGCAGAGGGGTATCAAAAAAAGCAACTCGTTCGGTCATAGCTGACCCCATTGTGGGCATGTACTGCACCAGTCTGGATTGATCAAAAATACAAAAAAGTCATAAGTTGTCATAAGTGGTCATTCCTAGTCATTGATTGTCATTTGTGGTTATTCATTGTTTCCAATAGGATTAACCTTGTTTAGAAAGCAACAAATGGCAATCAATTGCTCCTAGTTCTCCTCCACTTTTCCCAGCCCAAAAGCAATGCCTGCATAAATATCGAGTCCTCGTGGCTGAATGCCGTTTGAACTGTTACCCAGCAAGCCCAGTAAATTGTCGGTACCCAGCCAGCCGGGTCCTATTCGAACCGAGCCACCAGCAGTAAGGCCACCATTGAGGTAACCAATCGGAACCGATGCACTGACCCAACGTGAATCGTACCGAGGGGTCACAGCAATCAGGGTAGGCTGATGTGTCGCAGTTGCGGAGGTTGATCGAACGTCCTGCAAATAGGTCAGATTAAGGCCAAATCCACTGGGTAGCTGATAGTCCAGTTGTAGGTTCAGAGAAGTAGGCAGGCCAACTCTGAAGGTATTACTGTCGGGAGCACGGCCCGTGGTCAGCTTGTTCTGAATGACTTCTACAATCGAACCTGTGCCGCTGAGGTTGTTAAAATCTTTGGTACTGAAGCGCACAGGATTTGATCCCAGGTCAGTGTAGCTATACTCCTCACCTTTATAGGTTAGGCCACCAATATCCGTCAGCGCAATGCCAAGTTGTAAAGCTGGACTGTCGGCATCATACTGATCAACATACGTGAAGCCTAGATCAAGCCCAAAGCCTCGCCCAGGTGAAGAAGGACTAAACAGGACAGAGGGTGTCAGGCTACGGTTCTGTAGAAATGTAGTATAGGCAAGAGTGGCATCCAACTTGCTTACTTCCAGTAAGTTGGTGTTTGGTATGGCGGGGTCTTGTACAATTCTATAGCTCATGCCCCGATTGATAAGCCGTTGAGCATGGTAGCCCAGCAGGAGTTTGGCGGTTGTTCCGAATAGAATCTTTCGTCCGTCGCCTTCCAGAATGGGTAACGCATAGGTTACACCCAGTTCGGAATAGGTATTGGTGCTTGCCCCAAACTTGTTGTCAGTTATGGGTATGCTATACAAACCACCTGTATTCAGGCTGGCCCGAAATGCTGATAACAAGCCTTCCGATGCGCCAATTACTTGTCCAATGGCTCGAAAACGTGTTGTGAAGGCTAGAGCTGCACCGCGCTCCCCAACCTGCATCAGAAACGAAGGGCCACGTACTTCGCCCCAGATCGTACCATTTTTAGGTTTCCCATCTAATGTTTCTCGTGTGTAATCTGTTTCAAAACGTATGGAGCCATCGGCCGATTTATACTGAGCCGGGACATTACCAGTGATGAGCCGTAGTAAAGAGAAAGGGGCCTGGTAGCGCACATAGTTGTTATCCACATGGCCATTGCCCGTGAAAACATTCAGGTAAAACCGGGAAGGAGAGTCGGCTGCCAGTGCAGGATTGATGTAAAGTCGGTTGGTTCCGCCGAAACGGCTGGTTGAAATGCCTAGTAAATTTTGTGAAAAACTGGCACCAGAAATCTGTATGAGCAGTCCCAGTGAGAGTAAATACTTCATGTAGTGAATATGTAAATGCAATAGCGTTTGCAAAGGAAACGCAAAACCGCCATTAGGGTTACCTAATGACGGTTATATTTTTGACTTCTTAGTCAACGGTTAGCTAACGATAGTCACCAGCCATAGGTTATGAGCATGGGCTAAGGACTAAATAGGGGTTGAACTAGACACCTTCTGCCTCTACTGTTTTTACTTCGGGGACCAGCCGGGTCAGTAAGTTTTCAATGCCTGCTTTGAGTGTTAACGTCGACGATGGGCAACCGCTACAGGAACCTTGAAGCAATACTTTGACGACTCCGGTAGCTTCATCGAAGGTGTGGAAACTGATAGCTCCTCCATCCGACTCAACGGCGGGACGAATGTATTGATCCAGCACAGCCTTGATTTTCTGGACGGTTTCCGAATCCATATCCAGCTTTGTGGTGTTGGCATCCATCGTCCGCTGTGCAAAAACGGGCTTTTGCTCGCTGAAATAATCTTTCAGAAAGAGTTTTACTTCAAACAGCACGTCATCCCACTCGGTTTCGTCATCTTTAGTGACGGTTACGAAGTTGCCAGAGATGAATACCCGACGGACAAAGTCGAACCCAAATAACGCTACGGCCAATGGTGAAGCTTTTCCATCAACCAGAGCATCCCCCGGTGTTGCATAATCGAATGAAAGCCCACTGGGCACAAGGTCGAAACTGACCACGAACTTCATTGAGTTCGGATTGGGGCTGCCTTCCGTAAAAATAGATACGGGACGGCTAAGCGTAGAATTCATATGGTTTTCGGTTTACCGTACACGGTTAGTCAAAAATTTCTGGGTAGACTAGATAGATACGATGTCCACTTCTTTTTGTCTAACACCGTCCTCTTTTTTTTAGTTTTTGCCCATGAAAAAACCCGCACGACAACTGTCTTGCGGGTCTATACATTCAGAGCAGTAAAATACGCTTATGCTGTTACTTCTGCTACAGGAGCAATCTCAACGGCCGATGGACCCGCTGGAATGATATCGACATACGAACGGCTGTCGCGACCAGGGCGGAATTTAACTACGCCATCAACCAGGGCGAACAACGTGTAATCTTTACCCAGCCCAACATTTTTACCGGGGTGGTGTTTCGTGCCACGCTGACGCACGATGATATTGCCGGCAATAGCCGACTGACCGCCGAACAGTTTCACGCCCAGACGTTTGCTGATCGAATCGCGGCCGTTTTTGGAACTACCTACACCTTTCTTGTGTGCCATTTTTTTGAAGGAGTTAGGAGCGAGGAGCGAGGAGTGAGAATAAGGTTTGCGTCAGCAACTCCTCACTTCTCGCTCCTAACTCCTCACTACTGTTTTACAGAGTTATGTCTTCGATCAGGACTTTGGTCAGGTATTGACGGTGTCCGTTTTTCTTTTTGTATCCTTTCCGACGTTTTTTCTTGAAGACGATAACTTTCTCGCCTTTCAGATGCTCGACAATTTTAGCCGATACTGTCGCTCCGGCGACGGTTGGGGCACCGACGGAAATGCTCCCTTCGTTGTCAACAAGGAGAACTTTCACCTTGTCGGAGGCAAGTGCAGCGTCCACATCGCCCTCTAACCGGTGGGTATAGATAGAACGACCTTTCTGGATCTTGAATTGCTGCCCTGCGATCTCTACGATTGCGTACATGTGTTGTGTATGAAATTGGAAATGAGGGTGCAAAGGTAAGGTTTTTTTTACACAATCCAATAACCAGACTAATGTACGCGAATTTTTTGGCCTGCTCGAAGCCGTGAACCTGAAATATGGTTCTTACGCTTTAAGGCTGACACCGATAAGCCATACCGATCGGCAATGGAACTCAGGGTATCGCCGGAGCGTACTTTGTGCAGAACTGTTCGCTTGAAACGAGGCTTAGCGCGAGACTCCGACGAGCTTGAACGACCTCCCCGCAGGTAATCCCACACCGATCCGGTCAACAGAAAGTGGTCAGACAAAATCGTGTTTTCGGGAAAAGCATAGATGTTAAGCGGGCTAAATGGGTTGCCCTCATAGCGTGTTTCGAAGTGCAGGTGTGGGCCCGAACTACGGCCTGTACTACCTCCCAGACCAATCTGGTCACCTGCTTTGATGAGCTGCCCAGTTTCGACAGTCTGTTTGGAGAGGTGACCGTACAGGGTTTCAAGACCATTGTAATGCCGAATCAGCACATAACGTCCGTAACCATTACCATCCCAGCCAACAACCCGTACAATGCCATCGAAGGCAGCATAAACGGGATTACCGGTTTCGAGGTCAAGGTCAGTGCCGGTATGCCATCGCCCCCAGCGAAACCCGAAATTGGAGGTCATTTTTCCTTCGTTCAGCGGGGCTGACCAGTAGCGATTGGCAGGAGGATCGTACAGCTTAATATCAATCGTCTCATCGAATTCAAGCGGATCGATATTGTACGGATCAATGGTGCGGGAATCCCATACCGCGTAGTAATCGGCGATTTTAACCCATTCGTTGCCAACCAGTACAGAGTCAATCACTTCTACAACACTTGTCTCTCCCTGATCAATCTGACTTGTGTCTTCACTAACAACGGGGTTCAGTTCTTTTTTGGGCTCAAACTGGTTGTTGAAGCGCAGTTGAGTGGTTTCTTGCTCAAACGGGTCGTCCGCTTTTTGCGGCTGTTCGACGACGGGTGCGTTTGGGGTTGCCCCATTTTTGGGCGTAATACGCAGGTTATTTTTAAATCGCCCGCGCTCCTGGGCCTGTGCGGTCAGGGTTATGCACAGGCACCCAATGGCCAAAAGCCACTGTGTAGCGGTTCTTCTCATCTAGTTTCGATGAGTTTTCGGTTTACAGGTTACGGTTTGTAGTTGGCTCACCATGATACATACGTCAGCAACTGTAAACCGTAACCTGTAAACCGAAAACCTGGTTTTGTTAATGAATTAAATTTCTTCTGGCTGCATTTCGAGGGTGACCAGATAACGCTCTGCGTCGAGGGCTGCCATACAGCCTGTCCCAGCCGCTGTAACGGCCTGACGATAGATGTTATCTTGTGCGTCGCCACAGGCAAATACGCCGGGTATATTGGTTCGGGTGCTTCCCTTTTCGGTCAAAATGTAGCCATTATCGTCCAAATCGATAAACTCCCGGAAAATGTCGGTATTAGGTTTGTGACCGATGGCCACGAAAAAGCCCGTAACATTCAAAATAGATTCTTCACCTGTTGCGGCATTTTTAATCCGAACCCCCTCCACATCTTCATCGCCCAGGATTTCTTCAGTTACTGAATTGTAGAGAACTTCAATGTTGTGCGCCGTTTTCACCCGCTGTTGCATGAACTTGGACGCCCGCATTTCATCCCGTCGAACCAGCATATATACCTTGCGGCATAAATTGGCCAGATAGCTCGCTTCTTCGGCGGCTGTGTCGCCAGCTCCAACGATGGCTACGTCCTGTCCTCGGAAGAAGAATCCATCACAGACAGCACAGGCAGATACCCCCCGGCCATTGAGCCGCATTTCAGAGGGCAAGCCAAGCCATTTGGCAGTAGCACCCGTTGAAATAATAACCGAATCGGCTGTGATTTCATACTTATCATCAACGGTAATGCGGTGTGGGTTCCCTGGACTAGGCTGCTCCACAAATTCAACTTTGGTTACCATGCCGTAGCGGATGTCAGTGCCAAACCGGCGAGCCTGAGCTTCCAGATCCTGCATCATTTGGGGGCCTTGCACGCCATTGGGATATCCTGGGAAATTATCGACTTCGGTAGTGATGGTCAGTTGGCCGCCGGGTTGAGCGCCCTGAAACAGAACGGGTTGCAGATTTGCTCTGGATGCGTAAATAGCTGCCGTATAGCCGGCCGGACCAGAACCTATAATTAAGCACTTAACGTGTTCGGGTGTCATTGTAGTGGGAATGTGTTGTCTGGTAACTAAAAATACCCCCTCCCAAAAAGTGGGGGTATCTGGACAACATACACAAAATTGAAAAAAATCCCGCAGGAAAGCAAAGGAATGAAATGTATGATGTATGGCTCTCTCATCTGCCACATCATACTTCATACATCCTATATTCTACATTTTAAAGTACTTTCCATTCGATGCGTCGGTTGAGTCGGCGGTTTTCGTCGGTTGAGTTCGGAACAAGAGGTCGGGTTTTGCCGTAGCCGACGGCCCGAATTCGATTGGCTTCGATACCCGATTGTGTAAGGTAAGCTACAACGGCCTGGGCTCGCTTTTGGGACAGTGTCAGGTTGGCTGCTGGATCTCCTTTGTCGTCTGTATGGCCCGAAATCTCAACTTTTACCCCAGGATTAGCCTGTAAAAATGCCGCTAGCCGGGCCAGTTCTGTGCGCGATTTATCGGCCAGATCGTATCGGCCTGATTCAAAAAATAAGTTGTTCAGGGTTTCATTGGCAGTCGCTCCGGTTGTTACAGGTTCTAAGGGCACCGCCATCGATAAACCTTCGCCTTTCGTTTTTTGCGTGAAATCGAAGGACAGGCTTTTGAACAGATAGCCGGACTGACTAACATATAAGGCATACTCACCACCACTCGGCAGCACAGCTGTGTACTGACCTGTTTGGGCATCGGCCTGTACCCGCGAGACAACCTGATTGGTTTTTAAATCAATGAGTTCGACGGTAGCGGGCAGCGGCTTTTTCGTTTTGGCATCGGCGATCGTTCCTTTTAGATAGCTGACAGGCTTGATCCGCTCGCGAAGGGATTCGGGCAATTCAAAGGTATACAGCCTTGATTTCTGGGAAACGCCATCTTTTTGCTCTTCAAAGGAATAATAGGCGCGGGTGCCGTTGGCCGATACAAAAAGCGAAGCCTGGTCTTCCGAATTGTTGATCGGGTAACCCAGATTAGTGGGAGCAGTCCAGCCCGACGGGCCGTTATCCGCGACAAACAGGTCGTATCCACCCATGCCTACATGCCCCTCCGAGGCAAAAAACAGGCTTTGACCGTTGGGGTGAATAAACGGGGAGGCTTCATTGGATGCGGTGTTGACCGGCTCACCCAGATTGACCGGCTCTGTCCATTCGCCGTTGGTATCCCGATCACTACGCCAGATGTCGCGACGACCTTTTCCGCCCGGTCGATCCGAAACAAAATAAAGTTGTCGTCCATCGGCCGAAAGAGCGGGTTGAGATTCGTAATAGCGGGAATTGATAGTGGCCCCTAAATTTTCAGGGCTGGACCAATCGTCGCCGGTTTTGTGGCTCATGTATAGGTCACAACTGCCAAATCCCTTACGACCCTGGCAGGCGGTAAACACAAGGGTCCGCCCATCGGCCGACAGGCTGGCAGTTCCTTCATTTTCAGGCGTATTGATACTGCTTGCCAATGAGGTAGGCGGGGACCAGGTTTCACCGTTGAAGGTTGCTGTCATCAGATCTTCGTCGCCTTCGGGTTTAAGGGCTGTAAAGACCAGCGTCTGTTCATCGGCAGTCAGCACGGGGAAGTACTGCGAAGGGGTTGTTTGCAGTACCGAGGATAGGGGTTTAGGGTCGACAGCCTGCGGATGCTGCATGGCTTCCTGACCAAATCGGGCGGTTTCTAGTTGGCGGGCAATTCGCTTGGCCTGGGCCGACTGGGGGGCAAACAGCGTCTGGAATTTTTCGAGATAGGGGATTGCTTCGGTATAGCGCCCTAGCCGGAGTAACGTATTACTTAATGCCTGATAGGCTGATCCCGAAGCCGGGTTATCGGGTTGGAGCCGGACGGCATTTCGGTAAGCGGCCAGGGCAGGATCGTAGTGCCTGGTGAATTCATACAACTGACCGAGTTTCAGGTAGGCATCGGTAAAGTTCGGGTCTTCCTTTACTGCCTGTTCCATGAAGGGAATGGCATCGGCCGCTTTCCGCTCGCTGAACAATCGGATGGATTGGTCGTAAAACTCCTTCGCCTTTTTGGTTTGCGCGTGGAGCAGGGCACATGGAGCTAGGAGCAGGGCAATCAGAAGGGGGTATGGTATGACACGGTTTGGGAACCGATGGTGCCGTGCCCCATGCGTCCTGCCCCATGCCTTTAGGGAATATCCATGTATTTGTGCGTCTGCAACGAGATTTGCCATTGCGGATTATTTTTTACGTAATCAACGATAAGAGGCAGCATTTCATTGGAACGACTCCACTCTGTTTGCAAAAAGAGTTTACAATCGGGTCGTAAAAACGGTACGAACGACTCAGCAAAGGCGAAATCAGACGCGTTGTAAATGATTACTTTTAGCTCGTCGGCTTTTGCGAAAATCGCCGGATTGGGCTTTTTAAACTTTTTGGGTGAAAAACAAACCCAGTCCCACGAACCCGTAACGGCCTGACAAACCCCCGATGTTTCAATGTTGGTGCGAAAGCCTGCTGTCTGTAAGGTGGCTGTTAGTTCCGTAAGGTCGTGCATGAGCGGTTCGCCCCCGGTAATAACGGCCATCCGACCTGGGTACTGCAAAGCGCCTGCCAGAATTGTATCGACCGACAGTTTTGGGTGGGCGTTGGCATCCCACGATTCTTTGACGTCGCACCAGTGGCAGCCGACATCGCACCCACCGAGCCGAATAAAATAAGCGGCCCGACCCGTATGCGCTCCTTCCCCCTGGAGGGTGTAGAATGCTTCCATGACGGGGAGTATCGTAGCGGTGTTGTTGTCAGGAGTTATTGGTTGTTTCTGTTCTACTAGCATGGTACAAAGATACGAAGGTTCGGTTGAATGGTTATTTTTGTCCCTATGCTTCAAGCCGTAACAAAGTTCATGAATCGGCCAATTGCCGAAGATTTCAGCTTTAAGACCCAGATCTGGCAGTCGATTCAGACGGGTATTTACGTGTTTCTATTTGTTTATTTTTTTGGCGGCTCATCATTTGGTGGATCGAATCGGGTAGGGGTACTCGCCTTATTTGGGGCCGGTTGTACGGTGTCAACCCTGTTTGCAAACTGGCTTGTGCCAACCCTGCTTAGTCGAGTCTACGACGAAGAACGCTGGGTCGTATGGAAATACATTCTCCACACCTTTTTCGTTTTGTTCTGTATCAGCCTGGGTAATCAACTCCTGCTTGTGCTTACTCAAAACGACTATCCGTCGTTTTGGCAGATGTATTTGATTGTGACGTTGATTGGTTTTTTTCCAATTATCAGTAGCGTGTTTGTATCGGAGCGACGTCGGCTTAAACGGAATCTGGCACAGGCGCAGGAGCTTAATCGTCAACTGACCCAGCGAGCCGGGCCGCTACTGACAGACTACGTACCCTCCCAACAGACCAGTGCAAAAATGGCTCCCGCAGTTGATGCGAAGCCAATCTTATTGAGTTCTGAAAATGGCAAAGAGCGACTGGCCCTTCAGCCTGAGCAGTTGTTGTATGTTGAATCGGTCGGTAATTATGTTGATGTATATTGGCTTAACCGGAATGAATGTCAGAAAACGGTTCTGCGAAGTACGCTCAAAGAGGTGGCCGATGCACTTAGTGTTTATCCGCAGTTTTTTCGTTGTCATCGGGCGTTCCTGGTGAACTTGAAGATGGTTAATCAAACCGAAGGGAATGCTCGTGGCTATCAGTTGACCCTAAATGGGGTTTCACCAAAAATTCCAGTGTCTCGCACATACCTGGATGCATTTGACGCCCGGATGAACGTAATTATATAGGGTTCCTGATTGTCCCTGTTCATCCCAACTATCCCTAACGCTACCCATTTATCCCTCTACAGAAACGGCCATCCCTGACTATTGCAAGGGTATTGCTGGTGATTCAGTTTTGTGTCTGTCAATCGAAACAAAACTGAATCGCTATGCTAAACACACTGAAAATTACCCGCTCACACGTTGCCGAGGTTAACTGGAAATCGGTAAGTGTTTTTTATCTGCTGGCCTGCGCATTGTCGTATGGGTTGCATTTTTTGCCTAATTTAAACAAAGGCATCCTGCCTGTTCACAATATATTTACTTATGGCATGGGCCCGTTGCTGGCAGCCGTTGCCTGTCGGTTTCTGTTTCCTCAGACACTACGTACAATTTCTATTTTCGGCTCAGCACCGCTAAAAACCATTTTATTCGTACTAACGCCCATCCTGCTTTCTGTTGTGATTGGTGTTCCCAATAAGGCGGGTCAGAATAGCCATGTGTTCGGTCTGCTTCTGGGTATTTCGGGTGTGCTTTACGGATTTGGGGAAGAGATGGGCTGGCGTGGCTATTTGCAGGACGCCCTTCGCCCGTTACCTACACTTTACCGAGCCATTCTGATTGGTGTTATGCACGCAGGCTGGCATTTGACCTTCATGCCCGATTTGTCGGGAATAAGTGGTGGTCAAACGAATGGACTGATGGTTGTCGGGGTGCTGATTCTGATGGCCTGGGGGCTGGGCGCGTTGGTCGATACCACCAAGGCAGTTTTGGTCGTTGCCTGTGCCCACGAACTGATGAACATCGCCGTTCATCCGGTGGCGCTCGCAGTTACGGTATTGGTCTGGATTGGGCTGGTGCGAAACTGGTCGAAACAACTCCCGCGATTTAAAAATTTTCTTTTTACCTTTGTGCCATGATTTCAAAACGGGACACTCATTCGCCTTTCCGACATCGTCGGCACCATCATGGCTGCTAATCAGGCACCCCAATTCGTCGTTGTATCCCCGTTTTCCTGTATGTTTGCCCCCTGATTTTCCGGCCGCACGCTCTATGAAAAAGAAGCTTGCGGGATATTGCCTCAAAACAAACGTATTACGGGAGGTATGGGCCAGCTCATACATCCTATCTCATACATCCTACATCGATTAATGTCTTCTGTATTACGAATTGCCTTACAAAAATCGGGTCGGCTGAGCGAAGATTCGTATCAGCTTTTTAAAGAGTGTGGTATCCGTTTCGACTATGGTACCGGCAAACTCAAATCGGTTTCATCCAACTTCCCGGCCGAGTTCCTTTTTTTACGTGATGACGATATTCCCGGCTACGTCGAAGATGGCGTCGCTGATCTGGGAATCGTGGGCGAGAACGTAGCGGTCGAAATGGGCCGTCAGGTGCAAACGATCCATAAGCTTGGGTTTTCCAAATGCCGTTTGTCCATTGCTGTGCCGCGCGCTACCGACTGGACGGGTATTCAATGCCTGGAAGGAAAGAATATTGCAACCTCGTATCCGAATCTTCTGGGGAGTTATCTGACCGAACAGGGCGTTCGGGCCGAAATTCACGAGATCAGCGGATCGGTCGAAATTGCGCCCAGTATCGGGTTGGCCGAAGCTGTCTGCGATATTGTTAGTTCAGGAAGCACACTGCTCAGCAATGGCCTCAAAGAAGTGGAAACCATCTTTCGTTCGGAAGCTATTCTGATTGCTCCAAATGAACTGAGTAAGGAAAAACAGGAACTTGTCGATAAACTGCTCTTCCGCATCAAAGCGGTGCAGGTAGCTAAGAATAACAAGTACATTGTCCTGAATGCACCGAACGATTCACTGGATCAGATTACAGCCCTGCTTCCTGGGATGAAAAGCCCCACGGTAACCCCATTGGCTACCGAAGGCTGGAGTTCGGTACACTCGGTGCTGAATGAAAATGAATTCTGGGAAAATATCGAAGCCATCCGGGCCGCTGGTGCCGAAGGCATACTCGTGATTCCGATAGAGAAAATGATTTATTAACATTAAGTAGATGGGAGTGAGGAGCGAGGAGTGAGAATAGCTGACGCATTAGTAAGTTTCCTGCGTCAGCTATTCTCACTCCTCGCTCCTCACTCCTCGCTCCTAAAAAATGAATATCATTCCGTTTCCCGCCCGTACTGAATGGCCTGCCTTGCTGGCCCGTCCGGTGCAATCGACGCAGCAGATTGAAGCGGCTGTAGCACCGATTCTGGCTCAGGTGAAGGCTGAAGGCGATGCTGCTTTGCTGGCGCTGGCTCAAAAGTTTGACAAGATTGAACTGACGACGGCGCAACTGCGTGTCGATAGTGCTGAACTGGAAGATGCCGAAGTCCAGTTGAGCGACGAACTGAAAACGGCAATCCGGCAGGCGTACCAAAATATTCGGCTGTTTCATGAAAAGCAGAAACAGCCCGTCGAGAAGATCGAAACGATGCCCGGAGTTACATGCTGGCGTAAGAGTGTAGGCATTGAAAAAGTTGGACTGTATATTCCGGGAGGAACGGCTCCTCTGTTCAGCACGGTGCTGATGCTGGGGATACCGGCCCAACTGGCTGGTTGCCGGGAAGTTGTGCTGTGTACGCCGAGCAACCATCCGGCTATCTATTTTGCGGCTAAACTGGTGGGCGTTACGAAAGTATTTCGGATTGGTGGCGCTCAGGCTATTGCGGCTATGGCCTACGGAACCGAGTCAATTCCTCAGATATATAAGATTTTCGGGCCAGGTAATCAGTATGTTACAGCCGCTAAAATGCTGGTGGCTAAAGAAGGAATGGCGATCGATATGCCGGCCGGACCGAGCGAAGTGGCCGTGTATGCCGATGATTCGGCGGTACCGTCGTTTGTAGCGGCTGATCTGCTCTCACAGGCCGAACATGGTGCCGATAGCCAGGTGCTGCTGGTGTCGACCAGTAAAAAACTTCTGACGAGTGTCAATCTGACCTTATCAACCCAGCTTGGTCGATTACCCCGGCAGGAAATGGCGGCTAAAGCGCTGGAAAATAGCAAGATGATTCTGGTCGAAAATCAGGCAGATGCCATTGACCTACTGAATCAATATGCTGCCGAACACCTCATTCTGAGTGTTGAGAATGCAGAAGAAGTGGCCGACCAGATTGTGAACGCAGGCTCGATTTTTCTTGGGAACTATACCCCCGAATCGGCGGGCGATTATGCATCAGGAACCAACCATACCCTACCGACCAATGGGTTTGCGCGGGCGTACAGTGGCGTATCGCTGGATAGTTTTGTGAAGAAAATTACAGTACAGTACATAACGCCTGCCGGATTGCAGCGGGTTGGCCCCGTTGTGGAAGCGATGGCCGAGGCCGAATCACTGGAGGCTCATAAACGGGCGGTGAGCCTGCGACTGGCTAGTCTGGAAGAAACGAATCTGGTTTGATTTCGTTATTTTGCTAAGAAACAGGGTAGATTATGGAACAGATACTAATAGAAGTCGAAACCGTACAAGACAAAGAGTTACTTCCTTTTCGGACATCGATGGGCTACAGCTTATTGCCTTGTCCGACATTCTAAACCCATGAAACACCTCGCTGATCTTCTGCTCCTGGGCGATCCGCGCCTGTATGAAACCTGTGAGCCGGTGCTGGAATCGGAGCTGCCTCTGGTAGCGGATTGGGTAGCCGATCTGCACCATGTAATGGAAGAAATCAGGGCGAAGTACCAGTTTGGACGGGGGATTGCCGCTCCGCAACTGGGCATTATGAAACGACTGATCTATCTGAATGTCGACCAACCTCAGGTGATCATCAATCCTGAATTGATCGGCCTCAGCGACGATATGGGGGAGCTTTGGGACGATTGCATGAGTTTCCCAAACTTACTGGTACGGGTTCGCCGACATCGAAACCTAACGATGCTGTACCGCGATGAACAGTGGCAATCGCATACATGGGAGGTACGTGATTGGGCCCTGTCTGAACTGATACAGCATGAATACGACCATTTGAATGGGGTATTGTGTACGATGCGGGCCATTGATGAGCAGGCATTTCGCTGGCGACCAACCC
Source organism: Spirosoma sp. 48-14 (assembly GCF_001898575.1). Classification (GTDB taxonomy): domain Bacteria; phylum Bacteroidota; class Bacteroidia; order Cytophagales; family Spirosomataceae; genus Spirosoma. Next base: position 88,108 of record NZ_MKUD01000088.1, read on the forward strand.
CCAATCCTTAATTCGACTAATTTTTTATGTTTAATCTGAATAACCTTCTTCGCCCACACATCCTCTCGTTGACGCCTTATTCATCGGCTCGCGACGAGTATACGGGTACAATCGGCGTGTTTCTGGATGCCAATGAGAACCCAATTGGCTCGACGACCAATGCTGGTGATTATAACCGCTATCCTGACCCCCACCAATGGGCAATTAAGCAGCGATTAGCGCCAATCAAAGGTGTTCGGGTGAACCAGATTTTTCTGGGGAACGGTTCCGACGAGCCCATCGATTTGCTGGTACGAGCCACCTGTGTACCCGGCAAGGATAACATACTGATTATGCCGCCTACCTATGGGATGTACGAGGTGTCGGCAGCTGTGAATGATGTCGCTTTGATCAAAGTGCCGCTTACGCCCGATTATCAGATTGATACAGAGGCTGTACTGGCAGCTATTACCGAGAATACGAAGTTGATCTGGCTGTGCTCGCCCAACAATCCGTCGGGTAATCTGCTACAGGCTGATGCTATCCATCAAATTCTGGAAGCCGCCGACCATTCGCTGGTGATTGTCGATGAGGCTTATATCGATTTCGCCAATACACCTTCCTGGACGACTCAACTGAATACCTATCCGAATCTGTTGGTATTGCAAACCTTCTCGAAAGCCTGGGGACTAGCGGCTTTGCGGCTGGGTATGTGCTTTGCGTCGGAAGAGTTGATTCAGATCCTGAACAAGATTAAACCTCCGTACAATATTTCGGCACCAACGCAGGCACTGGCACTGGAAGCGCTCTTACAGGTATCAAGAAAGGACGAAATGGTCGCTCAAATTTTGACCGATAGGCAGGCTTTGGCCGAAAAACTACGTTCTTTGCCCTCTGTACGGGTCGTTCATCCATCCGATGCAAACTTCCTGCTTGTTCAGTTTGACAATGCGAAACAGGTGTTCGACTATCTGATCGAACAACAGGTTATTGTTCGTGATCGGTCGAAGGTGAAGCTCTGCGATGGGTGCCTGCGCATTTCGGTCGGTACACAGGAGGAAAATGAACGACTGCTTGACGTACTTTGGCAAATGAATGCTACCCCTGTTCTATCGGAACTTCCAACCATAACCAGATAAGGCGCCACCAAACCCGAATTGGCGTCGAAGACCTGATTGTTTAATGCATACACTGGTTACGCGGATGGGTTTCGGTAGTCTAAGAGTGATTAATGCATGCTCTATGAGAAAATCGTTGCTGATAACAAGTTTGGCCCTGATAGGGTTTCTAATGCAGGCCAATAGGGTCTGTGCACAGTATAACAACTGGTCGCTGGGGTTCCGAATTGGAGAGCCTTCCGGGATAAACGTCCGTAAATATTTTGGAAACAATCACGCCTTCGACCTGAATATCGGGACGTATGGTGGTATTTACGGAACGAACCGAAGCTATCGTTCGGGCGATTATAAGACCGTCGGGCTGTCGATTCAGGGGCACTACTTATGGCATAAGGCCCTTACCAAAAGTGAGAGCATCCGGGTGTACTATGGTTTCGGTGGTCAGATAAATAACCGTCGGTATTATCCAGACTATCTGGCTGGCCAATCCGTTAATTATGTGAAAGGCAATATTTCGCTGGGCGGATCGGGTATTGGGGGCATCGAGTTTTTTCCACCCAGCAAACCCTATTCGTTCTTTCTGGAAACCGGCGCTTACGTCGAACTCCTACAGGCTCCCTTCTTCCTGAGTTTAAATACAGGGTTGGGATTGAGGTATAATTTTTAAAGTAGTGAGGAGCGAGTAGTGAGGAGTGAGAAGGCTGGCGCAACAGAAAAAAATGCGCCAGCCTTCTCACTCCTCACTACTCGCTCCTCACTACTAATCTCTATGTTCAAAGTCTACAGTTCTTCGGCGGGGTCAGGTAAGACGTACACGCTTACCAAAGAATACCTGAAACTGGCGCTTCGGCCCGATGCGAAGGACGACTATTTCCGGCATATTCTGGCGGTAACATTTACCAATGCGGCTGCCAATGAAATGAAGAACCGGATTCTCGAACGCCTTTCCGATATGGCTGGGGAGAAAGAACTCCCTCTGCTCGATGAACTGGTCGTTGAACTTTACGGCACAGCCAGCGATTCAGATGGGTTCGAGATTGCCAAAGCTGCGCTTCGCCGAAAGGCGGCTTCCGTTTTCCGAACCATTCTTCATCGCTACGCAGACTTTAGCGTTACTACGATCGATTCGTTTACCCAGCGTATCGTCATGGCGTTTACCGACGAGTTGGGTTTGCCCTATTCGTTTGAGGTCGAACTGGAAACCGACGAAGTCCTCGAGCTGGCTATCGATAACCTGATCGAAAAGGCTGGAACCGAGGAGATGGAGGAAATTACCACCATACTGAGTGAGTACTACACGCATGTAGCGGCCGAAGGAAAAAGCTGGAACCAACTACCGGAGGTGCTGAAGGAGTTTGGTCGCAACTTAACCTCCGACCAGTTTTACGAATCCGTCAATGCCGCCCAGGAATTGTCGCCTGCTGCCTTGCGAATCATCCGGGAACAGCTGATCCACCACAATCAGCAGATTGAGGCCGACATTGTTGGCTGTGGTCAGCGTGCCTGGGAACTGATCACCGGTGCTGGTTTGTCAGAAGCCGATTTTACGTATGGTTTGAGTGGGGTAGCGGGTTTTATTAAAGCCGTGGCCGAGGGAAATGCTCAGAAAGAACCGGGTACGCGGGTGTACAATGCCATTCAAAAGGGTGAGTGGTACGGTAAAAAAACGCCGTTGCCTGTTCAGGGCATGATCGACGCTATGGCCGATGAACTGACCGACTGCCTGATTCAAATCAACACCATTCGGGAAAAAAACGGTCGGGAGGTTACCCTGTTCGAGTGCCTGTTGCCTCATTTACAGAAGTTGGCCCTGTTAAAGCAGATGCGGGTTGAGTTCGATGAGCTGCTGCGAAAGGATGGCCGGGTACATATCTCCGAGTTTAACAAGAAAATCCTGTCTATTGTAGCCTCGGAGCCGGTTCCGTTTCTGTATGAACGGCTGGGAGTTCGGTACAACCATATATTGATCGACGAGTTTCAGGATACATCCCGACTACAGTTTGCCAACCTGTTGCCCCTGATTGAAAATGCGCTTGGTGGCGATCACTTTAACCTGGCTGTAGGCGATGGGAAACAGGCGATTTATCGCTTCAGAGGGGGCGATATGGACCAGATTGTGGCATTGCATCGTCGGGATCTGACCACATTGAAAGAAGCCCATAATCCCGAATCCTGGACCGCTGAACGGATCGAAATGCTCGACGGGCATCTGCAACCCGAAGTGCTCAATACCAATTGGCGAAGTGCCGAACCAATTGTCCGGTTCAACAATGACTTCTTTGAGTTTACGGCTCGTCGGTTCGAGCATCAGCATCCTAAAGTAGCCGACATATTTGATCCAGAGCGACAGTTCCATCAGACACCTTCACCCAGAGCCAGGCAGGCTGGCCATGTGCAGCTCGACTTTGTGGTGAAAGAGGAAGACGCCGATAAAGATCTGACGACGCTGATGCTCGAAAAAACCATCGAGCACCTGGACCGATCACTGGCCGATGGGTATCGGTATGGTGATATTGCCATTTTGTGTCGTAAAAAATCGCAGGCAAAAGCATTAGCCAATGAATTGAACGCCCGACAGATTCCGCTGGTTTCGGCCGATTCCTTATCGCTGGAGTTTTCGGACCCGGTTAAGTGGCTGGTGACCTTCATGCAGGTGTTACAGCGCCCCGATCAGCGAATGCTTCGTTACGAAATGCTGTATCTGTTTCACCGGGTTGTGCAGGGAATTTTTCCAGACGATGCCCTTACCGAGAAACTGCGGGCTGTTGCCGAAGGCCCTATACTGGCGATGTACGATTACCTTTCCGAACAGGGTTATGCGCTGGATGTGTACGCCTTAGGCCAGTTGAATCCGTATGAACTGGCGGAGCGCCTGACGGCTCAGTTTGGGCTGTTCAATCAGGCGGAGCATAACCCGTTTCTCTTCCGGTTCCTGGACGAAGTGTTAACGTTCAATCAGAAACGGAGCGGTCATCTGAGCGATTTCCTGCTCTACTGGGAAAGTGTACGGCAGAAAATTTCCGTAGAGGGCAATACCCGCAATGCGGTAAGTATCCAGACGATTCACAAATCGAAAGGGCTGGAGTTTCCGGTGGTTATTATTCCCTTTGCCAATTGGCGGGTAGAGCCCATCAACGATAGCACCATCTGGCTCAATCTGAAGCAGATTCAGGCGGATGTACTGACACATTCGACCGATAAGGGGCCGTCTACCCGACTCCTGACAGCACCCGTCAACGCAACCGGTAAACTACGGGGAACTCCTGAATCCGTTGCAGCCCAGTACGAAGAGGAAATAACGCGCACGTTTCTGGAAAACATGAACCTGCTCTATGTTGCCTTTACTCGCCCTACCGACCGCCTGTATGTGATCAGCGAAGCCAGAGACTTTGGCAAAGGACCTCAGAATACCGTTGGACACTGGCTACATGGATTTCTGCGCGATAGTGAGGTGGCCCGTAACTGTGGTTGTGCCTGGCAGGATGGCTTGTATTCGTATCCGGTTAGTTTATGCGCCGACGCTTGGTCGCATAAGAACGTGGAAGAACCCCTGGACGAAATCGTACTGAACGATATTGTGAGTGGACACCGGGGGCAGGATTTACAGTTGCGCCGACTGGCTGACCGTATTTTTGATGTAGCCACGTTTGAGCACACCCGTGAGCGCGACCGAAAGCTATGCGCTGCCCTGAGCCTGATTAAAGGACCCGAAACAATTGATTCGGTATTGCGCCGACTCGTTAGTGAGGGGTTAGTTCGTAAAGTTGAGTGCGAGTTGATGAAAGATAGTCTGCTGGCTATTATCTCACATCCTGATCTGGCAAATCTCTTTAATTCTCAATTGCGTATAGATACCGACAGAAGTATTTTAAGTAGCAAACGTATTCATGGAGCGCCCCACCGCGTTGTTCATTTTCCAGATGGACATGTCGTACTGGTACAATACGAATCGGTAGCCATCGCACCGACGGGCTATGAAGCGGATGGGACTGACGAACAAGCCGGAAATCCGACGGCTTCTTTAAAATACTTTACAAGCCTTTACCGCGACATGGGCTTCCCGGAAGTAGAGGGCCGATTGGTTTATCTGGCAGAAACACCGGTGGTGGTCCGTGTGTAATTAATGAAACCTGTTTAATGCATACTGTAAATGATTAAAGTGATTCAGAACGTTTGGGGAGGAATACACC
>NZ_MKUD01000088.1:93401-189927 GCF_001898575.1 Spirosoma sp. 48-14
TCTTGTTGTTTCAACAGTATCCATTATCCATTATTCAGTATCCATTGGCACCTGTCTGGCACAGTCGCCCTATCAGCTACGCACAGGCCGCGAAATCGGTTTATTGGGAGCGGGAGCCGTAACGCTTGGGGCATCGGTCGCGCTGACCAAGGCTATTGATCCACTTACGCCCGCCGAAATTGCCTCACTCAATCGGGGGGATATTAGTTCCTTCGACCGCAATGCTACTTTTCATTGGTCGACCTCGGCTGATAAATGGAGCGATGTTGCGCTGGTAGGTACAGTTGGAGCAGCAGGGGTAGTGTCGCTGGGTTTGCAACCCATACGGCAGGATTTTAAGACCGTAGCCATTATGTATGTCGAAACGCTGCTCCTGGCGAATGGCATTGAGCGGACAGTCAAATCAGTAACCCAGCGTACCAGGCCGTATGTGTACAATTCACTAGTTCCACTGGATGAAAAGCTGGACCGAACCTCACGACAGTCCTTCTTTTCGGGCCATGCGACCAATGCCTTTGCCACGGCTGTTTTTACGAGTGAGGTCTTTCGGCATTATTTTCCGCATTCCAAATTAAGACCTGTGGTCTGGGTAGGAACACTTGGGCTGGCGTCAGCTACGGCCCTGTTTCGGTACGAAGCTGGTTTACACTATCCGACGGACCTGCTGGCTGGTGCTGCGTTTGGCTCCCTGGTCGGCTGGGGGATTCCCAAGCTTCATCAGATCAAAAAGAATAGTGATCTAGGGAAACGGCTGGATGTGCAGCCCTGGAGTAACGGAACCGCCAACGGAATCTATATGCGGTTGGCCGTGTTCTCGCGTTAACGGTTACGTACTGCTGCCAGACGACCTTTAAGCGACAACAGTGTTTGACGAATGACTAAAATTACGGATCATATAAAAGCCGCAAACGGCAAGCCCATTTTTTCGATTGAAGTTATACCGCCCATTAAAGGCGATAATCTTAAGAATCTGCTCGACAACATCGAGCCATTGATGGAGTTTAAACCGCCGTTTATCGACGTTACCTACCACCGGGAGGAATACATCGAACGGCCCTTGCCCGACGGAACCATTCAGAAAATAGTAACCCGTAAACGGCCCGGTACGGTAGGTATTTGTGCGGCTATCATGCATAAGTTCGGTGTAGACCCGGTACCGCACGTACTTTGTGGTGGGTTTACCCGCGAAGAAACCGAAGATTTTCTGATCGATCTGCATTACCTCGGCATTGATAACGCCCTGGTGCTTCGTGGCGACCCCGCCAAGCCGTTTACAACCTTCAAGCCCAAAGAAAACGGTTACTCATATGCGAGTGAACTGGTAGAGCAGGTCGCCAACATGAACCGGGGTATTTATCTGCATGAGGAAGATACGGCCCTGGCGCCAAGTGATTTCTGTATCGGGGTGGCTGCTTATCCTGAAAAGCATTTTGAGGCTCTCGACCACGACATTGACTTTCACTACCTCAAGCAGAAAATTGACAAGGGGGCGGATTACATCGTGACCCAGATGTTTTTTGATAATAAAAAATTTCTGGATTTTGTGGCCCGGTGTCGACAGGAAGGCATCTCTGTGCCGATCATTCCAGGTTTGAAACCCCTCAGCACACGGAAGCAACTTCAGATTCTGCCCAAACTCTTCCATCTGGAAATTCCAGAAGACCTGCGGAAGGCCGTTGAAGCCTGCGAAAACGATCAGCAGGCCCGGCAGGTTGGGGTGGAGTGGTGTATCCAGCAATGTCGGGAACTCACGGCAGCTGGCGCACCTGTCCTGCATTTTTATACGATGGGGAAAGCTGATAATATCATGAAAATTGCCCGCGAACTGTTCTGATTCAATAGGGTAGTAGGGTAAGGGCAGAGAGAAATTATGCTACGTGACACCGAAATTAATCAGTTTATCCGCGACGGGTTTGTTCGTATTGATAATGCCTTTTCGCGTGAACTAGCCGATGAAGGCCGCGCGATTTTGTGGAAAGACACGGGATGTGATCCCACTGATTCTACGACCTGGACACAGCCTGTTATTCGGTTGGGCGGTTATGCACAGGAGCCTTTCCAAAAAGCGGTCAATACCCCCAGGCTACACGATGCCTTCGATCAACTGGTTGGTAAAGGACGCTGGGAGCCGCGCAACAGTTTAGGGACGTTTCCGGTCCGGTTTCCAAGTCCTGACGATCCGGGGGATACGGGCTGGCATGCCGAAGCGAGTTTTGCGGGTGAAGATGGGTCATGGCGATTGAATATATCTTCGAAAGGACGGGCCTTGCTCATGCTGTTCCTGTTCTCGGATGTGGGGCCTGACGACGCGCCAACCCGAATTCTGGTGGGTTCGCATCGGGATGTACCGAAATGGCTGGAACCAGCTGGCGATCATGGGTTGTCGTTTATAGAACTGGCGCAGCAATTTGATGAATCTACCCTGAATCGCCCGGTTGAGCTGGCAACGGGCCCGGCCGGAACCGTATACCTCTGTCATCCCTTTCTGGTTCATGCCGCTCAGCCCCATCGGGGTTCGGTCCCCCGGTTTATGGCCCAACCCCCTTTACTTCCGGCCGAACCCTTGCAGCTTCATCGATCGGATGGGGATTATTCTCCGGTCGAGCAGGCGATTCGTTTAGGCCTGAAATAAGAAAATGGTCACTTCGTCTGTCGGAAGACTAATTGAAGCAACCAGTTGGTTTTACTGGAAATGCGTTTTGTTACGCGGCTAAGTAGTTTCGATACGTTCTAAGAGAAAGCGCGATAGTGAGAATACTTAGCCTGACAAAATGGAATAGACGTATCTTCTTCCTGGCTCAAAGAGAATTGCCAATTCCCACCAGGACGATTGAAATAAGGATCACTACAATTCCGGTGATGAAGGTACGAAATGTAGCCCCCGACACACCCGACCACTCTTTCAGATACAAGCCCCACAGATTCGCCGTTAGAATGATGGTTGCCATATGGGTAATCCAGGAGCTGGCTCCATTGCCCAGTTTACTTTCGCCCATTCCGTAGAAGAAAAACTGAAGAAACCACATAGTACCCGCAGTTGCCGAAAAAAGAACATTGGCCAGAATGGGTGTTTGCGTATTCGTGTAATTGCTGAAGGTCTTATTTCTGGCGTTTAGATACATACACCACAAAAAGTTAGTAGTTAGCCCACCCCATAACAATACCACATAGGTTACATTATTCTGAAACAGGGGGTTACAACCTTGTAAAACGGCTTGATCGGCCAGGGGCTTACCGGCTTCGATGCCATAGTTGAAGAATGCACTTAGTATACCTGAGATGACAGCAATTGTTAGGCCCTTCACGATGTTGAACTCTTTGACAGAGGCTTTCTTTTCAGCATCCGAAAGCTCTGCTTCTTTCATCATGCCCGCTTTACCCGAGATCGCAATCCCGATGAGGCAGCATAGTACACCCAGTAATACTAACCTGCCACCACTTGAGCCGAGCATGTCGGTAAACGAGACTTTTCCTTGTATAGGGTTAATCGTATAGTAGATGGAAGGTACCAGGGCCCCAAAAGCTGAACTGAACCCTAATACGACGGAATTGCCCAGCGACATACCGAGATAGCGAACGCCCAGTCCATACGTAAGGCCACCGATGCCCCACAACAAACCAAATACGATTGTTAGCATCTTGACACTTGCATCGGCCGAGGCTATTATGGCAGGGAAATCGGGGATGGTTAAGTAGGCGGCTAAAGGCGGTACAATGAGCCAGGAAAAAAGACCTCCAATAATCCAATAGCTTTCCCAGGCCCATCCTTTCACTTTATTAAAGGGCATGTAAAAGCTGCCCGAAAAACCGCCACCAATTGTGTGGTAAATGATGCCAATCAGAACTTGCATAAAGAAATCAATTACAATACTATGTTAAACGCTGGTCGGTAGCCGTTACGGCCTATAGTTTGACGTGGCTAAATACGTTCTACTCGATTCTGATTGTTAGTGGTTACTGAGATTGCTGGAAGCCAGTCTACTGAGTGGAACCATCTTCGATAATCCACTCAATTTACGCGACCTGACTATTGCTGCAAGCTGAAAAGAATTGACTGTAGGAATATACCTATCCAGACTACAACCACGATTCTCAAAAATTATGAATTACACTCATTATTCATAATTTTTAACAAATTTATCCTTATTTGCTCGTCGAACTCACCTGCTCTCTCCTGTATAGTATTATCTGGTCTTTTGGGAGTCATTTGTTGCCATTTAAGGTCATTCGCTAGCTATACTAATGAATGCCTGCCGAATGCCCAGATACGTATTCCAACCGAAAAAAAAGAATCTCTTTTGTAGCAGGAGAGTGCATGACACAGGAGAAATCAAATAAAACGTACTTTGCCTAAAAACAAGATTTCGGAAAGATACTACTTACAATTTATCTATGAATACGACGCAAGCGTTCAACTACGTTAGCTATCTCTGGGATGATCAGAAAGCCGCAGAGCTCGCGGGTGATGAAGTAGCTTTGTTTATTTATCGTTCTAACCTGCTGGGTGCTGACCTGCGTCTGACGAACTACGCCGGTGGAAATACATCGGTTAAGCTGATGGAAACCAATCCATTAACCGGCGAGCCTGTTGAGGTGATGTGGGTGAAAGGGTCTGGTGGAGATATTGGTACACTGACCAAAAAAGGCTGTGCCAATCTGTATGTTGATCGTTTGCATGCGCTGAAAAGCCGCTACCGGGGTCTGGAATTTGAAGATGAAATGGTTGGTCTTTTTGATCACTGCCTCTTCGATCCCAAATGTGCCGCGCCATCCATCGATACACCCCTGCATGGATTGCTCCCCTTTAAGCACATCGACCACCTGCACCCTGATGCCCTGATTGCCATAGCTGCCAGCAAAGACGGTGAAGCGATCATGCATGAAATCTGGGGAGATCAGATGGCCTGGATTCCCTGGCAGCGGCCTGGTTTCGATCTGGGCCTGAAGCTGGAAGAAGCTGTTAAGAAAAATCCGAACCTTCGGGGGATTATCCTGGGTGGCCATGGGCTGTTCACCTGGGGGAATACGTCCTACGAATCATACATGAATACGCTGGAAGTGATTGAACAGGCATCAGAATACCTGCATCAGAACTTCGGTAAAAAGCGCCCAGTGTTTGGAGGAGTAGCTCGCCAGAGTGAAACGGCTGAAACCCGAAAAAAACTGGCAGCCGACCTGATGCCGACCTTACGCGGATTGGCGTCTAGCTATCGGCAGATGATCGGTCATTTCACCGACGACGAACGGGTATTGGAATTTGTGAACTCCAACGACTTGCCTCGTCTGGCTCGCCTGGGTACAAGCTGCCCTGACCACTTCCTGCGTACCAAAATCCGTCCGTTAGTGCTCGACCCTGAGAAACTGACCGGCGAGGATAGTACGGCCTATCTTGGCCAGGCGTTTGCCGATTATCGTGCCGATTATACGGCTTATTACGAGCGTTGCAAACACCCAAACAGCCCGGCCATTCGCGATACCAACCCTGTGGTATTATTGTGGCCGGGTGTAGGTATGATGACCTTCGCCAAGGATAAGCAAACGGCTCGGGTGGCTGCTGAATTTTACACCAACGCCATCAACGTAATGAAAGGTGCCGAAGCGGTATCTGATTATGTGGGTCTGCCCGAACAGGAAGCGTTCGATATTGAGTACTGGCTGCTCGAAGAAGCGAAGCTCCAGCGCATGCCAAAGCCGAAACCGCTGTCGGGCAAAATTGCCCTGATTACGGGTAGTGCGGGTGGTATCGGTAAGGCTATTGCCAAAAAATTCCTGTCGGAAGGGGCTGTAGTTGTTATCAACGATAATGATGCCGACCGTCTGGCAGGTGCCAAAGAAGAGTTTCTGAAGCAATACGGAAAAGATGCCTATGCCGCTGACCAACTGGATGTAACCCAGGCCAACACCATTGCAGCAACGTTCAATACGGCAGTTCTGGCATTTGGTGGCGTCGATATCGTGGTCAACTGCGCTGGTTTGAGTATCTCGAAGCCGATTGAAGAGCATACCGAACAAGACTGGGATTTGCTGTATGATGTACTCGTGAAAGGCCAGTTTCTGGTTACTCAGAAGGGCGTTGAAATCATGCGCAAGCAGAAACTGGGTGGAGATGTGATTAACATCGTCAGTAAAAACGCCCTGGTTTCCGGTCCTAACAATGCTGGTTATGGTTCGGCCAAGGCGGCACAACTGCACCTGAGCCGTTTGAATGCCGCCGAACTCGGCAAAGACCATATCCGGGTGAATGTGGTAAACCCCGACGCTGTTATCTCGGATTCGAAAATCTGGGCGGGTGCCTGGGCCGAAGGCCGTGCGAAGGCGTATGGCATTACGGTAGAAGAACTACCTGCTTACTACGCTAAACGGACATTGCTGAATGAGATCATCCTGCCCGACGATATTGCCAATGCCTGCCTGGCCTGCGTAAATGGCCTTCTCGCTAAATCGACCGGCAACGTGCTAAACGTAGACGGTGGCGTAGCAATGGCGTTTGTTCGGTAAAAGCTCCAACCCCAAAGGGGGATAAATTGTGGTGTCAGTAAGAAACTGACACCACAATAATTATCAGCCCACAAATTTATTTGTGGGTTAAAATGGTAGTTTACGCGTCATTTTCAACCGTTTTAACGGTTTTGAGAGCTAGCCAATATGGTCAGTCGGTAGTCCATAATGCACCATAAACCTCCGGTATTCTTCCTGAAAGCTTAGTTTACGATGGTGTTCTTCCTGGTTCTGAATATAGTTCCGAACGCGCGATACATGCGACTCACTGACCGAAAACGCGCCGTAACCAGTTTGCCAGGCAAAATGCGTCGCGGTCAGTTTAGTCTGATTAAACGTGTGTGAACTGCCACCTTTTAGTTGTTTCAGTACATCAGCGATTGACTTTTTGGGATTGAGCAGGAAGAGAAGATGAACGTGGTCGGCCACTCCACCAATACAGTCGACAAAGCAATCCAGATGAATTAATTGATTCAGTAGTTCGTTGTGGACAGTTGATCGGATTGACGGATAAATGAGCGGTTGACGGTCTTTGGTGGAGAAAACAGCATGGACCCAGAGTTTCGATTTGGAGTGGCTCATAGGATAGTGGGAAAAACCGTTAAAACGGTTTTAAAAATTGATGAATGATTTTGTGATCCCACACATGAATGTGTGGGCTGATAATTAGACGGATTCCCCAGATCGTGGATACCTATAACTTGTAAACCTTTATGCAAATCGAACGCGAACACATTGCGGACTTTAACCAGTCGCAGCTGGAAGGGCACCAGCGGAAATTGTCGTACTGGACACAGGAGGTCGCCAAGGCTGAACCCATTATTCAGAAATTGATCGACTTTCAGATTGCGATTCCGAGCTGGGCATTGGGTACAGGCGGAACGCGTTTCGGACGTTTTCCGGGTGGGGGAGAGCCACGCTCGCTCGAAGAAAAAATAGAGGATGTTGGTCTGTTGCACGCGCTGAACCGCGCCAGTGGAGCTATTTCGTTGCATATTCCCTGGGACATTCCAACGGACCCACAGGCGATCAAACAATTGGCCGCTCAACACGGGCTTCGGTTCGATGCCGTCAACTCCAATACGTTTCAGGACCAACCCGACCAGGCGGTGAGCTATAAATTCGGCTCACTGCAGCATACCGATGCGGCCGTTCGCCAGCAGGCCATTGATCACAATATCGAAGTGATCCGGCATGGCGTAGCATTGGGTTCCGATTCGCTAACGGTCTGGTTGTCGGATGGTTCCTGTTTTCCGGGTCAACTGAATTTCCGGAAAGCCTTCGATCGGACGTTGGGTAGTCTGGCCGAAATCTACGCAGCGCTGCCCAATGATTGGAAAATGTTCGTCGAGTATAAAGCGTTTGAACCCAACTTCTATTCGATGACTGTGGGCGACTGGGGCAGTAGCTTCCTATACGCTAGTAAACTCGGCCCGAAAGCCTATACGCTGGTCGATTTGGGGCACCACCTGCCTAACGCCAACATCGAGCAGATCGTAGCGATTTTGCTGCACGAGGGTAAGTTGGGTGGATTCCACTTCAACGACTCTAAATACGGCGATGATGACCTGACTGTTGGAAGCATCCGGCCTTACCAGTTGTTCCTGATTTTTGCTGAATTGATCGATGGCATGGACGCTCGTGGGATGAACCATGCCAAAGACCTCGGCTGGATGATCGATGCCAGCCATAACGTAAAAGATCCGCTCGAAGATCTGATCCAATCGGTCGAAGCGATTCAAATCGCTTATGCCCAGGCGCTCCTCGTTGACCGTGAAGCTCTTGAAGAAGCTCGTGAGGCCAACGACCCGGTTCGGGCACAGGAAATTTTGCAGGAAGCGTTCCGCACGGATGTTCGGCCACTGGTAGCTGAAGCGCGTCGTCGGGCAGGAGGGGCCCTAAATCCACTGGCTCTGTTCCGCAGCCTGAACGTCCGCCAGCAACTCATCGGGGAACGTGGCGCCAAAACCGTAGCAACGGGACTTTAAATTAATGAGCGAAAGAGTGAAAGAGTGAAAGAGCGAATGCCATCCGGCAGACAGGTTTTTGCGTCAGCTATTCGCTCTTTCACTCTTTCATCCTTTCACTCTTTGACTATGAACGTTGTTGCAATTTTTGACATCGGTAAGACCAACAAGAAGCTATTTCTGTTTGACGAGCATTACCGGATCGTTTGGGAGAAATCGGAGCAGTTTGCCGAGGTGCCTGATGAAGATGGTGATCTGTGCGAGGATGTAAACCTGCTTCGGAACTGGGTTGTTACGTCGCTGTCTGAAGTGATAGCCTTGCCCGAATTTTCAGTGAAGGCGGTTAACGTTTCAGCCTATGGGGCCAGCTTGGTGTACGTCGATCAAAACGGGCAGGCAATTGCCCCGCTTTATAATTATCTGAAGGCGTATCCGGCCCCCTTACTTCAACAATTTTTCAGTACATACGGTGGCGAAACGGAATTGACGCGTCAGACGGCATCGCCTTCGCTGGGTAGCCTGAACTCGGGGCTGCAACTGTACCGATTCAGGCACGAGCAGTCGGAACAGTTTACAAAGCTGGCGTTTGCACTTCACTTGCCACAGTATGTAAGCGCTCTGATTAGTGGCTGGCCTGTTTCGGACCTGACTAGTATCGGGTGCCATACCATGCTCTGGGATTTTGACCGACAGCAATACCATAACTGGGTGACTGCCGAAAAACTGGATACCCATCTGGCACCTATTGTACCCTCAGATTCGGTTCGGGAAACAAACCTGAATGGACATTCGGTGCAGGTAGGAGTGGGTTTGCATGATAGTTCATCGGCTTTGATTCCGTATCTGGCGTCGTTTCAGGAGCCGTTTGTGCTCATTTCGACCGGAACCTGGTGCGTGAGCATGAATCCATTTAACAGCCGGCCATTAACCCCCGAGGAATTACAATACGACTGCCTGAACTATATGCATTACAAAGGCCAGCCGGTGAAGTCGTCGCGGCTGTTTGCCGGGTATGAGCATGAACAGCAGGTTAAACGGCTGGCAGCGCATTTTCAGACCCCGGTTGATCAGTACAAGAAAGTAGCCAACAACCCGGAGATCATTGAGCGATTGCGGCATCAACAGAGCCAGGTAACAACGGGCGACGATGCTAAAGGCGATCAATTGCTATCGATGAAAGGCTCTTTGTTTGGACAACGAAACCTGTCTGAATTTGCTACTTACGATGAAGCGTATCACCAGCTCATGTTGGATATTGTATCGCAGCAACTGATTTCGACCAATCTGGTGCTAGCCGGGTCTCCGGTCAAGCGGATTTTTGTGGATGGTGGTTTTGGTAAGAACCCTATTTACATGAACCTGCTGGCAATGGCCTTTCCAACCATTGAGGTCTATGCCGCGTCGGTAGCGCAGGCATCGGCGTTGGGGGCTGCCCTGGCCATTCATCAGCATTGGAATGCCTTCCCGCTGCCTGGCGACTGTGTTGAACTCAAGAAATACACAGCTCAGACTATTGTTCATTAATTTACGGCTTTCCGTATACTGAAAAGCTATGAAGTACCCACCGCTACGCTGCTGGTTTGCCTTGTTGTTTTGCATCATATCATCTGGTGTTCAGGCGCAGAAGCTTCCTGGTAAAAAGAAAATTCTTGCTAAGATGACTCTGGCTAATGCGTACTTCATGAAAACCTGGCCTGACCCTGGCAAGGAAATCGTAACCAATAAAACTCGTCCCAGCAACATCTGGACGCGGGCCGTATACTACGAAGGGCTGATGGCTTTGTATGGCATCGATAAGCAGAAAGCTTATTACGATTACGCGGTCGAATGGGGGGTAAAGCATAATTGGGGCCTTCGCAGTGGCCCTAAAACCCGAAACGCTGACGATCAGTGCTGTGGCCAAACGTACATTGATTTGTATGTAATGGATCGGGATGCCGGTAATCCGCAACCAGAGCGTATTCGCGACATCAAGGCGTCTATTGATGCGATGGTGGCGAGCGATAAAGTCGATGACTGGAACTGGATCGATGCCTTACATATGGCAATGCCTGTTTTTGCAACGCTTGGCGTACTGGAAAAAAATCCCGCTTACTTCGAGAAGATGTACCAGATTTACAGCTACTCGAAAACGAAGCACGGCGGCCATGGACTTTATAACCCGGACGATCATCTGTGGTGGCGGGATAAGGATTTTGTACCCCCTTACAAAGAGCCCAATGGGCAGGACTGCTACTGGTCGAGAGGAAATGGCTGGGTCGTGGCAGCCCTGGTTCGTGTGCTCAATATCCTGCCGAAAGATGCTCCACACCGTGATGAGTATCAGAAAACCTATCTGGACATGATGCAGGCGTTAGTGCCTTTGCAGCGCCCCGACGGATACTGGAATGTTAGTCTCCACGACCCAACGAATTACGGCGGTAAGGAACTCACCGGAACTGCCCTGTTTGTATATGGTATGGCCTGGGGCATTAATCACGGCCTGCTCGATGGTAAGACGTATCGTCCGATCATCGCCAAAGCCTGGAATGCCATGGTGACCGAATCCGTTCATCCAAACGGTTTTTTAGGCTATGTGCAGGGAACCGGCAAAGAACCGAAAGACGGTCAGCCCGTTACCTACGATAGCAAACCCGATTTTGAGGATTATGGTCTGGGTTGTTTCCTGTTGGCAGGAACCGAGTTATATAAATTGAACTAGTTCGACGGTTGGTATCTATGGAAGAAATTGCGTTTACAATGAAATTAAAGCCTGGTGTTGAGGCCGAATACCAGCGACGTCACGATGACATATGGCCCGAACTAGCCCAGGCCCTGACTGATGCCGGTATTCGGGATTATTCGATCTTTCTGGACCGTGCAAGCGGCACCCTGTTTGGGGTTCAGAAACGGTTGCCGGGCCATTCCGCTGATTCGCTGCCTGAACTACCGATTATGAAAAAATGGTGGGCGTATATGGCCGATTTAATGGATACGAATCCCGATAATTCACCCGTCGCTGTTCGGCTGGAGCGGGTCTTTCATATGGATTAGTACACGAACCAGTACTCAAAAAGTCGGTTGCCATAGCTGTTGGTCTAAAACCTTCAACAGCTATGGCAACCGACTTTGTTAATGCATTAGTGTAATTCTGTTAACCACTGTTGCGCAAACGCACGCGCTTCCATGACGGGGGCTTTACCAAGCCGATACAGGAATTTCCATTCGGCAGGTTTCCGCTGGTATACGGGATTGGCAAATTCCTGCTTCCGACCCATGGGCATCAGTCGGGCTTCAAAATCGACGGTTTCCGTCAACGTGATAAAATCCTGCAATCGTTTTTTTAGCAAAGGCCGGAAATCAGCATGGGCGTCGAATTCGGCTTTTTGCCGACGTTGTTGTACCAGTTGATCTTTATCGATATCGGGTGTGGCCGTCGATTGATCGATATTGGTTATGGCTTGCCGTTTGAGCAAGGCTAAATACTGCTTTTTGCAGTCAGCAGGGGGCAGGTTCAGTACTTTTTTCAGTTCAGCAATGTATTGCGCTTTACTGGTTCGTTCACTGCCCGACAGGGAAGCTAATTCCTGTGTTTCCTGCGCCAACTGGCTCCGTATGGCCATCTGGATCATAGCGGGGGCCATACCGGCAAAGGCCTGATCGAGCGTGCCTAGCTGGCTTTTCATGGCCGACCGATTGGCTTCATTATCCTGTTTGGTTTTAGCCATATGCTCGTCGGTATAGGTTTCATCGTACGGATAATACATTCGCAGGTCCTGTAGCCAAACGTCCTTAAAAGTCGATGATTCTACATACGCTCGAACCACTTTTCCCAGTGCGCGTACCGTAGCCGCACGAGACGATTCAGGAATCCGGCGAGCCGTCTGCCGAATGGAGCTGGTGGTGTTAAAAAAGAACCATTGCGGCTCTTTCAGATTGAGCAGGACATCCTGACGAAGCTTACCGGTATCGATGCTTAGTTCGGTCATGACATCGCTCATGCGGGCGGCAACGAGCCAGCAACTAAGGCAGCCTAGAATAAGAAGGACGGGGTATTTTGTTTTCATGAGTGGTTAAAAAAGAGGGAGGTTTCGGGATTCTCGATTGGTTGTGTAAAGGTGTGGATGGGGTGTTCGATACGAAAGACTAAAGGCTATCAACCCACAAAAACAGGCATTGAATGGATGGATCTGGCCTTTGAACGGATATACTCCGTACCCACAAACAGGGGCTTCCCAAGCGAAACAGGTAGCTGATTGACGCCGTAGCAATACAACGTTTGGGTTGGACAACCTGGCTCGGCTTCAAACGTTACCTGGCAGTGATTCATGGCGGCTGGTGTATAGGTAAATGGCCAGGGATGACCCACCTGAGCAACCGTTACTAACCCCGCGTCATTCCCCAGTATCGATAATTCGGGAGAAGGCGCAAAACGCCGGAAGGTTGGCAGGCCAAAGCGTTGCATGAGTTGGCGGGTTGTGGTCGGTGTGCACTCGGTGGCAATACCAACCTCGCTAATTCCCTGAAATAGGTCATCGACCGTCAGATTCGGATTAAACAGTGAGAGGTCGTTCCAGCTGATAAACTTCACCAGGTTGCCGTTGTTGTCGTGAAAGAAACTGGCCCGCGCACGCCAGGTAGGTAATTCAATAATCTCCTGTCCGTTCGTTGTCAGATAGTTCTGCGGATAACTGTGTAGGCAGACCTCCAGCATACCCACCGGCACGTTGATGGCAAAGTGATAAGGCGCTACCAGCTCATCGACGGCCCTGAAAGTCAGGCGGGTCCAGCCCACCTGAATCGTAAGAGCTTCGGTCGATTCAGCAACGATTGGTAAGCCGAGCTGCCGGGTGTAGAAGGCTCGGGTTCCCGGCAGATCGCCCGTATAGAGTTCAAACGCTACGATTTTCATGAGAAAGGCTTACTGAGTAACAGCCGACTTCAACGTCACTGTAGTGGTCGATTTCTGATTGTATTCGGTAGCTGTTTTCTCGATTTTCAACCCAGCGGCTGATGCTTCCAGTACTTTCCATTCCGATACAGCACTGGTATCTTTATCGTTTACGATGCGGAGGGTAGCTGTTTTCTCGTTGTACGTCCAGTGGCTGGGTTTGGCAACTACAGGAAGCGACTCATTCGATGAGCAGGTCAGGGTACCCGTATGACCCGATACTTTACCAGTTGATTCGAAGGTCAGGGTGTTGTCTTTGTCGCAGGGGCGCAGAAACGACATCAGATCATTGTCAACATCGCCATCACCATCCAGATCAATAGCCGGACTAACCTGAAACGAGGTCATACTCAGATTTTTACCGACGAAGGCCAGGCTTTTGCTGTGGGAAGGCAGCTTGTATGATGCGGCTGTCAGGATGAAGGTGGCGGCAGCGGCCAGGAAAAAGATATTAAACGCTTTCATTGTATTTGTTGTGTTTTGATTGAAAAAAGAGATTTCTGTTTGTTGTTCATTAGGCCTGATTGGCATGGCAAAGTTGATGTTCGATTCGGGCGTATACCACCAGCATTGTTGTCAACCGGAAGAAGACCCGGATGAACTGATGGGAAAAGCCAGTCAACCGGATACCGATCACGCCAATTCGAGGATCGGCTGGAATGCTGGTACATGGTCGGCCAAAAAATCGGCGTAGCTCCGGGGGGCACGCTCTAACACGTCGGTGCAGAAGGCAACATCATCGGCCGATACTTGCAGGCCTTCTTCCAGCATGCATTGGTAGGTTTTTCGCCAGTCCTCTACCAGCCAGGTGGCAAGCGATTGGTCTGTAGCAGAATTGTTGGTGGAAGCGGAAGGCTCTCCGCCGGACTGATCATCGGACTGGGCTACCCGAACTGATTGAGGGCCAACAAGCGGAATCGACAGTCCGTTAAATTCGTCAGTAACAATGGCTTTGACTGTCGCATCGGCCACGTCGCGTGCATCGACGCGATTGACACCCTGATCGTCGATGGGCTGAGGAGGAATCCCGTATGACGCGATCGATGAACCGATGATCAGGTCGTTTTGGTAGACAAGGGTAGGGCAGATCATGACGAACTCCATGCCTGTTTGCGTCAGCACGTTCTCGATAATGACCTTCGCTTTTAGATGCGGTATCCGACGGACTTTGTATTGGCTTAAGTAGACCATTTTACGAACGCCAGCTCGTTTGGCTGCGGCAATTGCATACTGTCCCTGGGCTCCTTCGGTAGGGCAACGCTGGTTGAGCAGGGCTACGGTGTCAATATCGTTGAATGCTTTTGGCAGGGTGGCTGGTTGCTCCAGATGACCTACAACCGTTTCAACATCGTTCGGAAATAGGGTGGCTTGTTCGGGCGATGTGATCAACACCCGGACCGATACGTTTTGCTGGACTAATTCGTCTATGACCAGACGGCCAATCGTTCCGGTGCCGCCTATGACTAAGGTTTTCATGATTCAGTATTGTTGTTTATGCGTAAAAAAGAGGTTTGTGTTTCTGTTCAGGAAGGATAACCGCTTGCTGAATGATGGGTCAAAATTGCTCGGTACGATTCGACTGAACCAGGCTGAATCGGTTCAACCGGAAAAACGAGCCTATGAAATGAGTGATACGAACGGTAAAACAAACACAGTGATGATCCGAATCTGTGTCTGGCCTGCACTTTTTAAACCGGACAGTTGCGGACAAAACTGTACGATTACGGACATCGACTTTTAATGGAAAATGCCTTTCTAGGCTCGATAAGGCGAATTTTATGTTTGGCAGGAGATTTGTTTTGCAAAATTACAACAAATCGTCTCAACCAATTTACGACCATGCGAAGAGCCTTTTTAGGGGAGTTCGAAGAAATCGTCCTGTTGGTCGTAGCTGCCTGTCCCGCCGAAGCTTACGGCGTTACCATCTGGGAGGACCTTCAGCAGCAAACCGGCCGTTCGATCACCATGAGTGCGGTTCATGCCACCTTATACCGGCTGGAAGAAAAAGGGTTTTTATCCTCTACGATGGGGGGAGCTACTGCTGAGCGAGGAGGGCGCCGGAAACGGTTTTTTACCCTGACGGCCCTGGGCGTTCGCGCGTTAAACGATGTTCAGCAGGTTCGGAGCCGACTTTGGCAGGCCATTCCTCCCGGAAAATTTCAACTGATTGGCGGGTAGTCTATGAAAAAGCAACCTATTCCACCACGCTGGGCCGACTGGCTTTTAGAAGTTTTTGTAGCTCCTCCTTTACGCGAAGACGTGCAGGGCGATCTGCACGAGGTATTTTACAAACGAACAGAACAGGAGGGCTTGTCGAAAGCTCGTCGGGAGTTTATCTGGGCTGTGCTCCACTATATAAACCCCTACTTTTTCAAAGCCCGCCAACGTACCAATCGACAGTCTGATTACCCATCACCCTCTTACCTGCATCCTGCTATGCTACGTAATTACCTGACCATCGCCCTGCGCACGCTGGCCCACAACAAGGCCTATTCCATCATCAACGTCGTTGGATTAAGTATCGGTCTGGCGGCTGCCATGCTGATTATTCTCTATACCAAAGACGAAGTCAGCTACGACCGCTTTCATACCAACAACCCGAACCTGTATCGGATCACCAGCCGCGATATCACACCCGGCGATCAGAAACCAAGCTACAATACAAATACGGGTATTTTTCAGGGGCCTAAGTTTACGGCTGGTACACCGGAAATACAGTCGTTTGTTCGTTTTCAATCCGGCCAGAGTGATATCCGGCAGGGCAATGAAGTCAAGAGTCAGGAGATGTTTTCGACAGATCCCGAGTTCTTCCAGTTATTCAGTTTTCCGTTGTTGAGTGGCGATCCCAAAACGGCTTTGTCTCGCCCGAAAACGGTGGTTATTTCGGAAGATATGGCCGAAAAACAATTCGGGACAACCGATGCCCTGGGTAAGATCATGTTCATCAAGACCGAAGCGCAGTTTGAGCCGTATACAGTAACCGGAGTTGCGGTAAAATGCCCCCAGAATTCGTCCATAAAATTCGACGTATTACTGCCAATAACTGTTTCGAAAGAAGACATTGCCCGAAGCGACAACTGGTTCAGTTTCTTTCTGAATACGTTTGTGCTGGTGCGTCCCAACGCGAATATCAAGGCCGTCGAGGCAACCATGAATCGGATTTACCAGACCGATGCCAAAAACACGATTTTGGAAATGGCTAAAAAATTTGGGATAAAAAGTAAGACGATCTATTCGCTCCAGCCGCTTACAGAGATGCACTTAAGTACCGATCTGCCGGTCAACAATGGGCTGGTCGATGAAAGCAGACCTACGTTTTCGTACATTCTGTCGGGTATAGCCTTGTTTGTGCTGCTGATTGCCTGCATCAATTTTGTGAATCTGACGGTAGCTCGTTCGCTGAAACGGGCTAAAGAGATTGGGGTCCGAAAAGTAGTGGGAGGGGGGCGAAACCAGCTTATTATCCAGTTTCTGGGCGAATCGTTCCTGCTCTGTTTTGTCGCGTTTGTGCTTGCCATTGTGTTGTTGCTGCTTGTATTACCAACGTTCAACCAGCTTGCCAACAAAGCCCTTTCGTTTGCTTATCTGCTCGACGTAAAACTGATTGCCGGATACATTGGGCTATTTCTTGTAACGGGTTTATTGGCAGGGTTTTACCCGGCCATTGTCCTCTCTGGGTTTAGCCCGGTTCAAAGCCTGTATAGCCGATTCCGGTTTGCAGGCCGGAATTATCTGCAACG
Organism: Spirosoma sp. 48-14; assembly: GCF_001898575.1. Taxonomy (GTDB): domain Bacteria; phylum Bacteroidota; class Bacteroidia; order Cytophagales; family Spirosomataceae; genus Spirosoma. The sequence goes on from NZ_MKUD01000088.1 coordinate 110,537, forward strand.
GGGGCTGATTGTGTTACAGTTTTCGCTGGCTTCGTTTCTCATTGTAGCCACATTGACCATCAACTCCCAGTTGAACTACCTGACGACCAAAAGCCTGGGTTACGACGATCGAAACCTGGTGGCGGTAAATAAATCGAGCCTGAACCATAGCGAAGCGCGTTTGCTCAAAAGTGAACTGATGAAGTTTCCAACCATTGTCGATGTAGCGCCCAAGAATCGGGGTTTCTGGGGAACGGTGGCTAAAGTCAATGGAGAGAAGCAGCTTTCCTTTGCCTACGAAACCGTCGATGAAATGTACCTGCCCCTGCTTAAGATTCCGATTCTGGCCGGTCGTAACTTTTCGCCCGATTTCCCCAGCGATTCGACACAGTCGGTGCTGGTTAATGAAAGTTTTGTGAAAGAAGCAGGCTGGAAAAATCCAATTGGTCAGGAGGTGAATTTCTTTGCTTACGAGATCCCGGAACGCTATAAGGTGATTGGCGTTGTGAAAGACTATCACTTTGCAGCCCTGAATCAGAAAATCCGGCCGCAGTTGTTCACTATGAAACCAAAAAATGACTTCGGGAAAGCATTTGTCAAAATAAAACCGCATACCGAAACCGAAAGCCTCCGGGCTATCGAGCAGACGTTTAAAAAACTGTTCCCGATTAACCCCTATTCCTATAGCTTTCTGGATCAGGACAATCTGAAAAAATACGAATCGGAGGCTAAATGGCGACAGATTATGCTTTTCGGGGCCATCCTGACGATCTTTATTTCCTGTATTGGGCTATTGGGGCTGGCGACATTGGCAGCCGAACGACGTACAAAAGAGATCGGTATTCGCAAGGTACTGGGTGCATCGGTAAGCAGTATTGTTCAACTGTTATCGTCCGATTTTCTACGATTGGTGGGTTTCTCCTTTGTGTTGGCCTTTCCAGCGGCCTATTTTGCCATTGACAAGTGGCTGGAAAACTATCCCTATCGGATCGAAATCAGTGCCTGGACGTTCGCGTTGGCGGCCCTCCTGGCCATATTGATCGCTTTCTTCACGGTCAGTTTCCAATCCATTCGAGCAGCCATGTCGAACCCAGTGAAAAGCTTACGATCGGAATAGAATCTAGTTGATAAGCGAGGGTTTACAACTGGATTAATGCGTCCGATGAGGGACATCAGTTGTCCGGTAATGGACAAAGAATGAGTGTGAATTGAGAAAAACAGGCCGTTTCTGAGCAGAAATGGCCTGTTTTTATTATTGGCAATAGATTTGTACGATAAAATATAAACTAATAACCTAAGCCGATGCGTCGAACCTATCTGGGTGAATTTGAAGAAATCGTCTTATTAATGGTAGCTATCCTGGATGGGGAAGGGTATGGGGTTACGGTCAGTCAGGCACTGGAAGAGCATACCGGCCGGATTGTTACGTTTGGTACGGTTCATAACACCCTGATCCGGCTCGAAGAAAAGGGGTTTGTATCGTCTTACCTGGGTGGGGCCACTACCGAACGAGGGGGCCGACGCAAGCGCCTGTTTCGGGTTACGGCTCTGGGCAGTCGGGCGCTTCAGGAAATCCAGCAGCTCCGTCAGGAACTGTGGCAGATGGTACCGCCAAACACCCTTCGACTCGGTGGCGTATGAATAGGTCTCCTCAACCCCGTAACGACAGACCGCCCCGCTTTGCCCATTGGTTATTGACCCGGCTACATCCCGAAAACACCCTCGAAGAGGTAGAAGGTGATCTGGCTGAGCTGTATGATTACTGGCACCATCGGGCGGGACGAACGCAGGCCATCTTGCGGTATGCGCTCAACGTGCTATCGGTCCTGCCGCCCTTTGTCCGTCGAAGAAAACAAGTTAAACAACAATACGAACAACCTTCTAGTATTCATCCTGTTATGATTCGTAACTATTTAAAAATTGCTTTCCGGAATCTACAACGCAATAAGGGATACACGCTGATCAATGTGGCGGGACTGGCCTTAAGTATGACCTGTGGTATCCTCATTTTTACTTTGGTCAGCCATCATCTGAGTTATGATAACTTTCATGCGAATGCCGATCGCATGTATCGGATCGTAACGGAGATGCACCGGGATAATATCGGCTATAATCACAGTGTACCCTCACCACTGGGTAAGCATTTCCGGGACGATTACACCTTTGCTGAAAAAGTAGCCCGGATTATCAGTGCCGACGATCAACTGATTACCCTGAGAAATGGAGCTGATATAAAGAAGATAAAGGAGGAAGAAGGGGTTGCCTTCACAGAGCCGGAATTTTTTGACATGTTCAATTTTCCGTTGCTCGAAGGGGATAAAAAAACGGCGTTGCTGGAGCCAAATACCGCCATTATGACCGAACGAATGGCCAAAAAGTATTTTGGCGATGAAAACCCGATCGGTAAGACCTTCTGGCTCAACAACCGGATCGTATTCAGGGTCACAGGAATCCTGAAGGATTTGCCCGATAACACCGACCGAAAGAACGAGATCTTTGTATCGTACCCCACATTGAAAGCCTATGATTCTTGGCTAGCCAATGATATTGATGGGTGGGGCGGTATTCGCGATGGGGTCGAATGTTATGTACAGTTACGGCCCGGTGTTTCGGTAGCCCAGGTAGAAGGGGTGATGCCTGCCTATGTCAAAAAGTATCGACCGACCAGCAAAAACGTCCATCACTATAAATTGCAACCGCTCGCGGATATTCATTTCAATGCCCAATATGGGGGTGTAATGGAAAAAAAGAACCTGTGGGTACTGGCAATTATAGGCTTGTTTCTACTGGGTACGGCTTGTGTAAACTTCATCAACCTGGCTACGGCGCAAGCACTCAAACGAGCCAAAGAAGTGGGCGTTCGTAAAGTGTTGGGTGGACTGAAAGGCCAGCTTTTCTGGCAGTTTATTTCCGAAACGGGTCTGATAACTATAGTCGGTGTTATCGTTGCACTGGGAATGGCGGTTCTGATGTTGCCTGTGGTCAATGCGTTTTTCCACTCGCAAATGACGCTCAATCTGTTTCAGAATAGCCGATTCGTGCTTTTCATTGTCGCGCTTGGCGTGGCCATTACCTTTTTTGCCGGTTCATATCCCGGACTTATTCTGGCCGGTTTCAAACCAGTCGTGGCCTTGAAAGGCAAGCTCTCTCAGCAGCATATTGGTGGTTTTAATACCCGTCGGACATTGATCATCGCTCAGTTTGCTATTTCGCAGGTGCTCATTATCGGTATGTTGGTCATTATGTACCAGATGCGATATGCCAAACAGGCCGATTTAGGGTTCGACAGGGCGGCAATTGTCATGGTACCGATGGGAGATGACTCGACGCATACCAAGATGAACACGCTACGAAATGAGTTGCTACGCATCAAGGGGGTAGAGAAAGTATCGATTTGTTACGCAGCTCCAGCATCCACCAATAGCTGGGGTAACTTCGTGAAAGTGGATAATGAGGAGACGAACTTCAGAACGAGTATCAAATCGGCCGATGATCAGTATTTGTCCACGTTTGGACTGGAACTGGCAGCTGGCAAAAACCTCTTTCCGGCCGACAGTGCCCGAGAGTTTCTGGTCAATGAAACCTTCCTGCGAAAACTCAATATCAAATCGCCCGAAGCTGCTCTTGGTAAACTAATTTCGGCCAACGGGGGCACTATGGTAGCACCCATTGTGGGCGTAGTTAAAGATTTTCATGATGCCTCATTTCATCAGGAAATAAGTCCGATTATCCTTACAACGAATAAAAGCGATTATTCCGATTATGCTATAAAACTGAATGTTGCTCAGGCCAAAACCACACTGGCTGCTATTGAAAAAGCATGGCTGGAGCAGCATCCCGATCAATTATTTGCCTATCAGTTCGTTGATGAAAGCATCGCTAAGTTTTATGAAACGGAAGATCGAATCCTGCAACTGGTCGAGTTCTTTTCATTGATTGCCATTTTTATTGGTTGCCTGGGTTTATATGGGTTAATGTCGTTCATGGCTGCTCAGAAAACGAAGGAGATCGGCATCCGTAAAGTGCTGGGAAGTAGTGTGTCTCAGATTCTATGGATTTTTGGTAAAGAGTTTTCCCGACTGATCGGTTTGGCTTTTCTGATTGCGGCTCCCATTGCGTGGTGGGCCATGACTAACTGGCTTCAGGGCTTTCAATTTCACGTTCAGATGGAAGCCTGGATTTTCCTGGCAGCGATTGGAAGTACGCTGTTGATTGCCGCACTGACGATTGCCTATCAGGCTACCAGAGCTGCATCGGTAAACCCCGTGAAATCATTACGTTCTGAATGATGGCGTAGCCCAAATGGTATTAGCTACTGCAAAGATTAGGTATTGATAAGATGACGAAACAGAGCCTTTGCCGAGCGTAGGCCGAGTCTAAAAAAAGGGCCAACAACGTAAAAAGGTTACGTTGCTGGCCCTTCATCTTTGTGTGCTATCAGATAAACGAACCCGTTTCATGACCATTTTTGATCCAATGGAAACAACAAAAGCAATACTCAAAAATGCCTGGCCCTACCAACAGGACAAGATGAATCTCCCTGTCAATGATCTGGAAGCCGCTATTCCCTTTTATGAAACCTACCTGGGCTTTCGGTTGATTGATCGGCCCGAAACGCCTTGTCCATCGGCTATCCTGAGCAGGGATGCTCTACAGATTGGCCTGGCCGAAAACGGTAGCGATCCGACACAGGACGGCTGCTTCTTTGAAGTTGACCATATTGAGCGAGCTTTTGATGAGTTCAAAGCCAATGGACTGACTAAAGAATTGTCCGGTTTTAGCAATCAAAAGCATGGCGAAACCAACTGGAAAGTCTTCTTCGTGATTGCGCCTGATGGACTTTGTTACTGCTTTGGTGAACGGCAATCGTAGTCGAACCTTATTGGTTTGATGGATAGTTTGGAATATTTTTTCCAAGGTAGATGTTCCGTTCGGCCTTGTACATAGTACCGACGTCTTTGAGTTTCAGAATACCGCTGCCTCCCCGGTTTTCCAGCTTGGCTCGTTTGTCGGCCGTAAGCAATGGGTCATCGTCAAACAGGTATTCGTCAATATAGTACTCGTTGAGCGTGGGTTCTTTAATCGTGATGTGAATGTGGGCCGGGTCGGTATGGCCGGGGTAAGGAGCCGGACGTAACGTAACAAACTTGTATTCGCCTTTCGCGTTGGTGCGCATCCAGCCGCGTATGGAACCATGCCGCTTTTCCCAGCCTTTGGCACTTTCTTTGGCTGTGTAATGCCCCGTTTCGTCAGTATGATATACATACAGAATAACGCCCGGTGCAGGTGTTTTGCCGTCGGCTTTGTATACGATTCCATTGATAGCCAATGGCTTTTTGCCGTTCCAGGTGGCATCTGGTAGTTTCGCCAGCATGTCGAGCTTATCGAACGGAACCGGACTTTCATAAATCGCTTCGCAGCCTTCACACGGACCACCGGCTTTTTTATCCTGCCCGAATACAGGCAATGTGAGCAGCAATAGGAGTAGGTAGCTAAGAATAGAACGCAGATTTTTAAGATGTTTATGATTGGTTATGATTTTATCCGTGTAGATCATAATTATCCTGAAAATCCGCGTTCGATGTTGAATTAATCGGTGAGTGTACATAGCTGATGGGGCTTAGTTCCAGCAAATTAGACTTGGTTATGCGACGGATTACTAAAAATAGCGATTCCATTGATCAGTCGCATAAAACCTGGAGTTGAAATCAACAGGGACTGAATTCAACGGAAACGATTGATGCTGAGTAGTACAACTAGTCTAATTGGCCGTACTTATAAACAAGCGGGGGGAGAAATCACGCTTTGAGTGCCCCTGTTAGCTATATTGTGGCGAAAAAAGCATATCTCCGCTTAAGTAGTATACGTGCACAATTGAATTCATTCATGAAAATCGTACTTGTTGCCTTTTGTATTGCCTGTTTAAGTAGCCTCGGTCTGTTTGCCCAGTCTACCAATCCCGCCATTCGCCAGCGTGAGTTTATTTATGAAAAAGCTCCGACGCCAGAATGCCATGCTTCTACCATTGCCGAAACACCCGCTGGCCTCATTGCCTCCTGGTTTGGTGGTACATACGAGCGTCATCCCGACGTAGGTATCTGGGTGAGCCACCATACCAAAACGGGCTGGGCGACACCGATCGAAGTAGCTACAGGTGTACAGCCCGATGGGAAACGCCTTCCCTGCTGGAATCCCGTTTTATTTCAGATTCCTAAGGGGGAACTACTCTTATTTTATAAAGTCGGCCCCAGCCCCTCGACCTGGTGGGGAATGCTGAAGCGCTCGAAAGATAATGGTAAGACCTGGTCAGAGCCCGAGCGGTTGCCCGATGGTATTTTAGGGCCTATCAAGAACAAGCCCGTATTGCTGTCGTCGGGGGTTTTGCTTTGCCCGACTAGTTCAGAGGATCATAACTGGCGGGTGCATTTTGAGCAAACAGCCGACTGGGGCAAAACCTGGCAAAAAACGGCCCCCATCAATGATGGTGTAACCGACGGGGCCATTCAGCCCAGTGTTCTGTTTCACAAGAATGGTCAGTTACAGATTCTTTGCCGGAGTCAGAAGCTTGGGTTTATTCAGGAAGCCTGGTCGAAAGATGGTGGTAAAACCTGGTCGGCATTGCAAAAAACAACCCTGCCTAACCCCAACTCAGGAACCGATGCCGTTACCCTGAAAGATGGTCGGCAGGTACTGGTCTACAATCCGACATCACCTGTAAATGGTAAAAGTGGCCCTCGTACACCACTCGATGTAGCCATTTCGGATGATGGAAAGACCTGGAAAACGCTGGCTGTTCTTGAAAACGAACCCGGTGAGTATTCATATCCTGCCGCTATTCAAACCGCTGACGGTCTCGTACATATCACCTACACCTGGAAACGTCAGCGCGTCCGGCATGTGGTCGTTGATCCTGGAAAAATATAGAAACCCAACGGCGGACCGGCAGACCCGTACAGATGGTTATGATTTACAAAGACCTTAATAAATCATAACCATCTGTACGGGTCTGCCGGTCCGGCTCTATCAATCCCGCTTGCCAAGTTTATTGAACAACCCCGAGTACATATAGTTCTGGAGATATACATACTCTGGAACTATATGACGCTCATTGCCGAAGCTCCTCCGAAGGATACGTATATCCCTTCTTTGCCGCCCATACATACCGTTACGCTGACTGTCAACGGTATCGAAGCTCAATTACAACTTGCTCCCTGGACGTCTTTACTCGATGCCTTACGCGAGTATATGGATATGACTGGTACCAAAAAAGGTTGCGATCACGGTCAGTGTGGAGCCTGTACGGTTCTGGTCGATGGGAAACGCATCAACTCCTGCCTGACGTTGGCCATTATGCAGGAAGGTAAGCAGATCACTACCATCGAGGGCGTTGCCCAAATGGCTACAGATGCGCCCTCTGGCCTCCACCCAATTCAAAAGGCGTTTATCGACTGCGACGCATTCCAGTGTGGTTATTGTACGCCCGGTCAGATTTGCTCGGCGGTAGGGCTCCTCAACGAAGGTCAGGCCAAAACAACCGCCGATGTCCGGGAACTCATGAGTGGCAACATTTGCCGTTGTGGGGCTTACACCAACATTGTACAGGCAATTGAGGAAGTCATAAATCAGCAGGCCGTATGAATAGCTTTACTTACATCCGCGCCGACTCGGTTGAACATGCTGTCAATGAACGCGTAGCGGAAACGGGCGCCAGGTTCATTGCAGGAGGAACTAACCTGCTCGACTTGATGAAGGAAACGGTAGAGCATCCTTCCCGCCTGATCGATATTACCCGCTTGCCCATGACCAGCATCACCGAAACCGTTGACGGTGGACTGCGGCTTGGGGCATTGGTAACCAATGCCGATACGGCTTATGACAAGCGTGTTCAGGAACGGTATCCGCTTCTGTCACAGGCTATTCTGGCCGGGGCTTCTCCACAACTTCGCAATATGGCGACCAATGGAGGGAATCTGATGCAGCGAACCCGCTGTTATTATTTCTATGATGTGGCCACACCCTGTAATAAACGGGAGCCAGGTTCGGGCTGCTCGGCCATCAATGGTTTCAATCGAATCCATGCCATTTTAGGGACGCAATTGCTGAGCCAGGATGGAATGCCAGCCGAGCCGCAGTGCATTGCTACCCATCCGTCCGATATGTGTGTCGCGCTGGCCGCTATAGGCGCTGTGGTACGGGTAACCGGCAACTATGGTGAACGAACGATTCCCTTCGCCGATTTCCACCGATTGCCCGGCAACACGCCACATATTGACAACTCCCTGGCATCTGACGAACTGATAACGGCTATCGACTTACCCCAGAATGGCTTTCCGAAAAATCATATGTACCTAAAACTGCGCGACCGGGCTTCCTATGCGTTTGCCTTGGTATCGGTTGCGGCTGCACTGGAACTGGAGGGCGATACGATTACGGATGCCCGCATTGCCCTCGGTGGCGTAGCCCATAAACCCTGGCGCAAACCCGAAGCTGAGGCTTTGCTGGTTGGCAAACCCGTTTCCGGCGAATCGTTTCAGGCGGCTGCCGATGCGTTGCTGGCCGGGGCTCAGGGGTACGGAGCGAATACGTTTAAAATAGAACTGGCAAAACGAGCCATTGTCCGCGCACTGGGGCAGGCCGCTAAACTCGAACCAACCGAATGAGTCAGGTAATTGGAAAACCCATTAACCGCGTCGACGGTCGGGATAAAGTGACCGGAAAAGCAAAATATGCCGCGGAGTTTCAGGTGCCGGATCTGGCTTATGGATATGTAGTTTCCGGAACAATAACAAAAGGAAAAATTACCCGCATCGATACCAGCGAAGCCCTGCGTCTGGATGGTGTTTTGCAGGTATTTACCCATGAAAACCGGCCCAAACTGGCCTGGTTCGACATCAGCTATAAAGATCAGGATGCGCCACCGGGTTCACCGTTCCGCCCCTTGCAGGATGCGACTATCAAGTACAGCGGCCAACCCATTGCCCTGGTTGTCGCCGAAACGTTTGAAGTGGCCCGCTATGCCGCGTCGCTAATTCGGGTTGAGTATAAAGAAGAATCGCACGAAACCAGTCTGGAAGCGAATCTGCACCGGGCCCGGCCCCAAAAGCACGGTGTGGCCGATTTGTTGAAACCACCGCCACCCAAACCTCGTGGCGATTTCAATAAAGTTTACGAGGAATCGCCCGTCAAAATGTATGGACGGTATATCCATGCGGCCGAACACCATAACCCAATGGAGTTGTTCGCCAGCACGGTCGTCTATGAAAAAGGTGGAAAGGAACCGAAGCTGACGATTTATGATAAAACCCAGGGCGTAACGAATAGCATCCTGTACGTTTCGCAGGTGTTCGATATCCCGTTCAAAAATATTCGGGTGCTATCGCCTTATATGGGTGGTGGGTTTGGCTCTGGTCTGCGGCCACAGTACCAGTTATTTATGGCCGTTATGGCATCGCTCGAACTGAAACGATCGGTGCGTGTAACCCTCACCCGCCAGCAGATGTTCACCTTTGGTCACCGTCCTGCTACCGTGCAGAATGTTGCGCTTAGTGCTACCGCCGACGGGGCTATGAATGCGCTCTACCATGATGCTAGGGGAGAAACCTCGCGCTTTGAAGACTACACTGAAATCGTAACAAACTGGGGTGGTATGATCTATCCGCCCGAGAACGTCACACAGGATTATAAACTGGTGCCGCTAGACGTGTATACGCCACTGGATATGCGGGCCCCAGGGGGTGTAACGGGTATGTCGGCGCTGGAGATAGCCGTTGATGAACTGGCCTATGAGTTGGGCATGGACCCGCTTGAACTCCGGCTGAAAAACTATACCGACCTGGATCACAACACCAAAAAGCCGTTTTCGAGTAAAGAACTCCGGGAATGTTTCCGGCAGGGAGCCGAGCGGTTTGGCTGGTCGAAACGTCAGTTTGAGCCGCGTTCGATGAAAAAAGGGCATAACCTGATCGGCTGGGGCATGGCAACCGGAATCTGGGAAGCGAATCAGATGCCCGCCCGTGCCGAAGCAGCTTTGCTGGTTAATGGTAAACTATGGGTTAGTAGTGCAACTGCCGACATTGGTACGGGAACCTACACCATCATGACGCAGATTGCCGCCGATACCCTTGGCGTTCCGGTCGAAGATGTGCTATTTAAGCTGGGTGACACGGATTTTCCGGTGGCACCTATTTCGGGCGGCTCCTGGACGGCAGCTACGGTTGGTATGGCTGTTCACTCGGCTTGTGAAGCCGTTGGTAAATCGCTGCTGGGGTTGGCGAAGAAATTGTCCGGCTCACCGTTCAAAGGGGCGAAGTGGGATGATATTGAGTTTGCCGATAAGCAGTTACGGCTCAAAAGCGATCCATCAACGGCCGTTTCGCTGCAAACGCTGGTTGACCTGAATGGGGGAAAGGCTGTTCGGGAAACCTCAACGGGGTTACCGAACGCGTTGAAGCAAAAAGACTATGCCCGCGCAACGCATTCAGCCGCGTTCGTTGAAGTTATGGTTGATGAAGAGCTAGGCACGGTAAAGGTTACTCGTGCTGTAAGCGCCATAGCTGCGGGGCGAATTTTGAATCCGAAAACAGCACGAAGTCAGATTCTGGGTGGCATGGTTTGGGGTATCAGCAAAGCACTTCACGAAGAGAGCATTCTGGATCACAACATCGGCCGATTCATGAATCATAATCTGGCCGAATACCACGTATCCGTCAACGCCGATATTCATGATCTCGATGTCATATTCGTCGAAGAAGATGACACCATTGTGAATCCGTTGGGCATCAAAGGGCTAGGCGAAATCGGGATTGTAGCCATGCCAGCCGCCATTGCCAACGCCATCTTTCACGCAACAGGCAAGCGGGTAAGAGACCTACCCATTACGCTGGATCGGTTGCTGTAAGATTTTTTTTGACAGGATTTACACGATTTACAGGATTGTTAAGAATAAGGTGAGGGCAGATTACAAATCTGCCCTCACGAACGCAAACAACCTCTAAACAGGTTACCTGCAAATCCTGTCAAAAGAAATTAGATCAAGCCACTGCTTTCCCTTCCAGGATGGGCCGTTTGTCTTTCGTTTTGGCCAGAACATTCAGGCTGCTCTGAAATTCAACCTGCACACCATCTGACCCAAATCGGCAGGTAACGGTGTCATAATGGGCCGTTTCAATAAATCGCCAAACCATTACAAACGTATTGGCATCTTGCCAGCTTCCCGAGCCAGCAACTTTGCGGGTTTCACCGCCCGGAACAGGTGTTGGCGTTAGCATCAGTGGAGCTATAGGAAAAGTAGTCGTGCTTTCGACCCATCGGTTTACCCCACAAAGAACCTGATGAGGTCCTTTATCGTCCTGAAGTTTAAAAATGCATCCGTCTTTTCCAAAAGTTAATGATACATCCTTGACATGCAGAGAGTTGTCGGCAACAGCATAGGTCTTGCCACTGATCTGGCTGAATACTGAAGAAGCGGGATGGCTAGGTTCAGGTAATAAGGTTAACGCTGTTAACTTCTTTGTCAGAGCGGCTTGCTGCGTTTTGGCTGATGCCAGATTTGTACCGCGAAGCGCTGGTAAAATATGAGTCCAGGCGGCATCCAGCACTGCCTGCATATTGGCCGTTTCGGAAGTCATCGCAATGACGGCATCCTCTTTTGGCAACACAATGCAGTATTGTCCGTAGGCGCCATCGCCCCGGTAGGCATCGTTCCGACACCGCCAGAACTGATAGCCGTACCCCTGAATCCAGTCGTTGACACTGGCATCGCCTTTGCCCCCTTTCGATTGGACTTCGGCTTTGGTAGCGTCGTTGATCCACGATTCCTGAATCAGTCGTTTGCCATTCCACATGCCTTTCTGGAGATACAGTTGCCCGAATTTGGCAATATCTTCGGTGCGTACCCGCAGCCCCCAGCCGCCGGTATTAATCCCCTGTGGCGAAACCTCCCAGTCTTCGCCTTCAATACCCAATGGTCCGAACAGACGCGGCTTCAGGTACTCCAATACGGTTTGTCCCGTCACCTTTTGCACAATAGCGGAGAGCATGTAGGTGGCCCCACTGTTGTAGACGAAGAACGTTCCGGGTTCATGCTCGACGGGCTGGGCCAGAAACGATTTTACCCAGGATGCATCACCACCGCGAAGGGCGCCCGTCGTATCCTTGTCGTGTCCGGTCGACATGGTAAGCAGGTCTTTTACACGCATAGCCGCCAGATTAGCGCTGACCGTTGCTGGCACATCGTCGGGGAAAAACTTTACCACCTTATCATCAACCGTAAATCGCTTTTCAGCCACGGCCATACCAACTGCGGTAGACGTAAAGCTTTTACTGAGCGAATACAGGGTGTGTTTATATTGAGGAGCATAGGGAGCCCACCAGCCTTCGGCCACAACCTGACCATGTTTCAGTACCATGACACTGTGGACATTAAGTTTCTGGCTTTCGATGGCATTTAGGAAATCCAGTAGTCCACTGGGCGATACACCCTGAGCTTCGGGCTGGCTCCGGGGCAGTTTACCCGTTTTGGTTGGTAAAGCCCAGCTCGTTGTTGGTAGATGGCTGGCAATCAGCAAACCAGCCGCGCCGAAGCCAAGCTGTTGCAGGAAATCTCTACGATTTAAATTCATGGTTTTGCCAAAGCGGTTTGAACTGAAAGTTAGTGTTTATAGGTCGATCAGGTAGCGCAAATCCAAAAGGAGTAGGGCATGGAAAAGTTACTATTGGTGAGGAGGAAAATAAACTATGAACGCGAAGCCGCAATCGAAACGTGCTGAATTAAATGGAATGTTGGATTTTTCGAGGGGAGTGGTTGATTGTTTTTTGATTCAGGGTATTTTTATAGCAGTCCTTCGGGTAAATTCCTGTTTTGCCAGAGATTTATTGGGGGGCATAGCCGTAACCACTTCACTCATCATAGAAAATGCCAAACCGATTCCTTCCTCTTTTTTTACCTCTTTTTCTGCTCACCATAGTAGCTCGTCCACAGTCGTTCAAGCCAAAGCAGTTGCAGGAGGCTACCATCGATCAGCTACACACGGCCATGCAGAAAGGTAAGCTGACGGCTGTGGAACTAGTCCAGCTTTACCTCGATCGCATTGAGGCTTATGACAAGCAGGGCCCATTTCTCAATGCGATTATTATGGTGAACCCCAAAGCCTTGACGGAGGCCCGCCGACTCGATTCATTGTACAAAGCGACAGGTACATTTGTTGGCCCTTTACATGGGATTCCGGTGATTGTAAAGGACAATTACAACACCTTCGACATGCCTACCACCAACGGAACGCTGGCCATGAAAAAGTCGATTCCGCCCAAAGATGCGTTTGTCGTCAAGCGGATTCGGGAAGCAGGGGCTATCATCATTGCTAAGTCGAATCTGGCGGAGTTTGCGACCTCGGGGCAGGTGTCGGTAAGTTCGATTCTACCCGGCTATTCCCGAAATCCATATGATACAAAACGAACAACGGCCGGGTCGAGTGGGGGAACAGCCGCTGCGGTAGCTGCCGATTTTGGCACTATTGGCCTTGGAACCGATACGGGTAGTTCGATTCGGGGGCCATCCTCGCATCAGAGTCTGGTGGGTTTTCGGCCAACGCTGGGCTTAGTCAGTCGGGATGGTATTGCCCCATTAGCGTTGACGAACGATACGGGTGGGCCGATCTGCCGGACGGTTGAGGATGCCGTGCGGATACTGGATGTGATAGCCGGTTATGATAAAGCAGATACCGTAACCCGACGGAGCGAAGGGAAGATACCCGTTTCGTATCGGCAGTATCTGGATAAAAATGGTTTGAAAGGCGCTCGGATTGGCGTATTCCGTCAGCTCTGCACTACCAAAAATTCGGACCCGCAGGTATATGCGCTTTTCAATAAAGCGCTGGACGAATTACGGGCGGCTGGGGCTACGATAATCGACTCGGTACGGGTGCCTGAACTGGACACCATCAACAAGCAGTTCGATACGATTCCGCAGCTTCGTCGCGATTTCAACGTGTATCTGGCAAACCTGGGACCCAATGCTCCGCACAAATCGCTGACATCTATCATCAAGTCGCGGCAATTTCATCCGAGTATCGAAAAAACGCTGCTGGATTCCGACAAGGACACGCTGGCGCCGGAAGCCCATAAAGGATGGGAGAAAAACCTGGCCTTGCGGGAGCGACTACGTAAACTGCTTCTTCGGGCCATGGATTCGACGGGTGTCGATGCGTTGGTGTATCCGTCGTTCAGCTATCCTCCGCGCTTGCTCGGTGATCTGAATACGCCGTCGGGTACGAATAACAATGCTCTGTCACCACCGACAGGCTTTCCGGCTTTTTCAGTCCCGATGGGCTTTACGTATACCGATTTACCCGCTGGTTTGCAATTCTTCGGGCGCCCCTTTAGTGAGTCAACCCTCATTCGGTTGTGTTACGCTTATGAGCAGGCTACCCACCATAGGCACCCACCCGACAGTACGCCTGTTCTGCCAAAGAAGAAGCGGAAAGCTACCCGGTCATAAAATCTCAAGTATCAAAACCGATACCTATAGAACTGACCGTTTGTCAGGGGTTAAGGATTTATGGTGGTTATTGTAATCATTGCTAAATCGCTAAAGCGTACAACGGGTTTGTAATCTTTCGCAGACGTTAATCTGAAAGACTTATTTTCAGCATGAGTTGACTAATTTCTTGCCTGGACGATTCGCGCCATTGAACTAATCAGTACCCGTTTTTTATGTTGAAACTAATTTTGAGTACGTGTTTCTTTATTAGTCTGAGTGTCCAGGCTGCGTTCTGCCAGAACCTTGAGCCACTTGAATTAGCCAAACGGATTTTTGATAAGAGCGACTTCCCCAAGTTACCTAATTACATGAGTGGAGAGTACGAAGGGCATCCGAATGGCTCGGATTTACCCAAAAATTCAGTAACGCGATTTCAAGTACTTGATCAGACAAATCAGCAAGCCGTAGTAGCCTTAACCATACTAGATGCTGGTGGACAGGGAGTAGATAATTACCTCTTTTTTAGAAAAGAATCTGTCTGGAAACTATATGCAGTAAGAGCATTAGCGATGAATGGTTTTAATTTCTATCTAAAAAAGATGCTCGAACGATTGACGCCCAGGCAAATCGATAGTGTTGTAACAAGTTCAAAAAAGAACCCTAAAGCGTCTCTATTTTCTTCAAAAAAAGAGTATGCGTTTAAGCTTGGCAATGCCCGGTTAATGACATCTACGGATGATCAATTAATTCATTATTTTAAAGCACATAAAGCTGAGTTTGAGAAGCTAAAGCAGTTGATGCTGAACAGGAACAATTACGTGGATGCGGATAAAGAAAGTAAACGACGATTCGGCGAGAACTTGAAGTCTGCTAGTGAGAAATTATTTCTATCCTATTCGCCTACTGGTGACGATAATTTTATAGACGCGACTGAATTGGTGATCGGGGGAATGGTTGATAATTGGGTAGGCTATGTGCATATACCGGATAAAAAAGACGTACCAGTTATGAGTGCAGGTCATATCATCTTGCTCCGTGAAATTGGGAATGGGTGGTATCTTTATAAGACAACCTAGGTAATAAGAAGGGGTAATGACGAAACTATCTTTATTTTTTATAGTACTTGCTCTGTCAACGGCTGGCTATGGGCAAAACCGGGCGGCTATGCTTACCCCCTTTGAACGTGATACCAATCAGACGGCAACGTATGAGCAGATTATCCGTTGGTATCGGCAGTTGGACCAGCAGTATGACCAGGCTAAATTGATTGAAATCGGGAAAACGGACATTGGTAAGCCTTTGCATTTGTTCCTGTTAGCAGCTGATAAACAATTTGCCTCCCGTCCTGACCGGGTTACCTTGCTGATTAATAATGGTATCCATCCGGGCGAACCGGAAGGCATTGATGCCTGCATGATGCTGGCGCGTGATTTACTGAAAGCCAATAAACTTCCCAAAAATGTTCTGGTTGCTATTGTCCCGGTCTACAATGTAGGTGGTTGCCTGAATCGGGGCGTTTCGCGGGTGAATCAGAACGGGCCAGAATCGTATGGATTTCGGGGTAATGCCCGTAATCTGAATCTTAACCGCGATTTTATAAAAGCGGAAGCTGAAAATACGCGGGCTTTTCAATCGATGTTCCAATGGCTGAAGCCGCAGGTATTTATTGATAATCATACCAGCGATGGCGCTGACTATCAGCATGTGCTGACGTATTTTGCGACGCAGAAAGATAAGCTTCATCCGTTGGTGTCGGGCTATATGGTTCGGTCGTTTCAGCCAGCGTTAGATAAACAGTTGACAGCTAAGGGCTTTCCATCTGCCCCGTATGTGAATCATGCAGGCGATACACCGGAGAGCGGGTTGATTGGGTATAATGACTCACCTCGGTATTCGACGGGCTATGCTGCTTTATTCAATTGTTTCGGGTTTACGCTGGAAACCCATATGTGGAAGCCCTTTCCTGCTCGGGTAAAGGCATCGTATGTGTTCGATGAGGAGGTAATGCATTTGTGCGATCGAGAAGCTAAAACGATTTTGACGAATCGACAACGAGCCGATGAAGCCATCCGCCAGCAGACAACCTTTCCTCTGAGCTATAAACTGGACCGTAGCAAGACCGATTCGGTTACGTTTCTGGGCTATGCGGCTGCTTATAAACCCAGCGAGGTATCGGGCCTGAACCGACTTTATTACGACCGCACAAAACCCTTCACGAAGCGGGTTCCTTACTGGAACACCTTCGCTGTCGATGTACAAGTCGATAAGCCTCGGGCGTACGTCATTCCGCAGGGATGGGCTGAGGTAATTGGTGAGTTAAAGCGCAATGGGGTGACGTTGACGCCCTTGGCAAAAGATACGTTACTAACAGTTGCTGCCTATTACTTTACGGATTTCAGGACTCCACAGCGTCCCTACGAAGGCCACTACCCGCATTCGGGCGTAAACGTGCGGACTGAAATACAAACGATTCAGTTTTATAAAGGTGATTTTCTCGTCCCAACCACACAAATAGCGAATCGGTACATTGTCGAAACGCTTGAGCCGCAGGGTGTTGACTCGTTTTTTGCATGGAATTTCTTCGATAGTATTCTGGACCAGAAGGAGTATTTTTCGAATTATATATTTGAAGACACAGCCGCTGACCTGTTGAAGCAAAACCCGACCTTACAAAAGCAACTGGACGAGAAACGTGCTGCCGACAAAGCCTTCGCCGAAAATGCCAATGCGCAACTGGATTTTATTTACAAACAGACACCGTATTACGAGAAAACCCATAACCGCTATCCGGTGTATCGGATAAATTAAAAACTCTTTTTTCGACAGGATATACAGGATAAAACAGGATTGCTTTGTCGATATTGATCCTGTTTTATCCTGTAAATCCTGTCGAAAAGTAAAACAAGATGAACTCAATGAGTCGTTTCGTAATTTGTTTCTGGTTGGTTGGCCTGGTTTCGCTTAATCTAGTTGCCCAGACTAAACCATCGTCGTTGGATGTCGCAGCCATTCGGTCGTTGCGGGCGGAGTCTAATCAGGCTATTCAGGCAAAAGACCTCAGTGGATTCGGGCAAACGATGTTGCCGGAAATAGAGGTGACGCGGGGAAGTGGTTCGCACGTGTCAGGCCGGGATTCGGTACTGGCGTCGGTAGCCGTTCAATTCAAAGACCCGGCTTTTCTGGGATACGTTCGGTACACGGATCGCATAGACATCAGTACAACCAGTCCATTAGCTGCCGAGCATGGGCATTGGGAAGGCCGCTTCCGCCGATCTGACGGCACTCAACTCATCACAGGAACCTACCTGGCGATGTGGCGCAAAACTGACTCAGGCTGGAAAATTCGCTCCGAATTATTTGTGAGTTTAAGCTGTACCGGCAGTGCCGCCTGCGGAAAGTAATGGCGATTAGTTTGCCTACGCAGACAATTCTTTAAAATAGGTGGATGAAAGCTGGAATGTATTTGGCAAGGTTCATTTATTAGATGGTACATCTGGTAGAAAAAACGAACATCAAATACCGAAAGAAGACCAGGCTTTTAGTCAACAATAGTTTTTTAATGAATCTGGGGCCATAAATCTATGGCCCCAGATTCAACTCTATTATACCTTCTTCCGTCTTACCCCTTTTTCACTTCCTTCGCCCAGCTATCTTTCAGGGTAACGGTTCGGTTAAAGACGGGTTTATCGGTAGTAGAATCGGAGTCGAGGACGAAGTAGCCTTTGCGTATGAACTGGAAATTGCGGATAGCTTCCGAACGAGCGGCTTCGACCAATGCTGGTTCGACAAAGGCGCGGACCACTTCCAGTGAGTTCGGGTTCAACAGTTCACGGAATTCGCGTTCGTCGGCGGCTGGGTTTTCGACCGAAAAAAGCCGATCATACAGCCGAACTTCAGCTTCGACAGCGTGTGGAACTGATACCCAGTGGATGGTACCTTTTACGTTAATACCCGATGTGTCCGAACCGCTACGGCTTTCGGGAATGTAGGAGCAGCGAAGTTCGATAATCTCACCCGCGTTGTCTTTGACCACTTCATCACATTTGATGATGTAAGCCCCTTTCAGCCGAACCATGCCGCCCGGAAATAGCCGGAAGAATTTCTTCGGCGGGTTTTCCATGAAATCATCCCGTTCGATATACACTTCCCGGCTAAACGGAACCTCCCGGTCACCTGCACTAGGGTCTTCGGGATTGTTTTCGATGTGCATGATTTCTTCCCGACCGACCTCATAATTGGTAATGACGAGCTTCAGTGGTTTTTCGTCCAGCACAGCCATCACGCGGTGCGTGGTTTTGTTGAGTTCTTCGCGGATGCAAAACTCCAGAAGGCCCACGTCGATCAGGTTATCGCGTTTGGCGATCCCGATGCGGTCGGCAAATTCGCGGATGCTGGCAGGGGTATAGCCCCGACGACGAATACCGGCAATGGTTGGCATACGCGGGTCGTCCCAACCGCTAACGTGTCCTTCTTCAACCAACTGCTTGAGCTTCCGTTTACTCATAACCGTATAGGTCAGGTTGAGCCGGGCAAACTCAATTTGTCGGGATGGGAAGATGTTTAACTGATCGATAAACCACTCGTATAATGGACGGTGTACTTCAAACTCCAGCGTGCAGAGTGAATGCGTAATATGCTCAATCGAATCGGATTGCCCATGGGCGAAGTCGTACATGGGGTAAAGGCACCAGGCGTTGCCCGTCCGATGGTGATGCGCATGCTTGATGCGGTAGATGATTGGGTCGCGCATGTGCATGTTGGGAGAAGCCATATCGACCTTAGCCCGTAACACTTTGGCACCATCTGGAAATTCACCCGCTTTCATGCGCCGGAACAGATCGAGGTTTTCATCTACACTCCGGTCCCGGTATTGATTCATGCGACCCGGTTCCGTCGGCGTACCTTTCTGTGCGGCAATTTCTTCCGACGTTGAATCGTCTACATAAGCTAATCCTTTCTGAATCAGTGTTTCAGCAAATTGATAAAGCTGGTCGAAGTAATCGGAAGCGTAGAACTCATTTTCCCACTCGAAGCCTAACCATCGTACATCGTTCTTGATCGAATCGACGTATTCAGTGTCTTCAGTAACGGGGTTGGTATCGTCGAAGCGTAGATTGGTCTGTCCGCCGTATTTATCGGCCAGGCCAAAATTAAGGCAGATGGATTTGGCGTGACCAATGTGCAGATAGCCATTGGGTTCGGGTGGAAAACGGGTGTGAATGCGTCCACCGTTTTTACCAGCGGCTAAATCGTCTTCAACAATTTGTTCGATAAAATTGAGAGAGTTTCCTGCATTATTGCGGTCAGAGGAGTTGTTCTCACCGGCAAGAGATTCTTCGGGTTCCTTCGTTGCTTCCGCCATGTCGTTACTTCACACTTGATAAAAGCCCGAAATTACGGCCTTTGACCGGGTTTGGCAAACAGAACCGTTATCAATTGCGTTTCAGAGAGTAGCTCGAGAGCCAGAAACAGCATACTCAAAAGCCCTGAATTTTCGCTAACAGGGTCATGGAAAAACTACTTAAGTAGGTAGTAGCCGCTCGTTAATTTATTATTAATGAACGAACAAAATGGCTGTCAGAACGAGTTGTTGCAGTGAGCAAGCCGTTTTCTATCAGCCAACAACGGTGCTCAAGGCTTACGATTTATGAAAAAAACGTTTATCGGCTTTCTTTTTGCGGTTGGGTGTTTCGTATCTAATTATGGATTTGCTCAGAGAACAACGGACTCGTTGACTCGACAGGCCTATCTGGCCGATTGTATTCAATACGCATTAAGTCACCAGCCGACTGTCAAACAATCCGTTATAGACCAGGAAATTGCCGAGCGAACAATTCAGAGTAGTCTTTCGGCCTGGTATCCACAAGTTTCAGCGGGGTATAGCCTGCAGCATTACCTGAAACAACCCGCAACGCTCTTTCCCGACCCAACCACGGGCGAAGTTGTTCCGAGAGTGATCGGGGCAAAAAATACATCGACGGCATCGCTGTCGCTGACTCAGAATATATTCAATCGGGACTTATTGCTCGCTAATCAGACAGCGGATGCGTACCGGGTACAGGCAACCCAGAATACGGTTCGTAACAAAATCGATGTGGTCGTCAATGTTAGCAAGGCTTTTTACGATGTGATTCTGACCCAGCGTCAGGTCGATATTCTGAGTGTCGATATTGCTCGTTTGCAGCGTAGTCTTCAGGATGCCACCAATCAGTATCAGAGTGGAATTGTCGACAAAACAGATCCACAACGGGCTGCTATTGCCCTTAACAATACGCGTGCTCAACAGAAACAATACCGGGATCTGATTGGGGCTAAATACCAGACATTGAAGCAACTGATGGGGTATCCGCCCAATACTCCGCTCAATGTGGCGTATGATACGCTGCAACTTGTAAACGATGCTAACCTGGATACCCTTCAACTGGTCAATCCGCAGAATCGTATTGAATACCAGCAGCTATTGACCCAGGGCCGGTTACTGGATGCCAACGTAAAATATACGCGCTGGGCGTATTTGCCTAACGTAGCGGCCTTTGGTAATTATAACCTGTTGTATCAGAACAATTCCTTCGGTCAACTCTTTGGTATGGTATTCCCGAATTCACTGATCGGCCTGTCAGTAGCGTTGCCAATTTTTCAGGGAGGGCGTCGGATTCAGCAGACCAAAATCGCTGAGTTGCAGGTACAACGGTTGCAATGGGACTTAGCCGCGCTCACCAGTTCGGTCGATGCGGAGTATGCACAGGCGCTGTCTAACTACAAAGGGAATCTTGCCAACTACCTGGCGCTGCGGGAAAACCTGATAATGGCAGAAGATGTCTACCGGATTATCAACCTGCAATACCGTTCCGGGGTAAAAACCTTCCTTGATGTGACCATTGCTGAAACAGACCTGCGAACGGCCCGTCTCAATTCGTTTAATGCACTTTATCAGGTATTAATCAGTAAGTTAGACGTTCAGCGAGCCCTCGGTGTTATTCAATTTTAAACCATGAAACTTTCTCCCTATTTCACCCTGCTTACGAGTGTTGCGTTGTTTGCCTGTGGCAGTAACAAAACAGATCAGCAGCAAGGTCCACCACCACCTACCCCTGTTTCGGTTGCCAAAGCGACAAAAGGGAATGCAACCTACTATGACGAGTTTCCGGCTACGGTAACGGCCTTGCTGGAGGTTGAGATTCAGCCGCAGGTGGCTGGTAACATTACGGGTATCTTTTTTCAGGATGGGCAGCATGTTAGCAAAGGACAGAAGCTTTACACCATCGACCCGCAGCAGTACCGGGCTAGTTACGATCAGGCGGTAGCCAATCTGAATGTACAAAAAGCCAATCTGAACCGGGCCCAGAAAGATGCGGATCGGTACAACACATTAGCTCAGCAGGATGCCGTTGCCAAACAACTGGTCGATAATGCCAATGCTACGCTGGAATCGGCCAAAATGCAGGTCGAAGCGGCTCAGGCAGCCATCCGGCAGGTAGGAACGAACCTGAAATACACCACGATTTTTGCGCCCCTGGACGGGACAATCGGTATTTCGCAGGTTCGGCTCGGAGCAGCTGTAGCACCCGGTCAAACGCCACTTAATACCATTTCGTCTGATAACCCAATAGCGGCCGATGTGCAGATCGATGAGTCGCAGATTCAGCGGTTTCTAAAGTTACAGAGTCAGCCCAACGTGACGCGGGATTCGACCTTTGTCTTGCTTTTGCCGAGTGGACAGCCGTACGCTTTTCCCGGTTCAGTACGCATTGTAGACCGGGCTGTTGACCCACAGACGGGTACGTTACGGGTGCGTATTGCCTTCCCGAATCCTAACCGACAACTGAAACCGGGACTGAATGTGAACGTTCGGGTGAAAAATAGCACAGGCGAACCGCAGTTGCTGATACCATACCAGGCCGTAACGGAGCAGATGAGCGAATACTTTGTGTTTGTCGTAGGCGATAGCAGCAAGGTGAGTCAGAAAAAAGTGACGCTCGGTGCCCGGATCAATGATAAGGTCGTCGTGAAAAACGGCCTGAATGAAGGCGAAACCGTCGTAACGGAAGGCACCCAGAAAATTCGGGAAGGAGCGAAAGTAAAAATTAATGAGTGAAAGAGTGAAAGAGCGAAAGAGTGAATCATGCTGACTCCCTTTCGCTCTTTCACTCTTTCGCTCTTTCACTCATTGGATTATGTTCGCAGAAATATTCATCAACCGGCCGGTTACGGCCATAGTGATATCGGTGGTTATTGTAGCGCTGGGGGTGCTGGCCTTGCAGAGCCTGCCCGTCAGTCAATATCCCGATATTACACCCCCAGTCGTGCAGGTGACGGGTACGTATACGGGAGCGGATGCCCAAACGGTTGAACAGACCGTAGCGACGCCCATTGAAACCCAGGTGAACGGGACGCCCGGCATGGATTATGTGCAGACCAATGCCACCAACGACGGCCGGATGACCATGAACGTGACGTTTAAGGTGGGGACGGATGTGAACATTGCCGCACTTGACGTTCAGAACCGGGTGGGGATCGCACAGCCACAATTGCCCGAAGAAGTTACCCGGCTTGGGGTTGTGGTGCGGAAGCGGAATCCATCGCTGTTTATGCTGGTGGCGATTTATTCGCCCAACAAAACCCACAACGTTTCGTTTCTGGATAACTACGCCAACATCTACATTCGCGATGCCCTGCTTCGGGTGCCGGGAGTAGGGGATATTTTCAGCCGGGCCGATGATTTCAGTATGCGGATCTGGCTCAAACCCGATCGGCTGGCGCAGCTTGGCTTAACCCCCGACGATGTAGTGGGTGCCCTTCAGGAACAGAATTTACAGGTAGCAGGCGGTTCGGTAGGCGCGTCGCCACAACCGTCCACCCAGGCGTTTGAGTATACAGTTTTTACCAACAGCCGACTCAGTAAAGAAGACGAGTTTAAGAAGATCATCGTGCGGAGTGACCCAGCACGTGGTTCTCTGGTGTATCTGGAAGATGTGGCTCGGGTGCAACTGGGTAAGTTTTCGTATGCCAGTAACTCGTTTGTCGATGGGAACCGGGCGGCTTATCTGCTGGTCTATCAGTTGCCGGGTAGTAACGCCATTGCCACCGCCAAGGGCGTATATGCTGCGATGGACAACCTGAAAAAGACGTTCCCCAAAGACATTGATTATGTCGTGCCGTTTGAGTCGGTATCGGTTATTCAGGTGTCTATTTCGGAAGTGGTCGAAACGCTGCTCGAAGCATTGGGGCTGGTGGTACTGGTTGTATTCCTGTTCCTGCAAAGCTGGCGGGCTACCCTGATTACATTGCTAGCCATCCCGGTGTCGATCGTTGGTACATTTGCCTTGTTTGTGCCACTAGGGTTTACGATAAATACGCTGACACTCTTCGCGTTCGTGCTGGCTATCGGTATCGTGGTCGACGATGCCATTGTGGTGGTGGAAGCCGTGCAGGTGAATATCGATAAAGGGATGTCGCCAAAAGACGCGACTAAGGAAGCGATGGCCGAAATTTCGGCTCCCGTTATAGCCATTGCCCTGATTCTGGCGGCTGTGTTCGTTCCGGTTGGGTTCATACCCGGCATTGTCGGGCGGTTGTACCAGCAGTTTGCCATCACCATTGCCGTATCGGTACTGATTTCGGCCTTTGTCGCCCTGTCGCTGACACCTGCTTTATGTACGCTGCTCCTGCGTCCGATGCATATTGACGAAAAAGCGACTGGACTCAACAAGTTCTTTTACAAATTCAACCTGGTATTCGAACGCATGACCAATTCGTATACCAACAGTGTCAAACGACTCATCAAAGCGACCCCGCTGGTGATTGTTGGGCTGGTTGTTATTTACATTGGAACGGGGCTGTTGTTCCGCGCAAAGCCTACCGGATTCCTGCCAACGGAAGATGAAGGCCGTTTGATTGTGACCTACGAAATCCCGGAAGCGGCTTCAACCTCCCGGAGCCTTGTCGTGCTGAATAAGGTGATGGCCATTCTGAAAGCGCAGCCATACGTCGCCCATTTTTCGGCGCTGGGTGGTCTGAATGCCATTACGTTTGCCTCAAAATCGAATAGTGGTACGGTATTTATTCAGCTCAAACCCTGGGAAGAGCGCAAAGAACGAAATATGCAGGCCGATTCGCTGGTAGTGAAACTCCAGCGGGCGCTTTCGAGCCTGAACGATGCCCGTCCGCAGGTGATTCAGCCGCCTGCTATTCCGGGTCTTGGACAAAGCTCCGGGTTTACCTTTGAAATTCAGCAGCGCGAAACCAACGACGATGTCCGCGCTTTTGATAATGTGGTACAGAACTTCCTGGCCGAAGCCAACAAACGACCCGAAATTGGCCGTGCCTTCTCGTATTTCACCGCCAAGACTCCGGCTTACCGAGTAGATGTGGACCGGGATAAGTGTAAAAAGTTAGGGATACCTGTCAGCAGTGTGTACCGGACGATGCAAACGTATCTGGGTAGCCAGTACGTCAACGACTTCATTATTTATGGACGTAAGTTCCGCGTGGTGGCGCAGGCCGATACCATGTACCGAACCGATGTGCGGAATCTGGGCAATTATTACGTACGAAATCAGGCTGGTCAACTGGTGCCGATCAGTACGGTAATTAAAACGACGGTTATTGAAAATGCGCCCCTGATCTCGCACTTCAACCTGTTCCGGTCGGTTGAGTTAAACGGCGGGGCTAAACCCGGCTTTAGTAGCAGTCAGGCCAATGATGCGTTGCGGGAAGTAGCGGCCAAGGTGTTGCCTGCCGGTTATTCCTATGATTTTGGTGGCCTGAGTCGGGAGGAGATCAATGCCGGGAATACATCGATATACATTTTCATGCTATCGATTGGGTTTGTCTTTCTGTTTCTGGCCGCTTTATACGAAAGCTGGTCGGTTCCCTTCTCAGTCTTATTATCAGTGCCGATTGGCGCGTTGGGGGCTATTGTCGCGCTTATCCTGTTTCCGTATTTAAGCAACAACGTGTATGCCCAGATTGGCTTGATTACCCTGATCGGTCTGGCTGCGAAAAACGCCATCCTGATTGTCGAATTTGCGAAAGAACGGGTGGATCGGGGAGAAGACCTCATTCAATCGACACTGGAAGCTGTTCGATTGCGGCTCCGGCCTATTCTGATGACATCGCTGGCGTTTATTCTGGGCGTATTTCCGCTGGCCATTGCCAGTGGAGCCGGTGGGGTAGCCCGCGCTACGATTGGGCGAACCGTACTGGGTGGGATGCTGGCGGCTACGTCGATTGCTATTTTTGTCGTGCCTGTTTTGTACGTGGGTATCACGCGGCTGGCCTATGGTAAAAAGGGACTGGAAGAACTGAAAAAGAACGCGAAGAACGAAGAGAAGCCTCAGGAAGAACCACAGCCAGCGATCGATAAGTAAGGCGAATTACGAGCGAATTGACGCCTGTTGTAAGCTCATAAAGACCTTGGGTTGATTGTTGATTTTCTGTTCGTTCGCTTTCCGGTATTCTTGCAAAGGATTTACATCAAAAGCCTTTGCAAGAATGACAGGACGCAAAAAGATATTTCTGACCGCCGGAAATCAACAATTACCTTCCATTACCGCACAGGGGCGGGTGCATTATTCGAGTGATGGGCGGAGCGGTACCGTGCACTATTCGAGCCCACAGGCTTCCTTTTCCATGTGGTACGAATTTGCTGGAGGTAATGCCATTGCGATTATTGATATACCAACCCCCGAAACCTGGGTAGAACGAACTAAACTTCCTCTAACTGAACGCGAAACGGTGTTGCAGTTTATTGGTGATCAGGTTGTTCGCGATCAGGTGCCGGGTGGTGGCTATTTCGACTATTCGGACAATACCATGACAATCTGTCGAGGCCAAAAGCCTGTATAGTCAGGCAATTGATCCCTTCTGACTAGTAATTACACCTCACCCTTTAATGGCTGGATGGTTGGGGCAAACAGGTGGATGAGTAACCAGGCCAGCAGATAGGCACTTCCACACATCAGAAAGATGTAATTGTACCCAATCGTAATGTTGCCCTGTGCTTTATAGGTATCCAGTAAGGCACCTACAACTATTGGAAATAAGATTCCTCCCACCGAACCGGCCATACCGCCCAGCCCAACTACTGAGCTCACAGCGCTCTTGGGAAACATATCGGATACCAGCGTAAATAGATTGGCGCTCCAGGCCTGGTGTGCAGCCACCGCCAGACTCAATAAACCCACAACCTCCCAGATGGATGTCGCATAACGAGTCAGTACAATGGGTACAATGCAGAAGGCATACAGCAACATGGCCGTTTTTCGCGAGCGGTTGATGGTCCACCCCCGATTCAGAAAGTAGCCCGATAAATAACCACCCCCAACACTACCAATCGTCGCGGCTGTATAAACGATGATGAGGGGTAGGCTTGGTTTCTTAAGGTCAAGATTAAACGAGGCTGCAAAATAGGAAGGGAGCCAGAACAGGAAGAACCACCATACGGGGTCGGTTAGCAGTTTGCCCAGAATAAACGCCCAGGTCTGACGGCGCCGAATCAGATCGATCCAGCGAACGTTGGAGGCTCCCTCCGTCGTCCCTTCGGTATCCTGCGTGATGAAGGCCAGTTCCTGCGTCGATACATGCTTATGGTTTTGTGGGCTATTGTACGACCACCACCAGAAAAAAAGCCAGATAAATCCGATCAATCCCGTCAGTATAAACGCTACCTGCCAGCCGTATACGCCTAGAATCCAGGGAACGGCGATGGGGGCGACCACCGCGCCAATATTAGTACCCGCATTGAAAAGACCCGTAGCGAGTGCCCGCTCATGGCGTGGAAACCATTCGGCCACCGTCTTGATGGCTGCCGGGAAGTTGCCGCCCTCGCCAAGACCCAGTAAGGCCCGATACACCCCAAAGCTGAACGTGCTGGTGGCTACGGCGTGCAAAGCAGCGGCTATCGACCAGACTAAGACGGCGAGTACATACCCCACCTTCGTACCAATTTTATCGATTAGGCGACCAAAGACGACATAACTAAGCGCATAAGCCGCCTGAAAAGCCATGACAATATGGCTATAGTCTGTTTCGGTCCAGTTGAAGATTGTTTCCAGCGTTGGTTTAAGCAGACTGATCACCTGACGGTCCAGGTAATTGATCGTGGTCGCCACAAACAGTAATCCAACAATTCGCCAGCGGTAGTTGGTCATAAATTGGTAATCATTAAATGGTCATCGCTAGTCATTAAATGGTCATTACTGGTTACTGACCGCTTCGCGGCAATGCACAGTGAAAGGCTATAAATGACCACCAATGCCGGTACATGACAATAGAGTTAAAACGGTAAGGTGCGGAGAGACTGGCTACTTTCCTGAGCCAGATCAATGATTCGCGCTAGCTGCTGAATGTCGGTAGGCGTAATTTCGGGCTGGGCTCCATTAACGATCACCTCATACAGATTGTCGTAGAACGGAGCGTAATTACCCGGAGCACTTTCTATAATTTCGGCTTGTCCATCCCGGTACAGCGTACCCCAGCGGTCGTCGGGCTCGATGCCTAAATCGGGCTCATTGGGGAGTCTATTCGTTCGGAGTCGTTCCTCTTGTGGGTCCAGGCCGCCTTTCAAAAACGAACCTTCGGTGCCATGCAAACTGTACCGTAATTTGTTCTGATACATCATCAGGCTGGATTCGAGCCGAACGACCTTATCGGCATAGCCTAGCTTAATGTCGAAATAATCGGGGACGTGGCTATTGGGGCGCAGGATTCGAATGGTGCCCTGTACCGTTTCAGGAGCTCCAAACAAATGCAGGGCCTGGTCGAGTAGGTGAGGTCCCAGATTATACAAATTGCCTCTTCCTGTACCTGCCTGTTCTTTCCAGCTCTGCGAATTGGGGGGTACAGGTGAATAGCGGTCGTATCGGCACTCATAATCGACCAGCGTG
Organism: Spirosoma sp. 48-14; assembly: GCF_001898575.1. Classification (GTDB taxonomy): domain Bacteria; phylum Bacteroidota; class Bacteroidia; order Cytophagales; family Spirosomataceae; genus Spirosoma. Next base: position 138,878 of record NZ_MKUD01000088.1, read on the forward strand.
CCCAAAGCCCCGTCGGCCAGCAACCGTTTAATCGTCAGAAAATCAGAGTCCCAGCGTCGGTTTTGGTAAGCAGTGGCCAGTTTGCCCTGTTTCTGAGCCAGTTCGAGCAGGTCGATGGCTTCGCGTTCGGTCAGAGCAAACGGTTTTTCAACGACAACGTGTTTCCCCTGTTCGAGGGCTTTTCGGGCGTAGTCAACGTGGGTTTCGTTCGGACTACAAATAAAAACCAGGTCAATCGCCGGGTCTGCAAAGAGTTCATCGGGAGTAGCTACCCATTCAATCGACGGATCGAACTGCCGGACTGCATCCGGACGGCTACTGGCAATTTTTTTAAGATGAAAACGCGGATTGACCGTCAGAAACGGCGTGTGAAAATAACGCCCTGATAGCCCAAATCCCACCAAACCTACTTGAATAACCTGCGGCATATAGCGATAGAGGAATTAGGAAATACAATCGGTTTACGGCTTTCTGAACGCGGCTGTAAACTGATTGTATTTCCTATAAAGGAGTTAGCCTGGGTTTATCTCCTGTTTAGGATGGCAAATTGTTGGTTAGTTAGCTACTTCGCCGTTCCTGAAACAGGTACCAGTTGAGCCGATAGGTCAGGCGTTTTCATGTCTTTGTCGAACGGAAACATGGGGTGTTTGATGCGTTTATAGGGAAGCCGGAACAGATCCTGGTCGACACCACCGGGCGTTAGTGCCATGATCCAGTCCGCACGCATGTTGTACAGTTCCGGTTCGAGGTAGCCAATCTTCACAACGACGATATCCGCTTCACGAGGCTTCAGTCCAAGCCGGGTAAAGTCGATTTCTTTGTGATACGGTTTGCGCTTTTGCGTAATGATCACATGCACGCTCCCTACCTTGATAACCGCTTCTACTTCAGCATCTTTATCGCCGTGTACAATCGATTCTACAGTGCCTTTGAGGGGAATCGGAGGGGCGTATCGGGCATCAACTGCCGCTCCGGCTTTTCCTTCGACAGTTCCGCCAACGCCAGCCGCAATGGCCTTTTTGATTAGCTCCGGAGCCGGTATGGACGCGTAAATCAAGGAAGGGCCATTCGCCTTCTGAAAGGCTGGTCGGGACAAAATCTGAGTGAGTGTCCAGGTAACATCGCCTGCTCCACCAGCCGTTGGATTGTCGCCGGTATCACTAATGAAAAAGGGATGTTTCGAACTGGTTAAGGCTTTTGCCAGGCATTCATCCAAAGTACCTGTTGGTGCCACAAAACCGAACTCGGAGCGGACCCGCCAGAAATGCTGCGCCAGTTTTTCGGCCGCCTTGGCCACACTGGCTTTATCGTCGCCGGTAACCATCACAACGGCATGGTTGCGGGGTTCATCGGCCCAGGCGTATCCAATCCAGATACCGGCATCGACAATACCCGGCTGATGGTCGGCCAGGGGAGCTACTTCCTGATACAGGCTTTTGCCCGGCTCGATGCGCGTGCTGGTTTTTTCGCCGGGAAGCAAAATCGGGATGGGTATCCAGGCTTTGTAGGCTGGTTTGCCCTTGCCGCTTTTGATGCGTTCCAGCAAATGAACAACCGCCCGTTCTTTGGTTTGCATGGCATCTTCGTGCGGAGCCATCCGGTAGCAGGTCATCAGATCGGTGTTTTGGGCCAGCCGCCAGGAAACATTGCCGTGCAAATCCATTGAGGTCGAGATGAGCGTCTTATAGCCAATGACCTGTCGGATTCGGGTGATCAGGTCGCCTTCGGGATCATCGAGCCCTTTCACGCTCATAGCCCCATGGATGTCGAAATAGAGCCCATCATACGGACCATATTTTTTGAGCGAATCCAGCATTTTACCCACCAGCGACTCGTAGGCTTCGCGGGTTACAGCCCCACCCGGCAGCGATTTACCCACAACCGTCGGAAACCAGATAGCCTGTTTCCGCAAAGGGGCCACGGGCATCATGAATGGATAGGCATTGAATACTTCGGGGCCGTAGCGGGCGTGGAAGGCCTCTTCCAGGGTAACGGCTGGAGAAAACGTGCTGGACTCGATGCCCAATCCCGCAATGGCGATGCGGGGTAAACGCGTGTCATTGCCAGGGGCCGACTGGGCAAGGCTGACTTGAATGGAGAGAAAAGTGGTGGTTAGAACGAAGAAGAGCTGTTTCATGCCCACAAGTTAACGCATTGCTTCGAAATCCGTGGCTGTAGAATCCGACAGACTAGCGTTCTTTCGTCCGGGTATAGAAACGAGCCTGAATTTGCCGAGTCGATTGGTGCATTTCATGTTGTAAGTCATGCATCTGATCGGCGGGCAGGTCTTTAAAGGACGCATTTTCAGGATGGTGATGCTCGTGAGACCCTCAGTAGATGAAAGTTAGCCTGACAATTATTGAAAACAGGAGGGTAGTACCGGCGCTTGTATAGTTACCCAATCGCACGGGTGATCCCGTAATTATGAGCGCACTTGAAGACTACTCCTCCTGTGGCACTAGTTATATGAGCATAGAAGAGGGCTGAATACAGTAATGCAGATTTCCAGGCGGTATTGTAGGCTATATGACATTGGAATCATAGAAGGTAGTGGGTTCGAGTCATTATTCCCATACGGGGAAAGGATCCTTAAAAGCACCCTTATTTTCCATATGGTTAAGCTCATGTTCGGTGCATAAGCAGTCCATTAGCTCAGCCGTAATCTGGTTTTGGTTTAAATCCTGCCCAATGATAACCAGTTCGTTCTGGCGGTCGCCAAACCGTTTATGCCAACGCGAGTCGATTGCCTGCCGATTTTCTAGGAAGGAAGCATAGCGTAGGCGTTGAGAAAAGGGCATAGAAGCCCACCAGACTCCCGCTCGTTCGGCCCGAAGGCTTCCGCCCGCCTGACTAAAATTCAGGGCATCGGCTGGTCGGGAAGCCAGCCAGAACAGTCCTTTACTACGAATGATACCTGCTGGGAAGTTTTCGCTCAGATAATGCCATAGACGTGCCGGGTGAAACGGCCGACGATCTCTGAAAACAAATGACGAAATGCCATACGCTTCGGTTTCGGGTGTATGACCCTTGCCGGATTTATGATTCTGTAATTCCTGAATCCAGCCCGCTGATTGGGAGGCTTCATCAAAATCAAACAAATGGGTGTTTAAGACTTGGGTTAGCTCGACCTTCGAGAACTGGCTTTCGATGAGTCGGGCGTTGGGGTTGAGTTTTTGAAGGATTGCCTTTAACTCGCCTAGTTGATTCGGCTTGAGCAGGTCTGTTTTGTTCAGTACGATCACGTTGGCAAACTCAATCTGGTCGGTCAGCAGATTTACGATCGTGCGTGTATCCGAAGCGTCGTCATTTAATTGTCGTTGGTAAACTGTATCGACCGAACTAAAGTCGCGGGGGAAATTGAACGCATCAACCACAGTGACCAAGGTATCGAGCCGGGCGAATCGCGACAGGTCAATGCCCTGATTTTCGTCGATAAAGCTGAACGTCTGTGCTACGGGCAAGGGTTCAGAAATCCCCGTGGATTCGATCAGTAAGTAATCAAAACGACCTTCGCGAGCCAGTTTTTCAACTTCAATCATCAGGTCTTCCCGGAGGGTGCAGCAGATGCAGCCATTACTCATTTCAACCAGCTTTTCTTCCGTTCGGGATAGGGTATTTTGCTGATTCACGAGTTGGGCATCCACATTGACCTCGCTCATATCATTCACGATGACGGCCACTTTCAGCCCTTGTTTGTTGTGCAGGATATGATTGAGGAGGGTCGTTTTGCCAGCCCCCAGAAAGCCACTAAGAACGGTCACAGGTAGTTTTTTCATAATTGATTGCGTGATTTACTGAAGCTCGGCGTCCTCCAGTATGTAGTTTAATTCATAAATATTGTCGGCGTTGAGTCGTAAAGTACCCGAAAATGTTCGTCGCTCGTCTGTCTTGAATTTGTACGGCAATCGTTTGAATTTGAGAGCAATAATGGATTCGGGACCGGCAGCTCCACAGAAAAAACAGGCCGCCATGGGGAATCGGGAAACAACATAAATGCCCCGCTCCAAATCAATGGGAAGTACATAGCCTGCTATGCGGATGGATTTACCGGATAAGGCTTTTACCGAGTTGCCAAAATGAGGGTACAGCATCACAACGCCTTCTTCGGGATACCATTTTTTTTTGAACTGAACATCCCGCAACTGCTCCCAGGATACCGTTTCTGGTATTGTTGTCAGATGGAGAGATACCCCAAGAAAAAAGGGTAGAAGTAAGGAAACAGGCGTCATGACACTCAGTGGTTATGATGTGTTCGGCAGTAACGAATATTCAGTAGATGGGTTACGACCAGCCCCAGCGAGGCTGCATAAGCCAGAAATTCAAACGATTCATGCACTTTTTCCAGCAGCAGGCCCGTTGCGAATAGCGCCAGGAGACTCCAGAGCGCACCCGCAATCCGTCCAGACGTATGGCGGGTTGCTGACCATACGGCCAGTATGTTGATCCCAATAAAAAGGTAATCGAGGCTAAGAAAGCCCATGCGTAGGGCATCGTGTTGAATAAAGGTGGAAGTCAGCACCAGAATAGGCGTAATCAGGCAATGGATGATACACAGAACCGATCCGGTAATGCCGATCCAGTCGGCACGTTGGCGAAAAACGAGGGATTTCATTGATTAAATCTGGCCGTAGTTTTGTTGTAAATGCAACATTGTTGCAAAAATAGAAAAGCAATTTTGTCTTACCAAGCTAGATGGATTATTTAATGCAGCATTGTTGCATTTTCATTGATTGGTGTACCTGAAATGCTGATGGATGAATTTGTATGTGTTTATTTTCAGGCTACCTTTGTTATACTATGCGCTCTCTACTGATTTATACACTCCTTCTGGCCGTGCTGCTACCCAGCATCAGCTCATGGGGTATCATTGCGCATTATCAGCTGAATAAAGAATACATTGCTCGGGTCTTGTGCGAGAATCGGGATAAACCGCAGATGCATTGTGATGGTAAATGCTACCTGGCTAAACGGTTAAAAGCGCAACAGGATAAGCAGGATAAAGAGACAACAGAGCGTGTTCAGCATACCTCACTGATTCAATTATATTTCGAGGCTAATCAGGCATTTACCTTTGTATCGCCAGTAGTGTATACACATCGGCAGGTATTTACGTATCTGCTTAGCCTGTACGCGGCTCCTACCCACGGCCTTCTTCGGCCACCCTGTGCCTGATCTGGTACGTTAATCATTTCCAGTCGATAGCCCCGCTAAGATGGGCAAGTTTGCTGTATCTATGGCTGTCGATCAATAGGTCGGTGTTCTCGGACAACGTTCCATATTCTTCTAGTTCAGTCTGTTTGCTCATTGTGTGAGCAGGAGGCTTCCATGTTACTTCTGTATGAATGCTACGAACTATAGTATAGCCCTATTGTTGGGCCTATTTTGTGTTGCCTGCCAATCGAGCCCATCGACTGATGCGGCCAATCAAGCTGATTCAAGTGCGCTAATCACAGCCAGATCTCAATCGGTAGCCGATCTTGAAAAACAGATTTTGGCCCTTCATGACAGCGTAATGCCTGCCATGAGTGACCTGATGAAACTGAGAAAACAGGTGATGGAGCAGTTAGGCGAACTGGAAAAAGAGCCCATGTCGGCTGATGTACAGCGGCAGAAAGAGCAGGCTCTTGCCGTAAAGACAGCGCTGGATAAAGCCGATGCGTCGATGATGGATTGGATGCATATCTATAACGGAGACACCCTGGCAACGTTGAATGAGCAACAGGCCCTGGCGTATTTGAAAGATCAGCAGCAACGTGTACATACGATGAGTCTGTTGATGCGCAAAAGTATCGACGACGCGAGGGCTTATCTGAAACAGCTATGAAATTCAGGTGCGCGTGTATAAGTCTGTTGTTGCTGTTTGGCCTGAGCCAATGTAGCCAGACGACTGAAAAGCTGCCCTATATCGGCGAGCCCGAAACGGTGACCAACCTGGTAGATGGAAACGAAGTAACGGGGCGAGGCTATCCAGTCATTCCAGCGTTTTCGTTCATCAATCAATATGGTAAGACGGTGACCCAGCAGGATTTCGATGGGAAAATCTACGTAGCCGATTTCTTCTTTGTGACTTGTCCGACTATTTGTCCCATTATGAAAAAGAACCTGCTGGAGGTATACAAAAAATATAAGGATAGTCCCGACGTCAGGATTCTATCGCATACCATCGACCCCGACCATGATACCCCGGTAGTACTCGGGGAATACGTTCGGGAGCTTGGTATTACAGGCACCATGTGGCAGTTCGTAACCGGCGACCGGGAAAAAATCTACGACATCGGTGAGAATCACTACCTGGTAACGGCTGGGAAAGATGCCAAAGCACCGGGTGGCTACATTCACAGTGGGGCCTTTGTCCTGATCGACAGGGAGAAGCACATTCGGGGGATGTATGATGGCACCACACAGGAGGGAACCCAGAAGTTGATCCGGGATATTAATGTGCTCCGGCAGGAATACGAGTAGCGAATGGAAATTACCAAACTCTTATGAATCGAACACGTAGTCTGTTTACACTTCATAGCTGGCTGGGGCTATTTACTGGTATTTTTCTTTTTCTGCTGGGGCTGAGTGGATCGGTGCTCGTGTTCCGGCATGAACTGGATCAGGTTGCCAACCGTGAAGTCCTGACGGTAAAGTTACCGACTCAAGTTGTGGCCAATCCTTTAACCCGGTGTTATCAAACGATTCTCAGCCGCTATCCAAACCTGGACGGCATTGCCTGGCTTAATCCTGACGCCGGACCGACAGAGGCCTACGACTTTCGGCTTTACCTAAATGATACCCAGTTGCTCACGTACGATCTGGGATTGATTTCATTTAATCCATATACCGGAACGATAGTGCGTGAAGGTAAATCGATTGACTTCAGTCCCAGCATCATCGAATGGTTATTCCAGTTTCATTTTAGTTTCCAGTTAGGCATGCCAGGAGCGGCTTTAACTGCGCTGTTTGGGCTGACCATGTTGGGGTCGTTGCTGACCGGGTTAGTCATCTACCGAAAAATGATCTGGAGAGTGCTGACGCTTCGGTCGCGAATAAACCGCAAAAACTGGCGAACCATCAGCTCGGATCTTCATCGGCAGGTTGGGGTGTGGTCGTTATTGCTCAATGCTGTAATCTTCTTTACGGGCTTCTGGATGAATCTGTTTGCATTTGAGCCCAAAACCTGGCAGGCTGAACTAACGCAAACCCGGCTTAATACGCCAATGGCTCTGACGGCCGATGGGTTGTACCAGCAGGCCAGGCGATTAATGCCCGATCTGGAACCGTCGTATGTATATCTGCCGACACAGCCTGAGCGCAAATTTAGGGTCAGCGGACCCTTGAAAGGGCAGTGGGCGTTGTGGGGAGCTGGTAACGCCGTTATTCTTGATCAGCAAACGGGCAAACTTGTCCAGATTCGTCGACTATCGGAACTGCCAGTGGCCAAACGTCTGGAGTCGGCATTTTTTCCATTGCATGTAGGCAACTACGGCGGCTTACCCGTAAAAATTGTGTATGTATTGATTGGTTTAACGCCGGGCATACTGGCTATTACGGGTTTTCTGCTCTGGTGGCGACGGGCTCGGAAGCCAACGCGTAATTGGCCTGAACAGCGTATTGTTGTTAGGCCAACCTAACTGGCTTGGTTGACACAAGTCTCTAACTCTATTCAGCATGAACGCATTACCTACTCGTCGGGACTTACAACAGCTACTGGCCAATACAGGAGTTTCGCTGCCAGAGTCGAAATCAGTATGGTCGCAGGAAGCTATTAACTGGACTGCCTTGGTACTCATTCACGTTGCTCTATTGCTGGCAATGTGGGACATACTTGTCCGTCTCCGGCCGCTCACACATTAACGAATCTTATCCCATGAAAAAACGTAATCAACTTATTTTAGGGCTCTTTCTGTTCGTTTATACAAGCCTGTCCGCGCAGGCACAATCTGCCCCGGTTGGTGATACAACCCGGGTCGCCATTCTGCTGTTTCCAGGCGTAGAGTTGCTCGATTTTGCCGGACCGCTGGAAGTGTTTAATCACATGGAAAGCGCTAAGGTATATACCGTAGCGGCTCAGTCGGGCCCCATGACCATTATGCAAAGAATGCTCACCGTCGTGCCCGAATATACCCTGTCGACAGCGCCATTGCCTGATGTGCTGGTGGTGCCAGGTGGACGAATGGAAGAGGTTATGCAGGATAGTAGCGTCGTCAGTTGGATTAGGCGGACTACGTCCCATCGGCAACTGACGATGTCGGTCTGCACAGGTACGTTTCTGCTGGGCAAGGCGGGTCTGTTAGATGGTAAGACCATTACGACGCATTGGGCAGCCACTCAAATGCTTCAGCAAATGACCCCCAAAGCTACGGTGATGGAGCATACCCGGTTCGTGGATCAGGGTAATCTAGTAACTACAGCGGGTGTTTCGGCGGGTATTGACGGGGCCTTGCGCGTAGTGGCCCGGCTGAAAGGCATGGAAGCTGCCAAACAGATCGCCCGCATCATGGAATATGACAAGTGGGACCCGAAGGCAGGACTCGTTGTGGGCCAGATACGAACCCAGGCTAAAGGGAAAGCCAACCCAACTGTCGGGAAACCAGCCGCCGTCAAAAAAACGGTAGTGATGAAACCGGGTCAATGGAAACTAACCTCATCTATTGACCCAGTCTGCCAAATGTCAGTAGACGGATTGGTGGCCGATACAGCTCGGTACATGGGCAAGACGTATGGGTTCTGTTCAAAAATGTGTAAAGAGCGGTTCAGGAAAGAACCGATGACCTACCTCAAGCACTAAACTATCTATTGGCTCAATTATGTCTGGTCTGTTCTACCTGAACTAGATGTAATTGACCTTACCCCAAACTTTATTATGCGTTTCAATAATACGTTTCTCCTTCTGCTTTGCCTGCTGGCCATCAGCAGTTTTGCCCAAACCATAACCGGGAAAATTAAATCTGGTTCAGGCGAAGCCATCGGTTTTGCCAACATCTCCGTTTTGAACAGTTCGAACGGGACAACGGCCGACAAAGACGGTAATTTTTCCCTGGATCTGGCCAGAGGAAGGTACCAGTTACAAGTCAGTGCTATTGGCTTTGCCACCAAAATTCAACGGGTGACTGTATCGGACCAACCGCAAACGGTAGACGTCACCTTGGTGGATAATACCAATGCCCTGAGCGAAGTGGTCGTCACGGCTGATAAAACCGAAGAAAAGCTACAAAACACGCCGTTGGCGGTTACCTCGCTCAATGCCAGGCAGCTAGAAGAATATCGGGTGTGGACCATCAGCGACCTCACTGCCCTGGCACCCAGCACCTTTATTGTGGAACACGGAAATAGCACCGGGTCTAATTTTTTGAATATTCGGGGGGCTATGGGGTTTGCCAATGATCAGTCCGTGGCTACGTATGTGGACGGGGTCTATCAGTTTGATTATTTTTCGGCCCCCTTCAATTTCAGCAATATCGAACGAATCGAAATTCTACGGGGACCCCAGGGTACGCTCTACGGCCGAAATGCCTATAGTGGCGTGCTCAACGTAATTACCAAACGACCCACCAACAAAACCAGCGCATTTGCCGAAATCGATTTGGGCAATTACGGCCAGCAGCGGTATAGTGTGGGGCTCAATGCCCCGCTCATACAGGATAAATTGTTTGTGAACGCCGGATTTCAGGCCAACATTCGGGGAGCAATCTATTCGAATCCAACCCTGGACACTAGAAATTTCGACCATCATAAGGCCTATAGCGGCAATGTAAACCTGAAATATCTGGTATCGGACAAGTGGATAGTCGACTGGAACACAAGGTATGAAAACGACAACGATAAGGGGGCATATCCCTGGGCCGCTACCGACAGCGCGGCCCGAGCCAATCCGTACACGGTTTTTGGCAATTGGGATAATACCGAACGCAGAACCAATTTCAACACTTCTCTAGGTGTGCGATACTTTGGCCGTACGTTTAATTTTACGTCCATCACCGCTTTTGTCGATTATCATATCTGGTTGCCGGGACGATTTGATTTTGATTTTGGGCCCGACCAGTTAATTAGCTTTACTACCTGGACAGAACAAAACGAATTGACCCAGGAGTTTCGCATTTCGTCGCCAGCCAATGCCGGGAAATGGAAATGGACCGTAGGCTCTTATTTATTCGGGGAAAAAATAAAGAATAGCAGCACGACCTATTTCGACAAGGACTATGCTCTCCTCGATCCGAATGCGCCCTACGCGTCCATCGGCAACGGGAAACGGAATGGGTACGGTATCGCATTTTTTGGGCAGGCGGCCTACGCCATCACGCCAGCTTTTGACGTAACGATTGGGGCCAGGTATGACATCGAGCGCCGGGAACTGACGCAAAATTCTTTGTTTGAAAAAGATAATGTAGTTACGTTGTTAGCCCCGGACAGCACCTCAAAAAAGACTTTTAATGCGTTTACGCCCAAGGTTATTTTGAGTTACAAATTGACGGATAACTCGATGGTATATGGGGCGTATGCCAAAGGATTCCGAGTGGGCGGATTTAATTTTGGCAACCTAGCCAATCCAACCTATAACCCGGAAAAATCAGATAATTATGAAGTGGGTATCAAAAATACGCTTTTCACAAACCGGCTTAAACTGAACCTGACGGCGTTTTATTTCCAACAAAAAGACCAGCAGGTATCCACCTCCCGCGACGGCGTAAACTATGCCACGCTGAATGTGGGCGATATGGATAATTATGGATTGGAGCTGGAAGTATCGACCCTGCCGATCAAAAACTTACAAATCGACTAGACGGCCAGTACCTCACACAGTGAATACAAAAAATTACAACTTTTTGATGCAGAAACCAATGCGGTAAACGATTACAAGGGTAACAAAGCGATTAACAATCCAGCTTTGCAGTCGATGCTTGCCGTTCAATACGGCGTGCCTTTTGCTACTTCTGCTCAAACGTTCAAAGCCTTTGTCAGGGGGGAATTCCGATACATCGGCCAATACCAGTTGGATTTTGTCAATGCCTATCAGCAGAGCGCGTATGGTATGGTTAACACCCGAGCCGGTGTTACCAGTAGTCATTTTGATGTTGCCCTGTGGGTTCGTAATCTTACGGATGTGCGCTACATGGCGTATGGGTACGGCAGTTATATGATGGGCCTTCCCCGAATGCTGGGTATAACCCTAACTGGTAAATTTTGATTTTTGACCGTTGGGGTATCCGGGATTATACTCTCTGATTACGTTTACCCCTTATTGTACCAAAGTAAACCTCTTGTTCCTGTTTGTTTTTGTAAGCGCTGTTGAATTGCCAATGCGGACATTTATTCTGTATCTACTGCTGATTGCGACAATATTGCCGACGGTAAGTCCGTGGGGGATTGTTGCGCACTATCAGCTTAATAAAGAATACATTGCCCGGGTGCTTTGCGAAAACCGCAACCGACCCGAATTGCATTGTGATGGCAAATGTTATCTGGCTCGCCGTCTGAAAGCACAGCAGGATCGGCAGGACAAGGAAACTACCGAGCGCGTTCAGCATACGCCTTCCGTTCAACTTTATTGCAACGAGCGCTTCGGCTTTTGCTGCGAACCGGTTTCTGCCTTCAGGGAAGCTATTCCCACTTTTGCCTATCAATTGATTGTTTATTCTGCACCATTACCTGCTGTTTTTCAGCCACCAGGTAATCCTGGCCAGTGGGCTTGACAACGAAGCCGTTTGTTCGTCGCCAGCATCTGTCGGGCGAAATCAAAATTCTCAATTATTAACTTATTCATTTTTAGGTTAGTCGTTCCCAAACGGGCTCATATTCTGGCCGAACAGATCGGCTTGCGCAAGTAGCGCATGCCCAGTAAGGCGTATGGATACGGTTGTCTTTGAGGTGACGATGACTTGACCGCTTTAACACGATTATGCATACTCATTTTTCATATCAACTTATCGTTTCGTTTCTGATTGTCGGTATTACGTTGGTTTCCTGTAAGAAGGACGACGAGGATATCATTGACCCAGCCGTTAAAAACTCGGTATCCATTCAATTTGAAAACCGGGTGGGCGATCAGAAACTTGTACTGGGGACTCCTGCTTACAAAAATGCATCGGGAGAAACGTTTGCCCTTACGACGCTCAATTACTTTATCAGTAATATATCGCTCAAAAAAGATGACGGTACAGTCCAGAAATTCCCCAATCAGTATTTTCTGGTTCGCCAGGCTGATGCGGCTTCGCAGGTGATTACGCTAAAGGATGTACCCTCGGGCAATTATAGTGAGATGAGCTTCATGATTGGGGTCGATAGTACCAAAAGTGTATCGCCCGTCAGCGAGCGGGTAGGGGCACTGGATGTGACTAGCTACGGCACGGATGGCATGTACTGGTCGTGGAATTCGGGCTATATTTTCCTGAAAATAGAAGGCACATCAACCGCTGTACCGACCACAATCAGTGCCAATCAAAGTTTTGCGATGCACATCGGTGGATATGGTGGCGGCTGGAATGGCTCTGCCAAAACGGTGAATAACCTTCGTTCGGTAACGTTACCCATGACGACGAAAGCCACCGTTCGGGGAAATATCGCTCCTGAGATTCACTTGTTTGTGGATGCGCTCCAGATCTTCAATGGCCCCAATAAGATCAGCCTGGCTACGACGAACAGTGTGCATATGCCTGCTGCTGCAACGCCCATTGCAGACAACTACAAGACCATGTTTCAGGTCGATCACGTACACAACGATAAGCAATAGGTCGCATCGGTCCCTGGCTTCACAGGCTGGGGGCCGTTCTTGTTCTAGCTTATGAATAGACTATCGAGTCTCAAAACAGGATTTGGGGGCGTTGGTTTGGTGTTGGGGCTGCTGGCCTGCCAGGTGGAAGAGCCGGAGGCTCAGCCCCAGGAACTTTTTCAACAGCCTGCCAATTTTCCCCAGCCGGTTTACGCCGTGGACCAAAATCGGCCCACGGCGGCCGGGGTAGCTTTAGGCAAATCGTTGTTTTACGATGGCATCCTGTCGCGCGACGGGTCGATTTCCTGCGCTGAGTGCCATAACCAGGCATATGCGTTTACGCACCACCAGCATGATGTTAGTCACGGGATCGATAATCGGGTAGGAACCCGGAATTCACTGCCGATTCAGAACCTGGCCTGGGCATCGGATTTTTTCTGGGATGGAGGAGTACATAGCCTGGATTTAGTACCGATTGCACCCATCGAAAATTCGGTGGAAATGGATGAACGATCGGCGAATGTGATCCGTAAACTGCGGGCAAGTGCTACCTATCCTGCTTTGTTTAAAGCGGCCTTTGGTACTGACGAGATCAATGGGCCTCGTTTTCTGCAAGCCTTGTCGCAGTTTATGCTAACGATGGTTTCAGGGAATTCGCGCTACGACAAGTGGGTTCGGAAAGAGCCGGGCGGTACGCTGACCGTCGAAGAAATGGCCGGGCTAACGGCTTTTCGGGCTAAATGCAGTGGCTGCCATGCAGGTGAGTTGTTTACTGACAACAGCTTTCGGAACAATGGCCTGTTTATTCAGGGGAGTAACGATGAAGGGCGGGCTCACGTTACCGAGCTGCCGCAGGATCGCTACAAATTTAAGGTGCCGAGTTTACGGAATGTTGAGAAAACATTGCCTTATATGCACGACGGCCGATTTTATTCGCTCGAAGCCGTGCTGAATCATTACGCCGAAAATGTGCAGCCAACCGAAAATCTCGATCCTTTACTTCAGCCGAAAAGTAACTCGGACCAATCCCGGCTAGGTATTCCACTAACATCGGACGAAAAACGACAGATCATTGCATTCCTGAAAACACTTACCGACGACCAGTTCCTGCGTGACCCTCGGTTTGCCATTCAGTGATGATTAACCAACTAAAGGCGATTGCCCTATGAAAAAATATTTCTTGTTCGGATTGTTTGTACAACTCGCATTACCGACGTTGGCCTGTGACCTCTGTGGTTGTAGCAACGGTGGGTCGTTTTTTGGGATTCTGCCACAAGGTCATCGGGGCTTTCTGGGGGTTCGCTATCGGTACAACTCGTATCACTCCCACCTGAATAGCTTGAATCTGAGTAGCCAGGAGCAGTTTCGGACGGCTGAGCTTTGGGGGCGGTTCTATCCGATCCGTCGGATGCAGGTAATGGCGTTTGTACCGTATCAGTTCAGTCAGCAAACGATGCTCAAATCGGGGGATGTAACGCCCCTGCGTGGTCTGAGTGATATTACCGTGCTGGCGCATTACAACGTACTGAATACGTTTATGGATGATACCACCGTGCATACTGTCAATCATAATTTACTGGTCGGGGGCGGTGTGAAGCTGCCAACAGGCCGTTTTCGGTATGATGAAAACAGCCTGTTGGATGTAGCTAACCCGAATTTTCAGCTCGGAACCGGCAGTATTGACTGGATTGGCAATGTGATCTATACAGCTCGCTATAAAAATTGGGGTGTAAACGCTGATGTGTCGTACCGGATAACGACAGCTAATCCGAATGGCTATCGGTTTGGTAACCGATTCAATACATCGGCATCCGTTTTTTACCTAGCCGGCCTGGGCAGCCGGTCCATCATGCCTAATGCCGGGTTATTTGTCGAACACGCTGGGCATGATGGACGTGATGGTGTGGTAAACAAGCAAACGGGGGGCTATGCGGCTTATCTGAATCTGGGCACCGAAGTGTATCTGAATAAACTATCGGTTGGAATGAGTTATCGGAAGCCCGTATCGCAGTATTTATCGGATGGCGAACTGCGCGCCAATGCACAACTAACTACTCATATCACCTTTTTATTCTGATAAACGATGCGTCTTTCGCTTATACTACTGCTGCTGGTGTGTTTATTGGTAGGCACAATTTGGTCGTGCCAGAACGAAGTTGACGTTTCCGAAACCGGATCGCTCATCATAAACCTCGATAACCGGGTTGGCAATCAGGATTTAAGCCTGGGAAAAGCCACGTACCAAAATGCGGCAGGCGAAGCCTTTACAGTTACAAAATTCAATTATTTCGTCAGTAACTTTCGGCTTAAAAAGGCCGACGGAACGGAGTATGTATTGCCTCAGGAGGCTAACTACTATTTGATTCAGGAAGATAAACCAGAATCTCAATCCTTTACACTGACGACGATTCCAGCGGGTACGTATATCGGGATGTCGTTTTTAATTGGGGTGGATAGTTTGCGGAGCCTGGCCAATATTAGCCAGCGTACGGGAGTGCTTGATCCGGGTCTGGGAACTCACGAAGCAATGTACTGGGAGTGGAATTCAGGTTATATTTTTCTTAAGCTGGAAGGTACGTCCCCGGTCGCTCCAGCTGCACAGAATAACCTGTTCTTCTATCATATTGGTGGCTTTGGAGGTGGGTACAATGGCAAGAAAACCATCAACAATCTTCGCACCGTTACCATTTCGTTCAATGGAAATTCGGCTCAGGTATCTGCATCGGGCAGACCGCAGGTCAATCTGACTGCAGATGTACTAAATGTCTTTACTGGCACAACAACTTTGCAAATTGCCCAGCATTCGTCAGTAATGTTTGAAGATTATTCAGCCAACATCGCGAATAACTACAAGGAAATGATCCGGTATAAGGATTTGCAAAATCAGTAAGATGATTAATTCCCTACTCAAACAGGAGCAAGTCGACTACACCTGACAACTCCTGTTTGAGTGGGGAAAAAACAGGAAGCATTGCATGGATAACGCGCATCGGTGTGCCGACTAGATAATGCGCGGAAACAGCATCGGCACACGCTGTCGGTAGGTTTTATAGCTATCGCCGAAGATGGACACCAGCTTTCGCTCTTCAAAATAAATGCCGATCCGAATGTAAAGCGCTGCTGCCAGAACCAGAAGGGTATGCGACCAGGTAGGCTGGGTAATCCAGATTCCTAGCAAACACAATAGAATGCCTGTGTATAACGGATGACGAACGTACTGAAGTAACCCTGTCTGGCGCAGGCCTTGCCCCGTGTCCTGTTGGCTGCTGACGGGCCAGCCGATAAATTCGCCCAGATCATAGCCCCACAAGGCAATCAGGGCAATTCCTGCGCCAAGCATGGTAATTGGCAGACCAACCAGCGCGGTGCCTTGCCAGGTGCTAACATACTCAACCGGCGCTTTCCAGTGAAGCCATAGGACGGGTAGGAAAGTAAGTAGGGCGATTGCGTTGTATAGCAAACGATAATACCGACTGAGCCAGCCTAATCTGAGTGCTACCGTTTGTTTCAGCCATGTACTGGCAGTCAGGCTGTGAATTAAGCCAAATACAAACCAACTAGCCAGAATTAAAACATAATACATAGCTAAGGGACACTAAAACGTAATTTGACTGTACCCCAAATTCATCTTAATATAGCCATAAGTCCTCTTACGACAAAAAGTAGCCTGGGGCATGGATACGCTAAGCCGAGAATGCACTAAACCGGAAGGGGCTGATGTCAAATTTAGTTGTTCCGATTAAGGCTAGCTCGGCCATAATCTGGCCGACGGCTGCCGAATGTTTGAAGCCGTGTCCCGAACAGGCAGAGGCCAGTAGCACATGGTCATAGTCAGGATGCTGGTCGAGGATGAAATCACCGTTGGGTGTCATCGTATACAAACAAACGACCGATTTAATGCACTGAGGCCCAATGCCGTTTAAGTTTGGCTCGACGAACTGCTCATACATACGCTGTGTTTCGGCCTGGCTAACGGTTCGGTTTACGGTATTAGGGGTGGTGGGGTATTCGTAGGTTTCAGTAGCTACTTTAAGCCCACCAGTAGGTCCGTCGATGGCAGGAAACCCATAAATGCCCTGGTCATTCAGGATAAAGATCGGCATGTTATCCGGTGTGTACTGCTCATATTTACCCTCAACAGCGAACCAGTAAAGTACCTGGCGATACACCTGTAGCAAATTGCTATAGGGCGTTTGTCGAAGTGATTCCGTCACCCATGAACCCGTCGTCAGAATCAATTTTCTGGTTTGATAGCTACCTTTATCCGTCAAGACAGTCACGCCCGAATCGGTAGACTGAAACGAAAGCATTTGCTCATTCGTGTGAACCGATGCACCTGCTTTTTGAGCCTGTTCCAGTTGAACACGGATGCATCGTTCAGGATGTAAAAAGCCCGCTTCGGGTTCGTAATAGCCTATATCGTTTTGGGCATATCGGAATTGCGGGAATTCATGCCGTAGGGCGTCTGTATCCAGAATACGGTGGGTAATACCAAACTGTTCGGCTGCTTCAAGCGTAGTCGTTAACCAGCCTGGTTTATTACGGGTTTGTACGGTAGAATGTTGCTGACCTACGAAAAGCCCACCTGTAATGGTTAGTAGCTTTTCTCCCGATTGCTGTTCGAGTTCGCGCCAGATCTGGTATGAACGTAAAGTAAGCGGTACAAAATGCAGGCCTTCGCCGATGGCCTGTCGGGTAATGCGGGTATCACCGTGGGTAGAGCCCAGCGTATGCGGAGGCTCGAACTGGTCGATACCCAGAACGTTGGGCGTCTGCCTGGAGAGCTGATACAGTGTAGCACTACCCATTGCTCCCAACCCGATAACAATAGCGTCGTAAAGCATACACTCGTAATTAATTGCCTCCCAAAATAGTAAAATAAACCGCAAAGACGCGAAGCCGCCAGGAAAGACAGCAGAACTGGCTCCTGGCGACTTCGCGTCTTTGCGGTTTATTCGGAGCTATTTCTTTTTAAGGAGGGTCGTTACTTGATGAAGCGAGTAGGCTACATTGAGGCTTAACGCGCGATTTTTAAGCTTATCATAATCGCCTGCGATAGGATCGATATTAACCAGCCCCAGCTCATAGGCCAGACTTAAACGAAGTCCCTGTGGCAATTGATACCCGGCGGTAAAAGCCAACCCGGCATCGAAGCGCTTAAAGCCCAGGTTTTTATCGAAAGCCGATACCGAAGGGGTGTTGTCGGAGTCTTTGATTTTACCCCATAAGCCGTAAGCCAGATAAAAACCTACGCCCCCAAACAGACGACCCTTGTTGCCGGGTAAGTCGTGGTTGTAGAGAATGTAGGCAGGAATTTCAAGGTATGTCATCCGGGTTGTCGAAGTGCCCGATTTATAGGTGGTTTTGCTGCCTTTGCCAATAAGCTGGACACCATACAGCAGCGACACGTGACTAAGAAACGGGGCTTTGTCAGGCGAGGTTGTCGGACCAGATCGCGAATCGTTAGTGGCCAGCAGCGTAGTGGGGTCGGCTGGTTGAATACGACGGTTCGATGTAGGGTTATAATAATGGATAATCTGGTTGACCAATCCCTGATTGTGAAACTGTATTGCTAAATTCAGAGCCAGCACATCGCCTGGGGTAGGGGCCGTAGCTGCGTAGGGCGTTCCGGCATAGGAGGGATTCAATAGTTTTTGCCGGACCATATCGATCGATGCCTGTAAAAAAGTATCGATCTTTCGATCTAAGTCTGTAGCGGGCCTCTGGGGTACTTCAGGCCCGATTAACTGAGCCCATACCAGGCTGGGAAATAGCACGATGAGTAGCAAGAAAATAATGTTTTTCATGACCATAACAGGTAAAAGTTGGCTCCATAAAGTTCCCGTACTCTCATCAGCTAAGGTATAGTTAGTGCTAACTATTTTGCACCGACAACCGAATCACCTTCGGACCTTCGTTAATAATAATGATCGAATGATTGAGTTGTTGAATGAGTTTCTTCTTAATTCAATCATTCAACAACTCAATCATTCGATCATTGTTACTTTGCGCTATGGAAACGATTTCGAGGAAAGGATTTATTCAGCAATGTCTGGGGCTTGGGGCGTTGGCTGGCTTGTCGTACCTGCCCATTACAGCCTGGGCTGAAGGAAGGACAGATGAGGATTTCTATACGAAAGTAGTAGCTGCCAACGAACAGGAGGTGGCTAAGCTCCTGAAAAGCTTAACCGCTGACCTTACTGAGGTACGACGGCGGGCTGGGTATGACCTGGCGAATCTGGCTGCCGCTTTTTGTGAACCCACGTCTTCGTTTTACCAGAAGGAAGAGCTAGTGGGAGCCATGTCGAAGATCATACAGTTTCTGCTGAAGAAGCAGCATTCCGATGGCACCCTCGACTTCGGAAACCTGGCCTCTCCACCCGATACGGCCTTCATTCTGGAACCGCTTACAGCAGCCGCTACGATTCTGAAACACACTAATCAGGCTTCGCTTAATGACGTAAAGGCGCAGTTAAAGACGTTTATTGTTAACGCGGGTGAAGCGCTCCGAACAGGTGGAGTACATACGCCCAATCACCGTTGGGTCGTGTCGGCCGCATTGGCCAAAATCAACGCATTGTACCCAGATTCCGGCTACGTGAAACGAATTCATGAATGGCTGGCCGAGGGTGTGTATATCGACGATGAGGGCAACTACCTGGAACGGAGTATGAACTATTCCGTTGTCATCGATCGGGCACTGATTACAATGGCTAGTCTGTTACCTATGCCCTCGCTGTTTGGCCCGGTTCGCAAAAACCTTGATTTAGTATACGTTCACTGCGAACCTGACGGTGAGCTGGTTACAGTCGATTCCCGGCGGCAGGACCAGTATGCCCCCATCAGCATGCTGTACTTTTATCATGAATATCGGTTTATGGCCCTTCATGATAACAAGCCCGAATGGGCGGCCATCACCCGGTACATTGAAACACTGCCTGGGTTTACAGATCGGGTATTGAATGACTTGCTGGTTTATTATCTGGAGGAGCCGCTCTATAAAAAGCCGTTGCCAACACCAAAAGCGCCTTCGGTCAATTTTGAGGTCTTTTACAAGCATACCAACCTGGTGCGCATCCGGCGGGCCGATACGACGACGACGCTGTTCGGAGGGACCGATTTTCCGATTATTATTGCGTCGGGCCGGTCGAATAGTCCAAATTTTTTCAGTTTCCGAAAAGGAGCCGCCATATTGAAATACATGCGTCTGTCGACCGATTTTTTTAGTACAGGTTATTTCCACAGCCAGGGAGTCCGGCATGAGGCTGGCCGATACATACTGCATCAGAAAATCGAAGCGCCATATTATCAGCCCTTGCCTGCCCAGTATCGCAAAGCCAATGGCGATTACGCCCATTCGCAAAGTACCGATGGACGCTTCTGGAACAAGATGGATTTTAGCCACCGCCCCCAAAGCAACATCAAGACACTGGAAACAACGATAATAGCTCACGAAGCAACTGGAAAGAATGAACTCAAGGTGCGGGTCACCAGCGAAGCTGGAATTCATGTCACACTGGAGCTTTGCTTTAAAGAAGGTGGGGCGTTGACAGGCGTTTCGCCACAGGACGGGTCGACGGACAATTTCTTCCTGAAAAATGGAATGGGCCAGTATGTTGCCGGTACTGATACCATCCAGTTTGGTCCTGGGGTATATCAGCATGCCAAAACAACTGGCCTTGAAGGGGAGCTATACTCATCGCATTTTGGCAGCCTGCGTACAACGGGCATGCACGTTTACCTCACCGGGATCACCCCGTTTGAGCATACCATCACCATCGGTTAACGCATAGGCTGTTGTAGCTGCCCAGAAAGTATAAAAGCACTTAACTCCTGCCCTCCACTATGTTCGACAGGCTACGTTGAATGAGTATGAATTCAGGCGAAAACTCATCCAGAATGCATTGGCAGGCTTCAACATCGTCCCAGATTCGAAGCCGTGCCTGCTCGATAGCAGTGATTCGTAATTGATAGGCATTCGTGCGTTCTACAGGGCAAATCTGAATTAAATCCCGGTAAATCGTTTGTAGTTGAGTCAGTAATTGATTGGTATCGGCTGAGTACATAGTCGTTTGCGTTAAAAGAAAAGTTTCTGTAGATACACCCCGATCTGGATAACAGCCTGCATACATAGAGCCATTATCCATTATAAATACGGGAATAGTACCCTTGTCGTTGCATTAACAGCTTGTAGAAACTGCTTGTTATTTATTTGTGTAGTTATTTTTACTTAATGGGACCGTAAGCTACTCAAAGTAGGGGAACGGTGTAAATAGTGAAAGCTTTGAAAAGGGAAATACCAAGTGATTAGTTCAAACGATACGTGTAGCAAATGATCAGGATGTTGAAGGAAATACTGAATAATACATCATACGTATAAGGATAATCGTGCAAGTGGTCAACTAGCCGAATAATTGCTTTGTAATTGGATATAGTTAGATAATTTTAATAATCTATTAGACATCGTTGATAGGCTACTCGTTTTGACGAATGAATTAAGTGGTCGCTCTAGGAAATCAGGTAATTAGACGTAAATTTTACAGGCATTGCCCATTAATACCTGTAACTTATTTATGCGAACATTTTTTATTCTCGCTTTGCTGGTGGGTGCCTTAACACTCGGCAAGGTCTATTTTTTTCCAAAACCTGATACAAAAACACCGGGTGGAAGCCCTGTGGGGGTATCTGGTAAAGGTGAAACAAAGGGGAAATCGGGCGATAAAGCCCCTACGATTCCTGTGGAGATTTACCTGGCTCGTACCGAAAAACTAACTAATGTGCTGGCTGTTTCGGGCACGGTCCTGCCCAATGAAATTGTCGAGCTAAAGGCAGAAGTTTCCGGGCGGCTCATGCAGCTCAATGCAAAAGAAGGGGCGTATGTCAATAAAGGCGAATTGATCGCTAAAATCAACGACGAAGAACTAAAGGCGCAACTGATTAAGCTGGGGTATCTCGAAAAGCGAGCCAAAGATGTGGAAGCCCGTCAGAAACGGCTACTGGCTGTGGAAGGCATCAGTCGGGAGGAATACGATATTGCCGAAAGTAATGTAAACACGGCCCGTGCGGATAAGGAACTGCTCATGACTCAGTTGGCTAAAACCGAAATTCGGGCACCCTTTAGCGGAAAACTGGGGCTGCGGGCCATCAGTCAGGGAGCTTTTCTGACGCCGGGAACGCTGGTAACCACACTCGTACAAACCAACCCCGTAAAAATTGACTTTTCTGTTCCCGAAAAATACGCCAGTCAGATTCGAGTCGGTAGTCCGGTACGCTTTACGGCCGATGGGCTTGGGGCATCCCTGACCGCGCAGGTAACGGCCATTAGTCCGCTGATCGACGAATCGCTGCGCACCATGAAGGTACGGGCATACACGTCCAATCCGACGGGGCGGCTGGTGCCCGGTATGTTTGTTCGGCTCGATGTGCCGCTTGGCAACAACCAGACCATTCAGATACCCACCCAGGCCATTGTGCCTGTGCTGAAAGGCAAAAAAGTGTACATCGTCCGTGAAGGAAAGGCGCAGGAAACCTTCATTAAAACGGGTATTCGCAACGACCAGCAGGTACAGGTTATGGAAGGATTAGCCCCCGGCGACTCGGTGATCATCAGCAGTATTATGTCGCTGAAAAATGGCGCTTCGGTAAAAGTTAAAAAAGGATAATGTAAAACGGCTAATGGACAAGTGGTAGTGGATGATAGATACTATAAAATGGCTTCATTATTATCCATTAGTCATTATTCATTGTCCATTAAAAAATATTGACTATGAGTCTCTCTACGCTATCGATCAAGCGACCTGTGCTGGCCATTGTGATGAACCTGCTCATCCTGTTTTTTGGCTGGCTGGGATTTAAATACCTGGGGGTTCGCGAATTCCCATCTATCGACCCGCCCGTTATTTCCATTCGGACCAACTATGCCGGAGCCAACGCCGATATTATTGAATCGCAGATTACAGAACCCCTTGAAAAACAACTGAATAGTATTGAAGGGATTAAGTCCATTAATTCGTCGAGCAGCCAGGGACGGAGTGAAATTACCGTTGAGTTTGCCATCGATGTCGATATGGAACGGGCGGCCAACGACGTTCGCGACAAGGTATCGGCTTCGGCCCGGACTCTGCCACTCGACATTGACGGACCGCCGATTGTGAGTAAGGCCGATGCCAACTCCGATCAGATCATGATTCTGACGTTGCAGAGCAATACCCGCTCGCATCTGGAAGTCAATGAATTTGCCGAGAATGTAATCGTGCAGCGCTTACAGACCATCAATGGCGTGAGTGAAGTGTCGATCATGGGGCAGAAAAAATACGCCATGCGGATCTGGATGGACCCGGATAAAATGGCGGCTTACAACATCACGGCCCAGGACGTTAAAACCGCTCTTGATCGCGAAAATGTGGAATTGCCAAGCGGTAAAGTTGTAGGAAGCAATACGGAACTGACCGTGAAGACCATTGGTCGTTTCCGTACCGAAGAGGATTTCAACAACATGATTGTGAAAACCCTCGGCGACAACGTGATTCACCTGAGCGATATTGGTCAGGCTGAACTTGGGCCTGAGAATGAGGAAAGTGTGCTCCGCCTGAACGGGGTTCCGATGATTGGGCTGGGTATCGTGCCGCAACCCGGTTCGAATCACCTCGATATTTCGGCCGAAGTCAATAAACGGTTGATCGATATTCGAAAAGACCTCCCGGCCGATTACAGGCTGGACATCATGTTCGATTCGACCGTCTTCGTGAAGCGGTCAGTGGAGGAAGTGGGCGAAACCCTGCTGATTGCCATTGGGCTGGTCGTGCTGATCATCTTCTTGTTTTTCCGTGACTGGCTGGTGGCCTTTCGCCCATTGATCGACATCCCCGTGTCGCTGGTGGGCACCTTCTTCGTGATGTACCTGATGGGCTATTCCATCAATGTATTAACGCTGCTGGCAATCGTCATGGCGACTGGGCTGGTGGTTGATGATGGGATTGTGGTCACGGAGAATATTTTCAAGAAAATCGAGCAGGGGATGAATCCCATCGAAGCGGCTATCAAAGGGTCGAACGAGATTATTTTTGCCGTTCTGTCAACGTCCATTACACTGTCGGCGGTATTCCTTCCTGTCATTTTTATGGAAGGCTTCGTCGGGAAGCTGTTCCGGGAGTTTGGTGTCGTGATTTCGGTAGCTGTCCTGATTTCGGCCTTCGTATCGCTCACGCTCACCCCCATGCTGAACGCCTACCTGAACCGGAAAACCCACAAGAAAACGCGGTTCTACGACGCTACAGAGCCGTATTTCGAAGCCATGACAACCGCCTACCACGACCAGTTGGTAAGCTTCCTGAAGGTTCGTTGGGTAGCGCTTCCCATCATTCTGGCAACATTGGGGATGATCTGGTTTTTCGGGAAAGATCTGCCCTCAGAACTGGCCCCGCTCGACGATCGGAACTGGTTCCGGCTCAACATGACGGCTCCCGAAGGTACCTCTTTTGAGTCGATGGACGATTATATGTTGCGGGTGGGGCAGATGCTGGAGGATTCCATGCCGGGCAAGCAGGGAATTATGCTCGTGACGGCTCCTGGCCGTACAGGGTCGGGTAGTCCCAATTCGGGTAGCGGTCGGGTGTTTCTGGTCGACAAAATGGAGCGGAAAGGTCTTAGCCAGCAGATGATTGCTGACAAAACGACCAAGCTGCTTAAAAAACTACCCGATGCTAAATCGGTTGTTGTACAGCAGCAGACCATATCCGTCGACAGTCGCGGTGGATTGCCGGTACAGTACGTCGTTCAGGCCCCCGATTTTGAAAAACTACGGGAATACCTGCCCCGTTTTCTGGAAGAAGCTCAGAAAGACCCCACCTTTACTTCCGTCGATGCGAACTTGAAGTTCAACAAGCCCGAAGTGAACGTGTTCATCGACCGGGAGAAAGCAAAAGCGATTGGTGTATCCGTAGCCGATGTCGCTCAAACGGTACAATTGGCGCTGGCTGGTCAGCGATTCGGGTATTTTACGATGACCGGGCGGCAATACCAGGTGATTGGGCAGTTTGACCGGGCCAACCGAAACGAACCACTCGACGTGACGAAAATGTACGTAAAAACCACTCAGGGGCAGGTGGTCCAACTGGACAATATTGTCCGGATGGACGAGCAGAGCAGCCCTCCGCAGTTATTCCATTTCAACCGCTACATGAGTGCTACCGTACAGGCGGCACTGGCTCCCGGAAAAACCATTGGTGATGGGATTGCGGCTATGAACGCCGTTCGGAATCAGCTCAACGACCCCGCCATCCGTACCGACCTGAGCGGTGCCTCCCGAGATTACGCTGAAAGCCAGTCAAATACAATGTTCTCGTTCATCCTGGCCCTGGTGCTGGTCTATTTTATTCTAGCCGCTCAATTTGAAAGCTTTGTAGACCCCTTCATTATCATGCTTACGGTTCCACTGGCTATTGGCGGGGCTGTTTTTTCGCTTTGGTATTTCAACCAGACGTTCAATATCTTTAGCCAGATCGGTATAATCATGCTGATCGGACTGGTTACGAAGAATGGGATTCTGATCGTGGAGTTTGCCAACCAGCTTCGGGAAGAAGGGATGTCGATCCGGGAAGCTGCTCTGGAAGCGGCCTCCCTGCGCCTTCGCCCGATCCTGATGACCAGTCTGGCAACGATACTGGGCGCATTACCGATTGCGTTGGCGTTGGGGGCTGCCGGTCAGAGTCGTATGTCGATGGGGATTGTCATTATTGGCGGGCTGCTGTTTTCGTTGGTCCTCACCCTGTTCGTAATTCCGGCTATGTATACCTTCCTGTCTCGTAAACGGAAAGGCGATCAAACGACGCAGGATGAGCTTTTTACAGAAGAGGAACATCCTGCCAAACCAATCGCGACGGTGTAAATAGCTTACGTTGAGCAACCTATGTATCTACTTCCTATAGGCATTTTGCAAGAAGAAAATAGGATGTTGATACACATATATCGTTTCGTTCCTTAATTTGGTACAGGAATTGATAAAATGATTTCCATCACTTTCCGTCAGTATGTCCGATAGTATAGGGGCCAGTACGCAAGTACCTTCGGTAGCTGACAGGAAGACCGTTTAGTGCCCAAAACCGTACTTGTATACTTGTTCAATCAGTTATTGTCTACTTCTTTATGATCCCAGGTGTACAACATGAAGCCTTACAATCTATTAATCGTCGAGGACGATCTAGATGATCAGCTTTTACTAAAACTTGCTTTTGCCGATGACTCAATTAATTATAAGCTCCTGTTCGTCTCATCGGTAGATGAATTTATTGAAAGCATACCATTATGGCCTGTAACACCGGACCTGATTCTGCTGGATATAAATATGCCGATACTAAATGGGTTTGAGGCTCTGACGTTTTTGAAAAGCTCAACCATCTATCGGCAGATTCCGGTTATTATGCTGACTACATCCGAAGTCGATGCGGATATTGATCGGGCCTATGAGCTGGGGGCTAGTGGGTATATTACAAAGCCTGATACGCATATCGGACTGCTTAAAATAGCCGAGCATATCCGACTATTCTGGTTTGGCGTTGCTAAAATCCCGACTCGCCTGGTTTGATTCTGACTCGCTTGTTGGCGTACAAGGCCCGTTTAGGTCCCGGAAATTCAGCTAGCCATCGCCTTAGTCTCTACCAGTAACCATAACGTAGTAGGGAAAAAAGCGATGCCTGCATACGTTCCATACATTTAAAAATCTACGTGCAATCCCCATCTATCGTACAGGCATCCCCTTCTAGTGCGGTTACTAGGGAGTTGTTTTTTTGCTGGCTCCATTCCGAAAATGCGTTTTGGAGGAATGCCAGCATCGCATGAGGCTCCTGAATCCCAAACGCTTCATAGTTGCCTTCAATGACATAGGATGGGACACGTCGTACACCGGCTGTCTGGGCATCGGTAATATCCTGTTTTACCCGCTCAGTATAATACTCATTGGTTAATGCTTCGGCTACTTCGTCGGCTGAGAGTCCAATTGATTTACCGAGCTCAGTTAATTCCGCTGGATTTCCTATGTCTTTCCCTTCCGTAAAATAGGCGTGGAACAAACGTTCTTCGGCGGCTTCAGCCAGGCCCTTTTCTTTCGCTAGCTGAATAATCCGGTGCGCATTAAATGAACTCGACAACACCACTTTGTCAAAATTGTAGTCGAGGCCTACGCTTTTGGCCATGTTAACGGCTGTTTGATGCATGGCTACGGATTCCTCATAGCTTACGTTCCTTTTCTTGGCCAGGTAGTCATAAATTGTCATTCCTGGTTCTATACGATTCGCAATGGCTGAATCGATCTCAAAGCTTTTCCACTCAATTTGTAGCGCATCTTTATGGGCAAATTGCTCCAGGGCTGCTTCGAATTTCCGTTTCCCTGCATAGCAAAATGGGCAGATTACATCACTCCATATTTCTACTTTCATTTTCGGTGTTTCCATGTGCGTTTAATGATTGCCTACTGTTGTATTCGTTCGAAAAGGTTTCTTATATCAACCTGGAGAAGTAATCGCCAGGTTGATTAGGACTGGTGCTGGCCATTCTTATCGCTCCAGTTGTTTTGTAAATCAGGCAATAAGGAATTTATTGCCTGCCGGATCCTCGAGAAAATAGCCATCTGGTGTTTTCTGACTGTTGGTGGAATTGCTTAGCGCTTTGGAGAGCCTTTCTTGTGAATCGTACTTTAAGGTAAAGTACCGCAGTCCTGCGGTTCCCTCTGGCGCTTTCGGAGCGTTCATTCCAGCCCAAACGTTGACGGCTATGCGGTGATCGACGGCCCCACCAGCACCTAGATCGCCCCATCCCTGCCTGGGAATCAATACATGCCTGGAGAACCCAATACGTGTGTAGAAATCGTAGGCGGTTTGGAGATGCGGTACGTGCAGGTTCATGTGCCCTACAATGGCGCCGTCTGGAAAAGCGCGTTCTGGGTTTTTGTCGGTTAAATGGCTTAGCAACTCCTGAACATCCAGCGGTTCAATGGGCTTGCGAAATCTTCCTTGGTTATCGACTATCTGGACACCGTTTTCTGTGGCGTTGAATTCAACAACCCGCTGCGGGGTTTCCACCGCGAATTCGAGATTGATCCCGTCAGGGTCATCGACATAAAGCGACTTTGCTATAATGTGATCGGTTGGTGCTACATCCCAGCCCTTTGTCGCTAACCTTACTAGTAGCTGCGCTAGATCAGTTTCTGTTGGGAGGTGTATGGCGGCATGATAAAGGCCACTAAACCCTTTTCGGTACGGGGTTTTCGAACCTGGATGGAGAACGACAAGTGTTCGCTGGGCGGTTCCTATCTCCGTGGTTTCTCCAGTTGATCGAACTTGCATCCCCACAACATCGCGCCAAAAATTAATCGATCTGGAAATGTCAGTGACATTTAAATGCACCGCACCAAAGGTTATAAAATCCATATGTTTAGTTGTTGAAGGGAGGGGATCTGTTATGTCCAGGCTTACCGGACTAAGCAAAACGGCTCCCATGGTTGCCGACCTTCCTATAAATTGCCTGCGCTTCATTTCAATCAATGCGTTGACACTCGTCTGGGTCATTACGCCTAAATCGATCTATATAACCTGAGTGGTACTACCGTTCCGGAATAGGGGCTACTTTGAGTCGCCCCCAGCTCACCAAACCAGCGATTACGCCTAATGCGAGCGGGAAACCTGATCCGGCAGCTTCATTATGCGTAAGGTGATAGATTACCGCAAACAACATAACCAGGGCTAGTAAGCCTGCTGCAATGGGTGTCAGAATTGGTTTGATTTTGAGCAGAGAAGGTAGAATTAGTCCAATGCCTCCCACTATTTCACATAAACCAATCAGCTTGACCACCAGGTAAGGGAAGTGGTTGACAAACGACATTTGGCTCGCAATGGCTTCGATAGGCTGCAACAGAACGGTTGTGCCGCCCATGATAAATATGGCCGCTAATAAGGCCTGGCCAATCCAGAGAAGGATGTGGACTACTTTTGATGGTTTTGCCTGTGTGTTCATGACTGTTTTTTTATGAGGCAAAATTATGTACCTTTACTTACCTTTTGTTAGTAGTATACAAAAGGTGAGTGGTAACCTTTATGAAAGTGGTTCATCGCAATATGGAGACCTGGAACAACCAAACGAAAATGGATGACAAGGCATGCACCTATCGGTTGAATGCGATAGGTGATGCGCTGTATGCGATAGGCGGGAAGTGGAAACTGCGCATTATTGTAGCCCTTATTGAACGAAAGCGCCGGTTCAACGAATTGCAGCGATTGGTAAAGGGAATATCGCCGAAGGTGCTTAATGCTGAATTAAAAGAACTGGAATTGAATGGGTTCGTTAAACGAACAGTGCATGTACAGATGCCCGTTATCATTGAGTATGAACTGACGGATTACAGCCATACGCTGGAACATGTTCTTGACGCATTAAGTGAATGGGGGGCTATGCACAAAAACAAAATAAGAAATGAGATGTGACAGGTATGGGGATGAATTTTAGATTATCAACCTAAAATTCATCCCCATACCTGTTTATAACCGGATATAAGCGATTAAAGCGAACTCGAAAACACATCCATTGGTAAGCGAACTTTAGCCGCTTGTGCGTAAGGATCTTTATCGGCATCCCGATAACCTAACGCCAGTAATACCACACTCTTTAATCCTTTTTCTTTTAATCCTAAAATATCATCAAATTTCGAAGGGATGAACCCTTCCATGGGCGTAGTATCTACCTGTAATTCAGAGGCAGCAGCGATTCCTGTCCCTAAGCCAATATAAGCCTGCTTAGCTGCCCACGTGAAGTTTTCCTCCTGTGTCTTTCCTGTGATATTCGCAATTAATAGTTGCCTGAATTTTTCCAGACTTTCAACAGGAACCCCACGCGTTTGAGCCATACGTTGCATATACTCATCGACATGTGCTATAGACAGGTTTTCAATGGCAGCAAACACCAATAGATGAGACGCTTCCGTTATTTGTGGGTTAAACGCACCTTCGCCTAGCTTTTTACGAATCTTCGGACTTTCGACGACAATCACTCGGTACGGCTGTAAACCAGCCGATGAGGCAGAAAGATTGATGGCTTCTATAATCGTGTTTATATCAGCCTCGCTTACTTTTTTGTCGCTGTATTTTTTGACAGCATATCGCCATTTTAATGATTCTGTTAAGCTCATTTTGTTGTTTTTTCAATTGGTTGATTTAACATTGTTCATTCGCTTCAGACCACACTATTCGCTATTTAGTTTACAAATACGCAGCCCTCGGGAGAGATAGAAAAGAATGGTAAAGAATTAGGCTTTCAGATTGAATACCTCGTTCAGTCCTTCGTATAGTCCGGTTGGTTTACGGCCCAATAATTTTTCCAGATCATTGGTAACCAGTTCGAACTGCCCGTTTTTAATGTCCAGGTTGAAGCCTGCAAATACAGCTACAATGAAATCAGCAACCCCTGCGTCTTTTAATCGTTGCCCAAAGATTTCAGGCTCAGCAGGCGTGTAGGTTACCGTTTTTCCAGAAAGTTTCGTTAGGGCCTCTGCCACATCCAGGTAGGAATGTAGCTCATTTCCTGCAATGTCGTACGTCTTGTTTTCGTGTTCATCCTGAAGCAACACATTGGCTGCGGCTTCACCCATTTCTCTCCTCATTGCAAACGGAACTCGACCGTTTCCAGCTGGTAAATAGAACCCGGTTTCAAGGACATTTTCCCCTCCGTACAATGGCAATGTCTCCATGTACAGGTTGTTTCTTAGGAAAGTATAGGCCAGCCCGCTTTCACGGATATGGTCTTCTGTCTTGAAATGGGTGTCAAGACCATCGACTTCAGACGCGTCGATGTTTTTATGTGAAACCCCTGTGTACACAATGTGCTTCACCCCATTACGAACAGCCGCATCGACAACTCGTTTATTTTGTTCCAGCCGATAAGGCACAATTGTAGGGATCAGCAATACATTGCTAATGCCTTTCAACGCCTTATCGATAGATTCCTGGTCGTCAAAGTCCCCTAAGCGGACGATTACGCCTTTATCAATGAGGGGCTTTGCTTTCTGTTCGTCTCTTGCCAATACGGCAAATTCATGGGGCGAAAGATGTTTCAACAACTGTTCGACGGCTGCTCCACCAAGATGCCCGGTTGCCCCTGTTACTAAGATCATTTTCAGATTGCTTATTTGTTGCCTCTTTATCCAGAATTAGCGAATGCTAATTCTGGATGATTTTCCCGATACCGAACGAAGAAAGACGTGCCCTGTTCTATTCGGCCTGGAAGCAGAAGAATGTGTAAGGGAATTAAGCTAATAGGTTAATAGGCCGCCGTGAACCGCTCCTGGTGATGTTTTGGGTGTTCAATTTCATCGGCAATAACCACGGCCAGATCTTCGCCAGAGAGAACATTTTTGCCATGCTCATCCAGTACGGGGTGATCTTTTCCTAAGCGGTATTTTCCCGTTCTGCCGATGGTAATACCCTGGTGCATCTCCACCGCCGGGCTGAAAAATACCCAGTCCAAATCCTGTTCTTCTTTCAAAATGGTAAAGTAATCCCTTGCTGCTTTGGCGCCTGGAACAAACGGATTGTCGGCCGGGAAGGTATCTACTAATTGAGTGCCATCAGGTAAATACAGGCTTCCTGCTCCGCCAATTGAAATAAAACGGTTAACGCCTGCCTGCTTTACGGCTTCCTGAATGGCTTGAGAACCACTGATGAAGTCTTCGTAAATGGTAGGATTTGTCCATCCTGGGCTAAACGCATTAACGACCACATCAAAGCCTTTCAGGGCTTCTGCCAGGGCTGCCACGTCTGTAACGTCGACGGCTAGGTAATGTAGATTCGCTTTGTCCGATGCTTTTTCTTTTCTGGAAATACCAGCTACACTTATATTCCTATTTGCTAATTCGTTGGTAATATGGTTGCCTACAAATCCGGTGGCACCGATAACAGCTACTTTCATTTTCGTATAAAAAGTTGTTTGAATACCCAAAGGTATTTTACCTTTGCTATACTTTAATAAGTAATATACTTTAGTATATCGGTATAGAAAAGTATAGTAATTTGTTAATCAGTATATTATGATTGTTGATATTGACTTGGCTGCCATCCAGCAATGCCCTGACTCGTTTATGTTAGCCGTAAATGACACGCTCAATGTGTTGGCAGGTAAATGGAAATTACCGATTATGGCCTCTTTAATTTTCGGCACAAAGCGGTTTAAGGAGCTGGAGCGGGAGATTCCTAAAATCACCCCCCGGATGCTCTCCAAGGAATTGCGGGATCTGGAGATGAATGGTATTATTGTCCGGACAGTCCGGGATACGATACCCGTTACCGTTGAATATGCACTGACCCCTTCCGGGAAATCATTTAAGCAGGTATTGGATACAATGGTAGAATGGGGATTAGACCATCGAAAAAGAACGATGGAACAGGGGGAGTAGCCTAAGCAAATTTATTAGAGCGATGCCAGGGCTACTGCGATTTTGGCTCCCGCTATTGCATTGTTTTTGATAAGGGCTATGTTCGCCTGCAAGCTTTCTCCCTGGGTATGGGTGGCAATGTATTTTAACAGAAAGGGGGTGATGTCTTTACCCGTAACCTGTTGGATGGTGGCAGTGGCTAGAGCCTGCTGGATATGGCTTTCAATTTTGTCGTTGGGTACCTGTTGATTTACGGGAACCGGATTCGCAATCAGCACTGAACCGTCTAGACCCAGCGCCCATTTGGTTTTGAGCATATCCGCAATTTGTTCTGGGGTATCGAGTCGGAGTGGTGACAAAAATGGGCTTTGATTGCTGTAAAAACCGGGAAGAGCGTCCTGCCCGATCGTAACGACGGGAATGCCTTTGGTTTCCAGATATTCAAGCGTGAGTCCAATATCCAGAATACTTTTGATACCGGCCGATACCACGGCTACCGACGTTTGTGCCATTTCAGTTAAGTCGGCCGATATATCCATGCTTTGCTCGGCTCCCCGATGAACACCCCCGATTCCTCCTGTGACGAATAGCCGAATGCCCGCCATGGCGGCAATGCGCATCGTAGCGGCTACAGTCGTGGCACCATACAATCGTTGACTGATCACAAAAGGCATGTCGCGCAGGCTTACTTTCCACACATTTTCGGCCTGACCGAAGTATTCAAGTTGTGGTCGGGTAAGGCCGACATGACATTTTCCGTCAAATACAGCAATGGTCGCCGGGATCGCTCCGTGTGCGCGAACCAGTTCTTCGACCTCCAGAGCCGTTTCCACATTTTGGGGCCAGGGCATGCCATGCGATATGATGGTCGATTCCAGCGCAACGACCGGCTTGCCTGTGGCAATAGCTTCAGCTACTTCAGGTTGTATGGCTAAATACGGATTCATACGTGTTTGTAGAGAGAGGGCTGATTACGGTTTTTGCGCAGTAAAGACCACCGTCGTAACCGATTGGGCGCTGATTGGCAGCCGGGAAACCGATGCAGTACGCTTTTTGAGATCTGTTGCAGCCGATGTTTCAAAGATCGATACGGAATTGAGCCGTTTGGGGAGACCCTTCACGTCAAGAAGAGTATCTGGCCCCGGATTGACGATGACAAGTATCATTTGATTGCTGTCGATAGTGCGGTAAGCTGAGACAAGTGGTGCCGTAACCAGGCTGTCGTTTTGGTTAGACTGAGCTGCTATACGAACCATTCCGGGCCGAACAAAACGAGCGAAGTTGCCCAGAGCCCAGAGCGTCTTAGAAGCCAGTGCATCTCCGCCAAACTGATTCTGGTCATTTTCGCCCATCTTGCCGTTCTTTTCCAGGTAAATCAGTCCGTCTTTGTAATTGTTGGCACTCAGGGCCAGCCACCATTGCCACGAAGCTGCATTCGCCAGGGTAAGGTCGGTATGAATTACGCGGGCCACATAAAGGGCGGTTTTCATGCCCAGGTCACGGCCTCCACCATTGATCTCCCCGTCATTATCACCCAATACACAATACTCCGATTGCCAGAAACCAACCCCAGCCTGCTTCAACTTCGCACCAAGCTGTTGTCGGGTCGACTGGAGAAGCCGTATGGGGGAGGTGGTGAAATAGCTATGGCCACTCACCAGCCGTTCTACGTTGGGGAGGTTACCGATGTAGTCAGGACTATTGGAGGAGAACAAAGCGTCGATAACATTGTCCTGTCCGGTTTGGCTCCGATTCGTACCTCGTTGAGACAGGTAATTCAACTGACCCGCTTCACCTAGTGCCAGATGGGTACTGAGTTTACGACGGGTGAGTTCCTGGCTAAGGGCGCGTGCCAGCTCGGCCATGTCGGTGTTGGTGGCAGGAGTGCCTTCCTGCGTAGCCATTGTTTCCCCTTTCTTGATGCCCCAATCCCACTGGGGTTCGTTGAACGGGCTGAGGTAATGCATGGGCCAGCCTTTTCGGTCGAAATACTGTACCACATCGGCCAGAAAGCGCGTGTATTCGCCCAGCCGTTGGCGATTAAAGTTGTAATCACCTAATTTCCCCGACGCATAAGCCTTGCCGTTGGCCGTGAACTGAACGGGTGGTGAGTTGGTAAAACCGAGCAGATAAGGGACTTTACGTTGATGGGCCGCTTCGACAAACCATTGCTGGCCAGCCTGTTTCGACCAGTCGTAGGTGCCATCAGGGCGCTGAAAACATTCTGACCGACGCCAGGGACTGCGAATACCACTCGAATCGCCCTGTTCGGTGCTTCCGGCTCCGATGTTGAATCGCCACATCGATAGTCCGATGCCTTTAGGATTCCCGGACGCATCGGTATCCAGACTGAATAGCCAGTCGGCAATTTGCTGGCGGTTGGCTAGTGAATACTTGGTACCGACAAACTGCGCCGACCAGCAGTCCGATGCGCCGAAGCTGTGGATGGTCTGATAGGTTTGATCGGGATGAAGAGTAACGACCAGCGGAGTAGGGTAGGCAGCCTGTTGGGCCAGGCCAAGGTGGGTCTTTGCCAGCAGGAAAAGTAAAGCTACAAAGGCCGTTATTCGCGATAGGAACATCAGAAAGAGTGGGGAATCGAGTCCGGTAATGTGTTCAGACAAAAGAAGTGATAAAAACGTAAACTACCTGCATACGGAGCGGACAAGGTAGCAGAAACTGGAAAAGACAAGAAAAACAGAGTAATCGGCTTCGGGTAGACTGTTGCTAACGTATTCCTTTTTGTAACTGGAAGAAATTGGTAAAGAACTGTAATTGTTTACTTTACACCATTCGTTAAATACCTTATCTTCGACCAGCCAACTATACCCTTCCTCCTTCTGAATATGTTTCCCCATCCTTTGATTCGACTCATCAACTGTAGTCTTTGGCTGACCTGTCTGCTCACGGCCCGTTTATCCATGGCGCAAGTGCAGACCATGGATACCATGCAAACCGATGAGCGTATTGTATTCCTGCGAGCCATAACCCGGAAATATTTTGCTGATACGACGAAGGTAATGGCCATGCTGGATAGCGCCCGTACCTTTTGTGACGATCGGGACGATGCGTTTATGATCTGGTATGTAACGCTTTTACAGGTGCACTATCAGTATATCTATCAGCATGATGAACTTCCCCAAAAGATTGCCTTTCTGAAAAGCAAACAGGCTTATTTTGACCAGTCGCCCTATCCGGTTATTCGGGCTACCTATTACTGCCACCTAAGCAATGAATATTTCCGAAACCTGGAATTCACGGAAGCCTTCAAATTTTACTTTCGTGCCCGGCAAATTTTTGAACAGATTGGCTATCAGGATATACCCGAAGCTGTCGATTACCTCTATTATTTCTTTCGCTTTCACTACTATTTTGAAGATTACCGGACGGCGATTCATTATGTCAGCTTAGCTGAAAAATACAATAAATGGAAGCTGATTGCGGATTGGTTCTTAATCAATAACCGGGGGGTTGCCTATTTAAAAATTAACGACTATACGAACGCGAAAAAGACGTTTTTAGAAACCATTGCCGTGGCTAAAGCGGGGCACAATGATACGTATGTGGGCATTGGGAGTGGCAACTATGGCAATACGCTTCGCCTGGAGGGAAAATACAAAGAATCACTCCCGTATTTGTATAAAGATGTGGCAATCAACGAGAAAGAAGTGCCCGATAATTCAGCGATTACCTGCCTGTACATCGCTTATTCACTCATTAAGCTCGATAGCCTGGCCAAAGCCCAGACCTACATAAAGCGGTCACTTCAGTTACAGCCCAACTGGTTCTGGAGTAATTACGGGCCCATGTATTATGAGGTGAACGCGCTGTATTATCAGAAAGCAGGAAACCTGGAAGCGGCCATCCGGTATAAAGATTCGCTGGTCGTCAAGAAGGATTCGCTTCGAAGAATTTTTGATAATCGGTTGCTGGCGGCTGCCCAGGCACAGATGGCTGCCGAAAAATACCTCAACGACTTAGCCAATATTGAAGCGGAGAAGGATAATGCCCTGCTCCGGCGTAATATCTTCATTGCCGTTCTGGTTATTGTTACGATCGCCATCATTTACGCAGTCAATCAACGACGGAAGCGGGAAAAACAACTCCAGGAAGCCGAGAAGAAGCGGGCCGATGATTTACTGGCGCACGCAACGGAGCAACTGGCTCTGTATATGGAGAACCTGAAAGATAAAAACGAACTCATCGAAAAAATGGCGCTTGAGTTGAATCCGTCAGAGCCACAATCGCCGGAAGCAGCCATTGTTGATACCCGAATCGAATCCTTGCGCCAGAGTGTAATTCTGACAGAAAGCAACTGGCTTGAATTCAAGCAATTATTCGAGCGGGTCTACCCGCATTTCTTCGATAATCTGCTCACAAAGTATCAGGATCTAACCCCCGCCGAAGTTCGGTTACTGGCCTTGCTCAAACTAAATATCGCATCTCGCGAAATGGCTTATATGCTGGGGGTCTCCATTGAATCCTTACGCAAATCTCGGTATCGTCTGCGAAAAAAACTGGAAACACAACAGGCTGATACCGACCTTAAAGGGCTTATTGTGCATTTGTAGTGGTACCTCCCAAAGGTAAGGGTAAGCCCGCTGGAAATCTGGTTATTTGCACTGGAAATGGCTATTTTTAGGCTTGTCCACGGTTTTGTCCACGCTGGTTTGCGTTGCCGTCCACGATTTTGTCCACGTCCAACATTGGGTTTTCTTCACGTATTGGAGGTGTTTTACATCGTTGCTTTTGACCTAATACACTGCAGCGATGCCTTCCTTCTTTCAAAATCCCGTCGATCGTAAATGGCTGATCATATTGGCCATAATCCTCCTGCTGTTCGTCTTTATGGGCTATTGTGTGTGGCTCTATTACAGCTACCATGTAAAAAAACTGGACCATCAGAAGCTCATCCTGCTGCCCGATAGCTATCCGTGGTCCGTTGTGGACGTGTGGGTGCGATTGAAAGAAACCATTCAGATGACCTGAATCATCCGGCTAGTCAGCACAACTCTGCTCT
This sequence comes from Spirosoma sp. 48-14, assembly GCF_001898575.1. Lineage (GTDB taxonomy): Bacteria > Bacteroidota > Bacteroidia > Cytophagales > Spirosomataceae > Spirosoma. Next base: position 176,003 of record NZ_MKUD01000088.1, read on the forward strand.
GAAATGAACCCTTCTCTAACCCATGAAACAAATCGTTACTGTCGGCTGTCTTCTACTCCTTTTCTGGCTTGGAAGACGAACCTGTCTGGGCCAAAACCTGGACCCAAACGCCTATAAGGGTGGGGAAAACAAACTAAAACTGACGGGCGGCCTGTCGGCTAATATGGTGTATATGTCTAACCAGGCCTCGACGATTACGCCCGTCAGTTATTTTGTGAGCGGCAACCTCAATTTGACCTATAAGACGTTTACGCTACCATTTAGCTTCAACTATTCCAATCGGACGTTTTCGTATAGCCAGCCTTTTTCGTTCAACTTCGTCACCTTTCGTCCGACCTACAAGTGGATTTCAGCCGAGATTGGGACCTGTTTCATGACTTTTTCGCCCTACTCGCTGAATGGACATCAGTTTCAGGGCGCCGGGGTCAATCTGACGCCTAACCGTTGGAGTATCAGCCTGATGTACGGTCGGCTGCTAAAAGCTACGGAAGGCGACCTGCTGGCTACAGTTCCTGTGATACCCACCTACCGACGGATGGGAATGGGACTGAAAACGCAGTACCGAACGGATAAATATACCGTTGGTCTAACCCTATTCAGTGCATCCGATAATCCGGCTTCCTTGCCCGGCTTGCCCGACAGTCTGCGACCACAACCCAAAGAAAATCTGGTAGTTGGCCTGGATTTCAGTACCACATTGTTTAAACGATTGCAACTCAATGGCGAATACAATTCCAGTTCGCTGAATGCTGATAAGAATCAGGTTAGCGATGAAAGCATCAGCCGGAAGACGCTGTCGGGTTTGTTTTTCAGACGTGGCGTAGCTATACAATCGTACAACAGTATTCGGCTGGGACTGAATTATAATCTGGTTCGGCTGGGTGGGATAATCGGGGTTGATTACCAGCGAGTTGATCCCGATTATGTGACACTGGGCGGGTACTATTTCGTCAACGATATCGAGAACATATCCCTCCGATACAGCCAAACCCTTTTCTCCGGGAAGGTTAATTTTTCGGGTAGTGCCGGACTTCAGCAGGACGACATCGAGCATAAAAAATCATCCAGCCAGCGAAGGGTAGTTGGTATGGCGACGATCAATGCCAACCTGAGTCCGAAACTATCCGTTGGTTTCAATTTTTCGAGTTATACCTCGTATGCCTTTATCCGGACGGCCTTCGATAACATTCGCAAGCTGAATCCATTCGAGCAACTGGATACCCTGAATTACCGGCAGATCAACCAAACGGTTTCCACGAATATCAACTACGCCATTTCCAGTACCGAAACGGCTGTCCACGGCCTGAATCTGAGTGCGTCGTGGATGGAATCGGTTAATAAGCAGGACGATATAGTCCGAACCGGGCAGGAGTCAGGGTTTATTAATTCGTCGCTGCTATACAATTACGCGCAGCCTAAACGGGCGCAAAGTTTTGGGCTAGGGTTAAACGGAAGTTATAACAGCATCGGCACTCAGCAGTCACTGTCGATTGGGCCGTTGTTTAATTTTCAGAAAAGCTTTCTGGCCAATAAGCTAACCACAAATGCATCTCTGGCTTATATATACACCAGCGATCAGGGGTATGATACCCAAACGGGGGCTGTCAACCTACGCGGAAGTGCCGCCTACAAGGTGGATAAGATGAACAGCTTTGCGGGTAACCTTGGCTTTACGCAGCTAGCGGGTAGTGGTCTGAGCACCCGAAGTTATGTTTCGCTGACGGTCGGTTATGTCAATCGTTTTTAACGCTGGATACGCATGCGATACTTCCGCTTTATAACCCTATATAGCCTGTTGTTCCTCATAGGACTGCTGACGAACGGGTATGCCCAGCATTTTCCGGTGCAGGCTACCTTTTACGCCAAACCTCCGTATCCAATCAATCTGGCTGACTATGCGAATCCACTAGGGCAGAACCTGAGTCTGAAAGTAATTCTACGCGATCTGAACCTGGACCCCACGCAGGTCTATTTTCGATTTACTGTTACGGGGGGAGGACTGTCTCTGAGCAACCCACCCCGGCTGGGTAGCCAACCCGTTTTTACGCTAACCCCAGGCTTTGTGCAAACGTTTACCCAGGCCGATTTCGGACGATATTTTAACTGGGAAAATCTGGGTGTTTCGCCTATCGTATATAGCAAACCGTTAGGTGAAGGTATTTATACCTTTTCGGTCGATGTGATCGATGTGCTGACCAATAAATCGCTGTCGGGAGCGGTTCCTTTACCACCTGTCTGGCTGGTTGTGAACGACCCTCCTTTACTTACATTTCCGGCCAATCAGAGTTTGGTTAAGGTGATCAATCCGCAGAATACGGTTTTTCAGTGGGTGCCCCGCCAGCGTCAGGCAAACGCCGTCGAATACGATTTCGTGCTGACCGAACTTATTGTTCCCGCAAATTATGGCGGTAATCTGCAAAACTTGTTCTTAGCGCAACCACCCTATTACAAGACGACCACGACCAACACTACGCTGCTATTTGGGCCCGGTATGCCTCCCCTGATTCCCGGACGAACGTATGGGTTTCGGGTTCGGGCGAGGGCAAAAATGGGTTTCGAAGACGTAGGCATTTTCCGAAACGATGGCTATAGCGAGATTTTTACGTTTACCTATGGCGAGAAGAACCGGGCACCCAGTATTACCACGGCCCGATGGGATGTCGATGGAAAGGCTGTTGTGGTCTGGTCGGGTGTTGATCAGCAAGTTCGGTATGATCTGCAATACCGCGATCCGTTTGCCAATGTGGTCAATGCCATAGCCATTGTCGCTACGCCGATTATGACCAGTGCGATCAAATCGAGCAATACCACTTCCGGGAGTAGTGCCACAGCTCCAACGTCGATTCTATATAACCTGGAAAACCCAACCCTGACGAAGCTGGGAAACAACACCTATTCGGCGAAAATCGCGCTGGATAATACCAGAGCCTACAATTTTCAGGTGGGTGGAATCACGGCCCAGGCTACCGATCAGATGCTGTATTCAGCCCCTGTTTTTTTGGCAAAACTGGATTGGACAACGGTATCGGTGGCGGGCATCACGCGCGACAACAATGACTATCTGGCCCAGCTAACGGGTAAAAGCCGGAAGAAGAACCCGAATCCGCTGGTGGCTACCTGCCAGAACCCGACTGTGAATCCCACCGATCAAACCAAAAATAACGTGGCTATCGGCGACACCCTGCACGTGGGGGGGACCGATGTGCGGGTCGTTTCGACTGAGTACGCCCAGGCCATGATTAAAACGACGGGGGGGGGAGCAGCGCCATCAAACTGTATTTCTCCGACAACTTCGTGATTAATCAGTACAACGAGGTGATTTCCGGCTATTTGACCAGCGAGCCGACTGGGAAACGGATTTCACTGGTCGATGGCAATGCGGATATGTCGGGCGATGTAACCGACCAGACGATTAAACGACTCGGCGTTCAGATCGATTCGCTCAAAACACTGGGTAACCAGATTTTCGACGAGTCGAAGAACAACGTACAGAATCATGTGGGCTTCATCCTGCGGGTGAATTTTCAGTTGGTCAGTTTGAAAAATCGGCTGACGGAGAAACAAACAGCCCTCACGGCCTGCCTGAATACCGTAGTGAATCAGCTAACGACGGAAACCAATACCCAGAAAAAACAGGATTTGCAAAAACTGCGAACGTTGTTGCAGACACAGGTAGCTGACAATGGACGCAATCTGACGAATCTGACCACGTATCTGGATAATTACCTGCTGCTCGGAGCCGATGTGGTGTCGATACTGCTACCCAAACTTTTTATGCTTTAACTGGCTGTTTCCAACCCTGACCCGATTTGCTACTATCGATATGACTTTCTGGAAATCTATCTGCCAACTGAAATTCCTGTCCGTCGTTCTGGGCTTGCTGAGTAGTTCATTTTTAGCATTGGGCGAGAATGAAAACCCAGGTAAAACCCCAACCCCGCCGACTACTGAAAAGAACGTAACTTCTGCAATGGCGCTTCAAACGGCGCTGAACCAGAGCTTGAGTGTGCAGAACCTGAACGAGATGTCGCGCTTACTGGCCCCCTCGAAAATTCAGGTGGCCGACCTGTCGCAGGAAGCTAAAGACGCCAAGTTGCTGTTTGATCAGTTGCAAAGCCAGGGTAAACTCCTATCGACACTGACCAACTCCGCCCTGCAAACCCTGCCCATTGCCGTACCCATCGACAACACCAGCCAGGGGTATCTGATGATCAAAAAAGCCACGTTTTACCCCGACCACGTCGAACTTGATGTGTATGCCCGACTGCTACTGGGTGATCAGGAAATTTACTTCGGCGCTACTGGGGTCAAGTACGTAATGGCATCGGGTATAGCTGGAACGGTGGGGCTGGTGATGCTGGGTACGCAGGAGTTTTCGAATACGCAATACAAAGTAAGCCTGACCGGAGGGAGTATGAAAAATGCGCTACCGAGTAGTGCATCCCAGCTCAAAATCAACTGCGGTAGCTTTGCCGGACTGGTGATCAAAGGCAACCTGGAACTTAATAAAGACACGTTTCTGAAGCTGGACGATAAAGGGTATCCGATGCCCGACGGAACAGCCGCTGTTGTCTCATCGCCGATTGATTATCAGGCAACGGCGTTGACCGGACTGACGGTGCCGGTAAAAAATCCGCTGGCGTTTACCCTAAAAAAATCGCAGACGGTGATGGGTTTTGTGTTGGCGAATGTCTCGTTCGACTTCTCCGAAAAAGCAACGCCTTCGGCTATTACATCGACTGTCGGTTCATTTTTGGGAAACAATTCCAATATGATCAATCAATGGACGGGCCTGTTCGCTACGGCATCGACGGTATATGTTCCGATGTTTTTTATTCCGGCAACGCCCAAAGACCCTACGCCCATACGCCCCAGCTTTCAGGCGGGCGTACTACTGCTCGACGACTCCGGGTTGTACATGAATGCGTCAGGAACCGGCATTGCTAATTTCAGCCAGTTGGGTGGTTCACCCATGACGATCGATCAGATCAGCTTTACGCTAGAAAAAAGCAATTACAGCAACTTTAGCCTGTCGGGAAAGGTTGGGGTGCTGGCTGCCAAAAGCCCGTTCAAGAAAAATGATAAATCATACGATTTCAGTACGCTTTCTAAAGATGAATACCTGACCTACGCTGGTAGCCTGGACGATAAGTCGCAAAGTTTCTCACTAAAAGTCAATCAGCAGGCTAACATGTTCTTTTTGGGGGCGAAATCGACGCTGCGCGACGATTCGAAGGTTGATTTTGTGCAGGACACGCCCACTTACCGAAATGCCAGTTTAACAACGGATGGAAATGGGACAAGTGCTTCCGCGGGTGGTAATACAACCCTGGAAAGTATAGCAACAGACACAGCCACACCGTCGGCTTCTTCAGGTCTGGTTACGGGTACGAATCGGCTACAGGCTCGGTTGGTAACACCGAAGTTAAGCTTTCGTTATGTCATCGGTCTGGATGTCAATAGTAAAGAAGTTTCGTACGATACAACGTCAAAAAAAACGAATAACGATAAAATTCTGTCGCTTGGCGTAGTACTGGTCGAGGACCTGGTCGTTGGGTATTCGTTCCTAAGCAAAAAGCCCATTTTCAAATTCACCCGCATGGGGTACGAGCGATTGGGCAATGTGCCTGTCTTCGGTAAAATCGGACTAAAAAAGCTGATGGCCGAATACGACGATACCGAAAAGTCGTGTACGGTGAATTTTACCTTTTATGCCAATGTCAATCCCTTGTCTAAACAGACGGTTTTTGATACAGGTGACACGACCAAGGTTAAAAACTCTGACACAACATCGACTCTGAATATCACGGCGGGGGTCGATATCAACTTTGCCTGGGAAGTCAGCGAAACGCAAACGTCGACCGTTGATTTCAAAGCCAATTTTTCGGGGATAAGTCTAAGCACCTTACGTATTGCAACAGGATCTTCGGCAGGGTTTACCCTTGATGGTTCTATATCGTTCGACAAAGATGATGAAGAGTATGGAACGGTTTGTCGGGGAAACATTACCGCCGAGTTTAAGATCAAAGGTGTTTCAAAACTAGCCAAAGCACAGGGCGACGATGAAGACCCCCGAATGGTTGTCAACTGGATTGGTGGGCGCGTCGTTAAGGAAGATGGTAGTGCCTACAATTTTACCTATTTTGACTTTCTCTTGTCGTTTGGAGAAGCTGGCATACTCATTGGCCCTACCGTTAAAGTGAATGGATTCGGAGCGGGTGTTGCGGTGAATATGACCCAAACCAATGAGCTGGGCTCACGATACTCCATTACCGGTAAAAAATATTTACCACGGGAGAAAACGGGTGGAGCATTGTTTGCCGTGACTTTTTTTGCCACCGATAAACAGCAACGGGGCATGCTGGGTATTTATGCCGAAGGGGCAAAAGGGACGGGGGCCGGAAGTGGCTTTCGTAAACTCAGTATCTTTGGGACCTGGGAATTTGCACGCGATTCGGTTGAGTTACCTCAACAGGACGCAAAGACGGCCTTAAAGGCAGCCACTGTACCAAGCAGTTCTACAACTCCCCCAACGAATCAGCAAGTCAATAACCTTTCTAAACAGCAGGTTAACAATGCTGTCAAGATGCTGGATGTCTCGTTGGATGATCGGTTCGCCATTTTAAAATTTGATCTCACCTTCGATGCTTCGACCGACGATTTTATCATGGAAGGGAGTGCGTTTGGGTTCATGCACGTACCGCTGAAAAAACCAGGTTCGTATGTGCGCGGGGCCGCTGATGATGAAGGGGCGGGTTTTCTGGGTATGATTCAGCTTAAAATTGTTGCAGAAGGTCTTGTCAAGGAAAATAAGGAGAACAGACAGGATAAAAAAGAAGGAAAGCCAAAAGGGGATAACGAACCCAATCCGGTGAATGGATATCTCTGGATCGGTCGCCCCGATCAACCATTGGCCATCGAAGTTAATCTCAACCTTGGTAAAGACGAGTCGCCTACATACCTCAAGATTGGCGCTACTCTGTTTATCGTCGGCGGGAATGTACCTCTGCCAAGCAACCAGGTCAGGTATTACTCAATCGTTGAAAATGCTAAGGCTCAGATAAATAGCGAACTGAAATCCCGAAACGAAGGGGAGATCAATTTTGATTTACCCACCTCGGTCATGCAGGATGGCACCCGCTATTTCAGTCTGGGGCTCTCATTAGGCGGCAGTGTTTATCTGTCTACCCCTACCAAAGCCGTTTCGGTCTATGCCAATTTAACGTTTGGGTTTGGCTTTATGGTTGCGTACGACAAGGCGTTTAAGTCCTGTAATGGATCACATTGGCTAGGCTCAGGGGTACTCCACGGCTCAGGTGAATTAGGCATCGTACTAAACCTCAAAAAGACACAGACAAAATTCCAGATTGTGAAGGGTTCCATCACCGCTGCGGGTGTTTTCGATTTCAAGGGCAGCTATGGGGCTATGATGTTTGAATATACCCTGATGGGGGGTATTGTCGAAGGGCGCGCGTTCATGACGTTTGGTGATTCGCCTTGCCTGTCCCCCACCGTTTTTGAACTGAACTCCAGGGTCAACCTGGTTAAAGAGACGTCTCCCCAGGCAGCCATTTTTCGGAGCGATGCCACATCCGACGCTTCGGCAACCTACAATGACTACATGATCCAGCGTCATGAGATGATTGTGCTCTACACCGATCCGCAAATTCCCGTCTATCAGTTCTGTAACCTAAAGATCGACGGCGGCCAGGTGATCGAAAATGTGATGATTGCTGGTAATTATTATTCAATAGGCTCACCCCTAAAACGCTATGTTCATTACCAGCCGAATGATCGGATTCGGTTTGTGGCCAATACCGCCGAATATGACCTGGATGATCGGAAGGCGACGATTTATACCAAACGGACAACGCTTCATCAACCCAATGCCAACCTGATACTTGTTGTTGAACTGGTTATTACCAACGGCGATCAGGCACCCAATTCAGACTGGCTCCCAATTCAGGGCACCGACTTCAGGCAACGATTTACGTTCAGAACCAGAGTTTGGGATAGTTTTTATGCAGATCAGGCTCAGCGAGTTCAAGATGGAACTGCCACCTACTATTGGTATTACATACGGAATGACAAATAGCTGTACGGCCATGAAACTATCGATCTACTTAACCCTTTGCTTCGTCGGTGGGCTCATCAGTCTAGCCCATAGTCAACCAAAACCTGCGGCCAAAACGAAAACACCCGTCAAATCGGCTACTGCGCCAGTCAACCGGCCTGACAATCGAACCCGGTATGCAATGAAAGGCGAAAAGATGGAAAGCCGTCCGTCAGTTGGTGTTTTGGCAAAAGCTATTGGCCATAAGCTGTACCTGCGCTGGGTCCCGACTATGCAAAGCTATTGGGAGTTTGGCTACCGCGACGGTTATGTCGTCGAGCGGGTCAATGTAAAAACGCGTCAACGGGTGGTCATAAACTCGAACGTGATGCCGAAACCAGCCGCCGACTGGCAACCGTTTATCGACCGGAAAGACCGGAATTACAGCGTATTGTATGCCGCTATTTATGAGCAGCCTGAGTTTTCGGGCGAGGCAATTACCCAGATGAACGAACGAATTCAGTTGTTTCATTTCGCCTTGTTGGGGGCCGATATGGATTTTAAAGCGGCCTGTATGGCCGGGCTGGGTTTAATCGACTCAACGGCGGTGCAGGGCGAACGGTATCAGTATGTGATTGGCCATAAATCGGCAGCGCGGTATAAGCTCTTGTCAGTTGTTTCCTCGGAAGTCGGCCTGGGCGATACGAACCCAATGCCAGCCATCAGGCATTTTGCGGGCAGGGCCGGTGATCGGGTAGCGAACTTATTCGCCGAAACAGCGTCGGTACGTAGCACATATAATCAGTACCAGATTGAACGGTCGGAAGACGGTGAACACTTTGCTTCTATTTCCAGCCTGCCTTTTATTGTAACCAATAAACTCGATACGCTCACTGTCAGCGATACGTTAGACAGTGATGAAATCACGTATCAGTATAGGATTCGGGGATTAACTCTCTTTCAGGAAGTGGGCCCTTACTCCAATAACGTGCGCATAAAAGCAAAGAGCACGCTCCCAGTCCCTGCGTTTTATTCTGTAAACGAAACCACTGATAAAAACAAGCTGGAAGTACAATGGCTATACAAAGATAGCCTTAGCCAATATATCGATCATTACCAGCTTGTTGGCGCTACTGAACAGGGTGGGCCATTTGCACCGATTTCTGAAATTATCCCCGCTAATCAGCGGATGACTTATATAAAACCGCTTACGCCCGCTCGTGGATATACCTTTTTTATCAAACTGATTACGCATCTTAAAAAAGGGGATGTGATGGAAACCCTGGCTTATCCAGTTACACTGGCTGATGACGATCCGCCGGTGCAGCCTCAGGGATTGACGGGGAAAATTGAGCGAAAAGGCGAACTGGGCATCGTTACCCTTAGCTGGCAACCCAACCCCGACACTGATTTATACGGATACTTTGTAAATCGGCGCGATAAGGCCGGACAGCGATATTACCGGGTCAATAATGAATTCATCAAGCAAACGACCCTAACCGATACGATTCGGCTACAGCAGATGCAGCGCTATGTGTTCTATACTGTTAAGGCACTGGACTTGCTGTTTAAAGAATCCGTCGATTCGAAAGCGTTGGTGTTGCGCATCCCTGATATCAACCCACCTACTTCGCCCATTATCGACAGTTTTACTGTGACCGACAAAAGGATATTTCTGCACTGGACCCGTAGCCATTCGGAGGATGTCCAGAAACATATTCTGTATCGGAAGAAAATGCCCAATGCCAACTGGGAAGAGCTGCTGACCATCACCGACACCCTTACTCAAGCCTACACCGACTCCAGCGTGGCCGAAAAAAGCCTGTATGCCTATACAGTGATTGCGTTCGACGACAGCCAGAATCGATCGCAACCAGCAACGCCGGTTGTGCTGGAAACACCCTTCTTTACCCGCAACGTCGATTTTTCGCAGTTTACGTCCGCCGTTGTCGATACGACCCGCCAAACGATACGGCTGACCTGGGCCTGCAATCAGACCGATAAAATCGACAACTTTCTAATCTACCGGGCCATGCCCGACGATGAGTTGGCGCTGGTCAAAAAAGTGGAAGGAGACTCGCGGGAGTGGATCGACTATGTAGAAATGCTGCCGAACAAACCGTATCGCTATGTGATCCGGGCCCGGATGCAGGAAGGGTATTTATCGGGCTGGAAAGAAACGGTAATCGAACGGAAACCATGAAACATGCTATACTCGCCTGCTGGCTGCTCTGTTTGCTGGTCGTTACCAACGTGGGGGCTCAGACCTGTACACTGACGCTGAATAAATCTTACGATTACCTCAGTACGGGGCAGAGTTCCATCTTGTCCTATGTTGGGTGTACGGGTGGCACGGTCGCCTGGGATCATGGCCTGGGCACGGGCAATAACAAAACCGTCAGCCCAACCGCTACGACGACTTACAGTGCTACCTGTACACCCGCTAGTGGAGCACCTTGCTCGCAGTCGATCACGGTGAATTTTATTAACTGTTCAGTATCCGCCAGTGCGTCTCCATCAATCATCAGTTCCGGCCAAAGCTCCGTTCTGTCCTATACGGGTTGTGTTGGGGGATCGGTCGACTGGGTCGATAGTCGCGATAACGGTATAGGTTCTGGAAATAACCTGATCGTTACTCCAACAGCTTCCATAACGTACATCGCCCAGTGTAACAAAGACAACGGCTACTGTTTAAGCTACGTGACCGTAACTGTAAGTAATTGTTCCATTACCGCTTCGGCCAGTACCACGTCTATTAATGCGGGGCAAAGTTCAATTCTGTCCTATACGGGTTGCACGGGCGGTACGGTTAGCTGGGACAATGGCGTTGGTACTGGAAATAACCTAACGGTTACGCCTTCCACGACGACTACATACCTGGCTACCTGTACACCGTCTGGTAGAGGTAGTTCCTGTTCCAGTTCAGTCAGGGTTTCCGTTACGCCTTGTGCTGTGATTGCCTTAGCCAGTTCAACGACCATCAATGCCGGACAGAGTACTGAGTTAGTTTATGAGAACTGTACCAACGGAACGGTATCGTGGGATCATGGTGCAGGTACGGGCAATAACCTGATCGTCAGTCCATCCATCACGACCACTTATCTGGCGACCTGTACACCCACGGGCGGAGGCACCCCCTGCACCAATTCAGTAACGGTTACGGTCATACCCTGTACGCTAAGCCTTTCGGCCAGCCCAGCCAGTACAACAACCGGGCAAAGTTCGCTGCTTACTTATTCGGGTTGTTCAAACGGTACCGTCACCTGGAGTAATGGGCTGGGTAGTGGAAATAACAAAACGGTCAGTCCATCCCTGACCACGACCTACAGTGCTACCTGTACGCCCAGCGGTGGCGGCAATGCCTGTTCGGCTTCGGTATCGGTAACCGTCAGTGCTGCCTGTTCCATTGGTGCGTCGGCCAGTCCGTCCAGTATCAATGCGGGGCAAAGTACGGTTTTGTCCTATACGGGTTGTTCGGGTGGCACGGTGAGTTGGGATAATAGGCTGGGCAACGGCAATAGTAAAACCGTCAGCCCATCCGTTACAACCACTTATGTGGCTACCTGCACATCAGCGGGCGGGGGAGGTACCTGCTCTAGTTCGGTTTCGGTCACGGTTACGGCCTGTTCGGTGTTGGCTCTGGCTAGTTCGACCACGATTAATAGCGGACAAACGACAACCCTGGCTTATGAAAATTGTACGAACGGAACCGTTAGCTGGGACCAAGGTGCAGGTAATGGCAACACGATTGTCGTCAGCCCATCCGTCACCACCACCTATCAGGCCACCTGCACACCCAGGGGAGGGGGAAGCCCCTGCACCAGTTCGGTAACCGTTACAGTCAACACCTGCGGATTATCGCTGTCGGCCAGCCCATCTACGGTCAACGCAGGTCAGAATTCGGTGTTAACCTATACTGGGTGCAGTAATGGTACGGTAAGCTGGGATAATGGGCTGGGCAGCGGTAATTCGAAAATCGTTAGCCCGACCCTTACAACGACCTATAGTGCCACCTGTACGCCAACGGGTGGGGGGAATGTCTGCACTGGTTCGGTGACGGTCAATGTTACCAGTTGTAACTTTAGTGTAGGGGCCAGTCCGTCCAATATCAACGCGGGCCAGAGTTCGGTGCTGTCATACAGTGGGTGTAGTAACGGGACGGTGAGTTGGGACAATAGGCTGGGCAACGGCAATAGTAAAACCGTCAGCCCATCCGCCACCACGACCTATCAGGCGACCTGTACACCTAATGGTGGGGGAAGCCCCTGCACCAATTCGATAACGATAACGGTCAACACCTGTAATCTGACGCTATCCGCCAGCCCGTCGACCATCAATGCAGGCCAGGGTTCAGTGCTGACCTACAATGGGTGTAGCAATGGTACGGTGAGTTGGGATAATGGCGTTGGTTTGGGAAACAGTAAAACGGTAAGCCCAACCCTAACAACAACTTACAGTGCCACCTGTACGCCAACCGGAGGAGGTACTCCCTGTACGAATACGGTTACCGTTACTGTCAATACCTGCAACTTTACCATTGGGGCCAACCCGGCTACGATCAATGCGGGGCAAAGCACCTTACTTTCGTACAGTGGTTGCGTTGGGGGGACTGTGACCTGGAATAGCGGCCTGGGAACGGGAAACAGTAAAACCGTCACTCCGGCCATTACGACCACCTACAGCGCTACCTGTGCTCCTAACGGGGGAGGATCGTTCTGTACCGGTTCGGTTACCGTTACTGTGAATACCTGTAGTATAGTGATTTCCGCCAGTCCGTCCACCATCAATGCGGGGCAGAGCTCGGTATTGACCTATACCGGATGCAGTAATGGAACGGTGAGTTGGGATAACGGACTTGGTACGGGTAACACCAAAACTGTTAGCCCATCAGCAACCACAACGTACACGGGCACCTGTACACCAACAGGTGGCGGTTCGCCTTGTACAAACTCCGTAGTTGTTACAGTCAATCCACTGCCGTGTAGTCTAACGACATCAGCTACGTCAACTACCATCAACACGGGAATCAGTACGATACTTTCCTATGCAGGCTGTACGGGTGGCACCGTTACCTGGAATAATGGTTTAGGAACGGGCAATACCAAGACCGTTAGTCCGTCGACAACGACCGTATACCAGGCCACCTGTGCACCCGCCGGTGGGGGTAGTTCCTGTACCAGTTCGTTGACTATTACCGTTCACGATTGTTTGTTCACTACCTCCGCCAGTTCAGCAACGATCAATGCCGGACAAAGTGCCGTCCTGTCGTACACCGGCTGCACGTATGGGCTCGTCAGTTGGGATCATGGGGTAGGTACCGGGAATGATAAGATCGTCAACCCATCCGTCACGACCACCTATCTGGCTGTTTGCGCACCTAAAGAAGGCGGGTCGACCTGTACCGAATTTCTTACTGTCACGGTCATACCCTGTAATCTGAATGCATCAGCCAGTTCAGTTAATATCAATGCCGGACAAAGTTCAGTGCTGACCTACACAGGTTGTTCGAATGGCACGGTAAGCTGGGATAATGGCCTGGGGAGTGGCAATACCAAAACCGTCACGCCTTCATCGACAACGACGTATCTGGCAACCTGTACACCCACTGGAGGTGGGGCTTCCTGCACTAGTTCGGTAACCATCACGGTTAGTACCTGTAATTTCATTGTAGGTGCTAGTCCTGCTAACCTAAATGCGGGTCAAAGTTCGGTAGTATCGTATACGGGTTGCTCCAATGGAACGGTGAACTGGGATAATGGCCTGGGCAGCGGTAATAATAAAACCGTCAGCCCATCCGCCACCACGACCTATCAGGCGACCTGTACACCTAATGGTGGGGGAAGCCCCTGCACCAATTCGATAACGATAACGG
>NZ_MKUD01000088.1:189942-193602 GCF_001898575.1 Spirosoma sp. 48-14
TGCTGACCTACAATGGGTGTAGCAATGGTACGGTGAGTTGGAGCGACGGGCTAGGCAGTGGAAATACAAAATCCGTGACGCCTTCAGGTACCACCACCTACAGCGTTACCTGCACTCCGTCGGGTGGGGGAAGTCCATGCACCAGCTCAGTGACGGTCACTGTTACCAGTTGTAACTTTAGTGTGGGCGCCAGCTCGTCCAATATCAATGCGGGGCAAAGTACGGTTTTGTCCTATACGGGTTGTTCGGGTGGCACAGTGAGTTGGGATAATGGGGTAGGTAATGGTAATGGCCTGACTATCAACCCCACGGTTACAACAACTTATGTGGCTACCTGCACACCCAATGGCGGAGGGACGCCCTGTACAAGCTCGATAACCGTGACCGTAAATGGATGCGGTTTAAGCGCGTCGGCCAGTCCGTCGGCTATCAATGCCGGTCAAAACGCCATCCTGACCTATACGGGTTGCTCTAATGGCACAGTAAGCTGGGATAATGGACTGGGAACGGGAAATACTAAAACGGTAAATCCGTCCTTCACAACTACTTATATCGCTACCTGCGTGCCATCCGGTGGAGGCAATGCCTGTACCAGTTCGGTAACCATACAGGTAGACGGTTGCACCCTCAGTGCTTCGGCTAATCCATCGACCATCAACGCGGGTCAACGTACGGTACTGACGTATACGGGTTGTACCAATGGAACGGTGAGCTGGGACAATGGACTCGGTACGGGTACTACCCAAACCGTTAGTCCGTCGGTTACAACAACCTACAAAGCGACCTGTACCCCCAGCGGTGGCGGAACGCCTTGTACCAGTTTAGTAACGGTAACCGTAACGAGTTGTAATTTGAGTATCTCGACCAACCTGTCCAGCCTAAATGCCGGTCAAAGCGCCCTGTTAACCTATATCGGCTGTGAAAATGGCACGGTCAGTTGGGACAATGGGGTAGGCAGTGGCAACAACAAGACGGTGAACCCATCTGCGACGACCACCTACGTAGCCACCTGCACGCCAACAGGAGGGGGGAATGCCTGTAGTAGTTCGATCACCATCAATGTCAATCCATGTACCATTGGCAGTACCGCCAGCCCGTCAACCATCAATGCGGGTCAAAGCTCGATCCTGACCTACACAGGTTGCCCTAACGGAACGGTCAGTTGGGATAATGGAATAGGGACTGGTAATGCCAAAATGGTTAGTCCAACGATTACGACTACCTATATCGCTAGCTGCATACCCGATGGTGGCGGTACACCCTGCACCAGCCCTGTGACGGTGAATGTGATCCAATGTTCGATCAATAGTTCCGTTAGCCCGTCCCGAATCAACGTCGGGCAGTCGGCTACGCTGACTTACACGGGTTGCCCCAATGGCACGGTAAGCTGGGATAATGGCCTGGGGAGTGGCAATGCCAAAACGGTGATGCCAACGGCCACGACGACCTACCGGGCGACCTGTATCCCAACGGGTGGTGGCAATAGCTGTACGGAAGACGTTACGCTGACGGTTACACCAGCTCCCATTGCAATCAGTAATAGCTCGGTAAAAAAACCGAGTTGTGTCGATGCCCAGAACGGGAGTCTGACTTTAACGCTCGACCGGCGGATCGTCATTGGAGAGCGCATCATCCGACTCACCCTTTCCCGGAATAATTCTCTTGTTGGAACCTATCTGTTTGAAGGACCATCCTTCACAACACCCGAAATCCTGGGGGCTGGAACGTACTCCGTATTAATCGAAACGCTGATCGGGTCCAGTCCATCGGCTCAAACAACCGCCAGCATCACCATCGCCAATCCCGACCCGGTGACGTTCTCCCTGACTAAAACCGATGTGAACTGCTTTGGTGGGGCCGATGGAAAAATCGAGATTCTGGCGGCTGGGGGTACGGGAGCCTATTCGTATCAGTTAGCCGCTGCGGGTACGGCTGTATTTGCCAATGGCAACCGCCATCTACTCCCGGACCGTTTGCCGGGGACGTATACCCTACAGGTGTTCGATAGCAATAGCTGTCCCTCTGGTAACCAGTCGATTACGGTTAGTCAGCCTGCCAGTGCAGTTGCCTTGACAAAAGTATCCCAGAAAGATCCACGAGGGTTCGAGACAAAAGATGGGCAGGCCGTAGTGCAGGTGGCTGGCGGCACGCCCGGATACACCTTTGAATGGCTGGATGAAACCGATAATTCGTATGGAACGGGCGTGACAACGGGCACAACGAATAAAAATAGTACCCTACGAGGGGGAACGTACCGGGTCAGGGTATATGATGCCCGGTATAGTCTGGCTACTCAGAAAGGAGGTTGCTCAAGCATTTTTTCATTCTCGCTTACCGAACCGCCCATCATCGAAGCCCGTATTGACCTCACGTCGGCCATCTCCTGCTTTGGTAAAAAAGACGGTGTGATTCTTGTGACGCCTAAAGGTGGGGTACCTTTCACCAAAAGCACGGCGTATGTGCTCAGCTTACAAAGTCAAAGCAATCCCAGTATCCAGGTGTCGCCCGTCCGAAATTCGTTTGGAAGCCTTCCGGCCGGACTCTATACCCTAACGGTAACGGATTCGAACGAGGTTTCCCGTACCTTTTCGTATTCGCTGGCAGAACCGCAGAAAGTGATCTCCAGTGTCGTATCAACTAAAGACCTGGCCTGTAACGGGGATAAAAATGGGAGCATCGAAATTGCAGCCACAGGGGGTAATGGAGGATACACCGCTAGCTGGAGCAACAATGCGAAAGGGTTAAAAATCAGCAGCCTTTCGGGGGGTATGTATACGGGCGTGGTGTCGGATACCAAAGGGTGTCGATCCGATATTCTCTATGTGTCGATAAACGAACCGACCAGACTGGAGGCCGCCTTTTCAATCAAATCGCCTACCTGTTATAGTACGTGCGATGGGACTATTGACGCCGGAATTTCTGGGGGCGTCAGACCGTATAGCTTTGCCTGGGACGGACGAACGGAGAAGGCGACCCGACTGGAAAAATTATGTGGGGGAGAGTCGCTAAGCTTCAAGGTTGCTGACGCCAATGGCTGTCAACTGACCAAAACAGCACAGATTGTTCAGCCAACGAAAATTGACCTCAACCTGGGGAGTGAACGGAAGGTATGCCAGGGACAAACGGTGTTGCTCGATGCCACTAATGCACTGGCTCAGTCGTACCGATGGACGCTACCCGATAGCCAAACCGCTAATACGCCCACCATCGAAGCCAAACAACCCGGTATGTATAGTCTGTCGGTGTTTGATAAAACGAACTGTGAGTTCAAATCAACCGTAGCCGTTAAGCAGGTACAGAATACCGGGAAAATACGGTTCGCAGCTACCTCGACGGGACCAGTCAATGAACCAATTGTGATCCTTAATCTGTCGGACCCTGCTCCCCTGACCACCGACTGGATTACACCTGCAACAGCTACCATCCTAGAAAAAACAGCCGCACGGCTTCAGTTTTCATTACCCGCCCTGGGCGATTATACCATCGGCATTAAAGCCGCCTTTGCTGAATGTGAGCTCTATCAGACCAAAAAAATTACTATAGTGGATGCCTTTCCGAAGCAGGTACAGTTTGATCCGGGCGAACTGACCCTCTCCGTAAGTCCTAACCCAACAGTAACGGATGTGGCGGTAAACCTGCTGTTTAAAGTACCCACCAGCT
>NZ_MKUD01000088.1:193611-201174 GCF_001898575.1 Spirosoma sp. 48-14
GACTCAGGAACCCGACAAAACCGCCTACAGCACCACCATCAATGCGCGGCCACTTAGTGCCGGAGTATATGTTCTGTCGGTCGATGTGGCTGGGAAAATCTTCAGCAAACGAATTATTGTGGTCAAGTAGGTCTGTTCATCTTTTTTGATAAAGTTACCCATGAACCGAAAAAGACTTTTCAAGCTATGTATACTCCTGGCAGGATATACCTGCCTTATAAGCGGATTAACGGGTTGTTATAAAGAAATAGCCCTACCCGTTGCGGCTGATTTCACGTATCAGGTATCTAATAATTTCGTCATTCCGGCTACGGTAACCCTTACGAATGCCACGCAGGGTGGTGAGCTGTTTACCTGGACGTTTGACGGGGGCGAACCCGCCACTTCAACCCAGAAAACCCCTGGTGAGGTGATTTATCGAAAACCAGGTACGTATACCATCCGTCTGGAAGCCAGTAATCTGGATGGGGTAAAACAGGTAGTCGAGAAGAAAATTACCATCGATAGCAAACTATCGGCCAGCTTTAGTTATTCTATTGTTGGCGATTCATTTGCTCCGGCAACGGTCCATTTTGCGAATCAATCGGTTGGTTACGATCGGCTGGAGTGGACGTTCGAAGGGGGCAGCCCGGCCACCTCCGATCAGCCTGATCCGGTGGTCAGGTTCGAGGTAGGGGGCTCGCAAAAGGTCAGTATAAAACTCATCAATGCCCATTCCACTATCCTCAAAGATTCGGTAATTACGCTGGAACCCGAATTGACAGCTGATTTTGATCTGGTCGTTCCGGCTCAGTATGAAGAATTGGAAGCGCCCGTTACGTTGAATCTTACCAATAAATCGGCAGGTAGCGTTAGTAGCTCCTGGACGATGGAAGGAGCGGATGTTCTGCAAAGTCAGCAACCGGAGCCTACCGTTCGTTTTTCAAAAGCGGGTATTTATACGATTACGCTGGAAACCAGCAACGGCAAAAAAACGAAGAGAGTCAGCAAGTCCATCACCATAAAACCCAGCAAAGGGTACGCCTACATCCAGAATGTTGAACTGGGTATTTATTCCGCCCGCAACAGCAGGGCAATTTATTATTCCACACAGCTTCGAAAAGCCTTCACCGAGGCCGAGTCGATACAGTCCCCTGATGCTGGAACGATTGATTTGCTGTTCTTCGGACTGGATGAATCCTTTGCGTATAATCGGTTTCTGTCGCCCAGTGAAGCGGCTTCGATCGGATTGGCACCTGTTCCTGGTGTGGGAAAAACCCGTATACTCAACCCGGCTCAGGTAACCGACCAGCTTGATTTCGATAAACTGGATGCGGACCAGTTAAAGGCTTTGTCGATTGGTTCACCTACGTCGGATCAGGATGATTATTTCGACGAAAGCAGTCCGAAGCTTGTGGTTTTTGAAAATGCGCTAAAGCAGAAAGGGGTCATTTTCATCAGGCAATACCTGAAAGATGGCGTTAACTCCCGCATTCGTTGCGATATCAAAGTGCTGAAATAATCAGCCTGCTAACCGTGCTCCGCTCTCCCGATCAATAAACAAGGTTGCGTTGCCATGTTGCCGTAAGATGGTCGAAGGGTATTGCTCCGAAATTTCATCGGTAAGTGTATGGTGAATCGCTTCGGCCTTATGGGCTGCGGGAACCATGCAAAAAATGGCAGGTGCCTTTATGAGCGCCGGAATGGTGAGTGTAAGTGCATACTCGGGTACATCCGACAAAGTCGCAAAACAACCGTCGTGGACCTGCTGCCAGCGACTGGTTAAGTCCAGACCTACTTTTTTTACCAGCACCGGGTCGTCGAAATGGGCCACATGCGGGTCGTTGAACGCGATATGGCAGTTTTCGCCAATGCCCATACACACAATATCGGTGGGGTACTCTTGGAGGAGTTCAGCATACCGATTACACTCCGCATCAGGATCGGTGTTGCCGTTTAGATAATAAACGGCTTTCAATGGGACTTTGCTAAAAAGCCGATCGCTCAGGAAGTTACCAAACCGTTGGGGGGCATCCTCGGCCAGATTTACGTACTCGTCCATGTGGAAGGCATTGATACGTTCCCAGTCAATGCCGGGCTGAGAAGCCAGACCAGCCAGAAATTCATTTTGCGAAGGTGCCGCAGCAAAGATAATATTGACCGTTTGCTGTTTTTGGAGTAAACCGCGAATCGCTTCCGCGGCCTCATGGGCTGCCGCCTGGCCCAGAATCTGGCGGGTGTCGAAGAGTTTGACCGCAAGCGTATCAACGGTGAATTCTAAAGCAGGGGTGGTATTCATCGTGTCAGGTAATGAGGTTGTGTCGGTTTAGGATGAGTGGATAATCTTACCCTGGATCATGGTCATCCCAACGATAATGTTCTGGTCAAAAAATACAAGGTCGGCATCCTTCCCTTTGGCGAGTGAGCCTTTCTGATGATCGACACCCATAATGCGGGCGGGGGTGGTGCTGGCCATCCGAACGGCTTCCAGCAAGGGAGCATCGGCTAGCTGAACCATATTTCGAACCAGGCGATTCATCGTGGCTACGCTACCGGCAAAGGCTGTCCGATCGGGAAGTTTGGCAACACCATCTTCGACGATTACGTCCAGTCCGTTTTTCAAGGAGCCTAATATACTTTTGCCTTCGGGCATACCGGCGGCTCGCATGGCATCGGTAATTAGGGCCGTCCGATCGGCCCCTTTGATTTTATACACCAGTTTAAGCAGCGGGGGCGGCAGATGGATACCGTCGCCGATGATTTCTACATCCAGGTCAAGCAGAAAAGCGCTTTCAATAACCCCAGCATACCGGAAGGCATTCCGACGGGTAACGCCCGACATGGCCGAATACAAATGCGTTACCAGCGAGTAACCGTTTTCGTAGGCAGTAAGCACATCCTCATAGAGCGCATCGGTGTGAGCAATGGCCGCCAGAATACCTTTCTGACGCAGCCGCTGCCCAAACGCAATGGCCCCTTCCAGCTCTGGAGCTGCACTCCAGCGTACAATGGATGAGGAGCGATTCAGAATGTCTTCGTATTCGGCCGGATCAGGGTTTCGGATATACCGAGGGTCCTGGGCACCCCGCTGACTAAGGGCGAAGTAAGGCCCCTCCAGATGCATCCCCAGAAAAGCCGCCCCTTTCGTATTGTGTCGATGAGCTGTTTCGTAAACGGCCAGCGTTTGCAGCAGGTCTTCCTTTTCGGCCGTTAACGTAGTTGGAACGAGTGCCGTTGTTCCGTATTGGGCATGCAGCTCGGCTATTTTTAGAAAGGCCTCTTCGGTTCCATCCATGAAATCGAAACCTCCTCCGCCATGCACATGAATGTCGATAAAGCCAGGCGCTACAAACTGACCTTTCGCATCGATCTCGACTGCGTCAGGTACATCAATCGGCCTTTCGTGGACACCGATAATCTGCCCATTCTCAATCACCAATGTGCCGTTCGGTATCGTACGAAAGGGCGTTAGCAGGGTGCCGTTGACTATTTTTTGTTTCATCAGAATCTCCACCGTTTTACGGTATGGCCATACACCGCGTAGTAAACCAGATAAAGGTAGCACGGAAGCAAAACCCAATACGCCCTATGTGTATCGTAGATGTCGGCGATATAGCCATAGAGTGGTGGCATGATGGCATTGCCACATAATCCCATAATCAGAATAGAAGCCCCGAGTTTTGTAAAACGGCCTAAGTTGTTTAGAGCCAATGGCCAAAGCCCAGCCCAAACCAGAGAATTCGCTAATCCCAGTAAGACCACGAACCAGATGGAAATGTCGGCTGTATGTCCCAGAAAGGTTATTGACCCATGACTGAAAATGATCAACAGCGTGAATAAGACGCCCAGCAGGGTGCAGATGCGTAGAGCGTTTACCTGACTGATAAACCGAGGAATCGTGATGATGCCAATGATATAGCCGCAGATGGTACAGAACAGGGTATAAGAGGGAAATGTCTTGGCTTTCAGTAGGTCGATGCCCATTGAATTGGCATAGCCAATAATTGTATCAATGGCGATAACCTGCGTGCCCACATGCAGAAAAATGGCGAATGCGCCCAGAATCAGGTGCGGAAACTGGAGGATACTGGTCTTGCCCGCATTGGCACTTGCCACATCGGGCGTTTCGTGTTCCGTGTCGATTTCGGGTAGGGGGGAACGGTACACCAGATAACCCAGCACAAACAGAAACGTACCCAGTACGGCATAAGGTGGAATAACCCGCCGAACCAGTTCGTCAAGGGCTGCTCCCCGCTGGGCGGCACTCATTCCACTTAACTGGGCAAACAGATCGGTATCGGTAGGGCGCAGAATGACCGCAGCAAAAATTAATGGGGACAGAATCCCGGCGGCTTTATTACAGATGCCCATCATACTGATGCGTTGGGCGGCCCGCTCTTTAGGGCCCAGAATGGTGATGTAGGGATTGGTAGCCGTTTGCAGGATAGCAAGCCCAATACCGATTGTAAACAAACCCATCAGGAACAGACCGTACGTTCGGGTCATGGCGGCTGGCAGGAAGATGAAAGCACCCAGCGCCATGGCCCAAAACCCAATCATCATGCCTTTCTTGAAACCGACAGCTTTTAATAAATACGAGGCCGGAACTGACATGATGAAGTAGGCAATATAAAACGCAAACGCTACCAGGTAAGCCTGAAAACTGGTTAGCTCACAGGCAATTTTAAAATACGGAATCAGGATTGAGTTGACCCACGAAATGAAGCCGAAGATGAAAAACATTAGCCCAACCAGAAAAATCGATAAGGTGGTTTCTCGCTTGGTCAAACTATTGATGTCGACAGGTAGGGCTTTTGCTTCCATTCTGTTGGTATGGCACGTTTACCGATAGAAATTGAATGAGGGGAAAACTGATTAGTAAACCCAATTCCCTGTATTTTCTAACGATCGGTTGGTATCGTACCGTTGAAGTTGGATAAGGTAACGCGTTTTTAGAGTTTTCAGACAGGGGACGGGATAGCATCGAAGGACGTAATTTATTTCTTCGCCTTTGCCATAACGTAGTCGAGTGTAACGGCGGCTCCCCCGCGACGCTTACTTTCGTCAGCAGCTTCCATGAAGGCGAAAATCTCAATAGTTTCTTCGGGAGTAACGGGTACTTTGCCCGTTTCGAAATAATTGATAATGTCCAGTAAAAGAGGCTCATACCCGCCATAGGGGCCTAAAACAACATTGCCCGTCTGAGTGAAAACCGTACCACCGTAGTCGTGCTTGCCGGTGCGGGTTCCACGGACTGTACCAACGCGCCCATCGGCCCAGGTCCCCACAATAATGTCGGTGCCATCGGTATGTACACGGGTCACCTGTTTGCAACCCGTACCCATAACGGTGTACAGGGTCTCGACCCCGTGAATTCCATACCAGTAGAAATCAGGATGTGTTTTTTCAAGTACGGCAGGGCTAAACGTGTCGGCCCCCACAACCTTACTTTTGTCGACTTTTTCAATCCCTTTAATATGTCGGAGCGATGAGGCCGAAAAAAGGGGTAGGTTATAGCGTTTGGAAGCGTCAAAAATGGCGATTGCATCGGCTAGAGAAGCCGCCACGGGTTTGTCGACAAATACCCGCTTCCCCGCCTTCAATACCTGTAGGACTTGTTCAAGATGAAGACGCCCATCGTTGGTTTCCAGCAGTACCGCATCGACTTTTTGCAGTAAGTCGCTGATAGAACTGACAATTTCGACGTTCATTTTTTTTACGTCCTCGGTATAGGATGGAATGCGTGAGGTGCTGCTTTCGATATCTTTGCTTCCGTATGGATAGGCGGCCACCACTTTGTATCCCAGGAAATCCGCGTTTGCGTCAGGCGCATTGAGCGCTTTCACAAAAGCAGTGCTGTGCGAGGTGTCCAGTCCAATGATTCCGACCCGTTTGCTGTTAGGGAACAGGCGGTTGGCCTGAAGTAGAGCAGGCGTCAGTAACAACGCAGCACAACGCTGAGAGGCTTGTTTTAAGAATGTTCGTCGGTCAGATACAAATGGGGTCATGGATACAGGTTTTGGGGTCGGTGAGTGCTGGGTTTAGTAGCGGTATATCCGTATTTTTACTTAGTTATTCGCTATATTTGGCTATTAATCCAGGTTAACCACTCAATTGCTGATGATGTTATGTTCCGCTTTTCCTCTAAAAGACTTAATGCTGGCTTTTTTTTACTAGCCTTACTATTCATTATCGGGTGCGGGCATTATGTTCGTCCCACTATTGCACAGGCGACTGCAGGTAGCTACCAACTGGATCAGTATTGGACTACTGCCATTTCCGACGATAATCCTAAAGGTACGATTCTGGTCAATGAAATTAACCCTGACTTGATCAGTATTAGTGTGACGGGTACATCAGGTAAAACTAAATTTGTGTATAACTACCCTACTGTTGACGTCGTTTTGACGGGACAAAATGCCTTCGACCAGGATATGTTTAGTCTTATCTATAAGGGAAAATACTTAGGTCAGGCTGGTAGTGATGGTATCAGTCGATTTATCGAAATTTACCCCACTCCTCGTATTACAATACGGGCTATTGAATATTAAGCACTCCCCCATAAAATTTAAGTCAAGGGGCCTTTTAATAGAGATAGTGATTCTTTTTCTGCATTCGTTTTTACCATTTACAAAATGCTGACGACGATCACCTGTATAAGACTTTGCAGGGACATTATTTTTTTTTGGTACTATCCAAAAGACTCTATTTTAAAGACCTCACAATAGTCTATTGACGATTAAAATATGTTTCCATCGAGTGCTCCGGTAATCGGATCAATAATTTGCTGTCACAAAGTTTACTTTGGAATAAATCCTCGAACGCCGTTGTCAAGAAGGATTACCGCACTTCGGTTATCGAATGGTCTGCCAGTGATAAACCAAGCTATCAGCAGGGCAAATTAATTGTCCACTGTGAACAGAAAGATTATACAGCCCATCCACTCCTCAACTGGGCTGCTCAATATAATGATGGGCACACAAACGGCCCTGTTCGGGTGGAACCCTATACAGGTTACCCTTTTAAGTATGCAAGACCCAAAAACACGATCAATCAAATAATACTGCATGAAACGGCTGCTTTCAGTCCATTACGGTATACAGGAACAGACGGTTATTGTGCCCATTTTGGAATTGTGAAATATGGTACTGTACTACAGTACTTTGATGTGGCCGAATATCAGCTTTCGTTAAATACCTGACCGACACGCAAACGGTTAATAATCAAACGAAACCAAAGTACTGGAAAACGTTTAAGACTATGACATTATTAGATGTCAATGACATTGTTTGACCTGGTGTTTGCCTGGAACATGTATGGTCAACAGGGTAGTGGCGCAATAGGGATCGGCCATCAACCTCATAAAAGCCACCAATCACTGAATTATGTAAACCCGTATCGGATGCATCAACGTAAGCGCAAGCCTAGGCTTCGCTGGTATCTGTACAAGAAAGTGAGGTACGGAAATGTACAATAGAAGGCCGCTTTTCGGATCAAGGTCAAAAGTTGGGGAGCAACTTGGATTAAGCATATAACTGAGAAAGCCGATACAGGAAGAACTCCACATTGCGAACCCCTCTGAAC
>NZ_MKUD01000089.1:0-2347 GCF_001898575.1 Spirosoma sp. 48-14
TTCCGGTGATTTTAATAACTGTCCAACTCAATCAGTAGCATACGGTTTAACATTTAACATAAAACCGTGTCAGAAAGCCCCTAAACAAGCTATATGCCAACGAGTTGATCTCTAGTTTGTCTGTCCCAGAAAATGACAAAATGACATTTTCCAGCCTGGTTCAATGGTCATCTCGACAGGATTTGGCTTACAAACCCATCCCAAGGCCACGGCTGCGGCCTTGTTCACGCTCCAGGCTGCGCTGTTGTTGAACAGATAACTCCAACTTCTGAGCTTGTTCCACCTGCTGGCGTAGGCCCGCTTCCAGTTGTAGCTGACGAGTTTGTTCGATCTGGCGCAGTTCCAGCACCATAGCCGCCTTCTCCTGGGTCGTGCCGTTACTCATCGTGTTCTGATAGCGAAAGCTTTCTTCCAGCTCCCGACGGTAACCCGTCTGCTGATCAAAGGCCAATTCGCTACGCTCTTTAAAATCGACGCGGTTGAACTGGCCGAACTTATGGCCATGCTCAGCACTCTTACCCTGTCCACGATGATTGGTCAACGGGCTTAGTAAGCGTTGGTTCTGCATATCCTTCCGGCTGACAATGATCTGCACATGCATCTGGTGGCCAGCCTTCAGTTCTCCTCGCTGGTTCAAGCCTTGCTTTACTTCCGGATCGGTCCATTTGTAGCCGCGGTTGTACTCGACTTTACCGTACCACTTCACATCGTCAGGGCCTATCCCTTTCTGAAAATTGGCCGCGTATTCGGCCATTACCTCCCGGGCGTAGGCCTTTAGTTTCTGCGGGTCATTGCCGATGTGTTCCAGCTCCCTTTGGGAAGGGCTGATATTGACCAGGTAAAACTTAGCTTCGTGTTGCTTAAGCTTGGCTGTATTCGAATCGATGCCTAGTCGTACTTCCTGCGCCCGAATATCGTCCCGGCCCTGATTGAACCACAATTCAGCCTTATACTCGGCTTTCAGATTGTTTTCTTTCTCCAGATACTCGACCAGTTGTCCACAACTGCCGGCGTTACTACCCGTGGTACTGCTAGTGATGTTGATGTGGGGCATAGTGGGAAAGGGGAAAGAACTACAAATTATCGACCTGGCTACGAATGTTCTCCTCCAGCTCTCGAATAGCCCGCCCCTGGGTAAGGGCATTGAGCGTCTCTCGCTGCACGATATAGTGATTGAGGATGGCCATAAATTTGGCTTTTAAGCCCTTCTTAGGAGAGCATCAAAAAGTGTGGGGCAATTGATTCTTTGATAACTTGAGAAGGTTCTGAAAGCCTTGGCGGCCCCACCTTGTCATGAAAGCCAAAAATGTAGTCCAGCCAGCAATCGTTGACCCCAGAAGTGCAGTCTATCACTTGAAAGTACATATTCTGAATATTTCGCCGATGATCTACAGGCGCTGTATCATTGATGGCAATACCCATATTGCAGAACTCCATCATTTGATACAGATGATGATGGGCTGGGAAAACCAGCATTTACACGTTTTCCATATCTGGGGAGTTGATTATGGAATTGCCTATTCGGGTGGTACCTATTATCGGGATGATCCCACCCAGATTTTTATCGGAAATTTAGGGATAAGGGCTGGGGATAAATTTTCTTATGTTTATGATTTTGGTGATTACTGGAAACACGAAATCCGTGTCGAAAAGGTTGAGAATACCAGACCCGGGTATCGCCACCCGATTTGTACAGCTGGGCGAAGGGCGTGTCCTCCGGAAGATGTCGGTGGGCCCTATGCCTATCAGGCGGCTTTAATAGGTCAGTTTAGTTGGATTCAGGAAACCTTGTCAAACGTCTTGGAAAGTATCGAGAACGGACAAGTTCCAGACCTTGACCTGGATAATGCCCCTTGGTGGTATCTTACGCATCGTAGTGAAGTATTCGACAAGAAAAAAATGAACCAGGCCTTAGCCAAACTGTATCAAAAAAAGGGTGACGGTAAATTCTGGAAGACCTTGGGCGGTTACGATGCTTATTTTGATGAGTAAGAACAGCACTTTCTGTATCAACATAACCAGATGGTTTAGTTGATACAGGCTGCGTAGCTTTGGGTATGCAACAGGCCGTCATCTTCGTTCGGGTATCCAAAAAAGAACAGGACTACCACCGACAATTAGAAGACCTACGAGCGGTGGCACAAACCCAATCGGCACACGTTGTGACCGAGATTTCGGAAAAGATCAGTGGTGTCCGTACCAACCAGGAGCGGGGCGGGATTCAAGAGTTGTTACAATTGTGTCGGCAGGGGACCATTCATAAGGTATTGGTTTGCGAGGTGTCCCGCCTGGGACGCTCAACTGTTGAAGTCTTGCAAGTAGTGGAGGAATTAACCCGGCTCGGCAT
>NZ_MKUD01000089.1:2365-21433 GCF_001898575.1 Spirosoma sp. 48-14
CCTTGCTGGCCAAGTTCGCTCGCCTGGAGCGAGAAACACTGCGGGAACGCATTCTATCGGGCATGGAAGAAGCTCGACGACAAGGCAAGAAGATTGGTCGGCCAGACGGGAGGGTGGAAGAAAAATCGGTCTTTCTAAAAAAGTACAGTTCGGTGGCCCGCAACTTACGCGCGGGTCTGAGTGTGCGAAAAACAGCCGCTCGGCGGTCCGATAAACTCTGCGAGGTGTCGATCAACACTGTCCGTAAAGTGAAAGCCCTTTTGTAATTCTTACTCTCTTCGATCATGAACTTCAAACTACAACTCATGGCTTGCCTGTCAAATGAGCAGGAGCCAGTAACGGAGGATATTTTCAGCCTAAACCGGGACGAATTGACCGTAGAAAATCTGGGTTTGACGCTGGCGGAGTCCAAAGACCTGCTCAAAACGATCCAGCAAAAGCTGATCGACAAGCAGATTGGCAGCTATATGCAGGCGCACGCGCCGGTCGATTTACGTAAGAAAGGCTCGTACCCCATCCGGCTAAAAACCTTGTTCGGCGATGTTACCGTCAATAGCCCTCGCTTTTATCTTCCACAAAATCAAGACGAGACTGGGGCCAAAACGTTCAGCCCCCTCAATGATATCTTGAGCCAGCATGTGACCCCGGAGCGGTTATATCTGGAGACCAAATGGGCCAGCCTGATTCCTTATCAGAAAACCGCTGATTTGCTCAAAGAAGTACTGCCAATTGACCAGAAGCTCAATGCCACCACGATTCAACACCATCTTCATGCTGTCGTGGAAGAGCAGGAAAAACAACTGGCCCCTGAAGCCACGTTTTTCAACAGTTGCTGTCAGTTGGAAAGGGAAGCGTTGCCACTTCCTGACCGCCCCCTTGTGGTGGGTATTGACGGGGGTTACGTCCGTCATTGGCATAAAAAAGCCTGTTTTGAGATAATTACAGGCAAGAGTATGCCCGACGAAAAACCGGCTAAATGCTTCGGTTTTGTGCAGGATTACGATACCAAACCCCGACGACGGGTGTTCGAGGTGCTGCGATCACAGGGCCTGCAAGCCAACCAATCGGTTGAGTTCTTTACCGATGGCGCACCGACGTTGCGTTCATTGACCACATATCTGAATCCTGAATCGACTCATATCTTAGACTGGTTTCATCTAACGATGCGCCTCACCGTGCTTCAGCAGTATGCACTGGGCCTTGCCAAGGTGGATGAGCCACGAGGCAAAGAGGTCGCCGAAACGCTCACCAGCATTAAATGGCATCTATGGCATGGTAATGCCGAGCGTGCTTTAGAGAAGATTGATGACTTGGATATGCCTTTAGAGGAGCATGGAACCGACAAAGCGATTGTCCGCAAATATGACAAGCTGAAAGTGTTGACGAACTACCTGACTGAGTTTAGCACGTATGTGCGTCAGAACACCTCCTCTATCGTCGATTATTCGGAGCGGTACCGTTACGGGGAACGGGTCTCGACTGGCTTTGTAGAATCAACGGTTAATCAGGTGATTGCTAAACGCTTCGTGAAGCAGCAACAAATGCAATGGAGTAAGAAGGGAGCGCATCTGCTGTTACAGGCTCGTACGAAGGTCTTGAACGAGGAGTGGGATGATTGTTTCCGGCTGCGCTTTCCTGGTTTTCGATCCCCGGCTATTGTGGCTGCTCCAATGGCGGCTTGACCCTACTTGCCCCACACTTTTTGATGCTCTCCACCATTCGTTTTTTTGAGCATGAAGGCTCAACCGCTTTAGAGCTGCGATTAAATCTGGATGAAACAACTCCTAAAGCACCTTATACCGGCAAGCCTCGTGGCCATAAGCCGAAGGTTAAAGAGGTCGAATAAACAAATTAAATGCCCTGATTTCAGGGCTTTTCCATTATTAATAGCTTACAGCTGTTAGGCCGTGGCTTGAGGCTTAGTCACCGTTAAAATATCCTCACCTAGCGCTTCTTCAATTCGGATGATGGTTTTTAACTCTAGGTTATGGGCGCCACTGACCCACTTACTGATTTCAGATTCCGATTTGTGAAGGGCAACTGCTAAATCCTTCTGAGTCATACCCTTTTGTTGGAGGATAGCCTGAATACGATCCGCTACATCCAGCATTTTACTGACTAAACGCCGAGTCTGATCGGGCGTCCGGGCGGCAATACGGTCAAATGCGTCCATATAGGTACGTTTAATTAATCCAATAGTTCAATCGTTTCTAAACCTACTATCTGTTTACCATCGAGCACTAGTTCACCAGATTGGATCATCTCCGTAAGTTGTTGTGCCATTTTATTGGCAAATCGAAAGTGAGCCATCAACTGGGGACTATTCTGTACGGTCTGACTCGTTTTCTGTCCACCATTGGCCAAGATGACAACCTCATCCGATAGCCGGATGCAATACAAGCGAAATTGACAATAACTACTACCTAACTCCGCCATGATCCTGGCCGGAGGTGGTAAGGCTGTAGCATCATTCTCAAAACGGAAGTAACGATTTTTAGCTCCCCGGTTCTGGCCAATCTCCTGAATCCAGGCCACTAACAGATTCAAATCATTAGCTAAGGCCAATTCATTTTCAAAACGAGTAAAGAAAGCATCCGTTTCGGATCGCTCATGACCTTCAACCCAAAAGGTATAGTAGGCTACCCGTTGAAACGTTTTAAATGGTTGAATCGTTACAAAATTCTTCACTTTAAAGTTAAGTATGCAACGAAGGTAGCTGTTGATGCTTGTTAAACCAACTAGATTCGTTGAGTGCTTTAAAGAAATTAAGTAGGGGTTTCTGGTTTGTTACAAATGTTGAATGGTCATTTATGACTTGTAAGCTGACATAAATTCTATATTTGTCAGTCCCATTACGCTACACTGGTAGTGGCTAAAATTGATCGGCTAAGTCGTAACACCGAGCAAGCCTTACAAATCTACCGGGAGTTGGGCGGCCGTTTAGAATCCTGCGATGTACCTAACCTGGATAAGTTTACGCTGACGCTCTTTATGGCCATTGCTGACCGGGAACGAGAACTCATCGGGCTGCGCACCAAGCAGGCCCTTGACCAGAAGCGTAAACAGGTGGGCGAATGGCGTAAGGGTGGCCCTAATGAACAGAAAGCCGAAGCGGGGATTAGGGGCGCTCAACTGGCGCGTGAGTTGGTGAACGAGAATGACAATAAGCGTCGGGCTAAAGTGCTGGCGACAACACTACGCGCAACGGGTAAGAACTATCAGGCGATTGCCGATCAGCTCAACGCGGCCGGTTTCAAAACGGTACGTGGCAAAACGTTTGATGCGACCCGGGTTAGACGACTGTGTATTGAGTCAAGCTAATACAGGACAGCGGATTAAATTAGCTGTACCACGTGATGGTAATTATATACCTGCTTCTTCAGCATACTCTTCATACTCTTCCAAAACGGAGTCTTTCATATACTGTACGTCGTCAAATGAAAGTGGACAAAAGGGGTGGGAATGGGAAGAGACAATTCAGTAAATTGTTTCACCTAAATCACCTTGGTTATGTCCAAATCAACCAAAAAAGCCTCTCTTAACCATTCCAAAACGGCTCAGGCATCTTCCTCTGAGCGAAAACCAGCCCTATCCATTATCAAAGACATTCAGCGCCAGACTCGTCGACAGTATACCGCTGAAGAAAAGATTCGTATTGTCCTGGAAGGATTGCAAGGCGAACAGTCAGTCGCTGAAATCTGTCGACGAGAAGGGCTCAACACCAATATCTACTACCGCTGGATCGGTCCGCCGAAGCGGCAAAGAATTTTTAGAAGCGGGTAAAAAGCGACTGGCTGGCGATACCACGCGGGAGGCCACAGCACCTGAAGTGCAATCGATTAAATCCGAAAATGAGGCCCTCAAACAACTGGTGGCTGAGCTAAGCTTAGAAAATAGGCAGTTAAAAAAAAGCCTTAAAGCCGACGAATGATCCCTACCACCATATGACTCAGTCTGAAAAAATGGAGATCATCACTTTGGTCGAACAATCCCCGCTTAGCGTCAAAGCTACTTTGCGTGAATTGGGTATCAATCGGTCAACCTTCTACGAATGGTATAAACGCTATTTAAACGATGGCTTCGATGGGTTAGCTGACCAGCCTTATCGACGTACCAGTGCTTGGAACCAACTACCATCCGTTGAAAAAAGCCGTATTGTTGAACTAGCTTTCGAGCGACCAGACCTCTCGTGTCGGGAATTAGCCTGCCATATCGTTGATAATGAGGGGTGGTTTGTGTCGGAATCGACCGTATATCGCCTGCTAAAAAGTCGGGGCTTGATCACTACGCCCGCTTACCGACTCATGGAAGCGGCCGATCAGTTCTATAATCCGACTACAGCGCCCAACCAACTCTGGCAGACCGACTTTACCTACTTTAAGATTAAGAATTGGGGTTGGTATTACCTCTCGACAGTGCTGGATGACTATTCCCGCTACATTTTAGCGTGGGAACTGTGTCCGGGTATGCAGGCTACGGATGTAGAGCGAACCGTGCAAGCGGCTCTTAAGGCCAGTAGTTTGCCTGCCGATCAGCGTCCTCGGATCTTGTCGGACAATGGCTCGGCCTATGTGTCCCGGTATTTAAAAGAGTATTTGAAAGGGGAAAGCATTGAGCATATTCGCAGTGCACCGTTTCATCCCATGACCCAAGGCAAGATCGAGCGTTAACGGTACGCCGTCGCGGCACCGTTCGATGAAAAATGTGCTGCTATTGGAGCACTACTACAGTCCCGATGAATTGAGGGAGCGTCTAAGCGAATGGGTGGAGTATTATAATAACCAGCGGTATCATGAATCCTTGGATAATGTACGTCCCGCTGATGCGTACTGGGGTCGCCAAGACCAAATTGTAGCAGAGCGTAAAAAAATCAAGCAGTTAACGATGGACCAACGGCGGAAAAGTCATATTTTTCAACGTCTACAAAGCGGTTAAAACCGTCTCTTCTCTTTTCACCCGCATCTGTCCACTTTTGGCTGACGACATACAGGTTATCTTTGGTTCGGAGGTGACGGGGTCATCCGTAAGAAGCAAGAGAAAGAACAGCAGGTCACTGCCAGGAGCCTTAATTTGTTGACTAATATCGTCATGGTCTGGAATACTGTTTACATCCAGGAAATTCTCAAACAACTTCAAAAGGAGGGCTATGAAGTCCTTGAAAAGGATCTGGAACATATCTCTCCAGCCCCTTTTGAGCACATAAATCGGCTGGGGAAATATGATTTCAAGAATCAGATCGGTCTACAAGACAATGGATTACGGCCACTGAGACAACCTGCCCGTGTTAATTAGCAACCGCCTATCACCAAACCGCTATTTTCCGTCCGATTGTAACGAAAACCTCATGTACGATCAGTACCGGAATGGGCTTCACCTGCGTAACCGGACTGGCCTGCGCGAAGGCAGGGTCGGGCAGTGTGCCTTTAACGTAGGGTTTTCCGGTCATCATCTGAACCACCTCCATCAGCCCAACTTTATCTGCGTAATTCAACAGGGTCGTATCGGTAAAATTGGTGGGTCCCGAAAAATCCACTACCGCCCGGATATTTCGGGGCGTAGTGTAGGCGGTGAGCAGGGCCAGGTGGCCACCAGAGCTGGCCCCCATCAGCACAAACCCATCCGGGCGGGTATGCCACTCGGCCGCATGAGTATGGCAATACGTCATGGCCTGATTGACGTCGGCCAGCATCTGTGGATAGTGAATATCCGTTTGATTGGCGTAGCGGTGATTGATGCTGGCAACGGCAATGCCGTGGTTGAGCAACGTGTCCTGAATATCGCGCACGTATTCTTTGCCAGCTTTTACCCAGGCACAGCCATGAATCAGAATCACGAAGGGAGTTTTGTCGGTACGGTTAGCGGGTAGATACACATCCATCACATTACGGGGGGAGGTTCCATACGCTACGTCGTTGAGTTTCTCCTGTTGGTAGTGTCCGATAGCGGTTTTGCTGGTGCTACAGTTCAGCAGGATCAGGGCCGAGAGTACCACCCAGCCGTAACGTAGCAAAACCAGGATCGGGTTAGGCCCATTCATCGGGTAGCTGGGCCGGGTGTCGATATGATTATTAGTTCTTTCCATTAGGTACAT
Organism: Spirosoma sp. 48-14; assembly: GCF_001898575.1. GTDB lineage: Bacteria > Bacteroidota > Bacteroidia > Cytophagales > Spirosomataceae > Spirosoma. Next base: position 8,457 of record NZ_MKUD01000089.1, read on the forward strand.
CAAGCTGACTTGTAATTGAGGTATTCTCTTTTCAATTCAATATTTTTTTGTCATTCCGAGGAACGAGGAGTCTTCGGTAAGTGAAGGTTTATTTACTCACCCGAAGATTCCTCGTTCCTCGGAATGAACTGTGTTACGAAACAAGAGGTAAGGCTAGTTTTTGATCAAAGTTTACCCCACTTCGGGCTACGGCAAAACACTGACGAACTAACTTATGCGCCACCGCTATCAAAGCCACCAGCTTGGGCTTACCTGCCCCCACCAACCGATCATACAAAGCAGCACAGGCCGCATTGGTTTTCTTGGCCTGCATACTGGCCATGTACAACAACTGACGAATTCGGCTGTTGCCCAACTTACAGATATGCCCCTTACCCTTCACCGAACTGCCCGACTCAAACACCCGGGGGGCTAAACCCGCAAAACTCACCAACTGTTTGGCTGACGCAAACCGACGGAAGCCTCGGCTTAACACCAGCAAACACAAGGCCGTCTTGGCCCCCACACCAGGAATGCTGCGCAGATGGGCATACAGACGGGGGTACTCCGTGGTGGCTAGCTGGTCCAGTTGTTTTTCCAGGGTCTGAATCTGCTCATCCAGGTGATCCAGACTCTTCTGGAGCGATTGCTCCAGGATGGGATTGGCTACGCCCGAGTGGGAGAAGGACTCCTGCTGGTTACGTAGGGCGGTGCGTTGCTTGACATACTGCTCCAATAAGGTCTGTAATTGTGTGAGTTGGCTCATCAATTGCGTGGGCGCTTGCCAGAGCTGGGGCCTCTGATTGGCACCAAACTGACTTAGTAGGCGGGCATCGGCCTTATCGGTCTTGGTCCGGCGCAGGAGCATTTGAGAAAACCGACGAACCACCAATGGATTGACCACACTCAAGGGAAGGTCTTGTTGGGTAAGCCACAAAGCCAGGGGCAGGTAATAGGGTCCTGAAGCCTCCATCACACAATGGCTGTGGGCGGGCAAGAGCTTGCCGAGTTGACCAAATCCAGCTTGGGTATTGGCCAGGGTATAATCCAGGAATCGCCCATTGGGTTGGGGTATAGCCAGGGTGAAACTGGTCTTGGCGATGTCAATACCGACATAGATGGTGTTCATAGGCGTAGTTGATTAAGGCGTTTACCGCTGATGCTTATCGATTCTTTATTGGGGCTTTATGCCCCACGAACTGTTCAAGCTGGCGGTTGAAAAACTCCGTCGGCGACTCGCATTCCGAGCGGTCTTGGTGACCCTTGACAAAAGATAGTCTACCGACGGAGGCACTCAAAAGGACTGCTACAAACATAGAATGACAAAAAAATATTGACGACCCGTTAAGCAGGGTTATGGTCTGTCATTAACTTTTCATGGCTTTCTTCAGAATCTTGCCCGACGCGTTGACTGGCAGCGACTCGACAAATTCGATCTCGCGGGGGTATTTGTAGAGCGCAATACGTTGCCGGGTCCACTGGATAAGTTCGTCCGGGCTGGCAGTTTTTCCTTTTTTCAGAACAACAAACGCTTTTATTTCTTCGCCCAGTTTTTCGCACGGCCTGCCAACTACCGCCACCAGCGAAATGGCTTCGTGTTTGATCATTACCTCTTCGACCTCACGCGGGTACACATTCCTGCCGCACCGGATGATGACGTCTTTTATCCGGTCGACAATAAAAAAAAAGCCGTCAACATCTTTTATGGCAATGTCGCCGGAATGCAGCCAGCCGTTTGTCAGGATTTCGGCGGTTTCGGCGTCTTTTTTGTAGTACCGTTTCATCACATTGTGTCCACGATACCAGAGTTCGCCTTTTTCGCCCGTGGGCACTTCGTTCCCATCGGTATCGACAACCTTCACCTCAACGCCCCATATAGCCGTCCCTACAGACCCGGCTTTTCGGCCGATCTGCTGATGATTGAAGGTGACTACCGGAGAGCCTTTGCTCATGCCATAGCCTTCCAGAATAACGACGCCAAAACCCGCTTCGAACTCGTTCAGCACGTTTACGGGCAACGAGGCTCCTCCCGAAATGCAAAGCCGAAGCTGATGGGCGCGTTGCTGGTGGGTGGGGTTCCCCTTTGTGTCGTTGAGTAAGGCCCAGTACATGGTTGGCACCCCCGCAAACACCGTTACGGCATAGCGGCTAAATAACTCCAGCACCACATTGGCGTCAAATCGGGGCAGCAGCAGACAGTGGGCACCCTGCAAAATGCTGGCGTTCATTTGCACCGTCATCGCAAATATGTGAAACAGAGGCAGCGTCACCAGTTGAACATCGGCAGGCGTCAGGTTCATAATCCGTTCGGCACAAAGCATGGCATTGACGAGCAGGTTGGTGTGAGTCAGCTCGGCTCCCTTCGGTTGCCCCGTTGTGCCAGACGTATAAATAATGACGGCGGTATCGTCGCCACGGGTCTGAACCGTTTCAGCGACAGGCGATTGATTCCGGGTAAGTTCATCCAGTGTGGTTACCTCCTCAACTGAGGATTTCATACCGGGCCTGGCCATAATCATGAAGAAATGCTCACAGACCGGGGTTTCGATAAAGGCATTCCAGCCATCGCGGCCCATTGGAAGGGTTGGGGTGCCTTCGAAGCAAAAAAATACGCGGGCATCGCTGTCTCTCAGTTGGTAGGCTAGCTCATCTTTCTTAAGCTGAACACTCAGGGGAACTACCACCGCGCCCGCTTTCAATATGCCAAAGTAGATGATCGGAAACTGCGGCAGGGTCAGGCAATTCCGGGCTACTTTGTGGTTCGGCTGGATACCAAGCTGCTGTAACCCATTGGCCACCCTATTGGCTTCGTCATTGAGTTGCGAAAACGTCAGGGTGCTATCCTCACACGTAAAGGCGGGATGGTGCGGGTAGTTCCGGGCGCTGTCTTCGAGAATGATCGAGAGATTCATCATAGCCTGTGTCGGGTATCGCTACCATCTCCACAGGGACATGTCGATACCGACACAATGATCGCAATCGATACCGCCGATTTCGTATCGAAATAGGAATAATTTGACACGAAATGGGAATATACGACCAAAAGGGAGCCGAATCCTAGCGGGATACCGTAGTGATCCTTCGCTGGCGGTCGTTGAGTGGGGTGAGGCCGTACACTTTCAGATAAAGCTGAGCAAAGTGGCCCCGGTTGGTGTAGCCGACCTGATCGCAGATGTCCTGGATCGGCATATCGGTCGTAACGATCAGGTGATGGGCTTTTTCGAGCCGGGTTTTGATCACGTACTGATGAACCGGTAACCCAAAGAGTTTGCGAAAGCCGCTTTTCAGATCGCACTCATTGATGCCAATACGCCGACTCAGTTCTTTCAGCGAAATAGCAGTGGGTATCTGCTGATCGATCAGCTCTTTGGCCATTTTCAGGCAAGCTAGCTGATGATCTGTTATCTCAGCATAATACGCCATAACCTCTCCTTTCTTCACCGACTCGAAGAACAGATAAAGGAACTCCAGTATTTTACTTTCCACCAGAATAGAATTTCCCAGTGCTTCGTAGTCAATAGAAAAAAGTTGCTTAAGTAGCTCGTTGATCGCCGGATTCAAACAATAATGATCCAGGGCGGAAGCGATTTTTTTTCGGTCGCCGGGCAGGTATTTTTCAGGAATGAATAACCGCATTCCATCAACCTGGGTGATGTCGTATTGAAACTGGTTATAGCCTTTCAGAGCCGCCGAGTCGATAATCCCATCGGAACTGATTCGCAGGTCGATGATCCCGTTTTTCCCGACCTGATCCGGCGAAAGAAACAGGGTGGGATTTTTCAAATTCCATTTTCCCCGAAAAAAATGGATGTCGTTACGAACGAACAGCAGCAGAGAGCCAGCTCCTGTTACGTCTGGAACCCCAATCCGACGGGCATTCCATACCTCCTGCGAGGTAAATCCATGCTTACCAATCAACGTATTGGCAAAGTCTACAGGATCGATATAAGGCAGTTCTATGGTCAAACAGCTCTTTGGTGCTTCATTGGTCTACACGGAGTGAAGATACGACTAAAATGCTGGGTATTAAAATCTTGGAGAGCATTAATGCGTAAAGCAACGTACTGAACTGGAGGTTGACCACGAAAAAGGCGAAGTGGAGGAAGAGCAGATAGTGAAAGACCACCAGCGGATGAAAAAGCCCTGTTACCGACTATAAATCTTGTGTTTAATCAAGGAAATCCGTCCTTCTTTATGCAACTTAGAAATCGTTCGGATCACCGTCTCTACGCGTAGCCCTGTCATATCGGCCAGTTGCTGCCGGGTAAAAGGCACCTGAAAGGGCTGGGCGGATGAACCGCCAGATTTATCACGAAAGTACTCGATCAGGGTCATAAGGCGGTGTTCGGGGGCGTATGACGATAGCTCACGTAGCATCATCGATTTATACCGTAATCGCTTGGCAAACACAGCACTGAACTGTAGGTGAATCTCGAAATGATCCCGTAGCAGGTCGATAAATCGCTCTTTTCGCAGTTTACAGACCACCGAAGCGGTGGTGGCCATCGCACTACCTGGATACGGAAAACCGTCGAACAGGGGTGGTTCGCCGAAGCTCTCACCGGGGCCAAAAACCCCCTGAATGAACTCCTGCCCCTCGTCGCTATAGTTAACCATTTTAATGGCACCTGCCTGCACCTGAAAATAGTGCAGGCAGGATTCGCCCTCCCCGAAAAGAAGTTCATCTTTATCCAGTTTCACCTCTATAGCCCCATACAGGATCAGCATTTCAGCAGGAATCATACCCGTGTTCGTTTAAACCTCTCGGCCAGTCAAACGTATAAAAAGTCAGGAAACGGAGCGATACGATTGGCCCAACTTCGGTGATCCGTTAGGCCACCGCGAGTTGCAACTCCCGCTCTGCCTGTATGGCTTTGGGAAACAGAATGTTATTCTCCAGATGAACGTGTTGATGCAAATCGGTTTCAAACGCTTCGAGCTGCTGATAAAGCAGTTGAAACGAGTAGCACCCATCGGCAGGAACGGTAAAATTGTTGGTGAGGCTGCGGATACTTTCGAGCGTATCGCCCGCATCGACGTGTTCAACTTCCATCATTCGGATGGGGTTGGCGATGGAGCCAAACGGGAATGAAAAAAGAGCCGGGTGTTCCGTTTTTTGCAACTGGGTTACTTGCCGAATAGCCGGAAACAGAATACGTTCTTCTTTCAGCATATGGGCAGTCAGGTCGTTGGCCACAAGGGCAAACGCAGCCTGAACGGTTTCTAACTCAGGGTGCTGTTGACCATGAGCCGCTACCACTTTATTGAGCAGGGCGGTGATGGCCGGTACCGATTCGGCTACGTAGCGGTGGTGGTTCTGCACAATATAGTCGGCCAGGAAATCGAGCGGCCATACGTTGGCTTTATCGGGAATTCCCGACGAAAGGGTAGTGGTCTGGAGTTCTTTTTTCACGGCGTCGGGATTCAGGCCTGCTTCGGCGCAGGCATCGGCAAAGGGCCGACCACCTTTACAGCAGAAGTCGATGTTCAGTTTTTTGAATACCGTAGCAGCCGCCGGATTCGTCCGAACCAGATCGGCAACGGTTTCAACAACACCCGGAATTTTGGTGAGCCGAACCTGCCAGACCTCCGGCCCTTGCGCTACGTATTCCCACCGAAATGAACCAGGTCGCTCGGCTTTGAACTGATATTGAAGTGGTAATGGATCATGATCGTTGATGAGCAGAAACGATTCGCCTTCGGCCAGGGCATCGAAGGTTGAAAATATAGTGGGATGTTTCAGGCGGGGTTCCAGCACACGCACATCCAGTAAAACAGGCGTTTCCATAGTAGTCTGTGATTAATAACACGACAAAACTACGGCGGCCCTTCCCCGTCATTTTATGATTCAAATCAGGGTTGGTAAAAATCTTTCAGAGTAGTCCCAATCCCGCCCTCACCGTGTGTGTCGTGCTAACATTTTACAATGCGTATCGAAAATGATTTTGCCTTGATTCGCTACTGATGATGTTGGCCTGTTCCATCGCTACCTGCGTTGACGCCCGATCATCAGCCCGGCAAATAGAAGCAGCAACAACCCAACTAGCCTACCAGGCATCAGTTGCCAGTTCATGTTGTCGAGAGAGATGACAGTCGTTGGGCCTGCGCCATGAGCAATGCCAGAAAACTCAGCCACAAGCCCAACGATACGCCAAAAAGAAGTTGGCAATAATAGGGTACAGACGTATTGACCAGACGTATCAGCAGCGGTTCGGCGATCAGGATCAGTTCGAGGGCGGCAAAAAATACGATCAGGGCTGTTAGGCCAATGGGCGAAGCCCGTAAATAACCGTCTTGTATGGCTTTGCCGAGCAGAAAAAAGCTTACTACCCCGATAAATACCAGATGCAGATACGCAATCACAATAGGCCGTTGCAGATACGCCCACTCAGCCGCCCAGGGCCATGCCGATACGGCTTGCAGGGTCAATTTAATCAGGAAAGCCACCCAGGCCAGTTGGTAGAGCCGAAACGCCCACGGTTTTAGCTGCCGCCGAACTACCGACCTGTTTTTCCAGAGCCACCACGCCAGCCAGCCACCGGCCACCAGCTGCATACCGCCCGATAAACCACCCAAGACCCATACAACCCTGGGCGGATTGGCCCACAGTGCCGATAAACTGTAACTACCCATACAACAGATCGCCCAGACAACGAGCCACCAACGCCCGCTACGTTCGGGCAACGCTACGTTCCAGCCTTCGAGTTGACGCACCAGCAAGGCCAGCACGCCAAACATAAACCAGCCGTTGTAGAGAAAATGCAGGTAGAAATAAATAGCCAGGTTGTAGCCGTCGGTATGTGCCAGCCCCCTGGCTTTCAGTATGCCCACTACATAAGGCCCGAGGGTGGAAAGAAACAAAAAACCGATACCCCAACGGAGCAGCGAAGCCGATAACCGACGGTCGCTACGCAGGTCGCGCCAGAGTTTGATGCCGATGCCGTAGGTCAGCCATACGTGCAACGTCGAGAAGATGATTGAGCCAGCCGCGTAGCCCTGTATCGGGAAAAAGACCAGCATACCCGCTACTGAAATCTGCAAGCCAATCCACCAGTGCCGATACGTTCGGGCGCGGGCGGTTGGCAAAAATGTGGCCCACAGAGCCGTTAGCAACGCATTGAACGCCCACCCCAGCAGAATCACGTGCGAGTGGGCGTGGAGCCAGTATAGATAATTAGCCGACTCGACGGGCCAGAGCATCAATGCCCGCAGCCCTACTCCAATGGCTCCGGCCACCACCAGCCAGCCCAACGCTACGTATCCCTGTTGCCGATACGTAGTAATGGGGGCGGGTGGGTGCGGAGTTGTTGTAGAAAACAACGTATCGGGCGGGTTTTTCATGATAAATCGGGCAAGGCCCCTTCGCGCAGGTTGGTTCGGCCGCTTTGCACATCGGCCATTAGATCACGAACGGTACGTTGACATAAAAGCTGGTAGATTTTTTTCCGGTGGGGGGCAATCAACTTGTGGAGAGAACACGGGTTGCTCTCCGAGCAATTTGGCAGATTCAACGCACACCGACGGAAAACGTCCAGTCCATCAATCGCTTCGACAAGGGCAATAACGGGTGTTGCTAAAGCCGTTTGCTGTAGAAAAAAGCCACCATGCGGACCTTTCGTTGAGTTGACGATCTCGCACCGAGCCAGATTCTGCATGATTTTTCCCATAAAATGAAGCGGCACATCCAGCGCATCGGCCAATTCCTGAATACCAACTTTTCGGTTTTCCGGGATTTTCAACGCCAAATACACCGTGCCCCGAATAGCGTATCCACACGATTTAGAAAGCATACCAAACGTCTATAAATGAAGCGCAAGCTACAATAAAGATACGGATGTCTTTTTTGTTGATCTTGATTAAAATTACCACCAGCGTATGATTTCGATCATTTTATTGATGCTACGGTATTGGTTTCCTTTGTGAGTGAATAAAAGACATCGATATCTTTTATTCACTCACAAATTGAACACTAACCAGCTCAGTGCCATGACCAAAGTAACGATTCAGGCATTTCTTATGCTTTCGCTGTTGGGCTTTAGCTGCTCCAACGGTGCCAAACAACGAGCCGAAGAAGCCCCTACAGACCCCGCTACCACCACCCAAACCGAAGAACACGGTACGGAAGTCAAGGAAGTGAAACTCAGTACCCCCCTCGATCAGAACATGGTGAAAGGGGGGCACGGCATTTACGACCTCAAATGCGGGTCGTGCCACAAACTCGACGAAACTAAACTGGTGGGGCCTGGCTGGAAAGGGGTTACGCAGCGCCGAAAACCCGAATGGATCATCAACATGATTACCAATGTCGACATGATGCTCGAAAAAGATCCCGAAGCGCAGAAACTGCTGGAGCAGTGTTTGGTGCGGATGCCCAACCAAAACCTGACCGAAACCGAAGCCCGGTCGGTGCTGGAATTTATGCGTAGTAACGATGGCGAAAAATAAACTAAGATGAACTATGAGATTTTTGACCGCGTAGCGGTCAGATGATTATAGGAAAATGTCCTTCTGAGTCAATTGGCGTGCCGTAGGTACGCGACTTTTATAGATTGGTGCGTACCTACGGCACGCCAATTGACTCAGAAGGACATTTTCTACAAACATTGCGTACCTACGGTACTTAATTGGTTCATAATCAATAATTAAATCTCATGGTTGACCTTGAATTAATTCCTGATTTTAAGACAATTACAGAAAAACTATGAAAGCTCAAATCAATACGTCGCTGGTGGTTGCGCTGGCTTTGGGAGCCGCCCTGACGGGTTGTAAGCCCAAAGATGCCGGATCGGCGGTGGAGGGCGATGCCGCCCAGAAAGTATACGTAGCACCGGGCAAACACGATGAGTTCTACAGCGTGGTGTCGGGTGGTTTTAACGGCCAGATGTCGATTTACGGCCTGCCTTCGGGTCGGTTGCTGAAAATCATTCCGGTGTTTTCGACCTTCCCCGAAAACGGCTGGGGCTACAGCGAAGAAACCAAACCGATGTTCAATACGTCGCACGGACCGGTGCCCTGGGACGATCTGCACCATATTTCACTCTCGCAAACCAACGGCGAGCACGATGGTCGCTGGGCCTTTGGCAATGGCAACAACACGCCCCGGCTGGCGCGGGTTGATTTGAAAACATTCCGTACTGCCGAAATTCTGGAAATACCGAACAGTGCCGGGAATCACTCGTCGCCGTTCATCACCCAAAATACAGAATACGTAGTGGCCAGTACGCGTTTTTCGGTCCCGCCCGACAACAACGGCGACGTACCGATTAGCTCGTTCAAGAAGAATTTTAAAGGCTATATCTCGTTCGTGAGCGTCGATAAAGGGTCGGGCCGGATGAAGATTGCGTTCCAGTTGAAAACGCCCGGCGTGAGTTTCGACCTGGCGCGGGCGGGTAAGGCCAAATCGCACGGCTGGTTCTTCTTCTCGACCTATAACACCGAGCAGGCCAATACGTTGCTCGAAGTCAACGCATCGCAGAAAGATAAAGATTTTATTCTGGCCGTCAACTGGAAAAAAGCGGAGGAGTATCTGAAACAGGGCAAGGGCAAAACCGAAGCCGCCAAATACGCTCACAACGTGTATGACGAGAAAATCCATTCGGCTACGACAACCATCGAAACGAACGTAGTAACGCTCGATCCGAACGATTGCCCCGGCATGTTGTACTTTATTCCCTGTCCTAAATCGCCCCACGGCTGCGATGTTGACCCTACGGGCGAATACATTGTTGGATCGGGCAAACTGGCCGCCGTTATTCCAGTTTTTTCGTTCGATAAAATGCAGAAAGCCATTGCCGACAAAACATACGATGGTGATTTTGACGGTATTCCCGTCCTGAAATACGAGTCGGTGCTGTACGGCGAAGTGCAGAAACCGGGTCTGGGGCCACTGCACACCGAGTTCGACGGGCAGGGCAACGCGATTACGTCTTTCTTCGTATCGTCGGAGCTGGTGAAATGGAACATCAAAGACCTGAAAGTGCTCGACCGCGTACCGACCTATTATTCGGTGGGTCACCTGAGCATTCCGGGCGGGCCAACCACCAAACCCTGGGGCAAATACGTAATTGCCTACAATAAAATCACCAAAGACCGCTACCTGCCCACCGGCCCTGAACTGGCGCAGTCGGCCCAGTTATACGACATATCGGGCGATAAAATGAAGCTCCTGCTCGACTTCCCGACCGTGGGCGAACCGCATTATGCCGAAGCCATTCCGGCCAATAAGCTGGCTCCGAATTCGCAGAAAATCTTCAAGATTGAAGAGAATGGGCATAAATACGTAGCAAAGGGCGAGAAAGAAGCCAAAGTGGTTCGGCAGGGGAATCAGGTTCACGTTTACATGACCTCCATCCGGTCGCACTTTGTACCCGACAACATCGAAGGCGTAAAACTGGGCGACGACGTTTATTTCCACGTAACGAATCTGGAGCAGGACTGGGATATTCCGCACGGATTTGCAGTAAAAGGCGGCAACAATGCCGAAATCCTGATTATGCCCGGCGAAACCCAAACCCTGAAATGGAAACCGGATCGTGTCGGTATTTCACCGATTTACTGCACTGACTTCTGTTCGGCACTGCACCAGGAAATGCAGGGGTATGTACGGGTATCGCCCGCAGGGAGTAACGTACCGCTTACGTTCAGCACGGGCAAAACCGCCGAAGCTGACAAAAAAGTAGCCGCGAAGTAATGAAGTCACTTCATAAACGATCACAGGTTGTCGTCGCGCTGGCATCGCTGGCGCTGACGGCCACCCTGTTTCTGCCCATCTGGCGCATCGACCTGTGGGCACCGCAATACCCCGAAGGTCTGGTCATGAAAATCTGGTTATCTAAACTAACCGGCGACGTGGCGATCATCAACGGGCTGAACCACTACATTGGTATGGCGCACATCAAAGAAGAGATGTTTCCCGAATTTACGTACCTCCCTTACGTAATGGCGGGGTTCATTGGGCTGGGGTTGCTAACGGCTTTGCTCAGAAACTTCCGGCTGCTGGTGGGTTTACTGTCGCTGCTGGTGGTAGGGGCCGGATTGGCTTTGTACGATTTCTGGACGTGGGCCTACGAATACGGCCACAACCTCGACCCCGAAGCCCCAATTCAGGTGCCCGGCATGGCCTATCAGCCCCCGTTGCTTGGTTACAAAGCCCTGCTCAATTTTGGGGCCTACTCCCTGCCCGATAGCGGTGGCTGGATTTTCCTGGTTGCCGGATTGACTATTGCAGGCGTAACGATTTACGAATGGGTTTATCGGCAGAAAACCCGCTCCACGCGCTCTGCTACACACGTAGCCGGGGGGGCACTGCTCGGTATCGCGCTGACGAGTTGTTCGGCCGAAGCCGATCCTATCCGATACGGGAAAGAGGCCTGTGAACACTGCAAAATGACTATTGTCGATCAGAAATTTTCGGCGGCTTACGTCACCCAAAAAGGAAAAACCTACAAGTTCGACGACGTAGTCTGCATGATTAAGTACCAGCAGGAAACTAACGTAGCAGATGCCGACATCGCCCAGATTCTGGTGGCTAATTTTCAGAAACCCGGTACGCTTCTGGATGCGCGCACGGCCATATTCCGACAAAACGACGACCTGCATAGCCCTATGAATGGCAACACAGCCGCCTTTGCCAACGCCAGCGAAGCCGCATCGGTAAAAGGCGAAAACCGAACCTGGCATGAACTCCTGCATGTATTCGATTAACGGGCTTCGGCTGCTCATGGTCTGGGTTTTACTTCCCCTGCCAAGTCTGGCCCGAACCTGGTATGTTACACCCAAAACCGGCATTCGCCACACACTGACGCTGGCCACTTCGGGCGATACGCTCCAGATTGGGCCGGGAACGTACCGGGAACATAGCCTGATTGTCAATAAACCCCTTGTGATTTTGGGCGAAAAATTTCCGGTTGTCGATGCCGAACGCAAAGGCGAAATTTTTACCGTTCAGGCCGATAACGTCCTGATTCGTGGATTCGATTTACGGAACGTAGGTATCACAAGCACCATCGACTGGGCCGCCGTGAAAGTACTGGAAGCCCGGCAGGTGCGCGTGGTCGGCAACCGGATCAGCCACTGCTATTTTGGGGTCTACCTATCGGCGTCGAACAATTGTCTGGTGCGTGGCAATACCATTGCGGGTGTTCCTGCCGCCGAGCAAACCACCGGCAATGGTATCCACGCCTGGAAATGCGACCAGATACGTATCGACAACAACCGGGTCAGCGGCCACCGCGATGGCATTTATTTCGAGTTTGTGACCAACTCGTCTATCCAGCAAAACACCAGTTTTAACAACATCCGCTATGGACTGCACTTTATGTTTTCGCACCAGAATGCCTACATCGGCAATACCTTCCGCGACAACGGGGCGGGGGTGGCCGTCATGTATACGAAGGGCGTAACGATGCGTAACAACGTATTTGTGCATAACTGGGGCAGTGCCGCCTATGGCCTCCTGCTCAAAGACATTTCCGATAGCCAGATTGAGCAGAATACATTCCAGAAAAATACCATCGGGATTCATATGGAAGGCTCCAACCGCATTACGGTTCGGCAAAATCGGTTCATCGAAAACGGCTGGGGAGTGCGCGTACAAGCCAGTTGTGTCGATAATCTGTTCCAGCAAAACCAGTTTCAGGGCAATACGTTCGATGTAGCCACCAACGGCAATACGGTACTCAATACGTTCGACCAGAATTATTGGGACAAATACGAAGGGTACGACCTGAATCGGGACGGGCTGGGCGACGTACCGTATCATCCCGTTAGCCTGTATTCGGTCATTCTCGAACAAATGCCGCATGGCATTATGCTACTACGTAGCTTCATGGTTAGTCTGCTCGACCGGGCCGAAAAAGTGATGCCGAGCCTGACCCCCGATGCCCTCGTAGACAAACAACCCGTTATGAAACTCAAGTCGTTATGATTAGCGTTCAGAAGCTTACGAAAACATTTGGCCGACTGACGGTGCTCGACAACGTATCGGTGGAGCTACAGGC
>NZ_MKUD01000089.1:21524-28539 GCF_001898575.1 Spirosoma sp. 48-14
GCCGCGATAACTGGACCTATCGCGATCAGATTGGCTACATGCCGCAGATCAGTCGATACCCCGAAAACCTGACCATCCGGCAACTGATTCGGATGATGACCGACCTGCGAAAAAAACACGCGGCTGAACTCGACACCGACCTGATCGATGCGTTTGGCCTCCCAACGTTGTACGACAAAACCATGCGGTCGCTCTCGGGCGGAACTCGCCAGAAAGTGGGTGCCTGCCTGGCCTTTCTGTTCAATCCGCCCATTATCATCCTCGACGAACCCACGGCGGGCCTCGATCCGCTGGCATCTGAAATACTGAAAGCCAAACTGTTACGTGAAAAACAGGACGGCAAGTTGATTCTCATTACGTCGCACATTCTCAGCGATCTCGACGGGCTAACCACCGACGTTATGTATATGCAGGAAGGTCGATTGCAGTTCCTGAAACCGGTGGCCTGGCTCCAGCAACAAACGGGCGAAACAAAACTAAACCGTGCCATTGCCCGCCTGATGGAAAACCCGTCGCTCATTGACGATGCGCAGGCCAGCAAACCCAACTTCACGCTCTTCTGACCATCATCATGCTACGTATCACCAAATATGTTTGGGCCGACATTCTGCAAAACCGGGTGGTTTTGGCTTATACGGCCTTTTTGCTGGCGGTTTCGTTTGCGCTGTTCAGCATGGACAGTAACCCGGCCAAAGGGCTGATGAGCCTGCTGAATATTGTGCTGATGGTGGTGCCGCTAATCAGCATTATTTTCACCACCATTCATTTCTATAATTCCTACGAATTTATTGAGTTGCTGCTGGCGCAACCCATTCGGCGTAGTCATCTGTTACTGAGCGAATACGCTGGCGTAGCCAGTTCGCTGACTAGTGCTTTTCTAATTGGCGTGGGTCTTCCGGTAGCGATCTTTGCCGGTACGGCAACGGGGTTGTTTCTGGTGGGTGCAGGCGTATCACTAACGCTCATTTTCGTGTCGGTGGCGTTCTGGGCATCGGTATTCACCCGCGACAAAGCCAAAGGCATCGGCGTTACGTTGCTCCTGTGGTTTTATTTCGTACTGCTCTACGACGGCCTTGTGCTTACCGTACTGTTCTCGTTCAGTGACTACCCGCTCGAAAAAGTCATGCTGGTGTTAACGACGCTCAATCCGGTCGATCTGGCACGTATTGTCGTGTTATTGCAGATGGACGTATCGGCCCTGATGGGGTATACGGGGGCGCTGTATGCCGAACTGTTAGGCAGTACGTTCGGAATCGTTTATGCGTGCCTTATTCTGTTGGTATGGGCGGTGGTTCCTTTGTTGAGTGCTTTATATATGTTTCGCCGAAAAGATTTATGATCATGCAGAAACCGCAACGTTTTCTGGTACCGCTGGCCATGCTTGGTCTGTTGCTGGGCATCCTGAGTGGCTGGCTTCGGCTGGGCTGGAACCTCCCGCTTTCCATAGCCGCTGGCGAACATGGCCTGCTGATGGTGGGTGGTTTTCTGGGTACGTTGATTTCGCTGGAACGGGCCGTTGTCGTTAAAACACGCTGGGCGTTGCTGGTGCCGCTGGTGCAGGCATTGGCCGTAGTGATGCTGTTGTTCGATCAGTTTGCGCTGGCCATCTGGCTGTTTATGGCGGGGGCTATGGGGATGGCTGTTATCATTTATTCGTTTCTGCATCGGTTTCAGGAGCCGTTTTATTACCTGCTTTTTGGCGGAAGTCTCTGTTTGCTGATTGGTCACGTTTTTCTGCTACGTACCCATTTTTACCCAACTGCCGTACCGTGGTGGATGGCTTTTTTGCTCCTCACCATCACCGCCGAACGGCTGGAACTGAGCCGGTTTGTGCCCCTAAAACCCTACCAGCGGTTGCTGTTGTGGCTGGCGTTGGGCGTTTTTCTGGTGGGTGTAGCACAGCCGTTTCACGGATTTGGGCAAAGCCTAACGGGTGTAGGCATGGTACTGGTGGGTGCGTGGCTGCTTCGTTTCGACATGGCACGCCGGTTGCTGCTCCGAACCGGGCAACAGCGCTACATGGGTGGCCTCCTGGTACTCGGCTACGGCTGGTTGCTTGTCAGTGGGTTGCTATTGGCATTGCCCGTTACGTTCCCGTTTGTGTACGACGCTACGTTACACACTTTTTTTACGGGCTTCGTCTTCTCGATGATCTTCGCACACGGTCCGGTCATTTTGCCCGGCGTATTGTCGTTACGGGGCAATTTCTATCGGCCCATGCTCTACGTCGGGGCACTGGGCCAATCGGTTGGCTTATTGACTCGGGTTATTGGGGATATGACTACCGATGCCCCGCTACGTTTGGCTGGAGGGCTTATTCAGGGTTGCACCATCCTGTTTTTTATGGGTTGTATGCTCGTAACCATCCTTCGCTCGGCAAGCAACGTAGCAACGGCTCGCTAATTCTTTGTCAGACGTATTTCTTCCTAATTTTGACATTGCCTCTTCTACTAGTCGAAAGGGGAAAGATAGCTCGTTGGTGCAACCGCCAGGTATGGTGCTTCTGTTTCTGCCCTAAGTGCAGCGCGAGTTTCTACTCAAACAGTAGAAGCCACATCGTTCAGACCGTTTGGAGGTAGATGGCTTCGAGTTCATTGGCTGTCAGATCGCTGGCAGCTAGTGATTCGACCAGGTGACCCGCCCGCATAATACCAATGTGCGTTCCCACTTCCCGCGCCCGGAAAATATCGTGGGTAGCCATCAGAATGGCCGTGCCGGACTGAGCCAAATCCGTGAGAATATCCGAAAACTCGTTGCTGGCTTTAGGATCCAGACCGCTGGTGGGTTCGTCGAGCAGTAGCACTTTAGCCTGTTTGGCCAACGCAATGGCAATGCCCACTTTTTGACGCATTCCCTTCGAATACGTGCCCACCCAGTTGGCGTGGGCCTCGGCATAAAGCCCGGCGCGGCTTAGCAAACTTCGCAGCTCACCCGGCGTGTGGCGGAACCCGGCTAGTTGGGCAAAAAAATCGAGGTTTTCCAGACCCGTCAGGTTCGGATAGAGCATGACCGTTTCGGGCAGGTAGGCCAGAAATTTCTTGGTCTCCTGAGGATGCCCGGCCACGTCCATCCCGTTGATCAGGGCCTGGCCGGATGTGGGTTTCAGAAATCCCAGAAACAGGTTAATCGTGGTGGTTTTTCCCGCTCCATTCTGGCCGAGCAGACAATATATTTCCCCTGGTTGAACAGTCAGATTAAGGGCATCAAGGGCGTGAATTCGGCTAGGAACATACCGTTTGGTTAGGTTGATGGCTTGTAACATGCGTTGTAGCGTTTATAGATGATAAATCGTTTGGCGGAACCGGTACCAGCCTAACCCGGCAAACAGGCTTATGAATAGGAATAAGGGGGCCAAAACAGCAACCGGACTGATGGGTGCCGTGTCGGCAAAGGTTTCGACGGGAAAACCAGCCCAGTTCTCCGCCGAAACAGCGGCATTACTGAAAATTTTGGGGTAGAAATACAGTCGCTTTTTTCATGAAACCGGCCCGTATACTCCAGAAAACGAAGCTGGTTGCCTAGCCCCGACCGGGCCAGTTCGCCCAGTTGAAGTTGGGTATGTAGCGTCGGAATGAATCGGGCCAGAGTCAAGCTGGCGGTCTCGCGTTGACCCAATTTTTGCCGGAGTTCGCCCGCCTGCTCCGCCGATTCATCGTCGCCCAATTGTTGCATGGCGTAATACCATCGCCAGTCGGTGGGCATGGCAACGATGGGAAGCTGCCGAAATTGAGGATAATGGGCATAGAACTTGTCGAACGTTTCTGCCTTAGGCAAATCCCATTTTTCGTGGTATCCTTTACGCTGGGTCAGGGTGGTGGCCTGTGCTTCCGGCACCGGGTAGCGCACCGTTAGGTAATTATTCATAACCGCTGGCATCACAACCAGCAGAACCAGCCAGATACCTAGCAGCAACATCGCGTTGGCACTGGAAGAACGTTGCAGCGAGCTTACCCAAAAGCAGACACTGAACCAGAACAGCATATACCCCACCGACGTCGCTAGGAGAGCATAAAAAAGCCTGGGGTCAGGCAAGTTAAGCAGCCATCGAAATGACCGCGCCCGAGTCCGCCCGAAACTGGGGATACTGTTTCTTAAACTCACCCTCCCAGTCATCATTTAAGACTTTGGTTCGCACTACCAGCATTTGATGGGCTCCCGATTTACTCCATTGCATTTGCTGTTTTTTCGTGAACCACTTGGCCACTACATAATTGACCGTCGATTCAACAAACCCTGTCGAAATTACTTCCCCGTACCGATAGCGTTCACTGTAGTCCACGATCAAATGAGTATTTTGCCGAATGTAGCTTTCCAACTCGCTGATATACCGGATGAGGGGTTTGATCTTGTCGTATTTGGTAGTGGCTTCCTGACGGTGTAGATCGGCATCCCAATCTAGATCATGGATCAGCTCTAACCCTTTGGTCGTGTTGCCGTGCCACAGATGCCACTTCGCGCTTTCTAACCGTTTTTGCATTTTCTCTCCATCCGCATCAACTTTGGTCAAACCCTGTAAATACTGTTGGAGGACCGTAAAACGCATGCTTAGGTGGAACCAGTCCAAAATATGTTGAGCGTTCGGTGTCAGGTAACTTTGTAACTGCCGCAGATTGGCTGCGCCATCGGACAGAAAAACGACCCGCTGATTGCCTTGTAGTCCTTGTTGGTTCAATAACTCAGAAATGCGCTGTTTGGCTTGCTGATCATACCCTTGTACAAAGCCGAAACACTTAGCGGGCTGCTCTGCTGGAACGGATTTGCCCACAATTACTTCAAAACAGGTCTTCTTCTGCGACCAGTCTCGCAGATAGCCCCCATCCACGCCCATAACTAGTGGGCCTTCAGCCTCAGTCACTGCACTTTGGCAGACAAGAAGATCTGCTGGGTTGGTTAAGGGAGCAACGCTTAAATGACTATCGACTTGACGAGCGACCTGTCCCAAATGATTTCGGATAGTAGCGGCATTAAGTTTTTTATCAACTGGCAACACGTCTTTAAGCAATGTAGCGGTTTGTGAATACGATAGCGAGGCAGCCCATTTCGTTTCCAGATAAAGCATTTCCGGTGTAGTACGCTGGGTAAGCAAGGAACGTAATGGGCTCACTGTTTGGGGTTTATCCAATAATTGAAAAACGGTGAATCGAGGACTTCTCAACCGTACAGTACCAAATAGCGTTCTTAGGGTTAGGGGCCGATAATCTTTTAAAACTCGACTGGTTGGTAGCTTGGGTAATGCCTGTGCTAGAAAACAGTTGGCTTGTTGTTGAACGATTTGTGCTTGTAGCGCTTCGAGTAACTGCTTTGATTCAGGGAGCGATAAACCGATGTTGGCCACGTCCTGACACTCTTTATCGAATGCCAAAACAGGCATGGTTTGAAGCGGTTCACCAGAAGCTTCAATGCTTAATGAGATGGTAAACTTCATAGTAGTCAGGGTTTTAGCATTATATACTCATTGACTTTACGAACCGTATTTATCGATATATCGCACAATTTGGCCGTTTTGCGTATACTAAGCCCTGCCCGCAGGTTTCGGGCTACTGAAGTATATTTTTTCAGAAAAATCGTTTTCTCCTCCCTTGTTCCATCAGGGCGACCAATCTTCTTTCCTTGCCGTCGGGCTTCGTCCATGCCCGACAGAATGCGTTCGCGTAGCGTCTCTCGTTCCAAACGAGCGAATTCGGCCAGTAAGGTAAACAGGAACTGGGCCACGGGATTACGCTTCCCATTCCTGAGTGTCTCAATGCCAAAGTTTTGAACGTAAATGCTGACGCCCAACTGGGTTAGCTCTTCGACGACCTGCAAGACTTCAACCGTTGAGCGGCCTAACCGGGAGACTTCGCAAACCAACACTTTCTGAATAGCACCCTGACGGCTCAACAGCAATAATTCCTGAATCCCATCGCGCTCCTGGTTGGTACGCGCACCACTGACCTTCTCCGTAATCTCAGCCACTACCTGTACCGATTGACTTTGGGCAATCGCTCGTAAGTCTTTCAACTGTCGTTGGTAGTCTTGTTCCTTCTTGGATACCCGAACGAAGATGGCGGCCTGTTGCATACCCTAAAGCTACTCAACTGTATCAACTAAACCACTTGGTTATCTTGATACGGTTATGACTCGTCGGAATCATCCTCTAATTCATCGTAACAGCCCTGTGCCTCCCAAAAACCGGAGTTACCTTTAATTTGATACAGTTTTGCCAATTTTTGATTGATCGCTTTCAAGTCGAACCGTTCGGGTTGGTGAGTGAAATACCAGGCCGGCACATTATCTTCTAACGGGTTCTCGCCCGCTAGTAATCGTTCCATTAGTGTTTCTAACCAGTCATACGCCCAATACCGTTGTTCTTCAATTCGGTGAGTGTACACGGTTGGGCCTCCTGTGTCCTCAGGTGGGCAAGCTCGTTTGCCTTCTAAGCAACGTGGATGCCGATAGCGACCATCATCAGGAGTTATGGCTTCGATCCGCAGTTGATGAGCCCAACGGTCGTAATAATCATACAGGTAATGAAACGTGTCATTGGTACGTAGACCAAAATCACCCAGGCGAGTGATCTGGGGAATACCCAGAAACTGATCGCCACCGGTATAATCGATACCATACTGACGCCCAAAAATCTGAAAGTAATGCAAGTGCCAATTGTCCCATCCCATGACTAACTGGACAATATGGTGCAACTGAACCACCGTCGTATCTCCTCTGACGATGAACCGGCGATAGATTTGCGGGTTGATGCCAAGCAAATGAATTTTAAGCTGATAAAGGCACTTGTAGGGTTTGGCTGGAGCTGGTTGTGGAGTTGGGCGTTTTGTCTTTTTCATCAGGGGAAGACAGCTTTCCCTAAAGTATGAAAATCGTCGATTGACCCCAAGCTTTTTTATGCTCTCCTCCCTGCCAATATCGGTCGCTACACTGTCTAGGCCATAGTACTATACAATCGTATAGTGCTATAAAATGTATAGCAAATATAGGTAACTTTGTCACATTAGAAAATAGTAAACAAATAGAAAAA